>NZ_QQAU01000018.1:0-235528 GCF_003350445.1 Lentzea flaviverrucosa
CCGCGGACTAGCCCGAACAAGCCTGGACAGCCAGATGCAGCCTTGAAAGCGGGAGACGGGCAACCGTCCGGGGGTTCAAATCCCTCCGCTTCCGCTCGGTGGGTGAGGTGTGTCGACGGAAAGCGCCGACCTGACCTCGCTCCAGGTGTTTTTGGGGGCTGGTGCCCCATTGCTTCTCATCGGGCCAAGTCGGCCTTGCCCTCAACGCAACGAGCAGCCGAGGCGCATGAACCTCTGCCGCTGTGATCAGCGGTGATGACGTGCCCTGCTCGGTAAGGCGCAAGCTGGCCCGCACGCGAACAAAGCAGCGGCGGCGCCCCGGAGGGCACCGCCGCCGATCCGAGCGAGAGAACTACGAGACGGCCAGGTGGTGGTGGTCGTCGTGCGCGGCGGCCTTCATCAGAGCCGCCGAAGAACGGGCCTCTGCCCGCTTCGAACGCGGCGGCACGCCGTTGACGTCCTCAGTGGACACGCCGTAGGCCGCGGTCACGAAGGCGATGGCGCCTGCGTTGCGGCCGAGGGCCACGCGGTCGATGTTGCCGAGGTTGTCGCACGCCGAGTGGTAGCACGGGTCGTAGGCGACGCCTGCCGTGCCGCCCCACTTGGCTGCCTGTGCGGCGGTCTTGACGCCTTCGGCGCCGGTGAACAGGCCGCCGGCCGGGATGCCCTGTGCGATGAACTCGCCGTAGTCCGAGCGGCCCGAGAAGTCGGTGCCTTCGGTCGGGACGCCCTTGGCGGCGAAGTAGTCGGCGAAGGCCTTTTCGATCTGGGCCGAGCCGTACGGGCCCGCGCCCGCGCCTACCGCGTCGGAGTCGTCGCCGTCGTAGATGAAGTACGCGGCGTTCGGGGAGCCGACCATGTCGAAGTTCAGGTACAGGGCGATGTCCAGCTGCTGTTCGAACGTCAGCGAGCGGACCCATTCCTCGGAGCCGATGAGGCCGCGCTCTTCCGCGCCCCACCAGGCGAAGCGGATGGCGTTGTCGACCTTCGGGCGGGAGCCGAGTTGGAGGGCCGTCTCCAGGAGTGACGCGGAGCCGGTGCCGTTGTCGTTGATGCCTGCGCCCAGTTCGACGCTGTCGAGGTGTGCGCCGGCCATGACGACGTTGTTCTTGCGGCCGGTGCGGGTCTCGGCGATGACGTTGCGCTGGGTGCGGGTCTCGTTGTGGTAGCGCATGTCCACGGTCACCGAGGCGCCTGCCTTGCCGGCGAGCGTGGTGCCGTCGGCCTGGGAGATGCCGCCGGTCGGGATCTTGCCGGGGTTGGTCAGCGTCACGTTGGACAGCGGGCCCGCGGTGTTGTTCGAGACCAGCACGGCGATGGCGCCCGCGGCGAACGCGTTGAGGTGCTTCTGCTCGAACGTGCAGCCGCCTCGGCGGATGAGGGCGACGGAGCCGGTGAAGTCCTGGCCGGCGAAGTCGGTGGCCTCGCAGCCCGTGGTGGCGTCCTCGGGGACGACGCGCAGCGGGCCGGTGACGCCGCCGACCGGGGTCTGGGGTGAGGCGGTCAGGACGATCGCCTGGTAGTTCACGCCGTCGACGCGGGCGGTCTCCGCGTCGGTGACCGGGACTTCGAAGCTGAAGTTCGGCGTCGTGACGATGAAGCCCTCGCCGCGGAGCTTGCCCGCGACGTACTCGACGCTCGCGTCGTAGCCGGGCGTCAGGGCCGCGCGGTTGCCGCCGTTGCGGTCGGCGATGCGCTGGAACGCGATGAGGTGCCGGTTGACACCCTCGACGGTCACCTTCTTCGCGAGCTTCTTGGCTAACGCGGGGCCTGCGGGTTCAACGGCGGCGGACGCCGTGGCGGTAGGGGCAGCGACTAGTGCCGATATGGCAAGCACAGCCGCCAGCTTGGTTCTGCCGGACATGAACGTTCCCCTTCGTTCGAGATGGCTGAACCCTCACAAGAAGGAGACCCAGGACACAATCCGTCGGTCGGCGGGAGTTCAGCTGGTGAGCAGCTGAACACACTCCGCTAGTCCGTCGACCGCGACGTTCCACCCCGGGCGCACGAAATCGGCCTCGTCCAGACGCAATCGCACGTGCTCAAGGCGTTCTCCGCGCGGTGCGGCACCGATCGTGCCGTCGTGCACGTAGCCGAGCTTGGCGCTGACGCGGTTGGACGCCTGGTTGCCCTGCCAAGCCGCCGAACGAGCGATGTGCGCGCCCAGGTGGTCGAACGCGAACTGCAGCACGCCCACACGCATCTCCGTGCCGAAGCCGCTGCCCTGGAACTCCTTGCCGAGCCACGAGCCGGTGTTCACCTCGCGCAGCACGCCGAAATCGCGCGCACCCACCTCCTGCACGCCGATCACCTTGCCCTCGTGCCGCACGAGGAAGCAGATCGCCCAGTCCTTCGCGGCCAGCTTGGCGCGCATGCCCCAGAAGAACTGGACCATGCCGAACCCGTGGTCGTCCGCCAGGCTGTCGGTCCACGGCACGTTGAACGGCATCTCGGCCGGGTCGTGCACACCCGCCTTGGCGACCTCGACGAGCTCGAACAGACCGGCGTCGTCGTCCGGGCGCAGCTCCAGGCGCGGGGTGCGGAGAACCAGGTGTCGCAGAGGCCAGGCGTCCATGATCCGATGGTGCCGGACCTGTCGAACGGTATTACGGTCGACCGCATGCGTGCCATCACTGTTCGCGAACCCGGCGGCCCGGACGTGCTCGAGTGGACCGAGGTCGCAGACCCGGTGCCCGGCACGGGCGAGGTGCTGATCGACGTCGCCGCGAGTGCGGTCAACCGCGCGGACCTGTTGCAGCGCCAGGGTTTGTACCCGCCTCCCAAGGGCGCGTCGGACGTCATCGGGCTGGAGTGCTCCGGCACGATCGCGGCGCTCGGCGAGGGCGTCACGGGCTGGCAGGTCGGCGACGAGGTGTGCGCTCTGCTGGCCGGTGGTGGTTACGCGGAGAAGGTCGTCGTGCCCGCGGTGCAGGTCCTGCCCGTCCCGGCGAACGTCGACGTCGTCACGGCGGCCGCGCTGCCCGAGGTCGCGTGCACGGTGTGGTCGAACGTCGTGATGGACGGCCGGCTCAAGCTCGGCGAGACGTTCCTCGTGCACGGCGGTGCGGGTGGCATCGGCACGCACGCGATCCAGGTGGCCAAGGCGCTCGGCGCGACCGTCGCGGTCACCGCGGGATCGGACGAGCGGCTGCGGAAGTGCGCCGAGCTCGGCGCGGACATCACGGTCAACTACAAGACGCAGGACTTCGTCGCCGAGGTGAAGCAGGCGGACGTCGTGCTCGACAACATGGGCGCCTCCTACCTGCCCCGCAACATCGACGTCCTCGCCCCGGACGGCCGATTGATGATCATCGGCATGCAGGGCGGCGTGAAGGGCGAACTGCCGATCGGCAAGCTCCTCGCCAAGCGGGCGTCCGTGATGGCGACGGGCCTGCGCGGCCGCAGCGTCGACGGCAAGGGCGCGATCGTGGCCCAGGTCCGCGAACACCTGTGGCCGTTGATCGAGAGCGGTGCGGTCGAGCCGATCGTCGGCCAGGTCGTGCCGATGTCGGACGCCGCCGAGGCGCACCGGCTGCTCGAAGCGAGCGACGTCTTCGGCAAGGTCCTGCTCAGGCGAGACCGGTAGCCACGGCGAGCGAGGTCCGGGGAGCCGTGCGGAACTCCAGCCCGAACTCCTCGGACCACCGCGTCAGCACCGCCTGCTCGTCCGGCCGGTCGGCGTCGTCGGCCAGCACCGTCGCCCCCGGCGCCAGCACGGCGCTGAGCACGGGCAACGCCGGATAGCGCGAGTCGCCGAACCCCGGTCCGTCCACCAGGAGCAGGTCCACCAGGCCGAACCGCTCGACGTATCCGAGCACTTCGTCGTGCACCTGCTGCGGCGCGTACCACTGGCCGTGCCGCGACAACGCCGCCGGGTGCCGCGACAACGGCGCGTGCACCACGCGAGCCGCGGAGCCGAGACCTTCACGTCGTAGTTGCGAGGCGACGAAAGCAGCCGTGCGTTCGTCGTGCTCGATCGACAACAGGTGCCCGAATCCCCGCTGCTGCAACAAACGCGCCAGCAGGACCGAGGACGATCCGCAGCCGAGTTCCACCAGCACGGTCCGGGCGCCCAGCACGACCTCGTCCATCACGGCGACGAGCGCCGCCGGCCGGAGGTCGCCTGCGAGCTGCGGCAGGTACTCGGTGTTCAACGAGCCGAGGCGCTGCAGGGCCGAGAGATCGGCGAGCTCGCGAACCAGCGAGTCGTCCAAAGATGGTCTCCCAAATCCCTCAGCCGAGTTCGGCCACCGCCCGCACCAGGTCGTCCATCTCGACCGCGTTCGTGTAGTGCGCGAGCCCGATGCGGATGGCGCCGCCGATCTCGCCGACGCCCAGCACCGAGAACACGCCGTACTGACCGGGGTCGGCGAACGCGCAGACTCCCCGTGACGCGAGGTGTTCGACGCCGTCCTCCGCCTTGACCCCGGCGATCGAGAACGCCAGCGCGGGCACCCGCCGCATGGCGTCGCCGATCACCATCACGTGTCGCAGCGAACGCAGTTCGTTGATGAGATTAGCGAGCAGCCCAGCCTGGTAGGCCTTCACCGATCCCAACGACGTCAGCAGCCGCTCGCGGCGCGTGCCGGAAGCCGCGTCGTCGAGGTCCGCCAGGTACTCCACCGACGCAACGAGCCCGGCGAGCATCGGATACGCGTGCGGGCCGAGCTCGAGTCGTTCGGGGCCGCGCGCCATCGGGTCGACCGAGACCGACGGCAGCCGCTCCAGCACCGACGGGTCGCGGAACACCAGCGCACCGACCGGCGGGCCGCCCCACTGGCCGGCGGAGAGAGCCACCACGTCGGCGCCCATGCCAACGATGTCCAACGGCACGAAAGGTGCCGCCGCGGAGGCGTCCACCACCATCAGCGAGCCGTGCGCGCGAGCCACCGCGGAGATCTTGCCCAGGTCCGGCCGGGTGCCGACCACACCGGACGCCGCCGTGATGGCGATCAGCTTGGTGCGGTCGGTGACCAGCTCGTCGAACTGCCAGCTCGGCAGCTCGCAGGTCTCGATGTCGATCTCCGCCCACTTGACCGCGCTGCCGGTGCGCTGGGTGGCGCGCAGCCACGGCGCGATGTTCGCCGGGTGGTCCAGCCGGGAAACCAGGACCTCGTCGCCCATGAACCAGTCGTCGGTCATCGCGTCGGCGAGACGTTGCAGCAGCACAGCGGAGGAGGGCCCGAGCACGACACCGGCGGGATCGCCGCCGACGAGGTCCGCGACGGACCTGCGGGCGGCGTCCACGATGCCCTGGGCCCGTTGGGACGCGGGGAAGATGCCACCTGGTCCGGAGACCGGGGCGCGCAGCGCGGTGGAGACGGCGGTGGCGACCTGTTCGGGCACCTGCATGCCGGCGGGTGCGTCGAGGTGGACCCAGCCGTCGCCGAGCGCGGGGAAGAGCCCTCGTACCCGTGCGACGTCGAACGCCATGACACACACCGTACGTATGCGAGCAAACACAGCAACGACCAGCCCCACCCCGATTAGTTTCGAAAACGTGAATCACGCGAGGATGGAGACCATGAACCAGGAGCAGCCCGTCGTAATCGTCGGTGGCCAGGACGGCGACATCGCCGACCTCGTCGAACAGCCGGCGAAGGTCATGCGGATCGGCACGATGATCAAGCAGCTGCTGGAGGAGGTGCGGGCGGCACCTCTGGACGAGGCCAGCCGCAACCGCCTCAAGGAGATCCACAAGCGGTCCATCGAGGAGCTCGAGGACGGCCTGGCGCCGGAGCTGCGCGAGGAGCTGGAGCGCCTGTCGCTGCCGTTCACCGAGGAGGGCACGCCCTCCGACGCCGAGCTGCGGATCGCGCAGGCTCAGCTCGTGGGCTGGCTGGAGGGCCTCTTCCACGGCATCCAGACCGCGTTGTTCGCCCAGCAGATGGCGGCACGGGCCCAGCTGGAGCAGATGCGCGGCCGTGCGCTGCCCGCCGGCAGCGGCGCCGAAGGTAACGAAGGCGGAACAACCGGCAAAGGAACGGGTCAGTACCTCTAGCTGACCGACGAGGGCTTGGCTCTACGATGCGCGCTGACCGTTCTGGAGAGGAGCCACCGTGCTCGACCGAGTCCGCAATGGCCTGCAGGCCAAGCAGCTTCGTCACAAGCTTCGTGTCAAAGCCATGGAGCTCATCCAGGACGCGCTGAAGCCGCAGCAACAGCAGATCGAACGCATCCAGGCCCAGCTGGACGGGCTGCGCGACGAGGTCGCGCAGCAGGCGAACCGCATCGTCGACCACACCGTGGGGCACGAGGTGCGGGCCCGCCGCGACATCGTGTTCGCCGCGGACAGGGAAGCGGCGCAGCAGAGCGCTCAGTTCGTGCACAAGAACATGCCGCGGGTCCCGCACTTCGGCTCGCCGCACGAGACGCTCGAGTTCGCGCTGTCCCAGACGCCCGAGGGCGGCATGGCGCTGGAGTTCGGCGTCTACACCGGCGGCACGCTCAAGATCATCGCGAACGCCCGGGAGGGTGATGGCGTCTACGGCTTCGACTCCTTCGAGGGTCTGCCGGAGAACTGGCGCAACGGGTTCCCCGCCGGCACGTTCACGATGGACGGCCTGCCGGACGTGCCCGGTGCCGAGCTCATCGCCGGGTGGTTCGACGAGACGCTGCCGAAGTTCCTCGCCGACCACGAGGGCCCCGTCACGTTCCTGCACGTCGACTGCGACCTGTACTCGTCCACCAAGACCGTTCTCGACCTGGTCGGGCCCCGTCTGGTCGAGGGCAGCATCATCGTCTTCGACGAGTACTTCAACTACCCGCAGTGGCAGGAACACGAGCACAAGGCCTGGCTGGAGCACGTGGCGGCGCACGGCGTGGAGTTCGACTACCTCGGGTACACCTACGACCACGAACAGGTCATCGTAAAGGTGATCAAGGTCTGATCCCACCGTGACCGACCGGTAAGCATGGCCGCGGGTGGTCGCCGGTACGCTCAGTCCTCGTGCAAGCCACCAGTACGCTCGACCAAGCAGAGGCGCCTCCTCCCGTCAAGTCGCGCAGCTTCAAACGCGCGTTCGCGGACGTGCGGGAGGCGTGGGACCACCGTGAGCTGTGGGGCCACCTCGGCTGGCAGGACATCAAGCAGCGCTACCGCCGTTCGGTCATCGGCCCGTTGTGGATCACCATCTCGATGGGCACCACGGCGCTGGCGCTGGGCTTGCTGTACTCCGTGCTGTTCGACACGAACGTCCCCACGTTCCTGCCGTACGTGACGGCCGGCTTCATCATCTGGAACTTCATCCTCGGCTGCATCACCGAGGGCACGGACGTGTTCATCGCGAACGAGGGGCTCATCAAGCACCTCCCCGCGCCGATCACGGTCCACGTGATGCGCATGGTGTGGCGCCAGGTGCTGTTCCTGGCGCACAACCTCGTTGTCTACGTGGTGGTGCTCGCCATCTTCTTCACGGCGCTCGACCACCCGTACACGATCACCAAGGGCGGCATCGAGCACCCCGGTCTCAGCTGGACCATCCTCCTCGCGGTCCCCGGCTTCGCGCTGCTCGCCGTGAACGCGGTGTGGGTCGCTCTGCTGTTCGGCGTCATCAGCACCCGCTTCCGCGACATCCCGCCGGTCGTGACCAGCTTCATCAACCTGGTCTTCTTCATGACGCCGATCGTCTGGGACGCCGGCGTGCTGCAGCGGGTCACCGGCGGAGGCGACAACAACTGGCGCATCCTGATCGCCGAGCTCAACCCCGTGTACCACTTCGTCGAGGTGGTCAGGGCCCCGCTGCTCGGCCACGCGGTCGACTGGCACCACTGGGCGATCGTCGGCGGCTTCACCGTCATCGGCTGGTTCGCCGCTCTGGTGATCCTGCGCAACTACCGCGCCCGCGTTTCCTACTGGGTCTAGAAGGAGGTCGACACCCATGGTCAGCATCGACGTCTGGAACGCATCGGTCGACTTCCCGATCTTCGACGCCAAGTCGAGGTCGCTGAAGAAGCTCGCGCTCGGCAAGGTCGGCGGCAAGATCGAGTCCGAGGGCCGCGTCCCGATCATCGAAGCCCTGCACGACATCACGCTGTCGATCAAGGACGGCGACCGCGTCGGCCTGGTCGGCCACAACGGCGCCGGCAAGTCGACGCTGCTGCGCCTGCTGGCGGGCATCTACGAGCCCACCCGCGGCCAGTCGCGCATCATCGGCAAGGTGGCGCCGGTCTTCGACCTCGGCGTCGGCATGGACCCGGAGATCTCCGGGTACGAGAACATCATGATCCGCGGCCTGTTCCTCGGCATGAGCCGCAAGCAGATGGAGTCCCGCGTCGACGACATCGCGCAGTTCACCGAGCTCGGTGACTACCTGCAGATGCCGCTGCGCACGTACTCGACGGGCATGCGCGTCCGGTTGGCCCTCGGCGTGGTCACGTCGATCAACCCGGAGATCCTGCTGCTCGACGAGGGCATCGGCGCGGTCGACGCCGCGTTCATGGCGAAGGCCCGCGACCGCCTCAAGAGCCTGGTCGCCCGCTCCGGTCTGCTGGTGTTCGCGAACCACTCCGACGAGTTCCTCGCGGATTTCTGCGACAAGGCGATCTGGATGGACGAAGGCCACGTCAAGATGTTCGGAAGCCTTCGCGAGGTGCTGACCGCGTACAAGGGTTACGACCCCTTCGAGCGGATGCACCCGCACGAGGAGACCCCCGTCCTCAGCGGAAACGGTGGCGAGTAGAGCATGAACCTCGAGGCACTGCCCAAGGGCTCCGTCGTCGCGGTGGTGGTCACCCGCCACCGCAGGGAGCTGCTGGCCGAGTCGTTGAAGGCCCTGGCGACCCAGACACGCGTGCCCGACCACCTGGTCGTCGTCGACAACGGTCCCGACCAGCCCGTCGGTGACCTCGTCGAGCAGTGTCCGCTCCCCACGACCTATCTGCCGTCGCACCGCAACCTCGGTGGCGCCGGCGGCTTCGCGCTGGGCATCCTGCACGCGCTCTCGCTGGGCGCGGACTGGGTGTGGCTGGCCGACGACGACGGCCGCCCGGCCGACGAGAACGTGCTGGCAGTGCTGCTGGAGGAGGCGGAGCGCAGGGGTCTCGCGGAGATCTCCCCCGTCGTCACCAACATCGACAGCCCGGACAAGCTCGCGTTCCCGATGCGCCGCGGCCTGACGTGGAAGCGCTCGGCCGCCGAGCTCGGCACCGACTTCCTGCCGGGCATCGCCTCGCTGTTCAACGGGGCGCTGTTCCGCGCCTCCACGCTGGACGTCGTCGGCGTGCCGGACTACCGGCTGTTCTTCCGCGGCGACGAGGTGGAGGTCCACCGGCGCATGGTGCGGTCGGGGCTGCCGTTCGGCACGACGCTGCGGGTCGCGTACGTGCACCCGGACGGCTCGGACGAGTTCAAGCCGATGCTGGGCGGCAAGTTCCACGCCCAGGACCCGGAGAACCCGATCAAGCGCTACTACACGTACCGCAACCGCGGGTACCTGCTGTCGCAGCCGGGCATGCGCAAGCTCGGTGCGCTCGAGGTGTTCCGGTTCGGGCTGTACTTCCTCGGCGTGAAGCGGGATCCGAAGGCGTTCGTCGAGTGGCTGAAGCTCGTGCGCCTCGGTCAGCGGGAGCGTTTCTTCCGCAAGTGAGCTGACAAAGGGCGGGATCGCTGCGGCGATCCCGCCCTTTGGCCACTTCGGGTAACCGCTCGCGCACGCGAGGTGATCGGAGTAAGACGGGGTGAGTGATTTCCCGACGCAGACTTCTGTCCCTGGCCGGCGCGAGCGCGTTGCTCGCGGCGTGCGGTTCGAACACCGGTAGGGGCGGCAACGGCCAGGCCCTGAAGCAGTGGTACCACGCGTACGGCGAGCCTGGCGTGCAGCAGGCCGTGGAGCGCTACGCCCAGGCGTACACGAAGACCCAGGTTTCCGTGCAGTGGAACCCCGGCGACTACGACTCCAAGCTCGCGACGAGCCTGCTGTCCGACGGCGGACCGGACGTCTTCGAGTCCACCCCGCAGATCAGCTCGGTCCGGGCGGGTCAGCTCGTGCCGCTCGACGACGTCTTCGGCGACGCCAGGAACGACTTCTCCGAGTCGATTCTCGCGACGCACACCGTCGACGGGAAGGTCTACGGCGTTCCGCAGGCCGTGGACATGCAGATGCTGTTCTACCGCAAGAGCCTGTTCGCCCAGGCGGGCGTGCGGCCACCGTCCACTGTGGATGAGCTGGTCGACGCGTCCAGGCGCCTCACCACCGGTTCGGTCAAGGGGCTCTTCGCCGGCAACGACGGCGGTGGCGGCGTGCTGGGCGGGCCCGCGCTGTGGTCGGCCGGGCTCGACTACGTGCGGGACCACCAGGTCGGGTTCGACGATCCCGTTGCGGCGACGGCGATCGGCAAGCTCCGCGAGCTCTACACGAGCGGCAGCCTGTTGCTGGGCGCGGTGAAGGACTGGGCGGAGCCGGACGCGTTCACGCAGGGTCTGGTCGCCATGCAGTGGACCGGGTTGTGGGCGGTGCCGGCGGTCGCCAAGGCGCTGGGGGACGACTTCGGCGTGCTGCCGTTCCCCTCGCTGGGTGCCGGTGGTTCGGCGAGCGTGCCCGTCGGGGCGTTCGGCGCGATGGTCAACGCGAAGTCGAAGCGGATCGACGAGGCCAAGGACTTCGTGCGGTGGCTGTGGATCGAGAAGACCGACTACCAGGAGGACTTCAACCTCGGCTACGGCTTCCACATCCCGCCCCGCAAGAGCATCTCGGAGAAGGCCTCGAAGCTGACGTCCGGTGCGGCGGCCGACGCGGTGAAGTTCGTGCGGGACAACGCGAAGGCGTCCAACCCGCCGGACTGGACCTCGGTGATGCGGACGGCGTTCAACGACGCCGTGTCGCGCGTGGTCCGTGACGGTGCTCCGGCCGACGCCGAACTGAAGGCCGCGGCGGGTGTGGCCCGTGACGAGCTGAAGCGCCTGTACGGATGAGGCACGGACGCGCGTTCTGGCTGTTCGTGGGGCCGTTCGCCGCCGGACTGCTGGTGTTCGTGTACGTGCCGATCGGCTGGAGCCTGCTGCTGTCGTTCTTCGACGCGCGCAACACGGTGACACCGGCCGAGTTCGTCGGGCTGCGCAACTACGTGGACATGCTGACCGACGGGCCGTTCCTGAGCAGCCTCGGCACGTTCAGCGTGTTCGCGGCGTTCATCGTGCCGCTGACGTTCGTGCTGGCCCTCGCGCTCGCGTTGCTGGTCAGCCAGATCAGCTTCATGCAGGCGTTCTTCCGGTCGGTGTTCTTCCTGCCGACGGCGTGCTCGTACGTCGTGGCGTCGCTGGTGTGGAAGCTGTCGATCTTCAACGGTCTGCGGTCCGGTGTGGCGAACACGGTGCTGGGCTGGTTCGGCGCTGATCCGGTGGCGTGGACGGTCTCCACGTCGCCGCCCTGGTACTGGCTCGTGCTCGTGACGCTGCGGCTGTGGTTGCAGCTGGGGTTCTACATGATCCTGTTCATCGCGGGCCTGCAACGGATTCCCGCGGTGCTGTACGAAGCGGCAGCGCTCGACGGCGCACGCTCGTGGCAGGCATTTCGGTTTGTGACGTTGCCGCAGTTGCGGACCACCTCGGTCGCCGTGTTGTTGTTGCTCCTGATCGGCGCCTATCAGGCGTTCGACGAGTTCTACAACGTGCTCGGCACCGACCGCGGCTACCCGCCGTTCGCGCGGCCACCGCTGATCTACCTGTACTACACGGCTTTGGGCAGCGGCGGGCAGGACTTCGGCCACGGCAGCGCGGGCGCGGTGATCCTGACTTTGCTGATCGTCGGCGTGACGCTGCTGCAGGGAAGGATGGTGCGGCGGTGAAAGCCCTGCGGTACCTGGCTTTGTCCGTCGCGGCGGCGCTGTTCCTCGTGCCGTTCTACCTGGTGATCCGCAACGGACTGGTGTCGGAGTCCGAGATCAGTGCGACGTCGTGGACGTTCCTGCCGTCGTCGGTGCGCTGGGAGAACTTCGCCGAACTCTTCAGCGATCCCGCCGTGCCGCTGGTGCGCAGCATGCTGAACTCGTTGGTGGTGGCGGTGTTGCAGACCGCCGGCCAGCTGTTGTTGTGCTCGATGGCGGGCTACGGGCTGGCGCGAATTCCTCACCGGTACTCGAACGTCGTCTTCTACCTCGTCGTCGCCACCCTGATGATTCCCGCCGCGGTGACGTTCGTGCCCACGTTCGTCGTCGTGTCGACGCTCGGATGGGTCTCAGACCTGCGCGGACTGGTGATTCCCGGGCTGTTCAGCGGCTTCACCGCGTTCTTGTTCCGGCAGTACTTCCTGAACTTCCCGCGAGAGCTGGAGGAGGCCGCGAGAATCGACGGACTCGGGCACTGGGGCACGTTCTGGCGCGTGGTCGTGCCGAACTCACGCGGATTCTTCGCGGCACTCGGGGTGATCGCGTTCGTGACGTCGTGGAACCAGTTCCTGTGGCCGTTGGTGATCGCACAGGACCAGGACTCGTGGACCGTTCAGGTGGCGCTCTCGACGTTCCTCACGGCTCAGTCGATCAACGTGCACGAGCTGTTCCTGGCGGCGGCGGTCTCCGTCACCCCGCTGGTCATCGTGTTCGTGGCGATGCAGCGGTGGCTGGTGCGCGGGGTGACGGAGTCAGGGATCAAGGGGTGATGTTCAAGCCACGGAGCTGGCGAAGTCGCCCGGCGGGACCCAGAGGACGCCGGGGTGGAAGACCCGCCCGTCCGGCGCGTACCGCCTGCCCAGCGCGGCTCGCCAGCTCCACTGGTTCAGCTCCGGGTCGTGCGGCCAGTACTCGTCCCAGATCTCGGCCTTCTTGTCGCGCAGGAACCCGCCGACGTTCTCCGGCAGGTTGAGCATCCGGTACCCGGTGTACTCGTAGCGGCGCACGGCGGTGCACCCCTGGGCGTCGGTGTTCGCGTCGGCGGCGAGGATCGCGCCGGCCGTGTGGTCGATGTGGTCGCCCTCGCGGTGGCCGATCGAGCTTCCCGTGCGGATGAAGTCAGGGCCTACGTGGTCGATGATGCCGCGGAGCATCCCCACGAAGCCGGAGTACGTGTAGGCGGGGCGTCCGTCGATCGGCTGGGCGGTGAAGCCCGGCACGTTGAGCAGGCGCCACAGGTCGCCGAAGTTGTCTTCCGGGCCGGCTGCGGCGTGGACGTACGTGTACACGATCCGCAGGTCCGTGCCCGCGAGCCTGTTCGTGGGCACCGGGTGCCCGCCGAACGTCATTTCCTCGTAGGACCAGTCGTTCGCCACTCCGGCAGTCCTGGCGTAGGCGGCGCGCACACCCTCGTTGCGCATCTCCGCGTACTGGATGCCCCCGTAGGAGCTGCCGGGGCGGTGCGGGATGTCCCCCGCGGTCAGGTACACGATCCAGACGTCCTGGCCGTCCCACACGTCCGACGCGATGTCCGGGTTCATGAAGAGCAGGTCGTCGTCCTGGTGGGCGACGAAGCTGAGCGTGGTCACGGTTCCCTCCCAAGGCCGTGCCAGGTCCGTCGCTCATCCCGTGGACGACGGACCCTGCCCTGAGAAGGAGGGACGAATCAGCCCTCGAATACCTTTCGCCACGACTCCGTCGAGGTCAGCTCCGGCAGTGCGGCGCGGTAGACGCGCTTGAGCTGGTCCCACTCCTGGCCGAGCCGGCGGTAGTTGCGGGCCGCCCGCTTGGCCAGCGCGCGGAACTCCTGCGGGTCGCGCTTGTAGAACGCCACGGCGGTGCCGTCGGCGGTGGAGACGGTCGCGCTGTCGAGGTTGCCGAGCAGGAACCACCGGGCGCTGAGCGCCGGCACGTTCATCTGCGGGCGGCCTGCCGCGTCGGGTTCCGGGCTGCGGAGGTTGTGCAGCAACGACTTCGCGGCGCGCTTGGCGGTGGTGATCTTCGACTGCGACGGCTGCAGCAGGGCCTCGGCGCGCACCTGGTCGAAGGTCGGCGGCGGGAACTCCCTCGCCGACGGCAGGGTCTGCGCGTCGGAGTACTCGGCGCGCAGCTTGCGCACCTCGGGCAGCGCGGTGCGCAGCGAGTCGAAGAGCAGCGACGGGCCGGCGAGGAAGTCCTCGATCGCCTTCTGCTGCAACATGACCGTCGAGTACTCCATCGACAGCAGGTGGCGAAGCGTCAGCTTCAGGCCGTGCTTCACGATGCCGTTCTTCACGTCGTACGGGCTGTGCAGCGCGGCGAGGATCAGGCGGTTGCGCGTGTGGAAGTACGCCTGCCAGTCCGTCGAGTCGTTCTTGTCGGTCCACGGCATGTGCCAGACCGCGGAGCCGGGCAGCGACACCGTCGGGAAGCCGTGCTCCAGTGCCCGCAACGAGTACTCGGCGTCGTCCCACTTGATGAAGAGCGGCAGCGGGTAGCCGCTGCGGCGCACGACCTCGCGCGGGAACAGGCACATCCACCAGCCGTTGTAGGTGGCGTTGACGCGCGGGTGCAGTTCCTTGGTGTCCCGCAACGAGTCGGTGGCGAAGTTGTGGTCGGTGACCGCGCCCGGCGCCGCACGCCAGAAGCAGGTGTTGAGGTCGACGATCTCCGCGAAGCTGTGCAGGCGGGCCCGCGAGTACAGGTTCAGCATGTGGCTGCCGACGATCACCGGCTGGGCGGCGGCGCGGGCGAACGCGTTGGAGCGCAGGACGGCGTCCGGTTCGAGCCGGATGTCGTCGTCCATCAACATGATCTGGTCGGCGTCGGTGTTCTCGATCGCCTCGAACATGCCGCGGGTGAAGCCACCGGAGCCACCCAGGTTGTCCTGCTCGATGACCTGGAGCTTGTCACCGAGCAGTGCCGCGGCCTCCGCGAACCCCTCGGTGTCACGGACCTTCACGGCACCCTGGTCGGCGACGAACACCTTGCAGAGCACGTCGAGCACGGCCTTGTCCTGGCCGAGCGCGCGCAACGCGATCACGGCGTCGACCGGGCGCATGGTCGTCATGCCGATGGCGACGGTCTGCACGGGCAACGGCTCGCGCACGGTCCATGCCGCCTCGCGGATCTCGAGCGGCGCGTCGTCGGTGAAGACGTCGAACCAGATCCAGCCGCCGTCCTCGAACGGCTTGAGCGACACGGTGAACTCGACGTCGGTCCACTCGGCCGCGTCACGGACGTACTGGCCCTCGATGTGGATGATGTCGCCGGACGGCCGTGAGCGGTACACGTCGACTCGACCCGTGCCGCGCACCGCCATGCGCAGCACGACTTCGTCGACGGTCGTCCAGCGCTTCCAGTAGGAGGCGGGGAAAGCGTTGAAGTACGTGGAGAAGGAGACCTTCGCCGACGGGGGGACCGTGGTGCTGCGGCGGGACGCGACGTGGCAGTGCACCGAGTCCGGCTCGTCCAGGTAGAGCGGCCGGACGTCGAGCGGGTCGTCGTCGCGGGGCAGGATCACCCGTTGCAGCACGCAGTTCTGGTCCACGGAACTTATCCCCTCACTGGAGCGGGCGGCCCGGAAGATCCGGACCGCCCGTGCAAAGCGTTGTGTGAATCAGAGGTCGTACAACCGCGACCAGGTGTCGCGGCTGGTGAGCTGACCCATCGCGTCCCGGTAGGAGCGCTGCATCTCCGGAGCCCTGCGGTACAGCTCGCGGAAGACCTTGGCGCCCTGCTTGGACAGGCGCACCGCGAGCTCCTTGTCCCGCTTGCGCACCCGCACGCCCTCCTGCGACGCGTCGGTCACGACCGCCGTGTTGAACAGCGAAACGTGCCACCACGCCGAGTCGCCGGCGGGAACGGCACCGGCCTCGTGCACGGACTTGCCGAGCAGCTGGTTCACGAGGCGCTTGGCGAACACCGGAGCGATCAGCTTCGGCGTCGGCGCGGCGCTGATCATCGGGAGGTTGCCCGGCTTGAAGCCGGGGATCTCCGATGCCGGGTGCCGCACGGTCTCCGGGAACTCGGCGCGCAGCTTGCGGATGTCCGCCGCCGCCTGCACACCGCCGTCCTTGAGGAAGTCCGGGCCCTTGAGGAAGTCCTCGATCGCCTTGAGCTGGGTGGCGGCGAGGCCGTACTGCATGCCCAGGATGTACGTGGCGAACGACTTGGCCATGCCGCGCACGATCATCTTCGGGTCGAAGCGGCTGTGCAGCGCGGAGGTGATCAGGGCGTTGCGCAGGTTGAAGTACCTGTGCCAGTCGTCCCAGTCCTTCCAGTGGAAGTCCGCGTGCCATACACCGGCGCCGGGCAGTGACACGGTCGCGAAACCGTGCGCACGCGCGCGGTAGCCGTACTCGATGTCGTCCCACTGGAAGAACAGCGGCAGCGGGTAGCCGACCGCCTTCACGATCTCCGACGGGATGAGGCACGACCACCAGCCGTTGTAGCCGGCGTCGACGCGCTTGTCCTGGACGTTGCGCTTGCCCGTCTCCTCGTCGTACCCGGTGAGGTCGGCGTTGAACAGCGCGCCTTCCACGACCTGGCCCGGCGCGAGGGTGTCGAGGTTCGCGAACTCGGCACCGACGTGCAGGAAGTTCGGGTGCAGCAGGTAGAGCATCTGACCGCCGACGATCGTCGGCTGCGTCGTGCGGTTCGCGAACGCGGTGAGCCTGATGACGATCTCGGGCTCGCACAGCACGTCGTCGTCCATGAACAGGACGTTGGCGTGCTCCGCGTGGTCGATCTCGGTGACCTCGTAGAGGCCGCGCGTGAAGCCGCCGGCACCACCGAGGTTCGGCTGCCGGATGTAGCGCAGCTTGGGCCCGAGCGCGGCCGAGACCTCGGCGAACCGCTCGCGCGACTCGACCGCGTCCGTGCCCTGGTCGACGACGTAGATCGTGTCGACCAGCTTCAGCGGCTCCGGGTCGGAGGCGAGGGCCGCCATCGTGTTGAGGCAGTCGTCGACGCGGTTGAACGTGCAGATGACGACGGCCGTCGGCCGCACCGTCTTCGGCGGCGCGACCGTCCAACGGACCTTCTCGACCACGAGCGAGTCTTCCGCCGTGATCACGTCGAACCAGAGACCACCGCCGTCGGTGAACTTGTCGATCTTCGTCGAGAGGCGCACCTTCTGCGCCTTCGCGCCGGCGACCTTCTCCGCGGCGACCATGCGGGTCTCACCCTCGGAGTCCGAGGCGACGAGAGCGACCTGGCCGGAGCCGGTCACCTCGAGCTCGAGCTCCACCTCGGGGCTCACACACCACCGCTGCCAGTACGACGCGGGGAATCGGCCGAAGTAGGTGTTCATCGTGACCGTGGCGTTCGGGTGCACCACCATGCGGTGGCGCTCCCGTTCCGCGATCCCGCGCTTCACCTCGGCGTACAGGTCTTCCGAGACGATCTGCGACGGCCCTGCGAACAAGCCGCGTTGCGTCAGCAGCTTCTCCGGCGCCTCGTGCTCCACGAGCTTGGACTTGCCCGGCATTGCGATTCAGTCCTCCAGCGACCCGTCCAGCGCCTGACCGGACGCCAGGTGCGGAGCGATCTTGTTGTCGAACACACTCAGCGCCGAACCGATCGCCATGTGCATGTCCAGGTACTTGTACGTGCCGAGGCGCCCACCGAAGATCACGTTGCGCTCCGCGGCTTCCTGCTTGGCCAGCTCGCGGTAGCGCTCCAGCTTGGTGCGGTCCTCAGCCGTGTTGATCGGGTAGTACGGCTCGTCGTCCTTCTCCGCAGCGCGGGAGAACTCCCGGACGATGACCGTCTTGTCCCCGGGGTACTCGCGCTCCGGGTGGAAGTGGCGGAACTCGTGGATGCGCGTGTACGGCACATCCGCGTCGTTGTAGTTCATGACCGGCGTGCCCTGGAAGTCGCCGATGGGCAGCACTTCCTGCTCGAAGTCGAGCGTACGCCAGCCGAGCCAGCCCTCGGAGTAGTCGAAGTACCGGTCCACCGGACCGGTGTACACGACCGGCGTGCCGGCGGGGATCTCGTCCTTGACGTCGAAGTAGTCCGTGGACAGCTTCACGTCGATGTTCGGGTGGTCCGCCATCTTCTCGAGCCACGCGGTGTAGCCGTCGACCGGCAGACCCTCGTAGGTGTCGTTGAAGTAGCGGTTGTCGAAGTTGTAGCGCACCGGCAGACGGCTGATGACCGCCGCGGGCAGCTCCTTCGGGTCCGTCTGCCACTGCTTGGCCGTGTAGGCCTTGATGAACGCCTCGTAGAGGGGACGGCCGACCAGCGAGATCGCCTTCTCCTCGAGGTTCTTCGCGTCCTTGGTGTCGATCTCCGAGGCCTGCTCGGCGACCCACGCCTTCGCGTCCTCGGGCGACATGTAGCGACCGACGAACTGCGAGATCAGGCCCAGCCCCATCGGGAACTGGTACGCCTGACCGTCGTACATCGCGAAGACGCGGTGCTGGTAGCTCGTGAACGAGGTGAACTGGTTCACGTAGTCCCACACGCGCTTGTTGGACGTGTGGAACAGGTGCGCGCCGTAGCGGTGCACCTCGATGCCCGTCTCGGGCTCTGCCTCCGAATAGGCGTTGCCTCCGATGTGGTCACGCCGCTCCAGCACCAGCACCCGCTTGTTCAGCTGGGACGCGGTGCGCTCGGCGACCGTGAGGCCGAAGAATCCGGAACCGACGACGATCAGGTCATAACCTGCGAAGCTCACGGCAAGCGAGGTTACCTGCATGCCCCGAGTGCCCCGAATTCAGGGCTGGGCTCGGAGAAGTTGTTCTTCGGTCGTCGCGACGCGCTTGTCCAACTCGGCGCGCACGCCTTCCAGCTCACAACGCAGCAAAGCGATCTCTTCGACCGTGGTGCGCACCTCTTCTTCGAGGTGACCCACCTCACTCGAGAGCTGCAGTACGACGAAGAGCAGCGTGAACGCGGCGGCGGCGAACAGGAAGTTGGCCGCGAGCTGGATGCCGGTGAGGTTCGACAGCCATGTCGGGAGGCCTGGGATTGCGCCCAAAAGGACCACACCGATACCGACGAACAGCCACATTCCCGCGTACTTCTCGCGAAGCTTGCGGCGCCTCATCATTTCGACCACGACGATCAGCACGAGCGCCGCGACCACAATCGCCAGCAAACGGAACGCAGACACGGGAGCCTCCTAAGCGGCTTCGAAGGAGCCGGTCTTGGGCTTGCGGCGCACGAGGGCGAGCGTCAGCGCCAGGGTGGCCCGCAGCAGGTAGACGGCGGACTTCACGGGCGACGTGCTCGGCGTGCCACCGGCGCGCACGCGCATCTCCACCGGCACCTGCACGATCTTCAGGTCGGCCCGCGCGGCCATGACGAGCGCCTCCAGCGTGTCGCCGAGGTACTCCGCCGGGTAGTGGGAGGCGAACAGGCGCACCGCGCGCGGACCGGACGCCTTGAACCCCGACGTGACGTCGGTGAGCTTCGTGCCGGAGATCGCGGAAATCACCACGGCGAAGAGCTTCATGGCCCAGCGGCGCGGGCCGCGGGCCTTGTAGTCGCCCTTGCCGGCGAACCGGGCGCCGATGGCGATGTCCGCCTGCTCGAGCTCGCGCAGCAGGTCCGGCACGTGCGCCGGGTTGTGCTGGCCGTCGGAGTCCACCTGGACCACGACCTCGAAGCCGTTGCGCACGGCGTAGCGGAACCCGGTGCGCATCGCACCACCGACGCCGAGGTTGACCGCGAGGCGCGCCACTCGGGCACCGCTCTCACGGGCACGCAGCGAGGTCTGGTCCGTGGAACCGTCGTCCACGACCAGGACGCCGACGTCCGGGAGGGCGGCCTTCACCTCGGCGATGACCTTCTCGATGTTGTGCTCCTCGTTCAACGCGGGAAGCACGATGAGCACTCGTCGCAAGTCGACAGAGTCAGACACGTCGAGGAGCCTAACCAGTAGAGGTTTCAGCACGGACACCAGGCCGCAGCACGAAAGCCATGGCCACGAACGCACCGATGGTCGGCGCGACCACCAGACCGAGCACGGCGCGCAACACCAGGTCACCGGGCGCGAACGTCAGCACGAGCACGCTGAGCGCCGCGACGATCGCCCACAGGACCAGGACCTTGGCGCCCTCGGTGCGTGCGACCAGCACGGCAGCAAGGAGCATCACGGCGCCGAGCAGCACGGACGACCACACCAGGCCGGCGACGGCCCAGCCGGGAACGTCGTACTTGGCGCCGAACAGGAACTGGACGACCCACGGCCCGATGAGCCAGCCGAACGCCGCACCGATCGCCGCGAGCGCGAACGCCCCTGCTGAACCTTTGACCAACAGGGCACGAAGTTTTCCGTGCCCCTCCTCGTCCTGGGAGAGCCGCACGACCGTCGGCACCGCCATCGCCTGCACCGGCGACAACAGCAGCAGCGGGATGCGGGCCACGCTCACCGCGAGGAACAGGCCACCGAGCGCCTCCAGTTCCTCCTGGGTGCCGGCGAAGAGCTTCACGATCGCCGGGTAACCCGTCAGGACCGACGCGGTCAGACCGGCGCTGAGCATCAGCACCAGGATCCGCCTGGTCACGACGCCCCACGGTTCGGCGGCACCGGTCAGGTCGAGGTGCTTGCGGGCACGCGGGCCGAACGGCAGGAACGCGAACGAGCCCACCGCCACCGCGATGGCCAGCGGCACGACGCCGTTCAGCCCGAGCACGAGGAACAGGCCGAGCAGCACGATCCGCACGGCGGCCTCGGCGACCACCAGGCCACCGAACGACTTCGCCTCGTGGAACCCGATGAGCGTGCCGCGGGTGCCGAACTGCACGGCGAACGCGAGACCGGACACCAGGGCGACGAACGCGAGCGCGGTGTGCTCGCCGAACAACCGGTCGCTCACCGGAGGCAGGGCGACGAGGAGTCCGAACAACCCCACGGCCGCCGCCGCGACCGCGATCGTGCGCGTGGCGGTCGCGTTGGCGCGCTTGCCCGCCACGTCCGCCACCGCCGCCAGCCGCGACAGCTCCTGCTCGACCGGCGAGAGCGCGCTGCCGACGCCGAAGACGATGCCCCAGAAGGTGAGGAAGACCGCGTTGTCCGCCGGGGACAGGGTGCGGGCCGTCAGGATCAGGACCGGGTAACCCAGTCCCGCCGCCAGCAGCACCGCGATTCCGACGGTGCCGAGCGACCGGCCGGCGGTCTTCCCCGTCACCTGCCCAGTGCCTTCTTCAGCGCCAGGAACAGGCCGCGCACCACACCGGAGCCGAAGCTCGCGGCGAACACCGGCAGCAGCTTGGACACGGCCAGCGCCTGGCCCTTGGACGCGCCTGCCTTGCGGGCCACCGCACCCGCGGCGACCATGCCCAGCAGCACGAGCACGAGAGCCGTCTTCGGGAACTTCGCCGCGATGACGAGCCCGACCACACCGACGGCCATGGCGGCGAACAACGCGTTGCGCGCGGGGCCGGGTGAGTCGAGGTAGCTGTCGACGAACGTGGTGCCGCGGAAGTACGCGTGCTTCACGAACTTCTTGAACGAGTCACGGCTGTTGTAGGTGGCCGCGAAGTCCGGCGTCAGGTTGATGTTCTCGCGCTCGGCGATCCACCGCAGCATGCGCGTGTCGTCGCTGGCCAGCTTCACGTCGTCGAACAGCGACTCGAACGACTGCGCCGCGGCCTCGAGCAGGTCGCGCGGCGCGCAGAAGAACCCGGTGCCCTTGGGGTAGACGTCGAACTCGTCCGCGCCGAACGACACCAGGCGCGGGTTCGCCATGTAGCGCCGCCAGCCGATCGCCACCAGCCCGGCCCAGAACCCGCCGTAGGGGTTGCCGTCGGTGCTGACGTTGATGTGCCCGTTCCACACCTTTCGGTCCGGGTGCTGCAGGAACTGGTCCTTCAGGAACGTGAAGGCGTCCGGCTCGATGATGACGCGGGCGTCCAGCAGCAGGATGCGCTCACCGGTGGCGGCGCGGATGCCGGCCTGGCGCGCGGCGAAGCGACCCGCGTTCTCCTGGCTCACGACGGTGATGCCGAACTGCTCGGTGAGCTCGACGAGGCGCTTCGGCGTGCCGTCCGTGCTGCCGTCGTCCACCGCCACGATCTCGGCCGGCCAACCGGCGCGTTCGAGCGACACCGTCAGCGCCTCGATGGAGCGTCCGATCCAGTCCTGTTCGTTGTAGACCGGGATCACGATGCTGAGGCTGGGGACGTCGGGGAGGGATTTGCTCCGGCTCGTCACACCTGACAGTATCCAGGCGGTCCGTTGATCCCCAGCCTCAGGGGTCCATCCCGTGATCGCCTTCATCGCAGGTACCACCGCTGAACTCATCAAGGTGGCGCCCGTTTACCACGCGCTCGTCGCCCGCGGTTCGAAGCCGCTGCTGTGGTTCACCGCGCAGCACTTCGACGAGGTCGCCGACGTCCTGGAAGACCTCCAGCTGCCCGAGCCGGACCTGTGGCTGGTGCCACGGGGCAAGGCGCGCAACCTGGAGACCCCCAAGCAGGTTCCCGGCTGGGCGCTCTCCGTCGCGCAGACCGCGTGGGGCCAGCGCAAGGAACTGCGCCGATCGCTCACCACGGACGGCAAGCCCGGCCTGGTGATCGTGCACGGCGACACCTTCACCACCCCGTACGGCAGCCTCATCGCCCGCCGCCTGCTCGGCGCGCGCGTGGCCCACGTCGAGGCCGGCATGCGCTCCGGCAGCCTGCTCTCGCCGCTGCCGGAAGAGCTCAACCGCCGCATCGCGTCGAAGTTCACGGACGTCCACTTCGCCCCGTCGCAGAACGAGGTCGACAACCTCCGCGGCGCCCGCGGCGTGGTCGTGAACACCGGCGCGAACACCGTCATCGACGCCATGCGCCTCGCGATCAACGCGAACACGACCGAGGACCTCCCCGAGGAGTTCGGTCTCGCGACGCTGCACCGCTTCGAACTGGTGTCCCGCACGGACAAGTTCCGCGAGGCGCTGGAGCTGCTGAAGAAGGCCAGCGAGAAGACGCCGATGCTCTACCTGGCCGGCGCGCCGGAGCGGGAGCGCATCGAGCGCCACGGCTGGGGCCACCTGTTCGACAACGAGCGCTTCATCATGCGTCCCAAGAAGCGCTACCTGCAGTTCCTGCCGATCCTGGCGCGCGCCAAGTTCGTCGTCACCGACTCCGGTGGCCTGCAGCAGGAGTGCTCCTACATCGGCATGCCGTGCGCGATCCACCGCGAGCGCACGGAGACCAAGCAGGGCCTCGGCCAAAACATCGTGCTGACCGGCATGGAGACCTCGAAGCTCGAGAAGTTCCTCGGTGAGTACGAGACGCTGCGCCGTCCGTCCATCATGGAGCAGTACCACCCGAGCGAGATCATCGCGGACACGCTGACGCAGCTCGGTTACGTGTAAGTCCTCAGTGGACGAGAAGAGGGGCCCGCCTGCCGGCGGGCCCCTCTTCTGCTTGTGCCGTCAGGAAGTCTTGCCGGTGCCCGGCTCGACGAACTCGTAGATGGTGGCCTGCGGGTTCTCGTAGACCTTCCGCACCTCGGGCAACCGCTCCAGGGCCATCAACCCCGGCGCGGGCCGCGAGTTCGACCGCACGTAACCCGCTCCGACGAGGGCGTACTTCACGCCCAGGGCGTTGATCGCCTTGCGGACGTTCGGGTCCTTGTCGATGTCCTGCAGGTGCCAGGTGATCTGCCCGGCGTTGGTCTTCTCGTCCGCGCCGTAGAACGTCCACTCCACGGGCTTCACGCCGGCCAGCGCGTACATCCACACGGAGCCGTCGAGCCGGTCGTTGACCACCGGGCGGTCCTTCGAGTGCTCGGCGAGCCACTTGTAGGCCTCGCGTTCGCCCCTCGTGACGGTCGCGCCCTCGTTGTTGGTCTCCGACAGGCGTTCCGCGTTGCGGCCGATGTAGGCGCCCTTGCCCAGCAGGCCGAGCACGAGCACACCGGCGAGACCGAACGCGACGGGCACGACGAACGCGGCCCGCTGCGGACTGACCCGGGAGCCGAGCTTCGCGGTCAGGCCGGTCGCGACGGTCTGACCCAGCTCACCGACGGCGATGGCGCCGGCGAGCGGCAGCAGCGCCGCGAACCGCCACGCGTCGTTGTAGAACGGGCCGCTGAGCGAGTTGATCAGCGGGGTGTTCAGCGACGCGGTGCCGGCGTACAGCGCACCCAGCAGGATCCACGCGCCGACGACCCACAACATGGTGCGGTGCTTGATCATCAGCGCGATGCCGACGATCGCCGCGACGCCGAGGAACCACTGCGGGAACGCGACGACCGGGGAGAACAGCAGCGTCTGACCGATGCCCTCCGCGGGCGACGCGAACTCGTCCCACTGCGCGCCGGTCACGCCGGCGGACTGGACCAGGGCGGGCAGCATCACCGGGATGACGGCCAGCAGTCCGAGCGCCGCGGTGAGGGCGAGCGGCTTCCAGCTCGCCTTCCAGTCGATCGGCTCCAGCCTGAAGACCAGCGCGAGCACCAGCATCAGGATGTAGGCGAACGCGATGAACACGAGGCTCGTGTGCAGGCCGGTGAGACCGGCGACCGCGAGCGCGAGGCCGAGCGGGCCGGTCAGGCCCCGCGTCGTCATGATCTTGCGCGCGATGGCCATCGTGGCGGGCACCAGCGCGACGCCGGCGACGTAGGGCCACAGCGGACCGCGCCACAGCGAGTCGTACGGGAACGCCGTGAACCACGTCGAGACGGCGGCGGCGATCGCGGCGCCGAGCGGCGGCATGCGCCACGCGAGCGCCAGTGCCGCGATGCCCAGCGGCCACGCGAGGATCACCGAGAGCGCCGCGAGGTTCAGCAGCTCCGGCATGCCCACCGCCTTGTCGAGCAGCGGAGCCAGCAGCGCGTGGTAGGTGTTGGGGTAGAAGTACTTCGTGCCTGCCGGCAGGTTCGCGATCTGCGCCAGCGCGGACGGCAGCGCGGTCGCGTGCTCGGACATCCACCGGATGGCGTTGCCGTGGTACGGCGCGTCCCAGTCCTGGTTGACCGTGCTGAGCGTGCCGCCGATGCCGCGCAGGAACGTCGCCGCGCCCACGGCCATGCCGAGCACGACACCGCCGAGGACGACGAGGTTCTCGCCGAGCGAGCGCTTCGGCTCCTCGATCAGCGGCTCATCGCCGGAGCGGCGGGCGACGAGCCAGGTGGCGACGCCGACCACCAGGGCCAGCACCGCCGACCACAGCGCGAGCGTCAGCAGGTTCCACGAGATGCCGAGGTTGCCGAGCACCAGTGTGCCGAGCGCGACGGTGCCGAAGGTCAGCACTGGCGCCGCGGCCGCGAGGGTCCAGCCTCTCAGCCGCAGCGCGAGCCCGACCGCGAGGCCGGGCAGGATGAACGCCAGAACGACGAATGCACCCATCAGAGTTCAGTTCCTCGGGGTCAGCTGACGACCGCGGCGGACTTCGCCTTGACCTCGGCGACGGCGCGGTGCGATGGCAGGATGCGGCGGCGCTCGTCATCGGCGTCCAGCTTGCCCGCGATGAGGTCGAGGAACCGGTCGAGCTGGGTCGCGAGCGGCTCACGTGCTGTGACCAGCTCGGGGATCTCGATGACGGTCTGCTGGCGGTAGCCGCGGCCGTCCGGGTCGGAGTCGTGCGAGATGTGCTTGTAGATCGTCACGTCGCGGCGCAGCAGGTCGACCTCGATCGACCGGTCCAGCTCCTGGATCGTCAGCAGGCGGATCTTGCGCTGGCCGATGCGGCTCGCCGAGACGCTCGCGATGCCGCCGGAGGGGAACGTGAGCAGCGTGTCGACCACGTCCTCCGCGCCCGGCACCGACGACGGGTGGAACTGCGCCACGCCGGCCGAGACGCCCACGGGGTCGGCGCCGCCGAAGCACTGGATCGCGAGGTCGACGTCGTGCACCAGCAGGTCCCAGGCCACGCCGGTGAGGATGCGCGGCGCGTACGGGGAATGGCGCTGGGCCGAGACGTACACCGGCTCGGTCATCAGGCCGAGGGCGGTCATGACGGCCGGGTTGTAGCGCTCCAGCAGGCCGCACATGATCGGCAGGCCCTTGGCCTCGGAGAGCTTCAGGACCTCCTCGGTCTGCTCCAGCGAGGCGCAGACCGGCTTCTCGACCAGCAGCGGCTTGTTCTTCTCCAGCACCTGGAGCGCGAGGCCGTGGTGGCTCTCGGTGCTGGACGCGAGGATGACCGCGTCGATGCCGTCGAGGTCGCCCATCTCGGGCGCCCACGTCGTCTCGAACTTGTCCGCGGCGGCCTTGCCGATCTCCTCGCGCGGGTCGACGATCAGCGCGAGCTCTGCGCGTTCGGACTGGGCGGTCACACGGGCGTGCAGCGAGCCCATGTTGCCGACGCCGACGACCGCGATGCGGGGCAGGTTGCTCATGCGCCCAGCACCTCGCGAACCGTCGTGATGATCGTGTCGAGCTCGGCGTCGGTCAGCTTCGGGTGCACCGGCAGCGACAGGGCCTGGCGGGCGACGCGCTCGGCGACCGGCACGTCGGAGATCACGACCTTCGGGTTGTCCCGGTAGCAGTCGTAGTCGAACACCGTCTTCGGGTAGTAGATCCCGTTGCCGATGCCCTTCTCGGTCAGCTTCGCGGCGAACTCGTCGCGGCTGATCGGGGCGTCGTCGGTGATCAGCACGGTGTACTGGTGCCAGACGTGCGTGCGGCCCGGCAGCACCTGCGGCAGCTGGAGGCCCTTGATGCCGGCGAGGCCCTTGTTCAGGGTCTCGGCGTTGGCCTGGCGCGCCTTGGTGATCGTCTCGAGGTTCTCGAGCTGCGGGATGCCGATCGCCGCGTGGATGTCGGTCATGCGGTAGTTGTGACCGGCGACCTCGTACTGGTAGCGGGCCCGCATGCCCTGGTTGCGCAGCACGCGCAGCCGGTCCGCGAGGGTGTCGTCCGACGTCGTGATGACGCCGCCCTCGGCGGTGGTGATGTTCTTCGTCGCGTAGAGCGAGAAGCAACCGAGGCCGAAGCTGCCGGACGGGCGGCCCTCGTAGGTGGCGCCGACGGCCTGCGCCGAGTCCTCGACGAGCGCGAGACCGTGCTCCTGCACGACGGGCATGATCTTGCCCATGTCGGCCATCTGCCCGTAGAGGTGCACGGGCATGAGCACCTTGGTGTTCGGGGTGACGGCGTCCTTCACCTTGTCCGCGTCGATGTTGAAGTCGTCCTCGCGGATGTCGGCGAACCGCGCGGTGGCGCCCGCCTCGAGGATCGCGTTCAGCGTCGCCACGAAGGTGAACGGCGAGGTGATGACCTCGTCACCCGGCTGCAGGTCGAGGACCTGCAGCGACGCCACGAGCGCGGTGGTCCCGTTGTTCACGGCCACGGCGTGCGGAACACCCGCGACGCCCGCGAAGGCATCCTCGAAGCGCTTGACCATCGGGCCCTGGGCGATGGCTCCCGAGCGCAACACCTGGACCACCAGCTGCTCGGCAGCGGCGACGTCAACAACAGTAATCGGGATCATTCAGCAGTCTCTCGCCTTCGGGGATCTCCACCGGCGCGGCCGGTACAGTGCTCTGGCCTGCACGCGGGGCCCCACGCTACCCGTATGGGCTACGTCGCCTGTTTCCCCCTCCTGATCGGACGCCCGTGGTCAACCACATCCATCCCAGTGCTGTTGTCGGTGACGGCGTCGAGCTCGGAGACGGGATCACCATCGGTCCCGGCGCGGTCGTGCTGGGACCGTGCGTCGTCGGGGACGGGACGTGGATCGGGCCGGGCTGCGTCATCGGCACGCCGCCGGAGATCACCTCGGCCGAGCACAACCGGGCGTGGGACGGCTCGCTGGCGCACGCGGGCGTGCACATCGGCGCGCGGGTCGTCATCCGCGAGCTGAGCACCGTCCACCAGGGCTCGTCCCGGGCGACGACCATCGGCGCCGACTCGTGGCTGCTCAACCGCGTGTACGTGGCGCACGACAGCCTGGTCGGCTCTGGCGTGACGCTGTCGGCCGGGGTGTCGCTCGGCGGCCACGTGCAGATCGGCGACAAGGTCAACGTCGGCATGAACGCCGCCGTGCACCAGCGCCGCGTCATCGGCGCCGGTGCCATGATCGGCATGGGCACGCCCGTCTCGAAGGACGTGCCCCCGTTCGCCCGCGCGTACGGCAGCCCGATCCGGGCGCACGGCGTCAACTCCGTCGGCATGAGCCGCTCCGGCGTCTCCGACGCCGCGATCGAGGCGCTGACCAGCGCGTACGAGGCCGGTCAGCTGCCTTCGGAGATCCCGGCCGAGCTGGAGGTCGCCTTCAAGTGGTGGACCGAGGCCGAGGCCGCGAAGCCCCTGGTCGGTTAGAACCAGCGTTCGAGGACCATCGCGACACCGTCTTCGGAGCTGGGCGCGGTGACCTCGTCGGCGGCGGCGAGCGCGGCCTCGTGCCCGTTCGCCATCGCCACGCCGTGGCCGGCCCACCGGAGCATCTCGACGTCGTTGGGCATGTCGCCGAACGCGATGACGTCCTGCTGGGACACGCCGAACCGCTCGGCCACGTCGGCGAGCCCGCTCGCCTTGGTGACGCCGTGCACGGCGAGCTCGACCAGGCCGTTGTTCGTCGAGAAGGTCAGGTCGACCTGCCCGCCGAGGACCTGCTCGATCCCGGCGGCCATCTCACCGCTGGTCATGCCCGTGTGCCTGACCAGCAGCTTGATCGCCGGGTGGCCGAGCGTCTCGCCGCGGGTCACGCCCACGTTCGGGCCCTCCGGCCACGGGTGCGTGTAGCTCAGCTCGGCCACGAACGTGGTGTCGTCCTGCGCGGTGCCGACGCGTTCGACCGCGAACGTGCACTCGGGCAGGGCGTTGTCGATGGTCGAGACGATGTCGTGCAACTGCACCGGGGAGAGCGTGCGCGCCCAGACGATCTCGTCGCGGCCGATGTCGTAGAGCACCGCGCCGTTCGCGCACACCGCGAGGCCGTCGAGCCCGGCGGCCTCGGCGATCTGCGGCACCCACCGCGGCGGCCTGCCGGTGGCCAGGACGAACGGCACGCCCGCCTCCAGCACGCGGGCGACGACCGAGGCCGTGCGAGGGCTCACGGTGTCGCTCGGAGGCGGGGTGAGCAGGGTTCCGTCGACGTCCGATGCGACCAATCTGGGCTGTTCCACGCCCCCATGGTGCCTGGTCCAAGTTCGTCAGCGGCTGAACAGCTGGTTACCTTAACGATCGTGCGCGCTGGAATCGTGATCCTTCCCGAACACCGGTGGTGGATGGCCGAACCCAAGTGGCGCGCCGCCGAGGAGTACGGCTTCCACCACGCGTGGACCTACGACCACCTCGGCTGGCGCACCCTGGTCGACGGCCCGTGGTTCGGCGCGGTGCCGACACTCACAGCCGCGGCCATGGTCACGTCGCACATCCGGCTCGGCACGTTCGTCGCGAGCCCCAACTTCCGCCACCCCGTGCCGTTCGCGCGGGACCTGCTGGCGCTCGACGACGTGTCGGACGGCCGGTTCACGCTCGGCGTCGGCGCAGGTGGGGCGGGGTACGACACGACGGTTCTCGGCGACAAGCCGCCGTTGCCGCAGGACCGCACGGCCCGGTTCGCCGAGTTCGTCGAGCTGCTCGACCAGCTGCTGGTGAAGGACCGCACGTCGTGGCAGGGCCAGTTCTACGCGGCGGAGGAGGCCCGCAGCGCACCCGGCTGCGTGCAGCGCCCACGGCTGCCGTTCCTCGTCGCCGCGAACGGCCCGAAGGCGATGCGGATCGCCGCGAAGTTCGGCCAGGCCTGGGTCACCACCGGCCCGCCGACCGAGGACGTCGAGGCGTGGTGGCGCGGCGTGCACACGCTGTCGGAGCAGTTCAGCGAGACGTTGGCCACAGAGGGCAGGACCACGCGGGTGCACCGCTACCTGAACCTGGACTCCGCTCCGGTGTACTCGCTGTCGAGCGCGCAGTGCTTCCAGGACGCCGTGGGCAGGGCGGCCGCGCTGGGCTTCACCGACGTCGTGGCGCACTGGCCGCGGCACGACGGCGTGTACGCGGGCAGCGAGTCGGTGGTCGAGGAGGTCGCGGCGGACGTTCTGCCGGTTCTCGGGCACTAGCGTGTCCGTCGTGCGACATGTCGTGGTGATCGGTGGCGGAATCGTCGGGCTCGCGGTGGCGAACGAGCTCGCGGGGCGGGGCTCCCGCGTGACGGTGCTGGAGAAGGAACGCGTCTGGGGCGCGCACCAGACCGGCCACAACAGCAACGTCGTGCACGCCGGCCTCTACTACAAGCCGGGCTCGCTCAAGGCGCGGATGTCCGTCGCCGGCAACGCGTCCATGATCGCGTTCGCCCGCGACCACGGCGTCCCGGTCGAAGTGTGCGGCAAGCTCGTGGTCGCGACCTCGGAGTCCGAGCTCCCCCGTCTGCACGACCTCGCGGCACGCGCGGAGGCCAACGGCGTCCCGGCGAAGCTGATCTCGGCCTCGCAGGCACGCGAGTACGAGCCCGAGGTGTCGTGCGTGGCGGCGTTGCGCGTGGAGAGCACGGCGATCATCGACTACTCCGCCGTGTGCACCGCGCTGGTGGGCCTGCTGTCCGAGCACGACCTGCGCCTGAGCTCCCCCGCGCTCGCGATCCGCCCGGCCTCCTCCGGCGGCGTGGAGGTCGCGACGCCGCAGGGCGTGGTCAAGGCGGACGCGCTGGTGAACTGCGCGGGCCTGCACAGCGACCGCGTGGCGCGGCTGGCGGGTCTCACCCCGTCGGCGCGCATCGTGCCGTTCCGCGGCGAGTACTTCGAGCTGCGCCGCACGTCCCTGGTCCGCGGCCTGATCTACCCGGTGCCGGACCCGACGCTGCCGTTCCTCGGCGTGCACCTCACCCGCATGCTCGACGGCAGCGTGCACTGCGGCCCCAACGCCGTCCTGGCACTGCGCCGCGAGGGTTACCGCTGGCGCGACTTCTCCCTGGCCGACGTGGCCGACGTCGCCCGCTTCCCCGGCACGTGGCGCCTGGCCCGCAAGTACGCCCGCACCGGCGCCGAGGAGGTGCTGCGGTCGTTGTCTCGCAGGCGCTTCGCCGCCTCGCTGGCCCGGCTCGTACCCGCCGTGCGCGAGGACGACCTGGTGCGGTCCGAGGCGGGTGTGCGGGCGCAGGCCATGCTGCCGGACGGCTCGCTGGTCGACGACTTCCTCATCGAGACCGCGCCGCGTCAGGTGCACGTTCTGAACGCGCCCTCACCGGCGGCAACGGGTTCACTGGAGATCGCCAAGCACGTCGCCGACCGCCTGACCAGCTCGATGGACTGACACCAGCCAGACAGATCATCACGACCTGCTGCGATACTCACCCGATCCAGTTATGCCGTAATCCCATGGGGGGACCGAAAGCATGCGCACACTCACCCACGGCGAGTACCTGGCGATGAAACGGTTCCCCGCACTCGACGGAATGCGGGCCATCGCCGCGGTCATGGTCGTGTTCTTCCACTACGCGGGGCCGCAGTGGGCGCGGCTCAACGGCTGGATCGGTGTGCACCTGTTCTTCGTGCTGTCGGGCTACCTCATCACCACACTCGCGCTGCGCGAGGAGAGCCGCAACGGCCGCATCTCGATCCGCGACTTCTACGTGCGCCGGGCGTTCCGGATCCTGCCCGTCTACTACGTGGTCCTGGGCATCGTGGTGGCGTTCGCGTGGCTGCGGCACGAGTACACGAGCAGCGGCCTGGCCTCCGTCATGCCGTTCTACCTGACCTTCACCAACGAGTTCGCACCGCCGGGACAGGTCTTCGGCCAGTCGTGGACGCTGGGCGTGGAGCAGAAGTTCTACCTGGTCTGGCCCGCGCTGATGTTCACGATCGGCGCCTTCACGCTCAAGCGCCGGCTCCCGATGACGCTGGGGCTGATGGCACTCGCGGCGGTCGGCCACTTCATGGAGATCCCGTACGTCAGCCCGGCCGCGTACTTCATGATCATCTCAGGGTGTCTGCTGGCGTTCCTGCTGCACAGCCCGCGATCCTTCGGAGTGCTGCGCCCCTTCACGCACCCGCTCGTCTCGGTGCCCGCGCTGGCCGCGGCGGTCGTCGTGCAAACGAACATCGGGGAGATCGACGCTCTCGTCGGAGGAACCGGCGGTCTGCTGCCGGTCGCGCTGTACGGCCTGTCGGTCGGCCTGCTGATCGTCTCGACGCTGCGAGGCGGCCCGATCCAGTGGTTGCTCTCGTTGCGGCCGATGGCCTTCGTCGGTGACCGGTCGTACTCGCTCTACCTGATCCAGGGCGTCGCCGGAACCGTCGTCGCGCTCTCGATCCCGGCGCTCGCCGTGCACCGCACCGCCGCCGGCATCGCGGTGACGCTCGTGTCGCTGCTGATGGCGGACCTGCTGTTCCGCTGGGTCGAGCAGCCGATGATCGACCAGGGTCGCAAGCTGATCAGGAAGCTGAACGAGCGGAAGGCCGCCCGGGCCGCCGCCGACGTTCCGGAACGGCAGCCCGAGCTGGCCACTACCTCGGCCTGAGCACTTCCAGGCCGCCCATGAACGGACGCATCGCCTGGGGGACCACCACGGAGCCGTCGGCCTGCTGGTGGTTCTCCAGGATGGCGACGATCCACCGGGTGGTCGCCAGCGTGCCGTTGAGCGTGGCGGCGATCTGCGACTTGCCGTTCTCGTCGCGGTAGCGGACGTTCAGGCGGCGTGCCTGGAACGTCGTGCAGTTCGACGTCGACGTCAGCTCGCGGTACTTCTGCTGCGTCGGCACCCAGGCCTCGCAGTCGAACTTGCGGTGCGCCGACGTGCCGAGGTCGCCCGTCGCCGTGTCGATGACGCGGTAGGGCACCTCGATCTTGGCGAGCATCTCCTCCTCCCAGCCGAGCAGCCTGGCGTGCTCCGCCTCGGCGTCCTCGGGCTTGACGTAGGAGAACATCTCGACCTTGTTGAACTGGTGCACGCGGATGATGCCGCGGGTGTCCTTGCCGTACGAGCCGGCCTCGCGGCGGTAGCACGACGACCAGCCCGCGTAGCGGCGTTCGCCGTCGAGGATCTCGTCGGCGTGGTAGCCGGCGAGCGGCACCTCCGACGTGCCGACGAGGTACAGGTCGTCGGCCGGCAGGTGGTAGATCTCGCTCGAGTGGGCGCCGAGGAAGCCGGTGCCCGCCATGATCTCCGGCCGCACCAGCGTGGGCGTGATCATGAGCTCGAAGCCGTTGGCCGTGGCCTGCGCCGCCGCCATGTTGAGCAGCGCGATCTCGAGCTGCGCGCCGACGCCCTTGAGGAAGTAGAACCGCGAGCCGCCGACCTTGGCACCGCGCTCCATGTCGATCGCGCCGAGCCTCGTGCCCAGGTCGAGGTGGTCGACCGGCTCGAAGTCGAACTCGCGCGGCTCACCGACGGTCTTGACGACCACGAAGTCGTCCTCGCCGCCGACCGGCGCGTCCGGGTGCACCAGGTTCGGGATCTTCGCGAGGAGCTCGTTGACCTCGTCTGCGGTGGCGTTCTGCTCGGCCTCGGCGGCCTTGACCTCGGCGGCCAGGTCCTTCGCCTTGACGAGCAGGGCGGCGCGCTCGTCGCCCTTGGCCCTGCCGACCTCCTTGCCGAGCACCTTCTGCTCGGCGCGCAGGGTGTCCGCGCGGGAGATGGCGGACCGCCGGCGCTCGTCCGCGGACAGCAGGCTGTCGACGACGCCCTCGTCCTCGCCACGGGCACGCTGCGACGCGCGCACTGTCTCCGGGTTCTCGCGCAACACCTTGAGGTCAATCACCCTGCGAAGGGTAGTCCCCACCCGATCCGCGCTTCATCCGGATATCGAGGTCAGCGAGGCACGCGCGTGCAAAAGGGACCCGGCGCCCCATGAGCACCGGGTCCCTTTGCACAGCGGGTGCTAGATGATCGCGACAGCCACCACGAGACCCAGTGCCACGTGCGCGGCGGCCACGACGACGGAGGCAGGGGCGAAGCGGTCCGACTCGATCAGCGAGCCGATGTCCAGACGGGTCACCCACTCCAGCAACCGGACGGCCGCCACCTGCACGACGATGCCGAGAAGGCCGTAGATCAGCGAGGAGAGCAGGCCCTCGTCGAGCTTGCCCGCCGAGCTGTAGATGGCGACGACGACGATCAGCGCCATCGAGACGAGGCCGGAGGCGGTGACGATCACGGCGTTCGGCGCGCCGTTGCGGACCAGGATCGACAGCTTGCCCGGCGTCGTCCAGTCGATCGCGTAGAAGCCGAACACCATGAGGACCAGACCGACGACGGCGTACAGCGCGATCGCGCCGATGCCCCGGCCGATGGCCGAGCCGAAGCCGGGGTCCAACGCGAGCGTCGTGTAGTCCATTACCTGTTCCCTTTCGGAGTCTTACTCAACAATTCGATGCGGCACGAACGCCGCGCCATCGTCGGTCACCAGACCGACCGTTTCCCGGATGCCGAGGCCCGCCGACGTGTCGCCGACGACCCAGGCACCCAACGCGGGGCGGTAGCCGTCGAACTCCGGAAGCGGATCGAACAGCTGGTACACGAAGCCTTCTTTGCCGTACACGCCGCCGGTCTGCGTCTCGTAGCCCGGGGCGACGATCTGGATGTTCGAGCCTTCGCGGCCCAGCAGCGGCTTGCGCACGTACTCGGTCAGCATGCCGGGGTCGTTCAGGTACGCGGGGAGCAGGTTGGGGTGACCGGGGTACATCTCCCACAGGACCGCGAGCAGCGCCTTGTTGGAGAGCAGCATCTTCCACAGCGGCTCGACCCACAGCGTGCCGGGCAGCGACTCGACGGCGTGGCGGCCGAACTGCTCCTCGACCACCCACTCCCACGGGTAGAGCTTGAAGACCGTGCCCATCGGGGACTCTTCGAGGTCGACGAACCGGTTGAGCAACGTGTCCCAGCCGACCTCCTCGATCGCGAGGCCCACGGTGTTCAGGCCCGCTTCGGCGGCGGTCTCCTGCAGGCAGGCGATCGTGAGGTGGTCCTCGCCGGACGGGTCGGCGCCCGACCAGGTGAAGTGCAGTTCGCTGGAGGGCAGCTTGGCGCCGATCTCCGTCCACCGCTCGACCAGGCGTTCGTGCAGCGAGTTCCACTGGTCGCCGTCCGGGAAGACGTCTTCCTTCCAGTACCACTGGATGTAGGCGGCTTCCAGCAGCGACGTGGGGGTGTCGGCGTTGTACTCGAGCAGCTTCGCGGGACCCGAGCCGTCGTAGCGCAGGTCGAAGCGCCCGTAGACGTGCGGGTCGCGGCGGCGCCACGACTCGGCGATGTGCGGCCACACCCACTCGGGGATGCCGAAGTCGCGGTACCGCTCGGTGAGCACCACGTTGTCGACGGCGTCGAGGCACATGGAGTGGAGCAGTTCGACATCGGCTTCGAGCGAGAGGATGTCGCTCATCTCGAACACGTAGTGCACGGACTCGTCCCAGTACGGACGGTCGGCGCCGTTCGCGTACTTCGCGGGTGAGCCGAACACCAACCCCTGGTCCGAGACCGTCCGCTGCCAGTTCGGCCGCGGCTGGGAGGTTTCACGACGCAAGTGTGCTCAGCCTCCGGTGCTCTTCGAACCGCTGCTGACGCCGAAGCCGCCGCGCTGGACGGACGTGCCCGACTTCGTCGTGACGTTCGCGCCCTTGGGGACCGTGTAGCTGCCGCCGACCGCCTTCTGGCCGACGGAGCCCGTGCCGCCGTAGTTGTAGCGGTACGACGTGCCACCGATGTAGATGAAGCCACCGCTGCTGTACCCACCGTGACTGCGGTAGTACGACTCGTCGCAGTAGTCGTCGTCGACGATCACGTTGTTCGAGTCGGTGCACTGCGCGGTGACGTTCTTCGGACTCGCTGCCGCGTACCAGATCGCGACGAGCGCGATCACGCCGACGGTGACGCCACCGCCGATGAGCAGGCGTTTGCGCGTCTTGCGCTTCTTCTCGAACGCGGCGGACTCGGCGGCGAACCGCTCCTGCTGCGCCTTCAGCGCGGCGGCACGAGCGCGTTGCTCGGCGACCGTGGCCTGGCGCGGCTTGGTCACGCCGGCCTGTTGCTGGCGCACCTTGCCCTTCGTTTGCGGCTGGTTCTGGCCGGCCTGCTGCGGCGCAGGCCGGTAAGGCGGCAGCTGCTGTGGCTGGCCGGGCTGTTGCGGCTGGCCGGGCTGTCCCGACGGCGACCCAGGCTGGGGCGTCGGCTGGCCAGGTCCTGGCAGGTTGTTGTCAGTCATCACCACTCCCGCGGGCAAGGTACCTAGCGAGACAGCTGAAACACGGCCAATTGAGTGACGAGTGTCCTAATAGCAACACTCGACCCAACCCGGCGCACAGCCGTCTCACACGGCACGGGCATCATGGATGAGATGTCTCCGAGCGCCGGTTGGTTGAGTCGATCCGGTCACATCCGCGACACGCGGCTTGTGATGGCCGGTGCCTTCGTGGGCGCTTTTGGCTTGCTGATGCTCTCCGCTTTCACGTCTGTGCTGGCAGGAGGCCCGCTCAGCACCAAGCGCGAGCTCGTCAACGCCGCGTACCAGGCCGCCGTGGGCGAGTGCCTCAACTGGGAGAAGGCCGACCTGTCGGACGCGCAGAAGGTCGACTGCTCGGCCGCGCACAAGTTCGAGGTCACCGGCACGGCCGACATCACCGCCGCGTACCCGAAGGAAGCGCCGTTCCCGAACGCCGAGACCTGGGAGAAGATCGCGCAGGAGAACTGCGCCCAGGCGTCGACCACCTACATGGGCGGCAAGCTCGACCCGAAGGGCAAGTACGGCGTCAGCACCCTGAACCCGGACGAAGGCCGCTGGTCGAGCGGTTATCGCCAGCTCAGGTGCGGTCTGCAGGTCACCGCCCCGTCCGGTGCCGCCCTGCCGTCGTTCGGCAGCGCGAAGACCCAGGACCAGTCCGCCGTCTACGACCCCGGTGTCTGCGTGGCGCTGGCCGAGAACAACACGGTGGGTGACCCGATCGAGTGCGCCAAGCCGCACGCGTTCGAGATCGTCGGCGTCGTGCAGCACCCCGAGGGCCCGTTCGTGGCGCTCGAGGCACAGGACTCCTCGATGTCCGAGAAGTGCGCGGCCATCGCCGCCGAGTACACCGGCGGCGCCGACCTGAAGGCCAAGAACCTGCTGGTCACGTGGGACACGCGTGCCGAGGAGAGCTGGGCCGTCGGCTCCCGCAAGGCCAACTGCAAGATCGGCGCGGTTCCCCAGGGCAACAACCTGGTGGCGTGGGAGGGCAGCGTCCGCAACCCCAACGGCGCGCCGCTGACCACCGCGAACCCGCCGCAGACGACGTCGGTCAGGGCGCAGGACGAGCCCACGGGCGCCCCGCTGCACTCCGAGTCGGGCAAGCAGCCGTCGGAGTCCGGCAAGCCGTCGGACTCGGACAAGCCCGACAAGCCCTCCTCCAGCCCGCCTCCGTCGAGCACCGAGAACCGATGACCGTCGAGATGACCAGGGCTCGTTTCGACGAACTGGTCGAAGAGGCACTGGACCTCGTCCCGCCCGACTTCATGCACGCGATGAACAACGTCGTGGTGCTGGTCGAGGACCGCAACCCCGAGGAACCCTCGCTGCTCGGGCTCTACCAGGGCATCGCGCTGACGGAGCGCAACTCCGACTACGGGGGCACGCTGCCCGACCACATCTTCATCTACCGCGAGGCGATCCTCGACATCTGCCACACCGAGGAGGACGTGGTGGAGGAGGTCATCATCACCGTGGTGCACGAGATCGCGCACCACTTCGGGGTGGACGACGCGAGGCTGCACGAACTGGGCTGGGGCTGAGCGGCCTCCCCCGCACGGGGGACCCCGTTCAGGACTGGTCGAGCGCGCGCTCGATCGCCCGGCGAGCCCTGCCGGGCGCCGCCTGGTCGTGCTGGAGCTGCATGGCCGCGTTCAGCGCCAGGCCGGCGGCGAGGATCTCGAACAGCGCCTGGTCGACGTCGAACCGCTCGGGCAGTTCGCCGCCCTCCACCGCCGCGACCAGGTCCGCCCGCAGCTGTCCCTGCCAGCGCGACCACACCTCGGCCACCGCGTCGCGCACCGCGCCGGGACGGCCGTCGTACTCGCTGAGCGCCGCGGTCATCAGGCAGCCGCCGGGCAGCAGCGGTTCGGCCAGGTAACCCACGGAGTTGTCGCACACCACGCGCAGGCGTCGCAGGCCGGGCGGCGAGGTCAGCGCCGGTTCGACCACGCGGTGCCAGAAGTCGACGAACGCCTTGTCGAGGGTGGAGATCTGCAGGGTCTCCTTGGTGCCGAAGTGCTTGTGCACCCCGGACTTGCTCATCTCCAGTTCCTCGGCCAGGCGGCCGATCGTGATGCCGTCGAGCCCTTCCTCCGAGGCGATCTCGGCGGCGCGGCCGAGGATCCGGCCTCGGGTGAGGAGCGCCTCGGCGGCGGAGCGACGCGGTGACATGGCCGGAGTTTAGCGTACGTACGTTCTCTATTGATTTGGAGAACGCACGTACGCTAAATTCCGCTCATGCGAGTGAGACGACTGGGGTGGGCAGGGGTCGAGATCGAGGCACGGGGCGAACGGCTGGTGATCGACTACGTGAAGGACGTGTCGCCGCTGTTCACGGGCTGGCGGCCCGGCATCGGGCTCGCGCAACCGGACGGGGAGGTGAGCGCCGCGCTGGTCACGCACCTGCACCGCGACCACACCGACGCGACGGCGCTGGCGGAGGTGCTGACACCGCGAGCACCGGTGCTCCGCCCGGCTCGCGGGTACGGGGACGACGTCGACAACGTGGCGACGTTGCTGAGCGAGCGCGAGCTGGTCGAGCACGACCTGGCCGCGCAGGTGGTGGACACCTGGGAAATGCGTCAGGTCGGGCCGTTCGAGGTCACGGCCGTGCCGTCGATCGACGGGCTGGGCGATCCCCAGCTGAACTGGGTGGTGGAGGCGGACGGGCAGCGCGTCTTCCACGGCGGCGACACGATGTTCCACGGCTGGTGGTGGCTGGTGGCACGCCGCTTCAGCCCGTTCGACGTGGCGTTCCTGCCCGCGAACGGCGCGGTGGTCGACGCGCCGCACCTGCAGCCGCCGAGCCCCGTGGCCGCGGCGATGGACCCGCTCCAGGCCGCGGCGGCGGCGAAGATCCTCGGTGCCTGGCACGCCGTGCCGATCCACTACGAGATGGAGCAGCCGGTGAAGCTGCCCGGCTACGTCGAGGTCGCCGACCCGGAGAAGGAGTTCCGGGAGCACGCCGGACCGCGCGCACAGGTGCTGAAGGTCGGCGAGTGGCTCGACCTCGCCGCGTGAGATCGGACTAGATCTCCACGCCGGCCCAGGACCGGCACACCCAGCCTTCGCCCTCGGACTCCAGCACCACGACGCCGGTGTTCGGCAGCAGGTTCTCGGCCAGTTCCACCGGCACGTTGGACGCCAGCGCCAGCGCGCCCATCCGCCCGGCGCCGCCGTGCGTCACGACCATGACGGTGCCGTCGGCCCGGATGGTCGAGATGGCGCCGAGGAACCGGTCCAGCACCTGCTGCCCGGTCTCGCCGCCGCCGGGGAACGGCACGTCCAGCGCGCCCTCGGCCCACGCGATCACGGTGTCGAGGTAGGTCTTGTAGGCCTCGGTGTCGTTGCGGCCCTCGAGCGAGCCGACCTGGATCTCCTCGATGCCCTGCAGGACCTGGACGGGCAGGCCGAAGCGTTCGGCGGTCGGGGCGGCGGTCTGCTGGGCGCGCAGGCCGATGCTCGCGTAGACGGCGGTGATGTTCTCGCCCGCGAGGGCGTCGGCCAGTTCGCGGGCCTGCTTGAGGCCCAGTGCGGTGAGCGGGGGGCCTGGCATGGCCGTGTCCAGCCTGCGTTCGATGTTCGACGCCGTCTCACCGTGCCTGACCAGCAGCAACCTCACCCGCGCTCGCCCTTTCTGACAGCATCGACCCAGGAGGCGGCTGCGGCGAACTCGGCGTTGTGAGCCTCTGCGGGCTCGTGGTCGGCCTTCGGGAAGGACCCGAGGAACCGGATCTCGCGCGAGTGTCGGTGCAGCGCGGCCAGCGCGTCACCGATCCTCGGCTCTGCGATGTGCCCCTCGACGTCGATGTAGAAGCGGTACGTCCCCAGTTTGCCCTTCTGGGGGCGCGATTCGAGGCCGGTGAGATTGATGCCACGCAACGCCAGTTCGGTGAGCAGCTCGGACAGCACGCCGACGCGGTTCGGGGTGGTCACGACGACGCTCGTGCGGTCTGCGCCGGTCGGCTCAGGCAGCTGCCCCGGACGGCGCAGCAGCAGGAACCTCGTGCGCGCGTCGGGCACGTCCAGGACGTCGGTGGCGTACTCGTCCAACTCGTAGTGGTGGACGGCGACCGGGGCGGAGACGGCCGCGTCGAACTCGCCGCGCTCGACGGCAGCGGCGGCGGCCGCGGTCGAGGACGTCGCGATCGAGGTCGCGCCGGGCAGCGTGGCGGCGATCCACTCGCGGACCTGGGCCAGCGCGTGCGGGTGCGAGGCGACGGTGCGGATCTCGGTGGTGCCCGGCCGGACCAGCACGCTGAACCGGACGTCCAGCACCGTCTCGGCCACGGCGACGACCGGCTCGTCGCGCACGAGGACGTCGAGCGTCACGGGCACAGCGCCTTCGACGGAGTTCTCGATCGGCACGCACGCGAAGTCGGCCGAACCGTCGCGCACGGCGGCGACGGCGAGCGGGATCGTCTCGTACGGAACGAGTTCACCCTCGAACCGCATGGCGGCCTGCTCGGTGAAGGTCCCCTGTGGTCCGAAGTACGCAATGCGAGGCACCGAGTCAGCGTAGTGCGGCCGACGAGGCGCGAATCACGCCTGTGTCAGTGGCCAATCCTGGGTTCCGCCGGGACCGTTCGAACTGGAATGCTTGGGGCGTGCCCGCTCTAGCGCCTGAACTCGTGTTGTGCGCGGTCGACGAACCCATGGCGAACGCCTGGCTCGCCGTCGCGGACGGCCGCGCCGGGGTGCGGGTGCACCGCGGGTCCGTTCTGGACATCCACGCGCAGGCCATCGTCAGCCCGGCGAACTCGCAGGGCTGGATGCGCGGGGGCATCGACGCCGTCTACGCCACAGCGTTCCCCCAGGTCGAGAGCAACGTCCGCAGCGCCGTTCTGGCGTTGCACGGCGGTGAGCTCCCGGTGGGCGAGGCGCAGATCGTCGCGACCGGCGAGACCGAGCCGGCGTGGCTCATCAGCGCCCCGACGATGCGCCGGCCCGGCGAACGGCTGCCGGTCGACACCGTCCACCCGTACCTCGCCGCACGGGCAGTGCTGATGCTCTGGCTCACCGGCCGCCTTGAAGACGGCACGCTCGTGCGCGACACCGTCCACACCATCGCGATGCCGGGACTCGGCACCGGGGTCGGAGGCGTCACACCGTCCACGTGCGCCCACCAGGTCGCCGCCGCGTGGGACGAGGCGTTCAACCCGCTGCACGTCTAGGGCCTGTGTCGAAACAGGCCCCAGCTGTCCACAACCCTTGTGCACAACCCTGTGGACAGAGCTGTGGATGCTTGTGGACTACTGCCGTGGCGCGACCCATCGTTCCAGGTCGAGCTCGTCCGTGATGGGGATGCCGAACTCACCTACCGCGGGGATCTCGGGCTTGAGCTTGCGCGCTTCACGGACCGCGTCCGGTCTCAGAGCCACCAGCTTGAACCCGCGGCGCTGGTAGAAGCGGACCGCGTCGAGGTTGTCGTTGGTGGTCGTCAGGCGCACCCGGTTGCATCCGAGCGTGCGCGCCTGACGGACCGTGGCGTCGACCAGCGCGGTGCCGACGCCACGGCCTCGCCGAAGCGCGTCGATCGTGACGATCTCCAGCTGGTGGTTCGCCACCGCGTAGGTCAGCAGACCCAGCACCTGGCCCTGCTTCTCCACGAGGAAGCCCGGCAGACTCGCCGGGAAGAACACCTCGCCGTGCGCGACGGAGGTGTGCGCTCCCCATAGCTCGAGAACCAGTCGGGCGACAACTATGCGATCTGCTTCCTCGACCGGTCGTACCGAGCCTTCTGCCATGACAAGAACTGTGCCAATTCGAGTCACACTCAGGAACAGCCATTCGACGTACGGTGGATTCGTGCCAGTGCGCGTTTTGTTGGTTGATGATCACGAAGTAGTGCGCAGAGGACTGCGCGAGATGCTCGACGACGAGGAGGACATCTCGGTCGTCGCCGAGGCCGGTTCCGTCGACGAGGCGGTGACGCGGGCTCGGAAGACCCCGGCCGACGTGGCGGTGGTCGACGTCCAGTTGCCGGACGGCAGCGGGGTCGACCTGTGCCGGTCGTTGCGGGACCTTGGCATTCGTTGCCTCGTGCTGACCGCATTCGACGACGAAGAAGCGCTCGTCGGCGCGATCATGGCCGGGGCGTCGGGGTATCTGCTCAAGCAGGTTCGGGGTCAGGACGTCGTCACGGCCGTGCGCGAGGTCGCAGCTGGACGGTCCCTTCTGGATCCCGCGACCACAAGCCGAGTACTCGAACGGATGCGCAATCCGGCCCCGGTCGGCCTCACCGACCAGGAACAGCGCGTGCTCGAACTCATCGGTGAGGGCCTCACCAACCGCCAAATCGGTGAACGGCTCTTCCTCGCGGAGAAGACCGTCAAGAACTACGTGACGTCCGTTCTCTCCAAACTCGGCATGGAACGGCGGACGCAGGCCGCCGCGTGGGTGGCTAAACGGGGACGGACCAGGTGAGCGTCGTCCCGTTCGGCGAACTCACCACGCGGAAGTCCCCGCTCGCGGACTTCGCCCGTTCGGCGAGGTGTCGCAGCCCGCGCTGAGTCACGCCGGACGGGATGCCGCACCCGTTGTCCGCGACGCGCAGCAGCAGATGCTTCTCATCGCGCCGTACGTCGATCTGGACGTTCGTCGCGCCTGAGTGCCGCACGACGTTCGACAACGCCTCACGCAACGCCGCCCGCGCGTCGTCGGCGTGCTTGCGCGGCACGTTCGCCAGGTCGCCGGCCACGTGCAGGCGCGGCGCGAAGCCGAGCAGCTCGCCGGCCGTGCGGACCTCGGCCTTGATCGAGTCGTGCAGGTCGGCGGAGTCGGCCGGGTCGGTGTTGCGCAGCTTGCGGACGGTCGCGCGGACCTCGGCGATCGTCTCGTCGACCAGGTCGACGGCCTCCTCGATGCGGGCGCGCTGACCCGCGTCGAGCTTCTTGCCGAGACGGCGTTGCAGCAGGCTGATCTGCACGCCGGCGCCGTAGAGCCGTTGGATGATCACGTCGTGCAGGTCGCGGGCGATGCGTTCGCGCTCCTCGTAGACCGCGACGCGCTGCCGTGCCGTGAAGCCCTCGGAGAGCACGACCGCGAGGCCCGCCTGGGCCGCGAACGCCGTCAGCACGTCCACCGTCTCCTGCGTGAACGGCGGTTTGTCCCTGCGGCGGTAGACCGCCAGAGCGCCGATCTTGCGGTCCGAGGTGCCGAACGGCGCCACCGCGAACGGCCCGTAGACGCGCAACGGCTGTGGCACGTACGGGGCTGTGCGCGGGTCGTTCGTGACGTCGTCGGCCATCACGGGAACGCCCGTGCGCGCGGCCTTGGCGGCGGCACTGCGCGGGCTCAGCGTCGCGACGATCGGCTCGCCGCTGGACGCCTCCACCGTCAGCGTGCCGTCGTCGTCCTCGGTGGCGAGCATGGCCAGGCCGAGGTCGGCGTCCGCGATCTCCGCGGCCGCCTCCACCACGAGCCGCAGCACGTTCTCCGGGTCTTCCAGCGCCGCCGACGTGATCTCGGTGGACGCGACGAGCACGCGCCGCGCCAGAGAGGGGTCCATGGTCCTCAACGGTATGCGGGTGTGCCGAGGTCCAGCACCAGGTCCGCCCTCGCCGCCTCGTCCGGGCGGTGCGTGATGTGCAGAACCGTCCTGCCGTCCTGCCTGAGCTGATCCAGGAGCCTGCGCGCGGTCGGCTCGTCCAGGTGCGCGGTGGGCTCGTCGAGCAGCACCACGTCGGCGTCGTGCAGCAACGCCCGTGCCAGCGCCAGCCGTTGCGCCTCACCGCCCGACACCTGGTCCGGCCTGATCACCGTGTCGAGCCGGTCGGTCCACTCCGGCAGGCACGCCTTGCGCAGGGCCTCCCGCAGCGCCTCGTCGTCGTGCTGACCCGACATCCGCAGGTTCTCCCTCACGGTCGTGCTGACCAGCATCGGTTCCTGCGGGCACCAGGTGGCGCGCGGCAGTTCGACGATCCCCCGCTCCGGCTGCAGGAAGCCCAGGAGCAGCGCGAACAGCGTCGACTTGCCGCTGCCCGACGGGCCCACGATCGCGACGTGCGTGCCGGGTTCGACGTCGAGGTGGAGGTCCCGCAGCGTCGGCTCGGTCGCGCCGGGCCAGCGGACGTCGACGTTCTCCAGCCGGATCCGCTTGCCGCGCGGCTGCTCGGGCCGTTCCGGAGCGTCGAACTGCAGCCGCGCGCTCGCTTCCCGCAACGCCCTGCGCTGCTGGGCGGCGAGTGGCAACGCGGCCAGCGGTTCGGCGAGCGCGAGCGGCACCAGACCGAGCACCGGGTTGCCGGTCGTGGCGCAGATCAGGGCCGCCGCGCCGGTCGCGAGCAGGACGATCGCCGTGGCCGCGCCCGTGCCGAACGCCTGCCGGCGGGTCTGGCCCGCGAGCTCGACGTCCTCGGCGTGCAGCTGGGTCAGCAGGCGGTGGTGGGCGTCGTGCGCGATGAGGTCCGGTGCGGCGACGAGGGCGTTGATCGTGTCGCGGGCGACCTTGCGGCGGCCCCTGGCGAGCTTCGTGCTGGCTCGGCGTTCCATCCACACGGCGACGGCCGGTGCGGCCAGGCCTGCGGCGAGCAGCAGACCTCCCAGCGTCAGCGCGGCGGCCGGGTCGATGAACGCGAACAGGACCGTGGTCGCGACACCCGCGCCGATGGCCACGATCGGCGGCACCAGCACGCGCGGCACGAGGTCTCTCACGGTGTCGGTGTCCTCAACGAGCCGTTGCAGGCCATCACGCCGTTGGGTTCGCACGAGCCGCAACCACAGCTCGGCGCGCAGGCCGTTGGCGAGGCGGAACGTCTCGTCGTGGGTGACCAGCCGCTCGACGTACCGCAGCACGCCCTTGCTCAGCGCGAACGTCCGCACGCCCACGACCAGCACCGACAGCGTCAGGATCGGCGGCATCTCGGCGGCGCGGGCGATCAGGTGGGCGGCCAGGGCGGTCAGCGCGATGCCCGCGACGGCCGCGAGGATGCCCAGCCCGGCGCCCTTCCACGGGATCGGCAGGCGCTTCGGGCGTTCCGCCTGCGTCTCCTCGGTGACGACCCTGGCGGCCGTCTCGTCCTCGGTCGCCTCCTTCTCGCGGTGCGAGGCGAGGACGACCGCCGCCGTGTCGCTGGCTCTCTTGATCGCTTTGTCGACTTTGCGACTTGTCACCGGGTCGAGGTGCGCGGTCGGTTCGTCGAGGAGCAGCACCGTCGCGCCGTGACGAACCCTCAGCAGGGCGCGCGCGACTGCGACGCGTTGGCGTTCACCGGTCGAGAGGTCGGTGATCTGGCGGTCGAGCAGATGCAGGGCCGCGACCTCGTCCGCGATCTGCTCGACGTCGTCGGCCCCTGGAACCGTGAGCTCCAGTTCGGCGCGGGGCGTGGCGGCGGCGAACGCGGGCTTCTGCGGCACGTACGCGATGTCGCCGGCCACGAACGCGGTGCCGTCCGTCGGCTCCACGAAGCCCAGCAGCACCTGGAACGTCGTCGACTTGCCGGCACCGCTCGCGCCCTCGAGTCGATGGATCTCCCCCGGCCGGACGTCGAAGCTGATGCCGTCGGGCGCGAACCCGCCTCGCCGCAGCACGCGCAGGTTGTCGACGTGCACCGAACCGCCGGGCAGCCGCGGCCTCGCCTTGTCCTCGTGCTCGACGACCTCGGCGACGCGCCGGACCGCCTCCAGGCCGTCCTCGCTGGCGTGGTGGGCGGCACCGGCCGCGCGCAGCGGCAGGTAGCACTCGGGCGCCAGGATCAGCACGACCAGTGCGGTCATCAGCGTCATGTCGCCGTGCACGAGCCGGATGCCGACGCCGACCGCGATCAGCGCGACGCTCAAGGACGCCGCGATCTCCAGCACCAACGCGCTGAGGAACGCGATCCGCAGCGTGCCCATCGTGGCCTTGCGGTGCTGCTCACCGATCTGCTCGACCGCACCGGCCTGCTGCTTGGCTCGACCGAAGACGGTGAGCACCGGCAGGGCGCGCAGGAGCTCCATGAGCTGGGCCGACAGCAGTTCGGTGACGTCGGCGGCCTTGCGGACGCGCTTTTCGGTGTACCAGCCGATCAACGCGGCGAAGACCGGGATCAGCGGCACGGTGACGGCGATCAGCACGGCCGACGGCCAGTCGGTGAAGAGGATCCACGCACCGGCCAGCGGCGGCACGATCACGGCCGTGACCAGCGCGGGGAGGTAGCGGGTGAAGTAGGCGTCGAGCGCGTCGAGGCCCTTGGTCGCGAGCACCGACAGCTCGGCCGTGCCGCGGTCGGCGATCCAGCCGGGACCGCGTTCGAACGACTTGGCGAGCAGCTGGGTCCGCAGCTCCTCCTTCGCGCCGGCGGCGGCACGGGCGGCAGCGGACTCCGTCGCCCACGACAGGCCGGCCCGCGCCAGGATCGCCACGGCCAGCAGCGGAAGACCTTCACGGGTCGTGATCACCGACGCCAGCGCGACGGCCTGGGCGACGAGCGCCAGGGCGTTGAGGAACGCCAGCGCGCCCACCCCGACGAGGGCGCGCCGGGCGTTCCTGGAGAGCTGGGGCAGTGCTCCCAGCGGTCCTCGCTTCATCAGTGCGCTGCCGGGATGTGCTGGACGCCGATCCGCTTGCGGAACACCCAGTACGTCCAGCCCTGGTAGACCAGCACCGCGGGTGTGCCGAAGGCGGCGACCCACGTCATGACCTTCAGCGTGTACGGGCTCGACGCCGTGTTGGCGACCGTGAGCGACCAGGCGTCGTTCAGCGTCGACGGCAGGACGTTCGGGTACAGCGTGCCGAACAGCACCACGACGCTCGCCGCGATCGCCAGTCCCATCAACGCGAACGACTGTCCGTCGCGGTCCACGGCCAGCCTCCACATCGCGAGGCCGAGGATCGCCACGACCACGGTGGCCCAGAGGCCGGCGGTGATCACGAGCAGTGCCACTAGCGGCAGAAGTGCGACGGGCGCGAGGAGCAACGCGATCCGGCGGGCCCGTTCGCGGATCTCGCCCTCGGTCTTCAGCGCCGTGAACACCGCGCCGTGCACCAACGCGTATCCCGCGAAAGCGAGCGCCCCCACCACTGTGTCGAGCCTGACCGCCGCGAACGGACCGCCGACGCGGTCACCGTTCGCGTCGATCGGCAGGCCCAGCACCGTCGTCGAGATCAGCAGGCCGACGCTGAGCGTGGCGACCCACGAGCCCACCACGATCGTTGCGTCCCAGGCCTTTCGCCAGCGCGGGTTGTCGACCTTGCCGCGGTAGTCGAACGCGACACCGCGGCCGATCAACGCGATGAGGAACAACGTGAGCGGCAGGTACGCGGCGCTCAGAAGCGCCGCATACCAGCCGGGGAAGGCCGCGAACGTGGCACCGATCGCGGTGATGAGCCACACCTCGTTGCCGTCCCAGACCGGCCCGATGGTGTTGATCATGACTCGGCGTTCGCGGTTGCTGCGCCCGAGAACCGGCAGCAGCATGCCGACGCCGAAGTCGAATCCTTCGAGGAACAGGTAGCCGAGCCACAGCACGGCGATCAGCACGAACCAGAGCGTTTCCACGTCGCCTCTCCCCTAGTACGCGAACGCCAGGGCGCCGTCGTCGGTCTTCTGCGGCAGCACACCGGGAATCCCGCCTCTGACGTACTTGCGGATCAGGTAGAACTCCACGACCGCCAGCACGGTGTAGACCGCGGTCAGCGCGATGAGCGAGGTCAGGACCTCGCCGGGCGTGGACTGGCTGACCGCCTGCGCGGTGAACATCCACACCCCGTCGACCCCGCTCGGGTTCGGCACCACGACGAACGGCTGCCGCCCCATCTCGGTGAAGATCCAGCCCGCGCTGTTGGCCAGGAAGGGAGTCGCGATGCCGGCGAGACCGAGTGCCGGGAACCACCAGCCGGTGGGCGTCCGGTTCTTCCGGGTCAACCAGAGCATGAGGACGCCCAGCCCGGCCGAGATGCCACCGAACCCGATCATCAACCGGAAACCCCAGTACGTCACGGGAAGCGCGGGCACGTAGTCGATCGGCTTGCCGCTGAGCTCGCCGAGCCGTTCGTCGACGGGGTAGAACTCGCCGTACTTCTCCTGGTACATCGGGACGAGGTCCTGGATTCCCTTGACCTCGCTGCTGAAGTCGTTGTGCGCCAAGAAGCTCAGCAGTGCGGGCACCGTGATGCTCTTGACGTTCTCGCAGTCGGGCCTGGTGACGTCGCCGATCGCGAAGATGCTGAAGCTCGCGGGCTGTTCGGTGTGGCACAACGCTTCCGCGGCGGCCATCTTCATCGGCTGCTGTTCGAACATCAGCTTGCCCTGCAGGTCACCGGTGATCGCCAGGACGCTGAACGCGACCACGCCGACCCAGGTGCCGAGCTTGAGCGAGCTGCGCCAGACCCGTTCCTCCTCCGACTTGCGGTGCAGGTGCCAGGCGGCGATGCCCACGAGGAAGGCGGCCGACACCGCGAACGCGCCCGCGATGGTGTGCGGGAAGGCGGCGAGCGTCGTGTTGTTCGTCAGCACGGCCCAGATCGAGGTGAGGCGCGGACGGCCCTCGTGCATCTCGATGCCGACCGGGTGCTGCATCCACGAGTTGGCGGCGAGGATGAAGTACGCGCTGGCCATGGTCGCGAGGCTGAACGCCCAGGCGCACGCCAGGTGGACCTTCTTCGGCAACTTGTCCCAGCCGAAGATCCACAGTCCGAGGAACGTCGACTCGACGAAGAAGGCGACGAGCGCCTCCATCGCGAGCGGCGCGCCGAACACGTCACCGACGAACCGCGAGTAGGCGCTCCAGGCCATGCCGAACTGGAACTCCTGCACGATGCCCGTCACGACACCCATGGCGAAGTTGATCAGGAGGAGCTTCCCCCAGAACTTCGTCATCTTGTAGTAGCGCTCGTTGCCCGTGCGCACCCACGCGGTCTGCATCCCTGCCACCAGCAGGGAAAGGCCGATCGTCAGCGGCACCATCAGAAAGTGGTAGACGGTGGTGATGCCGAACTGCCACCGCGCGAGTTCGAGTACTTCCACGTCTTCGAGCGTAGGTGCGGATCATGGCCGCCATCAGGTACGACGGTCCCGTCCACACTCGGGACCAAGGTCCCGTGCGCGAGGTCACGCCTTGTGGGTGACATGCGTCGGATACGATGTGTGTGCCAGAGGGGAGTAGTTCCCACCGGAGTTCGCAGCCGGTGGCGTGGAGATCGACATACTGATCCGCCTTCGAGTGGATCCGGTCCCACACCCGATGATTTCGTCGGGCGAACGAGACCTCCGGCCAGGTTGCAGCATGCCTGGTCGGGGTCTGTCGCGCCTCCGTCCGGGAACGTATTCGGACGTGGAGGACCTCGTGGCCACATCATTGCTCGCGTTCATCACCGCCTTCGCGGTGGTGTTCCTCGTCGAGCTCCCCGACAAGACGATGGTCGCCACCCTGGTGCTGACCACGCGCTACCGCGCCTGGCCGGTGTTCGTCGGCGTGGTCGCCGCGTTCGCCGTGCAGAGCGTGGTGGCCGTCGCGTTCGGTTCCGCCATCACCCTGCTCCCCGACCGCGTGGTCGCCGCAGTGGTCGCTCTGCTGTTCGGCGTGGGCGCGTTCATGCTGCTCAAGGAGGGCTTCTCGCGTGACGAGGACTCTGCCGACGAAGCCGGGACCAGCACCGTCGTGCCGTTCTGGCGTGCGGCATTGACGTCGTTCGGCGTGCTGTTCGCGGCCGAGTGGGGCGACGCCTCGCAGCTCGCGACCGCCGGCATCACCGCCAGGTACGGCGCACCGCTGGCCGTCGGTCTCGGTGCCTGGTTCGCACTGGTCGCCGTGGCCGGGCTGGCTGTCCTGGTGGGGCGCAAGCTCGCCGGGCGGTTGCCGACGCACTGGATCCAGCGGGTGGCCGGAGTGGTCTTCGCGGTGTTCGGCGTGGTCGCTTTGACGCAGGTGTTCTAGTGGTGTGGCCCGGAAGGTTGCCGGGGGAATTCGCGGTCAGACGGGTGCGTCGTGGTGTCGCCCCCACGTCCTCGTACTGGTTGCACGGGGCGCGGGGGCGGCGCCGCGAGGTGCCCTGCTGAGCGTGGATCACCTCGCCACGTTCCGAGACGCGCCACTAGCAGTTACCAGACCGGTCGGAGGCCCGGCTGGTCCTCGCCGTGGACGTGCCTCAGGTACGCGGCGAGGCCCTGCCGGATGGAGGCGAGCGTGTCCTCGCCGATCGCCTCGGCCATCTCGCCTTCGAGGTCGGACCACAGGTTGTCCGCGAACTTCAGGTAGTCGCGGCCCTTCGTGGTCAGCGTGACGTACTGGGCGCGCTTGTCCGTCGGGTGCGGCTCCCGCAGGACGTAACCCCAGTCGTCGAGCTCGTTGACGATCTTCGCGGCGGCCTGCTTCGTGACGCCGAGGTGCTGTCCGATGTCGACGGTGGTGGCGCGCTTCTCCTTGAGGAACCGGAAGACGTAGCCGTGCGCGGGCCTGAGCGGTTCGAGGCCGATCTGGCGGAGCCGGTCGTGGAACTGGTCGCCCATGGCGCGGTACGTCATCGCCAGCAGCATCGGCACCGGTTCCATGCTTCCCCGATTTTGGGTAGACAACTTGGTTGACCTTATTCTAAGGTTAGACAACTTGGTTGACTACTTTGGAGGTTGTCTTGCTGGTGACCGGGGATTCCGCGGAGCTGTTCGAGTTCGGCGGGTTCGAGTTCAGACCGCTGGCCGTGCCGTCGCGCGGCAGTGCGGAGATCGCGCTGTGGACCGTCGACGTGCCGGAAGGCGGTGATGGCACGCCTCACCGCGCGTCGAAGGAGGAGGTGTTCTACGTGCTGTCCGGGTCGGTCACGATCCAGGGCCAGACCGCCGGTGTCGGCGACGCCGTCGTGGTGCCGCCGAACACCGAGCTGTCGCTGACCGGCGGGCCGGCGCGGGTGCTGGTGGCCACGTCGGTGGGCATCCAGGGCACGCTGGCGGACGGGCGGACGATCACGCCGCCCTGGTCCGTCTAGCTCGCGCTAGTTCGCCGGGGAGCCGTCTTCGCGCGGAGGTTCGGGAGTGGTGTCCGGGACCGCTTCGCGCAGGTCGTGGGCGATCTTCTTGGCCTCGTCGATGAGGTGTTGCGTCTCGTCGAGGCGGCTTTCGTCCGGCGTGGAGGTGAGGAGACTTTCGCCCGACGCGGCAGGGCGGTCTTCGCCCGAGGCGACGGGGCGGTCCCCGTCCGAAGCCGCAAGGCCGTCGCCGTCCGACGCGGTGAGATGCTCCTCGTCAGGCGCGGCCAGGCCGTCTTCGTCCGGCGCGGCGAGACGGTCCTCGTCAGGCGCGGCAAGGCGGTCCTCGTCGGGGGCGGCGGGGCCCTCTTCACCCGGCGCGGCGAGACGGTCCCCGTCCGGAACGGCGAGGCGGTCTTCGTCCGGCGCGGCGAGGCGCTCCTCGTCGGGTGCGATGAGGCGGTCCTCGTCCGAGGCTGCGAGGCGGTCTTCTTCCTGTGCGGTCACGCCTCTGGGATCGGCGGATCCTGCGGTCGTGAAACTCCGGCCATCAGGCCGCGGACGTGGGCGGCGAGGCGTTCGGCGATCTCCAGGTCCCACTCGTCGTCGGCCGCCGGCTGCGGGGTCTCGCCCGCGACGACGCGTTCGCCGAGCAGGCGGCGCTCGGCCGGCGTGAAGTCGGTGACGGCTCGCCGGAGCAGGGGCAGGGCGTCGTCGAACGCCTCGCCGCGCAGGCCGCTGAGCCACTCGTCGATGAGGCCGAAGAGGCGCGGGTCCGCCGCCAGGAGGGTGGCCGACCCGCGCAGGAAGCCTGCGACGAACGCGGTGGCGACCGAGCGGTGCAGGCGGGCGGCCACGTCGTCGCTGGTCAGTTCGCCTGCCTCCCAGAGCAGGCGGGTGGCCCTGCCCGTCGGCAGGCCGTGGGCTTCCGCCTTGACCAGGGCGTGCAGAGCGCGCCACCAGGTCTTCTGGTGGTCCTCGTCGGCTGCCAGGCGGGTGGCCTCGTGGGCGCCGTCCACCACCTGCAGGGCGTGTTCCGCCGTTTCGTCGTCGACGTTGCGGCAGGCGATCGGGAGGCCCACGGCTCCTCGGGTGAGCAGGCCGTGCAGGGCCACGCGCAGCAGTTCCGGGTCGGTGCCCCGGACCGAGCCGTAGCGGACCGTCCTGGCCAGGTCCGGGAGGGCGGCCAGCAGTTCGAGGGCGTCGGTGGCCATCGCGGCGCACCGGTCCAGGGCGTGGCGGGCCTCGGCGACGGCCGCGGGGACTTCGCAGCCCACGGACTTCGTGAGGGCCGCGGCGGCGTCGGCCACCCTCGTGGCGTCCTTGGCGGCCTGGACGAGGACGGTCTCGGCTGCCGTGTGGACGGTGGTGCCGTGGCGCGCGGCGACGGCCACGGACACCGCGAAGATCGGGTCCCAGCGGAGCTGCCACACCTCGGCGAAGGTGCCGAGGGAGTTGGAGCGGTCCGGCTTGCCCCACGGCACGCCCAGGACGTCCAGGCGCTGCAGGAGTTTCGAGCGTTCGCGATCGGTGTCCTTGCGCAGGTCCAGCTTGAGCTGCTTGGGCTGGACGTCCGCGGGAAGGCGGAGTTTGCGTTGCAGGCGCTGGAGATCCGCGGCCAGCGGTGAACGCGGGACGGCCTCGCCCACCTCGCCCAGGCGTTCGCCGACGACGAGTTTGCGGTGGACCAGCCGCAGGTGGATCTCCTCGCCGCCGCAGAGCACGGCGAGTGCTGCCTCGTTGACCTCGCTCAGGCCCGCGCTGGGGCGTTCCCGCAGTGCGGCAAGGGTTTCCGCGAGCCGGACGGCTTCCACCGCGCTCGCCGTCGACGCCGGCAGGTCTTCTTCCCGGAGCACCGCGGCGGCTTTGGCGAACCAGCGCGGGACGACGTCGGCCTGGTGCTGCCAGAGGTGCGCGTACCAGCCCGGGGAGTCGATGCCGGCGCCGTAGCCCGATTCGGCGGCCAGCTGACCGTGGCTCCACGGGACCCAGGTGCCGGAGATCTTGCGGCGGCGCAGGCCTTTGAGCAACGCGGTGTCGGCGGCGACGGTCGGTGTGGCGAGCAGCGCGGGGACGTGCCAGGCGCCGCAGACCACGACTATCGGGCCGTCGGTCTCCTTGCGCGCCTTGCGGATCGTCTGGCGCATGAACGCTTCTCGGCGCAGCGTGCGTTCGCCCACTTCGCCTTCGAACTCCGCGCGCACGGCGACCATGGCCTCGGCGATGGCGTCCGCGAGGTCGAGCGGGTCCGACGCGCTGTGCTCGACCACGTCCTCCCACCAGCGTTCCGGGTCGTCGAAGCCCGCGGCCTCGGCGAGCAGGCCGATCGGGTCGACGGTGCCGCTCGGGCCGTCGTCGCCGATGGACGCCGCGGCCGGCAGGTCGAAGAAGCGTGCTGTGGTGCCGTTCTCGCTCGCGTACTTCAGCGCCTGCCACTCAGGCGAGAACTCCGCGAACGGCCAGAACGCCGCGCTCTCGGGTTCGGTCTCGTCGTGCAGCAGGATCGCGACCGGCGGCGTGAGGGCGTGGACGTGCTCGAGGAGCGCGTCCGCCTCCGGTGGCCCCTCGATCAGGATGAGCGCCGGGCTCGTCTGCTCCAGCGCCCGCTTGACCATCCGGGCCGAGCCTGGGCCGTGGTGCCGGATGCCGAGGAGGACCGGCTCAGTCACCGCTGGCGTCCAGGCAGGCCCGGTAGAGGTCACGCCACTCGGCTCGCTCCTTCAGCACCGTCTCGAGGTACTCCTGCCAGACCGTCGCGTCCGACACCCGGTCCTTGATCACGGACCCGATGAGGCCGCTCGCGAGCTCGTCCGCGCCCAGCGTGCCGTCGCCGAAGTGACCGGCGAGCGCCATGCCGTTCGCGATGACCGAGATCGCCTCGGCGGTGGACAGGCTGCCGCTGGGCTTCTTCAGCTGCGTGCGACCGTCCACCGTGGAGCCGTTGCGCAGCTCGCGGAAGATCCGCACGACGCGGCGCACCTCATCCAGTGCGGGCGGTTCGGCGGGCAGCTGGAGCGCCTTGCCGAGTTGCTGGGCGCGGGTGATGACGATCTCGACCTCGGCGTCCTCGGTCGCGGGCGGCGGCAGCACCACGGTGTTGAAGCGGCGGGCGAGCGCCGACGACATCTGGTTGACGCCGCGGTCGCGGTCGTTGGCCGTCGCGATGACCGTGAAGCCGGGAACGGCCTGGATCTGGGAGTTCAGCTCCGGCACCGGCAGTGACTTCTCGCTGAGGACGGTGATGAACGAGTCCTGCACCTCGGACGGCATGCGGGTGAGCTCTTCGACCCGGACGACCGACCCCTGCTGCATGCCCTTCATGACCGGGCTCGGCACGAGGGCGTTCTCGCTGGGACCCTCGGCGATGAGGCGGGCGTAGTTCCAGCCGTAGCGGACCTGGTCCTCGCTCGTGCCGGCCGTCCCCTGGACCACCAGCGTCGAGTCGCCGCTGACCGCCGCCGCGAGGTGCTCGGACAGCCACGACTTGGCCGTGCCCGGCACGCCGACGAGCAGCAGCGCCCGGTCCGTGACGAGCGTGCCCACCGCGACCTCGACGAGCCTGCGCGAACCCACGTACTTCGGCGAGATCACGGTGCCGTCGGCGAGCGTGCCGCCCAGGACGTAGGTGACCACGGCCCGCGGGGACAGCCGCCAGTTGGGCGGCCGCTGCCGGTCGTCCTGGGCAGCGACGGCCTCGAGCTCGGCGGCGTACTGCTGTTCGGCCGTCGGCCTGAGCACGGCGGTCACTGGGCCTCCTGGGGCGGTGCTGGAACGAACGATTCGCGCAGGCGGATGCGGAGCCGGAGGACCTCCAGTTCCAGGGAGTTCTCCGGCCAGCGACGGGTCAGAGCCTCCCAGCTGGCACCGAGCAGGTCGGCGTCACCCCGCGCGAGCAGCACGGCCGGCGGACGCCCGGACCGCCAGCGCGGGTCGGGCAGGGCGGCGTAGCGGTGCAGGAGCGCTCGGGTCGTCTCCGGCGACCACGGAGCGGGCAGCTGGGCGCAGGCGTGGTCGAGCAGGTCGTAGTGCCAGCCCTTCGACACCGCCACGACCGCCTGCTCGGCGACCTCGGCGGGCAACGCGGCCAGCATCTCCAGCTGCTCCATGCCGGTCAGCGTCTCGGCGGCGGCAACGGCCCACGGACGCGGGTCCTTCGCTGCGGCGAGCTGGTCGGCGACACCTCTGAGCAGCGCGCCGGCCCACGGCCCCCGCCGGAGGATGCCGGCGGCCTTGTCGTCGTCTGCCTTGAGCGTCGAGGTCCAGTACGACGGCGGAACACTCGCGGCCGCGGCCCGGATGCGGCCGGCCACACCCTTCTCGGAACCGTCACGCATGAGGTCGCGCAACTCGGCCGCGTCGGGCTGCCCGGTCCAGAGCTCGTCGGGCCGCACGTCGAGCCCGTCCGCGGTGAGGCGCAGGCCGTGACGCAGGCGGTGGGCCGCACGAGCGGCGAGGCGCGTGCGCCCCAGGTTGCGCAGGAGGCGGAGGGCCTCGTCGTGGACGCCCGCCGCCTTGTCGTCGAGCGCGGCCTCCAGCAACCGCTCGTCCTGCGGGCCCAGACCCGTCTCGAGGGCGCTGATCAGCACCTGGCGGTCGGCCGAGCGGCGGGACCCCACGAACTCCCGCGCGATGAACGCGCCGACCTGGGCCGGATCCGTCTTGCGCTTGCGCCGCAGCGCACGAACTCGTTGCGCGCTGGGCAGGTCGAGGACCTCCTCCAGCGGGACCTCGTCCACCAGCGGGGCGGCACCACTCGCCCAGGACCAGCCGGGACGGGTGTTCGCGAGCCAGCGGCCCCTCGTGCCGAGGACCTCGACCACCGCGGACCGCAGCCCCGGACGGGCCGTGCCGTGGGCGAGCAGAGCCGGGAGCATGCGGTGCTCGGCCACGACGCCGTTGGCCTTGGCCAGAGCGCACCACTCGGTGAGCAGGACCTCGTCGTCGAGGCTCATGATCGCTTCCAGGACCGCTCTGGCGGCCGGCCTGGGGAGGGCGGCGGACTCGGGCGGGGCGAGCGGCAGCGGCTCGGCGGTGGCCTCCTGCGGGAGGGTGGCGCCGAACGCGGCCACGCCGAGGGCGGCGCAGTCGGACAGCAGGGCCGTCGGGTCGCCGCCGCCTCTCGTGGTGCCGATGAGGAGGTCTTGGACGGTCTTGGACCACTCGTCCTTCACGCCGCCTCCCTGGTGTCGAGGGAGGGGGTGGGTGGCGTGGCGGTGGGGTGGCCGGCCGCGGTGAAGCGGGGGCGGGCTGACGTGGGGAGGAAACGGGCCGGTGGTGCGGTCGGGGCGCGGTCAGCGTGGGCTGACGTGGGGAGGAAACGGGCCGGTGGTGCGATCGGGGCGCGGCCAGCGTGGGCTGACGCGGGGAGGAAACGGGCAGGCGGTGCGATCGGGGCGCGGCCGCGGCGAGCCGACTCGCCCGGGGTGACGAGGGTGCGAGCCGGGAAGCGGTGCGGGCGGGCCGGTAGCACAGCCGTGAGGTTCCGCAGGCGGACCGACCCGGCTGGCTCCCGACAGGAGCAGACCGGTGTGGCGGGCTGACCGGCGGCGAGGCAGGGGCGGGCGGACGCGGGGAGGAAGCAGGCCGCCGGTGCGGCCGGGATGCGGTCGGGGCGAGCCGACTCGCCCGGGGTGACGAGGATGCGAGCCGGGAAGCGGTTCGGTAGCGCGGCCGTGCGGCGCTGCGGGCGGACCGACTCGGCCGAACGCCGGCGCGAAAGGCCCGGCTCGGCCCGCTTCACGCGGGCGCCGACCGGCGGCGCAACCGCGATGCGGCGGAAGCGGGTCGGTGGCACGGCCTCGAAGCAGATGCGGGCTGTCGGACGGCGCGCGGCTGTGGCGGGCGGGGTGGTCATGCGACCACCTCCAGGGTGCCGTTCAACGACACCGCTCCCAGCCGGAGTGCGTGGCCGTCCCACAGGCCCCAGGCGTCGAACGGCAGGCCGCCGGTCAGCGCCAGGGCCATGTCGAGGCCCGTGTCGTCGCGGACGGGCAGGCCGTGGCCGGAGGTGTCGACCAGCGTGGCGCCGTGCAGCCGGACCGAGGTGCAGCCGAGCGGGAAGAGGCGTTGCCACGGGTCGGCGGTCAGCATCGGCTCCAGGGCGGCGAGGGACGCTCGCCACGACGGCGGGGCGGGGACCGGGTCCGGGGTGCGGGAGCCCTCCAGTTCGCCCAGGGCCACCCTGTCCGAGGCCGGGTAGGGGTGGACCAGGGCCGAGGACTCCAGGCCGTGTGGCAGCAGCGGAACGGGGGCTCCTACGGCGGAGTGGCGGATCGCCACCACCCAGCGGGACGTCTGGCGGCCCCAGCACCACTGGCGGACGGTGCGGACCCGGCCGTCGTCGGTCTCCAGGCGCAGCAGGGCCACCCAGCGGTCGGAGATGCCCGGCGAGGCCTTCACCGTCTCCTCGGGGACCGTGACGCCCAGGCGGGTGCGCGGCTGCACGAAGCAGAGCAGGTGCAGGCCGCCGAGGCGGTCGGCCACGTCGGCGGTCCAGCGGGGGCCCGAGCGCGACACGATCTCCTGGATCTCGGCCACCGCGGAGGCCACGCCGGGGACCTGCGCGTCGATCATGCGGGCGGTGAACGCCTGCCACCACGAGGCGGGGCGGCCCGGCAGGGAGGCGATACCGGCGGACGCCACGTCCAGGAGCCAGTCGCGCAGGCCGTCGATGCCCGCGGACATGGCGGCGGCCCGGTTCGCCGCCGTCTTCTCGCGGGAGCGCACCCTGCGGGCGACGGCCTCGGGCGAGGAGTCGAGCTCGCGGGTGGCGCGGCGGGCGGTCCACTCCTGCACCCAGTCGGGCGGCAGGGCGTCCGGGATGTCGAGCTCCTGCAGGCTCACGGCGTGCTTGCAGGGGAACTTGCGGGACGGGCACGTGCACTTGGCCGAGCCCGCGGCCAGGTCGACGCACACGCGGTACGGCATCGAGCCGGAGCCCGTGTAGAGGCCCCACAGCACCGGCAGGGCCTTGCCCAGGCCCTGCCAGCGCATCGGAACGGCTCTTGTCCTCACGAGACCAAACTAGCGAGGACCTCCGACAGAAAATCAGGCCGGACCGCGACGGGCCCACGTCCACGCGTACGCCGGGTCCTCGGAGGCCTCCGCCGCCTCGCCCAGTTCCAGGGGGCGGAAGGTGTCCACCATGACCGCGGTCTCGTCGAAGTAGTCGACGCCCAGGGACGCCTCCACGGCACCGGGCTGCGGGCCGTGCGTGCAGCCGGACGGGTGCAGCGACAGCGAGCCGATGCCGATGCCCGAGCCCTTGCGCGCCTCGTAGTTGCCGCCGACGTAGAACATCAGCTCGTCCGAGTCGACGTTCGCGTGGTTGTACGGCACGGGCACGGACAGCGGGTGGTAGTCGACCTTGCGCGGCACGAACGAGCACACGACGAAGTTCGGGCCCTCGAACGTCTGGTGCACGGGCGGCGGCTGGTGCACGCGGCCGGTGATCGGTTCGAAGTCGCGGATGTTGAACGCCCACGGGTACAGGTGCCCGTCCCAGCCGACGACGTCGAACGGGTGGTTCGCGTAGGTGAAGCGCGTGAGCCCCGCACGGTGCCGCACGAGCACGTCGACGTCGGTGCCCTCGACGAGCAACGGCTCCTCGGGCCCCCGGATGTCGCGCTCGCAGTAGGGCGAGTGCTCCAGGAACTGGCCGGCCTTGGACAGGTAGCGCTTGGGAGGCCCGACGTGCCCGGTCGCCTCCAGCACGAGCAACGACATCGGCGAGGACGGCACGACCCGGTAGGTGCACGAGGTCGGGATCACGACGTAGTCGCCGTCGCCGACCTCCAACGCCCCGTAGATCGTCTCGATGACGCCCGAACCGGCCTGCACGTACAGCAGCTCGTCACCGAAGGCGTTGCGGTACAACGGGGACGGCGCGCTGGCCACCACGAAACCGATGGTCACGTCGGGGTTCGAGAACAGCTTGCGCCGCCCGGTCACGGCGTCGACATCGTCGGAAGCCCAGGTCAGGTCGGTCGTCTTGAAGTGCCGCGGCTTCAGCGGCAGGTTCGGGGAAGCGGTCCCGCGCTCGTCCTTCACCGTCTCCGCGTTGACGATCGCGGTGGGCAGGTACCGGTGGTACAGCAGTGCCGAATCCGCCGAGAACCCCTCGACTCCCATGAGCTCTTCCGCGTAGAGGCCACCGTCCGGTTTGCGGAACTGGGTGTGGCGCTTTCGGGGGATCTCTCCCACCTGGCGGTAGTAAGCCATGAGTGCTCTCCGGGTCCTTCCGATGCGTTCGATTATCGGACATCTTTGTTCAGTTGGCGGTACACGGCTAGCGTGTCAGCCGTGTCAAGCGCTGTCGAACTCCGTGCGCCCGGTCCGCGCGGTACCCCGCCCCTGCTCGCGAGGCTTGTGGACGATGCCGCGCTGTTCCCTCCGGGGAGCGCGTCGATGCCCGACGCGGTGCGCGGTCACCTCGACGGACGAGTCGGCGAGTGGGCCGGCGTCATGGGTCTCTTCCTCTGTCCTGCCTCCCGTCTCGCCGAGCTGATCACCGAACTGATCAAGGTCAAGCCGGCCAAACCGATAGCACTGAGCCTCGTGATCGACACCGGCCTCGGCGGCGTGCCGAAGGCCGTGTCGATCGTCGAGAGCCGCAGTGAGCTCCTCGCTCTGCGCATGGTCGAGATGCCCGCACCGTCCGATGTGGACGAGGTGTGGCTCGAGCGCGTGTCGGAGTTCGTCCCCGAGGACGTCATCCGCGTCGTCGAACCCCGCCGCGGCGGTGCCGAGTGGCTCGACGGCGTCCGCCGGGTCATCGAGCACGGCAGCTGGCCCAAGCTGCGCTGCGGAGGGCTCTCCCAGGAGAACTTCCCGAGCGTCGAGGAGGTCGGTGACTTCCTGAGCGTCGTCAGCGGCGGCGGCGTCGCCTTCAAGGCGACGGCGGGCCTGCACAAGGCCGTCCGCCACACCGACGAGCAGGGCTTCACCCACCACGGCTTCCTGAACCTCCTCGTGGCCACCGCGCGGTCCCTCAGCGGCCGCGACGTCCGCGAGGCGCTCGCGAGCACCGACGCCGAGGCTCTCACCGCCGAGGCCAAGGCGCTCAGCGACCAGGCCGCGCACGCCGTGCGAGGCGTGTTCGCGAGCTACGGCTCGTGCTCGCTCTCCGAACCCGTCACCGACCTCGAGGGGCTGGGCCTGCTGTGAGCTGGATCAGCGACCCGAACTTCACCGAGGACCAGCCGTTCGGACCGCAGACCCTCCCCTACGGCGTCGTCGACGGGGGCGTGGCCGTCCGCGTCGGCGACCGCGCGTTGCTCCTCAAGAGCCTCGCGCTGGGCAAGTGCAGCGAGTACCTCCAGGAGGACTCGCTGGACCCGCTGCTGGGAGCCGGACGCCCGATCTGGAGCGTGCTGCGCGCCAAGCTCAGGGAGATCGTCCAGTCGAGCTCGGCTCCCAAGGGCGCGGAGCTCGTCGGGATCGAGACCGCGAAGCTGCCGTTCACGGTCGGCGACTACGTGGACTTCTACAGCTCCCGGCACCACGCGGAGAACGTCGGGAAGATGTTCCGCCCCGACGGTGACGCGCTCACGCCGAACTGGACGCACCTCCCGATCGGCTACCACGGCCGCGCGGGCACGGTGTACGTCTCGGGCACGGAGATCGTCCGCCCGAACGGCCAGAAGCGCGGCAGCGACGGCCCGAAGTTCGGTCCCTCCGAGCGCCTCGACATCGAGGCCGAGGTCGGCTTCGTCTGCGGCGGCCCGAAGGCGGCCAACGTGTCCACCAGCAGGGCCGCCGAGCACGTCTTCGGCGTCACGCTGGTCAACGACTGGTCGGCACGCGACATCCAGGCCTGGGAGTACCAGCCGCTCGGCCCGTTCCTGGCCAAGTCGTTCGCCACGTCGATCGGCGCGTGGATCACGCCGCTGGAGGCGTTCTCAGTTGCACGCGTCCCCACGCCGCCGCTGCCGAACAAGCTGCACGACTACCTGACGTGCGACCAGCCCTGGGGCCTGGACATCACGATCACCGTGGAGCTGAACGACACGATCGTCGCGCGGCCTCCGTTCCGGGAGATGTCGTGGTCATTTGTGCAACAGCTGGCACACATGACGGTGAACGGGGCTACGGTGCGCCCAGGTGATCTGTTCGCCTCCGGCACGGTCTCCGGACCGGAGAAGGACGAGCGCGGCTCGTTCCTCGAACTCAGCTGGGGCGGCAAGGAACCGTTCAAGCTCGACGACGGCTCCACGAGGTCCTTCCTGGAGGACGGCGACACGGTCAAGCTGACCGCGACGGCCCCCGGGGAAGGTGGCTCGGTGGTCGGACTCGCCGAGGTGGTGGGAACAGTTCGGAGTGCGTGATGGTCGGAGCGACGAAGGAGAGCTCGCTGACCCTGGAACGGGGTCTGGCGCTGCTCCAGGCGGTCGCTGAGGCGGAGTCCGAGGCACCGTCGATCTCGGAGCTCGCCAACGCCATCGGCGCGTCCAGAGCGGCCGTGTACCGGCTTCTCGTGCCCCTGCAGGCGCGCGGTCTCGTGCGCCGGGAGGGCTCGAAGGTCAGGCTCGGCCTGGGCGTGCTGCGCCTCGCCTCCAACGTCCTCCCCCAGCTGCGCATGGCGGCCAACCCGGCGTTGCGCGAGCTCGCCGAGAAGGTCGGCGCCACCGCGCACCTCACGGTCGCGGACGGCACCGAGGCTCAGGCCGTCGCCGTCGTGGAACCGTCGTGGACCGCTTTCCACGTGGCGTACCGGGTGGGTTCCCGCCACCCGGTGCACCGCGGGGCGGCCGGCAAGGCCATCTCCCACCCAGGCGAGCCGTGGGTCGTCTCGGCCGGTGAGCTGCAGCCGAACGCGTACGGCGTCGCGGCACCTGTGCGCGGCGTGCCCGGCCTCAGGGCGTCCGTGGGTGTCGTGGCGCTGGAGAAGCTCGACGCGGACGTCATCGGCCCTCACGTCGTGCGTGCGGCCGAAGAAGTGGCGGCCGCGCTCAAATGACCGAAGAGCGGCTACGGCGCTGGCGGTTGCTCCTGGGCCCGAGCGCGGAAGACGTGTCCGAGCTGGGCGAGGACGACCAACGGCGTGATGGCGCGCTCACGGGTCTGTACGGCGGTGGCGGTGATCGCGGTGCCGGTCTCGGCGCCAGCTCCCCGCAGCTGCACCGCTGGCTCGGCGACGTCCGCAAGTACTTCCCCACCTCCGTCGTGCAGGTGATGCAACGGGACGCGGTCGAGAAGCTCGGCCTCAAGCAGCTGCTGCTCGAACCCGAACTGCTGCAGTCGGTCGAGCCGGACGTGAACCTCGTCAGCACCCTGCTGCAACTTTCGCGCGCCATCCCCGCCCGCACCCGCGACACCGCGAAAGCCGTGGTGCGCAAGGTGGTCGAGGACATCGAGAAGCGCCTGACGGACCGGCTGGTCGAGGCCGTCCGCGGCGCGGTCGACAGGTCGCGGCGCACCAGGAGGCCGCAGTTGCAGGACGTCGACTGGGCGACCACGATCAAGGCGAACCTCAAGAACTACCAGCCGCAGCACAAGACCGTGATCGTCGAGGACCTGATCGGGCACCGCAGGCGCAGCCGGACCGCGGCGATGCGGGACGTGATCCTGCTGGTCGACCAGTCGGGCTCGATGGCGGAGTCCCTGGTGCACGCGGCGGTCCTGGGTTCGGCGCTTGCGAGCATCCGGTCGATCTCGACGAAGCTCGTCGTGTTCGACACCGAGGTGGCCGACCTGACCGACCAGCTCAGCGACCCGGTGGACCTGCTGTTCAGCGCCCAGCTCGGCGGCGGCACGGACATCAACCGCGCGGTCGCCTACGCGCAGACGCAGGTCCGCAGGCCTGTCGACACGGTCGTCGTGATCATCAGCGACCTGTACGAGGGTGGTTCGGAGACCGAGCTGCAGCGCCGTGTCCGCGAGCTGGTCGCGAGCGGCGTCACGGTCGTGAACCTGTTGGCGCTCAGCGACTCCGGCACACCCGCCTACGACCACGAACTGGCCGCGAAGCTGCACGCGCTGGGCGCACCCGCGTTCGCCTGCACACCGGACAAGTTCCCCGAGCTGCTGGCGGCCGCGCTGCGCAAGGACGACCTCACGCAGTGGGCAGAGGCCGAAGGCATCGCTACCGGTCGATGACCCGTCCGCGGGTGAGGAACGCGAGCCCGCGCGTCATCGCGACGACTCGTCCGCGCTCGTCCGGGCCGGCGATCCACATCCGCCCCGTGTGCCGCACGAGAACCCGGGCCCGTTCGGGGAGTTCGGGCAGCCGCAGGTGCTTCTCCGAGTCCTCGACCCGCAGGTAGGCCTGCCGCCCGATGCGCCGGCCCGGCACGAAGCTCACCGACACCGGACGCCACGGGAACCGCTCGATCAGCTCGAGGGTGCCGCGGCGGGTGAGGAAGTGCCGCAGCCCCGGTGCGGCGAGTTCCAGCACCACGGGCACGGACAGCACGATGAGCCAGAGCCAGCCGATGAAGAGCACGACGCCGAGCGCCGCGAGCGCGAAGAAGATGTGGCCGACCGCGCGCCGGTCCGCCCGCGCCAGACAGGTGTCGCTCCAGTTCTCGATGATCATCTCTGCACACGCGCCGGGATCAACCGCGGTACTCCTCGGAACGTGACGAAGGTGTTCCCGGCGGAATCCGGTGGCACGAACCACACACGCCGGTGACGTGCGATCCGTCCGCGAAGCAGAGGACCGACGCTCAAGGTCAGCAACAGAGGCGGCGACGACAACACGACCAGACGCCCTCCTTCCCACTTCACATGGGCGAAATGCCACGGTTCGCCTTCCGGTAAACGCACCGGACGCTTACGTGTCACCCACCAGAGCACGGCCGCGGCGAAGAAGAGCAGCACCAGCGCCACCGGTGAGGACCAAGACCACACCAGTACCAGCACGAACTGGAGCGCGAAGGCCGCGCCCGCGAGCACCGTCCACACCAGGGCACGGCGGCTCGCCCGGTCCACGCAGTGCCGGGTCCACCGATCGTCGAGCGCCGTCACCTCGGTGGACGGCTTGTTGGGCACGACCACGCGTCCAAGGTACAGGTGGAGCTTCCCTTGGAGCGCAAAGCTAAGTTAGGCTTGCCTAACATTCGAGGAGGTGCAGCGGTGACCGACACCCAGATCAAGCGCCCACCGGCGCCGCACGCCGCAGAACGCGCTCGCACGATCGCGGCTCGCCACGGTTCCGCCGCACTGCTTCCTCAGTCCGGATCGCGCACCAGCCCGTTGTTCCACCACGTGCACCCGTGCGGAACGACGATCCTGCTGCTCGCCGACGAACACCCGCTGGTCGGGCAGCTGTGGCAGACGCCGCGGACCGAGGTGACGGCCATGCTGGAGATCGCCGACCAGGCTCCCGTGCAGTTGCGCGAACCCGTGCGCGGCCTGCTGTGGCTGACCGGCTGGGTCTCCGCGCTGGAGGGCGAGGAGGCGCGCGAGGAGATCCTCGCCGTCGCCGACGTGCGCCCGGACCACCGGCTGCTCGACGCGGGCCACGGCGCCTCGGTGCTCAGGCTCACACCGGCGTCGATGGTGATCGCGGACGCCGAGGGCACCTCGTCGATCAGGCCGGAGCAGTTCGCGAGCGCGACGCCGGACCCGTTCTGCCGCAACGAGGACAACTGGCTGCGGCACCTGGAGGCCGCGCACCGCGACGTCGTCGGCCAGCTCGCCCGCCACCTGCCGGAGGAACTGCGGAGCGGCAACGTGCGGCCGCTCGGGCTCGACCGGTTCGGGTTGCGGCTGCGGGTCGAGGCGGAGTGCGACGACCACGACGTGCGGATCGCGTTCTCCAAGCCGGTCAGCACGGCCCAGGAACTCGCCGCGGAGCTCCGCCGGTTGATGGGCTGCCCGTTCTTGTCCCAGAGGTGATCCAACGCTGCAGGTAGCGTCTGGCGGGTGACCTTGATCCACGCCGAAGAGAAGCGCGGTTACCAGCTCGAACTGCTGATCGTCTTCAGCATGACGCTCGGGCTGTCCGGCCTGCGCAGCCTCGTGCGGCTGATCGACAGCCTGCTGCAGCCGACACCGCTCAACCAGCAGTCCGTCGCGATCAACGTCCCGCAGGCGCGCGCCGACCTGCTGGACCTCGTGGCGCAGCTACTGGGCGTGCTGCAACTCGCCGCGTGGGGCGGCATCGGGCTCTACCTGTTGTGGCGCACGGGGATCAAGCTGCGCGTCATCGGGCTCGACGGCACCCGCAAGCTCGCCGACTCGCTGGGCGCGCTGGGGCTAGCCGCGATCATCGGCATCCCCGGGCTGGCGTTCTACTTCGCCGCCTGGGCGCTCGGGCTGAACCTCGCCGTGCAGCCGTCCACCCTGGACAACCAGTGGTGGATGAGTCTGGCGCTGGTCCTCGCCGCCGCCGGCAACGCGTGGGCGGAGGAGGTGCTCGTGGTCGGGTACCTGATCACGCGGCTGCAGCAGCTGGGCTGGCGGCAGTACACGGCGTTGTTCGCGGCGGCCGTGCTGCGCGGCTCGTACCACCTCTACCAGGGCTTCGGCGGGTTCGTCGGCAACCTGGTCATGGGCCTGGTCTTCGGCTTCTACTGGCAGCGGACCAAGCGGTTGTGGCCGCTGGTGATCGCCCACACGATCCTCGACGTGGTCGCCTTCGTGGGCTACACAATGTTGCGCGGCAAAGTCAGCTGGTTGCCCTAACGATCAGATGATCGAATCTGTTTTCACGCCACATTCGTTGCGTTTTCTTGCTCACAAGCGGCGATTTGTGCTGTTCAAGGTTACGCTCGATCGGTGACCGCGCACACGATCGCTGAGACCGAAGCACTCCCGGACGCCGCACCCCGTGTGGACAGCGAGGTCGGCCCCTTGCGCACGGTGCTGCTGCACCGGCCGGGCAACGAGCTCAAGAGGCTCACCCCGCGCAACAACGACCAGCTGCTGTTCGACGGCGTGCCGTGGGTCGGCAGGGCCCAGGAGGAGCACGACGCGTTCGCCGCGACGCTGACCTCCAAGGGCGTCGAGGTCCTGCTGCTGGCCGACGTGCTGGTGCAGGCACTGGAGGACAACCGCGCGCGCATCGCGGGCGTCCACAGCGCGGTCAACGAGCGCCGCCTGGGCATCGACCTGGCCGACGCGCTGCGCAGCCACCTCACGTCGCTCGACGCGCCGACGCTCGCGCAGGTGCTGATGACCGGCATGACGTTCGAGGAACTGCCGGCCGCCGAGGGCGCGTCGCTGGTGCGCAAGATGCACCTGCCGATCGACTTCGCCGTCGACCCGCTGCCGAACCTGCTCTTCACCCGCGACTCGTCGGTGTGGGTCGGCGACCGCGTGGCCATCACGTCGCTCGCGCTGCCCGCCCGTGACCGCGAGACGACGCTGACCGACCTGATCTACGCCTACCACCCGCGGTTCCGCCGCACGGGCCGTGCGTACGGCGCGCACTCGGCACCACTGGAGGGCGGCGACGTGCTGCTGCTGGCCCCTGGTGTGATCGCCATCGGCGTCGGCGAGCGGACCACCCCGGCGGGCGCCGAGTCGTTCGCCCGCTCCGCTCTCGCGGACGGCCTCGCGCACACGGTGCTGGCGGTGCCGATCGCGCAGGAACGGGCCACGATGCACCTCGACACCGTCTGCACGATGGTCGACCGCGACGCCGTGGTGATGTACCCGGCGATCAGCGACTCGCTCACCGCCTTCCCCCTGCGCTCCGACGGCAACGGCGGCGTGCGGGTGGACGGCCCGGTGCCGTTCCTGGAGGCGGCGGCCGAGGCGATGGGCATCGAACGGCTGCGGGTGATCGACACCGGCCTCGACGTCGTCACCGCCGAGCGCGAGCAGTGGGACGACGGCAACAACACCCTCGCCGTGGCTCCCGGTCTCGTCGTGGCGTACGAGCGCAACGTCGAGACGAACGCGCGCTTGGAGGACGCGGGCGTCGAAGTGCTGCGGATCGCCGGCTCCGAACTGGGCTCCGGTCGCGGCGGTCCCCGTTGCATGTCGTGCCCCATCGACCGCGCACCATTGGTCTGAATGATTAGGAACGCCTAACCTTTGTTTGGATTACCTTTCCAAACAAAGGTTAGCTTTTCCTCGAATGCAAGTCGCCACGTTTTGGGTTAACGTACTCCTCATGGCCTCGAACGTGAAGAAATTCCTGTCCGGGAAGTCGGACTTCCACGAGCTGCTGCGGGCTCAGGTCGGCAACGAGTTCTCCGCTTCGCAGCAGTACATCGCGCTCGCCGTGTGGTTCGACAACGAGGACCTGCCGCGCCTCGCGTCGCACTTCTACAAGCAGGCCCTCGAAGAGCGCAACCACGCCATGATGATCGTGCAGTTCCTGATGGACAACGACATCGCGGTCGCGGTTCCCGGCGTCGAGACGCCGATCAACGAGTTCAAGTCCCCGCGTGAGCTCGTCGCCCTGGCCCTGAGCCAGGAGCAGCAGGTCACCGACCAGATCATCGCGCTCGCGAAGGCCGCTCGCGAGGAGAGCGACTACATCGGCGAGCAGTTCATGCAGTGGTTCCTGAAGGAGCAGGTCGAGGAGGTGTCCTCGATGAAGACGCTGCTCACGATCATGGACCGCGCCGATGGCAACATGTTCTACGTGGAGACGTTCCTCACCCGCGAAAGCGTCGGCGACGAGGGCGGCGACTCCGGCGCCCCGACCGCCGCCGGCGGCAAGATCTGAGTTTCTCCGCACGCTTGAGTGCCTGATCACAAAAGGACCGCCTGACCCGTTTCGGGGCAGGCGGTCCTTTCAGTTGTTGAGCCGGGCGGCCTGACGGGTGAGGTGTTCCCGTTCGGCGAGGTTCGACGCTTTTCCGGCGGCCTCGGCATAGAGTTTCGCGGCCGTTCGCCGGTCGCCGTCGCGCTCGTGGAGATAAGCCGCCACGGCCGAGTAGCGGGGCAGCGCGTCGTCCAGTTCCGCCAACGCCTTCAGCCCGGCCCGCGGTCCGTCCGCCTCGCCCACGGCCACCGCCCGGTTCAGCCGGACGACGGGACTGTTCGTGAGCGCGAGCAGTTCGTCGTACCACTCGACGATCTGCACCCAGTCGGTCTCCTCGGCCACGGGCGCGGCCGCGTGCAGTGCCGCGATGGCCGCCTGCGCCTGGAACTCCCCCAGCCGGTCCTGTGCGAGCGCCGCCTGCAGGACCTCGATGCCCTCGGCGATCAGCGTGGTGTCCCACCGGTCGCGGTCCTGCTCGGCGAGCGGCACCAGGCTGCCGCCCGCCGTGGTCCGGGAGGCGCGGCGGGCGTGGTGCAGGAGCATGAGCGCGAGCAGGCCCGCGACCTCCGGGTGGTCGATCACCGCCGCGAGCTGCCGGGTGAGCCTGATGGCCTCGGCGGCCAGGTCGACGTCACCGGAGTAGCCCTCGTTGAAGACCAGGTAGAGCACGCGCAGCACGGTGGCGACGTCGCCGGGCCGGTCGAACCGCACGTCGCCGACCGTCTTCTTGGCCCGGCTGATGCGCTGGGCCATAGTGGCCTCGGGCACCAGGTAGGCCTGCGCGATCTGGCGGGTGGTGAGCCCGCCGACGGCCCGGAGCGTGAGCGCGACGGCCGACGACGGCGTGAGCGACGGATGCGCGCACAGGAAGTAGAGCTGCAACGTGTCGTCGGTGTCCGGCGCGAGCCCCTGCTCCGGTTCGGCGTCGACGACGTCCTCACGCCGGCGCCGCGCCGTCTCCGCCCTCGTGGCGTCGAGGAACCTGCGCCAGGCCACCGTGACCAGCCAGCCCAACGGGTCCCGCGGCGGATCCTCCGGCCACACGCGGACGGCCTCGACCAGCGCGTCCTGCACGGCGTCCTCGGCCGCCGCGAAATCAGCTCCGCGGCGGACGAGGATGCCGAGCACGGCCGGAGTGAGGCTCCTGAGCAGTGCCTCGTCCACGGTTACTCCGTGATCGTCGGCGCGTGGCCGTAGAACGGGCGGATCTCCAGCCACTCGTGGATCGGCTTGCCGTCCTTGCCGGGTGCCGCCGACAACTCCGCCGCCAGTTCGAGCGCACGCTCGTAGCTGTCGGTGTCGATGATCATCCAACCGGCGATGAGGTCCTTCGTCTCCGCGAACGGCCCGTCGGTGACCGGCGGCCGTCCCTCACCGTCGTAGCGGACCCAGGTGCCCTCCTGAGCGAGCGCCTGTCCGTCCACGAACTCGCCGGTGCCCCTGAGCCTGTCCGCGAAGTCGTTCATGTACTTGACGTGCGCGGAGATCTCGTCCTGCGTCCACTGGTCCATGGGGACGTCGTTGATCGGGGCAGGAGCGCCGCGGTAGTGCTTGAGCAGCAGGTACTTGGCCATCTCGGGTCGTCTCCCTCGGTGCGGTCGCGACCATCCTGGCCGCTGTCACCGGGGAGACGGAGCCGAAACGCGGATCTCGACATCGCGGGCCGAGATCTTCTCGCCTAGTTGTTGTGGCAGTCCTGGCCCTTGTTCATCAGGTAGGCGCCGGTGAGCTTGCCCTCGCGCACGCCGAACAGGAAGTAGGCGTTCGGGTTGTTGTCGGCCTCGGCCCGGTAGGAGTAGTTCGGCCCCGCCGGCACCAGGTTGGTGTACTCGGCCTTGAGCGTCTCCTCCGTGGCGCCCACACCGACGCCGTCAGCGGACATGCCGGCGCTGAAGCCCATGGATGCCACACCCTTCGCTTTGGAGATCCACGTTCTCTCACCGGTACCGGTGATGTCGTGGAGCGTGCACTTGTCCCCGCTCAGGGCAGGACCGATCAGTTTGGTGTTCAGCGCGTCCTGCAGCGACATGCCGAGCTTGAGGTCGCCGTAGCCGAACGAGCCGATCACCGGCTTGGCCGGCGGCGCCACCGGCTTGGTCACGGTCTCGGTGACGACCTGGGTGACCACCGAGTTCGACGGCGTGGCGGTGGCGCTGGACGGTGTGGTCGTGGCGGTGTTGTCCGGTGCCGGCGGTGTGGACGTGCACGCGGCCAGGCCGAGAGCGGCGGCGATCGTGACGATGCTGAGCGAGCGGTTCATCTTTCTTCCCCCAGGAAGCGTTGTTGTGTCGAGTGCTGGGTGCTGTGCCCGCCCCACCCCCAGCGGGGCGGGCACAGCGGTTCGGTGAGTTCAGAGATCGGCCATCGAGCAGTTGACGACTCCCGCGACGAGCTTGACGCGCTGGATCTTGTCCGCGTCTCCGAACCGGGCGAGGTCGAAGCTGCCGATGAAGTGGTAGTACGCGTTGTCCGCGACCTTGGCCGACCAGCCGGAGCGGTACTCGGAGGCGCTCGGGTAGGCCCGCTGCACCTCCCCGAAGGTCGAACCGACACCGATGCCCTTGGACGTCCTGGCGTCCGCGGGCAGCGTGATCCGCTCGACGCCGTTCGCCTTGGAGATCGCGACGTGCCTGTCCACGACGCAGTTGTCACCGACGGCCTTGTCCCAGGTCAGGTCGGTCAGACCGGCGGCACGCGCCTCCTCCAGCGACATGCCCAGCTTGAGACCGCCGTAGCCGAGCCGGTTGTCCACCTTCGCGATGGCCTGCGGCGGCGCGGTCACCGTCGCGGTGACGACCTCCGTGACCACTTGGACGGGCGGCGGCGCGATCGAAGACGTGGACGTGGACGTGGACGTGGTGGGAATCGGCGTGACGGGAGCGGAATTCTGTTCCGGCGTCGGCGCGGAGGTGCACGCGGCAATTCCGGCAGCGGCGATCGCGGTGACGAATGCGGCCTTGATCGAGTTCTTCATCTTGGTTTCCCCCATGTTTGTCGAGACAACCGTAAGACGTCACCTCCACAACGAGGTTGCGCAGGTCAGAGTCACGAAGAAGTCACGACGGAATGGGCGCACAAGCGCACGCCGAAGTCCCGCTGCACCATCAGGAGCAGCGGGAACTCAGCAATGCACCATTATCAGACGGACGCGCAGTCGTTCGCATTCAGGCGCAGGAAAACGGCCGTCACCGTGGCGCCGTCAGTCTCGAACACATATGTCCACGGAGGCGTTGCGGACATTGGTGCGAGCACAGTGGAACCGCTTTGCGTGGAATTCTTGTAGGCGGCTTTCACGTCGGAGACCGCCGAACCCGCGCCGACTCCCTTGGGGGTCTTGGCGTAGCTCGGCATGGTGATCCGCACGATTCCCTTGGCCGGCGAGACGACCACGGCGTCGGCGTTGGGCACCGACTTCGTCGCGTAGGCCTTGCACCTGCCGTCCGGATCGGCGGGGGTGCTGGGTTCGACCAGCGAACCCGTCGCCAGCGCGTCGGCCTCGGACATTCCCAGCGCGAGCGTTCCGTACCTGCCCGCCTGCGACTCCGGTGTGGGTGGTGACGACGACGGTGTCGAGTTCGACCTGCTCGTGCCACCGGGGTTGGGCTTGCCGGTGTTGCCGCCGGTCGAGTTCGGTGACTGCCCCACCGTCACGGTCTCGGTCGAGATGACCGTGCTGACCGAAGGTGGCGGCGTGGACGTCGTGGGGGCCGAGGTGGACGTCGTCAGGAGCGCACCGACCGTGCTGTCCGGCGACGGCGCGCCGAGCCGGCTCAGCCCGATCCCGGCACCGACCAGTGTCACCAGGGCGAAGGTTCCGGCCATGGCGGTGCGCCGCCTTCTGCGCCGGTCCGCGCCGCGGAGCACGTCTTCGGTGGAGACCGGCGCGGAGTGGACGTCCAGCCGATCGTCGCTGAAGAGCCTGCGCAGATCATCGTCTAGATCACCCACCGGTCAGTCCTTTCCCAGGCGTGTTCGAAGACTCGCCATCGCCTTGCTGCTCTGGCTCTTCACCGTGCCGCACGAGATTCCGAGCGCGTGGGCGATCTCGGCCTCGGAGAGGTTCTCGTAGTAGCGCAGCACGACGACCGCTCGCTGCCGAGGGGGCAACGAGCGCAGTGCTTGCCAGAGCGGTTCGTTTTCGAGCCGGCTCAACTCGGGAGCCACGGCTCCACTGTCCGGGATGTCGGCCACGAGGTTCTCGCGGCGGCGCCGGCGCCAGATGCTGATGTGCGTGTTGGCCATGGCCCGGCGGACGTACGCGAGCGGGTCGTCGCCCTTGCGCTGCACGGCGACCCAGCGTGAACCGACCTTCTCCAGCACTGACTGCACCAGGTCCGCGGAGTCGTGCGGGTTTCCGGTCAGTGCGTGGCCGTAACGCAGAAGTCCCGGCATCGAGATGCGCACGAACTCAGCGAAGTCCCCCACGGCTTCCGCTCTTCCCCCGCCGTGTTCGACGGCTGATCCCAGCTGCAACACCGCCGTCACGGCACGCCCCCTCCCCCGAAGCAAACTGGCTCGGGGTGTTCACGCGTGGGTCCGCGAAGCGGTTGCCGCCACTTTAATCACGGAAAGGCAACGGCCGCAGGCAGTTCCGTCATTTCCGGTACCGGGCCGTCACGGAGCGGCGACAGCCTCCGGGAGGATGAACGAACCGTCGGGCTCGCACGGGAAGTCGTGCACCTCGGCCACCGCCGCGACCGGGATCTGGCCGTACACGTGCGGGAACCACAGCGGCGAGTCCGCCACGGCCTCCCACCGCACCGGCACGTCCAGCAGCTTCGGATCGACGACGAGCAGCAACAGCCCGCTCTGCCCGTGGAAGAACTTGCCGGCCGTCACGTGCACGACTCCCCGATCGGAGCAGTGCACGAAGTCCTCGCCTGCGGGCGCGATCGAGCCGGCCGACTGGGCGGCTGCCCAGTCGGCCTTCGAGATGATGTGCAGCAGCACTTATCCACAGCTCCTTGTGGACAACCCTGTGGACAGGGTCAGCGAAGCGTGATCTGACGGCCGCGCAGGCCGTCGCGGGCGCGGCGTTCGGCGTCGGACAGCGGCTCGTCGGAGGCGAGGGCCTCCAGCAGGCGCTTGCCCAGTGCCTCGGCGGGCTCGGCCCACTCGCGGGCGTGCATCTCGCGGTCGAGGTCCCAGACCGGCACGAGCAGGCCGTGCGCGCGGAACGAACCGGCGTAGCGCGAGCCCTCGCCGAGGTCGAGCTCACCGCGGGCGGCCAGCCTGGCCATCGCGGGCACCAGCTTCTCCTCGGGCTCCGGGCGGACCCAGCGCAGGTGCGCCTTGTCGCCCGCGTCGACCCAGTAGGCGGCCTTCACGCCGGGGGCGTCGAGGCGCTCGGTCGGCAGGATCGCGGCGTTCGCGCGCTCCAGGGACAGCGCCACCTCACCGGTCGGCTCGGTGCCCTCCGGCATCCACCACACGAAGTCGGTGTGCAGCACGGGGGTGATGTCCGCGCCGGTGTCGAGCAGGTCCTGCAGCCGGGCGGGGTTCTCGCCGGCGTCCGGGCCCACGACCGGCAGCACGTCACCGGTCTTCGCCTGCTGCGCCCACTGCACCGCGCGCGCCAGGTCGCGGCTGATGTCGCCGGACCGCGTCTGCACCTGCAGGCCCACGAACGGCACGTCGTCGCCGCGGATCAGACCGGCGGCGGCCATCGGCAGCACGGTGGCGAGCGTGACCTCGCGCCCGTCCTTGACCGGCAGCTTCACGATCGCGGACGGCACGAACTCGCGCAGGGCGATCAGCTCGCACTCGGCGGCCAGGCCCTCGAACGGCCGGGACACGATCACGTCCGTCGCGCCGCCGGGCGCGCCGTGGCAGGCCTTGTAGCGCTTGCCGGACCCGCACGGGCAGGGCTGCTTCGGGTTGATGCCGTCCTTCGGTGCGTCCTTGACCGCGGTCCGCTTGGCCACCTTGGCCCTCCTCGTGCTCAGGCTTGTCTAGGTGGCCAAATTAGCCGTCAGCAGGCGGCGGGTGTTCGCCGGGGCATTGGTCGCGAGGTAGCGGACCCCCAGGTCACGGCACAGCGCGACGTCCTCGGCGCCGTCCACCGTCCACACGTAGGTCTCGTGACCGGCGCGCCGCGCCCGATCCACGTAGCCGGGGTCGTTGCGCAGCAGGTGCACGCCGGGCCCGGTGTAGTCGGCGAACGACGGCAGCGCACCGCTGCGGTACCGGCCCAGGCGGTCCAGGAGCAGCACGGTGCGGATGTCCGGAGCATGGTCGCGGAACGCCTTCACCGCCGTCGGCGAGAACGACATCATGACGATCTGCGAGCTCAGCCCGTGCCTCTTCAACGCCTCGGCGAGCTTGCGTTCGACCTCGTTGCGGTACCGGACCGGGTGCTTGGTCTCGACGAAGAGCTGCACGTTCGTGTCCTTGACCAGCTCCAGCAGCTCGTCGAGCACCAGCAGCCCGGCCGGTTGACCGTGGCGGTGCCAGCTGCCGTAGTCGAACGTCTTCAGCTCCTCGACCGTGAGCGCGCTGACCGTGCCACGGCCGTTCGACGTGCGGGCGAGCGTGCGGTCGTGCACACACACGAGCTCGCCGTCCTTCGACAACCGGATGTCGCACTCAAGGCCGTCAGCACCCTCTTCGAGCGCGAGCTCGTAGGCGCCGATGGTGTGCTCGGGACGGTCTGTGGACGCGCCGCGGTGCGCGACGATCGCAGGCTGCTGCACACCCCGAACGATAGTTCCTCGACAACAATTTGAGTCATCAATCAAATCGGCGTGGACGAAACACGGATCGCGACCTACCGTCCCGCCTTGTGACGTTCGACCAGCGTGATCCCGAGTTCATCGCCGACCCGTACCCGGCCTTCGCAGCCCTGCGCGAAGCCGGTGAGGTCCATCACCACGAAAAGCTGGGCGTCGCTGTCGCCGTCTCGCACGCCGCCTGCTCCGCGGTCCTGCGGCACCGCTCGCTCGGCCGGATCTGGTCGGACGTGAAGCCGGTCGAGCAGTTCATGGCCTTCAACCTGCTGCACCGCAACTCGCTGCTGGAGAACGAGCCGCCCACGCACACCCGCCTGCGCCGCCTGGTCGCCGCCGCGTTCGGCCGCGGCCACGTCGAGCGCCTGCGCCCGTGGGTCGCCGACCTGGCCGACAAGCTCGTCGACGAACTCGTCGTCAAGATCAAGGACCAGGGCCACGCCGACCTGCTCGCCCACGTCGCCGCGCCGCTGCCGGTAGAGGTGATCGCCGAACTGCTCGGCGTGCCGGGTGAGGACCGCTACCTGCTCCAGCCGTGGTCGAACGCCATCGTGAAGATGTACGAGTACGGCCTGCCCGTCGAGCAGCAGGACGCCGCGGAACGCGCCGCCACCGAGTTCGTCGCCTACCTGCGCGAGCTGATCGCGTTGCGCCGCGTCTCCCCCGGCAACGACCTCGTGTCCGACCTCGTCGCCGTCACCGACACCGACGGCGCAAGGCTCACCGAGGACGAACTCGTCGCCACCGCGGTGCTCCTGTTGATGGCGGGCCACGAGGCCACGGTCAACGTCATCGGCAACGGCGTCTACGCCCTGATGAAGCACCGTTCGCAGTGGGAACGCCTCTCCCCAGAGCTGTTGCCCACGGCAGTGGAGGAGCTCATCCGCTACGACTCGCCGTTGCAGCTCTTCGAACGCACCGCCACCGAACGCGTCGAGATCGCCGGTCACGTCATCGAACCCGGCGAGAAGATCGCCGCCCTGCTCGGCGCCGCCGCCCGCGACCCGCTGGTCTTCGAGAACCCGGACGTCCTCGACATCGGCCGCGAGAAGAACCAGCACCTCGGCTTCGGCATGGGCATCCACTACTGCCTGGGCGCGCCGCTGGCCCGCATCGAGGTGGAGGCGGCGCTGTCGTCGTTGCACCGCAAGCTGCCCGGCGCGGTGCTGGCCGAGGAACCCGGCCGGCGCGCGGAGTTCGTGATCCGCGGCCTGCACTCGCTGCCGCTCAGCGCTGAGTGAGCGACGAGGCGGAGTGGCTGCGTCGTGCCGACGCCGCGCTGGAGATCCGCATCAGGACGTCGCTGGGTGACGAGTCGCGAGCGGCGGCCCGCGCGCTGCACGAGCTGACCAGGGAACGCGACTGGGAGGTGCGTGAGGCGCAGCGGCGTGCACGCCAGGAGTGGGACGAGAACGGGCCCAAGGAGCCGCAGGTGTGGTTCGGGCGCTGGCAGCGCTGGTTCGCCTGGGACATGGCACGAACCGAGATCGTGCGGAAAGCCGAAGCAGCCGCGAGTCAGCAGTACCGCGCGACCTACCTGCAGGATCACGGACGGGACTTCGACGAGCTGGTCCGCGCCGCGAGGGAGAAGGCCGAACGGCTGGCGCGGGAACGGGCCGCGGAGATCTCCGCGGCGGAGCGCGAGATCATCGCGGTGGTCAGAGCCCTCAACCGCCAGTTGCGCTGGGCTCCCGAACGGATCGTCCGCCGGCTGGGACTGGACTCGGCAACCGTCAGGTCCACGCTGGGCCTGCCCCAGCTACCGCGCCACTCCCACCGCCCGAGTGGCGGTGGAGGCGGCGTCTTCAGGGGCGTCGACTTCAGCGACACCGGTGACGGTGACAGCGGCGGTGACGGCGGCGGTGACGGCGGAGGCGGCGGGGACTAGCCGCGGTACTTGCGCGGGAGCTTGAAACCTTTCTCCTGCATGACCTTCCGCAGCCGGTCCGGGTAGTCGGTGATGATCCCGTCCACCCCGTCGTCGATCAGCTTGCCCATGGTCGCGGGATCGTTGGTCGTCCACGGGATCACCTTGAGCCCCTGCCGATGCGCGTCCCGCACCAGTGCCTTCGTCGTGAACGGCACGTAGTCCGGGTCGCCGACCTTGCCGCCCTGCGGGTTGCCGTGCACCGGCGAAAGCGCTGCCGCGCCGAAGCTCCTCGCCATCTTCGCGACGCTGCCACCGAAGTCGGCGAGCTCGAGGCCGCCCGTCCAGGGTGAACCCGGCCGCAGCATCTCCGGCTGCGTCAGCGCCACCAGCGGGATGCGCGGCTCGACCTCGCGCAACCGCATCAGGGTGCCCCAGTCGAAGGACTGGACGGTGATGTTGCGCTGGAAGCCCGAGCGGCGGATCTCGTGGACGGCGCGTTGCACGAACTGCTCTCGTGGCGCGGTCTCGTGCGGCGCCGCGGCCTCGACCTTGGTCTCGATGTTGAAGCGGATGCCCCACGCGCGGTGCTCGCGGGCGAGGTCGAAGAGCTCGGCCAGGGTGGGCATGCGGGCGCCCGGCGAGAGTTCCTGGTCCGGGTACTGCGACCACCTCGTGCTGCCGCAGTCGAGCGTGCGCACCTGGGCGAACGTCAGGTCCTTCACGTACTTGCCGGCGTAGGGGAACTCGGGGTCGCCGGGGAACGCGGGCGCGGTGTCGAGGCACTTCGCCGGGTTCGTCCTGCGGTCGTGGGTGATGACCTCACGGCCGTCCCTGGTGATCTGCAGGTCGAGCTCCAGGGTCGTCACGCCGAGTTCGAGCGCCTTGCCGAACGCCTTGAGCGTGCTCTCGACGGTCAGGCCGATGCCGCCGCGGTGCGCCTGGAGGTCGAAGTCCCGGTGGTGTGCCTGGGCGGCGCCTGGTGTGAGCAGTGCGATCACCAGAGCACCGATGAGTGTCCGCATTCCCCCAACCTGGCACTCGGCGGGGAACGCCGGAAGGTCCGGCAGGGCGAACGTCGCCTGAACAGATCAGCGGGGCGAGCCGGACGCGCGGACCGAGCGCAGCGGCGGCTCGGGGGCGTCCTTGACCTCCACCACGCGCATTAGCCGGACGGACGCGGCGTCCACCGGCAGCAGCAGGGTGGTGATCCGGCGGACGACCAGCGCGGACGTCACCGCGACGCCGGCGAGCAGCAGGTCGGCGAACGCGTGCAGCAGCACGCCGTCCGCGAGGGCCTGGGTGCTGGAGCGGAACGACCACAGGACCACGATCACGACCGTCAGTCCCGAGGCGGCCCAGAGGCCCCACCACCAGCGCAGGAGCTTCGACGGGGTGGGACGTTCGCCGGCGGGCCTGCGGGCCACGGCGTGTTCGAGCTCGGCGAGCACCGAGCCGGGCACCACCAGGTTCACGCCGGGCACGATCAGGCTGATCAGCACGTCCCGGTCCGGGCGCGACGGTCCGTAGCCCACGAGCGTCGCGGCCACGTTCCGCGCCCGCCGCACCCACAGCATGCTGAGGATCAGCGACAGGAAGCAGCCGGTGATCGTGATCGCCGACGCGGACACCACCATGGCGTCCGACGTGCTCACGACACCGGAGGACAGGGCTCCGTACCGGCTCAGCGCGACCAGCACGTAGCGCCAGATCTCGGAGCACGCGCCCCACACGGCGACGGCGGCGAGCAGCCACAGCGAGTTCTGCGCGGTCCGGCCCAGCCGGCGCACGCCGTCGACCGAGTCGGCCTGCTCGACCGTGCCGGGCACGGCCGTGGGCCAGCGCCACGCGAGCAGCGGGAAGCCCCAGCGCGGCGGGACCGGGTAGTTCGGCGGGCCGCCGTAGGACGGCCGCTGCGACCGGTGCGACGGCTGCGGGTACGCACCGGGTGGCGGAGTCGCCACCCAGTCCACGCGCATCGGCTGCAGCGGCTGCACGATCAGATGACCTCGGGTGCCATGCCGTCGGTGCCGCCCTCGAGCGGACGACCGGCGGCTTCCCAGTGCTGCATGCCGCCCTCGACGTTGACGGCCTCCCAGCCGTTCTCGTTGAGGTACTGGGTCACGCGGGCGGAACGGCCACCGGCACGGCACACGACGTAGAGCTGCACGTCGTTCGGCACCTCTTCGAGCCGGGCACCGATCTCGCTCATCGGGACGTGCAGCGCGCCGGGTGCGTGGCCGGCGTCCCACTCGTCCTGCTCGCGCACGTCCAGCAGAACGGCGCCCTCGGGCAGCTGCGCCGGCACGTCGGCGATCTCCACGCTTGGAACAGTCACGCCCTAGATGTTGCCATGCCGGAGGTTGCACGGACGTGAACCTCCGGCACGGCACACCCCCGGCCCTACTCCGCGAAGACGGGCCCGAGCCTGGAGAACTGCTCTTCGGACAACGGCAGCGTCAGGCGCCCCGCACCGGTGCGCCGCCGCGTGCCGGGGCTCTGCGGATCGTCGCCGAAGTCCGGGCTGCCGAAGTTGTGCAGTTCGACCTGGATCATCGAGCTGTCCACGCGGTAGACCCTCAGCACCTGCTTCAGCGACCGGAACGGCTCGTACGGCCTGATGCCGTGCAGCTGCATGATCGAGCCGCCCGACTGGAGCCGCCGGGCGGGCTCGCAGTCACCGGTCTCCCACAGCGAGTCGTTCGCGTGCGCCAGCGGCGTGCCGGTGAACTTGCCGACGGTGATCCTGATGCTGCCGATCCCCTGGGAGTCGGACACGTCGGCCTCGTAGCTGGTGCTCATCGCGGCGGGCCTCGCGACGCCGATGGTGACCTCCGGCAGCACCTTGCGCGCCTCGTCGAGCCACTTGTCGACGGCCTCGGGGTTGAACGCCACCGCGCCCACGTCCGTCTTGTCCTGTCGCTTCGTCGGCTTGATGTCGCAGAGGGGGATGCCGATCTGGAGCCAGCCGGGAGGCGGCGGCGCGGTGGACGCAGGCGACCACGTCCCGTACGGCGTCTGCGGTGGCGTGTTGACCCGCGGCCAGTCCAACACGTGCTCCACGGTCGCGGGACCCGCGTCCGGCCGGTCGGCCTGCTCGGGTGGCGGTGCGGCCTGGTTCAGCGTCGTGGCGCCGATCCCGATGCCGGCGACCACCGCGAACACGCCCAGCACGGCGCCCGCGCGCTGGGCGAACACCCGCCGGCGGCCGCGCTTCATGACCACGTCCAGCGTCGTCGTGGGAGGCGGCGCGGAGACGTCGAGAGCTCCGCGCAGCTCGTCTTCGATGTTCATCAGGCACTCTCCGAGTTGACCGGTTCGCCGTACGCCTCGCGGAGCGTCGCCAAACCCCTGGCTGTCTGACTTTTGACGTTGCCCACCGAGCAACCGAGCTCGGCGGCCGTCTGTTCGATGGACAGGTCGTGCACGAAGCGCAGCACGAGCGCGGCCCGCTGTTTCGGCGCCACCTGTTGCAGTGCCGCGTTCAGCCGGGCGTCGGGGTCGGAGAAGCCACCGCCGACGCCGTGTTCGGGCAGCTCGGCGACGGGGTGTTCGCGGCCTCGGCCACGGCGCCTGCTGTCGAGGAACAGACGCGTCACGATGGTGCGGACGTACCCCTCCGCCGTTTCCCGCCTGATGGCCGGCCATTTCGCATACGCCTTCACGAAGGCGTTCTGCGCCAGTTCTTCCGCCTCCGACCAGTCGCCGCACAACGCGTACGCAGTGCGCCGTGCCCAGTCGAACCTGCTCGTGAAGAACTCCGAGAACTCCTCGTCTCGTCGCACTCCGGTCCCCCAAGCTTCTGCCGCGTTCGCAGTCAATACGCGGACAGCACCGGCAGGGTTGCACACGAAGAACGGGCCGCCCCCGTGGAGGACGGCCCGTTCTCGTCGTACAGGAACTAGTGAGCGGTGGCCTTCTCGGCGCCCGCACCGGTGAGGGAGCGGACCTCCATCTCGGCCTGCTTGGTCGGGTCGGCCTTGTCCTTCGACAGGATCGTGCCGACGTAGCCGAGCAGGAACGCGACCGGGATCGACACGATGCCGGGGTTCGACAGAGGGAAGAGCGCGAAGTCGGCGTTCTTGAACATCGAGGTCGGCGAGCCGGAGACGGCCGGCGACAGGACGATCAGGGTGATCGTGACGACCAGACCGCCGTAGATGCTCCACAGCGCGCCCGAGGTGTTGAACCTCTTCCAGAACAGCGAGTAGAGGATCGTGGGCAGGTTCGCCGAGGCGGCGACCGCGAAGGCCAGTGCCACGAGGAACGCGATGTTCTGGCCGTTGGCGATGATGCCGCCGCCGATGGAGACCAGGCCGATGACGATCGCGGTGAGGCGAGCGACCTTGACCTCGGAGTCCTTGTCCTCCTCCTTGCCCTTCTTGATGATGTTGGCGTAGATGTCGTGTGCGAACGACGCCGACGCCGTGATCGTCAAGCCCGCCACGACCGCGAGGATCGTCGCGAAGGCGACGGCCGCGATCAGGCCGAGCAGGATCGGGCCACCCAGTTCCAGTGCGAGCAGCGGGGCGGCCGAGTTGGCCTTGCCGGGCGCCGCGTTGATCGCGTCCGGGCCGACGAGCGCACCGGCGCCGTAGCCCAGGACCAGGGTGAACAGGTAGAAGATGCCGATCAGCCAGATGGCCCACACGACCGAGCGACGGGCTTCCTTGGCCGTGGGCACGGTGTAGAAGCGCATCAGGATGTGCGGCAGACCCGCGGTGCCGAGCACCAGGGCCAGCGCCAGCGACAGGAAGTCCAGCTTGCTGGTGCCGGTCTTGCCGTACTGCAGACCGGGACCGAGGAGCTTCTCGCCCGCCTTCGGCGCGGCGTCGACAGCGGCGCCGAGCAGGGACGAGAGGTTGAAGCCGTACTTGCCGAGCACCCAGACGGTCATGATGCCGGCGCCGGCGATCAGCAGCACCGCCTTGATGATCTGCACCCAGGTGGTGCCCTTCATGCCGCCGATGAGGACGTAGGCGATCATCAGGGCGCCGACCACGGCGATGACCAGGGCCTGGCCACCGGTGCCCGTGATGCCGAGCAGCAGGGCGACGAGGCCACCGGCACCAGCCATCTGGGCCAGCAGGTAGAAGAACGAGACGGCCATCGTCGACGTGGCCGCTGCGGCGCGGACCGGACGCTGGCGCATCCGGAAGCTCAGCACGTCGCCCATCGTGTACTTGCCGGTGTTGCGCAGCAGCTCGGCGACCAGCAGCAGCGCGATGAGCCACGCCACCAGGAAGCCGATCGAGTACAGGAAGCCGTCGTAGCCGTTGAGGGCGATGGCACCCGCGATGCCGAGGAACGACGCCGCGGACAGGTAGTCACCCGCGATCGCGATGCCGTTCTGCGGACCGGTGAACGCGCGACCGGCGGCGAGGTAGTCGGCAGCGGTCTTGGTGTTGCGGCTCGCCCGGATGACCACGAAGAGCGTGATCAGGACGAAGACACCGAAGATGCTGATGTTCAGGATCGGGCTGGACTCGTTCACTTGCCGTCTCCCTCGATCTCACCGCGGAGCTTCTCCGCCAACGGGTCGAGGTTCTTGTTCGCGTGCCGCACGTACAGCGTCGTGATGACGAACGTCGACACGAACTGCAGCAGACCGAAGATGAGCCCGACGTTGATGTTGCCGAACACCTTGGTGGACATGAAGCCGTGCGCGTAGTCCGCCAGCAGCACGTACAGCAGGTACCAGGCGAGAAACAGGCCGGTGACGGGAAATACGAACTTGCGCAGTCGGTGCTTCAGCTCGATGAAGTCATCGCTCGCTTGGACGTCGACCCACTGTTGCGCGTCCGGGGCCGACTCAGACGGGGTGTGGTCAACAGAGCTCACAGTCCCCTCCTCGCGGTACTCGTCGTAGGTGTCAGCAACGTGACGTGCACGTAATGCCTCCAGGTGCGGTCTGTTCTTGGTCGAGACCGTATGGAGACTTGAGTCACTCAGGTAAGACCCCGATCGTGCCGTTGCGCCCAGCAGTCGGGTGATGCGACGAACGGTCAGTATGCGTAGACGAACAGCACTCTGCGTGACCTTGTTCACCGTTCACCGATTCGAGTGACCAATTTTCACCCATTCGAAACGGTGGCTACTCAGCGTGTCCGACCGGCTCCCCTGCGCTTGTCGTCCGCCAGCCGGGCCTTCTCCTCGGCGGTCCCGAAGCGGGCGATGGAGCGGTCCTGGATGAAGCCGAGCGGGTCCGGCGCGTGCAGCCGGAGCAGGATCTGGCTGACGTCCGCCGGCACCCGTCTGCGCGTCGCCTTGCTGACCACGATCATGATGATGAACGCGACCGGCACCGTGATCAGCGCTGGTTGGGTGATGAACGCGGGCGCCCAGCGGCCGGTGTAGGAGCTGATGACGCTGACGACCTGGGCGGTGATGACCAGGCCGCCGCCGACCACGAGGCCGCAGACGGCGCCCACCCAGGTGAGTCCTCTCCACCAGATGCCGAGGACCAGGAGCGGGCAGAACGTCGACGCCGCCAGCGCGAAGGACATGGCCACGGTCAGTGACGCGTCGGAGCGCGGCAGCAGCAGGGCGAGACCGATCCCGACGAGTCCGGTGAACACCGTCGCCCACCGGAAGTCACGAACCTTGCCCGGCATGATGTCCGTCGACACCACCCCGGCGACCGACACCACGAGTCCCGACGAGGTCGACAGGAACGCCGCGAACGCGCCCGCCGCGACGATCGCGCCGACGATCTGACCGCCCAGGTTCGGCAGCATCGTCTCGGGCAGCATCAGCACCGCCGCGTCGGTCTTGCCGTTCACCAGCAACTGCGGCAGGTACAGCTTCGACAGCACGCCCAGCACCGTCGGGAAGATGTAGAACAGGCCCAGCAGGTAGAGCACGTGCAGCGCCGTGCGGCGGGCCGCCTTGCCGTCCGGGTTGGTGTAGAAGCGCACCAGGACGTGCGGCAGGCCCATCGTGCCGAGGAACGTCGCGAAGATCAGCGAGTACGTCCTGATCAGCTCGGAGACGCCGCCGGTCTGCGGGCGCGACCAGTCGCGGTTCGTCGTCGGCGAGCCCTCGACGACCGGCACCGGGCTGCCCGCGGTGAACTCCAGCGTCGTGCCGGGGCTCAGCTCGTAGACGCCGCGGCTCCAGTACACCGACCCGTCCGCGTCCCTGCCGTCGATCTTGCCGCTCACCTTCAACCTGAGCGGCTCGTCGACGCGGACCTTCACGTCCTGCTCGGCCACGGTGATCTTCTCGGCCTGCGGGAACCTGACCACGCCGTCGTCGCTCAGCGGCTGCGTGCCGCGGTCCGGGGAGGCCAGGAACACCACGAAGAGCACGAACGTGGGCGCGGCGATCGCGAAGAGCTTGCCCCAGTACTGGAACGCCTGCACGAGCGTGATCGCGCGCATGCCGCCACCGAGCACGTTGACCACCACGATGGCCGTGACGATCAGGCCGCCGAACCACGGGGGCAGGCCGGTGATCGTGGTCAGCGTGAGGCCGGCGGACTGCAGCTGCGGCACCAGGTACAGCACGCCGATGCACACCACGAAGAACGTGCTGAAGTGCCGCACGTTCACCGATCCCAGCCGGGCCTCGGCGAAGTCCGGCAGCGTGTACGCACCGGAACGGCGCAGCGGCGCGGCGACGAACAGCAGCAGCGCGAGGTAGCCGGCGGTGAAGCCGACCGGGTACCAGAGCGCGTCGACGCCGTCCTTGAGCACGAGCCCGGCGACACCGAGGAACGACGCCGCGGACAGGTACTCGCCGGAGATCGCGGCGGCGTTGCGGGTGGCCGGGATCGCGCGGCGGGCCACCAGGAAGTCCGGGGTGGTGTTCGCCTTGCGCGACCCGACGTAGCCGAGCAGGAACGTCACGGCCGCAACGGCGACGATGGCGCTGAGGCTGTAGATGGTGGCGTTCACGTCAGCGGTCGACCATGTTCACGAAGTCGCGTTCGTGCCGTTCGGCCTGCCTGCGGAAGACCCACCCGACGCCGTAGAGGATCGGGAAGGGGGCGAGACCGAGCACGAGCCACGGGATGGGAATGCCGAGGATCTTCAGTTCCCCGATCGAGGGGACCAGGTAGAAGGTGATCGGGAGCAGGCACATCCCGATGAGGACGGCGAACGCGATCCCGAACGCGGACTTGAGCTGCTGGCGGATGAGGTCGCGGACCAGCTTCTCACCGACGCTGGTCTGCTCCTCCAGCTCGATGATCGTCCGTAAGGCCTTGCCGCTCTTCTTCGTGGAGTCCGCGAGCACGACCCTGCGGCGGCGAGGCCTGCTGCCCTGCTCGCCGAGCCAGGCCTCCCGGGCGGGTGGCTCGGGCTTTCCCGCGTCGTGCCTGCTCACCAGCCGCTCTTCGGCGGTCGCACGATCCGTTCCTTGAGCTCCTTGGTGTGCCGGCGGCTCACCGGGAGCTCCTTGGCACCGTCACCGGTGCCGATGACGACCGCGTACCCGTTCGCCGTCATCCGCAGCTCGCTCACCAGCGGCAACGCCACCAGGTACGAGCGGTGGATGCGCACGAAACCCGCGTTCGCCCAGCGCTCCTCGAGCTGGGCGAGCGGGATGCGGACGAGGTGGCTGCCGTCCTGCGTGTGGAGGCGGGCGTAGTCGCCCTGCGCCTCGACGTACCGCACGGACGCGCGCGGCACGAGCTTGATGGTGCCGCCGAGTTCGACGGGGATGACCTCGTCGTCGGTCGGTTCGGCGGGGTTCTGCGCGGCCTGGCCCGACGGGTTCGCCGGTGCCGCCGTGCGACCCACCCTGTCCGCGACCCGGGAGATCGCCTTGAGGACGCGCTCCTCGTTGATCGGCTTGTTGATGAAGTCGAGCGCGCCGACGTCGAACGCCGTGACGAGCGCGTCGCGTTCCTCGACCCCCGTCACGAAGACGAGCGCGGGCGGGTACCGGAACGCGCTGAGCACCCGCGCCAGGTCCATTCCGGACAGTCCGGGCATGTTGATGTCCGCGAACACCGCGTCGACCGGAGGCAGGCCGGCCTTCGTCCGCGCCATGACCTCCTGCTCGTAGTCACCCCTCAGGATGCGCAGGGCCTCGGCGGCGTCGAAGGCCGTGAGGACGCGCCTGATGTGAGGGCTGCTCTCGAGCAGGAACTTGATCTCGCTCAGCCCAGGGGCCTCGTCATCGACTGCGAGGACGAGGAGACCGGTGTTGTCATGGGTACTCACTGTGTCGGGCATCTTGCCCATCAATGTGCGGTCATGTCTACGCCGAGGTAGGTCTCGACACGCCCTGTGAAACCGAACTGATGCTCACAGCCCGAATCGGGACCAGCGAGCACGTTCCTCGACGCTCGCGAGCACCTGCGTCACGAGATCGCCCGATCGGGTGGACGCTCCGGTCAGTCCGAGCTTGGCCAGCAACGGCCTGCGCGGCTCCGCGATCGTGAGCTCGGCGTCCGGGAAGCGCTTGGCGATGACGGTCCGGATGGTGCCGATGCCGTCGATCAGACCGAGCTGCTGGGCCTTGGTACCGGTCCAGACCTCACCGCTGAAGAGGTCTTCCTCGCTCTTGAGCTTGGCCCCGCGGCGTTCGGTGACCCACGCCTTGAACTGCTCGTGCAGATCGGCGTGCAGCGACTTCAACCACTCGACGTCCTCGGGCTTCTCGGCCTGGAACGGGTCGAGCCGGACCTTGTTCTCGCCCGCCGTGTAGACGCGGCGCTCGACACCGGCCTTGTCCAGCAGGCCGTTGAGCCCGAACCCGGCGCTCACGACACCGATGGACCCTACGAGAGAGGTGCCGTGCGCATAGATCTCGTCACCGGCGCAGGCCAGCCAGTAGCCGCCCGACGCCGCCACGTCCTCGCAGAACGCGAGCACAGGCACGTGCTTCTTGGTGGCGAGCTCACGGATGCGCTCGGCGATCAGCGCGCTCTGGGTGGGCGCGCCACCCGGAGAGTTGATGAGCAGCGCCACGGCGATCAGGCGCTCGTTGTCGAACGCCCGGTTGATGGCCGACTCGACGTTCTGGAGGTTGATCGTGTTGCGCGCGACAGGCGAGGACTGCGGGGTGATGACCCCGTGCAACCGCACCGCCGCGACCACCGGCGGCCGCTCACCCCGGTCCATGACCCTCGGGAGCCGGGCCGCGATCTTGTCCGTGACGCTCATGTACTCGACAGTACGTGCGTTTCGCGGACACGCGGGAGCCTCGATGGTGGTCGGTTGCTCCCGCGTGACCTGGAACACAAGGTGCTAGGTTCGGGCTGTGACGTTCAACCCGATCCGCTGGCTCGAACGGTACGTCGAGTGGTGGGACGACCGGGGCAGGCAGAACGCAGCCGGGCCGACGCCGATGCACATCTACTGGATGTGGGTGAGCTGGAGCGTGTGCGCCGTCGTGCTGATCACGACTTTGGCGGTCGCGGCTCGCTGAACCGGGTGCTCGTCAGCACTTGCAGCTGCTGAACCCCTTGGCGGTGCACTTGATGCAGACGCGGACGCGCTCGGGTGCTTTTTGTTCCTGCACTGGATGATGGCCTTTGCTCGCGGGCGGCGTCTGTTCTTTCAAACGGCCGGCAGTTCATTGGTCAACACCACAATCGGCACGATGCGCGTCCGGGTTGAGCATGATTGACCTTGCAACTTCTCAACGGGGCATCAGCGCACGTCAGGCGCGGATCGCGGCCTGCTCCGCCGTCATCGGCTCGTCGGTCATCTGAGACCCGATGTTCAGGTTCGGCAGCACGTTGCGGGCGAACTTCGGCACCTTCAGGATGACCTTGGTGCCCGCGTTCGGTGCCGTCTCGACGACCAGCGCGTACTCGGCGCCGAACACCGTGCGCATGCGGTCGTTGATGTTGCCGATGCCGACGTGCGCGCCGGTCTGGTGGGCGTCCTTGATGTCGTCGAGGCGGTCGGGGTCCATGCCGACGCCGTCGTCCTCGACGCTGATCAGGGCCTCGTTGCCGTTGTCCTCGGCGGTGATGGTGAGCATGCCGCCGCCGGGCTTCTTGGCCAGGCCGTGGCGCACCGCGTTCTCGACCAGGGGCTGCAGGACCAGGAACGGCAGGACGACCTGCAGGACCTCGGGGGCGATGCGCAGCCTGACGCTCAGCCGGGCGCCGTAGCGGGCCTGTTCGATGGTCAGGTAGCGATGGATGTTGGTCAGTTCATCGGCGAGGGTCGTGAACAAGCCGTCGGTGCGGAACGAGTAGCGCGTGAACTCCGCGAACTCCTGCAGCAGCTCACGGGCGTGCGAGGGGTCGGTGCGGATCAGCGAGGAGATCGTGTTCAGCGCGTTGTAGACGAAGTGCGGCGAGATCTGGGCTCGCAGGGCCTTCACCTCGGCCTGGGCGAGCGCCTGGCGTTGCTTCTGGACGACTTCCAGCTCGAGCTGGGTCGAGACGAAGCGGGCGGTCTCCTCTGCCATGCGGATCTGGCGCTTCGAGGCGACGCCGGAGACCACGATCAACGTGCCGGCGACGTCTCCCTCGACGACCAGGGGCACGACGACGACGCTGTGCAGTGAGCACGGACCCTGCAGCTCGCAGCCGAGTTTGCGGTGGTCGACGTGTTCCTTGTGGCAGTTGTTGATGGCACGGGCCACCGTGTCGCGGAGGTACTCGTAGTGGTCGTTCGCGCCGCCGTCCCACGACAGGACGGTGCCTTCTTCGTCGGTGATGGCGACCGCGACGCACCGCAGCATCTCGCGCAGGTGGGGTGTGGCCTTGTCCGCGGCCTCCTGGGTCAAGCCCGCGCGGAGGTCGCTCGACGCCTTGGACATCCGGTCGAGCATGTCCATCACAGCATCCTCGACGGAGGTGCTGACACGTCGAGCGCGGCACAGCATCACGAAGAGGCCCAGAACGGCCAGGGTCGCGATGACACCGAGCACGGCGCGCTCGGTCAACAGGTCGCCCACGGTGCACATGCTGTGCTGTGGGGCACCCCTATAGCAAGAGGCGCGCCCGGCGTACCCCCGTACGGTCCACCGGTCCGGGTAGACATCCGATGAATTTGGGGAGAGGGTGTCCCCGTGAAAGTGGCACTGTTCGCAACCTGCCTGACGGACACGTTCTTCCCGGAGACGGCCCGTGCCGTGGTGCGTCTGCTGGAGCGGCTCGGCTGTTCGGTCGAGTTCCCGCTCGATCAGACGTGCTGCGGCCAGATGCACTTCAACACCGGCTACCGGGAGCATTCGAAGCCGCTGGCGCGCAAGTACACCGACGTCTTCGGGAGCTACGACTACGTGGTTGCGCCATCCGGGTCATGCGCCGGCATGGTCCGGGAGGTCCACCCCACCCTGGGTGAGTCCCCGCCGCGCACGTTCGAGCTCGCGGAGTTCCTCGTCGACGTGCTCGGCGTGACCGACGTCGGCGCCTGGTTCCCCCACCGGGTCACCTACCACCCCACGTGTCACTCGTTGCGCATGCTGGGGGTCGGCGACAAGCCGTTGGCGCTGCTCAGGGCCGTGAAGGCACTCGATCTGGTGGAACTGCCGGACGCGACGCAGTGCTGCGGCTTCGGCGGCACGTTCGCGGTGAAGAACGCCGAGACGTCCACGGCGATGCTCGCGGACAAGATGCGGTGCGTGCTGGACACCGGCGCCGAGGTGGTGTCCGCCGGTGACAACTCCTGCCTCATGCACATCGGCGGCGGGCTCTCGCGGCTGCGCACGGGCGTGCGGCCGGTGCACCTGGCGGAGATCCTGGCTTCGACGGAGGAGGACCCGTGGCTCGCAACCCGGTGACGTGGCTGGGCAGCCCGACGTTCCCCAAGGCCGCGAGAGAGGCCTTGCAGGACACCCAGCTGCGGCAGAACCTGCGCAAGGCCACCGGCACCATCCGGGGGCGCAGGGAGTCCGCGGTCGCCGAGATGACCGACTGGGAGATGCTCAGGGTCGCCGGCGAGCAGATCAAGGACGACGTCCTGGCACGCCTCGACACCCTGCTCGTGCAGCTCGAGGAGACGGTCACGGCCCGCGGCGGCGTCGTCCACTGGGCGCGGGACGCCGAGGAGGCGAACCGGATCGTGCTCGACCTCTGCCGAGCCGAACAGGCCGACGAGGTCGTCAAGGTCAAGTCCATGGCCACGGCCGAGATCGGGCTCAACGAGGCCCTCGAAGCCGGTGGCGTGCGCGCGATCGAGACCGACCTCGCCGAGCTGATCGTGCAGCTCGGCGACGACCGGCCGTCGCACATCCTGGTGCCCGCGATCCACCGCAACCGCTCGGAGATCCGCGAGATCTTCCAGCGCCGCATGGGGATCGAGGTCTCCGACGAACCGGCGGACCTCGCCGAGGCCGCCCGCGTCTACCTGCGCGAGAAGTTCCTGACCACCAAGGTGGCGATCTCGGGAGCGAACTTCGCCGTCGCCGACACCGGGTCGATCGTGGTGCTGGAGTCCGAGGGCAACGGCCGGATGTGCCTGACGCTGCCGGAAACGCTGATCACCGTGATGGGCATCGAGAAGCTCGTGCCGACGTGGCAGGACCTCGAGGTCTTCCTGCAGCTGCTGCCCCGCTCGTCCACGGCGGAGCGGATGAACCCGTACACGAGCGTGTGGACCGGTGTGACGCCCGGCGACGGGCCCCAGCGGTTCCACCTCGTGCTGATCGACAACGGCCGCACCGCGACGCTCACGGATTCCGTCGGGCGCCAGGCACTCCGGTGCATCCGCTGCTCGGCGTGCCTCAACGTGTGCCCCGTCTACGAACGCACCGGCGGCAAGTCGTACGGCTCGGTCTACCCCGGACCGATCGGCGCGATCCTGACGCCGCAGCTGGTCGGCGACATGCACGACCCGCAGGCGGCCTCACTCCCTTACGCCTCTTCGCTTTGCGGCGCCTGCTTCGAGGTCTGCCCGGTGCGGATCGACATCCCGTCCGTCCTCACGCACCTGCGCGCCGAGGTCGTGGAGGCCAAGGGTCGCACGCCGGAGTCCGTCGCGATGGCGGCCGCCGCGTGGATCTTCCGGGAGGCCTCGCGCTACGAGAAGGCGCAGAAAGCCGGTTCCCTGGCCCGTTTCCTGGCCAGGGACGGCAAGATCACGTCACTGCCGTGGCCGGGGTCGAGGTGGACGTCGTCGCGCGACGTGCCCGCGCCACCGGCCGAGTCGTTCCGCGCCTGGTGGAGGAAGAACCGTTGCCAAGAATGATCAATTCAGCCGCACGAGAAGAGATCCTCCAGCGCATCCGGAACGCACAGGTGCCGGCGGCCGTGCCCGTCGTCCGGGGCTACGACCAGACCGGGCCGGGCGGCGTCGAACTGTTCGCCGAACGGGTCGCCGACTACCGCGCGATCGTGCACACGGTGACGGACGTACCCGAAGCTCTGGCTCTCCTCAAGGGCAAGAGAATCGTTGCGCCGCAAGGCCTTCCCGCCGAGTGGCTGATCGACGGCGTCACCTGGCTGCACGAGCCGCTGACCATCGGGGAACTCGACCAGGCCGACGGCGTGCTCACCGGGTGCGCGGTCGCGATCGCGGACACCGGCACGATCGTGCTGGACGGCAGCGAGGGCCAGGGACGCCGCGCGCTCACCCTGCTGCCCGACTACCACCTGTGCGTGGTCCGCCAGGACCAGATCGCGGCGTCGGTGCCGGAGGCGTTGCAGCGGCTGGAACCCACGCGACCGCTGACGTTCATCAGCGGCCCGTCGGCGACGAGCGACATCGAGCTCAGCCGGGTGGAGGGCGTGCACGGCCCTCGCACCCTGGAGGTCCTGATCGTCACGTAGCAGCGGGACTACTTGAGCAGGCGGGACAACCGGCGGTCGGCCAGCGGCTTGCCGCCGGTCTGACACGTCGGGCAGTACTGGAACGCCTTGTCCGCGAACGACACCTCACGAACCGTGTCACCGCAGATCGGGCACGGCAGCCCCGTGCGCGCGTGCACCCGCAACCCCGACCGCTTCTCACCCTTCAGACGAGCGGCGTCCTGCCCAACGGACCGTGCGACCGCATCGGTCAGGGTCGTGAGCATGGCCTCGTGCAGGTGGTCGAGCTGCTCCGAGTTCAGCTTGCCCGCCGTCGCGTACGGCGAGAGCCGCGCCATGTGCATGATCTCGTCGGAGTAGGCGTTGCCGATGCCCGCGATCAGGCTCTGGTCCGTGAGCGAGGTCTTGAGCCGCTCGGTGCGCTTGTGGAACAGGTCTTCCAACTGCGTGCGGGTGATCCCCAACGCGTCCGGGCCCAGCCTGGCGACGCTCGCGATCGTCTTCGGGTCGCGCACGATCCACGCCGCGAGCCCCTTCTTCGTGCCCGCTTCCGTCAGGTCGAACCCTGGCCCCTGGCCGGGCGGACCGAGGTGGACGCGCAACGCCAGTGGTCCGCGGCCCTGTTTGGGCGGTGGTGCGGACATGGTGTCGGCCCAGCGCAGCCAACCGGCGCGGGCGAGGTGGACGACCAGGTGCAGGCCGTCCGCGACCTCCAGGTCGAGGTGCTTGCCGTGCCGGTGCGCGGCCACGACCTCCTGGCCGTGCAGCGCTGTCCACGGCGGGTCGAACGTCTTCAGCACCTGCAGCGAAGCCACGTCGACGCGATGCACCACACGGCCCACCGCGTTCTCACGCAGGTGGTGGACCAGTGCTTCTACCTCGGGTAGTTCGGGCACCGGTCCAGTGTCGCATCAGTCGACGGGTTGCAACGGGCCTTCGACGTCCGGCAGCGAGTGCATCTCGATCGTCCGGGCGACCCGGGAGGCCTCCTGGCGCACCGCCATCGGGCCGCGAACCGAGCCGATCCACCGCTCGGGTGGCAGCTCGTCGGCCGTGGCCTTGCTCTCCGCGACCAGCGTGTGCGGGCGGCGCAGGGCCCAGCGGACCGGGAAGAAGGCGAACAGGAAGATCAGCGCCAGGATCAGCCACGCCGGCACGACGACCTGCTCCGGCGTCCAGGCGATCAGCACGACCACCATCACGACGAGCATGCCGCCCATCATGATGCCGGGCAGAGCACCGCCGCTGACGTCGTGTTCGAAGTCGTCGGACTCCACCGGGTTGCGCCACTCGATGCGGCTGTGGACCGTCCACATCCGCCCGTCAGCACCGCGCACCAGCCGCGTCATGTACCCGTCTCCCACGCTAGGTCGGTCTTGGTCAAACCGTACCTGGCGCGGGCAGAGCCTTGTGGGTGAACTCGCCGGAGCTTGATCGTCACCGTCAGTTCAGACGTGGCTCTGTCGGGTAGAGCGTGGCCGTCGTGACCGTGGTCCGCGGCGACGAGCACGGCTGGGAGGACGGCGTCGGCGCTCCGGACGACGACGACTGCACGTCGAGCGACTTGATGTCACGCGACGTCGTCGCCGCCGTGCTGACCAGGCCGGCCTGCTCGGACGACTCGACGATCTTCTCGGCCCGCTCGACCGGCGGGTCCTGGCGCTGCTCGCTGGTCGGCGCCGGCACGGACGAGGCGGTCCTGCGCACGGTCTCCTGGCGCTGCCCACCGGGGTTGACCACGTTCTCCTGAGGCTTGACCCGCTGCTGCTCGGGAGGGGGCGGCTGGGCCACCACGAGCCCCTGGCTGTGCTCGGAACTGGACGACCCGGACGTCTCCATGGCGATCACCGGGTTCTGGTCCGGCTGCAACACGGCGACACCGGCGGCGCCGTTGAACACCGCGGCCATCGTCCCGAACAGGCCGACGGTCGCCACGCTCGCCGCCGCGAACGCCAGCTTCGCCTTCGTCAGGAACACCTTCCCGGCGAACGCGAGCCCCAGCGCCGGCACGGCCAGGTACGCCGCGCTGGCGCGCAACGTCGCGCAGACCTCGTTCAGCTCGGTGTAGAGCTGCGTGCAGGCGGAACAGGTGTCGAGGTGGGCGCGGATCCGGCGTTCCTCGACGCCCTGGACGCCGCCCGCGGTGTAGGTGCCGAGCTTCGACCGGATCGCCGCGCACGACGACCGCCCGTCGTCGGCCGCGAGGTGGGCCTGCAGGTACGCCGCACGCAGCCCCTCGCGCGCACGCCGGGCCAACGCCGACATGGCGTTCGGCGAAAGTCCGAAGTGCGGTGCCACGGTGGCGGGGCGTTCGCCCTCGACCTCGACGCGCCACAGCACGACCCGCCAGCGTTCGGGCAGGCTGGAGAAAGCCCTGGAGATGAGGTTGTGCTCGGCTCTGCTGGTGGCGTTGTCGCTCACCGGCTCGACGCGACGGCCCAGCTCCTCGTCCTCCACCGGCACGTCGCGGCGCCGTCCGCTCCACTCCCACGCGACCCGGCGCGCGACGGTGAACAGGTACGTGCGGACGTGGTCGGTGGGCCCGCTGCCGCGGCGGATCGCCTGCAGCATGCGGAAGAACGATTCAGCGGTGAGGTCGTCGGCCTCGGCCGCCTCCCGGACGTGCCTGAGAGAAAAACGGCGGATCGCGTCCGCATGCCGGGAGAACAGTTCGCCGTAGGCCGAGTCGTCTCCCTCGCGCACCCTGGCGAGCAGGTCCCGGTCGACCTCGTTCTCGTCGACCATCACAGGCCTCAACATGCCACAAGGGGCCAGACCTGCTCCTCGATGAGAACAGGTCGATATACAAGACCATCCGTTCGGCGTGGGCCGATCAGCGCAACGCGATCGGTGACAGGACGGTCACAGGTGGGCGTCGGACGGTCGGCGGGACAAGATCCAGCGACTATCGTCACGCACGTGGTGGACTGGCGAGAACGTGCTTCGGCCTTGGTGCCGGAACTCCGGGCTGTCGCCGAAACCGAGGAGTGGTCCTGCCACGTCTTCTTCTCCGAGCTGTCCCAGCTGGCGCAGGAAGCGCACCGCGCGCAGGACGACGAGGTGCTGCGGCGCGCGTACGGCTTCGCGCACTGGTGCTTCCACCAGCCGGAGCAGTTCCTGGAGAACGCGGCACTGGTCAGCTTCTACGAGCACGTGTTCGACGACTGGGACCTCCGCGAGGAGGTGGCCGCGTGGCTGCCGGTCGACGTGCTGCCCAAGGTCCGGGCGCTGTGGGAGTGGCGCTGGCCGAAGGAGCAGTTGGACGAGGTAGATCAACTGCTGGCCGGTTTGGAACCCCCCTCGAAAGATGCCGTCTAGACGCTGTTGTATAGTTCTCCCCGTAAGGCAGTGCGGATGTAGCGCAGTTGGTAGCGCATCACCTTGCCAAGGTGAGGGTCGCGAGTTCGAGTCTCGTCATCCGCTCCACTCGGGAAGGCCCATGCTCATGAAGAGCATGGGCCTTTTCGTTTCGCCATGATGTTGGGGGGGGGACCCCCCCAAGCCCCCCCCAAGCCCCCCGCGCGTTTATCGGTTGTTCACGCCGTTCTCGAGGTGATCTCGGGGGCGACCCGTGAAAAGGTGGTCCCAGACCGCTCGCATCAACCTGATCGAGCCCGTTCGACAAGGACCTGGAGATCATGGCCATCAAGCAGACGGCAAACGCTCACTGGGAAGGCTCCCTCGTCGAGGGCAAGGGGAACGTCAGCCTCGCCACCTCCAACAGCGGCAGCTTCGACATCGACTGGAAGGCGCGCGCCGAGGAGGCGGGCGGCAAGACCAGCCCCGAGGAGCTCATCGCCGCCGCGCACTCGGCCTGCTACTCGATGGCGCTCTCGCACGGCCTGACCGGTGCGGGCACGCCGCCCACCTCGATCGACACCAAGGCCGAGGTCTCGTTCCAGGCGGGCGTCGGCATCACCGGCATCCACCTGACCGTCCGCGCCAACGTGCCGGGCCTGTCCCAGGAGGACTTCGTCGCGGCCGCCGAGGGCGCCAAGGCGAACTGCCCGGTCTCCAAGGCGCTCGCGGCCGTCGAGAACATCACCCTCGACGCTGCCCTGGCCTGAACCACAGCTCCGCGGGCCCGTGACTGATCAGGTGCCTGCGGTAGCGCACGTCGCCGGGCTGCTCGGCCACCTCGGACGAGCGGTCGAGCAGCTCTTCGGCGACGATCCGGCCCTCCAGCCGGGCCAGCTGGGCGCCCAGGCAGTAGTGCGGGCCGTGCCCGAAGCCGAGATGTCCCGGCACGGACGGCCTGCCGGGGTCGAAGCCCTCGCTGAACACCTTCGGGTCGCGGTTGCCGGCCGCGTAGTCGAGGAACAGGTGCTCGCCCTTCCCGACTCTCACCCCGCCCGTGGTCACCGGGCACGTCGCCGTCCGGAAGAACCCGGTGAACGGCGTGTCGAGCCGCACCACCTCCTCCACCACACCGCCCAGCCGGCGTTCCTTGCGGTCGAGTCGCAGGAACGTGCTGGCCAGCATGTTCGTCGTCGAGTCGGTGCCGGCCACGACGACCGCGAGGCACAGCGACAGCCGTTCCTGCTCGGACAGCTGGCCGCCGCGGAACGCGTCCGAGCGCGCGAAGTAGGCGCAGAACTCGTTCATCCCGGCGAAGTACGAACCGAGCGCGCGTTCGCTGACCTCCTCGCCGCTGGTCAGTTCCAGCACGGGTGCCACGAACTCGCGGAACAGCGGGAAGTCCGCTTCGGGCACGCCGAGCACGTCACCGACGACCCCGAGCGCGAACGGTGCGGCGAACTCGCTGACGAACTCGGCTTCTTCCGGCAGTTCGTCGAGCATGGTCCTCGCGCGTTCCCTAATTGAGTCAGCCATGTGGCGCACGGCCGTTGGAGTGAATTTCTGGTTCGCCGACGCACGAATTCGGGCATGCCTGGCACCGTCCGCCGCATTGAGCGAGGACATCAATTCAAGTAATCGCCGCTGCTCTGGCGGCATCAGCGCCGCTACGGCCGCGACCTGCGGACCTGCCATGTTCCGGGAGGAGAACGTCACCGGATCAGCCAGCACGGCACGCAGGTCGGCGTATGTGGTGACGCGCTGGGCGTTGATTCTCGGGTCGAATTCCATTGCGCTATCTTTGCGCGGTTCCGGCCTTTGTCGGGGGCTGACGACAGGACCAAAAACGTGATCATCCGCCTGCTCGGGCCGCTCGAACTCACCGGCCCGAACGGAGCAGTTCAGCTCAGCAGTGCGGGACAGAGAACCCTCGTGGCCAGGCTGGCGCTGAACCCGGGAGAGACGGTGCCGAGGAGTGCGCTCGTGGACGCGCTCTGGTCGGACGAGGTGCCCGCGTCCGCCACGAAGACGCTGCACAGCCTGCTCGCACGCCTGCGCGGCCAGATCCGTGACGCCGGGCTCGGTGAGCTGATCACCACCCGCGAGCCGGGTTACGTCCTGAACGCGCCCGCGGACACCGTCGACGTCGCACGGTTCGAGGCGCTCGTCGCAGCGGCACGGCACAGCGATGAGCCGTTGGCATCCGCGAAGATGCTGCGCGAAGCCCTCGCGTTGTGGACGGGCGATCCGCTCGCGGACTGCCGTCCCGGTGAGTGGACGCGGCAGGAGTCCGCACGGCTCACCGACCTGCGCATGGACGCGACCGAGGAGCTGATGGAGTGCTCGCTCGCGCTCGGAGAGCACGCCGCGGTGGCGCCGCTGGTCAACGCGCTGGTCGAGCGGCACCCGTTCCGCGAGCGGCTGTGGGAGCAGCTGATGATCGCGCTCTACCGGTGCGGGCGGCAGGCCGAGTCGCTGGCCGCGTTCCAGCGGGCGCGCGGCGTCCTGGTCGACGAGCTCGGCATCGAGCCCGGTCCCCGGCTGCGTGACCTCGAACAGGCGGTGCTGACCGCCGATCCTCGCCTCGACCTGCCGGAACGCACGCCGGTCGTGGTGCGCGGCAACCTGCCCGCCGACCGGTCGAGCTTCGTGGACCGCCCGGAGACCGCGCACGTCGCGGACCTGATCAGGAAGCACCGGCTGGTCACGCTGATCGGCGTCGGCGGGGTGGGCAAGACGCGGCTCGCGCTGCACGTGGCGCGCGGCGAGCACCCGCCGGACGGCGTGTGGCTGGTGGAGCTCGCGGCGTTGCGCGACAGGGCTCTCGTGCCGCACACCGTCGCCGAGGCACTGGGCGTGGTCGACCAGACCGGGCGCGGGCAGCTGAGCGTGCTCACGGAGTTCCTGGCCGGCAAGGACGCGTTGCTGGTGCTGGACAACTGCGAGCACGTCGTGGACCACTGCGCGGTGCTGGTGGACACGCTGCTGCGGGTCGCGCCGAACCTCCGTGTCCTCGCCACGTCCCGGCGCGCGCTACGGGTCTACGGCGAGCAGGTCATGTCCGTGGCACCGCTGTCCGTACCGTATCCGGCGGCGACGTTGTTCGCCCAACGCGCTGACGCGGCGATTCCCGGCTCGTTCGTCATCACGGCGGCGAACGAGCAGGCCGTCACCGACCTGTGCCGGCGGCTGGACGGCATCCCGCTGGCGATCGAGATGGCGGCGTTGCGGGTGCGCGCGCTGACCCCGGCGCAGCTGCTGGAACGGCTCGACGACAGGTTCCGGGTGCTGACCGACGGCGGGCGGACGGCGTTGCCGCAGCACCAGACCCTGTTCGCGACGATCGAGTGGAGCTTCGACCTCTGCTCACCGCGCGAGCAGCTGCTGTGGGCGCGGGCGTCGGTGTTCGCCGGCGGTTTCGACCTGGCCGCGGCGGAGTCGGTGTGCTCGGACGACTCGCTGACCGCGGACTTCATGTTCGACGCGGTCGACGGGCTGGTCGACAAGTCCGTGCTGCAGCGCGAAGAACACGCGGGCGTGGCGCGCTATCGGTTGCTGGAGACCATGCGCCAGTTCGGGCAAACACGGTTGCGTGCCACCGATGAGGAGCCACGGCTGAAGACGCGCCATCGTGACTGGTATGCAGGCATTGCCCTGCAAGGGGAACGGGCCTGGTTCACCCCGCGGCAGGCGGCGACCGTCGGGGCGATGACCGCCGAGCGCGGCAACCTGCGGGCGGCGCTGGAGCACTCGCTGACGACGCCGGGCGAGGCCGACTCGGGCCTGCGGCTGGCGGCGACGCTGTGGTTCTACTGGGTGGGCTGCGGGCGGTTCGCCGAGGGACGGCACTGGCTGGACTGGGCGCTGTCCCTGGAGACCGAGCCGTCGCGGGCGCGCTGCAAGGCGTTGTGGGTCACCGGGTACCTGGCGACGTTGCAGGGCAACACCTCTGCGGTGCCGGCGTTGCTGGAGGCCTGCCGCGCCGAGGCCGCGCTGCTGGAGGACGAGGACGCCGACGTCTACGCGACCTACGTGCAGGGTGCGGCGGCGGTGTTCGACGACGACCTGCCGCTGGGCGCTCGTCTGTTGGCCGAGGCCGACCGCAGGCACGCGGAACTCGGGCACATGGACAGCAACGTGGTCATGGCACGGGTGGCGCTGGCGATCACCGCGGCGTTCGGCGGCGAACTCGACCGTGCGGCGGAGATCTGCACCAAGGCACGGGTCGTGTGCGAGGAGAACGGCGAGCTGTGGGCGCGCGCGTTCGCGTTGTACGTCCTGGCTTTCGTGGCCATGGGACGCGGCGACGTCGTCGAGGCCCGCGAGCTGGCCACGTCGTCGTTGCGCATCAAGGAGAAGTTCCACGACCTGCTGGGCATCGCGGTGTCCATAGAACTGCTGGCGCTGATCTCGGTGGTCACCGGGTCCGCGTCGCACGCCGCGTTGCTGCTGGGCGGGGCGGACCGGGTGTGGCAGTCAGTCGGGTTGCCGCTCTTCGGATCAGCGAACTTCGCCGCGTCGCACCACCAATGCGTGGCGCTGTGCCGGCAGGCGTTGGGACCCGAGGAGTACGAGGAGCACTTCTCGCGCGGTGCGGCGATGACGGTGCCTTTGGTGGTCGCGGCCGCGCAGTCGTGACGCAGGTTCCGCGCAGCCGGGCGCCGGGACGCTGTCCGGATGAGGACCAGCGTTCGCACACCCGACGCGGGAACCGTCGAGGAAGTGCTGAAACTCGCCGCCAGGGCACCGTCGTTCGGCATCGTTCCGCCGTGGCGATGGCGTAACGGCAACGAGTGCCTTGAGCTCGTGACGGCACGCACGGACCAGACGGCGTTGCTCGCGTGTGGCGCGGTCCTGCACCACACACGGGTCGCGTTGTCGGCGATGGGCTGGGACTGCCACGTGCTGCGCACTCCGCAGCCGGACGGCCAGGTCGCGTCGGTGCACCCGCGCTGGGAGCTGGACCCGTTCTCCTGCGAGGTGGCCTCCGCGGCGGCGATCTCGTTGCGCAGGACCGATCCACGGCCCTACCTCGCCGACGAGGTGCCGGACTCGGCGCTGACGTGGCTGCTGCACGCGGCCCGCGCGGAGAACTGCGAGCTGGAACTGGTGGCGCGGCGCAGCGGAGTGCTGTTGCGGATGCTCGGGCACGACTCGTTGAGCATGGGCGAGGCGGTCAGCGCCGTGCTGTTGGCGTCAACGGTGTGGGGCCTGGCGTCGCAGCCGTTGCTGCACGAGGGCGAGGTGCTCGTCCGCGTCGGGTGGCAGTCGCCCAATGCCGAACCGTTGCCTCGGTCGGCCCGCTAGCGCCTGCCTTTGCGGGGACTATGGGTGCGTGGACCGGGACAGAACGCTGGCGAACCTCAGCGAGGACGACTGGGGCAGGCCCGACTCGTCGTCGACCCAGCTCTACCGGGACCTGTGTGCGCTGCGCGATCTGCCCGTCGGGCAGCTGACACCGACGTCGTTGCACCTGCTCGTGACGCACCAGGTCGGGCTGGACGTGACCGCGCTGCTGGCGCTGGAACACGTCGAGGGCGACCCGCTGCGGTCGGTCGCCCTGTACCCCGGTGACCTGCTCGCCGCTCTACTGAGAGTAGATCACTCGTTCTGGGCCGATCACCCAGCGTTGCTGTCCAGAATGTCCGCTTTGCTCGATCGGCTGCGCACCCTGCCGGACGGCGACTGGCACCTGCTGGTGTCCGCGGCCGAGCAGTTCCCCGGTTAGGCGCGCGTTAGGCGGCTCTTTGCCGGCGGGTGAGTTGCTTGCACCATGGCAAAGACCCTCGCGGCGGCCGGCCTCACGCTGGCCTCTCTCGCCGCCACCGCTGTGCTCTTCTCGCCCGTGGCTTCTGCGGAGACCTGCAAGGCTTCCTACTACTCGGGCGGCGGCACGACCGCCAGCGGCGAACGCTTCGACCCCGACAAACTGACGGCCGCGCACAAGACGCTGCCGTTCGGCACGCGCGTGAAGGTGAAGAACCGCTCCAACGGCAAAACGGTGACCGTGCGGATCAACGACCGAGGCCCGTTCATCACCGGCCGCTGCGTCGACCTGACGCCCAAGGCCTTCAAAACGATCGCACCGCTGTCACAGGGCGTAGTGGGCGTGACAGTGACAAAGGTGTGAACGAGTAGAAAAAGACCGGTTTGCTTGACCCAATCGAGTGAACGAGATAGTCAGACCGGGTGTTCGCGGCGATGAGTGGGCCTGCCAGGCTCGCAACCGGAGCTTTGGTCGGCGTGGTCGTCGCCGCGTTTTGCGTGCTGGGGACGTATGTCGGGTCGCTCGTGGCGAGCGATCCGGCAGCTCCAGGAGGCGGCGAACCGGCGCGTGTCTCGCTCATCAACACGCCCTCGCTGCTTCCCACGGAATCCGAGCTTCCATCACAGACAGTGGTGTCCAGCTCATCGTCCGCAGCGTCTTCGAGCTCCACCAGCAAGACGACGACTTCGACGACCACCACGACCACGACCACCACGACGACTCAGGCACCGCCGGTCGTGACGACCACAACGACCACCCGGCCGCGGCCGCCGACCACGACGACGACCACGACCACCCGTCAGTGCGGTCTCATCTTCTGCTGAGCGCTCACTGCTCCGCGAGCTTCAGACCCACCGGGCACGAGACACCGGTACCACCCAACCCGCAGTACCCGTAAGGGTTCTTGGCGTCGGACAGGTACTGCTGGTGGTAGTCCTCCGCGTAGTAGAACTCCCCCAGCGGCGCCAGCTCCGTGGTGATCGTCCCGCGTCCCGCCTCGTTCAACGCCCGCTGGTACACGGCCGCGGAAGCCTCGGCCGTGATCCGCTGCCCTTCGTCGGCGTACAGGACCATCGACCGGTACTGCGTGCCGATGTCGGCGCCCTGCCGCATCCCCTGTGTCGGGTCGTGGCCCTCCCAGAACACCCGCAGCAGTTCCTGGAACGGCAGCGAGGCAGGGTCGAAGACGACCAGGACGACCTCGGCGTGGCCGGTGCGGCCCGAGCAGACCTCTTCGTAGGTCGGGTTCGGGGTGGTACCGCCCGAATAGCCCACAGCAGTGGTCCACACGCCTGGTGTTCGCCAGAAAAGGCGTTCGGCACCCCAGAAACAGCCCAGCCCGAATGTGGCGGTCCGGCAGCCGGACGGGAATGGTGGCCGCAGCTGCCGGTCGGTGAACACCGCGTGGGCGGCCGGCACCGGCAGGGGCTCCAAACGGCCTGGCAGGGCGTCTGAAGTGGGCACGACCTGCGGTTTACCTCGTCCGAACCACACCATGTGACCAATCTATCTCCGGAAAGCGCCACAACCAGGTCACGACTTGAGAGGCCCGCACGAAGGCATTACAGGGCACGGGCACAATGTCCGAGTCTCATGTTCGCGCGGAAGGGGGTGCCAGGGGTGACCTGGCAAGACGAGCTGCAGAAGCTCGACCAAGAACTCGCCTCTGGTCGGATCTCGGCAGATGACTACCGGCGGCGCCGGGATGAGATCCTCTCCGGTTCGGCCGGCGGTGGACCCGCACAGAGTCCTCAGCAGCCTCCATTCGCTGCCCCGTTCAAGTGGGAGGCGAAGCCGCCGAGCGCGTCGAACCCGGACGCCACGCAGGTGGTTCCCAACCAGGTGCCGCCTCAGCAGCAGCAGAACCCCAACCCGGACGCCACCCAGGTGGTGAACACGCAGAACCGCTCGAGCGACGCGGAGCGGACGCAGTTCGTCACGCCCGTCGCGCCGCCCGGACCCGGTGGCTGGGGTCAGCAGCAACAGCAGCAGCAGTCAGCGCCGCCGCCGTGGGTCGGCGGCAACTTCGACTCGATCAACCAGCCCTCGTCCGGCTGGAGCCACGGCCCGGAGGTCTTCGACGACTCCGACGGTGGCGGCGGCAAGGGCAAGATCATCGGCATCGTGCTGGCCGTGGTCCTGCTCGCGGGCCTCGGATTCGGCGCCTACTGGCTGTGGGGCCGTGGCGGCAGCGACCCCAACGCGGGTGGGCAGACGACCGCCACGTCGTCGACCAGCACCACGCCGAGTGCTCCGCCGGACCCGTTGCCGGCTGGAAAGCTGCCTGGCAAGGTCGCGGAGAACAAGCAGGTCAAGGACTTCACGCCGGTTCCGACGCTGAAGTACCTGCTGGACAGCGAAATCCTGTCCTACAACGCCGCGGGTGCGAGCAAGACGAAGCTCGTCCAGTTCACGACCGAGGACGGTTCCAAGGGAATCCTGCTCATCGTCCAGGGCAAGGACGCGGCCGCCGCGAAGATCGCCGCCAAGGAACTGCACGACATCCAGATCAACAACGGGATGACGGAGGCCACCGGCATGCCGAACGGCGTGCTCGTCGGCAACCTGGACGCGAAGGCTCCGGAGAACTCCCGCGTGCGTGGTCACTACACCAGCAAGGACCTGATCATCCGTCTCGACATGTCGGCGAAGACGCTCGACGCCGCGCAGAAGAACTTCAAGGAATCCCTGGACGCGCAGCTGAAGGCACTGTCTGCTGATGGGTGACGAGCGTCGGGTCACCGCCTGCACGGTGGTGGCCGGGAACTACCTGCCCGCCGCCCGCGTGCTCGCTTCCTCGTACCTGCGGCACCACCCCGGCCACGACTTCGTGATCGAGGTGATCGACGCTCCCTGGCACGAGGTCCAGGAGCACGACTGGAAGATCGTCGGTCCCGGCGCGACCGGGATCGACGAGGACGACTACTTCCGGATGGCCACGGCCTACTCGGTCACCGAGCTGGCCACCGCCGTCAAGCCGTACCTGCTGCGGGAGCTGCGCAAGACCAGCGACGTCGTCATGTACATCGATCCGGACATCGAGGTCTTCGCCCCGATGCCGGAGCTCGCGGGCCTGGCGATCGCGCACAGCATCGTGCTCACGCCGCACTTCCTGCAGCCGCTGCCCCGTGACGGCAAGGAGCCCAGCGAGGCGGCGATCATGGGGTCCGGCATCTTCAACCTGGGCTTCGTCGCGACCGGTCCGGGTTCGGAGGCGTTCCTCGACTTCTGGGCCGAACGCCTGCGCCACGACGCCATCGTCGCGCCGCACAGGCAGCTCTTCACCGACCAGCGCTGGGTCGACCAGGTGCCGGCGTTGTTCCCGAACACCGTTCTGCGCGACCCCGGCTTCAACGTCGCGTACTGGAACGTCCACGAGCGCCCGGTGCGCGAGGGGGCCGACGGGTTCACCGCGGGCGGGGAACCGTTGCGGTTCTTCCACTACAGCGGATACCGGCCTGAACGTCCGTGGATCCTGACGAGCCACGCGCCGTTCCGCCCGCGGGTGCTGCTGTCCGAGCACCCCGTGGTCCGGCAGCTCTGCGACTCCTACGGCGCGAAGCTCAAAGCGAACGGCTACGCGCAGACGCTGGAGTCGATCCCGTACGGCTTCGGGAAGGCGGCGGACGGCACCAAGATCACCCCGGCGATGCGGACGCTGTTCCGCGACGCGTGGGTGAAGTCGGAGCGCAAGAAGCAGGATCCGCCGCCACACGCGTTCGACGCCGTTCACCACGCCTCGTTGAAGGAATGGCTGACGGAACTGCCGGACAACGCGCCGAAGGACAGCGGGCTCAACCGGCTCGCGCTCGCGGTGTGGGAATCCCGTGCGGACCTCCAGATCGCCTTCCCCGCCCCGCACGGCGCGGACGCGCAGGGTTTCCGTTCGTGGTGTCGCACCAGCGGCATCAGCGAGGAGGCGCTGCCCACGTGGGCGTTGCCGGGTGAGCCGCGTGAGCTGACCGAGCCCGAGGACGCGTTCGGCGTCAACGTCGTCGGCTACCTGACCGCCGAGCTCGGTGTCGGCGAGATGGCCAGGATCGTGCACGACGCGATCGACACGAGCGGTGTGCCCGTCGTGTCCGTGGTCGAGGACGAGCTGGTCACGAACCGCAAGGGCCTCGACGAGCCGGACACGGTCGGCGAGCCGCGCTTCCCGGTCAGCCTGCTGTGCGTGAACGCCGACCAGACGCGGGCGGTGCTGCGGCATCGTCCCCAGGTCGGCCACCACCGCTATCGGATCGGGCTGTGGGCGTGGGAGCTCGAAGACTTCCCCGAGCACATGCACGCGGCGTTCCACGAGTTGGACGAGGTCTGGACGGTCAGCGACTTCTGCCGTGACGCGCTGGCCAAGCACGCGACGGTGCCGGTCAGGACGATCCCGGTGCCGGTGCGCGATCCCGGCGAACCGGATCGGCGTCCCGTCACCGGGCAGGCCCGGTTCCTGTTCGCGTTCGACTTCGCCAGCATCGGCGAGCGCAAGAACCCGTGGGGCGTCGTCGAGGCGTTCCAGCGGGCGTTCGAAGGGCGCGATGACGTTCGTCTCGTGCTGAAGGCGATCAACGGCACGAAGCACCCGCACACCGCGGAGAGGCTGCGCGTCCTGATCGCCGGGGACGAGCGCATCGAACTGGTCGAGCGGTACCTGAGCGTCGCAGAGCTCGACGAGCTGTACGCGACGAGCACCGCTTACGTCTCGTTGCACCGCAGCGAGGGCTTCGGCCTGACCGTCGCCGAGGCGATGGCCCGTGCGTTGCCGGTGATCTCGACGGACTACTCCAGCACCACGGAGTTCCTGGACGAGCGGACCGGCTGGCCGGTGCCCTACGAGCTCGTCGCGGTCGGCAAGGGCAACTACCCGTACCCGGAGGACTCGCACTGGGCGGACCCCGACCTCGACGCGGCGGCTGCCGCGATGCGCGAGGTCGCGGACAACCCGGACGAGGCCGCACGGCGCGGACGGGCCGCACGGGTCCACGTGCTGCGCAGCAGGTCCATGCAGGCGGCGGCCACGTGGGTGCGTGAGCAGCTCGAAGCCGCGTATGAGAGCTGGAAGCGCTCGCAGGCCTCGCCTGCGGGGCAGCGGACCGACGACCCGTTGCAGCCGTTGCGCGACTCCCGGCAGGCGTTGCTGTGGCGGGCAGAGGCGGGAACGGCGTCCCGGATCCCGCTCGCGCCGGTGCTGCGGCGCGCGGTGCTGCGCTCGATCGACCACTACGACGTGCACCAGCGCAGGGTGCTCGGCACCGTTGTCGACGGCGTGGAGAACACGCTCAGCGCCATGATGACCCGGCTGGAAGCGGTCGAACGGCACAACGAGCGGCTCACGGTCATCGAGCACGAGGTGTCCGAGATCGCCGATCAGAACCGTGAGGTCAGGCAGGACGTCACCAGGATCGACAGGTCCGTGGCCGATCTGTCCAGCAGCCGGGCGGAGTCTCTCGCCGCGGCCGTGGACGAGCGGCTCGACAAGGTCTGGGAACGGCTCGAGGCGAGCGACCGCAAGACGTTCGAGATGTTCGCCGAGCGCGACCACCGGCTCGATGACGACGAGGCCCGATTCGCGCACCTGGCCGAGGACATCGAGGCGGTCTACCAGGTGCAACGGCTGCGGCACGCGCCGGTGCCGACGGACGCCGACGTGGTCGTGTGCGACGCGGGCACGTTGATCATGCCCAAGGACGGCGTCGTGCTGCCGTGGCTCGCGCACCACCGCTCGTGGGAGGTCGGCGAGGCAGATCTCATGGCCGAACTGGTGGGCGACGGCACGTTCCTCGACATCGGTGCGCACGTCGGCTACCACACGCTGCGCTTGTTGCAGCGCACGTCGGGCATGGCCGGTGCGGTCGCCGTGGAGGCGAGCCCGGTCAACGCCGAGTACCTGCGCCGCAACATCGCCGTGAACATCGGCGACCGGGCTCCGGTCACCGTTCTGGCGATGGCGGCCTGGGACTCGGACACCGAGATCCGCCTGGTGCAGGAGGAGCAGGACAACAGCGGCGACTACCGGGCGCACGACGCCTCCGACGAGGCGGTGGGCGGCGTGGTGATCCCCGCGGTCCGGCTCGACGGCCGCGACGAGGTGACAGCAGCCCGGATCTCGCTGGTGAAGATCGACCTCCAGGGTCGTGACCACCGGGCCCTCAACGGACTCACCGCGGTGCTGGAGAGGGACCGGCCGCACGTCGTGTGCGAGTTCGACCCCCGGACGATCGAGGAGCTGGGTGACGATCCGGCGCAGGTGCTCGCGGGTTACCGCAAGCTCGGCTACGAGCCGTCACCGGTGCGTGAGAACGGCACCACCGGAAGTGAGTACTCGGACGCGGAACTGATCGACGAGGCCCACAGATCGGCCTCCGGATTCACGACGTTGTGGCTGCGACCCAGCTCACCTGCGTAAAGCTGGGAAATTTGGCCTGACCTCCTGCGACAATCGACGGGCGGCGACTGCGGTCGCCGTCCGTTCGTCGTTTTCTGGTTCGTTCATCTGGGGGAAAGGGTTGGCCGCGTGGAGGACGGTCGTCGCAACGTCCGGCCCGCCGGGCTGCTGAGTGCGGTCGCGGTGGTGGTCGCGCTGGCGGGCGTCATGTTCGGAGGGTGGCTGATCTGGGGAGGACAGCCGCTGCCGATGAACGCGCGCAATCTGGAACCGACCGGTGAGGAAGGCCGTGCGGCCGCCGATCCGCTCGCCGTCGCCGACTTCGAGTCCGGGCTGGAGAGCTACGCCTACGTGCGCAGCTGGCCCGAGGTGAAAAACATGCAGTTCCTGGGCCCGGCCGAGATCGAGGCCTACGAGTCGGGCGATGCCGGTGCGGCGCGTGTGGCCGTCGCCTCACGCCGGCCCGAGGGCAAGGTGATCGTCGCCGTCGTGCAGCTGCGTGACAGGGACGCGGCGCTGGCCGCGGCCGACGCCCTCGACGCATACCAGTTCGAAGCCGGGTTCGAGAGGCGCTATCCCGAGCCGACGTCGGTGCAGCGCCAGACCGAGGTCTTCCCGCTCCAGGGCACCCAAGAGCAGCGCAAGGCCGTTGCGCGCGTGCATTACGTGCACCGCGACCTGGTCGTGCGACTGGAGTTGCACGCCAACAGCGCGGACGACGTGCGGCAGCGGTTCACCGCCCTGCTGGCCAGGCAACTGGAAGTGCTGCCGGCCGATGGTTGACCAGGTGGTGCGGACCAAGCGCGTGCCCGGCCTGACCGTGCTCGCGGCGGCGGGGGTAGTCCTCGTCGGCTACAGCTACCTGTTCGGGCTCTGGACCAGCCGCTTCGGCCAGTCGCCCGGCCTGCTGGTCACGATCCGCAGCTGGGTGAACCAGCCGACCGGGATCGGTGAGGACTTCGGGTTCCTCGGCGTCGCGCTGCTGCTGCTCGTGGCCGGTTACCTCATCTCGGAGACGGCGTGCCGGCTGCCGGCGCGTCAGTTCGTGCGGCTGCTGAGTCGCACGGCTGTCCCGGTGGCGGTGGGCGCGGTGCTGGTCAGCATGCTGCTCGTGCTCCTCGGAGCCACTCCGCTGACCGATCCGGCCGACGCCGAGCTGTCGTTCGCGGCGGTGCTCACGAACCTGCTGCTGGTACCCCGGCTGTTCGGCCAGCCGTCGCTGTTCGCGCTGGACGCCCCGGTCACGGCGACCCTGCTGTTCGTGCTGCTGGTGCTCGCGGTCCGGCCCTTGCTGCAGCACACGCTGATCGCGGTGATCGTGCAGCTGGAGGTCGTCGGTGCGCTGGTCCTCCTGGGCGGCTGGGCGAACGAAGCCGACGCGTCGCCGTTCCTGCACGCACTCGGGCTCGTCGCCGGCTACCTGCCGTTGCTGCTGATCGGTCAACTGGCCTGGCTGTACCGGACGGGCAGGCTCAACGCCCGGTTCGGCACCGGGTTCGGGATCGCGGCCGTCGTGCTGCTCGTCGTGCACGACCGGCTGTTCCCCGAACTGAGCGACTGGTGGCATCCGCTGAGCGCGTTCTACGCGGTGTTGCTGATGCTCATCGCGCTGCCGCGCGGCGCCTCGATCGCCGGCCGCGCACCGGTGCGCTGGCTGGCGGTCCGCGCGCTGCCGTTGTTCTTCTCGATCCTCGTGGTCGGCTATGCGACGCTCGGGCTGCAGAGCGGTTGGATGCCGCTGGTGCTGGCGATTCCGGTCGCCCTCGCGGCGTCCGGTCTGTGCGCTGAGGGCGTGCATCGTGCCCTGGAGCGGCTGTCATGACCGATACGTTGACCAAGCCGGACGTCCAGGCCACGCCCCAGGTGGGCGGCAAGGGCTACATGCACGGGCTCGACCTGTTGCGGGTGATCGCGTCGGTCGGCGTGGTGCTGACCCACCTCACCGCCTGGTTCACCCTGCGCGACCAGGACTTCTGGCTGGCGCACTGGGTCGAGCGGGACGTCGTCGGCACACTGCACCTGAATCCGCGGCTGTCCTTCATGGGCGTGGCCCTGTTCCTGGTGGTCAGCGGCGTCGTCGTGACGCACGTGGCCGACCGGGAGCGCCCGTTGCAGTTCCTGCGCCGCCGCGTCATCCGGATCATGCCGCTGCTGTGGGTGGTGACTCCGCTGGTCTGGCTGCTGATCAACCTGGGCTTCCAGGTCTCGTCGGCCAAGGAGAACGACCTGACCTTCGGCGACATGGTGAGCGGCATGTTCCTGGTGAACTACTTCCAGGAGCCGTTCGTCGCGCTGGTCGCGGTGACGTGGACGCTCACAATCCAGGTGGTCTTCTACGCCTACGTGGCGGTGACCATCCCCCTGCTGCGCCGCAGGCCGTGGATCCCGCCGCTGGCCGCCGTGCCGCTGTGCTTCATCACGTTGTTGATCACCGACGGCTTCTCCACCAACACCTCACACCAGATCGGGCAGTTCGGCGCGTACCTCCCGGTGCTGTGCATCGGCCAGCTGATCTCGCTGGTGCACTCCGGGAAGGTCAACCCGATCGCCGGCACCGCCATCGGCGCGACGCACTTCGTGCTGTTCACGTGGGCGGACAAGGTGGGTGGCTACACCTCGCAGGGCGACTCGGTGCCCCGCACGCTGTTCGTCGCCGTGCTGCTGACGATCGTGCTGGTGTCCGCGTCCGGGCCGGTGACCCGTTCGGCGTTCATCCGGGGGTGGTCCAAGCGCACTTACGCCATCTACCTGGTTCACCTGAGCTGCATGTACCCGCTGTTCGACACGCTGATGGACGTTCTCGACCCGAACCTCGTGGCTCTGATGGGGCTCGCGCTGACCGCGCTCGTGACCGAGGTTCTGCACCGGTTCGTGGAGATGCCCGCGAACAACGCCGTACGCCGGTGGGAGAAGCGGAAGACCAACTCTTGAGCTGAACCGTATCCACCTGGTATGTCACTCGTTACCCGGAGTGTGCAACGCACCGCCGCCGACCAGGCTCAGAAGACCAGAGTCGCGTTCGTCGACATCGGCCGCGCAGTGGCGGCGCTCCTCGTCGTCTACAGCCACCTGTCCGAGCAGTGGGTGGCCAAGGTCGAGGGCGACGACTCACCGGTCTTCACCTTCGTCGACGCGTTGACGAGTGACCCGATGCACATGGGCCTGCAGGGCATCGGGCAGATCGCCGTGCCGTTCTTCTTCCTGGTCAGCGGCTTCGTCGTGACACCGATAGCGATGAAGCAGGGGCAAGGGCGTTTCGCCGCGAACCGCGCGGTCCGCGTGTACATCCCGATGATCTTCGTCGTGTTGCTGACCGCGCTGGTGATGACGCTGGGCGCCGACGCGCACGCCGTCGTCGTCGGCAGGAACCACGACATCACCCTGTGGACGATCGTCACCAACTCCCTGGTGATCAACTACCTGATCGTTCCCCAGGTCGTCCTCGTCGGCGTGGCCTGGACCCTCGTCGTAGAGGTCATCTTCTACATCCTCCTGGTGCTCCTGCTGCCGGTTCTGCGTCGCCAGGTCTGGCTGGCGATCGCGATCATGCTGGTGTTCGTGTTCGTCGTGCTGATGTCCCGGCGCGAGCTGGGACCGTCGTGGGCACTGTTCGCGGTGAACGTCTCCTACCTGCCGATACCGATCCTCGGGCAGATCATCTGGGCCACCACCACGAAACGCATCCCGCTGTGGGCGGGCGGCGTCTTCTTCAGCCTCGCGTGGTCGTTGTACGTGCTCGGCGAACATCTGAAACTCGGTCGCCTGGACTCCTCGTACAACCTCGCGCTGATGGTGGCCGTCCTGTGCTTCTTCGTCGGCCTGTTCGCCGAGCCCAGGCTGCGCGAGCGGAAGATCTGGACGGCGCTGTCCGAGCGCAGCTACTCGATCTACCTCCTGCACGGTCTGGTCGCCTTCGGCCTGCTGAGCCTCATGCGCCCGGCCCTGCCCCTGTGGCTCGCGATGCCACTGGCGGTCGCCGGGCTGTTCCTCGTCGTGGAGGTGAGCTACCGCCTGGTCGAGAAGCCGAGCCACGTCCTCGCACGCAAGCTGTCCCGCCGCTCCCGCCCTGCTGAAACCCCGTCGTCTCCCCAGGTCGTCACCGCTGAGGTCACAGTGGAGATTCCACGGTTGCGCGAGCGAGCCGAGCCTTCGCCTTCGCTCGAGGAGGAGACGGCGCTGCTTCCGCGCGTGCCCGCGTACCCGTCGGAGGACCCGGACGACAGCCGGCGCAGACGCCGGCTGGAGGACAGCGCGACCCAGGCCATTTCAGTGGCGTCGCTGCTCGCGAAGCAGGAGCAGAACGGCCAGCGAAGAGACCGGCTGCCGACGAATCGGCCGGTGCAGTGAGTCGGTCCCGCTTGCAACCCCTGGCGAGTGCTACACGTCTACATGTGTAAGTCACCACCCGGAGGCGACACATGTTGATCACCGTGACATTAGTCACATTGGGCGGTTTGGCGTTCTTGGTGCGAACCGTAGCGGTCCTCCTGGCCGTTTCCTCTACCAAGAAGGCCAACGATTACCCTGCGCCACAAACGTCTGCCAATTGAGATACTCGTTCGGAGTACGTCTTACGGCGGAACGTTGACTTACCGTACGATCCTTTCGGGTCGTATGACTGATCAGTCACCCGAAGGGGACCTCACAGGGGTAGGTGCGCCATGGACCACGCACTGAACAAGGTCATCGAGCTGCGCGAGAGTGGCTTTCAGTTCCTCCACCTGAGGGACGACGCCGGGCAGCTCGACCGCATCATGGCGTTCAAGCAGCGCAGAGGCTTCATCGACTCGATCCTGTTCTGGTCGGAGACAGAGGCGCGCGCGGGACGACTCCCCGCGGTCCGCGACTCGGCTCGCCCGGCACAGGCCGTGTGGATCTACGAGGGCCCGTTGATCGAGGCTGTGGACAGGCTGCTCGACCTGCCTGAACCCGGCGCGCGCAACGCCCCCACGCTGATGAAGGCGACGGCCTCGGACTTGGCCGTCGTGACGACGCTGCCGTTCAAGCTGAAGCTGCCGCCGGGGGCCATCGCCTAGCCGGTCCGTCAGCTCTTTTTCGAGGTCGCCGCGCTTTACGGCGCTGATGAACGCTGCCCGACGGGGCGCGGCGATGACGAACCCCGTCCTGCCGGTCGACGGACCTGCTGTGTCCAATACGACCAGAATCATGACGTTCGGTAGCAACTCGATGTGTGCGGCGGCCCGGATCGGGTTGGCACGGCAATTGTGCGTTGACGCCCCCTAAAGGATGAAGAACTTCCCTCGCCTGAGTTACACAGCTTGATGTAGAGGGTCCGGACACGACACGTTCGCGCCTATGAACCTCAGGAAGACCGTCGCGGGGGCCGCTGTTGCCCTCGGCAGCGCTACCGTCATGCTCGGCCTGGGTGGTATCGCCAACGCGGACACCGGGTCCGCCGCCGTTCACACCACGCCCGACCTCGGTGGTCAGCTGGGCGACATCGCCACCGTCGGCGACCTCGCGTCCGTGGACACCGCCGACGCGGCCGGCAAGATCCAGGCCATCAACGCGCAGGAACTCAACGCCGCCGCGCTGGTCGAGAACGTCGACGCCGGTGCCACCGGTCTGCCGGCCTCCACGCTGCTCGGTCTGAGCGAGCCGACCGGCGTGCCGACGGGTGCCGCGGCCCTCGACATCTGATCTGACCAGACCTTCCTGGCCGGGGCGGCGCCCGATTCCCTCCCCCTCGAATCGGGCGCCGTTCCTCTTTCCCGCAGCGGAACGCCTTGGGCATCAGGAAGATCGATGGTCCACGACGGCACCGAGGTCATCGGTGGCTGGCGCTACCGGCCTGCCGCGTAGCCCTGCGCGCCGCGGGGATTCGCGCCGGCGCGCAGGAGTCCGTCCGCGGCATCCCTTGCCACGGCGGACATGCGGCCCAGCGTCCACTCGCCGGCGTCCACCACCTGGTGGCCGCGTTGCCGCAGTTCGTCCAGGACGTCGGCGCCTACGCGGGACTCGATGACGAGTTCGCCCGGTGTCCAGGCTCGCGGGTAGAACGAGCTCGGGAACGCGTTCGAGTGCCACATCGGCGAGTCGATCGCCTCCTGCAGGTTCAGGCCCGCCTGGTGCGCCAGCCAGAAGCCGAGCTGCCACTGGTCCTGCTGGTCGCCGCCGGGAGTGCCGAACGCCAGTGCCGGACGGCCGTCGCGCAGCGCCATCGACGGCGACAGGGTGATCCGCGGGCGCTTGCCGGGGGCCAGCGAGTTCGGCAGACCCTTGTCCAGCCAGAACATCTGGGCGCGGCTGCCCAGGCAGAAGCCGAGCGACGGGATCGTCGGCGACGACTGCAGCCAGCCGCCGGACGGGGTCGCGGAGACCATGTTGCCCCAGCGGTCCACGACGTCCACGTGCACGGTGTCGCCGCGCGTCACGCCGGAGCGTTCCACGGTCGGTTCGCCGATCGCGCCGGTCGGGTCGGAGACCAGCGCCGACGGACCGCTGATGATGTGCTTCGGCAGCAACGGTTCGCGGCCGTCGGGTGAGCCGGGGCGAAGGTCGTAGGACGCGGTGTCGCCGATCAGCGCACGGCGTTCCGAGGCGTACGAACGCGACAGCAGGGTCTCCAGCGGCACGTCCGGAACGTCGCCATACCAGGCCTCGCGGTCGGCGAACGCCAGCTTCGCCGCCTCGACGGCGAGGTGCACGGTCTCCGCGGTGGGCTTGCCGTCCACATAGGACAGGTCTTGGCCCTCCAGCAACCGGAGCTGCTGCGCCAGCACGGGTCCCTGCGTCCACGCGCCGGCCTTCACCAGCGACCACTCGCCGAAGTCCGCGACGAGCGCGTCCTCGTAGGACGCCTCCCACGACGCCATGTCGGCACCGGTCAGCAGACCCGCGTGGTCACGTCCTGAGTCGTCGCGGAACTCCGAACGGCAGAACTCGTCGATCTGCGCGGCGACGAACCCCTGCGACCACGCCCGGCGCGCGGCCTCGATCTGCGCCTCACGATCGGCACCCGCGGCCTCGGCGGCGGCCAGCAGCCACTCCCAGGTGTCGGCGAGCTTGGGGTTGCGGAACCGGCCGCCGGGAGCCGGCAGGACGCCGTCGGGCATCCACTGCGCGGCGGACGTCGGCCAGTGGTCGCGGAAGAGGTCCGAGACCATGCCGATCGTGTAGGCGGCACGTTCGACGAGCGGGAAGCCGTCGCGGGCGTAGCCGATCGCGCGGTCCAGCACCTCACGCAGAGTCTTGGTGCCGTGGTCGCGCAGAAGCGTGAGCCATCCGTCCCACGCGCCCGGCACCGTCGCGGCCAGCAGTCCACTGCCGGGGATCAGCGACAGACCCAGATCGGTGTAGTGCTCGATCGACGCTCCGGCGGGCGCCACGCCCTGCCCGCAGAGCACCTGCGGAGCCGCACCGGCGGCGGAGAAGATGATCGGCACCTCCCCGCCGGGGCCGTTGAGGTGCGGTTCCACGACCTGCAGGACGAATCCCGCGGTCACGGCGGCGTCGAAGGCGTTGCCGCCGTCCTCCAGCACCGCCATGGCCGACGCGGAGGCCAGCCAGTGGGTCGAAGCGACCATGCCGAAGGTGCCGACGAGTTCGGGGCGCGTGGTGAACACATCACAAAGGTACGCGAGGCTAACTATATTGAGTGACTCCAAGTGACCTACACCCCAGGACCGAACGGAGTAGACCCTGATGCCGGTACGACTTTGGTCGTAGCGGACCGTGACAGATCTCCTACCAGAGGTCTACCGACGCGGACGATGTTTCGAACACCGTCGAACGGCACAGTTCTACACATGGGAATTCTGGGAATCGCGACGATCTTCATCGGCCTCGCGCTCGTGGCCGCGGTGCCGTTGGTGGCCCTGCTCCACTGGACCGACCGTTGAGTTCCAGGTAACGAGCGTTAACCTCCTCGCGAGCAGTTCGCTTCGAGGAGGATGAAGGCATGGAGATCTCGGGTACCGCGGCCATCGTCACCGGTGGCGCGTCCGGCCTCGGCGGCGCGACGGCACGTGCGCTGGCGGCGCGTGGAGCGCAGGTGTTCGCGCTCGACCTGCCCAGCGCCATCGCGAACGCCGACGTGATCGAGAACGTCACCTACCTGGCCGCCGACGTGACCTCGGGCGAAGAGGTCCAGGCCGCCGTCGACACCGCAGCCGGCTCCGGCGCCCCGCTGCGCATCACGGTGAACTGCGCGGGCATCGGCCCGTCGTCCCGCACCGTCGGCAAGTCGGGCCCGCACGACCTCGACCTCTACCGCAAGATCATCGAGGTCAACCTGATCGGCACGTTCAACGTCCTGCGCCTGGCCGCCGCGGCCATGGGCAAGACCGAGGAGCTCGAGCACGGCGCGCGCGGCGTCATCATCAACACCGCGTCGATCGCCGCGTTCGACGGCCAGATCGGCCAGGTCGCCTACGCCTCGTCCAAGGGCGGCGTCGTCGGCATGACCCTCCCGGCCGCCCGCGACCTGAGCAACGTCGGCATCCGCGTGCTGACCATCGCGCCTGGCATCGTCGACACCCCGATGCTCGCCACGGTCTCGGACGAGTTCCGCGCGGGCCTCGCCGCCGGCATCCCGTTCCCGAAGCGCCTGGCCCAGCCGTCGGAGTACGCGCAGCTCGCGCTCTCGATCATCGAGCACGACTACCTGAACGCAGAGGTCATCCGCATGGACGGCGCCCTGCGCATGGCGCCTCGCTAGAGGTCTCCTGCGAACGGCAGACGGGTCATCGCGTCCGAGGTCATCCACTCGCGCAGGCGGTGGGTGGCCCGGACGTCGTCCTCGTTGTACCAGAGCAACCGCTGCCGCTGGTCGACGTCGAGCTCGTCGCCGTTCATCCCGACCGCGGACCGGTACCAGCGCATGGAGTTCTCGCCACCGGCCTCGGGATCACGCCACGAGAACCCGGCGGCGGGCGCGATGACCTTCAGGCCCTTGCCGTGCGCGCACAGGAACTGCTCGCGGACGATCCCGAACAGGTCCACCCACGAGTCCGAGTTGATGAACTCCTTGATCTGCGCGACCTTCGGGATCCCCGGCTTGCCCGCGAACCGTTCCGCCGACGCCAGCAGCCAGCGGTTCTCCGCCAGCTCGTTGTAGCAGTAGGCGCGGAACGACAGCCCGCGTGCCTTGGCCCGCAACCGGATGCCGGTCAGCCAGGTCCAGAACTCGGCGAACGACCGCGCCTCGTCGTCGCACGGCAGCGCGTCCCACGTCACGAACGCGTGGTAGCCCTGCTCCTCGTCGATGTCCTTTCCGGACAGCAGGCAGCCCCACATGTACGCGCCGAGATCGCCGAAGCTCTCCATGTCGACGTCGACCTCGACGTCCGCGCGCGGCACGTTCATCTCGGGCACGCGGCGCACCAGCGTCAGGTCGCGCAGCCACGCCCGCGCCAGCACCACGGCGTCGCCGAACGGCATGCCGACGAGCTGGACCGGGCCTTCGGCCAGCGGGTCGAGCTCAGCCAGCTTGTCCACAGTGGACAGGCCGATCTTGCGCAACGCCACCGCGTCCTCACCGCGCACGACGAGGCTGACGTCCCTGCCCTGCTTCAGGTCCCGGTCGCAGGTCGGCCACCACGGGCACGTCTTGCAGTCGACGATGCGCGAGGGGCGGGCCAGCGGGTCCTTCTCGTTCGCGGCCGCCAGCGCCACGGACAGCCGGTCGCTGAACCGGGCGTCGTACTCGGCCAGCGCGTTGCGGCCGCCGGGCCACGTCGGGGCCTCGAGGTCGTGCCACAGCACGACGTCCGCGTCCATGCCGATCACGCCGCCGGTGGCGCGCCCGTTGCGCGCGTAGCCGGCGGCCTGCAACTGCCGTTGCGCGTGGGCCAGTCGCAGCTGGTCGCGGGGCTGGGGGCGAACCTTGCGGTGCGGGTCCGTGCGGCTGCCGTCGGGCAACGGCATCGTCAGCGGGCTCGTGCGGGCGCCCTGGCCCGGATCGGTGATCTTGTGCCGGACCACCAGCACCGGCACGTAACCGGTGGAGTCCTTGACCAGCAGGTCGATTCCGCCTCGACGGCCGCCGCGTGGATCACGGGGCAGCGCGGCGCCCCAGATGTACTGCGCGCCCATCTCCATGGCGGCGAGCGTCACGCGTTCGCGGTCCGCGCTGCGCACGTCCGGTCCGCTCGGCACCTCGAAGAGGTTCGAGCCGACGATCCGGCCGAGCGCGTCCGCCACCGCGCGACGATGGCTCGCCGCGTCCGCTTTCCGTTGTTCCGAAGCCGGATCCGGCGCCGCCTTGGGGGCGTCGCGCATTTCCGGATCGTTTTCGAGGTGCACCCGCCGCCGACAACGAGTGACCACGCCGGCGTCTAGCTGCACCTGGGAAGTCACAGGATGCAGAGTATGTCGCGCGTCCATCTGATGTGTCGGCAACCTGGGCAGTAAGTTTCACGTGACGGAGGAGGTGTACCCGAATGGCGCGCAAAGCGAAGGCCGGCTTCACGCCCGGCCGAGCCAAGAACCTGGTCGGTGTCGCGAAGGTGGTGGCGCCCGCGCTCATTCCGGTGCTGGCTCCGGTGATCGCCCGCGGAGCTGGGGTTTTGAGCGAGCAGTACGACAGGTACCGGGCGCGCAGGCTCGGTGTCGACGTCGCGGACATCGGCAGGTACTCCGGGTACGGCGCCCGGCTGCACGCGCGAATTGTCGGCTTTTCGGAGTCGCTCGAGACATTGCGGGCAACAGATTCCGATTGGGTTTCGAAGACCGAGGCCCGGCTGGCACAGTTGCTCGCCGCTGTTCGCGCATCCGAACGCATGCCGACGGCCCGGCGCAAAGCAGCGCACCGGGCCGTCGGGACTGATCTGGAGGTGCTGGAGCAGGAGTTGCTCAGGCGCCTGAACGTGCGCTGACGTCCGGCGTCCTGCCTGTCACCTCGGCCACGGCCTTGACCGCCGCCTCCTCGACCACCTGACCGGGGTCGAGGTGCGCGGTGACCTCCTCCATCACCTCGGCGACGCGCTCCTCACGCCTGATCATCGGGTCGGAACGCAGGTCCTTGGCCAGCGACACGCACAGCCCGACCATGACGACCATGAACGGCAGCGCCGCGATGATCGTCAGGTTCTGCAGCCCTGTCAGCGCGTTCGACCCGCCGACCAGCAGCATGACCGCGGCGACGGCACCGGTCAGCACGCCCCAGAAGATCACCACCGGCTTCTTGGGCTGGATGGTGCCCTCCTGCGAGAGCGTTCCCATCACGATCGAGGCGGCGTCGGCGCCCGACACGAAGAAGATCGCCACCAGGACCATGACGATCACCCCGGCCACCCCCGCGAGCGGGAACTGGTCGAGCAGCGAGAAGAGCTGCGACTCCGGTGACGCCTGACCGGCGAGGTCCACGCCGTTGCGCTGCTCGAAGATCGCCGTGCCGCCCAGGATCGCGAACCACACCAGCGACACCGCGGACGGCACCATGATCACGCCGGCCACGAACTGCTTGATCGTGCGGCCACGCGAGATCCGCGCGATGAACATGCCGACGAACGGCGTCCACGAGATCCACCACGCCCAGTAGAAGATCGTCCACCCGGACAGCCACGTCTCGGTCGCGTCGCCACCGGAGGCGGCGGTCCGGCCGGCCATGTCCGCGAGCTCGCGGAAGTAGTCGCCGAGCGCGGTCGGCACCAGGTTGAGGATGAAGATCGTCGGGCCGACCACGAACAGGAACAGCGCCAGCACGACGGCCAGCACCATGTTGATGTTCGACAGCCACTGGATGCCCTTGGCGACACCCGAGACGGCGGACGCGACGAAGGCCACGGTCAGGATCGCGATGATCGCGACCAGCACGCCCTTGCCGACGTCACCGGCCCAGCCGGCCGCCTCCAGCCCGCTCCCGATCTGCAGGGCGCCGAGACCGAGGGAGGCGGCCGAGCCGAACAGGGTCGCGAAGATGGCCATCACGTCGATGGCGCGACCCCAGCCCGACGAGGCACGACGGCCCAGCAGTGGCGTGAATGCCGAACTGATCAGCGAGGACCTGCCGCGGCGGAAGCTGCTGTACGCGATGGCGATGCCGACGATGGCGTAGATCGCCCACGGGTGCAGCGTCCAGTGGAACAGCGTGGTGGCCATCGCGGTTTCGAGGGGATCGCCCTCGGTGCCGGGCGGCGGCTTGACGAAGTGGGTCAGCGGCTCGTTGACGCCGTAGAACATGAGGCCGATGCCCATGCCGGCGCTGAACATCATCGCGACCCAGGACACGGTCTTGAACTCGGGTTTCTCGTCGTCCTGGCCGAGCGGGATCTTCCCGTACCGGCTGAACGCGAGCCACAGGGCGAAGACCACGAACCCGGAGGCCGAGATCACAAAAGCCCATCCGAGGTTCTGGATGATCCAGCCGAGCGCGGCCTTCGAGGCGGCGGCCAGCGAGTCTGTTCCTACGATCCCCCAGGTCACGAACGCAAGCGTGAGACCTGCGGCAACGCCGAACACAACCCGGTCGGTACGGCCCGGCCTGTCGCATTGAACGGTCATGCGGCCCTTGATACCCACTCATAGACCTGGCCAAACTCCTCCGATTACCCTCAAGCCTCGTGAGCACACGGACGAGTGAGTTGCGCACCCTTCGGGGTGCCGCGCTCGCGCTGACGTCCGCCGCGCTCACGATCACCGCCCACGGGCTGGGCGGCGGCGAGATCTCCGAGTTCATCCACGCGCTGCCGCTGGTGGTGCTGATCGCGTTCGCGGCGGCGTCACTGGCCGACAAGCGCACCGGGAAGCTCTCGGTCATCGCCGGACTCGGCACGGCCCAGCTCGCGCAGCACCTGCTGCTGACCTGGGTCAACCACGAGCACAACAACACGCTCACCGGTCAGATGTTCGTGGCGCACCTCGTCGCCGCGACGCTGACCGGCATCCTGCTGTTCCACGCCGAGAACGCCCTGTTCAGGCTGTTCGCCGCCGTCACCCGCCTGATCCCCCGCAGGCTCACGCCGCTGCCGGTCTCCACGCCGGTGCGGACGTTCACCGGCACGCCGTACCTCCAGAACGCGCACCACCTGGAAACGTCGCGTGCGAATGGGCGGCGTGGCCCGCCCTGTGGCTCCTGATCATCCGTATCCCTCTGCAGACCCCTTTGGCATCAGGAGCCACAACTTCATGTCGACAAATCGATTTGGCGTGCGCACGCTCGCCGTTCTCGCCGTTGCCGGAATCGCCGTCCTCGGCACCCCGACCATCGCGTCGGCCCACGTCAGCGCCCAGCCCGCGGAGTTCACCCAGGGCGGCCGCGCGACCTTCGCGTTCCGCGTCCCGAACGAGCGCGACAACGCCGGCACCACCAAGATCGAGGTGACGCTGCCGCAGGACACGCCGCTGACCTCGGTGCGCACCAGGCCGATGACCGGCTGGAAGGCCGAGGCGGTCAAGGGCAAGCTCGACAAGCCCGTCACGGTCGCCGGCAAGGAGATCACCGAGGCGTTCACCTCGATCACCTGGACCGCGGAGGCCGGCACGAAGATCGGCGTCAACGAGTACCAGGAGTTCTACGTCGCCCTCGGCACGCTGCCGGAGAAGGACACTCTGCTCCTGCCGACCAAGCAGACCTACGACAACGGCGAGGTCGTGGACTGGAGCCAGGCCGCCGGTGCCGACGGCAAGGAGCCGGAGCACCCGGCGCCCGCGCTGAAGCTCGCCGCGAAGAAGGCCGGCGACGACGGCCACGGTGGCCACGGCACGACCCCGGCCGCCGGCAGCACCGACACGCACGAGGCGTCCGCCGGTTCCGACAAGACCGCCCGCTACCTCGGTGGCGCCGGTCTGGCCGTCGGTGCGCTGGGTCTCGGCTTCGGTGTCGGCGCGATCCTGCGTTCGAGGCGCAAGGCATGAAGCGCGCTCTGATCGCGTTCCTGTTCGCCGGTGCGGCCGTGCTCGTCACGGCCGCCCCCGCGGCGGCGCACAACGCGTTGATCGGCAGCGACCCGAAGGACAAGTCGTCGCTGGAGGTCGGTCCCTCGACGGTCACGCTGACGTTCGACCAGGACGTCCAGGGCGGCCAGGGCATCAACGCGATCTCGGTGGTCGACTCGAACGGCGGTCACTACGAGGCCGCCGGCGATCCGACGATCAAGGACACCGCGGTCTCCGCGAAGGTCAACGCCCTGGGCAAGGCCGGTGAGTACAAGATCGGCTACCGCATCCTGTCCGCGGACGGCCACCCCGTCTCGGGTGAGCTGACGTTCACGCTCACCAAGGACGGCACGGGCACGCCCACCGCGGCGCCGAACAATGCCGCGTCCGGCGACTCGGGTTCGGGCGACGGCCTGCCCATCTGGGTCTGGATCGCCGGCGCCGTGGTCCTGCTCGGCGGTGGCGTGTTCTTCGCCCTGCGAGGCGGAGGCGCGAAGGCATGAGCGACGTCCGGACCGCCGCCCCCACCCACTACCGCGTGCTCGCCGGACTCGTGTTCGGCGCACTCGGAGGCATCGCGCTCGGCCTCGTGCTGGCACCACCCGTCGTGGTCGCCGGGGTCGTCGACGCCGGGGCGGCGGTCCGGTACGGCCTGCCGGTCACACGGGTGCTGCTCGACGTCTCGGCGACGATCGTCGTCGGGCTGTCGATCCTGCCGAAGCTGCTCGGCTTCGACCGGCCCACGCACACCGAACCCGTCATGCGCATCGCCCGGCCGGCCGCGGTCATCGCCGCCGCCGTCTGGGTCGTCACCGCACTGACGGCGATCATCCTGCAGGCCGCCGAACTGCGGCCGGGCAGCGACGTCAGCGTCGCCAACGCGATCGACTACATCGCGAACGTCGGCGCGGGCAAGGGCCTGCTGTTCAGCGCGGCCTGCGCGTTCGTCTACCTGGTCGTCGGCGTGATGGCCGTGCGCAGCGGCGAGTCCGTACCCGCTGAGCTGCGCATCCTCGTCTCGATGTTCGGGCTGCTGCCGATCCCGGTGACCGGGCACGCCTCCAACTGGAAGTACCACGACTACTCGATGGTCTCCATGGAGCTGCACGTGCTGGGCGCTGCGGCGTGGACCGGCGGGCTCGGCGCGTTGATGGCGCTGGTCGCCTACCGCAAAGGACTGCTGGCGATCGCGTTGCCGAGGTTCTCGAAGATCGCGACCGTCAGCCTGGTCGTCGTCGCGGTCACGGGCCTGTTCAACGGGCTGCTGGAGCTGGTCCTCAACCCGGTCGTGCCGTTCCCGCAGTCGCTGTTCACCACCGGCTACGGGCTGCTGTTCCTGGGCAAGACCGTCTGCGCCGGGCTGATCGCGGTGCTCGGCGCGCACGTCCGGTGGCGGCTGCTGCCGAAGATCTCCCAGCACAAGGTCACCGCGATCGTGCAGTGGGCGATCCTGGAAGTGACGATCATGGGTGTCGCCTTCGGGCTCGCCGTCGTGCTGAGCCGCGCTCCGGTCAGCTGAAGCCCGTCGCGACCCTGACCAGGTCGGCGAGTGCGCGTGACCGGCTGTGCGGCGGCCACGCGATCACCGTCGTCACCTGAGGTGCGTCGGCGATCGGAACCGCGACCAGCCCCTCGGCCAGCCCGTTGCGGGTGACCTCCGGCAGGACGGCGACGGCCCGGCCGAGCTCGATCAGCTGGAACAGCTGGGTCAGGTTGCGCACCTCGGCCCCGGCGCCGTCCGGGTAGGTGCCGTCGCGGCGGGGCCAGCGCGCGAGTTCCGGCAGGGCGCTGACGTCGGCCACGCGCACCTGGGACCTGCCGGCAAGCGGGTGTGCCGCCTGCATGACCGCTACCTGGCCCTCGGTGGTCAGGACCTCCACGTCAAGGCCCGTCGTCGGGTCGTACGGCTCGTGCAGCAACGCCACGTCGGCCCGTCCGTCGAGCAGCGGGACATGGGTGTTCGACTCGCACAGCAGGAGCTCGACGGGCACCGCTCCGGGCTCGTTGGCGTACGCGTCGAGCAGCTTCGCCAGCACCTCACCGGAGCTGCCGGCCTTGGCGGCCAGCACCAGCGACGGCCGGTCGGCCGCAGTCGCACGGGTTCGCCGTTCGGCTGCCGCGACCGCGCCGAGGATCGCCCTGCCCTCTTCCAGCAGCACCTCACCGGCGCCGGTGAGCGAGACCCTGCGGCTGGTCCGGGTCAGCAGTTCGACGCCGAGCCGGTGTTCGAGCTGGGCGATCGCCCGCGAGAGCGGTGGCTGGGCGATGCCGAGGCGGTCGGCAGCACGGCCGAAGTTCAGCTCCTCGGCGACCGCCACGAAGTACCGGAGCTCTCGGGTCTCCACCCCACCACGGTATCCATACCGGCCGGGTATCGCTGCGGCACCGAAGTGATGTTGGTTCTACCGGCGTTCCAGACCACGATCGAATGCATGGGCGAACAGACGATTGCGCTGGTCACGGGCGCGAACAAGGGCATCGGATACGAGATCGCGGCAGGCCTCGGGGCGCTGGGCGTCAGCGTCGGAGTCGGGTCACGGAACCGCGAACGCGGCGAGGAAGCGGTGGCGGAACTGCGTGCGAACGGCGTTGACGCGTTCGCTGTGCCGTTGGACGTGACCGACGACGAGAGCGTGGCTTCCGCCGTGTCACTGCTCGACGAACGGTTCGGCCGTCTCGACGTGCTGGTGAACAACGCGGGGATCGCGGGGCCGTGGCCCATGGCGCCCTCGGCCACGACGGCGGAGAGCCTGAGGGAGGTGCTGGAGACCAACGTGATCGGCGTCGTCAGGGTCACCAACGCGATGCTGCCGCTGCTCGGACGGTCGGCGCGGCCGCGGATCGTCAACCAGTCGAGCCATCTCTCCTCGCTGGCCCTGCAGACCACGCCTGGTGTGGAGTTGGGTGACGTCAACGGGGTCTACACGCCGTCGAAGACGTTCCTGAACGCCATCACCGTCCAGTACGCCAAGGAGCTCACCGGCATCAAGGTCAACGGTGCCTGTCCCGGCTACGTCGCCACCGAGTTCAACGGTTTCCAGGGACACGAGACGCCGGAGGACGGTGCGAGGACCGCGGTCAGGCTGGCCACGCTGCCCGACGACGGTCCGACCGGGGGCCTGTTCGACCACACCGGGACCGTGCCCTGGTGAGAACGGCCGAATGTTCAACGTGAAACATTCACGACTTCGACTGGACTCGGCGAGTGGTCCGATCGGCACGACGAGCTGCGCGCGAACGGACTAGTCGGTGATCAGTCGGGCCGAAGATTCTTCACGCATCCGCGCCAGCCGGTTCATCGTCCGCTGGCCGCGGCGGTCCAGCTCACGGCTGTCGATCCAGCCGTTGGCGTAGTAGCGGTAGTCCTGGGCCAACGCCACCAGCTCGGCGAGGTAGTCGGCAGACCGTCTCCTGCGCTCCTCGTCGAAGCCCGCCAGCAGCGGTAGCTGGGTGTCCACCACCTCGTCGAGCAACTGCGCGGACCGCAGCGCTCTCTTGGAACGCCACCTCCGAGTAATGCTCACGCGCCGCACCTCGTCCTTCGCCCCGACCTGCCGCACCTTAGGCGTGGATTTCTCGCCCGTCGATGCTGCATTCGTGTGCGAAGGTCCTGGCGTTACCGGTTCGTGTCCCACGCCATCCAAAAGGGGTGCTATAGGACCCAAACGAGATGGGGACTAGGCGGCCGACTCGGTGCCGGTGAACCGCGCGACGCGGTCGGCGAGCTCGCGGGCCTCGGGGTTGTTGCGGCGCTTGTCGGCTTCCTGGCGAAGCGGCTCCATGCGCTGCTTGGTGCGCACCGACTTGAGGCTTTCCGACAGGTCAACGGCTTGGCGGCCGATCTTGGCGCCGTGGTCGATGTCGCCCTCGAGCAGGTGGTTGATCGCCATCGAGGTGAGGTTGAACGAGCGGCTGCGGGCGTACTCGTCGCCGAAGTTGTTGATCGCCTTGGACAGCGCGGGGATCGCGGTCCTCGTGTACTTGGCGTCCACCGTCTGGGCCAGCTCCGTGTGCACCGTGCCGATCATGGACGAGAGGTCGATCTCGTTGAAGAACCGGGCCCAGGCGGGCGCTTCGGCGATGTTCGAACGGGAGAACTCGTCCCGGGCGCGGCCGAGCAGCTTGAGCGCCTGCTCGTCGGAACCCATCTTCGCGTAGGCCCAGGCCTCGTTGGCGCACAGGATGCCCACGGCCAGTTCGGAACCGGAGTTCTGCGCGGCCAGCTGGCCCAGCTGGAACACCTTCAGCGCGTCGTCGGGGGCGTTCTGGTGCAAGTAGACGCGGCCCATGCGGTACAGGATGTTCGCCATCAGCGCCTCGTTCTCGCCCTGCTTCGCGAGGTCGAGCGCCTGACCGAAGTGGTTGCGGGCCGAGTCCATCAGGCCGGTGTCGAACGACGTCCAGCCGGCGAGGTTGTGCAGGTCCGCCAAGGCGACGAAGAGCCGCTGGCGAACGATGTCCGTGGAGCTCGCACCGAGCATCTGCTGTCCCCAGGACAGCTGGGCGACCACCGCGTCGCGGCAGGAACCGCCGCCGTACTGGTAGTCCAGGGCACGCAGAGCCCGCGTCGCCGCTTCGACCTGGCGCACATCGGTCATCCCGATGCGTCCCGGAGCCGGAGTCTGTGTGGGGTGTGAAACCCACGACCCGGAGTCCGCTCCGAACACGGCCGCGCCCACTGTCACGGCGGCGGCGTGCGCGAGGAACTTCCGACGCTTCACCGACTCGTCCTCCTCAGGATGGGGTGAGTCCGCGGTCGCGGCCACCCGTACTGCCGTTGTCTCGTCATAGGCGAGACCCATGTATCCACGTGGGACACCCAGGCCGATGGCGATCCTCGTCAGGACGTCGTACGCCATCACCTGGCGTCCCTTGAGGATCTCCGAGACCTCGGACTGCGACTGCCCAGTGAGCGCCGCGATCTGGCGCTGGGACACGCCGTGCCTTCGGAGCAGCCGGTAGACCGAGCTGATCTCTCGTCGGGCCAGTGCGTCCCGCATCTCCTGGTGGTCCCACACCTCGGTGGGGATAGGAGAGCCCTGGGAACTCATGGTGTTCATCGCGCACCCTCACAGTCCGTTGGGCGTCATCGGCAGACTAGGGGCAGGTCCCCGAGCCCGAGAAGTCCTCTTCGGCGGAGCTGATCGGCTCTGCCGAACACCGCTTACCGCTCACCGTAAGACTTCCACCGGTCAGCGCTGTGACGTCCCGTTCCGGGATGAATCATCGCAATCTGGATTCCGGTAAGCGAGTGAGCACGGAGAGGAACGACCTAATAGTGGACAGCTCCTCCTCAGGCTCCACCTCCATTGTGGAGACGGGTGACACCGAATCCACATGGCGCGGCATGACCGGGCAACGTCGGACGTGGCAGATCAGCTGCGGCGACGTGGTCGACCGGGACCGCCAGCTCACCGTGAAGGTCGTTCAGGGCCAAGTGGTCCTGGTAGGCCCTCCCGGGGAGACGGCAGTCTTGTCCCACGACCAGCTCGTACAGCTCAGGGCCGTGCTACGCGAAGCCGCCGACCAGGCGGAAAGGTGACGGTGACGTTCAATGGACGCGATCCTCGGACAGGTTCTTCGCAACGCTGTGTGGGAACGCCTCGACCTGCTCACTGAGCTGGCGAGCCGCGCGGACGCCCCGTCCCTCCTGTCGGTGGCTCGATCCGAGCTCCCTCGGCTGACCGAGGGATGGCGTGCTCTGCTGGCAGCGCACGAGCCGGACGAGAAGGGCAACTGCCCCGAATGTTCCGGCCGCTGGCGCCAGCAGAAGTCACCTTGCTCGGTGTGGCGCGCCGCGTACGAACACCTGGTCGCGGGCGGACTCGCCCCGCGCCCGGCTCGCCATCTGCGCGAGGCCCCGGTGACTCCTCCTGTCACCCGGTCCCGCCGCGCGGTGGCTCGAGCCCACTAACGGGCGTTTGCGACCGACCTGGCGTCCCCCCGACACGACCAGGTCTGCAAACCGCCTACTGACCGGTGGCCCGCGATGTGCGAACCCCCGACCGCGACATCGCGGGCCCCGGTCAGCTTTTACAACTCCACAGATTCCCGCGGGCCGGTGACGTGCACCTTCCCTCCCCGACCGTCGCCGGTCCGCGGTCACCAACCACGGCCCTTGTCTGCACCTCCCGCGCAGACGAGGGTCGTTTTCATTGCTTCTAGCGGTGAGTGCCCGTCTTCCAGGCCAGGTACGAGGTCAGGCCCGGGAACAGCCGGCCGGAGATCTCGAACGCCTTGAGCTGCCACGGGAACAGGTGCTCGGCGCGTTCCTTCTCCACGGCGTCCACGATCGCCTTCGCGCACTGCTGCGGCGTGACCGTGGGGATCATCAGCCGGGCGATCGCCGGGATGCGCTCTTCCGCACCGGGGTTGTTGGTGAAGTACTCGCTGGAAACCTTGCCGGGCACCACTTCGCTGATCCCGACGCCGGTTCCGCGCAGGTCGAGGCGCAACGAGGCCGTGAGGCCGCGCAAAGCCCACCGCGACGACTGGTAGCCCACGCAGCCGGGGATCGGCAGCCGTGACACCGGCGAGTTCACGTTGACGATCCAGCCGGAGCCGCGCGACCGCATGGCGCCCAGGTACTCCCTGGTCAGCAGCAACGCGGCCATGTACGGCACGGCGGTCATGGTGACGAGCTCGTCGGACGACGTGTCGTCGAGGAACAGCCAGCGCCCGACGCCCGCGTTGTTGACCAGCACATCCGGCGCCGGAACGTCCTCGGCGAGTGCTCGAATCTGTTCGGCGTCGGACAGATCCGCCGGATGAGCGGTCGCCGAGCCACCGAACTCCTTGATCCGTTCGACCTGCAGATCCAGCAGTTCGGCGCTCCTGGCCACAAGGTGGACGTGCGCGCCGTGAGCGGCGAAGCGGAACGCCGCTTCCGCGCCGATCCCCTGGGACGCCCCCGTGACCAGAACTTCCTTGCCCGACAGCTGCATCAGACCACCGATCGCACTCGACTCATCAACACCGCGGCCAGCGTCGTCGCCAGCGCGGAGACCGCGAACAGACCGCGGTAACCGCCCAGGTTGGCCAGGATCAACGCGGTCAGCAAGGGGGCGATGACCTGCGGCAACGCGTTGGCCACGTTGAGCACGCCCAGGTCCTTGGCCCGGTCGGACGCGGTCGGCAGCACCTGCGTGAGCAGCGCGATCGCGACGGCCCAGTACGTGCCGAAACCGACACCGAGCAGCGGGGACGCGATCAGCACGCCGATCCAGGTCGGCCAGACCACCAGGATCAGCGCCGCCAGCGCCATCACGGCCGCGGCACCGTAGACGTACGGCTTGCGGCGGCCGGAACGATCACTCCGTGCGCCGAACAGCACCGCTCCTGCGGCGAGCGCCACCCCGTAGAGCGCCATGAGCACCAGCAGCCCGTCCTCCGGCGACTCGTGGTGGACCACGTCGCCGAGGAAGTAGAGCAGGTAGAGCGTCCCGAACGCGTTGCCGAGGTTGATCATCAGGTGACCACCCCAGGCCCACGCGAAGTCGGGGTTCTGCCTGGGCGAGATCCAGAACGTCGGCTTGACCGGCTTCACGACGAGCTGTGTGTCCGGTGTGCGCAGGACGAAGAAGACGGCGCCGACCAGCACGATGACCGCGCACGCCAGATAGCCCGCGGTCAGTCCGCTGACCAGCAGCGTCACCACGACCGCGCCCAGCACCGTGCCGAGCATCTGGCTGATGCCGATCAGCCCGCCGACCTGGGCGCGTTGCTCGACCGGCACCCGGTCCGGCACCGCCGAGGTCAGCGCGGCGAGCATGCCGCCGATACCGGCCTGCACCAGGCACCAGCCGATGGTCATCACGACGACCGACGGCGCGTTGGCGAGCACGGCGAGACCGACGGCACCGATGACGGCACCGGCCAGCGTCCACGGGTGGCGACGGCCGAACCGCGAGGTCGTGCGGTCGGACAGGAACCCGATCAACGGCACGACCAGCAACGACACCAGGCCGCCGAAGCCGGTGACGATGCCGAACACCAGCTCCTTGTCGGCCTTGTCGAGCATCTCGGCCTGCTGCGGCAGCAGCACCTGGATCGGCGCGTAGACCGCCAGCCACAACCCGAGGTTCGCGCAGAACAGCCAGGCCATCCAGCCGCGGCGAACCCGCACCACCGGCTCAGCGAGGGCTTCACTCACCGCTGATCACCTTTCTGTACCAGTGGAACGAGTCGCGCGGCGTGCGTGCCTGCGTCTCGTAGTCGACCTGGACCAGGCCGAACCGCTGCGAGTACCCGGCTTCCCACTCGAAGTTGTCGAGCAGCGACCACACGAAGTACCCGGCGACGTCCGCATCCTGCGCGGCTTTGAGGTGTCCGTCGAGGTAGGAGATCCGCTCGGCGTCGTTGATCTCGTCGGGGAAGCTGCAGCCGCTCTCGGTGACGTACACCGGCGGCAGGTCCGGGTGGCGCTCGCGCAGCGTCGTGATCATCTCGGTCAACCCGGCCGGCACGATCGGCCAGCCGAACCCGGTGCGCTCGTACTCGTCGATCTCCACCAGTTCGAACGGCAGCGGGTTGCCCTCGGACGGCGCCCTGAGCCGCGTCGGGTTGTAGTAGTTCACGCCGTAGAAGTCGAGCGGCTGGTGGATCGTGGCCAGGTCACCATCGGCGATAGGCAGAAGCTCGGCGACTGCGTCGGGATATCGGCCCGACAACATGGGGTCCGCGTAGATCCAGTTGTGAATTTCGCTGTAGGCCTCGGCGGCTGCTACGTCATTCGGCCCAACCGGCCAGGCGGGGGTGTGGTTGTTCGCCGTGCCGACGGCCTGCGCGTTGAACGAGCGGAGCACTTCGACCGCACGGCCGTGAGCGAGGTTCAGGTGGTGGGCGGTCGGCAACGCGTCGATGAGCAACGCCTTCCCGGGAGCGTGCTCGCCGATCGCATAGCCCTGCAACGTCACCATCGCGGGTTCGTTGATCGGGATCCACAGCTTCACGCGGTCGGCGAGCCGGTCTGCGACCAGCGCCGTGTAGTCGGCGAACCGGTCGGCGACGTCCCGGGTCAGCCAGCCGCCCTCGGCCTCCAGTTCCGCCGGGGTGTCCCAGTGGTACAACGTCGCGACGGGGGCGATACCGACGTCGACGAGCGCGTCGACCAGGCGGTCGTAGAAGTCGAGGCCCTCGGCGTTGACAGGTCCTTTGCCGGACGGCTGGATGCGCGGCCACGCGATCGAGAACCGGTACGCGTTCACGCCGAGCTGCGTCATGAGCGCAACGTCCTCACGCCACCGGTGGTAGTGGTCGCACGCAACGGAAGCGTTCTGGTTCTCGTGTACAGGAGAGAACTCGTCCCACACGGAGGGGCCTCGGCCGCCAGCGTCGAACGCGCCCTCGATCTGGAACGCGGACGTCGACACTCCCCAAAGGAAGTCGCTCATCGATCCTCCAAATGTGAAACTTGTTCGGATCGTAGGCGTGTTGACAGGTTCAGGGAAGTGAAAGAGCCGTACAACAGGCAAGATGGAAGTACCCGAACTACTGGGAGTCGCCGTGACGAGCACCACCCCGCTTCGCCGTCAGCCCGTGCAGCAGCGCAGCGCCAAGAGAGTCGAGCGCATGCTCGAGGCCTGCGCGACCCTCATCGACGAGGTGGGCTACGACGGCGTCACCACGACGTTGATCGCGGAGAGAGCGGGCGTGGCAGTCGGTTCGCTCTACCAGTTCTTCCCTGACAAAAGAGCCGTCGTGCAGGCGCTGACGCTGCGCAACGTCGACAAGTTCTCCCTCGGCATCACCGAACGGCTCGAGCAGGCGACGCTCGAGCACTGGTGGGACGCCGTGGACACGGTGTTCGACGTCTACGTGACGATGCACCGCGAGATCCCGGCGTTCGGGAAGCTGCACTTCGGCGACGTCGTCGACATGCGCCTGCTCGACGACCGCCGCGACAACAACGCCGTCATCTCCGACAAGATCTCGGAGCTGATCTCGGGCAAGTTCGGCATCCCGATGAACGAGGTCCAGCTGCCGATCGCGATCGCCGTCGAGGCCGCCGACGCCGTGATGAAGATGGCGTTCCGGAAGAACCCGACGGGCGACCAGGCGATCCTGACCGAGGCGAGGGCGCTGGTCAGGGGCTACCTGTCGTCGCGCCTGCCCGCCTAGCCGAAGTTCCTGCGCTCACCGCGGTACGTGGGCACGGTGCGCTCGATGCGGTCACCGTGCACCAGGTGCACCTCGTCGAACCGCTCGAACAGCTCACCCGCCTTGGCGTGCCGCATCCAGACGCGGTCGCCGATCCGCAGCTGCTCCGCCGCCTTGCCGGTGACCGGCGTCTGCACCTCGCCCGCGCCTTCGAGGCCGAGCGTCTTCAGGCCGGCCGGCAGGTACGGCGACGGCTGGCGGTCGGGTGTCGGCGTGCCGGACGCGATGTAGCCGCCGGCGAACAGCGTGGCCACCCGCTTGGTCGGCTTGCGCACCACGGACAACGCGAACAGCGCCGCCGGTTCCGGCTTGAACGCCTGGTAGCCGTCGAACAGGGTCGGTCCGAAGAGGCCGGAGCCCGCCGCGAGCTCGGTGACCGACGGGTCGGAGCCGGTGAGCTCCAGGCTGCCGGTGCCGCCGCCGTTGACGAACTCCAGGTCGGCGACCTGCCGGACCGCGGTGACCACGGCGGTCCGGCGTTCGACGAGTTCTGGTCCGGACTTGCTCTGGATGAGCCGGATCCCGATCGCACGCAGCGGCTGGCCCGGCGGGTTGTCGCCCAGGCCGGCGATCTGTCCCTCGTAGGCCATGACGCCGACCAGCTTGAAACCGTGCCGCTGCACGATCTTCGCGGCGAGCGCCTTGGCCTGCTGTGGCGTGTGGATCGACGAACGGCGTGGTCCGATGTGGACGCCGGGCAGCGGTCGCCACGAGACGTCGAGCTCCAGGCAGACCCGGATGTCGGCGTGCGGCCCGATCGCGGCGTCCACGAAGTCGAGGTGCTCGGTGGAGTCGACCATGATCGTGACGCGCTGGCGCGCGGTCTCGTTGGCCGCGAGCTTCTGCAACGACGCGCGGTCCGCGGTCGGGTAGGCGACGAGCAGGTCCTCGGTGACGTTCTGCTCGGACAGCCACAGGGCCTCGGCCAGCGAGTAGCACATGACGCCGGCGTAACCGGGCCGTTCGAGCGCCCGGCTCACCAGTTCGCGCACGCGGATCGACTTGCTCGCGACCCGGATCGGATGACCGGCAGCGCGACGGGCGAGGTCCGCCGCGTTGTGGTCGAAGGCATCCAGGTCGACGATCGCGAACGGAGGATCCAGGTCCTTCGTCGCGGCATCGAGTCGAGTTCGGCGCATGCTCTGACGGTACGTCCTGAACCCTTGAAACGTGAAGAGCTTTCACTTACGTTACTCGCAGGTCACACTCTCTCGTGGAGGTTCGCGTGTGGACGAACTGGGCTAGAACGGCTTCGTGCACGCCTGCGCGCGTCGTCCACCCGTCCAGCACGGACGAGATCGCCGCAGCCGTCCTCTCCGGCGGCCGCGTCCGCGCGCGGGGCAGCGGCCACTCGTTCAACGACATCGCCGTAGCCCCGGAAACCGCGCTCGACCTGGACCGCTGGACCGGAATCGTACGCGCGGACGCGGAAAGCGGGCTGGTGACCGTCCGCTCCGGCACTCCCCTGCGCGTCTTCAACGCGGACCTCCACCGCCTGGGCCTCGCGATGCCGAACCTGGGCGACATCGACGCCCAGACCGTCGCCGGCGCGGTCTCCACCTCGACCCACGGCACCGGCGGAAAACTGGGCGTCCTCGCCACCGCCATCGAAGCGCTGGAACTGGTCCTCGCCGACGGCTCCGTGGTCACCTGCTCCCGGACCGAACGCCCGGACCTCTTCAACGCCGCCCGCGTCGGCCTGGGCGCGCTGGGCGTCATCAGCACCCTGACCCTGCGCTGCGTCCCGTCCTTCGTGCTGCAGGCCCAGGAAGCCCCGGGCCGCCTCGACGCCGTGCTGGAGCAGTTCGACGACCTCTGCGCCGTGGAGGACCACGTCGAGTTCCACTGGTTCACCCACTCCGACCGCGTGATCCTCAAGCGCAACAACAGGATCACCGAAGCCGCGCGCCCGCTCTCGAAGCTCCGCCAGGCCTGGGAGTACGAGGTCATGGAGAACGCCGCGTTCGGCGCGGTCACCAAGGTCGCCAAGACCTTCCCCCGCTACACCAGGCGCCTCAACGAACTCTGCGGCTCGCTGATCTCCGAGCGGTCCTATTCGGACTACTCGCACAACGTCTTCGTGACGCCCAGGCGCGTGCGGTTCGTGGAGACCGAGTTCTCGATCCCCCGCGAGACGCTGATGGACGTGATCCGCGAACTCCAGGCCGTTGCCGCCAAGCTGGGAGAGCGCGACCACCTGATCGTCCCGTGCGAGGTGCGCGTCGCCCAGGCCGACGACATCTGGCTCTCCACGGCGAACGGCCGCGACACCGCGTACATCTCGATGCACCAGGCACTCGGCATGCAGTACAAGGCTTTCTTCGACGCGTACGCGAGCATCGCGGCGTCGGTCGGCGGCCGCCCGCACTGGGGCAAGATGCACGACCTGACCGCGACGGAGCTCCGTCCGCTGTACCCGCACTTCGACGACTTCCTGCGGGTGCGGGACGAGGTCGATCCAGGCAGGACGTTCACGAACCCCTACCTGGACCGCGTGCTCGGCTAGGGCGTGTATCGCCCTAAAGGATCACGCGAACGGCGTCGGCGACCGGCGTCTCGCCGTTCACCAGTTCCAGCGTCTTGCCGATCGTGTTGGGAGCGTTGAGCAGCTCGGCCAGCACGGCGGCGACGTCGGCACGGGTGACGGACGACCGCGGTAGCCGGGACTCGGCCAGCGTGACCAGCCCGGTCGGCGCGTCGTTCACCAGGGGCCCCGGCCGCAGGATCGTCCAGTCGAGGTCACGCGGCTTCAGGTCGTCCTCGGCCAGCTTCTTGGCCTTGAGGTACACCGCGAACTCGGGGTCCACCGACGGCGAGTCCGCGGACTCGATCCCGACGGTGGACACCTGCAGGAACCGCCGCACCCCGGCCTCGACGCAGGCAGAGGCGAAGAGCGCAGCGGCTCCGTAGTCCACGGTGTCCTTGCGGGCGGCACCAGATCCGGCGCCGGCACCAGCGGCGAACACGGCCGAATCAGCACCGTTCAAATACGCGGCGACCGAGTCCAGATCAGCGGACTCCAGGTCGCACAACACCGGAACGGCTCCGGCTTCCTGCACATCGGCGAAGTGGTCGGGATTGCGGACCAGTGCTGTGGCGGCGTCTCCACGGGTGGCCAGCTGCTGCTCGAGAAGCAGCGCGATCTGCCCGTGTCCGCCGGCTATGACTACTCGCATGGCCCGACCGTAGATCAGGAAGCGGTGGCGAGCACCTGCTCGTAGACCAGTTCGTTGACCCAGCGGGTGATGGCGGTGTCCTCGGAGGGGGCGTTCTCCTGGCGGCCGGACACGTCGACCGAGAGGTCCTTCTCGTCGTCGGCCAGCAGCACCGAGACGCCGTAGCGGCGCACGCGCGGCAGGCAGTTCGCGAGGTAGTCGTGCGAGAACGCGACCGACTCGGGCAGGACGACCGCGGCGTTGCCGTAGCGGGCGAAGGGGACGGCGGAAGCGAGGGCGGTCCTCCAGTGACGGGCGACGGCCAGGACGCCGACGATCCGCACCGCGGCGGGGGGAACGCGGCCTTCCATCTCCGGCCACACCCACGTGGAGACGGTGGTCTTGTCGGCCTCGGGGCCCGCACCCACGCACACGCGCTCGGCGTGGGCGTCGGCCAGGAGTTCGGCCACGACGACGACCTTGCGGCCCATCAGGACCATTTCGGGGAGAACCACGCCGTGCCAGCCGAGGCGGATCGCCGCAGCGGCAGCCAGCTCCTCGACGGACGCGGGCAGTTCCGGAACCGGGACCGGGGTGGTCGACAGACCGTTCGAGCTGTCGAGCGCCGCGATCCTTGCTGGGGTGCTGCTCACGCCAGTGCCTCCTCGTCACCCGCGGCGGGAGATCCGCCGCGTTTCGACTCGTGCTCTGGCATAAGAATTAGCAGGAAGCGCGCGGCCCGCCCCCAGGTCACAGGACCCCCTGCGATCGACGGCGCCGACCGGTCGGTGACCGGTCGAGGAGTGGCGAGGGGAGTTCGGTCCTGCTGTGCTGCCGTCTGGGTGACGTTAATCCGGATGGACGCACCAAAAAGGCTGCTCAGGGTGTGTGCGCCAGGCGTGTGGGCAAAAAGCCGGTCAGCGGCACCGGTCACCGTCCGCCGACCGTTCACCGCGCCAGAACGACCACCTACATGATGATCACTGTTTTGCCGGGCTCGTGACCTGCGAAAACGTCGGTCGCCTCGCGCAACGGCACGCGTCGGCCGATCGGTACTTCCAGGTCACCCGACTGCACCATGGACGCCAGTCGCACCAACATGTCCCGCGACCCCTTCAGGCCGAAGTTCTGCCCCGGATCAGCGGAAACGTAGTTGGTGTTGAAGGCGAGCGGCGCGTGACGCGCGTTCGCCTCGAACGACGAACGGTCGGCGCTCACGAGGTCGATGAGCGCGTCGGCCTCCACGAGGGAGTCGCCGCGGCCGATCGGGATGACCCGCTTGCCCGCCGCACGCGCGATCTGGACGGCGAACGACCCGACGCCGCCCGAGGCACCGACGATCAGCACGGATTGCGCGGTGCCCAGTGACTCGACCAACTGCAAAGCGGTCATACCCGCGGTCGGCAATGCGGCGGCGACGGCGGGATCCAGATCTTCCGGCAACGGCGCCAACGCGTTCTCGGCCGGAACTGTGACGTACTCGGCGTATGTTCCGCCGCCGACGGGACGGCGGAAGAACGTGCCGAAAATCCTCTCTCCGGAACCTTCCACCTCACCCGCACCATCAGTTCCGGGAACGAGTGGGAACTGGTGAGGAGCGGAACCGCGGAGCATCCCGTTCACGACTTTGCGGTCGAACGGGTTGACGCTCGCCGCGAACAGCCGGACCAGGAGCTGACCTGGTTCTGGCGTGGGCCGGGGAACCTCGACGAGTTCGAGTTCAGCGCCGAAGTCGGCAGCCGCTATCGCCCACATGGCGCCCCCCGAACGAGTGACAGACATCACCTGGTAGATCAAGGAATCCGATACTGCCGATCAACGAAAGAACCCCCCTCGCGATTCCGCGAGGGGGGTTCCATCTGTCTTTCGATGGGCAAGGGGGGAGTTGAACCCCCACGTCCTTTCGGACACACGGACCTGAACCGTGCGCGTCTGCCATTCCGCCACTTGCCCCTGGAGACGTTGGAAACACTAGCACGCGTCCAAACCAGGTTCCTAATCGCCCCCTGTAGGGCTGGTCGTACCCGGATACGATCGGTACAGGAGCCCGGGCCGATCGGCATGAACGGAAGGAGTCGACATGGGCCTGCAACGCTTCGAGCGCAAGCTCGAAGGTCTGGTCGGCAACACCTTCGCGCGCGTGTTCGGCGGCAGCGTCGTGCCCCAAGAGGTGGCACAGGCACTGCATCGGGAGGGTGACAGCAACATCCGCGAGCTCGCGGGTGGCAGACTGCTAGCCCCCAACCACTACAAGGTGCTGCTCGGGCCTCAGGACCACGAACGACTTGCGGGCGACGAGCAGGATGAACTACGCATCACACAGCTTCTCGCAGAGGGCCTGCGAGAGCACCTGGCCGAGTCCGGATGGGATACCTATGGTGACGTCGTAGTCTCCCTGGAGCGCTCCGAGGCGCTGCACACCGGACAGTTCCGAACCAGCTCGTCCGTCGACCCCGACGTGAAAGCGGCCAGCCGACGGTCAGCACCACCTCGCACCGCAGGAGACCGACCCATGAGCCAGCCTCCCGGCTACGGACAAGGACAGGGCCAGCCCGCCCAGGACCCTTATGGTCAGGGCGGCTACGGCCAGCAGGGCTACGACCAGCAGCAGGGCTATGACCAGCAGGGTTACGGCCAGCAGCAGGGTTATGGCCAACCAGGACAGGACCCGGCCTACGGCCAGCAGGGTTACGGCCAGCAGGGCTACGACCAGGGCTACGGCCAGCAGCCCGCCACCGGCTACGACCAGGGCTACGGCCAGCAGCAGGGCTACGACCAGGGCTACGGCGGCGGCCAGCAGCAGGGCTATGGCCAGGACCAGGGTTATGGCCAGCAGCAGGGCTACGGCCAGCAGGGCTACGACCAGGGTTACGCCGGCGGCCAGCAGGGCGGCGGTTACGACCAGGGCTACGGCCAGCAGCCCGCCGGCGGTTATGACCAGGGTTACGGCCAGCAGCAGGGCTACGGCCAGCAGGGCGGCTACGACCAGGGCTACAACCAGGGCGGATACGCCCCGCCGGCCACCCAGGGCGCGAACCGTCAGCTCAACGCGACGCTGCACCTCGACGACGGATCCAACCGGACGTACAACCTGAAGCAGGGTGGAAACGTCGTAGGTCGTGGGCAGGAAGCCGACTTCCGCCTCCCGGACACCGGGGTCTCCAGGCGCCACCTGGAAATCTCCTGGGACGGGCAGAATGCGATGCTCGCTGATCTCGGTTCGACAAACGGCACCACGGTGAACGGCACGCCAGTGCAGACTTGGCAGCTCGCGGAGGGCGACGTCGTCCGCATCGGCCACTCGTCACTGGTTTTCCGCACCGCGGGCTAGAGGTCGATACGGGCGTCGGTAAGCAACTCAAGGCAGGAGCGGTTACAACCGGTGCCAGAGCTGGTGATGCAGCTGACCAGAGCGGGCTTTCTCGTGCTCCTCTGGCTCTTTGTGCTGGCCGCCCTACGTGTGGTCCGCTCTGATCTTTACGCAGCCTCAGGGCTCCGGGCATCAGGTCTGCCCGGATTCCGGAGGTCCGAGAAGCCGGCGAGGGGAAGCAAGGCACCTCGGCAACTCGTGGTCACCCACGGGGCGCTCACAGGCACCCGCATCTCGCTCGACGGCAGGCCGATCCTGATCGGCCGCGCTGACGACTCCACCCTCGTGCTGGACGACGACTTCGCGTCGACCAGGCACGCGCGGCTGTCCATGCGCGGTACCGACTGGTACGTGGAGGACCTCGGTTCCACGAACGGCACCTACCTAGACCGAGCCAAGGTCACCGCACCCCTGCGCGTACCTCTCGGCACCCCGATCCGCATTGGCAAAACGGTGATCGAGCTGCGCTCATGACCTTGGTTCTTCGATACGCGGCCCGCAGCGACAGGGGCCTGGTTCGCGCCAACAACCAGGACTCCGTGTACGCGGGCCCCCGCCTGCTCGCAGTAGCCGACGGCATGGGTGGCCACGCCGCCGGTGAAGTCGCGAGCAAGGTGGTCATCGCCTCGCTGGCGCACGTCGACGACGACGAGCCCGGCGACGACCTCCTCGGCAAGCTGCGCGACGCGGTCGCGAGTGGCAACGGCGCCATCTCCGAGCTCGTGACGAGCGACCCGGACCTGGAGGGCATGGGCACCACGCTCACGGCCATCCTGTTCGCGGGCAACCGCCTCGGGCTCGTGCACATCGGCGACTCGCGCGCGTACCTCCTGAGGGAGGGCTCCTTCGCGCAGATCACGCACGACGACACGTTCGTCCAGTCGTTGATCGACGAGGGCCGGATCACCCCGGACGAGGCCGCCACGCACCCGCAACGCTCGTTGCTGCTGCGCGCCCTCACCGGGCACGACTTCGAGCCCAGCCTCACGGTGCGCGAAGCGCGCGTCGGCGACCGGTTCCTGCTCTGCTCGGACGGTCTGTCCGGCGTCGTGAGCCTGGAGACGCTCGACGAGGCGATCCGCATCCCCGACCCGCAGGCCTGCGCGGACCGGATGATCGAGCTCGCGCTCAAGGGCGGCGGCCCCGACAACGTCACGGTGATCGTGGCGGACGTCGAGGACGTCGACTTCGGCGACGACTACCCGATCCTCGGTGGCGCGGCCGGCGACGGCAGCGAGGAGCACAACACCCCGCCCGACTCCGCGGCGTCGCGGGCGAGCGCGCTCACGCAGCAGCGCCCGCCGATGCCGCAGCGGATGGACGCACCGCCACCACCTCCGCAGGACCCGAAGCGCAAGAAGCGCAACGCCATCAAGGCGTTCGCGATCATCTTCGTGCTCCTCCTGCTGACCGGTGTCGTGGCGGTCGGCGGCAAGCTGTGGCTCAACACCCAGTTCTACGTCGGCGCCACCGAGACCGGCCAGGTCGCGATCTTCCGCGGCCTCAACGGCTCGGTGCTCGGCTTCAAGCTGTCGTCCAAGGTCGAGGACTCGTGCCCGCCCGGATCCACGGGCTGCACCCCGATCACGCTGAACGACCTGCAGGAAGCCGGCCGGAAGACCATCACCGCGGGCATCCGCAGCGACAACGGACTCGACGGCGCCCGCGCCGCGGTCCGGTTGCTGCGCACGGAGCACATGCTGCCGCTGTGCAAGGACACCTCGTCGACCAGCACGACGCCGTCGACGACGCCGAGCACTCCGTCCAGCACTCCGAACACGCCGCCCGTCAACGGCTCTCCGAACCCGGAGACCGGTTCCACCGAGCCTTCGCTCACCCCCTCCCAGCAAAAGCCGGGTGTGGAATGCCGGGAGGGTCCGTAGTTGATGGGCTCGCCCGTCCCCGCCGGGGAAGGTTCACCAGGCGCGTCGGCGACGACCAACACGTCGCCGGGGCTGAAGGCGCCGACACGACGCGGCACCGAACTGGTGATGCTGTCGTTCGCCGCCGGTCTCGTGACGCTGGCGCTGATCCTGGTCGAACTGAACCAGGAGCGCTCGCTGAGCCTGAGGATCCTCTACCTCGGTCTCGCGTACCTCGCACTCTTCGCATGTGCCCACCTCGCCGTGCGCAGGTGGGCGCCCTATGCCGACCCGGCGATCCTGCCGTGCGTCGCACTGCTCAACGGGCTCGGACTGGTGGTCATCCACCGGATCGACCTGGCCCTGGAGGGCACCGTCTTCCCGGACGGCTCCACGTGGGACCCGGTGGCGTTCAAGCAGGTCATCTGGACCGGCATCGGGTTGCTGATGTTCGCGGCCACGTTGAAGTTCCTCCCGGACCACCGGATGCTGGCGCGCTTCGGCTACACGTTCGGTCTCGTCGGACTGGTCGCGCTGCTGCTCCCCGGTGTGCTGCCCGGCTTCATCGCGCCGACGATCAACGGCGCGAAGATCTGGTTGCGCATCGGTCCGCTGTCGCTCCAGCCGGGTGAGTTCGCCAAGATCCTCCTGATGGTCTTCTTCGCCGCGTTCCTCGTGTCGAAGAGAGACCTGTTCACCGTGGCGGGCCGCCGTTTCCTCGGCATGGACCTGCCGCGTGCCCGTGACCTGGGCCCGCTGTTCGCGGCCTGGGGCGTCACGGTCGCGGTCATGGTGCTCCAGAAGGACCTGGGGTCCTCGCTGCTGTTCTTCGGCATCGTGCTCGTGCTGCTCTACATCGCGACCGAACGAGCGGCGTGGGTCGTGCTCGGTCTCGGCCTGTTCGCCGGCGGCGCCGTCATCGCGTGGAAGCTCTTCAACCACGTGCAGCAGCGCGTCGCGAACTGGCAGGACCCGATCGCCCGCTACGACATCATCGGTGGCGGGTACCAGATCTCGCAGTCGCTGTTCGGTCTCGCGACCGGCGGCATCGGCGGTGCGGGCCTCGGCGCCGGCCGCCCGGAGATGATCCCCGAGGCGAACACCGACTTCATCACCGCCGTGATCGGCGAGGAGCTCGGGTTCGTCGGCTTCGCGGCACTGCTGCTGGTCTACATGGTCTTCGCGTTGCGCGGCCTGCGCGGCGCCATCTCGGTGCGCGACAGCTTCGGCAAGCTCCTGGGCGGCGGTCTCGCGTTCGCGGTCTGCTTCCAGGTCTTCATCGTCGTCGGCGGCGTCACCAAGCTGATCCCGATGACGGGTATCACCGCGCCGTTCCTGTCCTACGGCGGTTCCTCACTTCTCGCGAACTACATCCTGGTCGCGTTGCTTCTGCGGATTTCTGCGGCGGCGCGGGCCCCGCAGCGGGTCGCGAAGCCGAAACCGCAACAGCCGGCTATCGCCGACCAGCACACTGTGATGGTGGAGCGTCCCAAATGAACACACCGCTCCGCCGCGTCGGCATGGCCATGATGGTGATGATCCTGCTCCTGCTGGGCAACGCCACGTGGGTCCAGGTGATCAACGCCGACGAGTGGCGCAAGAACGCCTACAACCGCCGGGTTCTGCTCGACGAGTACGCCCGCAAGCGCGGTCTGATCACCATCGCCGACGGCACGGTGATCGCGGACGTCAAGGAGACGACTGACCGTCTCCGGTACCTGCGCACGTACAACAGCGGTCCGGCCTATGCGCCCGTCACCGGCTACCTGTCGGTCACGTACGGCACCTCCGGCATGGAGCGCGCCGAGAACGACCTGCTCAACGGCTCGGACGACAGGCTGTTGACGCGCCGCATCTCCGCGCTGATCACCGGTCGTGACCCGGTCGGCGGCAACGTGCAGCTCACCCTGAACGCCAAGGTGCAGCAGACCGCGTACGACCAGCTGGTGGCGAAGGGCTTCACCGGCTCGGTCGTCGCCATCAAGCCGGACACCGGCGAGATCCTCGCGATGGCCAGCACACCGTCCTACGACCCGAACCTGCTCGCGAGCCACGACGTGAACGAGCAGGCTGCGGCGTGGAAGCAGCTCACCTCCAAGGACGGCGGCGACCCGCTGGTCAACCGCGCGACGCAGGCCCTGTACCCGGCCGGCTCGACGTTGAAGGTCCTCGTCGCCGCCGCGGCACTGGCCGACGGCAAGAACAAGGACACGCAGTACACCGCCAAGGGCTCGATCACGCTGCCCGGCAGCCAGACCCCGCTGCCGAACTTCAACGGCACCCCGTGCGGTCCCGGCGAGACGGTGTCGATGGAGACCGCGCTCGCCAAGTCGTGCAACACGGCGTTCGGTGAGATGGCGGGCCAGCTCGGCGCGAACAAGCTGCGCCGCCAGGCCGAGAAGTTCGGCTTCAACGACCCGGACCTCACGGTGCCGCTGGTCGTCGAGACCTCGACGCTCGGCCCGATCCCGGACGACGCGGCGCTCTACCAGACCGGCATCGGCCAGCGCGACGTGCAGATCACCCCGCTGGAGAACGCGGTGATCGCGGCGACGATCGCGAACAACGGCAAGCGCATGCAGCCGTACCTGGTGTCGAAGATCCTCGGCCCGGACCTGAAGTCTATCGACGACACCGAGCCCGACCAGGTCGAGACCGCGATGAGCACGGCCAACGCCAACGCCCTGCGCGACATGATGATCCAGTCGGAGATCAACACCGGTGGTGAGGGCCGCCTGCAGAACGTGCAGGTCGCGTCCAAGACCGGTACCGCCGAGCACGGTTCCGACGTGACGAAGTTCAAGCCGCACGCCTGGTACATCGCGTTCGCGCCGGCCCAGAAGCCGGAGATCGCGATCGCGGTCATCGTGGAGGACGGTGGCGACCGCGGGCTGGGTGCCACCGGTGGCAAGGTCGCCGCTCCGATCGGGCGCGCCGTGATGAACGCGTACCTGGCAGGCCGCTGATGCTGACCAAGGGCCAGCTCCTCGCCGACCGCTACCGCCTGAGCAGGCGGATCGCGGTCGGTGGCATGGGCGAGGTCTGGGAAGCGGCGGACGACAGGCTCGACCGCCGCGTCGCGGTGAAGGTGCTCAAGGCGGAGCTCTCCGGAGATCCCGAGTTCCTGCACCGGTTCCGCGTCGAGGCGCGGATGACCGCGTCGCTCAACCACCCCGGCATCGCGTCGGTGCACGACTACGGCGAGACCGCGTCGGTCGCGGACGGGCCGGAGGACACGGCGTACCTGGTGATGGAACTCGTCGAGGGCGAACCACTCGCGACGATCATCTCCCGGGGCCGGCTGACCGCCGACGTGACGCTCGACCTGCTGGAACAGACCGGGAACGCGTTGCAGGCGGCCCACGAACGCGGGCTCGTGCACCGCGACGTGAAGCCCGGCAACATCATGGTCACGCCGTCGGGGAAGGTGAAGATCACCGACTTCGGCATCGCGAAGGCCGTGGACGCGGCACCCGTGACGCGGTCCGGCATGGTGATGGGCACCGCGCACTACATCGCGCCCGAGCAGGCTCTTGGTGGCGAGGCCGAACCGGCGAGCGACGTCTACTCGTTGGCAGTGTGTGGTTACGAGTGCATGGCCGGTCATCGGCCGTTCCTCTCGGACAACGCGGTGACGGTCGCGATGATGCACATCCGCGACATCGCGCCGCCGTTGCCGCCGGACGTCCCGCCGGGTGCACGGGCGTTGATCGAGGCCACGCTGGTGAAGGATCCGAGGCAGCGCTACCGGACCGGCGGGGAGTTCGCCGCGGCCGTCAGCGCGGTGCGGGTGGGCCAGCCGCTGCCGACGCCGTCCGGGTTCACGATGCCCCAGGTGATCCCGCAGCAGCAGCAACAGCAGGTCGTGCAGGCACCACAGCCTCCGCCTCCTCCGCAGGTGTCGCAGCCGCTGTCGATTCCACCGCAGATGGCGCACCACCCGGGAGGACAGGGTCGTCCCGGTACCCATCCGACGATGCAGCCGGCGCACCAGACCGGGATGCAGCCGGTGCACCAGACCGGAACGTTCACCCCCATGCCGACACCGGCGGCGAGAAACCGGACCGTCGTCTGGGTTATGGTCGCTTTCCTGGTGGCTGTGCTGCTGGTGGTCGGCGTGGTAGTTCTGTGGAAGCTGACCGTCAAGAACAATGGCAGCACCGGGCAAGGCGGCCGGCCGACGACGTCCAGCACGGCGAACCCGAACGCCCCGGCGAGCGGTCAGGCGAAGCCCGACTCCGCTGACCGGATACCGGGCAGTCAGCCGATGCGGATCAACGAGGACGACTACATCGGCCGTTCCGGTGACGCGGTCAGCATCGACCTGATCGACCACGGCCTGGAGCCGCAGGTGCAGAGCGCGCAGGGCACAGCTCCGGGCGATTTGAAGAAGTGCCGGGTCACCGCCATCGCGCCCACAGGCGAGGTGCCGGTCGGCTCGCAGGTGAAGGTGACGTGCGCGCCATGAGCAAGACCAGAACCGAGTTCGGAACACCGTCGACGAGGAGCGGGACGAAGCACCGATGAGCACTCCGCGACTGCTCTCAAACCGCTACGAACTGGGTGAGACTCTCGGGTACGGCGGCATGTCCGAGGTCCACAAGGGGCGGGACGTCCGCCTCGGCAGAGACGTGGCGATCAAGGTGCTGCGGGCCGACCTCGCCCGTGACTCCCAGTTCCAGGAACGTTTCCGGCGTGAGGCCCAGAACTCCGCCGCCCTGAACCACCCGGCGATCGTCGCCGTCTACGACACAGGTGAGACGCAGACCGAGTACGGCCCGTTGCCGTACATCGTGATGGAGTTCGTCGACGGACGGACGCTGCGCGACATCGTGAAGACGCAGGGTCCGCTGTCGGGCAAGCGCGCGATGGAGGTCATGGCCGACGTCTCGGCCGCGCTCGACTTCAGCCACCGGCACGGCATCGTCCACCGCGACGTGAAGCCGGCGAACGTGATGATCACGAAGTCCGGTGCCGTGAAGGTGATGGACTTCGGCATCGCCCGCGCGCTGCACGACGGCCAGGCCGCGGTCACCCAGACCGCCGCCGTCATCGGCACGGCCCAGTACCTCTCGCCGGAGCAGGCGCGCGGCGAGTCCGTCGACGCCCGTTCCGACGTCTACGCGGCCGGTTGCGTGCTGTTCGAACTGCTCACCGGCGAGCCCCCGTTCACCGGTGACTCGCCCGTCGCGGTCGCGTACCAGCACGTGCGGGAAGACCCGAAGGCCCCGTCGCAGCTGAACCCGAAGGTGTCGCCGCAGCTCGACGCGATCGTGCTGAAGGCGATGTCGAAGGGTCCGGCGAACCGCTACCAGTCGGCTGCGGAGATGCGCGGAGACCTGGTGCGCGTGCTGTCGGGCCAGCGTCCGTCCGCGCCCGCCGTGATGACGGCCGAGGACCGCACCGCCGTGATGAACGAGCAGGCGGCGGCGCGTCCCGCCCGCACGCAGGTCGTGTCCGGTGGAAGGCACCGCCCGGCTGCGTTGAAGTCGGAGCCGGACGACGACTACGACCCGATCGCCGACGAGGAAGAAGAGCGTCGCGCGCGGCGCAAGAAGGCCATCATGATCACGCTCGTGGTGATCCTGTGCGTGGCCGTCCTCGGTCTCGCCGCGTGGATCACCACGAACCTGATGGGCAACGACAACGCGGCGCCGGAGAAGGCGTCCGTTCCGTCGGTCATCGGTCTGAGCGCGCTCGAAGCCAAGGAGACGATCACCAAGGCGGGTCTCGTGCCGGCCCAGGAGAACGTTCCCTGCGAACCGGGTCCGGCCGGCGCCGCGCCGAAGTGCACGGCAGACCAGATCAACAAGGTGATCGGCACCGATCCGGCCGAGGGCACCTCGCTGGCCAAGGGCACCAAGGTCACCATCTCCATCGGCGCGCTTCCCGGTGAGGGCGTCGTGCCCGATCTGAAGGGCAAGACCGCGGCAGAGGCCCAGCAGATCCTGGACAAGGACCCCAACGGCTTCAAGCTGGCGCAGGGCGAGTCGATCGAGGTCGACGACGCGTCCAAGGCCAACAAGGTCGCGGCGCAGACCCCCGACGTCGGCGTGAAGCAGAAGAAGGGCAGCACGATCACCATCCAGCTCGGCAAGGCGCCGGACCGGGTGAACGTGCCGTCCGTGCTGGGCGACGACGAGGCCGACGCTCGCCAGACCCTGGAGGGTTCCGGCTTCAAGGTCGTCATCAACCCGGTCGACAGCGCCAAGCCCGAGGGCACCGTCCTCACGCAGAACCCGCAGGCCAACAGCAAGGTCGACAAGGGCACGGCGGTCACGCTGACGGTCTCGAAAGGCAACCAGCTCGAGATGCCGGACCTCGTCGGCCTGGAGCAGAAGGAAGCCGAGCAGAAGCTCAGGGCGTTGGGCTGGAACGGTTCCTTCAACGTCGAGAAGGTCCAGAACACCGACCCGTCGAAGCGCGACAAGGTGCTCACGCAGCAGATCGCCAAGGGCACCGCGATCACGCGGGGCACCGCGGTGAACGTCACAGTGGCCCAGCTCGGGATCGGCGGCGGCTGATCCGCGGAACGTGAAAGGGGCGGCTTCCGTTGGGAAGCCGCCCCTTTCGTCTTTCGTCAGATGCGCGCGGCCGCGGCGAGCGTGCGCATGCCGTTCTCGAGCGTCGCGACGGTGGACTCGGGGACCTCGAAGCCGCAGACCTTCAGCCAGTTCGCGAGCATCCGGTGGCCGCCGTCGGTCAGCACCGACTCGGGGTGGAACTGCACACCCTCGACCGGGAGTTCCTTGTGGCGCATGCCCATCACGATGCCGGTCTCGGTCTTGCCGGTGACCTCGAACTCCGCGGGAATCGTCTCCGGCAGCACCGTCAGCGAGTGGTAGCGCGTCGCGATGAACGGCTGCGGCACGCCGGCGAGAACACCCTTGCCCTCGTGGAAGACGATGCTGGTCTTGCCGTGCAGCAACTCGGGCGCGCGGTCGACCGTGCCACCCCAGACGACGCCGATGGCCTGGTGGCCGAGGCACACGCCGAAGACGGGTTTGCCGGTGTCGGCGCACTTCTTGATGACGTCCATGCTCGCGCCCGCGCGCTCCGGTGTACCGGGGCCGGGGCTGACGAGGACACCGTCGACCTTACCGATCTCGTCGAGGTCCACCTCGTCGTTGCGCCGCACGACGCACTCCGCACCCAGCTGAGCCAGGTACTGGACCAGGTTGTAGACGAAGCTGTCGTAGTTGTCGACCACGAGCACGCGCATGGAGAGAGCCTAGTCGGTCGAGTCGAGTGAGTTAGCTCTCGTCTCCGCTCAGGTAAGGCTTGCCTAAAATAGGTGTCATGAGTCGTTCCTTGCGCGTCGCGGTCGTCGGCGCTGGACCGGCGGGCGTGTACGCCGCCGACATCCTCACCAAGTCCGACGTCGACGCGCAGATCGACCTCTTCGAGAAGCTGCCGGCGCCCTACGGCCTAGTCCGCTACGGAGTCGCGCCCGACCACCCGCGCATCAAGGGCATCGTCACGGCCCTGCAGAAGGTGCTCGACCGGCCGTCGGTCCGCTTCTTCGGCAACGTCGAGTACGGCGTCGACATCAAGCTCGACGACCTGCGCCAGTTCTACGACGCCGTCATCTTCTCCACCGGCGCCTCGGCCGACCGCGCTCTGGACGTCCCCGGCATCGACCTGCCCGGCAGCTACGGCGCCGCGGACTTCGTGTCCTGGTACGACGGCCACCCCGACGTCCCGCGCACCTGGCCGCTGGAAGCGCGGTCCGTCGCGGTGCTCGGCGTCGGCAACGTCGCCCTGGACGTGGCCCGCATCCTGGCCAAGACCGCAGACGAGCTGCTGGTCACCGAGATCCCCGAGAACGTCTACGAGGGCCTGGCGTCGTCCCCGGTCACGGACGTGCACGTCTTCGGCCGCCGCGGCCCGGCCCAGGCCAAGTTCACGCCACTGGAACTGCGCGAACTCGACCACTCGCCGAACGTCGAGGTGATCGTCCACGCCGAGGGCATCGAGTTCGACGAGGCCTCGATGCACGCGATCAGGACCAACAAGCAGGTCGAGATGATCGTGAAGACCCTCCAGGAGTGGGCGATCCGCGACGTGGGCACCCGCTGGCGCCGCCTGCACCTGCACTTCCTGGAGGCACCGGTCGAGGTGCTCGGCTCCGACCGCGTCACCGGCCTGCGCACCGAAACCCAGGAACTGACCGGCGACGGCAACGTCCGAGGCACCGGCGTCTTCACCGACTGGGACGTCCAAGCCGTCTACCGCGCCGTCGGCTACCTCTCGACACACCTGGCCGACCTCCCGTTCGACCACGTCTCGGGCACGATCCCCCACCTCGCCGGCCGCGTGCTGGACCTCGACGAGGTGCCCATGCCCGGCGTCTACACGACCGGCTGGATCAAGCGCGGCCCGATCGGCCTCATCGGCCACACCAAGGGCGACGCCCTGGAGACCATCACCAGCCTCCTCGAGGACGCCCCCGCACTCCCCCTCGCCACGTCGCCGTCGCCTGCGGCAGTGGTCGAGTTCCTGGAGCAGCGCGGCGTGCCGTTCGTGACCAACGAGGGCTGGGGCCGGCTCGACGCCCACGAGATCGCGCTGGGTGCGGCGCACGGGCGTCAGCGCGTGAAGGTCGTGTCTCGCGAGGAGATGACTGCGATTTCTAACGGCTGAGCTTGAACGGTGTGGGGCTGCACGGCTGCACGGCTGAGCGCTGCACGGTGTGGGGCTGCACGGCTGAACTTGAACGGCGTGAGCGCCGTCCCCGATGAAGCCGCCATCGCGTGTTCGCGCGGTGGCGGCTTCACCTATCTCGGTCGCGTCCGTGCGGCCACTGGGTCCGTGCGGCCACTGGGTCCGTGAACACCGAGCTCCGCAACCGTTTGCTGCGCCTCAACGGCGACCTCGCCGGTCTCAGGGTGGCGGCCGAGGACGCGATCTGGCTCGTGTGCGACCTGCTCGTCGAACTCGGCATCAAGCCGATGACCCAGCAGCAGGCTTCCTGGTGGTTCGCCCGGGACGTTGCCCGGCTCGTGCCGGCCTGAGACTCCATCGCGAGAACGGCGAGACCGAGCTGTGGGCGCTCGGCATGGAACTCGACAACGTCGACCTCATGCCTGCGAGGCTCTCGCCTGCGGAGATCGTCCGCACCGCCGACGAACGGCTCAGCGACCGGCGGTCACCGGCCTCAAGGCTTCAAGGCTTCAGCGTTGCCAGCAGCTGGCCGGTGAGCAGTCCACCGGCCTCTGAAACAAGGAGGACGGCGAGCCTGGTGCCCGCTGCCCCCGCGCGCTTCCTCATGCGCAACGACGACGGCGAGATTTTGGTTCCTGCGCCGCCCGACATCCTGTGGACAACTCCCCCGCCGCACAAGACCACGCTAACCCAACACCAAGCTGAGCTGCACAAACAGCGGGTCCAGCTCCATGATCGCCGCCGGACATCACCCGGTCAGGCGACCTGAACTGCGGCTCACCGAGGAGCGGCTCACTGCGTGGTGACGTTGTTGAACGGCAGCTTCGGCTCCGCCCACGGGAACACCACGAACATCAGCAGCGCGACGATGCCGGTGACCAGCACGACGGCCTCGATGACCCGCAGGAACAGCGGGCCCGGCAGGTGCCGCCAGATCCAGCCGTACATCAGCCCTCCGTCATCTCGGGCGGCGCGAAGCCGTCGGCCACCGGGTAGCTCTTGGTCTCGATGGCGTGCACGATCAGGCGCTGCTTGTCGGAGAAGCGCGGGTGGCAGGTCGTCAGCGTGAGCAGCCTTGCCTGCTTGTCTGCGGGCACGGCCGCGCCCACGTGGTGCGGGATGGGGGCGATGACCTCGCCCTGGGTCGGCACGACGATCTCCTGGCCTACGGTCTTCGCGTAGGCGTCGCCGAGCGTCGTCGACAGCGGGGCCACGCCGGCGCAGGCTGCTTCCTTCGACTTCGGGTTCGAGGCCCAGCCGGCTACTTCGCTGCTCATCGGCAGCACCCGGTAGACGTACCACTGGGTCTGGGTCTGCACGACGATCGAGTTGCAGGACTGGAGCAGGTCGAGGTCGTTGAACGGCGCGCCCTTGCCGACGCGGTGGCCGGCGATGGAGAAGTTGCCCGCCTCGCCCGGCTGGGCGGTGTCCTTGTAGTGGCCGGGGCCGATTTCGAGGTGCTTGTCCGTGGTGCCCTCGACGACGGAGAACTTCCAGTCGTTGCCGAAGACCGGGATGTACATCTTCGCGAAGGCCTTGCCCTCGATGAGGTTCAGCTGCGACTTGCGGTTCGGGTCGGCCGGGGGCGGCGTGACGACGTTCGAGCTCCATTCGGAGTCGAGCGCGGCGGTCGCGTCCTGCTGCTTCTCCGCGGAGAGCAGGTCGGTCACGTAGACCTCGTAGACGACGAACAGCAGGACGACCAGGCCCATCGTGATGAGGGCTTCGCCGACGCCGCGCACGGCCTTGCGCGCGGTGCTGTCGGGCGGCGGGGCGTCCTTCGCCGCGGGCTCGTCGTCGTAGTACTCGTCATCGTCGTAGTACTCGTCGTCGTAGTCGTCCTCGACGCGCGGGATCACCTCGGTGGGCGGGTCGACCGGGCGGGGACGTGGCGGCGGCATCGGCATCGGCCTGCGGGGCATTCCGCCCGGCGGCGTTCCGGGAGGCGGCACCGGTCGGCCCGGCTGGGGCATGCCACGAGCGGGCGTGCCCGGCGGCGGGGCAGGGAAGGGCGGACCGGGGAACGGCGGGCGCTGCTGCGCGTTCGGGGGCAGGCTTCCGGAGAAAGCACTGGTGAACTGCGTCGCCTCGGGCGGCGGCACGGGGTGGGGGGCCGGTGTGGCCCGCACGTGGTGCAGGTCATCTCGACGAGGTACAGGACGCCGTGGAGGCGGCTGCTGGGGTCCCGAGTTCACCTGAGAACCTCCGCGCGGACTGTGAACTGAAAACAACTGCGTCTACAAGGATGGTTCGCTGACCACCGTCGCTACGTTAACGTGTCTACCGAGTAGTGCACGTAAACTCGCGTCACTCACGGATATCCACGTCAGGCGAGGACAGCATGCCCAAGTCGAAGGTCCGGAAGAAGGCGGTCTACACCGCACCCACCGACCGCCGCACGCCGGTCAAGGTAAAGGCAGCGGGGCCGTCTCACCCGGTCTACGTCGTTGTCATGCTCGGCTTCATGCTGCTGGGCCTCGCGTGGCTGGTCGTCAACTACATCGCGGCCGAGAAGATCCCGTTCATGCTCGAGCTGGGCGCGTGGAACTTCGCCATCGGCTTCGCGCTGATGATCATCGGCCTGCTGATGACGATGCGCTGGCGCTGAGCGCTCGGCAAGTCACCGTTCGTACTGGTCGGCCCGGACGTCACACGTCCGGGCCGACCTTTGTTCGCCCCAGGTTCACCTGGTTCATCCCAGCGTCACCGAAGCACACGGCTGTAAGTCATCCCCATTGGGGACAAGTCCTGTGGACAACTTTGCACCAAAATGCACAAGCGACGGTTTTCCCTCATGCGGGCCCGTTCGGTTGTCCACAATTCATGCGGGACACTCGACAGTGTGACTCGAACCTGGTCCCCTCCGGCCGCGCAGGTCGCCGCCACGTGGCTGGCTGTCGGTGCCTTCGCCATCGCGACGATCACCGCCGACGACAACGCCGGCCGTCTCCTCATCGGGCTGGTGACGCTGATGGTCACCTTCTTCGCGCTGTTCTTCTCGGTCGCGCGGCCGAGGCTCACCGCGGACGCCGACGGCCTCACCGTGCGCGGGTTGACGGGCAGGACGCAGCTGCCCTGGCACGAGGTGAAGGTCAAGCTGCAGACCACTCGCCGGCTCGGCAGGGAACAGCAGACGCTGGAACTCGACGCCGAGGACCATCTCGTGGTGCTCACGAGGATGGACCTCGGCGCCGATCCCGAAGAAGTCGCCGGCGTGCTGCACGCACTGCGGCCGTGAACCGGTTCTAGCGGCAGGTCCTGGCGTATTCCAGGATCACTTCGGCTGCTGTGTCGAGTTGGGAGGCACGCAGCACGAACATGACCCCGAGCAACAACGCGGCCGCCGCCACAGCGCCGATCTGGTAGGCGTTGCGGTTCTTCGCGGGCGCCTTGACCAGGGCGAGCGTCAGCAGGCCGCCGATCACGAACCCGCCGAGGTGCCCGAGCAGCGAGGCGTTGGTGAAGAGGTTCGACACCAGGTTGATGCCGACGACCACGAGGATCGTCGAGATGTCGCGCTTCTGCCGCTTGAACACGATCAGCAGCGCGCCCATCAGGCCGAACACCGCGCCGGACGCTCCGGCGAGCTGCTGGCAGACGGTGCCGAAGAAGAACGCCGCCGCACTGCCGCCGAGCAGCGACAGGAAGTAGACGGCGCTGTACCGCAGCTTGCCCAGCTCCTGCTCGACCACCGGGCCCACCACGAAGAGCGCGGCCATGTTGAGCGCGAGGTGGATCAGGCCGAAGTGCATGAAGCCCGACGTGAGGATTCGCCACCACTCACCGTTGGCGGTGAGCTCCGGGATCATCGACGTCGTGGTGAACAGGCCGGCCCGCGAGTTGTTCATCGGGCTGCCGGACTGGACGACCGTGGCCACGTACGCGAGCACGTTGAGCGCGATCATCACCTGCGTGATGATCGGGCGGCCGGTGGAGACCACCGCTCCCGCGGACGTGCGGGCTTGGCGGACCGTGCGGGCGCCCTCGTTCACGCAGTCGACGCACTGCATGCCGACCGAGGCGTCGCGCAGACAGTCCGGGCACGCCGGACGGTCGCACCTGCTGCAGCGCAGCCGGGTGGGCCGATCGGAATGACGTGCGCAGACCGGGATGTCCGGCTGCGCTCCGATCGGCCCGTCCGGTGGCACGGGGGCGTTGCTCACGCGCGTTCGATCGTGATCCGCTCGATCTTGATGTCGTTGACCGGACGGTCGCCCGCACCGGTCGTGGTGCCGCCGATGGCGTCGACGACGTTGCGCGACTCCTGGTCGGCGACCTCACCGAAGATCGTGTGCTTGAAGTTCAGCCACGTCGTCGGCGCCACGGTCACGAAGAACTGCGAGCCGTTGGTGTTGGGGCCGGCGTTCGCCATCGCGAGCAGGTAGGGCTTGTTGAACTGCAGTTCGGAGTTGAACTCGTCCGCGAAGCGGTAGCCGGGGCCACCGCGACCGGTGCCGGTCGGGTCGCCGGTCTGGAGCATGAAGCCCGCGATGACGCGGTGGAAGAGGGTGCCGTCGTAGAACGGACCCGTCTTCGTGCCACTCGCGTTCGCCTCGGTGTAGGTCTTCGTGCCCTCGGCGAGCCCGACGAAGTTCGCCACCGTCTTGGGGGCGTGGTCGGGGAACAGGTTGATGCGGATGTCGCCCTGCGTGGTGTGCAGGGTCGCCGTCACCTTGGTCCCGACGAAGGATTCGTTGCTGTCAGCCACCACCCCATCGTGCCATCCACGGGCGGACATGTTCAGAAAGGGGCACGATGGGTACCTCTATGACATCACCGGACGACAAACCGTGGAGCAGAGATGGACGAGGTGGACGTCATGACCCGAGCCGGCGAGAACGTTGGCAAGGCTGTCGGCACCGGTCTGAAGGCCGCGCGTCAGGGTGTCGTTCGCGCTGGTCACGTCGCTGAGGTCAAGCTTGCCGAACGTGGCATCACGGCGGATCAGGTTCGCGGCGCACTCGTCGAGCGGGCTGACACGCTCATGGGCAAGGCCGAGGACTGGGAGAAGCAGACGCGTCGCTCTCGCAAGCGCCTCGCCAAGAAGAGCGCACAGACGCGCTCCGACCTCATGGGCAAGGCCGAGGTCGTGCGCAAGGAAGTGAAGAAGGCGGCGAAGAGCGCGCGCAAGGACGCCAAGGTGCGTGCCAAGGAGATCCGCAAGGCCGCGGCCCAGCTCGGTGCGGACGCACCGAAGCGCCGCCGCTGGCCGTGGGTGCTCGGTCTCCTGGTCGCGGCCGCGGCGGCTGGCTACGTCGCGATGACGCGCCGGCCGCAGGAGGTCCACCTGCAGGAAGAGGACCAGGTTCCGCACGCGGAGCCCGTCCTCAACGGGCAGGTGCCTTCCCAGAAGGAGCCGATCAAGTAAGTACGGCGACCGCTGACGTTCGTCGTGTCTTCCACCGCCCCCGTGCACTTTCGCGCGGGGGCGGTGTCATGCGCACTTAAATTTTCAGACCCTTGATCGCCTCTTCGGCGATGCGGCGCGCCTTGATCGACTGCTTCTGGTTGCTCGTGACGACCACAGCGGCGTCGCCCTTCGCCACGGCGTAGACGACACCGGTTTCGCTACTGACGTACCCTCCGGTCCAGCCGGTGGGCGAGCTCGCGGGCTGTGAACCGTCCGGCGCCGCCTTGTTCACGATGAGCTTCGCGACGCGCTCATCCCCCGCGTAGACCTGCACGGTCAACTGGATCTCAGTTGCGGTGGCGTAGAAGAAGCACGCCGGGTGAGGTTCGTCCGTTGACAGTTTCACTTTGGGTACGCGCTGTCCGTTGGCTTCCGCGACGAAACCGGTCGCCAGGTACGGGCACGTGCCGTCGTTCGCGGGCTGGGGCGCGGGCGGCACTGTCGGAGCCGCGCTGGTAGTGGTCGTGACCGGCTGGGGCTGGGTCGTGGGAACCGGCACGTCCTGGGCGACGGGGGTGCCGCATGCGGCGAGGACGCCGAGCAGGGGCAGCAGCAGTGCTCGTTTCATAGGGGCAACAGTCAACCAGATACCAAAAGCGCCTCTAGCGGGACACTCTAAATTGGTCCATACCTTTTGTGCCTTTGCCCCTGTATCCCCGCCCTGGAAGGACCCGATCATGGAGTTCCTGGAGCAACGACGAGAGCACGCCCTGGCGCTCTTCCGCATCATCATCGGTCTGCTCTTCGTGTTCCACGGCGTCCAGAAGCTGTCCAAGGGAGTCGATCTGCTCTCGTGGCCGTCCGGCCCCGTGGCCCTCATCGAGCTGATCGGCGGCGGTCTCATCGTCATCGGACTGTGGACGCGCTGGGCCGCATTGCTCAGTTCCGGCGCCATGGCCTACGCCTACTTCGTGGTGCATCAGCCGAAGGCCCTGCTGCCGATCGAGAACGGCGGCGAGCTCGCGGCGATCTACTCGTGGGCGTTCCTGTTGCTGGCGTTCACCGGTGCCGGCGCGTGGAGCATCGACGCCCTGCGCAAGGCGCCGAAGAAGTCGCTCGCCTCGGCGTGACGTGATGTGCGGAATGCACTGAAGCCCTGTTCGCAACGGCGCGAACAGGGCTTCGGTGAAAGCGGATGGAGACGAGGGGAATCGAACCCCTAACCCCCGCCTTGCAAAGGCGGTGCTCTGCCAATTGAGCTACGTCCCCTGGTCTGGGGGCGGCGGGCCGCCCGTCAGAGCAAAGATCAGTCGGTGGGAGCGGTGGCCTCGCGCCACAGGTCCGCGTCGGCCTTGGCCGAACGGCTGCGCTTGACGAAGAACAGAACCGCACCGGCGACCACGACGAGTGCGATGATCTTCTTAGCCACTTCGAATCCCTCCCAAAGACCGAAAAAGTAAGCGACCCCACCACGTTACAGCAGAACGGCGAGAGCCGACTGACCAACGGTGATGGGGGCTCCGGGGGCTTGCCCCCGGCCGGGGGTCTGGGGGCTTGGCCCCCAGATGAGGAACGATGATTCGGAAAAAGGTAGGCGCATTCCGCCTACACGGTAAGCCCCGAATCGAGTGGGCCTAGGAGGACTTGAACCTCCGACCTCTTCATTATCAGTGAAGCGCTCTAACCGCCTGAGCTATAGGCCCTCGATCAACCGTCACCCCTTGGGGCGACGAGGAGAACCTTACAGGATCGTCCTCGCCGCTCCCAAATCGGGGGTCACTCACGCTCGGAGAGCGTCAACTCCAAACCGCCGGCCAGATCCGCGGACACGTTGTAGACGAACGCGCCAACGGTTGCGAGGGCCGTGAACAGCACGATGTTGACGGCACCGATGATCGCCGAGACGCCGAAGACGCGGCCGGCACTGATCAACGGTTCGCCCGGCTCGTTGGCCTGGAGCAGGTCGTTCGCGGTGCTGTTGATCTTGTCCCAGACGCCCATGCCGTGCAGGACGCCGTAGAGCACGCCGACCGCCACGAGCCAGACGAAGAACAGTGCGACGCCCAGCACCAGGGCGAGCTTGAGCACCGACCACGGGTCGACGCGCTTCACCTGGAGCGAGGCGCGGCGCGGGCCACGGCCTGGACGGCGGGACGACGGGCTGGACGCGGCGGGGCGGGCCCCGCTGTTGCCCATGTTCACCGACGTGCGGCTGCTGCCCAGGCCGACCGGCACGGCCGAGCCCGTGACCACGGGCTTCTGGACCTTGACGGTGTCCGGGTCTGTCTGCGGGAACGCCGGGGCCGGTTCGGCTGCGGACGGGACGGGCGGTGCGCCCGGAGCCACGTACGTCTCGGTGGCGTCGCTGTGGGCAGCCTCCGTGTCGTTCGTCACTCGCTGCCAGGGCGGCGGTGTCGAGACGACGACCGGCTCGTCGGCGGCGGGCGCGGGTGCCGCGGTGGCGCCGCCGAGCGAGACCGTCTTCTCCTCCGCCGGAGCCGGGGTGGCGGCCGGAGCAGGAGCCGGGGTCGGCGTGGCGGTCGGTGCGGGAGTGGCCGGAGCCGCAGTCGCGGCCGGCTTCTCCTGGGCGGGTACGGCCTCGGCCGCCTTCTCCGCCGACACGGGCTTGGTCTTGTCCTGCGCGGTTCCACCCGAGGAACCGGAGGCCGCAGCCGAGTCCGCCTTCTTCTCCGCCGGCTTCTGCGCGGAGTTCTGCGGAGTCGGTTTGGTGATCACCGCGGTTTTGTCCGCGTCCCGACCTTCGCGGTTCTCGGGTGGAGTCACGAGCTTGTCCTTGACCTCTCGCTAGCGATGCCGACTACTCAGCCGAGTCGGTGGGGGTGACTGCCTCGTCAGCGGCAGAGTCCTCCGAGGCAGACGCCTCACTGATGATGACGTCGCTGGGCTCGTCCGCGTTGCGTGCGACGGCGATCAAAGTGGTGCTCTCGCCGAGGTTCATCAGCCGCACGCCCTTCGTCTGCCGTCCAGCCTTGCGCACCTGCTCGGCCCGAGTCCTGATGACCCCGCCGCTCGAGGTGATGGCGTAGAGCTCGTCGTCGACGTCGACGATGAGCGCGCCCACCAGCCTGCCACGACGACGGTCGTGCTGAATGGTCAGCACACCCTTGCCGCCACGCCCCTGGACCGGGTAGTCCTCGATGGGCGTTCGCTTCGAGTACCCACCGTCCGTCGCGACCAAAACGAACAAACCCTCTTGGACGACACCGACGGAAAGCAGCTCGTCATCGGCGTTGAACCGCATGCCCTGCACGCCTGACGTGGCACGTCCCATGGGGCGCAGCACGTCGTCGGTGGCGTGGAAGCGGATCGACTGGCCGTCGGCGGAGACCATGAGCAGGTCGTCGTCCGCCGAGCAGAGCACCGCTCCGACCAGCTCGTCGTCCTCGCGGAGGTTGATGCCGATAAGACCACCCGATCGGTTGGAATCGAAGTCGGTCAGCTTCGACTTCTTGACCAGGCCCTTGCGGGTGGCGAGCACGAGGTACGGCGACACCTCGTAGTTCTTGATCTGGATGACCTGCGCGATCTCCTCCTCCGGCTGGAAAGCGAGGAGGTTCGCGACGTGCTGGCCGCGGGCGTTGCGGTTCGCCTCGGGCAGCTCGTACGCCTTCGTGCGGTACACGCGGCCCTTGTTCGTGAAGAACAGGATCCAGTCGTGCGTCGAGCACACGAAGAAGTGCGCGACGATGTCGTCCTGCTTGAGCTGTGCGCCCTGCACGCCCTTGCCGCCGCGCTTCTGCGCCCGGTAGAGGTCGGTCTTGGTGCGCTTCGCGTAGCCGGTGCGCGTGATCGTGACGACCACGTCCTCGACCGCGATCAGGTCCTCCATGGACACGTCGCCGTCGAACGGGATGATCTCCGTGCGCCGGTCGTCGCCGTACTTGTCCACAATGGCCATGAGCTCGTCGCGCACGATGGCACGCTGGCGCTCCGGCTTCGCGAGGATGTCCTTGAGGTCCGCGATCTCGACCTCGATCTCGGCCAACTGGTCGATGATCTTCTGGCGCTCCAGGGCCGCGAGGCGGCGGAGCTGCATCTCCAGGATCGCGTTCGCCTGGATCTCGTCGACGTCGAGCAGTTCCATCAGGCCCGTGCGCGCGATGTCCGGCGTCTGCGACCGGCGGATCAACGCGATGACCTCGTCGAGGTGGTCGAGCGCCTTGACCAGACCGCGCAACACGTGTGCGCGCTCTTCGGCCTTGCGCAGGCGGAACCTGGTCCGCCGGACGATGACCTCGATCTGGTGCTTCACGTAGTGGCGGATCATCTGGTCGAGCCGCAGGGTGCGCGGCACGCCGTCGACCAGCGCCAGCATGTTCACGCCGAACGAGTACTGCAGCTGGGTGTGCTTGTAGAGGTTGTTCAGCACGACCTTCGCCACCGCGTCGCGCTTGAGCGTGACCACGATGCGCATGCCGCGGCGGCTGTTCGACTCGTCCGCGATGTTCGAGATGCCCGTGAGCTTCGCGTCGCGCACGAGCGCGGCGATGTTCTCGACGAGGTTGTCGGGGTTGACCTGGTACGGCAGCTCGGTGACGACCAGGATCGTGCGGCCCTTGGCGTCCTCGTCGACCTCGATGACCGCGCGCATCTTCACCGAGCCGCGGCCGGTGCGGTACGCGTCCTGGATGCCCGAGTTGCCGAGGATCTGGCCGTGCGTCGGGAAGTCCGGGCCCTTGATCCGCTCGATGACGGCTTCGAGGGTCTCCTCGTCGGAGGCTTCCCAGTTGTCCAGCGCCCACACCACGCCCGACGCGACCTCGCGCAGGTTGTGCGGCGGGATGTTCGTCGCCATGCCGACCGCGATGCCCGAGCTGCCGTTGATCAGCAGGTTGGGGATGCGGGACGGCAGGACCGTCGGCTCCTGGATGCGGCCGTCGTAGTTGTCGCGGAAGTCGACGGTCTCTTCCTCGATGTCCGCGAGCATCTGCATGGCCAGCGGGGTCAGGCGGCACTCGGTGTAGCGCATGGCGGCGGCCGGGTCGTTGCCCGGCGAGCCGAAGTTGCCCTGGCCGTCGATCAGCGGGTACCGCATGGCCCACGGCTGGGCGAGCCGCACGAGCGCGTCGTAGATCGACGAGTCGCCGTGCGGGTGGTAGTTGCCCATCACGTCGCCGACGACGCGGGCGCACTTGTTGTAGCCGCGGTCCGGCCGGAAGCCCGAGTCGAACATCGAGTAGAGCACGCGGATGTGCACGGGCTTGAGCCCGTCACGCACGTCCGGCAGTGCCCGGCCGACGATGACGCTCATCGCGTACGCGATGTAGGAGTTCTGCATCTCCTGCTGGATGTCGACCGGCTCGGTGCGGTCGTGCTCCGGCGGAAGGGTCGTCTCAGTCACGGTTCTTCTTTCCTCTTCGCCAGCCGTGGATGTCTAGAAGGGACCGGACTCAGACGTCCAGGAACTTCACGTCCTTGGCGTTGCGCGTGATGAACGAGCGGCGCGCCTCGACGTCCTCACCCATGAGCACGCTGAACAGCTCGTCGGCGGTGGCGGCGTCGTCCATGGTGACCTGGAGGAGCACCCGGTTCGCGGGGTCCATCGTGGTCTCCCACAGCTCCGCGGCGTTCATCTCGCCGAGACCCTTGTAGCGCTGGATGTTGTCGTCCTTGCCGAGCTTCTTGCCGGCGGCGAGGCCTTCCTTGATCAGGCCGTCGCGCTCGCGGTCGGAGTACGCGTACTCCGGCTCGATCCGCTGCCACTTGATCTTGTAGAGCGGCGGCTGGGCGAGGTAGACGTGGCCGTGTTCGAGCAGCGGCTGCATGAAGCGGAACAGCAGGGTGAGCAGCAGCGTGCGGATGTGCTGGCCGTCGACGTCGGCGTCGGCCATCAGGATGATCTTGTGATAGCGCAGCTTCGACAGGTCGAACTCGTCGTGGATGCTCGTGCCCAGAGCGGTGATCATGCTCTGGACCTCGTTGTTCTTCAGCACGCGGTCGATGCGCGCCTTCTCCACGTTGATGATCTTGCCGCGGATCGGCAGGATGGCCTGGTACATGGAGTCCCGGCCTTCCTTGGCCGAGCCACCGGCGGAGTCGCCCTCGACGACGTAGAGCTCGCACTCCTCCGGGTTGGTGGAGCGGCAGTCCTTCAGCTTGCCCGGCAGGCCGCCGATGTCCAGCGCGCCCTTGCGGCGGACCAGCTCACGGGCCTTGCGCGCGGCCATGCGGGCCTGCGCCGACGAGACCGCCTTGGTGACGATCGTCTTCGCTTCGTTGGGGTGGCGCTCGAACCAGTCGGCCAGGTGCTCGTTCGTCGACTTCTGCACGAACGACTTGGCCTCGCTGTTGCCCAGCTTGGTCTTCGTCTGGCCCTCGAACTGGGGCTCCTTCAACTTCACCGAGATGATCGCGGCGAGACCCTCGCGGATGTCGTCACCGGTGAGGTTGGTGTCCTTCTCCTTGAGCAGCTTCTTCTCACGCGCGTACTCGTTGACGACGCGCGTCAACGCGGCGCGGAAGCCCTCTTCGTGCGTGCCGCCCTCGTGCGTGTTGATCGTGTTCGCGAAGGTGTAGACCGAGGCCGTGTAGCCGGTGTTCCACTGCATCGCGACCTCGACCTCGAGGTCCTGGCCCTTCGCCTCGAACGCGATGACCTTCTGGTGCACCGCTTCGCGCGTGTGGTTGATGTGGCGGACGAAGTCCTCCAGACCACCCGGGTAGTGGTAGACGCGTTCCTTCACCGCGGCCTGGTGGCCCTCGGCGTCGGCTTCCTCGTCCTCCTCCGAGACCCGCTCGTCGCGCAGGATGATGGTGATCCCCTTGTTGAGGAACGCCATTTCCTGCAGCCGGCGCGCGATCGTCTCGACGTTGTACGTCGTGGTCTCGAAGATCTCCGGGTCGGCCCAGAACGTGGTCGTGGTGCCGGTCTCGTCGGTCGCCTCGCCCTGGCGCAGCTCGTGCGCGGGCTTGGAGGCCTCGTAGCGCTGGGTCCAGACGTGACCCTGGCGCCTGATCTCGAGGTCGACGGCGGTGGACAGCGCGTTCACCACGGAGATGCCGACGCCGTGCAGACCGCCGGACACCGCGTAGGAGTCGCTGTCGAACTTGCCGCCCGCGTGCAGCTTGGTCATGACGACCTCGACGGTCGGCACGTTCTCCACCGGGTGCATGTCGATCGGGATGCCGCGACCGTCGTCGATCACCCGGACGCCGCCGTTGGCCAGCAGGGTGACGTCGACCTTCGTCGCGTAACCGGCCATCGCCTCGTCGACGGAGTTGTCCACGACCTCCTGGACCAGGTGGTGCAGACCGCGCTCGCCGGTCGAGCCGATGTACATGCCCGGCCTCTTGCGCACTGCCTCGAGGCCTTCGAGGACGGTGATCGAGGACGCGCCGTACTCATTCTTCTTAGCTGACACGGGCCTGGAGTCTCCTCGCTGATGCGGGCAGGACCCGCACGGTGATGGGTGACGCTTCTGTGATTCTACCGGTGCACCCCGACAGAACGGGGTCAAGGACACCTTTGATTCGGTCACAGAGCGCCTCAAGCGCCATCAGACGGGTCAGGACCGCTGAAAAGGGGGTTCAAATCCGCAGGTGAACACTCGTTGCGCCACAGAATCGCCGCTGAGCCCTTGACAGGACCTCACCCGTAGGTGTCACGCGGACCGCGCCCAGGCGCGTGCCTGGGGCCGTGTCGCCAGCTGGGAGCGTCCGGTCCCTTGATCTTGAGCCTTTTGACGACGCCGTTGCCCACGCCCGCGGCGATCCGTTTGATCAGCTCGCGCTGCAGCAGGCGCAGCTGGGTGGCCCACGCCGTCGACGACGCCTGGACCGTCAGTTCCCCGTCACTGAGAGCGATTGGTGTCGCGTGCTCGGCGACGTCCTCACCTACTAATTTTGCCCAACGACCGAAGACCTGGCCACCCTGGAGTTGCTCGACCCAGCCGCGGTCCGCCGCGATCCTGGAGGCGATCCGGCCGAGAGGCTGGGGGTCGCGGTCGTCCGGGCCCGCGCCCGACCAGCGACGCCGCCGACGGTTGACCGGACGGCCCTGCGACTTGCTCCCCGGCACCCGCCCGCGGGCCTTCGCGGCCGCTTTCGCCGCTTCCAAAGCAGCTCGGGCGAGGTCCGAACCCTTGAGCTGCTCACCCTCAGGTGTGAATGAACCTGTGGACAAGTCCGGATTTGTGACGGAGTTATCCACACCATCCACAGACTTGTCCCCAGATGTGTGGGCAGACACACCCGATCGAGCTACATGTGGGGGCTTTGAACCCCGAGAGTCAGCCTCCGAGTCAGACACGCCGAACCTCCCCGCCGTGGACCTCGAACCGGGCACCGACCAGCTCGTCCGGAACGTCCTCCGCCACCGCCGCGGTGATCAGCACCTGCTCGGCGGCGGCCGCCACCTTCGCCAGTTGCCGACGCCGGCCGCGGTCGAGTTCCGCGAACACATCGTCCAGCACGAGCACCGGTTCGATGCCGTCGACACGCATCAGTTCGTATCCGCCGAGTCGCAGGGCGAGCGCGAAAGACCATGACTCTCCGTGACTGGCGTAGCCCTTCGCCGGCAGTTCGCCGAGCGTCAGGTCCAGGTCGTCGCGGTGGGGGCCGACGAGGCACACGCCCCGTTCGATCTCCTGCCGCCGCACCCGGTCGAGCTCGGCCAGCAGCAGGTCCTCGATGCTCTCCCGGTCCTCCGGCAGGTCGCCGACACTCGACCGGTACGCGATGAGCGCCGGACGGGACTCCGGAGCGACCTCCGCATAGGCCGACGTCACGTGATCCGCCATGTCGCGGATCAGCTTCAACCGCGCCGCCAGCAGCTCCGCGCCGTGCTTGGCGAGGTGCCCGTCCCAGACGTCGAGCGTCGAGAGGTCCGCCGATCGCGAGTGCTTCACCGTCTTCAACAACGCGCTGCGCTGCTTCAGGACACGGTCGTAGTCACTGCGGACACCGGCATAACGCGGTGTGCGCAGCACGAGCATCTCGTCGAGGAACCGCCGCCGGTCGCTCGGATCGCCCCGTACGAGAGAGAGGTCCTCCGGCGCGAACAACACGGTGCGCAGGATCCCGAGCACGTCACGCGGACGCGGTACCGGACCCCGGTTGATGCGCGCCCGGTTCGACTTGCCGGCGGTGATCTCCAGTTCGACGAGCAGCTCGCGGTCGTCGTTGACCACGGCCGCCCGCACGACGGCGCGCTGGGCGCCGTGCCGGATCAGCGGCGCGTCGGTGGAGACGCGGTGCGAACCCAGCGTCGCCACGTACCCGAGCGCCTCGACCAGGTTCGTCTTGCCCTGGCCGTTGCGCCCGACGAGCACTGACGCGCCGGGTTCGAGCTCCAGGTCGGCGAGCTCCCACGACCGGAAGTCGCTGACCTGGAGGTGTCTGACGTGCACTCTCGCTAGCCCTGGGTGCTGCCGGCGCCGGACGACGGTCCGGCGAGGTGCACCGAGTGACCACCGAACTGGTTGCGCAGCGCGGCGACCGCACGCATCGCGGGCGAGTCCTCCTGCCGCGACTGGAACCGCGCGAAGAGGGCGGCGGAGATCACCGGGAGCGGCACCGCGTTGTTGATGCCCTCCTCGACGGTCCACCGGCCCTCGCCCGAGTCCTCGACGTACCCGCGCAGGTCGTCGAGCTCCGGGTCGGACTCCAGCGCCCGCACCAGCAGGTCGAGCAGCCACGACCGCACGACGGTTCCGCGCTGCCAGGCCGAGATGACCGCGGGCACGTTGTCCACGACGTCGGTCTTGTCGAGCAGCTCGAAGCCCTCGGCGTACGCCTGCATCAGGCCGTACTCGATGCCGTTGTGGACCATCTTCGAGTAGTGGCCGGCGCCGACCTTGCCCGCGTGCGCGAAGCCTTCCTCGCGCGGACCGTCGGGACGCAGCGCGTCGAAGATCGGCATCGCCTGCTCGACGTGCGCGGCGTCGCCGCCGACCATGAGCGCGTAGCCGTTCTCGAGGCCCCACACACCGCCGGACACGCCGCAGTCGAGGTAGCCGATCTCCTTCTCCGCCAACAGGTCCGCGTGGACCCGGTCGTCGGTGAACTTGGAGTTGCCGCCGTCGACGACGAGGTCGCCGGGTGACAGGAGCCCGGACAGCTCCTTCACCGTGTCACGGGTGATGTCGCCGGCGGGCACCATCACCCACACCACGCGCGGCGCTTCGAGCTTGGACACCATGTCCGCCAACGACTCCGAGTCGCTGACCTCGGGGTTGCGGTCGTAGCCGATCACCTCGTGACCGGCCCGGCGCACCCGCTCGCGCATGTTGAAACCCATCTTGCCGAGGCCGACGAGTCCGAGCTGCACGGTGTTCTCCCCTACGTTCTTCTGGTACCCGGTAAGGGTTTTCTCAGCCGGGAAGGCGAACGGGCATGAGCAGGTACAGGTAGCCCGGCGCCACGTTCCCATCCTCGTCCACCGGCTTCAGCAACGCCGGTCGGCTGGGTGTGGTGAAGGACAAGTGGACTTTCTGCGTGCGGACCGCACCGAGGCCGTCGAGCAGGTAGCCCGGGTTGAACGCGATGGTGACCGCGTCGCCGGTGTACTCGACCGGGAGCTCTTCCTCGGCCGAACCCTCGTCGTCGCCACCGGCGGAGAGACGAAGACCACCGTCGACGAACTCGAGGCGCACCTGGGTGCCGCGCTCGGCGACGAGCGACACGCGCTTGATCGCCTGCTGCAGCGCGTCGATGTCGATGATCGCCGCGGCGCTGTGCTCGGAGGGCAGCAGCTGACGGTACTTCGGGAAGTCCGCGTCGAGCAGGCGGGTGGTGGTCCGCTTGCCGGAGCCGGAGAGACCGAGCAGTCCGTCGTTGGCCGCGAGCGACATCTCGACCTTGGCGCCGGACGAGCCGAGCGTCTTGGCCGCGTCGCCGAGGGTGCGGGCCGGGACGAGGACCGCGACCTCGCCGAGGGTTGCGTCCGGCTCCCAGGGGAACTCCCGCATGGCGAGCCGGAACCGGTCGGTGGCGACGAGGGTCAGCTTGCCCTCGCCGATCTCGACGCGGACGCCGGTCAGCATCGGGAGCGTGTCGTCCTTGCCGGCCGCGACGGCGACCTGGCTGACCGCCTCACCGAAGACCTCGCCGGGGAGCTCGCCGATCAGCTGGGGCATCGACGGGAGGGCCGGGTAGTCCTCGACCGGCATCGTCGGGAGGCTGAACCTGGCACTGCCACAGCTGATCATCATTCGAGAGCCGTCGACCGCGATCTCGACGGGGTGGTTCGGCAGCGCCTTGGTGATGTCGGCGAGAAGACGCCCGGAGACCAGGGCGCGGCCACCGTCGGCGATCGTCGCCGGGACACCGACCTGGGCGGAGACCTCGTAGTCGAACCCGGAGACCGTCAGCGAGTCGTCCGACTCCGCGTCGAGCAGCACGCCGCCCAGCACGGGGACCGGTGGACGGGACGGAAGGCTTCGAGCGACCCAGGCGACTGCGTCGGCCAGGCCGTCGCGTTCGACGCGGATCTTCATGAGGCGTCCTTTCCTCGACAGTCGACAAGCCCGACCACGACAACGTGCCAGTGGGGGTCAGGGAGCCTCGACCTCGGCTGACCGAGGTGCGGAGCGCCAACGTTAGAGCGTCCTGGCCCTTCCCGTCACTTCGGGGTTCGGCCACCGATCCCCGGGAGTTGTCCACGCTGTTTTGCTTTTGAGTTCTTCCTAGAAGAGATCAAACAGCAGTAACAGTAAGGGTTGTGGATTGTGGGGACAGCCCTTAAACATGCAGGTCAAGGTGTCACCCACCATGTGGACTAAGGGGGGACAACACCCGGGGACAGATCGGCCCACCCGGGGACAACCAGTTGTGCACAGGTCTCGATCCACAGATCGTCCACAGTTGTCCCCGGGTGCGTCCCCGGGTGTGGGCCAGTTGTACCCGGGTGTTCAACAGGCTTCTGTGGCCAGATCGTGGCCGGGGCCACAGACTTTTCCAGTTGTCCCCACCCCTTCGAGTGCAGGGGACGAACAGAAAGCTTCGCCGCGCGGCGGTTCGAGCCTCGTCTACCCGGGTACGTGTGCGGCGCGTGGTGGTGGTTGGAGGCGCACGTACTGATGCAGTCCCATCGTTGCGCCGAAGTCGTCCCCGGGTGTTGGCCGTCGAGCCGCGGCCGCGTCCCCGGGTGTCCGTCTCACACCCCACCGGTCGCGTCCCCGGGCGCCGGGGCCCGGTCGCCCGCTGCGTTCCGGGCACACGAAAAAGGGGCCCTCCGCGATGGAGGACCCCTTCGTTGCCACCCGGGTGGATCAGGGAGTGTGGCGGGCGCGCTGCTTGATGCGCGACGTCAGCTCCTGCACCTGGTCGTAGATCCGCCGGCGCTCGGCCATCTCCTTGCGGATCTTCTTGTCCGCGTGCATGACCGTCGTGTGGTCGCGGCCGCCGAACGTCTGGCCGATCTTCGGCAGCGACAGGTCCGTCAGTTCGCGGCACAGGTACATGGAGATCTGCCGTGCCTGCGCGAGCGCCTTCGTCTTGCCGGGGCCGCACAGGTCGTCCATCGAGACCTGGAAGAACTCGGCGGTGACCGCCATGATCATCGGCGCGGTGATCTCCGGCGCGTGCGAGTCCGGGATCAGGTCGCGCAGGACGATCTCGGCGAGCTGGATGTCGACCGGCTGGCGGTTGAGCGACGCGAACGCCGTGACGCGGATGAGCGCGCCTTCGAGCTCGCGGATGTTCCGCTCGATGCGGGAGGCGATGAACTCCAGCACGTCGGCCGGGGCCGCGAGCCTGTCCTGAGCCGCCTTCTTGCGGAGGATCGCGATCCGGGTCTCCAGCTCGGGCGGCTGGATGTCCGTGATCAGGCCCCACTCGAACCGCGTGCGCAGGCGGTCTTCCAGCGTCTCCAGCCGCTTGGGCGGCCGGTCGCTCGACACCACGATCTGCTTGTTCGTGTTGTGGAGCGTGTTGAACGTGTGGAAGAACTCCTCCTGCGTACCTTCCTTGCCCTCCAGGAACTGGATGTCGTCGACGAGGAGGACGTCGATGTCCCGGTAGCGGCGCTGGAAGGCGACCTTGCGGTCGTCACGCAGCGAGTTGATGAAGTCGTTGGTGAACTCCTCGGTCGACACGTACCGCACGCGCATGCCGGGGAACAGGCGCTGCGCGTAGTGCCCGACGGCGTGCAGCAGGTGCGTCTTGCCGAGGCCGCTCTCACCCCAGATGAAGAGCGGGTTGTACGCCCTGGCGGGAGCCTCGGCCACCGCGACCGCCGCGGCGTGCGCGAACCGGTTCGAGGCGCCGATGACGAACGTGTCGAAGTTGTACTTCTCGTTCAGCCGGGTCTGCGACGGCGACGGGTTCGCGGGCCGCGTGTACGGGAGGTTCGCGTTCGACGCCGCGCCGACCGCCGCGTTGGCGGTGTTGAACGTCGGCCAGATCTCGGTGACGGCGGCGAGCGCGTCGCCGGCCTCGTCGACCTCTTCCTCCGCACCGTCGGCCGCGCCCACGTCGTCCGTGATCACGGAGCCGGGCGTGTCGCCGTTCGGAACGCCGGGAGCCGGCGGGATCTGGACCGGCGCCACGGGCTGGATCGAGTGGACCGGGATCGGCGTGGTCGGCGGGCTCACGGGACTCACCGGCTCCGGCGAGTCGACCTTCACCGCCAGGGAGACGGTCCGGCCCAGCCTGCGGGACAGCGCGGCGGTGATCGGATCGCGCAATGCGCGTTCGATCGCTTCCTTCGCGAAGTCACTGGGAGCAGCGAGCAGTGCCGTTCCATCCAGCAAACCGATAGGACGGGTGACCCTCATCCACGCGCGCTGCTGGGGGGACAGGTGGCTGGTCGCCAGTTCCTGCACCACCTCGGCCCACACGAGACCAAGATCGACCTGCTGGTTCGACACCTCCGCGCTCCCCTCCCCTCCACCGGAGCCAAAGACTCCACACGTGGACACGGAGAATAGAGGTATCCACAGAGTTATCCACAACTGTGCACTAAAAGGTGCGTTGTGTTGCCGGTCGGTGGCGGCTCCCACGCCAGCCCCGGCAGCGCGAAGGACGAACGGTAACAAGGCCCGGCACGGCTCACAAGACGTGGCGTGGCCCACCCCGATTTGGTCGGCGCACCCGGGCATGCGTACCCTCGTACGAGTCTCCCGCTTGCGACGGGCGCCTTTCGCGCGCCTACGTCCACTGCCGTCGGGGACAACCACAAGGCTTTGTCAGCAGTGAAGCACCGGGAGACCGACCGTGAGCAAGGGTAAGCGCACCTTCCAGCCCAACAACCGCCGCCGCGCGAAGACGCACGGCTTCCGGCTGCGCATGCGGACCCGCGCCGGCCGCGCCATTCTGGCCGCGCGCCGCAGCAAGGGCCGTGCGACTCTGTCCGCCTGACCGCGGCTGGTAAGCGCAGCGTCGTCGTGCTACCACCGGCCGCCCGGCTCACCCGCAGCCAGGACTTCGGCCTGGTGGTCCGCAGAGGCCGCCGCGCCGGACGACCCCGGTTGGTCGTCCACGTCTTGAAGCCTGACGTGCCCACCTTGGATTCGTCCAAGGTGGGCTTCGTCGTGAGCAAGGCAGTGGGCAACTCGGTGGTACGCCACCGCGTCTACAGGCGCCTGCGCCACGTGGTGCGTCCCGCCCTGGCAGAGATGCCGCCGGGAACTCTCGTCGTGGTCCGGGCGTTGGCTCCAGCAGCCGAGGCGTCGAGTTCCGAACTCGCCGCCGATTTCTCTTCTGCCCTGCGCAAGGTGCTGCGATGACCACGTTGCCCGCGAAGGTCGCGCTGCTGCCGGTGCACTTCTACCGGAAGTTCATCTCGCCGCTGCTGCCGCCGACCTGCCGCTTCTACCCGAGTTGCAGCGCGTACGCGGTGGAAGCCCTGACAGTCCACGGCGCACTTCGAGGGACCTGGCTGACCATCCGCCGGTTGCTGCGCTGCGGACCCTGGCACCCTGGAGGCCTGGACCCCGTTCCGCCGAGGCGGCAGGTCCCCGACGTATCCACCGAGGAGTAGCTCCCGTGCTCAACTTCATCTACTACCCGGTGTCCTTCATCTTGTGGTGTTGGCACTGGGTGTTCGGCAAGGTCTTCGGTGAGTCGAGCGGCTTCGCCTGGGCACTGGCCGTCATCTTCCTGGTCTTCACCCTCCGCGCCATCCTCTTCAAGCCGTTCGTCGGCCAGGTGCGCTCCATGCGAAAGATGCAGGAGTTCGCGCCGGAGATGCAGAAGATCAAGAAGAAGTTCCCGAACGACCGCCAGCGCCAGGCGCAGGAGATGCAGAAGCTGCAGTCCGAGCACGGCGTCAACCCGCTCGGCGGCTGCCTGCCGATGCTGGTGCAGATCCCGGTGTTCATCGGCCTGTTCCACGTGCTGCGCTCGTTCAAGCCCGGCTGGGGCGAGGTCTACTTCTTCGACAAGCAGGGCGTCGACTCGTTCGTCAACGCCAAGCTCTTCGGCACGAACCTCTCGACGTTCATCACGATGCCCGGCGACCAGCTGGCCCAGTACGGCACCGAGCGCCTGAACGTCATCCTGCTGTCGGTGCCGCTGATGATCGTGGCGTCCATCGCGACCCACTTCACGGCCCGCCACTCGGTCGCCCGCCAGAACCAGGCCGCGCTGGACAACCCGCAGACGGCCATCATGAACAAGCTGACGCTCTGGATCTTCCCCCTGGGCGTCCTCGCCGGCGGCTTCTTCTTCCCCGTCGCGATCCTGCTGTACTGGCTGTCCAACAACGCGTGGACCCTCGGCCAGCAGCACTTCGTCTACAAGCGCATCGACTCCGAGGAAGAGGAGAAGAAGGCCACGGTCGTCGAGACCCGCCAGGCCCTCGCTCCGAAGCCGGGTGCGAAGCCGGTCAACCCGAAGAAGCCCGCCCCCGGAGCCAAGCCGGCCAACGGCGCCAAGCGCATGCCGACCGCGGGCCCGAGCGGACCGCCGAAGGCCTCGACGGACGACGCCACGAACGGCAACGCGAACACCGAGATCCCCGGCCTGACCCCAGGCCGATCCACCAGCAAGAAGCCGGGCAGCAAGAAGCGCCGCTGATTTCGGGCGTTGCCCCGGAGAGGAGACATCGTGTCGGAGACCTTGCAGGCGACCGACGACGTGGAGGCGTCGTCGGAGGCCGCAGCCGAGTCCGAGACCACGGCCGAGCCGCAGTCGCAGAGCAAGACCGAGGACCTGCTCGTCCAGGAAGGCGACATCGCGGGCGACTACCTCGAGCGCCTGCTGGACCTGCTGGACTACGACGGCGACATCGACCTGGACGTGGAAAGCGGCCGGGCCATCGTCAGCATCGACGGCGGCGAAGACCTCGCCAAGCTGGTGGGCCCCCGAGGCAACGTCCTCGAATCGCTCCAGGAACTCACCCGCCTGGCAGTCCAGCAGGAAACGGGAGTCCGCTCCCGCCTCATGCTGGACATCGCCCAGTGGCGAGCAGGCCGCCGAGCAGAACTGGCGGAGATGGGCAAGACCACCGCAGAAAAGGTGGCCGCCTCAGGCGAACGCGCCCGCCTGCACCCCATGACCCCGTTCGAGCGCAAGGTCGTCCACGACGCCGTCGCCGCGGTCGCGGGCGTGCACAGCGAAAGCGAAGGCGAAGAGCCGCAGCGCCGGGTCATCATCTTCCCCAAGCCCTGACGTCTCGCATCACTCACGGCCCCTGGTTCCTTCCGGAACCAGGGGCCGTTTGCTGTCCCGGCCAGCACGAGCACGGGACCGAGCGCGGGGGCAGGAGAAGCTCAGTTCCGATTTGGCACGGACACCTCCGCCAGACAGTCGCCGCGCGAACGACAGACAGGTCCGCCGACATGCAAGTCGCAGCGAGGGGGCGCGGCACCTGGTGGCGACTGGTCGATACGCGCGGCATCTCAAGGAGACTCCCCGCACGGTCAGGGCAATGGCGAAGCCGAGCCACCCTGCCGCCCAACGCAAGGGCGGAGCCGAGGCGTCCCTCCTCACGCGCAGGGCAACGGCGAAGTCGAGCCGCCCTGCCGCCAGTCGCAAGGGCGAAGCCGAGCCGTGTGAACCTAGGCCTGCCGGATAAGCGGTGGTGACCCACGCACTGCGCGATTGGGGCTTTACCTTGAGTGGGCGGGATGCTCCCCTCATGGGCACGGCCGGGCGCTTTTCAGCCCGGCCTTTTCCGGCCGTTTAAGCATCCCGCCAGAGGCTCGAGGTCAAGCCCCAATCGCTATCGTCGCGCAGCGGCGATGACCCGCACCGGCCCGGTACTGCCCGCCCGGCCACCCACGCAAGGCGACCGCCCGCACGACAGGCGACCACCCCGCTGGAACAGGAACAGGCCAACGCAAGCCGACCCAGGCACTGCCTCCGCGTCCGCCCTCGCAAGGTGACCTGAGTGCATTGGTGACCACTCCGCTGGAACGCGACAAGCGGACACAAGCCGACCCGCGCGGCTGCCTACGCGCCCGCCCTCGCAAGGTGACCTGAGCGCATTGGTGACCACCCCCGCTTGCACAGGAACAGACCAACGTAAGCCGACCCGCGCTGCACCTCCGAATCCAGCCAGCCCAAGCCGCCCCCGCGCAACACCCCCAACGTGTTCCACGTGAAACACCCACCCCACAACCAGCCCGAGTGAACGCATCAACCCTGCGATCAGCGAGACGCACGCCCATCCCACCAAGTAGCCAACCACTCTCTCTGCTCCGCCGTATCCGGCACCACAAACCCCCGAGCCGCCGCGATCAACCGCCAAGCCTCCCCCGGCTCCACCCCGTCCATCCCCAACAACAACCCGGCCAACAACGAAGACCGCCCAATCCCAGCCCAACAGTGGAACACCACATGCGCCCCACTCCGGTACAGCGCATGCAGCGGCTCGACCGTAGCGACAGCAGACTCCACATCCGGCACAGTCCGATCCTCAATCGGAAAACACAAGTACCTCAGCCCGGCAGCGACAACCACCGCCTCCTCATCCACAAGATCGCACTCGACCCGCTCACCATCGGTCTGAGCCGACACGAGCACATCCACACCAAGCCGGCGCAACTCGCGGATCTTGCCCTCCAGATACACGCCGCCAGCCGGATGGCTCATCGTCGAGACGGTGCCGGGACCGGGCCGATCCACGGTGTAGAGCAACGAAGCCAACTTTCCCCCAAGTTTCACGTGAAACGGCGCTCAGGATTTGGCGCCGCACGCGGTCGATCCGTCATGATGGTCCCCTGGCATTCGCCAGCTCTTCCACCGGCCGCCGGGACACCGCGCCGCGTGGTTTCACGTGAAACGCGGACGGAGAACATGGCCGGGGAGTTGCCCGACAGCGCGAAGCTCGTCTTTGGTGAGCACGTTGAGCGTGCCGCCGAGTTCGTCAGGCTCCTGGAGGAGTACGGCGTGGAGCGTGGACTTATCGGTCCTCGTGAAGTCGAGAAGATTTGGGATCGGCACGTGCTGAACTCGGCGGTGATCGAGGAGCTGTTCCAGCCGAACGAACGTGTCGTCGACGTGGGCTCGGGCGCCGGCTTGCCGGGGGTGCCGCTCGCCATTGCACGGCCCGACCTGAGGATCACGCTTCTCGAGCCGATGGCGCGCCGCATCGCGTGGCTCGAGGAAGTGAAGGAACGTCTTCAGCTGGACAACGTGACGGTCCTCCGGGGACGTGCGGAGGAAGGGCCGATCCGCAAGCAGCTGTTGAACTCCGACGCTGCGACTGCGCGGGCGGTGGCTCCGCTGGAGAAGCTGACGAAGTGGTGCCTGCCGCTCCTCCGGGGTGGCGGGCGGATGGTCGCGCTCAAGGGCGAGCGTGCGCAGGAGGAGCTGGAACGCGACGGCGAGGCGGTGCTCAAGGCTGGGGGCGCCAACGCACATGTCGTCGTCGTGGGAGCGGATGTACTTGAGGTGCCGACGACGGTGCTCATCGTGGAGCGCCAGATGCGGAGGGTTCGTTGAGCGTGTACCCGGAGTTCCACGCAGCCGATGTTCCACGTGAAACGCCCTCCAAACACAAAGCCAAGCCGACCAACAACGGAGATGACAGCGCCGTGGTGTGGACCCCGATTGCAGAAGAGGCGGCTCGTGCGGCAAGCGTGCTGCACCCCGATGAGTCACTGCTCCCCCGTCCGACCCATCGCCGGGTGATGACCGTCGCCAACCAGAAGGGTGGCGTCGGCAAGACGACGAGCACGGTGAACCTCGCCGCGGCGCTCGCCATTCACGGACTCAAGACGCTCGTGATCGACCTCGACCCGCAGGGCAACGCCAGCACGGCGCTGTCCGTCGAGCACCGCAGCGGCACGCCGTCCGTCTACGAGGTGCTGCTCGGCGAGATCTCCATCGCCGAGGCGGCTCAGGTCAGCCCGACGTCGCCGAACCTCTTCTGCGTGCCCGCGACGATCGACCTCGCGGGTGCCGAGATCGAGCTCGTCTCGATGGTGGCGCGTGAGTCGCGGCTCAAGGAGGCGCTCTCCTCCGAGGCGCTCGACCAGCTGCAGCCCGACTACGTCTTCATCGACTGCCCGCCGAGCCTCGGTCTGCTGACCGTCAACGCGATGGTGGCGGCGCAGGAGGTGCTGATCCCCATTCAGTGCGAGTACTACGCGCTGGAAGGGCTGAGCCAGCTGATCCGCAACATCGAGCTCGTGCAGCAGCACCTCAACCCCGATCTCGCGATCTCCACGATCCTCCTCACCATGTACGACGGACGCACGAAGCTCGCGGACCAGGTGACCAGTGAGGTGCGCGGCCACTTCGGCGACGTCGCTCTCCGGACGGTGATTCCGCGCAGCGTGAAGGTCTCCGAGGCGCCAGGATTCGGGCAGACGGTGCTGACGTACGACCCGGGCTCGCGTGGGTCGATGAGTTACCTCGACGCCGCCAAGGAGATCGCGATCCGCGGGGCCAAGAAGGAGGGCGCATGACGGAGCAGCGCAAGGGCGGACTCGGGCGCGGTCTGGCCGCACTCATCCCGCAGGGTCCGCCGGCCGGTGCGCCGAGCACGATGCGTCCCGCGATGGGCGGCAACGGGTCCACCAAGACCCTGACCCAGCAGCCTGCCGGTGAGGTCGCGGGCGCGATCTACCGCGAGATCGCGGTCACGGCGATCAGGACGAACGCCAAGCAGCCGCGCCAGGTGTTCGACCAGGATGCGATCGACGAGCTCTCGTTCTCCATCAAGGAGTTCGGGCTCATGCAGCCGATCGTGGTCCGCGAGCTGACCGCGGACACCTTCGAGCTCGTCATGGGCGAGCGCCGGTGGCGGGCCACGCAGCAGGCCGGGCTCAAGACGATCCCGGCCATCGTTCGGCAGACCGCCGACGACGTCATGCTGCGCGACGCGCTGCTGGAGAACATCCACCGCGTCCAGCTCAACCCGCTCGAAGAGGCGGCGGCGTACCAGCAGCTGCTGCAGGAGTTCGGTGTCACGCACGAGGAACTGGCGGACCGCATCGGCCGCAGCCGCCCCGTCGTCACGAACACCATCCGGCTGTTGAAGCTCCCCCTCCCCGTTCAGCGACGGGTCGCGGCGGGTGTGCTGAGCGCCGGTCACGCGCGGGCGCTTCTCGGTCTGGACGACGCGGGAGCGCAGGAAGACCTCGCGGCACGGATCATCGCCGAGGGCATGTCGGTCCGCGCAACCGAAGAAGCGGTGACGATCGCCAAGAACGAGAAGCCGAAGAAGGAGAAGGCCGCCCCGCGCAAGCAGCTGCACGCGCCCGGTCTGCAGGAGCTCGCCGAGCGCCTCTCCGACAACTTCGACACCCGAGTGAAGGTCGAACTCGGGCAGCGAAAAGGCCGGATCGTGGTCGAATTCGGGTCAGTTGATGATCTTCAAAGGATCATCGGCATGATGAGCCCAGAAACGACAATTCGGACATCGGAGTAGGCCCATAGGATCACACCAGGGCCTTATGTCACGGTGACGATGACGCCCCGCATCCAATCGGATACGGGGCGTCACCTATGAAGAGAGGTCAACGAGCGACAGCGCGCTCGATCAAACCGGCGTAGATCTCGCCCAGCGACTGCCCCGCCGCTTCGACGGCCATCGGCAGGAGCGACGTCTCGGTCAGTCCCGGCGACACGTTCACTTCGAGGAAGTACACGGTGCCGTCCTCGGCCACGATGGCGTCGGTCCGCGACACGTCCCGCAACCCGAGCAGCCGGTGCGCCGCCACCGCGAGCTCCCCCACCGCCTTGGCCGAGGCCGCGTCCAACCGGGCCGGCGCGTGGAAGTCCGTCAGCCCCGCCGTGTACCGGGCGGTGTAGTCGTAGACCCCGGTCTCCGGAACGATCTCGACGGCCGGCAGCGCGTACGGACCCTCCGGACCGTCGACGACCGCGACCGCCACCTCCACTCCGGAAATGAACTGCTCGGCGAGAACGGTGTCGCCGTATGCCAGGCACCCGACCATCGCGGGCGGCAACTCGGCGGCGTCCCGGACGACCTGAGCGCCCAGCGCCGAGCCACCCTGGTCCGGCTTCAGCATCAACGGCAGTCCCAGCGTCGAGACCATCGCGTCGAGCACCGGCTTGGCACCCAGCTCCCGGAACGTCGCGTGCGGCAGCACGATCCACTCCGGCGTCGCCAGTCCGGCACGGGCGAGCTCGGCCTTCGCGGTCGGCTTGTCCCACGCCCGCCGGCACGCCCGCGAGTCCGTGCCCACGTACGGCACGCCGAACATCTCGAGGATCGCCTGCACCGAACCGTTCTCGCCCTCACCGCCGTGCAGGGCGACGACGACGGCATCCGGGCGGTGGTCCCGAAGACGCGTCAGCAGTGACGCGTCGGCGTCCCACTCCTCCACCGTCACGCCCACGGACCGCAGGGCGGCAGACAGCCGGCGTCCGGAGCGGATCGAGACTTCACGTTCGTGGGAAAGCCCACCGGACAGCACAGCGACCATGCGGTCAGCCACAGCAGAACTCCAAGGATCAGGCGGTGTCGGGCGACGGGGTCTGCGGACCGGACAGCTGGCGGCCCGGCGTCGCCCCGAAGGTCGCGGCCAGCTGCATCTCTTCCTCGATGACGTTCGCCAGGCGGCGGACGCCCTCACGGATGCGTTCCGGCGTCGGGTAGCAGTACGAGATCCGCAACTGGCGGGAGCCGAAGCCGTCCGCGTAGAAGCCGGTGCCGGACGCGTAGGCCACGCGGGCCGTCACGGCGCGGGGCAGCATCGCCTTCGTGTCGATGCCCTCCGGCACCGTCACCCAGACGTAGAAGCCGCCATCCGGAATGTTCCACGTGGAACCTTGCGGCATGTGCTGTTCGAGGGCGGAGATCGCCGCGTCACGGCGTTCCCGGTACGCCTCGCGGTAGGTCTTGATCTGGCCCTTCCAGTCCTGCGTCGACAGGTACCGGGACACGATCATCTGGTTCAGCGTCGGCGGGCACAGCGTGGCCGACTCGGCGGCCAGCACCAGCTTCTCGCGGACCGCGTGCGGCGCCAGCACCCAGCCGACCCGCAGCCCGGCCGCGAACGTCTTCGAGAACGACCCGAGGTACACGACGTTGTCCGGGTCCATCGACCGCAACGCCGGGTAGGTCTGCCCGTCGAACCCGAGCAGTCCGTACGGGTTGTCCTCCACGACCAGCACGCCGTACGTCCGGCAGATCTCCAGGACCTCGGCCCGCCGCGACACCGCCAGCGTCACGCCGGCCGGGTTGTGGAAGTTCGGGATCGTGTAGAGGAACTTGACCCGCTGACCGTTGCGCTTGCAGGCCTCGAGGGCCTCCCGCAGCAACGACGGTACGAGCCCGTCGGCGTCCATCGCGACGTGCACGACCTGAGCCTGGTACGCGGTGAACGACCCGAGAGCGCCCACGTAGGAGGGACCCTCGGCGATGACGACGTCACCGGGGTCGCAGAAGATCCGGGTGACCATGTCGAGGCCCATCTGCGAGCCCACGGTCACCACCACGTCGTCCGGGTGGCCGTTGATGCCTTCCAACGCCATCACGTCGCAGATCTGCTCGCGCAGCGTCGGAACACCGTGCGCCGAGCCGTACTGCAGGGCCACCAGGCCCTCGGAGGCCACCAGCTGACCGATCTCCGCGGACAGCGACTCCAGAGGCAGAGCGGCCAGGTGGGGCATGCCACCGGCCAGCGATACGACCTCGGGACGGGACGCGACTGCGAAAAGTGCCCGGATCTCCGATGCCGTCATCCCTGCCGTGCGCGCTGCGTAGCGGCGGAGGTGGGGGTCAAGGCTTCTGGGGCCCTGCTTGGCGGGCTGTCCGGGCACAGTCATGTGGGACTCCTGTATAGGAAATGTCCCGAGCGAGTGTAACCGTCGTCCCGTTCAGGGCACGCGCCTTCCGGGTTCCGTCACATTCGCCTACCCTCGTATGGGTTCGCTTTGTGTGTTAACGGGTGGAGGTCGGGGTGTCCCGTCGCGTCGTAGGCGTCACGCTGGACAACCTGGAGCATCTCTCCAAGCACAGCAGGACGTGCGTTTTCTGGGAACTGGCTCCTCATCTGCGTGAACAGGCCGAGGAGTACGGCGACACCGAGTTCGAGAAGGAAGCCTGGGTCTCCAGCGTCCTGCTCGAATGGGGTTCGTGCGGTCGCATGATCTACTGCGACGGCATCCCCGCCGGTTCGGTCTTCTACGCACCACCGGCCGCCGTTCCGCGCAGCGCCGCCTTCCCCACGTCTCCGGTGAGCCCGGACGCGGTCCTCATGACATCGCTGGACGTCCTCCCCGAGTTCCGAGGGGGCGGGCTCGCGCGAGTCCTCGTGCAGGCCGTGGCGAAGGACCTGACGCGTCGTGGCGTGAAGGCCATCGAGGCGTTCGGCGACATGCGCCCGGACGACGAAGGGGCCAGTTGCGTCACGCCGGCCGACTTCCTCACGAGCGTCGGCTTCAAGACCGTGCGGCCGCACCCCCGCTGGCCCCGGTTGCGGATGGAGCTCCGCAGCTCCATCACCTGGAAGGAAGACGTGGAGGCCGCTCTCGAACGGCTCCTCAACAGCGTCACCGTCTCCACCGCGGAACCCAGCTTCCGCCCGGTCTGAGACAGCGAAAAGGCCCCCTCGCCGAAGCGGAGGGGGCCTTTTTCGTCAGAACGTCAGCCCTTGGCCATCTCGTAGCGCAGCAGGTCGTTGAACGTGAACGTGCCCGTCGGCTGGTCGTCCTTGCCGAGCAGGTACAGACGCTTCACGGCCACGAGGATGCCCTCGGCCACGATGTCGCGGAACCCCGGGGTCGCCAGCCGTGCGCGGTCCTCCGCGTTCGTCAGGTAGCCCACCTCGACGCGGACGGCCGTGCAGCGGGTGAGCCGCAGCAGTTCCCACGTCTTCGGGTGCGAACCGCAGCTCGACATCGTCGTGCGGGCGGTGACCTCGCGCTGGATGAACCCGGCCAGCGCCTCACCGACCGTCGACGACGTGCCGTTGCCGGTGCCGTAGTGGAACGTCGCCACGCCCTGCGCGTTCGGCGACGAGTTGCCGTCGCTGTGCAGGGACAGGATCAGGTCGGCACCGGCCTCGTTCGCGAACCGGGCGCGCTCGTTCTCGTCCGGGCAGTTGTCCGGCCCTCGCGTGAGCAGCGCCTCCATGCCGGTGGCGGCCATCTTGCCTTCGAGGCGGCGAGCCAGGTCCAGCATCAGATCGGCCTCGCACAGCCCGTCCACGACCACACCGCGGTCCTGGCCACCGTGACCGGGGTCGATGACGATGCGCTTGCCGGACAGGCGTGAACCGGCACCGCGCAGCTTCTCCTGCTCGCGCAGCAGCTGCGGACGGCCACCGCGCACCTTCGGCTGGAGCTGGCGCAACGCGCGCACGGTGTCCGGACCGCACATGCCGTCCACGATCAGTCCGTAGTCGCGCTGGAAGTTCTTCAATGCCTGCTCGGTCTGCTGGCCGAACACGCCGTTGGCGCGGCCGGCGTCGTAACCGAGCTCCAGCATGCGTTCCTGCAGGGCCAGCACGTCGTCACCGGTCGTCGGCTGCGACATCAGGAACGCGAGTGGCCGGTCCCCCAACCGGAACGTCGCGTCACGCAGCGAACGGTAGGTAGCCGGGCCGACGATGCCATCGATGATCAGCCCCCGCTGCTGCTGGAACGCGCGCACTGCGTGCTCGACCTGCTGGTCGAACACCGGCGGCGCCTGTGGGTCGGCCGGCGGAAGCAGTCCGAGCCTGGTCAGGGTCGACCGGATCTCGGCAACATCACTTCCGACGTCCCCGCGGCGGAGCAGCTGCATGCACCCTCGCTCGACTAGGGCGCCGAACCTGGTCGGCGCGTCAGTTGGGAAGTCTTCATTGTGCCCTGCTGCGCTAAGTGATCGATGCAGGGCTACTCACAGTCGTACCGAGATCACCGCCCCGGTACCGAAAACGAACGTGACCCGCTCGTCTTATCGATAGACGGGCGGGTCACGTTGCGCGTTGCAAAGAACTTCTCAGCTCCTGCAACTTCCTGGACTCAGGAGAGCACGTCCGACAGGTCCTTCAGCAGCGCGGCCTTGGGCTTCGCGCCGACGATCTGCTTCACCGGGCGGCCGCCCTGGAACAGGATCAGCGTCGGCACGGACATGATCTGGTAGTCGCGGGCGATCGACGGGTTGGCGTCGATGTCGACCTTGGCGATGGTGATCTTCTCGCCGTGCTCGGCCGCGATCTCCTCCAGCACCGGGGCAACCATCTTGCACGGGCCGCACCAGGTCGCCCAGAAGTCGACCAGCACGGGCTTCTCGCTGGTCAGCACGTCGTCCGCGAACGACTTGTCGGTCACCGTGACGGTGGCGCCTGCCATGTTGATCTCCCTAAAAAGACTCGCAGAAGGAACTTCAGTTGCTCTTGCCGTAGCCGCCACCGACGGCGTCGGCGGCCATCTCGGCCTGCTCGGTGCCGTGCTCGGCCAGCCACCGCTCCGCGTCGATCGCAGCGCTGCAACCGGAGCCGGCGGCGGTGATCGCCTGACGGTATTCGTGGTCGACCAGGTCGCCGGCGGCGAACACGCCGTCCAGGTTCGTGTACGAGGACTTGTCCTTGGTCAGGACGTAACCCTCCGCGTCGAGGTCGACCTGGCCCTTGACCAGCGCCGAGCGCGGGTCGTGGCCGATCGCGAGGAAGAAACCGGTGACGGGCAGCTCGGACTCGGCGCCGGTCTGGGTGTCCTTCACCTTGATCGACGACACGGTGCCGTCACCGAGAACGTCGGTGACCTGCGTGTTCAGCTGCCACCTGATCTTCTCGTTGGCGCGGGCACGCTCCAGCATGACCTTCGAGGCGCGGAACTCCTCGCGGCGGTGGATGACCGTCACGGACTTGGCGAAGCGCGTGAGGAACGTCGCCTCCTCCATGGCCGTGTCGCCGCCGCCGACCACCGCGATGTCGTGGTCGCGGAAGAAGAACCCGTCGCACGTCGCACAGGCGGACACGCCGCGGCCGAGCAGCTCCTGCTCGCCGGGGATGTTCAGGTAGCGGGCCGCGGCACCCATCGCGAGGATGACGGCCTTGGCCTCGTACTCGACGCCGTTCGCGACGACCTTCTTGACCTCACCGGTCAGCTCGACCGACTCGACGTCCTCGGCGCGCAGCTCGGCACCGAAGCGGGTGGCCTGCTCGCGCATCTGCTCCATGAGCTCGGGGCCCATGATGCCGTCGCGGAAGCCCGGGTAGTTCTCGACCTCGGTCGTCGTCATGAGGGCGCCGCCGTACTGCGAACCCTCGAAGACCAGGGGCTCCAGCTGCGCGCGTGCCGCGTAGACCGCCGCGGTGTAGCCCGCCGGTCCCGATCCAATGATGATCACGTTGCGCACGCTCACGGCTCTGCAACTCCTCGATCTCGTCGTCTGACTGGCTCAACGGATCGTAGGTGCAGCTAATTCCGTGACTTGAACGACTACCTCTGACCCACGGTCGTGTCCGCGAGAACGCCCTCCGGCTTGTCCGGCCCGCAGGTGGCCGGGTCCAGCACGACCAGGCGGTACTTGCCCAGTCCTGCGGGCAGGATCGCCATGACCGCGGACTTGCCCTCGAGGTCGATCGGGCTGATGCCGAGCGGGGTGCCCGAGCTGGTGATGCCGCCGCCCTTCAGACAGCCGGCCAACCGGTCGGGGGTCTCCAGCGGGCCGTAGTTCTGCGCTTTGAGCACTTCACCGACCGCGGAGCCCAGTTCGTCGCGTTTGAGCGCGAGCGGAGGAGCCGCACCCGGCTTGGTCGTCGGCGCGGGCGCGGCGTCGTTCGCGGGCGGCTGCTGCGCACCCGGTGACACGGCCAGCACGATGCCGAACGCGGCCGCCGCGGCGACCAGCACACCGGCACCGCCCATGCCGAGACGGCGGTTGCGGCGCTTGCGGGCGTCGTTCAGCGACACGACCGGCGCGATGCCGGGGCGGGCCTCCGCGGCCAGCGCCGCGTCGATCCGCGCGGCCACGTGGTCGGGCATCGGGACGGGCGGCAACGACCGCAGGTCCTCCAGCGTGGCGTCGAGCGCCTGCAGGACCTCCCTGGCGTCGGCGTCCGCCTCGACCCTCGGACGCAGCTGTGCGGCGACCTCAGGGGGCAGCACGCCCGCGTGCAGGTCCGCGATGAGGTCAACAGACCACGGCGGACCCATCGGCACGCGCTCCATGCCGGTCATCGGCCCTCCCACTGACGTTGCTCTTGCACATTCACACCGTCAGCTGGGACGTTCGCATCTGCGATTCGGTTCCTGAGGTGCCCGAGAACTTTGGCCAGCTTGGCGCGACCCCGCGCACACCGGCTCTTGACCGTGCCCTCCGCGATGCCGAGCATCTTGGCCGTCTCGGCGACCGAGTACCCCTCGACGTCGACGAGCACGATGGGCGCGCGCTGCTCTTCCGGCAGCTCCATCAACGCCTGCTGCACCATCAGGCTGGTCTCGCGGTCGCTCATCGCGTCACGGGGAGCGACGGGTTCGCCGGGACCGGCCTCGGGCAACGGCACTGTCGGTCTTGTTTGTCGGCGTCTCATCCGATCGAGACACGCGTTCACCACGATCCGGTGAAGCCAGGTGGTCACCTGTGACTCTGCGCGGAACGACGACGCCGCCCGGAAGGCCGAGATGAACGCCTCCTGCAGCGCGTCCGCGGCCTCTTCGGGATCACGCAGCGTGCGCAACGCCACCGCCCACATCCGGTCGCGGTGCCGTTTGACCAGCTCCGAGAACGCGTAGGGGTCACCTGCGGCGTGGGCCGAGATGAGGTCGGCGTCCGAGCTGGCTGCGGCGGTCACAGGAGGGACTTTAGCGAGGGTGATCACAGATCACCCGGACAGGGCTACCCAGAGTGCGGGCGTAGTTCTACTCGCCGGGCTACTGCGCTCGCGTGTAGAGGACTTCCCGGACCTCGGACTGGTTCTTGCCGCCGCCGGAGCTCGTGAGCTGCGTGATCCAGATCAGGACGTGACCGGTCGGCTCGTGCTCGTTCAGCTGGATCTGCGTCTGCCCGTCGGACAGGTCGGCCACCCCGATGACCTTGGTCTCCTCGAGCGGCGCGTCCAGCGCGGACGCGGACCTGATCTCGACGTGCGTGCCCTTGCTGGGCGAGGTGATGGTGACCGAGGCCAGCTTCACCGGCTCCGCGAACGAGGCCATCAGACCGATGCCGGGCTTGAGCGTCGGGAACGGCTGGAAGTAGTTGTCGGTCCGCCAGAACGTGCCCGCGTTGTTGTCGGCCGCCCGGCTCGCCTGGTTGGGGTTGTCGGGCTGGTTCGTCACGTCGTAGACGCCGATGGCCGCCGGCTGCACCGGCCCTGCGGGTGCGGGCGGAGGTGCGCTCTGGCCGTTCGACCCCGGCTGGTTGATCACCACGGTCGGGCCGCCGCCCTTGGACGGCTCGTCGCTGAAGAAACCGACGATCTGCACGCTCAGCCACACGATCACGGTCAGCGTGGCCAGGGCGAGCACGCCGACGCTGATCCACAGCTTCTTCTTCTGCTGCTTGTCCTGCCGTGGACGCTGTGTGGTCCACACGACCTGGTCGTCGTCATCGCGGGTCGACGCCACGGCCGGGATCAGCGCGGTCTGGGCTTCCTCGGCCGCGATCTGGTCGAGGACCTGCAGGATCGCGGCGGACGTCCGGATGCCGCCCACCGACGTGTCTTCGAGCGAGCGCACCGCGACGGACGACAGGTCGTGCGGCAGGTACGGGTGCAACGCGTTCGGAGCGACCACGGACCCGTCCGGCCCGGTCGGTGCGACCGGCACGCCCTGAGGGCCGCCCGGCAGCGCCCACCGGCCGGTGAGCAGCAGGTACAGGATCGCGCCGAGGCCCTTGACGTCGTCGCGCGCGATCGCGTCCGGCCGCGGGCCGGGGAACGCGAGGCGCAGGCGGCCGTCGGAGGTGACCCGGATGCGCTGCGGGTGGTCGGCGCCCAGCACGAGACCGGCGTGGTGCGCGCCCTCGATGGCGGCGCCCAGCGGTTCGAGCAGGCGGGTCGCGGCGCCCGCCGGCAGCGGGCCCTCCGCGATGAGGTCCATCAGGTCGGTGCCCTGGGTCCACTCGGCGATGACGATGCCGAGGATGCCCTCGTCGGGGCGGATGCCGGTGCCGGGCGTCAGCACGTCGATCACCCTGGACACGCCGGGGTGCGTGAACGACGACGCGTGCATCGCGCGTTCGACCGTTCGGCGGGCACGGGCGGCGGCCTCGTTGTCCGCGAGGTTGCCCAGCAACACCGTCAGCGCCACGTCCCGGTTGAGCTGACCGTCCCGCGCTCGCCACAGCTCCGCGTTGGACCGCGCGTCCGCTCCTGATTTGGCGAGCAGCCGGTAGCGGCCGTTGCCGATGACGCCCCCGGGATTCAGGGCGGCGTGAACTCCGCTACTCACGGACACGAGGGTACGGGACGGCGCTCACGGACTGGAGTCACCTTCGCCGCACCAAACGGTTGATCTTGGCGATCACCGGCTTCATCTCGGGCACCCGGAACGCCGCCAAAAGGCCGAACGCGAGGGGCAGGCCGATCGCCGTCACGAGCACGACCTCGATCCAGGCCGCCACGACCGGCTCGATGGTGCCGAGCATGCCCAGGACCAGCCAGTTCGCGCCCTTGGCGACCGCGAAGGCCAGCGAGGAGGCGACGACGGTGAGGCAGACCGTCCAGATGGTGAAGCCGGTGCGCAGGCGGCCGAGGCGGACCCGCAGCCACACCTGCCCGACGATCGCGCCGAAGACGAAGCTCAGCGACATCGCGAGCGACACACCGACGGCGAGCTGCGAGGCGTCACCCGGCGTGGACACCGCGAGGAAGAGGTAGAGAAGCCCGATGCGCACCGCCACGATCAACGCCTGGATGAGCGTCGGCGTGCGGGCGTCCTTCATCGCGTAGAAGACCCGCAGCTGCAGCAGCGTCACGGCGTAGGGCACGAGACCGAACGCCGAGAGCGCGAGCGCGAGACCGATCCTCGTGCCGCCGTCGACGCCGGAGTTGCCCCAGGCGAAGGCCGCGAGGCCGATGGCCAGACCGGACACCGTCATCAACGCGCTGAACGGCATCAGCAGGATCGCCGACATGCGGTTGCCGAACAGCAGGTCGCGCACGATCGACTCGTTGTCGTTGTTCGCGGCCGCCCGGCTCATCTTCGGCATCAACGCCGTCAGCAGGGAGACGCCGAGGACGCCGTACGGCACCTGGGCGATGAGCCACTGGTAGTTGAACGCCGTCAGCGTGCCCTCGGCGCTCGTCGCCACGTTCGTCAGCACCGTCATGCTGGCCAGGCCGAGCCCGACGTAGAGCAGCACCCAGAACGCGAGGCTGCCGAACTCCGACAGGCGCGAGTCCCAGCCGAAGCGCCACTTGAACTTGAAGCCGGTCTTCTTCAGCGCCGGGAACAGCACGGACGCCTGCACGGCCACACCGAGCGCGGTGCCGAGGCCGAGCACCAGCAGGTGCACGTCGGTCATGCGGACCGGGTTGAGCGTGAGCTCGCCCGGCAGCAGCGCGTAGACGACCAGCACGACGATCACGACGAGGTTGTTCAGCACCGGCGCCCAGGTGGGGATGCCGAACACGTGCCGTGCGTTGAGCACGGCGCTGAGCAGCGCCGTCAGGCCGTAGAAGACGATGCCCGGCAGCACCAGGTACGCGAACGCGGTGACCAGCTCGGGGTTCGCGTTCTGGGAGTCGGAGATGTAGAGGTCGGTCAGCAACGGCGCGCAGGCCATCGCGATGACCGTACCGACGCCGAGGATCAGCGTGCCCATGGTGATCAGCCACTGGGCGTACGACTCGCCGCCGTCGCCGTCCTCCTTCTCGGCGCGGACCAACAGCGGGATCGCCACGCTGGTCAGGATGCCGCCGAGCAGGAGCTCGTTGATCATCGTGGGCAGCGTCGAAGCCGCCTGGTAGGAGTCGCCGAGCATCTCGGCGCCGATCACCGCGATGAGCAGCACCTTCGACAGCAGGCCGGTGCCTCGGCTGACGATCGTCGCGATCGCCATCGAGCCGCTCGCCCTGGCGACCGACGGTGCTTGGTTCTGCTGCTCTGGCTGGGTGGTCGTGGCTGTCTCGCTCACGCGCTCGACTTCTCCGGTGTGACGTTCTCGATGGACGGGGCGTCGCCGTTCTCGCCGTTGCGAGCGCGGACCCTCTTGTAGATCCGGCGCCCGGAAAGCAGAACGAGCGCGATGCCCGCGATCACGGTGATGATCACCGTGATGGTGCCGTAGGCGGACGACGACACCTCCAGCTTGACAGTGTCACCGAGCGGGACGCCCTCGGGAGTGGTCAGGCGCACGCTGACCGGGAACCGGCCGGAGCGCAGCACCTCGACGGGTACCCGCACGACGCGCTCGCCGCGGGCGGGAAGCACCTGGTCGGCGAGGTCGAGCTTGCGGATGCCGGGGGTGTCGGCGAGGTTGATCCGGACCGTCACGCGGACGTCGAGCTTGTTCGTGATCGTGACCGGGATCGGGCTGTCGCCGGAGCCGAGCAGGATCGGGCTGTTCGGCTGCGTCACGCCGACCATGCCGGTCAGCGCGTTCAGTTCGCTCTGGCTGACCTCGGCCGCGGACCGGGCGCCCTGCTCATTGCCGCGCCACGCACCGGACATCGCCCGCAGCAGCCCGAGCCACAGCGGGTCGGCCAGGTCGGCCGGCGCCGCGTGCGCGCTGTCCTCCTGCTGCATGGCGGCGACGAGGCCGTTGAGCTCGACGCTCTGGTTCGTCACGGAGTCCGAGATGATCGCCGAGATCTCACGCGCACCGGCCTCCGGCGGGTAGGAGATCTTGGCGTTCGTCACCGCGGGCGTGGCGCCGGTGAGCTCCGCGAGGCCGGTCTGGGTCGCGTAACCGCTGGTCAGCAGCTTCTGGGCGGTGGTGAGGAACTCGGTCATCTCCGAGAGCGGCGCGTGCCAGCGGCGCGGCGGCGCGACCAGCACGTTGCGGCCGTCGCCCTGCCAGCCTGCGCGGAACACCAGCACCGCCAGCGCGTTCTGCACGGACACCGGCTGGCTCTCGACCGGCGTGGTCACGCCGGACAGCGTGCGCGGGCGCGACTCACTGCCCTGCAGCGCGTCCGAGACCATCGAGTCGATCTTGACCGCGGTCACCGGGTTCTTGCCGCCGATGACGACGGGCGCGGTGCCCGGCGCGTCGGCGATGCCGGTCGGGTCGAGCAGCAACGACTTCGCGCCGGGGTAGCCCTTGTCCGGCTGCGGGGTGACCAGCTCGTCGAACGTCGACTGGTCGAGCACGCCGTCCTCCGGCCACACCAGGTCGGGCAGCGGCTGCACGGACAGGACGTCCTGGATGAGCTTGGGGCCGTCGGTCACCGCGAGCGCGCGCATGGTCGCGAGCTTCGCCCTGTTCAACGCCACGAGGTCGGCGTCGGCGTACGGCAGCGCGACCACGCAACGGCCCGTGACGGCGAGCTTGAGGCGGTCGAGCCACAGCTTCGCCTCGATCCGGCCCTTGCCCTCGGTGCCGCCACGCAGCTTGTAGCCGGTGCTCATGGCCTGCACGGTGCGCAGCAGGTCCGGGTCGATGGCCAGGCACATGGCCGTGCTCATCTGCGGCACCGCCTGCTCGTAGGCCTGCAGCAGGCCGTACAGCCGGCCGTTGACCGAGAGCGACGCCGCGAGCTCGTCGTCGATCAGCTCCGACTGGCCCTCGCCGCCGAGCCTGACCAGCCGCGGGCGGTCCGCGATCGGCCACAGCACCGTCAGCTTCGAGCTCGCGCCCGGCTTGCCCCTGGTCTCGCCGCCGGGCACGCCCAGCACGGGCAGCAGCGTCGACAGCGCCGCGAGACGTGCCTGGCCGCCGTAGTCCGGCCGCCCGTTGACGTTCGCGAGGATCGGGTAGATGCCCGGCCGTTCGACCTCCAGCGAGGTCGGCTCGGTACCGCGCAGCGGCACCTCCAGCGTGAAGTCCTTCTGCTGGCCGGGTTCGAGCTCGCCGGCGACGGGGGTGAACTTGGGCTGCACGGCCTCGGCCGCCGCCGGCTCCCGCAACGCCTTGCGCAGGTCGTCCTCGGAGTCGAGCGGCTCACCACGCTCCAGGCGCAGCACGATGTCGGACACCTTGCGGTCGCCGATGTTGACGATCTTGCCGGTGATCCTGACGGTCGCCGGGGAGTCGCTCGTGACGAACCGGGGGGTGAGCTGGTCGATGTCGAGCCGCAGGAACTGCGGCTGCGCCTGGCCCGGCTGGGCGGAGAGCGACCTGGTCGCCCACACCTGGGTGGCGGGAGCGGGCATGAACGGCAACGCGTCGACCTCGTCCGGCTGCCCCTGCTGGGCGGCCGCGGCCGGCGCTGTGATCACCACGAACGCGGCGACAGCGGCTGTGCAGACGAGCTTCTTCAGGCTCACGCCGACGACTCCGCCCCGTTGTGGCAACGGCCGGCGAGCAGTTCGGCTGCTCGGCGGACCAGGCGGCGCTCGTCGGCATACGCGAGTCGCTCGTCCAGTTCGCCGAGTGGCACCCACGCCACCTCGGTGACCTCCACGTCTTCGTCGGAAAGCTCTCCCCCCGTCGCTTCGAGGAGGAAGTGGTGAACCGTCTTGTGCACCCGGCGGTCGTCAGCGACGAACCAGTAGTCGATCGACCCCAACGGGCGCAACACCCTGCTATGAATACCGGTCTCCTCGGCGACCTCGCGCACCGCGGTCTGCTCCGCGGTCTCGCCTGCCTCGATGTGACCCTTGGGCAAAGACCACAGCAACCGGCCTCGCCGGTCAAGTCTGCCGATCACCGCGGCCCGCTGCTCGCCGTCGAGCACCAGGCCACCGGCCGACGTCTCGTCGACGGTCTCGAGCCTCCTGCCCCGGCGCCGCTTCCGGCGCCCCGGCTTGGGACTCCCGGAACGTGCGGCTGACGGGGGCATACGGCCGATCGTACTTACGATCCTTGAGTACGCTGGTTTCTCGTGTCTCGATCGCTCCAGCAGAATGCGGTGGTGGAACCACCCGCCATCACACCTGTCGTCGCCGAACTCGCCGCTCGGTTCGCAGCCGGCGGCAAGCGCCTCTACCTCGTCGGTGGCAGTGTGCGCGACGCCGTGCTGGGGCGCCCGACGAACGACTTCGACTTCACCACCGACGCGCGACCTGCGGAGATCCAGAAGCTGCTGAGCGGCTGGTCCGACGCGCAGTGGGACACCGGCATCGCCTTCGGGACGGTCGGAGCGTCGAAGAAGGGCGAGATCATCGAGATCACGACCTTCCGCGCGGACGTCTACGACGGCGTGACCCGCAACCCCGAGGTGACCTTCGGCGACTCCATCGACGGCGACCTGGTCCGGCGCGACTTCACGGTCAACGCGATGGCGTACGACATCGCCGCGAGCGAGTTCGTGGACCCGACCGGCGGCTTGCAGGCGGCGCGCGACGGCGTGCTGGACACCCCGGCGACCCCGCAGGAGTCGTTCGGCGACGATCCGCTGCGCATGCTTCGTGCCGCCCGGTTCGTCTCCCAGCTCGGCTTCACGCCCGCGCCTCGGGTGGTCGAGGCGATGCGGTCGATGGCAGGCCAGCTCACCCGCATCACGCCGGAGCGCGTGCAGGTGGAGCTCTCGAAGCTCCTGTGCGGCGCGCACCCGCGCCTCGGCATCGAGCTCATGGTGGAGACCGGGCTGGCCGACATCGTGCTGCCCGAGCTCACGGCCATGAAGCTGGAGATCGACGAACATCATCAGCACAAGGACGTCTTCGACCACTCGCTGGTTGTGCTGGAGCAGGCAATTGATCTTGAAGAAGTTGATCAATCACCCGATCTGGTGCTGAGGATCGCCGCGCTCCTGCACGACATCGGCAAACCGGCGACGCGGAAGTTCGAGTCCGGTGGCGGCGTCTCGTTCCACCACCACGAGGTCGTGGGCGCGAAGATGGTGCGCAAGCGCTTGCGAGCGTTGCGGTACTCCAAGGAGATCACCGAGGACGTCGCGAAGCTCGTCTACCTGCACCTCCGCTTCCACGGGTACGGCAACGGCGAGTGGACCGACTCGGCCGTGCGCCGGTATGTGACGGACGCCGGTGATCTGCTGACGCGGTTGCACAAGCTCGTCCGTGCCGACTGCACGACCCGGAACAAGCGCAAGGCGAACCTGCTGCGCAACACCTACGACTCTCTCGAGGAACGCATCGCACGCATCGCGGCCGAGGAAGACCTTGCGCGCGTGCGTCCGGACCTCGACGGCAACGAGATCATGAAGCTGCTCGGCCTGCCGCCGGGCCGTGAGGTCGGCGCCGCGTGGAAGTTCCTCAAGGAGCTCAGGCTCGACCGCGGGCCGCTGGACCGCGACGAAGCCGAGGCGGCGTTGCTCGACTGGGCGCGCGAGCAGGGGATCACGCCACCCGCCCCGTGACGCATTGTGAGCGAATGGAATCCCCGCGTTAGCGAAGTGTCAGCGCGGGGATGCACCATGGTCAGTGCGCCAGGGGGGCGCATGGGGGTGGTGCAGATGTTCGCTTGGGGGCTTTCCTCAGGTCCTGCCGTACGGGACCTGGACGTTCTGACCGACGATCAACGGGCCGTGCTGAGGTGTCTCGCGCGCGGCCACGCCGACCACGAGATCGCGCGCGTGCTCGGCATCGGGCAACAGAGGGTGGCCGACGAGGTCGCCGACATCCTGCGGCGTCTCGATCTAACCGATCGAGTGGCGGCCGTCGTCTTCGCTCACGAGGCCGGGATGCTGCACCTGCCGTTTCCGCGCTGACAGGAGCAGGTAGGCGCCGAGCCCGACCAGGTAGAGGCTCGCGGCGACCAGGAGCAGGCCGGGCGAGCGCCCGTCCAGGGGGACCACCATCGCCGTGATCGACACCGCGGTGACCTGCGCGATGTTGAAGAGGGTGTCGTAGAGGGCGAACACGCGCCCGCGCACCTCGTCGCCGACGTCGTGCTGCACCGCGGTGTCCACGCAGAGCTTGACGATCTGACCGGCGAAGATGATCACGAAGCTGGCCAGCAGGATCGACGGCAGCGTCATCGGCAGCCCCAGCCCGACCTGGGCCGAGGCCGTGAGCAGCAACGCGCCGCAGATCGTGCGCTTGACCCCGAACCTGTCGACGATGCGGTCCGTCAGGATCCCGGCGAGCAGCACACCGGCACCGCCGGCGACCGCGACCTCGCCGAGCCCGCCGATGCCCGCCTTGAGGATGCCGACGTCCTCCAGGCTGTAGCGCATCAGCAGCAGCGTGATCATCAGGCTCATGCCGAACGCCGCCCGGTGCGCGAGCAACGCGGCCAGCCCGGCCGTGACGCTCGGCGTGCGCCAGGTGGCCTTCGCACCGTCCATCAGCCCGCGGGCCACGGCCGTCATGGCGTTGTTCGGCTCGTCGACCTCGTCCGGCCCGAGCACACCCGCCTTGAACCGGCTCGCGATGAACGCGCTGAGCAGCAGTCCGACCACGGCGATGCTGGTGGTCCAACCCGAACCGCCGTCCCCCGCGCCGAGCAGCGTGCGGAACCCGATCGCGCAGGCGGCGCCGACGACGGCCATGACCGCACCGGCCGTCGTGGTCAGTGCGTTCGCCTCGACCAGGTGATCTTCGTCGACGACGTGCGGCAGTGACGCGCTCAGACCGGACCCGACGAACCTGCCGATGCCCATGACGACGAGCGCGGAGACGTAGAGAGGCAGCCCGCTCAGCCCTGCACCCACGGCCAAGGCCGTGAGCAGGACGAACACGGCCCGTGCCAGGTTCGCGACGACGATGACCTTCTTGCGGTCCCACCGGTCGAGCAGCGCACCCGTGAATGGTCCGATCAGCGAGTACGGCAGCAGCAACACCGCGAACCCCGCCGCGATCGCAGCGGGATCGGCCTGGCGCTCGGGGTTGAACAGCACGGCACCGGCGAGCCCGGCCTGGAAGAGCCCGTCACCCCACTGGGAGGCGAGACGGGTGGCGAGAAGTCTGCGGTAGGCGGGGATGCCGAGGAACCGGCGTGATCCCCAGTGGTGTTTCTCCACCGCAAGCGTTGTCACCATTGCACTCTATGCGCGTCGCGGTGAAAACCACGAAAGCCGGACCTCGCGGTCCGGCTCCCCTGGTGCCGGATGCCAGGTCGCCTCACGGCGCGGCGCACTACGCGGCTCCAGCCGAACGGTATTCCGCGAAGGCGGTTGTCTGTTGAGCCCGGGGGACACAAAGACATCCGACACCTCAGTCTAACGGGACGCGGGCCTGAGTTGTTCCGGCGATCACGGGTGATTTCATGGTGACGTGCGTCCCGATGACGAAGTCGAAGTCGAGCCAGGCTCCCTGTTGGTTGCCGCTCCGAGCCTGAACGACCCGAACTTCAAACGCACCGTCGTCTACATCATCGACCAACGTCCAGAGGGGACCCTCGGCGTCGTGCTGAACCGCCCCTCCGACGTGGCGGTGCACGACGTGCTGCCGCCGTGGGGTTCACAGGTCACGAAGCCGCAGTGCATCTACATAGGCGGTCCGGTCGAGCAGAAGACGGCGTTGTGCCTGGCAGCGTTGAAGGCGGGCACCGACCCCGCCACCGTGGAGGGACTGGTCAGCGTGCAGGGCCCGGTCGCCCTGGTCGACCTCGACGCCGAACCGGACGACCTGATGCCGCTGGTGCGCGGCCTGCGGGTGTTCGCGGGCTACGCGGGCTGGGGCGAGGGCCAGTTGCAGGGCGAGATCGACCGCGGCGACTGGATCGTCGTGACCGGACTGGCCGACGACGTGCTGGCCGGCGCGAAGGTCGACCTGTGGGGCAGGGTGCTGCGCCGGCAGGGAATGCCGCTGGCGCTGCTGTCGACCTACCCGAAGGACGTCCGCGACAACTGATTCACGTGAAACGTCGGGTTACAGCCCGGCGAGCGGGGAGCAACCGCCACCACCGCAGGCGCAGCCGCCACAACCCTTGGGCTTGACCGGCTCCGGCACGAGCGCCGCCGCCCGGCTGCCCATCACGCCACCCGCGAGGGCGATCGTCAGCGCGCCGACCAGTCCGATGACCCCGGCGGTCACCGCCAGGTCGGCCATCACGAACGCCATGGCGCCGGACACGACGGCGACGACACCCGCCGCGACGTTCGGCACGCCGGCGACGCGGTTGGCCAGCGCGAACGTCTCCTCGTCGCGCAGGGCGGCGGCCGTGCGCACACCGACGAAGCGGTTGCGGCGCAGCTTGCCCTGCAGACCCAGCAGACCGACCGCGCCGAGAGCGACGCCGAGCACACCCAGGACGACCGACAGCACGATGTTCACCCCATGAGGGTAAGACGGGACCGCGGCTCCCCTCTCGGTCACCCCGGTCTGATGTGCCGCAGGCCACCGCCCGGTTCATCGTGCTTGCGCTGCGCTGATACCGTTGAGGACATGAGCACGGCCCGCCTGCTCCTTATCTAGCCGCGACGACCTCTTCGGAAGACGGTCGGCGCGGCCACCCTCCATGCCCGTCTGGGCTGGGGGGTTTCGTCATGTCAGGGGCAGGAACAGACGTGAGAGGGACCTTGAAATGAGCACGGACGCGGCGGAGATTCCCGCCTACCGCTACACCGCCGAGCTGGCGAACCAGATCGAGGAGCGGTGGCAGCGGTACTGGGAGAACCACGGCACCTACCACGCGCCCAACCCCGTTGGCGCGCTCAAGGGTGACGTGCCCGCCGACAAGCTGTTCGTGCAGGACATGTTCCCGTACCCGAGCGGTGCCGGGCTGCACGTCGGCCACCCGCTGGGCTTCATCGGCACGGACGTCTTCGCGCGGTACCACCGCATGAACGGCCGCAACGTGCTGCACACCATGGGGTTCGACGCGTTCGGCCTGCCCGCGGAGCAGTACGCGGTGAAGACCGGTCAGCACCCGCGCAAGACCACCGAGGAGAACATCAACACCTACCTGCGCCAGATCCGCAGGCTGGGGCTGGGCCACGACGAGCGTCGCCGCATCTCGACGATCGACCCCGAGTACTACAAGTGGACCCAGTGGATCTTCCTGCAGATCTTCAACTCCTGGTACGACCCGGACGCCCGCAAGGCTCGTCCCATCGCCGAGTTGATCTCGCAGTTCGAGTCTGGCGAGCGCGACGTCGAGGGCGGTCGCACGTGGTCTGAGCTGTCTTTTGCCGACCAGCAAAGGATCTTGGGCGAATTCCGCCTGGCCTACATGTCGGAGGCGCCCGTCAACTGGTGTCCCGGACTGGGTACTGTGCTGGCGAACGAAGAGGTCACCGCGGACGGTCGCAGTGAGCGTGGCAACTTCCCGGTGTTCAGGAAAAGCCTGCGCCAGTGGATGATGCGCATCACCGCGTACTCGGACCGGCTGATCGACGACTTGGACCGGCTGGACTGGCCGGACAAGGTCAAGGCCATGCAGCGCAACTGGATCGGGCGCTCGCATGGTGCCCGAGTCCGATTCGCGGTGGGAGACGAGAACATTGAGGTCTTCACGACCCGTCCGGACACGTTGTTCGGCGCGACCTACATGGTCCTGGCACCGGAACACCAGCTGGTGGACCAGATTGCGGCGCCCGATCGCGTGGCAGACATCGCCGCGTACCGGCGCGCAGCGTCCCTGAAGTCCGAACTGGACCGTCAGGAGAACAAGGAGAAGACCGGCGTCTTCATCGGGGCGTACGCCACGAACCCGGTGAACGGCAAGGACATCCCGGTCTACATCGCCGACTACGTGCTGATGGGCTACGGCACGGGCGCGATCATGGCCGTGCCCGGCCAGGACCAGCGCGACTGGGACTTCGCGAAGAAGTTCGACCTGCCGATCATCCGCACGGTCCAGCCGTCGGAGGGCTTCGAGGGCGACGCCTACACCGGCGACGGACCCGCGGTGAACTCCGGGTTCCTGGACGGCATGGCGATCGACGACGCCAAGAAGACGATGATCGGCTGGCTGGAGGAGAACGGCCACGGTCACGGCACCGTCCAGTTCAAGCTGCGCGACTGGCTGTTCAGCCGCCAGCGCTACTGGGGCGAGCCGTTCCCGGTCGTCTACGACGAGGCCGGCACCGCCATCGCGCTGCCGGAGTCGATGCTGCCGGTCGAGCTGCCCGAGGTCGACGACTACTCGCCGCGCACCTTCGACCCGGAGGACGCGAACACCGAGCCGTCGCCGCCGCTGTCGCGTGCGACCGACTGGATGACAGTCGAGCTGGACCTGGGCGACGGCATGAAGACCTACCGCCGCGACACGAACACCATGCCGAACTGGGCGGGTTCGTGCTGGTACCAGCTGCGCTACGTCGACCCGGTCGAGACCGAGCGGTTCGTCAACCCGGAGAACGAGAAGTACTGGCTGGGCCCGCGCACGGCCGAGCACGGCCCGACCGACCCCGGCGGCGTCGACCTGTACATCGGCGGTGTCGAGCACGCGGTGCTGCACCTGCTGTACTCGCGCTTCTGGCAGAAGGTCCTGTTCGACCTGGGCCACCTGAGCAGCGACGAGCCGTACCGCCGCCTGTTCAACCAGGGCTACATCCAGGCGTACGCGTACACCGACGCCCGCGGCTTCTACGTGCCCGCGGCCGAGGTCGTCGAGGAAGACGGCAAGTTCTTCCACAACGGCGAAGAGGTCCACCGCGAGTACGGCAAAATGGGCAAGAGCCTGAACAACGTCGTCACGCCGGACCAGATGTGCGAGACGTACGGCGCCGACACGTTCCGGTTCTACGAGATGTCCATGGGCCCGATGGACGTGTCGCGCCCGTGGGCGACCAAGGACGTCGTCGGCGCGCAACGCTTCATGCAGCGTCTGTGGCGCAACCTGGTCAACGAGGCAGACGGCTCGCTGCGCGTCACGGACGAAGAAGCGTCCGTCGAAGCGCTGCGCCTGCTGCACAAGACCATCGCCGGCGTCCACGACGACTACGCGAACCTGCGCTACAACACGGCGGGCGCGAAGCTGATCGAGCTGAACAACTACGTCACCAAGCACTACTCGTCCGGCACGCCGCGCGTGCTGGCCGAGGCCATGGTGCTGATGCTGGCTCCGCAGGCCCCGCACGTGGCCGAGGAGCTGTGGGCGAAGCTGGGCAACGACGGCTCGCTGGCGCACGGCCCGTTCCCGAAGGCCGACGAGCAGTACCTGGTCGAGGACACCGTCGAGTACCCGATCCAGGTCAACGGCAAGGTCCGCTCGCGGGTCGTCGTGTCGGCGTCCGCGTCGCAGGACGAGATCAAGGCCGCCGCGCTGGCGGAGGAGAAGATCGCCGAGCTGGTCGCCGGTGGCGAGCCGCGCAAGGTGATCGTCGTTCCCGGCCGTCTGGTGAACATCGTTCTGTAGCGCCGAGAAGAGCTGGCGCGGCTACGGCCGCGCCAGCTCTTCCAGCACCTGCTCCACCTCCAGCGACGGGTCGGCCACTCGAGCCGCCCGCAACGCCCCCGCGAGCACCGCCATGAGCATCTCCACGACCAGGTCCACGTCGAACGGGTGCTCACTGAGCAGGTAGTCGCGTGCCAGCTGGTCGGCCGCTGTCGTGTACATCCGCAGCGCGGCCCGCACCGCCGGCCGTTCGAAGTCCAGCCCGAGGTTCTCGCACAGCTTCCGGTTGCCGTCGTCCCGCACGGCGTCGAACGGCTCCTCCGCGCCCCACGGCCGCAGCACGAGGTTGAGCGCCAGGTCGCGATGCGCCGCCAGGTACGTCAGGTGCGCCGCGTGCGACCGGCGGATCCGCTTCCCCAACGGCACGTCCGGGTCGTCGACGTGCAGGTCCAGCACCTCGCGCCCGATCGAGCACAGCACCTCGCTGTAGAGCCCCTGCTTGCTGCCGAAGTGGTGGAACACCAGTCCGTGCGCTACTCCGGCCGCTCGGGCGACGTCGGCTGCCTTCACCTCGTCGTACTTCGACGTGATGAACAGCTCTCGGGCCGCTGCCAGCACCTTCTCCTTGGTGGCGGCTGCGGTGGCGGCACGGGTCATGCGACCACGCTAACAGCTCGTTGACTCCGAGTCAGTGAAGGAGTACTCCTTGATTAAGAGTCATTGACTCAAAGTCAACGAGGGGATTCGAGATGACGAAGACATTGGTCATCGGAGCGACCGGCACCGTGGGCGGCCTTGTGCTCGCGGAGGCCGTGCGCCGCGGTGCCGACGTGCGCGCGTTGGTGCGCAACAAGGAACGGGCCAACTTGCCCGACACGGTCGAGGTGGTCCAAGGAGACCTGGCCGACCGCGAGGCCGTGGCCGGCGCGCTGAGGGGCGTCGACTCGGCGTTCTACGTGTCGCCGCACGAGACCAACGAGGTCGAGCTCGCGACGATCTTCGGGCAGGAGGCCGAACGAGCCGGCGCACGCCTGGTGTTCGGTGGCTTCCACATCGAGGACGACGACGCGCGCGAGGCGGCGGGCAGCGCGATCCCGGCCTACGTCCCGAAGCTGGAGCTGGCGGCGTTCCTCGCGAGCACCGACACCAGGCCCGCGATGGTCAGCATCACCAACTTCGCCCAGAACGACGAGGTCTTCCGCGCGGACATCGAGGCGGGGACGTTCCCGACGCCCCTGCACCCCGGCGGGGTCAACCGGATCGACCTGCGCGACGCGGCCGAGGTGCTCACCACCGCGCTGGTCGACGTGAGCTTCGCGGCCGGCTCCTACCAGCTCGTGGGCCCCGAGTCGTTGAACGGCGAGCAGTCGGCGCAGATCTGGGCGGAGGAGCTCGGCCGGCCGGTCGTCTACACCGGTGACGACCCCGAGTGGCGCAAGGCGTTCGAGCGCAGGCTGTCAGGTCAGAAGCTCGTGGACTGGATCCGCAGCTTCGAGCTGCTCAGCGCGGCGCCGATCCCCACGACCGAGGCCGAGGTCGCGACCATGACGAAGCTGCTCGGGCACGCCCCGCGCACGTTGCGCGACTACGTGCGCGACTCGGTCAATTGATCTGAGTGTCCTCGAAGCCGATGTCCGTCAGCATCTGGTCGAGCATGCTGTCGAACATCGGCTCCGGGTTGCTCACCGCGAACGGGAACCGCCCGAACACCTCCAGCGCCACGTGCCCGTACAGCCGCACCCAGGACTGGACGACGTGGTAGATCTTGCCCAGGTTCAGGACGCCGTCGTCGAGCGTCACGCCGTGCTCCGACACCGCGTCCACCAGCACCTGCTGGAACCTCACCAGGTCCTCGTGCAGCACCTCGGGCACCTCGTCGTCCGCGTGGGTGGCGACCAGGTTCGACGCGATCAGCTGCCCCGCGAGCTGCAGGAACACCGAGCCGAACTGGTCGGCGCCGATCGGGTCGCGCGGCGAGGCGAAGACCAGCGCGAACTCCTGCGGGTGAGCCAGTGCCCAGCGGCGGAAGGCGTGGCACACCGCCCTGACCTGGCATCCCACCTCGCCTGACGTGTCCGCGGCGAGGTCCGCGTAGAGCGCTGCCGCCATGTCCGCGCAGATGTCGTCGCAGAGCTGCCGCAAGAGCGCGTCGTGCGAGTCGTAGTAGCGGTAGAGAGCCGGCGCGGTGATGCCGAGTTTACGTGCAATGGCACGCAGGGTAACCGCGTCGCGGCCGCTTTCCACCAATAGGGCGCGGGCCGCCTGCCGAATCTCACGCTCGGTCTCGGCGCGGAGCCGTTCTCGGCGAGTGGCCTCGGTCATATGTCACTCCATCGGGTTGTAGACCCCGTCCATGGACCCGTACGGTTTCAGTGAACGGTGTTTACAAGAGTTCACGGTATTAACAGCACGGTAACCCAGGAGGCCGTCGTCGATGTTCGCGAAGTGGGGATCCATCGCTTATCGCCGCCGGTGGGTGGTGTTGATCGCGACCGTACTGCTCGCGGTCGTCGGCGGTGTGTGGGGCATCGGCGTGTTCGACAAGCTCAGCCAGGGTGGGTACGAGGCTCCCTCCAGTGAGGCGGCGCGGGCCGACAAAGTAGCCGAGGAGGCGTTCGGGCGGCAGAACGGTGACGTGATCGTCATTTATCGCGGTGATTTCGCGAACCCGCTCGAGCTGAAGAAGGTCGCCGATCACATCAGCGGCTTCCGCAAGGACGACGTGCTCAAGGCCGTGGGCCCGGTGCCGTCGGACGACCAGCAGCAGGCCCTCGTCGCGATCACGCTGAGCAGCGGTGACTCGAACGAGCAGATCAAGCAGTTCCAGGACGTCCAGCCGCAGTTGAAGATCGACGGCTTCACCGAGCAGGTCGGCGGGCTCGTGCCCACCCAGAAGGCCATCAACGACATGTCGCAGGACGACCTGACGCGCGCCGAGATGTTCTCGCTGCCGCTGGTCCTGCTGCTGCTCGTGATCATCTTCGGTGGTCTCGTGGCGGCGTCCCTGCCGGTCGTCGTCGGCGGTCTCGCGATCATGGGTTCGCTCGGCGTGCTGCACGGCGTCGCCCTCTTCACCGAGGTCAACTCGTTCGCGGTCAACGTCGCCTCGCTGCTCGGCCTGGGCATGGCGATCGACTACGGCCTGTTCATGGTCGGCCGGTTCCGCGAGGAACTCGCGCAGGGCCGCACGTCCGAACAAGCCGTCGCCCGCACCGTCGCCTCCGCCGGCCGCACCGTCGTGTTCAGCGCGACGCTGCTGGTCATCGCGCTGGCCGGGCTGCTGCTCTTCCCGCACGGCTTCCTGAAGTCCCTCGCGTACGGCGGTGTGTCGTCGGTCGCGATCGCGGCGCTGGTCTCGGTCACGCTGCTGCCCGCGCTGCTCGGCGTGCTCGGCCACCGGGTCGACAAGCTCGCGATGCCGTGGCGCAAGAAGGAGCCCAGCGAACGCGGCTGGCGCAAGCTCAGCGGCAAGGTCATGAAGCGGCCCGTGCTGATCGCCGTGCCGATCGTCGGTGTGCTGCTGGCGCTCGGCTCGCCGTTCCTCGGCGTCCAGTTCGGCCAGGTCACCGAGAAGGTCCTGCCCGAGGGCAACGCCGTGCGCGTCGCCACCGAGAACATCAACCAGAACTTCTCGGCGCTCTCCAACACCGGCTTCAAGATCGTCGTCAAGGGCGGTGACGAGGCCGCGATCCAGGCCTACCTGGGCAAGGTCAAGGACGTGCCCGGCGTCGGCGAGGTCCAGCCGACCGGCGCGGACAAGGGCGTCACGGCCGCGATGGCCGGGCTGGAGAACGACGCGCTGAGCGAGGAGTCCAAGCAGGCGCTCAAGGATGTCCGCGCGCTGCAGGCCCCGGCCGGCGCCGAGGTGCTCGTCGGCGGCAACACCGCGGTGGTCAGCGACTCGCTCGACGCCATCGCGGACGGCCTGCCGTTGATGGTCACGCTGCTGGTCGGCGCGACGCTGATCCTGATGTTCCTGGCGTTCGGCTCGGTCGTGCTGCCGATCAAGGCCGTGGTCATGAGCGCGCTGTCGCTGTCCGCGACGTTCGGCGTGCTGGTGTGGATCTTCCAGGACGGCCACGGCGCCGACCTGCTGGGCGTCACGCCAGGTCCGCTGGAGTCCGGAATCGTCGTGCTGATGGCGGCCATCGTGTTCGGTCTGTCGACGGACTACGAGGTCTTCCTGCTCTCCCGCATGGTCGAGGCCCGCGGTCAGGGCGCGACGACGGAGGAGGCGGTGACCACCGGCCTGGCCAAGACCGGCCGGGTGATCACGTCGGCCGCGCTGCTGCTGATCGTGGTGACCGGTGCGTTCGCGTTCTCGCAGGTCGCGATGATGCGGTTCGTCGGTGTCGGCATGATCCTCGCGCTGGCGCTGGACGCCACCGTGGTCCGCATGCTGCTCGTGCCGGCCGTGCTCAAGCTGCTCGGCAACGCCGCGTGGTGGTCACCCGGTCCGCTCAAGCGGATCCAGGAACGTCTCGCGCTTCACGACGAGCCGGTGGACGACCTGGACGACGAGGTCCGCAGGCCGGTCCCCGTCGGCTGACCGGGAGGGAAGGCGATCATGGCCGCGTCGAAGAGGCGCGGCCTCGCCTCCAGTTCGTCCAGCTTCATCCGATACGTGGTGAGCACCGCGTTCGTGCTGTCCAGGACCGTCGTCGTCGCGCCGGTGGCGAGGAAGACCCTCGTGTCACCCGGCGCGATGGCGACGCTCGGCGTGTCGATGCGCAAGCGTTCGCGCACCGCCATCGTCGCCGCGTCGACGACCAGGACCGACCGTTCCTTGGGCAGCGTCAGGTAGACCGTGGCGCCATCCGGGGTGACGGCGATGCTGCCCGCTCCCCTGCCGACCTCGACCGTGCCGACGACCTGGTTCGTGGTCGTGTCGATCACCGACAACGTGCCGGGCGTCCGGTCACCGAGGCGCATGCTGCTCACGTAGAGGCGCTTGCCGTCCGGGGAGATCGCCAGGTGCTGCGGCAGTCCGCCGACCTGCACCGCCGACGTCTGGAACGCCGTCGCCGTGTCGACCAGGCCGACCGTGCCGTCCTGGGAGTTCGCGACGTAGAGGATCTTGTTGTCCGGGTGGACGGCGAGGCCCTGCGGCTGCCCGCCGGCCTTGATCACCGCGACCATCTGGAAGTTCTCCGGGTTCACCACCGCGACACCGCCGCTGGCCGAGACGTAGAGCCGCCGGCCGTCCGGCCGCATCACCGCGTGCGACAGCTGGACCTGGGTGAAGAGCCGGTCGACGATCTCGCCGGTGCTCGGGTCGACCACGGTGATCGCGCCGGTCCACCCGTTGACCACGTAGAGCCGCCGCCCGTCGGGTGACACAGCGACGCCCGTCGCGCGGCCCCCGGTGTCGGCCTGCACGAGAACGGCACCGTTGCGGGTGTCCACGACCTGGACGAGACCGGTCTTCCCCACCACGTACGCGAGCGGTGCCGCTGATGCGGAAGAAGTGGTCGTGTACTCGTGCCCTTGGTGAACACCCGTCGCCGCGAAGGCCGCTGAGAGCGCTATAACCGCGGCCACGAGGCGTGGCTTTGCCATACGCCCGATGGGAACACTTCCGGGTGCTTTCGATCCACTTCAGTCACTCGGCCGAGTGAAATCTATGCCTGGAGGTAGTACGGCTGTCGTCCGCGACGGCGGTGCGGACGACAGCCGTCCCATCAGTAGGAGTGCGGAGCCACTGGTTTGGATTCATATGACTCGGGATTTTTTGCCGAAGTCACCAGTTTGGCGTAACGGGTGCCCGCGGTGAGCAGGACCAGACCGGCACCGAGGAACGCCAGCACGCGGGCGACGCCGTCGAGCGCAGAGAGGTCGAACAGCACCAGCTTCACCACCGCGGCACCGACGAGGATCAGGCCGGAGATCCGCAGCGCCTTGTTGTTGATCCCCTTGACCAGCAGGAACAACGCGGCGATCGTCCACGACACCGTGACCATCGAGTGCCCGAAGAGGAACCCGGTCTCGTTCGGCGACATCAGCAGCGCCGCGCACAGCACCGCGCCCGCCGCGCCGTAGAGCAGCACGAGCCCGGAGACGATCCACGGGAACGGGTGCTTGGCCGGCTCGCGCAGCACCTGCATCTTGAGCGCGGCCCACGGCAGGATCGTGGCGAAGACGCCCAGCACGATCGCCGTCACGAGGCCGGCCGCGTAGTCACCGGGCTCGACGTTGTTGAAGAAGCGCGGCTCCTCGACGAGCCACGTGATCGGCACGGCCTGCCCGATCGTCATGAAGAACCCGAGCACGCCGAACGCGACCGACCCGGCGAGCGCGGTCTTCTTGTTCAACCGCGCCGCGAGGACCGCCAGGAGCACCGCCTCCGCCAGCACGATCGCCGTGCGGACGTTGCCGTCGAGCGCGATCACCGTGGTCTGGAACAACGCGAGCATGCCCGTCGCACCGGCCGCGGTGGTGAACCCGCGCGGCAGGTCGGGGACCATCCAGATCGCCAGCAGCACGGCGGCGACCACACCGGCGAGGATCGAGTTGGCCGGGTTCTCCAGCAGCGTCGTCGCGAACAGGGCGGGCAGTGCCGAACCCGCGATCAACGCGACGGCGACGATGTCGTCGGGCCGCTTGCGGATCGTCAGGAACGCGACCGCGATGCCGACGACGGTCGTGGCGGCCGCGACGCCGACCACGGTCCACTCGTAGGAGCGCGGGATGGCGTTCGCGGTGGTGAGCAGCGAGGCGAGGATCGGCGGGAAGCCACCGGCGACGGCGAGGCCCGGCCAGTTCCGCTTGATCTGGACCGGCGTGCTGGCCATCTTCAGCACCAGCAGGAAGCCGACGAGCAGGACCGTGAAGCCCTCGGTGATGATCGGCGAGCACACCGCACAGGCTGCGACGACGGTGACCGCGAGCGCTTGCGACTCCCACTTCAGCGCGAGCACGACACCGGTCGCGGCGACGGCCAGCCCGACGACGAGACCCACGCTCTCCGGCAGGTACCCGTACAGACTCGTGGCGGCGAGGACGTCGAGGTAGAGCCCGGCGAAACCGGTGAACGCCAGCGCCATCGCGCCGGTGCGCCCGGCGGGGTTGCGGTGCAGCCACATGCCGATGCCGACCAGCGCGCCGCTGAACACCGCGCCGCCGATCACGCGCGGCATCGGGCCGAGCCAGCCGCGCTGGACGGCGAGGACCAGCAGCATCACGAAGCCGAGCACGGTGATCGCGCCACCGACCCAGGCCAGCAGCTTCGCGCCGGCGCCGTCCTTGCCGAGCTTCTCGAACAGGGTCTCGCGCGGCTGCGGCGCGGGCCACTGCTGCTGTTGCTGCTGGGGGTGGGGCCACCGCGCCTGCGGAGGCTGCGGGAACTGGTGGCCGGGAGGCGGAGGCTGCTGGCCGGGGAACTGCTGACCGGGAGGCGGCGGCTGCTGGGTCGAGGCCGCGGCCTGCTGCGACCACGGGTTCTGCTGCTGCGGCACGCCGGCAGGCGGTGACGGCACACCGGTGGGCTGCTGCGCCGCACCCGTGGGCTGCTGGCCGGTTCCGGTCGGCTGCTGCGGCACTCCGGCCGGAGGCGTCGGGACGGGCGTGGCCGGCGGCTGCGGCACCTCACCGGGCCGCGCCACCTCGGGTGCCTCGAGCACCGCGGTCGCGGTCGAGGCGGAGCGCTCGCGCATCTCCGTGCTGATCGTCGTCAGCCGCTGCCCGATGGCCGCGAGCTCCAGCGCGAGGCGCTGCTCGTCTCCGAGGCGATCCTGTCCGTCCATGTGATCAGGGTGAGGCAGAGCACGCCCAGTTACATCCGTACACCTACTCATCCGCTTGACTAGATACATGTGTAATCGATTAACTACTGCTCCGTGACGACCATGAAGGACGTCGCGCAGCACGCCGGCGTCTCCACGGCCACCGTGTCGCGCGTGCTCAACGGGCATGCCGCACCGACCCCCGAGACCCGTGAGCGCGTGCTCGCCGCGATCGAGGAACTCGGCTACCGGCCCAACGCCCTGGCGCGATCCCTCAGGACCACCAGCACCCAGACCCTCGGTCTGGTCATCAGCGATCTGCTGAACCCGTTCTTCGCCGAGATCGCCCGGGCGGTCGAGGACGAAGCCCGGTCACACGGCTACTGCGTCGTGATCGGGAACGCCGACGAGAGCGCCGAGCAGGAAGCGACCTACGTGCGCACCCTGCTCGACCGCCGGGTGGACGGCCTCCTGCTGTGCCCCGCGACCGACGACCCGAGTCTGGTTCGCGAAGTGAGCGCAGGCGGCGTACCGCTGGTTCTGCTCGACCGGACGGTCAGAGGCGCCACATGCCCCGTCGTCCGCGCTGACGGCAGTGAGGCGTTGACCGCGCTCGCCCGGCGGCTCGTCGGCGCCGGCCACACCCGCATCGGAGTGATCGCGGGTCCGCCGAACACCTCCACTGGAAGAGAACGAACCGACGTGCTCACCGGGGCGCTCGGCGGCCTCGCGCAGGTCGTGCACGGCGACTTCCGCCAGGAGAGCGGCAGCCAGGCCGCCGCGAGGCTCCTCGACGACGGCGCCACGGCGCTGATCGCGATGGACAACCTGATGGGCCTCGGCGCGCTGGGCGAGGTCAGGGCCCGTGGCCTGCAGATCCCGCACGACATCGCGTTCGCGGTGTTCGACGACCAGCCGTGGTTCCCGCTGCTCGACCCGCCGATCACGGTCATCGCGCAGCCGACCGTGGAGATGGGCAAGGCCGCCGCGCGCAGCCTCCTCGCCCTGATCGACGGCCGGCAACCCGACGACGTCCGCCTCACCGCGAAGCTCGTGCTGCGCGGTTCGCTCGGGGAGGCCGAGCTGTGAAGACCCTCATCACCGCCCGCGGCATCACGAAGCACTTCGGCGCCACCAAGGCGTTGGACGGCGTCGACCTCGACATCAACGCGGGCGAGGTCCACGTCCTGCTCGGCGAGAACGGTGCCGGCAAGTCGACGCTGGTCAAGGTCCTCGCGGGCATCCACGGCCACGACGCCGGCACGATCGAGGGCCACGCCAGCCTCGCCGTCATCCACCAGGAACTGGCGCTGGTCCCGGAGCTGAGCGTCGCCGAGAACCTGTTCCTCAACCGCCTCCCGCGCAGGTTCGGCTTCGTCGACCGCGCCGAGATGCGCCGCAGGGCACCGGAACTGCTGAACCGCGTCGGCCTGGACGTCGACCCGGACGCCAAGGTCCGCGACCTCGGCATCGCCCAGCAGCAGATGATCGAGATCGCCCGCGCGCTCGACAAGGACGCCGGCGTGCTGATCCTCGACGAGCCGACCGCGGTCCTCACCGAGACCGAGACCGACCGGTTGCTGCAGATCATGGGCCAGCTGCGCCAGAACGGCGTCGGCCTCGTCTTCATCACCCACCACCTCGACGAGATCCAGCGCGTCGCCGACCGCATCACGGTCCTGCGCGACGGCCGGAGCGTGGGCGTCCTCGGTCCCAAGGCCACCACCCGGCACATGATCGAGCTGATGGTCGGCCGCCCGATCGACGAGCAGTACCCCCGCGCGCAACAACGCCCTGGTCAGCCGCTGCTCAGCATCAAGGGCCTGACCAGGCGCGGCGCGTTCGAGAACATCAGCGTCGAGGTCCACGCGGGCGAGGTCGTCGGCATCGCCGGCCTGGTCGGCGCTGGCCGGACGGAGGTCGCGCGGGCCGCGTTCGGCGTCGACGACTACGACCACGGCACGGTCGAGGTCGACGGGAAGCCGTTGCGCCGGGGCGACGTGCAGGCCGCCATCAAGGCAGGTCTCGGCCTCGTCCCCGAGGACCGCAAGGGCCAGGGCCTCGTCCTGACCGCGACCGTCGGCCAGAACCTCGAGCTCGTGACGCTCGACGACCGGGACCAGAAGCGCCTGCACGACATCGCGGGCAAGCTCCGGATCAAGGGCCGCGTCGAGCAGCCGGTGAAGGAGCTGTCGGGCGGCAACCAGCAGAAGGTCGTCATCGGCAAGTGGCTGCTGGCCGACCCGAAGGTGCTGATCCTCGACGAACCGACCAGAGGCGTCGACGTCGGCGCCAAGGTCGAGATCTACGAGCTCATCAACCGCATGACCGCGCAGGGCCGGGCCGTGCTGCTCGTGTCCAGCGACCTGCCCGAGGTGATCGGGATGAGCGACCGCGTCGTCGTGATGGCCCACGGCCGGGTGGCCGGTGAGCTGCCCAAGGGCGCGACCCAAGACCAGGTGATGGCACTCGCCGTGCAGGAGATCTCAGCGTGAGCACGATCAGCATTCGCAAGTACGCCAGTGAGAACGGTGCCCTCGCGGGGCTCGTCGTCCTCGCTCTGGTCATCGCGGTCATGCAGCCCGCGTTCCTCAACGCGCAGAACCTGCTGAACGTGGGCGTGCAGGCCGCGGTCATCGCGATCATGGCCTTCGGCATGACGTTCGTGGTGGTCGCGGGCGGCATCGACCTGTCGGTGGGCAGCATCGCCGCACTGGCCGCGATGGTCGGGGCACTCACCGCCGGCCCGATCGGCCTGGTCGTCGGTGCGCTCTGCGGTCTCGTCAACGGCGCGTTGATCAGCTACGGCAAGCTGCCGCCGTTCATCGCGACGCTGGCCATGCTCAGCGTCGCCCGCGGTCTCACGCTGGTGTTCTCCGAGGGCCAGCCGCACGAGACCGACGCGCTGGTCACGTTCCTCGGCTCGAACCTCGCGCCGATGGTTCCGCTGCCGCTGCTGCTGATGCTGGCGTTCTTCGGCATCACCGGCCTGATCCTCACGCGCACCAACCTCGGCCGTCGCATGTACGCGATCGGCGGCAACGAGGAAGCGGCCAAGCTCAGCGGCATCGACGTCCGGAGGCAGAAGCTCTGGATCTACGCGCTGAGCGGCCTCTTCGCCGCCGCCGCGGGCCTCGTGCTCGCGGGACGGCTCGGGTCCGCCGGTCCGCAGGCAGCGGTGGGCTACGAACTCGACGCCATCGCCGCCGTCGTCATCGGCGGCGCGTCGTTGTCCGGTGGCGTCGGACGCGCCACCGGGACGTTGGTCGGCGCACTTGTGCTCGCCGTCCTGCGCAACGGCCTCAACCTGCTGCAGGTGCCGCCGTTCTGGCAGCAGGTCGTCATCGGCGCGGTGATCGCTCTCGCCGCGCTGCTCGACTCACTTCGCCGTCGCTGAGAAAACCCGCAACAGGTAAAGGAAGACACCAATGAAGGTGACCCGACGGATCGCGCTGACGCTCGGCGCCGCTGCTCTGCTGGCGACCGGGTGCAGTGGAACAGGGGCGTCCGGAGGCCAGATCACCATCGGCCTCGCGGTGTCCACTCTGAACAACCCGTTCTTCGTGGAACTGCAGCGGGGCGCGCAGGAGATGGCGGACCAGCTCGGCGCCAAGCTGACCGTGGTCGACGCGCAGAACGACGCGACGAACCAGGTCAACCAGGTGCAGACGCTGGTGACGCAGGGCGTCAAGGCGATCATCCTCAACCCGGTCGACTCCAAGCAGTCCGGGCCCGCCGCGAAGGCCGCCGAGACGGCGAACATCCCGCTGATCTCGGTCGACCGCGCCGTCGAGGGCAAGGTCGCCGCCGAGGTCGCGTCGAACAACGTCTCGGGTGGCAGCCTCGCTGCCATCGAGCTCGGCCGCGCCACCTCCGGCGAGGTCGCGCACCTCAAGGGCATCCCGGGCGCCTCGGCGTCGCGTGACCGCGGCCAGGGCTTCGAGCAGGGCCTGAACAGCGGCAACATCAAGGTCGTCGCCTCGGCCGTCGCCGACTTCGACCGCGCCAAGGGCCTCAACGAGACCACGAACCTGCTGCAGGGCCACCCCGGTCTCAAGGGCGTCTTCGCCGAGAACGACGAGATGGCGCTCGGCGCGATCAAGGCCCTCGGCGCCCGTGCGGGCAAGGACGTGCAGGTCGTCGGCTTCGACGGCACGCCGGACGGCCTGAAGGCGATCCAGGACGGCACGCTCGCCGCGACCATCGCGCAGCAGCCGAAGCTCCTCGGTTCCAAGGCCGTCGAGCAGGCCGTGCACGCCGCCAAGGGCGAGCCGGTTCAGCAGGTCGTGGACGTCGAGGTCAAGGTCATCACCGCGAAGAACGTGGCAGAGTTCGTCAAGTGACGCAGACTTTGCTCGTTCTCGGGTCCGCCAACGCCGACCTCGTGGTCGAGGTCGGCAGGCGGCCCGCGGGCGGTGAGACCGTGCTCGGCGGCGACACCGTCGTGCTGCCCGGCGGCAAGGGCGCGAACACCGCCGTTGCCGCCGCACGCGTCGGTGCCTCCGTCGCGTTGGTCGGTGCCGTCGGTGGCGACGGGTACGGCTCGCTGCTGCGCGAGTCGCTCGAGACGTCCGGCGTCGACACCGCGCTGGTGAAGACTTCCTCTCGTCCCACCGGGATCGCGTACATCACCGTGACGCCGGACGGCGAGAACTCCATCGTCGTGTCGCCCGGCGCCAACGCCGACGTGTCACCGTCCGATGTGGACGCTCTGTCGTTCGGCGGCGCGGCCGTGCTGACGTGCTCGCTGGAAGTGCCGCTGGAGACGGTGGTCCACGCGATCGGCGCCGCCTCCCGCGCCGGCGTCGCGACCGTGCTCAACCTGTCGCCGGTCGCGGAACTGCCCGCGGAGACGTTGCGGCAGCTCACCGTGCTGATCGTGAACGAGCACGAGGCCGCACAACTCGCGCCGGACTGGCGTTCCCTGCTCGACCTCGGCCCGAGCTCGGCCATCGTGACTCTGGGCTCGCGCGGCGCCGCCGTGGTGCAGGAGTCCGGCGTCGTCGAGGTGCCGGCGATCGAGGTCGACGAGGTGGTCGACACGACCGGCGCCGGTGACGCGTTCGCCGGTGCGCTGTCCGCGCGGCTGGCCGAGGGCGACGACCTGGTGCAGGCCGCCCGCTACGCCGCGAAGGTCGCCGCGCTGTCCGTCACGAAGGCGGGCGCGCAACCGTCGTACCCGACCTCAGCCGAGGTCGGCTGACCTACGCCCGCACCGCCGCGCGGTCGTCGAACATGTCCTCGTTCGGCAGCGCGTACTCCTCGACGTCCGGTGCCCTGTCCGGCAACGGGTCCGACGGCATCTCCGGCTGCAGCGGCGGGGCGGCGACCTGGGTGAACGGGATCCCGCGCGGCGCCCGGACCTTCTTGCGCGGCTTGTCGGCGTCGTACCGCACGTCCTGGCCGTTGCCGACGATCACGTTGGCCCGCTGCAGGTCGTCCTTCTGGCCGGGGCTCAGCGCCAGGCCGACACCGGGGTTGCCGGTGATCAGGTTGCGGGACACCAGGTTCTTCGTGCTGGCCAGGAGGCTCATGCCGAGCCCGAACGCGCCGTCGGCCTGCTCGGGCGAGAGGGCCTCGTCGTTGTCGGAGACGAGGTTGCCGACCAGGGTGACGTCCTCCTGGCGTTCGGCGGCCGAGGTCATGCCGACCCGGTTGCCGCTGAACCTGTTGCCCAGCACGAACATCCGGCCGGACGCGTTCGTGCCCTGGTAGCCGACGGCGTTGCGTTCGGCGACGTTGCCGCGCACGACGACGTGGCACGGCAGGCACTGGCTGACGGAGAAACCGGCGTCCGCGCTGCCGCTCGCGTAGCTCTGCTCGATCACGCCGTTCTGGGCGTTGTCGGCGTGGACACCGAACCGCGCGTTGTTGCTGGCCGTCACGTAGGAGACGCGGAAGCCGCGTTGCTCGGAGATCAGCACACCGTCCGAGGTGTGGTTGCGGACCGTCAGGTTCTGCACGGACACGTCCGGAGCGGCGACCACGATCCCGGTGGCGCGCTCGGCCTCGCCGTCGATGATCACGCTGCCGCGGCTGGCTCCCCTGATCGTGAGGCCCTTGGTCCTGACCTGCACCGCCTCCTCGTAGACGCCCGGCGACACGACGATGGTCGCGCCCTCCTGAGCCACGTCGACGGCGTCCTGGATGGTGCTCAGCTGCGCCGGGACGTTGATCTCGGGGCCGAGGCCCGGTTGCGCCGACGAGCATCCGGCGACCAGCAAGACTGCGGCGAAGACGTACTGAAGGCGCACGGCTGGCACCGTACTGCTCCGAACGGCCTAGGGTCACATCGCGGTCGGCTGCGCGTGTTAAGCCGTGATGACGAACTGCGCGTTGCTGCGCGTTCCGCCGCTCGATTGGTCACACTGAGCTGTCCCGGGTTTCCCGTCGGAGGGTATGGTCTAGACCATGTCGAGCGCGCGGCTGAGCGGTGTCGGTGTGAGCAGCGGTCGGGCAACCGGCCCCGTGGTGAGGATCGCCGAGGCCCTGCCCGAACCTCCTGCGGGTCAGCGAACAGCGGACACGAAGATGGAGGCCTCCCTCATCCGTCCCGCGACGGAGGTCGTGGCGCAGCGCCTGATGGAGCGCGCGAAGACGGTCGAGGGTGACGCCCGCGCCGTGCTGGAGACGACGGCGGCGATGGCCGGCGACCCGTCCCTGATCAAGGCCGCCGAGAAGCTCGTGGTCGACCAGTCGCTGACCGCCGCCCGTGCCGTGCACGAGGCAGCGCAGAAGTTCATCTCCGCACTCCAGGCCGCCGGTGGCTACATGGCCGAACGGGCCCGCGACGTCCAGGACGTCCGCGACCGCGTCGTGGCCGAGCTCCTCGGCCAGCCCGCGCCGGGAGTCCCCGACCTGGCCTCGCCGTCCGTGCTGGTGGCGCGCGACCTCGCGCCCGCCGACACCGCGGGCCTCGACCCCACGAAGGTCCTCGCCCTGGTCACGGAAGAGGGCGGCCCCACCTCCCACACCGCGATCCTCGCCCGTTCGCTGGGCATCCCGGCCGTCGTCGCGTGCCGCGGCATCCTGGCGTTCGAGGGCACCTCTCTCGACGTCGACGGCGACACGGGCCAGGTCCGCGAGTCGGACGGCAAGGTCCGCGCGGCCGGCACGGCCAAGAAGGCCGAGTGGAACGGCGTCGGTGTGCTCAAGGACGGCCTCCGCGTGAAGGTCCTGGGCAACGTCGGCTCGCCCGCGGACGCCGCCGCCGCTGCCGCCGCGGGTGCGGAGGGCGTGGGCCTCTTCCGCACGGAGTTCTGCTTCCTGGACGCAGCAGAGGAACCGACCGTTGCTGAGCAGACTGCTGCTTATGAGGCTGTGCTGGCGCCGTTCAAGGGCAAGCCGGTTGTGGTGCGCACGCTCGACGCGGGCGCGGACAAGCCGCTGGCGTTTCTGAACCCGGACCCCGAGCCCAACCCGGCCATGGGCGTCCGCGGCCTGCGCGTCGCCTTCGACCGCCCCGAGATCCTCGACCGCCAGCTCGAAGCCATCGCCCTGGCCGCGAAGTCGTCCGGCGCGGACGTCTCGGTGATGGCACCGATGGTCGCCACCGCCGCCGAAGCCGCCTGGTTCGTGGAACGCGCCCGCAAGGCCGGCATCGCCCGCGTCGGTGTGATGGTCGAGGTCCCGTCCGCGGCCTTGTCAGCGAAAGAGATCCTTCAGGTCGTCGACTTCATCTCCATCGGCACCAACGACCTGGCCCAGTACGTCTTCGCCGCCGACCGCCAGCTCGGCGGCGTGGCAGCGCTGAACGACCCGTGGCAGCCGGCACTGCTCCGTCTGATCGCCCTGGTGGGCGAGGCGGCGACCGCCACAGGCAAGCCCGTCGGCGTCTGCGGCGAGGCGGCGGCCGACCCGCTGCTCGCGTGCGTGCTGATCGGCCTCGGCGTCACGTCGCTGTCGATGAACCACACGGCGCTCGCCGGCGTCGGCGCGAAGCTCGCGACGTCCAGCATGGACATCTGCCAGCTCGCGGCCCGAGGCGCTCTGGCCGCGGGCGACCCGGCTTCGGCGAAGCTGGCGGCCCGCGCCCCGCACTAACGCTTCACCCGATCGCGTGATCAACGTGGGGGTGCCGCCCCCGCGTTGTGATCGCATGACCGTGGCCGCAGGTACGAGCGGAGTCACCTCCCAGGGCGCAGGCCCGGCGGAGGTGGGGTCGGGCGGATCGTCGTTGCAGCTCGGCCCGCGCAAAGCCGAAGGCCAGAAGGCGGCACGCAAGGGTGACGCCGACGGTGCCCGGCAGCGCATGGGCATGAGACAGCTGAAACGCACCGCGCGGCAGCAGGCCGAGTGCGTGGCGGTGTCGTTCGGCGAGATCCGCCGCCCACCTCCCCCGCGTCTAGCCGGCCACGGCGGTCACGCGGATCTCGATGCGCATCTTCGGGTGACCGAGGGCGGTGACGCCGCTCTCGGTCCAGATCGGCGCACGATCACCCATGCGCGCACGGAACTGCTCGACCATCACGCGGTTGTGGTCGTCGAACGAGTCGTCACCGAGCACGTGGTACGAGTTCACGTGGACGACGTCGGCCCAGGACGAGCCCGCAGCCACGAGAGTGCGCTCGACGTTGTCGAACGCGCGCACGATCTCGTCCTCGAGCGACTCCGGGAACTCGAACTCGTCGCTCCAGCCGCCCTGACCTGAGGTCTCGACCCGGTCGCCGATGCGCACGGCCTGGCTGTACCGCATGTTCTCCAGCTGCGTCTCGCCGTATCCGGGGGTGGCGAAGAACTCCGGCTTGCTCATGACTTCCTCCTATGACTTCACGCTTGAAGTCAACCGTACACGACTTCAAGCGTGAAGTAAGCTGCGCGGCGTGGAGTGGCTGAACGCGGACGAGAAGGAAGCCTGGACCGGGCTGATCTCGATGGTGCTGCTGCTGCCGGGCCGGCTCGAAGCGCCGTTGCAGCAGGAGTCGGGCCTGAGCCTCTTCGACTACCTGGTGCTCAGTCACGTCTCGGAGGCGCCGGACCGCAGGATCCGCATGAGCGAACTGGCACACCTCGCGAACGGGTCGCTGTCGAGGCTGTCCAACGTGGTCAAGCGCTTCGAGCAACGCGGCTGGGTGGTGCGCTTCCCCGACCCCGACGACGGCCGGTACACCATCGCCTCGCTGACCGACGAGGGCTACGAGGTGGTCAAGGCCGCCGCGCCCACGCACCTGCGCACGGTCCGGCAGTTCGTGCTCGACCCGCTCACCGCCGCCGACCGCCAGGCGTTGGCGCGCATCGCCACCAAGCTGAGCGTGACGATTCCGCCGCCCTAGCTCCGGAGTTCGTCGAGGACCGCCCTGATCAACGGGTGGTCCTCCGAACCCCGGCGCACCGCCGCCACCACCCGCCGCAACGGCGCCACCCCCGCCACCGGCACCCCGCCGACGGCGTTCCGGGGCGCCAGCGCGACCCCCGCACCTGCCGCCACCAGCGCTTCGATCGCGCGGAAGTCGTCAGAGGTGTGCCTGATCCGCGGTGTGAACCCGGCCTGCGCGCACGCCGTCTCGACCACGTCCCGCAGCGGGTTGCCCGGCAGCGTCACGACCCAGTCCTCGTCCGCCAGCTGCCGCAGCTCGACCGGCCCGCCGTTCAGCACGTGCCCCGGCGGCAGCACGACGTCGAAAGGCTCGGTGTAGAGCGGAAACCGGGTGAAGCGGTCCGTCGTGCGGTGTTCCTCGGTGATCGCCACGTCGATCTCGCCGTCCAGCAACAGCCGCACGCTCTCGTGCCCCTCGGCGTCGCGCACGGACAGTTCGATCGACCGTTCCTTCAACGCCGCCAACGCCGGTGCGACGACCTGCGTGATCGCCGACGCGAACGCCGCCACCCCCACCCGGCCCGCGGTGCCGTCGGCCAGAGCGTCCAAAGTGGCCTGTGCGCGTTCCAGTTCGGCGGCGACGACGTGCGCGTGCGTGACGAGCAGCTCGCCCGCCGGCGTCAGCGACACCCGTCGTCCCTTGCGCAGCAGCAACGGATGCCCTGCCTCGGACTCCAGCGCCGCGAGCTGCTGCGACACCGCCGACGGCGTGAGGTGCAATGCGGCGGCTGCGGCCGTCACGGTGCCGTGGTCAGCGAGTGCGCGCAGCACGCGGAGCCGTCGTGGGTCGATCACCGCTCAATGATGGGGGATTCCACTCCGCCGTTCACGGGGACGCCCAGCGGCAGGATCGGCTCGGCGTTCGTCCCCTCCAGCAGGAGGTACCGCTCCTCCGCGATCGACGTCATCGAGGGAAGGCCGTGCTGGGACTTCGTGATGACGTTCCGTTTCAAGATCGGCTTGCCCGTCGCGGGGTTGATGACGAACTGGGTCTCGACGTCGCCGAACTGGAACTGCGGCAGCGCGGGAATCGCCACCCCGACGCCCACCCCCTTGTCGGGCAGGGGCACGCGGTCGAGGTACCGCACCCCGTCGAGCGACTTGAGCAGCTCGAACGCTCCCCGCCGCTGGTCGTCGCGCACGTTGGCGATCATCACCGCCATGACGAGGTCCGCGAGCTCGTAGGCGCCCTTCTCCTCGGGCTGCAGCTTCGCCCTCATGCCCGCAGGGTCCGCGGGCAGGTCGTCGAACGACTCCAGCCGCTCCCAGTAGGCGGACGTCAACGAGAGCCCGCTGACGTAGGACTCCTGCACCGCCGGTGTCATCGGACCGATGCGCACCGACCGGCTGCCGCCGAGCTGGGGCACGACCTCCGGCCGGCCCGCGGCTTCCCACGCGGTGTTGTCGCCCCGCGAGAACGGCTCGACCTTGCCGTCCTTCTGCACCACCGCGATCTCGCGCTTCCCGGCCTGCCACTGATCGGTCCTGGAGTCGAACCGCACGACGTACGGCTTCGTCGGCTCCCCCACGGCCATCAACGACGACTGCTGCCGCAACACCCGCCACCACTGAGACGTGGAGGCCGGCTGCACGGGCTGAGGGGGTGAAGGCAGCAAGACGACCGCGAGCACGATCACGACCCCGATCACCAGCAACGGAGCGAACCGCCGCACGAACTGCCTGCGCACCGGCCTCTCTCGCGGCAACGTGACGATGCGTGCGAGGTCGCGTTCCATGCGGTCGGGGTCGGCCTCAGGTGTCGGTGGCTTGGCCTGCGCCAGGTCTTTCAGGATGTCTTCCACGACGCCCTCGCACGGTCGAAGTTCGGTGTCCAGAGAGCGGCCTGCAACCGCCGACGAGCTCGGTGCAGCCGCACGAAGAACGTCGCGGTCGTGCACCCGAGCACCTGTGCGGCCTCGGCCGCGGCCAGTCCGTGCCACGCGATGAGCGTCAGCACCTCCTGGTCCGCCTCGGACAGGCTCGCGAGGGCAGCCCGGAGTTCGATCACCGCGAAGTCGTCTTCCGCCGGGAAGTCGGTGAGCTCGATGTGCGTCGTCTGCCGACGGGCCGAACGCACCAGGTTGCGGGCGATGCCGAGCAGCCACGGCAGCGCGTTCGACGGCATCTGGTCGAGCCTGCGCCAGGCGACTGTGAAGGTCTCGCTGGTGATGTCCTCCGCGAGCCGAGGCCCCGCGTGGCTCGCCGCATAGGCGAGCACCCGCGGGTAGCACTCGCGGTAGACGCTCGAGAATTCCTCCACGTCAGGTAGTGCGCTGTCCGGGCCGATTCTTACAGCGGAGTGACGCGGGTCACATCGCGGAGGAACGCGGACCACGCCTCGCCCGACACGGGGAGGTGCGTGGCCGGCGCCTTGCTGTCTCGGATGCCGATGCCACGTCCGACCTCGACGCAGTCGCTGGAGTTCGGGCTGTAGGAGCTCTTGCGCCAGGTCGACATGCGGAACGTCTCCTCAGGTCAGGAAGCCGGTGATCAGCTCCTTCGATTCTTCCGGATTCAGAGCTTGATCGTCGAGCCGCTCCACTACGGAGGCGTAGACGGCAAGTGAGGCCGTGTCTTCGAGGATGAGGCCGGAGTTCTCGCCTTCGAGGAAGACCACCGGCTCGAACTTTTCGTAGCCGAGGCGGATGAACGATCCTGAAACGCCGGCGTGCGCGCCGATCGAGGCCGGCACGATTCGCAAGGTGATGTAAGACCGCTGTGCCATCCCCAAAAGGTGGATGTATTGGTCTTTCATCACATCCGGTCCGCCCACGGGGAGGCGGAGAGCGTATTCGTGGATGTAGAAGGCGAACGTGCGGCTCCAGTGAAAGAGCTTGTGGCGTTCGATCTTCGCGGTGATGACTTCCTCGTAGTCGACCGCAGCGGGGTGAACCACTCCGTCGATGGCCGCACGCATGTAGTCGGTGGTCTGGAGGTGACCGGGGACGAGGAGCGACGACCAGACGGTGATCTCGTTGGCCAGGCGTTCCTGTTCGAGCAGCGCCGGTACCTGATCATTTGGGAACTTGAGGTACCCGCGCACCCGAGTCTCGCGGAACAGGGCGAGCAGGCGCTGGACCTCTGGCGGCTTGACGCGGCAGAAGCCGAGCAGCTGCATCAGGTCGGCTTCGGTGACGCCGCCCTTGCCGCGGACCAGGTCGGAGAGTTTGGCTTCGTCCCAGCCGAGTTCTTCGGCGATCTTGCGGTGGGTCAGCCCAGTCGGCTCGATGATCTTGCGAACAGCATCGCCGAACTCGCGTCCCACCACACTGGACTTTCGTCGTGGCATGTCGACGAAACTAGGAGCAAGACCCGTACCGGCTCCATTGTTTCCTCCCGAATGTCACCGAAGGAAGTAGTTTTTGGAGCCGGTACAAGTCCGACCTTCACATCTTTGCGCGTGCAGCGATAAACGCGTCTACAGCGCGGTTAACGTCCTCGGTCGTGTGTGAAGCCGACATCTGCGTGCGGATGCGGGCCTTGCCGTGCGGCACCACGGGGTACGAGAAGCCGATCACGTAAATGCCCTGCTCCAGCAGCAGGTCCGCCAACCGGCCCGCCTCGGCCGCGTCGCCGATCATCACCGGGATGATCGGGTGCTCACCGGGCAGCAGGTCGAAGCCCTCCTCGGTCATCCGCCGGCGGAACAGCTCCGTGTTCTCCCGGAGCCGGACCAGCAGGTCGGACGAGGTGGAGAGCATGTCGAGCGTGGCGATCGCGGCGGCGGTGATCGACGGCGCGAGGGAGTTCGAGAACAGGTACGGGCGCGAGCGCTGGCGCAGCAGTTCGACGATCTCCTTGCGGCCGGACGTGTAGCCGCCGGACGCGCCACCCAGCGCCTTGCCGAGGGTGCCCGTGACGATGTCGACGCGGTCCTGCACGCCGAACAGCTCCGGAGTGCCGCGGCCGGTCGGGCCCGTGAAGCCGACGGCGTGCGAGTCGTCGACCATGACCAGCGCGTTGTAGCGCTCAGCCAGGTCGCAGATCTCGTCCAGCGGCGCGAGGTAGCCGTCCATCGAGAACACGCCGTCGGTGGCGATGAGGCGGTAGCGTGCGTCGGCCGCGTCCTTGAGCTGGCGCTCCAGGTCGTCCATGTCGCGGTTCTTGTAGCGGAACCGACGAGCCTTCGACAGGCGCACGCCGTCGATGATCGACGCGTGGTTCAGCTCGTCGGAGATGATCGCGTCCTCGGCGCCGAGCAGCGTCTCGAACAGGCCGCCGTTCGCGTCGAAGCACGAGCTGTAGAGGATCGTGTCCTCGGTGCCGAGGAACTCGCTGAGCTTGCGCTCCAGTTCCTTGTGCGGCTCCTGGGTGCCGCAGATGAACCGCACCGAGGCCATGCCGAAGCCCCAGTCGTCCAGCGCCTTCTTCGCGGCCTCGATGAGCTGCGGGTGGTCGGCGAGACCGAGGTAGTTGTTGGCGCAGAAGTTCAGCACCTCGTCACCGGAACCCACGCGTACGGAGGCGTTCTGCGGGGTGCCGATCACGCGTTCTGACTTGTAGAGACCGGCCTCCCTGATCTCCTCGATCGTCTTGAGGAGGTCGTTCTTCAGCTCGCCGTACATCAGGCTCCCGTCCAGTCGAGGATGACCTTGCCGCACTTGCCTTCGCGCGCGGTGGCGAACGCCTCCGCGTGCTGCGTGTGGTCGTACCGGTGCGTGATGACCGGCGCGAGGTCGAGGCCGCGCTGCAGCAGCACGGTCATCGAGTACCAGGTCTCGAACATCTCGCGGCCGTAGATCCCCTTGATGTGCAGCATCTTCAGCACGACGCTGCTCCAGTCGACGGAGAACTCGTCCGCGGGCAGCCCCAGCATCGCGATGCGACCGCCGTGCGCCATGTTCGCGATCATGTCCCGCATCGCCACCGGCTTGCCGGACATCTCCATGCCGACGTCGAAGCCCTCGGCCATGCCGAGTTCCCGCTGCGCGTCCGCGATGGTCTTCTCGGAGACGTTCACCGCGAGGTCGACGCCGATCTTGCGGGCCAGGTCGAGGCGGTGCTCGGAGATGTCGGTGATCACGACGTTGCGCGCGCCCGCGTGCTTGGCGACGGCGGCGGCCATGATGCCGATCGGACCGGCGCCCGTGATGATCACGTCCTCGCCGATGACGGGGAAGCTCAGCGCGGTGTGCACGGCGTTGCCGAACGGGTCGAAGATCGCGGCCACGTCCAGGTCGACGGCCGTGCGGTGCACCCACGCGTTCTGCTCGGGCAGCACGACGTACTGCGCGAACGCGCCGTTGGAGTGCACGCCCAGACCGCGCGTGTTGGCGCAGAGGTGGCGGCGGCCGGCCTTGCAGTTGCGGCAGGTCCCGCAGACGAGGTGGCCCTCGCCGCTGACCAGGTCGCCGACCTTGACGCCGGTGACGCTGCCGCCGATCTCGACGACCTCGCCGACGAACTCGTGGCCGAGGACGAGCGGCGCCTTGATGTTCTGCGCGGCCCAGTCGTCCCACGAGTCGATGTGCAGATCGGTGCCGCAGATGCCGGTGCGCAACACCCTGACCAGCACGTCCGTCGGTCCGGGGGTGGGGTCCGGGACGTCGGTCAGTTCGAGGCCAGGCCCTGCGGCGACCTTGACGAGAGCCTTCATGCGGGAAGTTTCACCCTTTGCTGCTTGTGCAGTCCATCAGGACTTTCTGAAGTTCTTGTGCAGCTCAGCTTCATTGGCGATGTTGCGCACCATGCCGCCGAACACGATGCCGTGAAACGGCCAGACGGCCGCCCAGTAGAGGTGTCCGGCGAGCCCTTTGGGCACGAACACGGCGCGTTGGCGGTAAGTGGACCCGTGTCCCTCGTTGGCCGCCACTCGAAGCTCCAGCCACGCCTTGCCCGGCACCTTCATCTCCGCCCGCAAGCGCAGCAACTGCCCGCGTTCGATCTCCTCGACCCGCCAGAAGTCGAGCGCCTCGCCCACGTACAGCCGCTGCGGGTCACGCCGCCCGCGCCGCAGCCCGACGCCTCCGACCAGCCGGTCCATCCAGCCCCGGATCGCCCAGGCCAGCGGGAACGAGTACCAGCCGCGCTCGCCGCCGATGCCCTCGACGACCTCCCACAACCGTTCGGGCGTGGCGTTCGTGCGCCGCTCGCGTTCGTCGGTGTAGACCGAACCGCCGGACCAGCCGGGGTCGGTCGGCAGCGGCTCGCTCGGCGAACCCGGCAGCGTCGCCCCCGACCAGCGCGTCTCCACGTCGGCGTCGCGGATCTTGCTCAACGCCAGTTCGACGGCCTTGTCGTACCCGGTGTTCTCGCCGGGCAGCACCTCGCGGATGTCGTTCTCCCGGCACACCACCTCGTGCACCAGCGACTCGATCAACGGCCTCGCGATCGACTTCGGCACCGGCGTGACGACGTTGACCCAGTGCGACGACAGGCCCGGCGTCAGCAACGGAACCGGCAGCACGCGGCGCTTGGGCAGCCCGGCGACCTCGGCGTACCGCAGCATCATCTGCAGGTACGTCAGCACGTCCGGCCCGCCGATGTCGAACGTCCGGTTCTGGCCTTCGAGGGTCGTGGCCTCGACCAGGTACCGCAGCACGTCCCGCACGGCGATCGGCTGGATCCGGTTGTGCACCCAGCGCGGCGTGACCATCACCGGCAGCCGTTCGGTCAGGTAGCGCAACATCTCGAAGCTCGCCGACCCCGACCCGATGATCACGGCGGCCTGCAGCACCACGGCCTGGACGTCCGAGCGCAGGAAGACCTCGCCGACCTCCTTGCGCGAAGCCAGGTGCGGCGACAGCTCGACACCGGCCGGGTGCAACCCGCCGAGGTAGACGATCCTCCGCACACCGGCCCGTTCGGCAGCCTTCGCCGTGTTCTCCGCGGCCTTGCGATCGGCGTCCGCGAAGTCCTTCGACTGCAGCGAGTGCACGAGGTAGTGGACGACCTCGACGTCCCGCATCGCCTCGTCGAGATCACCGAGCACGTCCCCGCGCACGATCTCGACGTCAGCGGCCCACGGGACGTCGCGCAACTTCTCCGGCGAACGCACGAGGCAGCGGACCTCGTGCCCTTCGGCCAGCAGCCTGGGCACGAGTCGTCCGCCGAGGTACCCGGTCGCGCCGGTCACGAGACACCGCATGCCTCGATCCTGCGGCTTCCGAGGCGTTCGTGCAGATCAGGCCGCGCTCGCGCAGGGGTCCCCCCGGCCTGGGATCCCCTCGCATCCCAACGTACTCAGCGGGTCCGACAAGATCAGCGCTTGCTCCGCTTGATCACCACGGTCCCACCGCGCACCGAGCCCTTGAGCTGGAAGTGCGGGGTGCCCATGGTGGTGTTCTGGACCTTGTCCTTCAGCTCGCCCGCGGTGATCTCGACGGCGTCGGCGTTGACCGACGACCCCGCCGGCACCAGGAGCTTCACCGTGCCCAGCGACACGTCCAGGTCGACGTTGACGACCGGCGGCACCTCGGCGGCGGTGAAGTCGAGGTTCGTGGTGCCGAGGGTGTTGCGGATGACGAGCTCGTTCGGCACGACCCAGTGGCCCTTGCGGGTCGTGGTGCTCATCGTGTTCTTGAGTTCAGTGCGCTCGCGGGCCACTTCGTTGTTGACCATGCCGGGCAGGTCGAGCAGCACCACGTTCAGGTCGGCCCTGGTCTTGGCGCCGAGTGCGGTGTCCGTGCGCACGGTGAACTCGTCGAGCGTGATCATGCCGCGGCCCACCGCCTTGTTCAGGAGGGTGACGACGTGCTCGCGTTCCGCGTCGGACACGCGTAAGTCTCTGGGGTCTGTCATTTCTCTGCCTCCGGTTCGGCGTCGAGACCGTGCTCGATGGCATAACGCGCCAACTCCACCCGGTTGTGCAGTTGAAGTTTGCGCAATGTCGACTGGACGTGGTTTTCGACCGTGCGGTGGGAGATCACCAGGCGGTTCGCGATCTGTCGCGCGGTCAGGCCCTTGGCGACCAGCCGCAGCACCTCGGTCTCCCGGTCGGTGAGCTGAGGCTTCTCCTCCGAGCCGTCGGGCGCGGCGGCCATCCGCCGGTACTCGCCCAGCACCAGGCCCGCGAGCCCGGCCGTGAACACCGCGTCGCCCGCGGCCGTCCGGGACACGGCCTCGACCAGTTCCTCGGAGGACGCGGACTTCACCAGATAACCGGACGCACCCGCCTTCACGGCCTGCAACACGTCGTCGTGCTCACCGGACGCGGACAGCACGAGCACGCGCGTCTCCGGCAGCTCGCTGGTGATCATCGCGGTGGCGTCGACCCCGGAGAGTTCGCCGAGGTTGAGGTCCATCAGGACCACGTTGGGCCGCACGGCCTTCGCGATCCGCACGGCCGAGGGCGCGTCACCCGCGGTCGCCACGACCTCGAAGCCGCGTTCCTGGAGATCGCGCGCCACGCCCTCGCGCCACATCGGGTGGTCGTCCACGACCATCACCGAGACCGTCATCTTGCCGCCCCCTTCCTGAACACCCGAACCTCCCATTCCGTGCCCTCCCCCGGCCCGGTCTGGAGCTCCAGCGTTCCGCCGAGCGACTCCACCCGGCCTTTGATCGACTTCTCGATCCCCATCCTGCCTTCCGCGGCGGCCGAGGCGATCCGGCCTTCGGGGATGCCAGGTCCATCGTCCCTGACGCTCAGCACGATCTCCTCCCCGAGATCCTCCAGCAACACCCAGGCACGCGTTTCCTCGCCGCAGTGCTTGTCCACGTTGGACAGAGCCTCGCGCACCAGCGACGTGAGCTCGCCCGCCGCCGGGGCCTCGAACATCACCTGCGTGGCCGGTGTCGACACCTGGATCCTCGGTGTGGCGAGCATCTGCAGGCCGGGACGCAGGTCGATCTCTCCGGCCACAGTGGAGTCGGCGGGTGCGGCGGCCACCAGGTTCCTCAGCGCCACCTCCTGCTCACCCGCCATCTTGGCCAGTTCGGCGGCCTCGCCGCCGACCTCCAGGCCGCGCTTGCGCACGCGGGCGAGGACCTGCAGCACGCTGTCGTGGATCGACCGGGCAAGCCGCTCCCGTTCGGCCGTCGCGGCTTCGGCCCTCAAAGCCTGTGCGAGGAGCACCGCCGAACGCCGTGCCGTGGCCGACGCCATGCCGACGACCATCCCCGCACCCGCCAGCAACACCACGTCGCGCAGCAGGTCGAGGCTCGGTGAACGGTGGGACAGATAGGTGGAGAGACCGACGGCGAGTCCGCCCGCCAAGCCCGCGTAGGCCCCGCCGAGCGCGCCCAGCGCGACCGCCGGCACACACGCCCAGATCGTCGTGATCAGCGGGACGTGCAGGACCAGCAGCTGGTGGTCGGACATGATCAACGGCGACAGCGACATGAGACCGCAGGTCAGAGCGAGGTCGACCAGCACGATCGGCCACCGCCTGCCCCACGTCGTGCTGTAGGCGCGGCTCGTGAAGACGGACCACAGCGCCATCACCCCGAGAGTGGTCCACGCGAGCCACGGCCGTACGTAACCGGATTGGTTCGCGATGACGTTGGCCGCCGCGAAGAGGAATGTGACTATGCGTAGCGCAATCGTCCCGCGCCACAGGGGCGTGGCGGGGTCGTCGATCACCTTCGTCACACGTTCGGCAGGCTCTTTGGGCACGCTGTGCTCCTTTCGGACACCATCCTGCCGCGTGAACGTGTGCTGGCTAACCCCCAGGTGGCCGTCTTCTGCCGAACGGAGGAATGTGCGACGCTCTCCGGGTTCGGGGGAGGGCGATGCGGGTGCGGGACTGGCCGGTGTGGACTTTGCGGCAGCCTGCGCTCTACTACTGGTTGTTCATCGACATCGCGGCCCTCGCCACCGTCACCTACGCGATCGTTTCCTCGGAAACGCCGTCACCCTCCGAAATCGCCAGGTTCGCCGCGATCGCGGGCACAGCGGGTGCGGTGATCATCGGCAGCACCATCTACAGCCACCGCCTGGGCGAGACCGAGCGCAACCCTTGGGCAGCCCACCTCTGCTACCTGACGGCGGGCATCCTCGCCCTCCCGCCGAACCTGCTGGTGCTGCTCCTCTTCGGCCCGGCCCTGCACTGCCTGCTGGCACAGCGCCCCGAAACCCACCGCTGGCTCTTCACGCTGAGCGCCACCGCGCTGGCCGTCTTCACCACCCGCTACGTCCTCGGCTGGGCCGACCCGCACGCCAACATCGTGATCCTCACCCTGGCCGCGACACTGCTGCTGGTCCTGCGAGCGGCCCTGATCGCACTGGGCCTGAAACTGCGCAGCCCGTCCGCCACCTTCGAGGAGAACGTCGGCGAACCCATCGACGCCATCCTCGGCGTAGTCGCCGTGTCGATCGGCGGCCTCATGGGCTGCGTGGCGGAGTCGAACGCCGTCCACGTCCTCATCGCCGGCCCGTCCCTGGCCCTGCTGGAACGAGCGGCCCAACTCCCCCAATGGCGCCGCTCCGCCCAGCGCGACGCCAAGACCGGCCTCGCCAACGCGGTGCACTGGGACACGCGCGCCCGCTACGAACTGACCAAGGGCGCGAGCCGAACCCGCCCGATGGCCGTCATGCTCCTGGACCTGGACCACTTCAAGAGGGTCAACGACGAGGTCGGCCACCTGGCAGGCGACGCGGCCCTGGCCGCGATCTCGTTGCTCCTGCGCGGCACCGTCCGCCGAGGAGACCTCGTCGGCCGGTTCGGCGGCGAGGAGTTCGTGGTGCTCCTGCCCGAGGCCACGCCCGACGAGGCCGAGTTCGTCGCCGAACGCGTCCGCAAGGCCGTGGCAGCACTTCGCGTGCCCACCATGGCCACGGACGGCAAGCCGCACGAGCTGCACGGCCTGACTGTGTCCATAGGGGTGTCGACGACGACTCGGTTCGGGTACGAGCTGCCGGACCTGTTGGTGGCAGCCGATGCGGCGTTGCTGGCGGCCAAGGCTTATGGCCGGAACCTCGTGTCGATGGCCTAGCGAACTGCCAAACTCGCTCCCATGGGGGAGAACTTCGCGCAGCCGCACGCGGTCATACGCGTCCACCGCCCGGCCGCCGCGTGGCGCGACCTGGTCCGCAAGTACTGGATCGAGATCAACGGCGTCCGAGCCGGCCAGATCGGCAACGACCAGCAGCTCGACTTCCCGGTCCCACCAGGCGTGTACGACGTCCGTGCCGCGATCGACTGGAGCGGCAGCCGGGTCGTGCGTGTCGAATTGGCCCCAGGCCAGACGGCCGACCTGACCGTCGAGCCCGCCGGTAGCTCCTTCCAGTTCTGGCAGGCGTTCACCAGGCAGGGCTACCTGAGACTCACCAGGACTTAGAGCTCTTTGACCCGTTCGCTCTTGTCGTCCTTCGGCGCAGTGTCCTGAGGATTGAGCACGTCCACCTTCTCCGGGTTCTGCGCAGCGTCCGAATCGGACAACAGCGACCGGATCCCGGAGTTCAGCACCGCCAGCAACGGCACGGCCAGCAACGCCCCGGCGATGCCACCGGTGACCAACCCGCCGGCGATCGCCAGAATCACGGCCAACGGGTGCAACTTCACCGCACGCCCCAGCAACAGCGGCTGCAGAACGTGCGACTCCAGCTGCATCACACCGATGAGCACCGCCAGCACGACCAAAGCAGCAATGGGCCCATTGGTCACCAACGCGATCAACACCGCCACGGCACCGGTGAACACTGCACCGATGATGGGGATGAACGCACCGAGGAACACCAACGCGGACAGCGGCACCACGAGCGGCACACCGATGATCGCCAGACCGACACCAACGCCGACGGCGTCCACGATCGCGACCACGGCGGTAGCGCGCACATAGGAAACGAGAGAGCCGAACCCGCGCCGCCCCGCCACGTCGACACGCTGACGCACGTCCCGAGGCACCGCGCGAGTGACGAAACGCCAGATGCCGTCACCGTCGTGCAAGAAGAAGATCAGCGTGAACAGCGCCAGCAGCAGCCCGGTCAGCAACTCGCCCAAGGTCGCAGCGGTCGTCAGAGCACCGGACGTGATCTCCGCCTGGTTCTCCTTGATCGTCTTCACGATCTCGTTGACGTAGTTCTGCAGCTGCTGGTCCGACAGGTGCGCGGGCCCGTCCTTCAGCCACGTCTGGATCGTGTCGAGCGACGCCGCCACCTGTGACTGCAGTTCGGGCAGGCCACGGGAGAACTCGCTGATCACGAACGTCAGCACGCCGCCGAGGACGCCGATGCCGATGATCATCATCACGGTCACCGCCACACCGCGCGGCACCCGCCACTCGACGAGCTTCGAGACGCCGGGCGAGAGCAGTGCGGCGAGCAGCAGCGCGATAGCGACGGGGATCACTATCGACGCGAGGAAGCCGAACACGTAGGCGACCACGTACAACGCGGCCACCACGACGACGAACCGCCAGCTCAGCGCGGCACTCACGCGCAGCAGCTTCGGAACGCGCCCGCTGATCTCCGACTCCGGCGTGCTCATGGGCCTCACGTTAACTGTTCAGACCCTCGCCAAGGTGCAACCCGAGCGGGGATGATCCGATTCGTCAGGGGGAGGACGAACGTGATCAAGCCCGAAGACTTGACCGAGCTCGAACGCCAGGTCGCCGGGGCCTATGCGGGTGGCACCGAGATCGACCTGACCGGGCAGAGCGTGCGCGGCGAGGTGCTCACCGGTCTGCTGACCGGCTTGTACCGGGTGCCGCGCAAGGGACTACCCGCTCTGCGCCTCCGCAACGCGCGGATCACCGGCATGTTCGAACTGGAGGGCACCCGCGTCACGCGGGTCATCGATCTCACCCACTGCACCTTCGAGGAGTCGCTCGACCTCCGCATGGCCCGCCTCATCGGCCTGCGGTTGCGCGGCACCCGCGTTCCCGGGCTCCAGGGTCGCAACCTCAGGGTCTTCAGCGACCTGGTCCTCGAGGCCGGCTTCACCTGCACCGGCACCGTCGACCTCACCGACGCCGCGGTGGACGGGACGCTCCGCCTCGCCGGCGCGGTGCTGCGTTCGGCCACCGACCACGCGCTGCTCGGCGCCCGGATCAGGGTCAGCGGTTCGATCCAGGCCATCGCGATGCGCGCGAACGGCGAGGTGCGGTTCCGCGGTGCGGCGATCGGCGGCAGCGTCCACCTCGGCGGCGCGCGGCTGCTCAACACCGGCAAGGACGCGCTCGACGCGTCCGGGATCGTCGTCGCGGGCAACGTCTTCTGCAACGCCGAGGGCGGTCGCTTCACCGCAGACGGCCGCGTGCTGTTCGACGGTGCGCGCGTCAACGGGAACGTCGAGTTCACCGGCGCCCGCCTCAACTCCGCCCACCGCGTCGACAACCAGGTGCTGGTCCTGCCGCACGGATCGGCGGACGAGGCCGCGACGCTCGTGGCCGACCGCATCCGGGTCGAGGGCAACGTCGAGCTCGACGACGGTTTCACCAGCGAGGGCACGGTCCGGCTGCCGAACGCGAGCATCGGCGGCTACCTCCGGCTGTCCGGCGCGGTGATCGGGCCGCGCGAGATCGCAGAAGAGCTCGCCGGCGACGTCACGAACCGCATCCCGGTCGCCCTGCACGCCGACGGCATGCAGGTCCGCGGCGACGTCGAGGCCCGCAGTGCCGTCAACGGCGCGGGCATCCGGTCCCAGGCACTCCACACCTACGGCCAGGTCCGGCTGTCCAACGCCACCATCCACGGCAGCGCCAGCATGTCCGGCGTCTCGTTGCACGGACCGGGCATCGACGTCCTGTTCGCCGACCGCCTCCAGGTCGGCGGCACGCTCTTCCTGCGCGAGCTGAAGGCCAAGGGCTCGGTCCGCCTGCAGAACGCGAACATCGGCTCCACGCTCGACCTCTCCGGCGCCGAGCTCACCCTCCCGAGGCTCCGCGGCAACGGCACGCAGAAGCCGTCACTGGACGCCCGCGCCATCACGATCGGCAAGGACCTCCTGTGCAGCCGCGGGTTCACCGCGGTCGGCGGCGTGCGCATCCGGCTGGGCGAGGTCGGCAAGATGGCGACGTTCAGCGACTCGCACCTCGGCTCGACCGCCGCGGACATCGCGCTCAACGCCTACGGCCTGACCGTGCACCAGTTCCGCCTGCACATCCCCGCGGGCCAGCAGCCCAAGGGGAAGATAGTGCTGAGCCGCCTGAAAGCGGTGTCGGTGACCGACGGGCCGGGGCTGTGGGACGCCGAGGGCGGCGTCGCCGTGGACGACTTCGAGTTCGCCGGCATCACCGCCGACCCGGACGTGCCGGTGCAGACGCGGCTGAAGTGGCTGCTCAAGGTGCAGCCGGACTTCGCACCCGGACCGTACGAACAGCTCGCCGCCGTCTACCAGCAGGGTGGCGAGGAGGAGCTCGCGCAGAAGGTCCAGCTGGAGAAGCAGCGCCGCCGCTACTCCGAGCTCGGCCGCGCCGGCCGGGTCTGGGGCGTCGTGCAGCGGTGGACGGTCGGCTACGGCTACCGGCCGTGGCTCGCGATCTGCTGGCTCGCCGTGTTCTGGCTGTTCGGGGCGCTGTGGTTCACCTGGCACCCGATGGTCAAGCTCAACAAGGACGAGGACCCGGTGTGGAACGCCGCGCTGCTCGCCCTCGACCTCCTGATCCCGATCATCGACTTCGGCCACGACGGCAAGTGGCAGTTCACCGGTGCGTCGCAATGGATATCTTCGCTGCTCGTGGCCGTGGGCTGGGTGCTCGCGTCGACCGCGGCAGCCGGTGCGGCGCGTGTGCTGAAACGGGTGTGAGCCAAGGGAAGCCGTTCACACGATGTGGTTAACCGAGCGCCGGAAGCGTGCATTCGGAGTGGATGGACTGGCAGAGTCGCCGACGTCGACTTGATCAGTTGATCGTCGGCGATTCCCTTGAGCGCCACCGAGTAGCGAGGTTTCCTGCGTTGTTCTCCACTGAGCTGCGAGCGAAGACGGGAGCGAACGGCATGCGCCGGTTCGCCACCCGAGCGCTGCTCGCCGTCGGTGGAGCGATCGCGGGAACCGCCGTTGCCTGGGCGCTCGCCACGACGACGGCCAACGCGGCCGACATCGTGCCCGCTGCCGACGCGCAGCAGTTCGACGTCGTCAGCACGATCGTCGCCAAGACGGACGAGAAGCTGCCGGTCGCCGTTCCCGCTGCCAAGGCAGTGCACAAGATCGACGAGACCTTGCGCGCCGAGCAGGAGAAGGCTCGCGCCGCTCTGCCGGACGTGCAGGTCTCCCAGGCGGTCGAGCAGATCGCCGCACGAATCCTGCCGCAGGTCACCAGGATCGGTCAGTCCAGCAGCCCCGCCAGTGAGCGGGCCATGGACGTGACGTTCCCGGAGATCCCGGCCCCCGCCACCGATGCCGGACAGTCGCCGGCACCGGTGGTCTCGCAGTTCACCGGCGCGTCCGGTGGCAGCTGGACGGACCTGTTGGAGCACAACGACTTCGTCGTGCCCTCCGAGCAGCGTCCGTCCCTGCCCAGCACCCCGTTCCCGAAGCTGCCCGTCCCGGCCCCCGCGCCGGTGCAGTGTGCTTCCTGCAACGACGGTTCTGGTTCTGCCAAGGGCAGCATGATGGCTGTCCCCGCTGCACCCGGTGACGCTCACGGCATCTCGTCGACGCGCGCTCTCGCGCCGTCCACTGACGAGGTCACCGTGACGCCGGGCAAGCAGCCCGGTATCAACCCCGACTGATTCAAGCGCGCGGTCCGCGGCAGCCTTCCTCCCCTGGCTGTCCGGAAGTCGACCGTCGCGCTTTTTTCTTGCGCTCATACAGGTCGATCACCGCGTGCGACTCCCCCGGTGATGACGCGCCCTCCCCTGCGCGTTTCGGCCCCACCCCCTTGAGCCCCCGTCGCTTGGACGGGAAATCGATGAAGGAGATCTAATGCAGACCTGGGCAAAGCGCGGACTTCAGACCGCGTTTGTCACTGGTGGTTTGCTGATGCTCGGTACGGGCATCGCTTCTGCTCAGGAGAACGTCGACCCGGACGCTGCGCCTTCGGCTGTCGACGTCGCGGCCGCTGTTCCGATCAAGGCCGACCAGAACAAGCTGGCCACCCCGCTCCGTGAAGTCACGGTCCCCAAGGTCGACCGGACGATCAGCACGGACCGCGTCACCAGCGTGGTGCCCACCCGCACGGCAGCGCCCGTCGCGAACCCGCTGGTCCGTCAGGCGGGCGAGCGCCTGCAGGGCACCGCCTTCCAGAACGTGGTGCGCGGCAACAGGATCCAGGGGCACCTCGATGTGCCGATCAACATCTGCGGCAACGCGATCGCGGTTCTCGCCGACACCCAGGCGACCGGCGACTGCACGCAGACCACGCACCGCGACGGCACCGTCATCACCGATGGCGCCGGCCAGGCTCTCGCCGGCAACGTCGTCGCCGTCGACCACGTGCTCCCGGTCCAGCTGACCGGCAACGCGATCGGGGCGGGCGGCAACGCCGAGACCAACACCGACGCCGAGCAGGTCTCCACGACCGGCGGCGACATCACCACCAGTGGTGACAAGGGCGCCATCTCCGGCAACGTCGTCACCGAGCGGGGCGCGACCCCGGTTCAGGTCACCGGCAACGGTGTGGGCGCGGCGGGCATCGCCGACGCCAACTCCACCGCCGACACGTTCGCCTCCTCCGAGGGCGACACCATCACCAGCGGCAAGAACGGCTCGATCTCCGGCAACGCCGTGCCGATCCCGCTGTCCCCGCTCGCCGAGGTCAACGGCAACTCGGCCGCCGCCGCGGGCAACTCCGACACCGACTCGACCCAGACCGGTGCCGCGTACACCGGTGGCAAGACCTTCACCAACGGCGACCCCGCCACGCTCGCCGGCAACATCGTCGAGCCCGCGCTCGCCGGCCCGATCACGGTCGACGACAACGCCGCCGCCGTCGGTGGCAACGCCGCCGCCGTCAGCGACACGGTCAACGACTCGCGCGCCGGTGGCTCGCACCACACCACGGGCCACGGCTCCACGGGGTCCGGCAACATCGCCGGCGCACCCATCTCGCTGCCCGTCGCCGCGGGCGGCAACGGCGCGTCCCTGGTCGGCAACGCGCTGACCGACCACACGAACGAGGCGAACTCGACCGCCGGTGGCCAGTCCTTCACCGTCGGCGACAAGTCCGTGCTCTCGGGCAACATCGCGGACGTTCCCCCGGCCACGGCCGTGGACGTGTGCGGCAACGGCGCCACGCTCGCCGGCCAGGCGGCTGGCACCTGCGAGAACGACGTCAGGTCGGTCACCTCGGGCTACCAGGGCACGACGGGCAACGACTCGGTCGGCTCGGGCAACATCGCCTCGACCCCGCTCGCCGCACCCGCCGAGGTCTACGGTCTCGCCGCCGCCGTCGGTGGCCAGGCCGCCGGCTCGGCCGACGAGGTCAAGCTGGTCCAGTCCGGTGGCACCCCGAACACCCAGGACGACCGCGGCACGGTCTCCAGCAACGTCGTGACCGCCCCGACCGCGGTTGCCCCGCAGGTCTTCGCCGTCACCGCCGGCCTCGTGGGCAACACCACGTCGGACGCGGCGAACGACACCACGGTCGTCGCGGGCGACGCGCCCCACGCGACCGGCAAGAAGAGCTCGGCGTCCGGCAACATCGTCCAGGTCCCGACCTCGACGCCGGCCCAGGTCTTCGCTGACGGCGTCACCCTGGTGGGCAACAACGACACCACGGGCGCCAACGCCACCGACATGAAGGCCGGCGGCGACGCCCTCACCACCGGCGAGCAGGGCTCCATCGCGGGCAACGTCATCTCGGCACCGGTCGCGACCGGCACCCAGGTGCTCGGCTGGTCGGTCGGCGGCGGCAGCAACGTCAACTCGACGGCCACCAACGACCTCAGCTCGGTCGCCGGCGGCGACGTCAACAGCAACGGTGACAAGGGTGCCGTCGCCGGCAACCTGATCGGCGCGCAGCCGGCAGTGCTCCCGGCCGTTCCGGGCAACACGGTCTCCGCGGCCGGCATCACCAAATCCGACGTGGTGTCCGCCACCAACGTCGTGTCCGGTGACGACAGCTACTCCTCGGCCGACGACGCCTCGGTGTCGGGCAACCTGGTCAACGTTCCCGCCAACGCCTTCGCCGGCGTGTACGCGAACGCGGTCGCCGTTGCGGGCAACGCGACGACGATCACCGACAAGGCCTCGTACACCCAGGCCGGCGGCGAGACCCTCACCGAGGGCAGCGGCCCGCTGACCGCCCGCGACATGCACGTCCCGGTCGAGGCGGCCGCCAGGCTCGCGCGCATCCCCGTCGAGGTCGTCGGCCAGGCGACCACGCTGGGCACGAGCGACGACACGCAGCTCACCGGCGAGGACACCGACGGCACCCTGCGCGCCACGCAGCTCAAGGGCCTGGAGCTCCCCAAGGGCGTCGACAGCCTGATGAAGGCCAACCAGATTCCGACGTTCCACGGTCTCGACAGCAAGCTGCCGATCAACCAGCTCCCGAACCCGGCTGACCTGGCGGCTCTGGCCGGCCAGCTGCCCATCCAGGGTCTGCCCACCACCCAGGGTCTGCCCACCCAGGGTCTCACCAAGGGTGTGCCCACCAAGGGTCTGCCCACCCAGGGCGTGACCAAGGCTCTGCCCACCAAGGGTCTGCCCACCCAGGGCCTGACCAAGGCTCTGCCCACCCAGGCTCTCACCCAGGGCCTCACCCAGGGTCTGACCAAGGGCCTGGCCAAGGCGCCCATCCAGGGCCTGCCCGGTGTGGCGAAGGAGCGCTCCGCCCTGCCGCTGAACGGTGGCACCGGCAGCATCACGCCGAACGTCCAGGGCCTGCCCCTGGGCCAGCTGCTCGACGCCGCGAAGGGCCTGGTTCCGGCCGGCGCCACCGGGCGTTCGCTGCCGTCCCTCCCGGTGACCGCCCCGGCCCTGCCGGTGCCGGTGCAGCTGCCCGCGCTGCCCACCGAGCGTTCGCTGCCCACGCTGCCCGTCGGCGGCCCGGCCTCCCTCTCGGGTCTCAGCCTGAACCCGACCCAGGGCCTGGCCCCGAAGGCCGGCGAGCGCGCGCTGCCGCAGCTGCCGTTCGACGCCCCGGCGCTCGCCATGATCGACCCGGCCAACCTGTTCCAGAAGGTGACCGGCTCGCTGTAACACCCCGCACCACGTAACACCCCGCAGTACGTAACACCCTCCCTCCGGTAAGAAGCTGAGCCCCAGCGACACGACGGTGTCGCTGGGGCTCAGTGCCGTTCGGGGGGATTTCGTGCTGCGACCCGTAAGGGCGAGTCATCTCGGCAGCGGGTGCTCATCAGGGCGCGGGCACCGCCTTCTCCGCGGCGCGGCTGATCTCCTCCCACGCGGCCCACGTCTCCATCCGCCGTCGCGAGATGTCGAACGCGACGTCGTAGACCATGCTGCCGAGCAGGAGCCTGAGCGGCGGCTCGTCACTCGCGACCAGCTTCATCACCGCTTCGGCAGCCAGTGCCGGCTCGCTGTCGACCGACCCCTCGGCCCACATCTTCTGCAGTTCGTCGCGCAACTCGTCGTAGACGGGGTTCGGCTCAGTCGCCCGGCTGCCGGCGTACAGGTCGGTCCAATATCCGCCGGGCTGAACGATGGTGACCTTGACCCCGAACCTCGCGGCCTCGGCGGCCAACGCCTCACTCATCCCTTCCAGCGCGAACTTGCTCGCGCTGTACAGCCCGGTGCTCGGGAACCCGCCGAGCGCGCCGATGCTGGAAATCTGCAGCAGGTGGCCACTCCCGTTGGTGCGCAGGTGCGGCATCACCGCCTGGCTGACCCACAACGCACCGAAGAAGTTGAGCTCCATCTGCGCGCGAGCGTCGGCCTCGGTGAACTCCTCGACCATCCCGGTGAACAACGCCCCAGCGTTGTTCACCACGACGTCGAGCCGCCCGAAGTGCTCAACGGCCTGCCCGACGACGTCGAACACGGCCTCCCGATCCGTGACGTCCAACCGCAGCGGCAGAAGCCGGCCGGCGTACTTCGCCGCAAGCTCGTCGAGCGGCGCCACGTCCCGCGCCACCCCCACGACCTCGTCTCCCGCGGCGAGCGCCGCCTCGGTGAAGGCGCGTCCGAGCCCACGGCTGGCACCGGTGACGAACCAAACTCGCGATGAGGCTGAGGCAGTCATCTTCGTGTTCCCCCTTCTGGCGAGACGAGACGTCTCGTCTCGTTGACGGGACGAAGCATGTCTCCACCTGCGAGTACTTGTCAAGACGAGACGTCTCGTCTCGTCACTTGCTAGCATGAGCCATGCCCATGCCAGGTGTCCCAGATCCCAACCGGCGCAGCGATGCAACGCGGCGCGCCATCCTCACCGCGGCCATCGACCTCCTCGGGGAGGTGGGCTATCCGAAGCTCACCATCGAAGGCATCGCCCGCACGGCCGGAGTCGGCAAGCAGACGATCTACCGGTGGTGGGCGTCAAAGGGTTCCCTGATCTTCGAGGCCTTCCTGGCCTTCGCGGGCGACGGCGAAACCGCTGCTCTGCCAGACACCGGCGATCTGGCAGCAGACCTGAAACTGGTACTGCGGGCCACGGTCGATGAACTGGACGACCCGCGCTACGACAAGGCCATGCGCGCCATGCACGTCGAGATCGTCAACGATCACCTGCTGGCCGGCGAGTACGTGGCGCGGCTGGAAAAGCCGATGCGGGAACTGAAGAAGGAACGCCTCCGCGCGGCACAACGCGTTGGGCAGCTCGCCGAAGACGTCGAGCTCGAGGTGGCGATCGACATGCTGTTCGGCCCGGTCCTCAACCGGTGGCTGCAGCGGACTGGCCCGCTGACTCACGACTACGTGGACCAAGTGGTGGACACGGCGTTGCGCGGCCTCAAGCCCCGCAAGCCGTAGCCCGCTGGCCTGGTCTGGGCTGAGCAGGTGAAGCCGTCTCAGCGGCAGCAAGATTCGTTTGCCGCAGCCATGGCCTGACCGCCATGCAGCTCTCCGAGCTGAGCACCGATGGTGCCTACGCGCTCGTGTTCGTGGACTGCCCTCCAGCACACCGGCCTTCTACGTGACGCCACCCGATGTCGAACGCGGCGAGGTCGAGCAACACCTCTCCGGCTGGGAGCGATTCACAGACTGACCCGCGCGACTTACGTCTGGGCCAGGTCCGTGAAGCGGCTGTAGTGCAGCTGGTGCGCCACGACGATGGTCGCGGTCGGGCCCGCGCGGTGCTTGGCGATGATCAGGTCGGCCTCGCCGGCGCGCGGGTCGTCGCGTTCCCAGGCGTCTGGGCGGTTGACCAGGATGACCATGTCGGCGTCCTGCTCCAGGGAGCCTGACTCGCGGAGGTCGGAGAGCATCGGGCGCTTGTCGGTTCGCTGTTCCGGGCCTCGGTTCAGCTGGGAGATCGCGATGACCGGGACGTGGAGTTCCTTGGCGATCAGCTTGAGGTTTCGGGAGAACTCCGAGACTTCCTGCTGGCGCGACTCGGTTTTCTTGCCCGACGACATCAGCTGGAGGTAGTCGACTACTACGAGCTTGAGGTCGTGGCGTTGCTTGAGGCGGCGGGCCTTGGCCCTGATCTCCATCATCGTGAGGTTCGGGCTGTCGTCCACGAAGAGCGGTGCCTCGCTGATCTCGCTCATGCGGCGGGCCAGGCGGGTCCAGTCGTCGTCGCTCATCGTGCCGCCTCGCATGTCGCTGAGGCGGATGCGCGCCTCGGCGGAGAGCATGCGCATGACGATTTCGGTGCGGCTCATCTCCAGGCTGAAGATGGCGCTGGTCATGCCGTGCTTGACCGAGCACGACCTGGCGAAGTCGAGGCCCAGCGTCGAGTTGTGGGTCGGGATCATCGTCTCGCCCGCGAGGTACAGGTGGTCGTGGTTGTCGACCTCCACGCACCTCACCGGGACGGAGGCGACCGGGCGGACCGCGACGATCTCTACCTGGGCGTGCTCGCCCAGGCCCGCGATCAGTTCGTCGACGTCGCGGCGCAGGCGGGCGAAGCGGCCGTCGATCTGCAGTGCGGCCAGCAGTTCCGCGCGCTGCTTGTGGGACGCGCGCAGGTATGCGGCGGGGATGTGCGGGTCGTCGGCCAGGTCGAGCTCTTTGGCGACGCGCAGTTCGTCGTCGGTCAGTTCCAGGTCGCCCAGGCCGGACAGGAACAGGCCCAGCGCGCGCGGGGACAGCGGCAACGACGCGGTGGGCAGCTCCCAGGCCGCGGACAGGCGGACGAACATGCGGCACAGGCCGACCCGCTCGAACAGCTGCGCGGTGGTGCGGATCGCCCAGAAGCCGCCGGTCTCGCTGCACGACTCCGTCAGCCACTGGTGCTCGGCATCGGCCACGATCACGGTGCCGTCGGAGAACTCGACCTCGAAGCACGGACGGCCCGTCATCACCTCGGTCGCGGCGACCACCCTGGTCGGGCGGCCGTCGGCGCCGATCAGGAACGAGCCCACCGACACGGCGCCCATCGTCGTCCAGCCGGACGGCGTGGGCAGCGGGGTGTCGAGGGCGAGCGCCTTGCCGACACCGGGGCGGGCCGCGACGATGATCATCTGGCCGCCGTGCAGGCCGTTGGTCAGGGCGTCGAGGTCGGCGAAGCCCGTCGGGATGCCCTGCGACATGCCGCCGCGGGACGCGATCGCGTCGATCTCGTCCATGGTCGGCTGCAGCAGGTCCTCGAGGGCCACGTAGTCCTCGGTGGTGCGGCGGTCGGTGACCTCGTAGATCGCGGCCTGCGCCCGGTCGACCACCTCGTCGACGTCCGCGCCCTCGGCACCGTTGTAACCCAGCTGCACGATGCGCGTGCCGGCCTCGACCAGACGGCGCAGCACCGCCTTCTCCGCCACGATCTCGGCGTAGTAGCCGGCGTTCGCGGCCGTGGGGACCGTCGCGATCAACGTGTGCAGGTACGGCGCGCCGCCCACTCGCAGCAACTCGCCGCGGCGTTCGAGCTCGGCCGAGATGGTGATCGGGTCGGCGGGCTCGCCACGGCCGTACAGGTCGAGGATGCAGTCGTAGATCGCCTGGTGCGCCGGGCGGTAGAAGTCGTTCGGCGCGAGCGCCTCGATGACGTCCGCGATCGCGTCCTTGGACAGCAGCATGCCGCCGAGAACGGACTGCTCCGCCGCGAGGTCCTGGGGCGGCTGACGCTCGAATGCGGGCTCCGCCATGCCCCGGTCGTCCACGAGCGCCACTGCCGAATCACCCCTGCGAAGAAGTCGAGAGCCGGTGCCTGGATCACCTAGTTGTACCGCGCGGCACCGACAATTTCGGGCGGCCACGCTGTGCGATGGCCTCGCCCTGACAGCGACGCTAGAGGGACCCGTCCGGAGCAAGCAAACCAGCGTGTGGATCGCCCTGTGGACAAGTGGGGGACAACCTGTGGATGGTTGCTCACAGGGATCACGGCGCTGGGGACAACCTGTTGACAACCAGTGGAGTGACAGAAGTAACTGCAGCTCAGGGGCTGTGTACAAGTTGTGGAAAAAGTTGTGCGCCACACCCTCGGCGTGTCGCGAAAAACACCTTCGTCGGCGTGTCGCCGCCAGGCTGGACTAGCCGTTTGTCCACAGGAAGTGGACAGGGCGACACTGGTCCGAACGAGCGAAAGCGCCACCCACCCGGAGCATTCCGGGTAGGCAGCGCTTCAGCAAACCGAACCGTGGGCCACCCCCACCAACGTGTGGCGGGGACACCCCGACGATCACTCGCCGGCAGTGACCTCGACCGGCAGGGCAACGGTGACCTCGGGGTGGAGGCGAACCGTGACCGAGTGCTTGCCGGTCGTCTTGATGTGACCCGGCAGCTCGATGGCGCGCTTGTCCAGGACCGGACCACCGGCGGACTTGACGGCAGCCGCCACGTCCGACGTGGTGACCGAGCCGAACAGCTTGCTGCTGCCGGCGGCGGCCTTGGCCTTGAGCGTTACGGAGAGACCCTCGAGCGCGGTCTTGATCTCCTTGGCGTGGTCCAGGTCGCGCACGCGGCGGGTGTCCTGCGCGCGGGTGATGACCTGGATCTGCTTCTGCGCGCCACGGGTCGCGACGATCGCGAGACCACGCGGGAGCAGGTAGTTGCGGCCGTAGCCGTCCTTGACCTCGACGATGTCGCCGGGAGCGCCAAGGCCGGAAACGTCAGCGGTGAGGATGAGCTTCATCGCAGTGTCTCCTTCTCTTAGCGAGCGGTCGAGGTGTAGGGCAGCAGGGCCATCTCACGGGCGTTCTTCACGGCAACAGCGACGTCGCGCTGGTGCTGCGAGCAGTTGCCCGTGACGCGGCGGGCACGGATCTTGCCGCGGTCGGAGATGAACTTGCGGAGCAGCGTCGTGTCCTTGTAGTCGATCAGGGACGCGCTCTTGTCCTTGCAGAAGGCGCAGACCTTCTTCTTGGGCTTGCGCACAGGCGGCTTGGCCATGTGTCTCTAACTCCTGAATACGCGATGAGTGAAGTACTGGATGACCGGTGCAGTCGGTCTAGAAGGGGGGCTCGTCGGCGAAGCCACCGCTGGAACCGGCCTGCGGGGCAGAACCCCACGGGTCGTCCGCGGGCGCCGCGCCGCCACCGCCGCGAGACTGCTGACCGCCGCCGCCGCCGAAGCCGCCGCCACCGCCGCCGTCTCCACGGCTGACCTTGTTGACCTTCGCGGTCGCGTAGCGCAGCGAGGG
>NZ_QQAU01000019.1:0-218072 GCF_003350445.1 Lentzea flaviverrucosa
ACGCCCGTGGTGGTCAGCCGGAGCAATTCTTCACGATCCCGCGCCGACAACGTGACCGGCCGCTTCAACTGGGAGGCCATGACAACAGCCTCCCATCCAAAGACTCCATAACTAAGCAGCGACACGCTACTAGTGACCCGGAAGGTTGGCTGGGTAATTCACGCTCAGCAGGACACCTCACGGCGCCGCCCCCACACCCCTGTACATCCAGTACGAGGATGTGGGGGCGGCGCCGCGATGCGCCCGTCTGACCGCGAATTCGCCCGGCAACCTTCCGGGCCACGCCACTAACCGGGCGGCACGACGCGGCCGAGCCGTTTGCGCACTCCTTCGTCCTGGTAGCGCGCGACGGTCTCGGCCAGCTGCTCGCACGCGCGCTCGATGGCCTGCCTGGCCTCGTTGCGCTCGCTGGTGATGGCGCTGAGGATCAGCCCGGTCAGCGCCACCGAGCCGTTGAACGCCTGCAGCACGATCATGGTGGTCGGCAGGTCGCCGTTGGCGAAGTGGCCGCCGGCCGCGGCCATCACGGCGGCCACGGAGATGATCACCGCGCAGGGGGCGGCGATCGCGTGCTGGAAGCGGAGCGCGGCCCAGATCAGCATCGGGAACACCAGGAACAGCAGGCGCAGTTCCGTCGTCGTGACGAAGAACGCGAGCGCGGCGGTCGTGACCAGCAGCGCGGCCGCCTCCGCCAGGCGGCGCGGCGAGGTCTTCCAGTGGCGCGGCACGGTGAGCAGCAGCGGCGTGAACACCAGCACGCCCATCGCATCGCCCGTCCACCACACCGACACCACGGCCGGCACCTCGCTCCACGAGATCACGCCACCGGCCCTCATCGCCGCCGCACCGACCAGCGCGCTGACCGACATCGCGCCCAGGGCTCCCGCGAACACGAGCAGCAGCGCGTCCTTCAAGCGGTCGAGCGCGAGGCGGAAACCGAAGCGGGTCAGCAGGTACCAGGCGAGCAGGGGCGCTGCCGTGTTGCCCGCGGTGATCAGCAACGCCGAGAACAGCGGCGCGCCCAGGGAGATGTTGGCGGCGAACGCTCCGAGCGTGACCCCCGGCCAGATCCGGCGGCCCGACATCAGCAGTGCCGCCACGGCGATCCCCGTCGGCAGCCACAGCGGAGTGACCTGACCCTTCACCAGGGCCAGGACCAGGCCGACCTGCGCGGTCGCGAAGTACGCGACGGCGACCGCGGCGATCGTGGCGGCGGAGCGGAGTGCGGCGTTCACCGCCACATGCTGCACCCGTGCACACAGGTTGGCCATACCTCACCACAGGGCGTACCCACCTGGACTCACTCCGTAGATAGGTACTAACCAGTTCCGGAAGTGCGACCGGCTTTGACCAGTGCAAATCGACATACCGGCTGGTATGCTCGGCGACTCTCAGGCAGTCGTTGGGCCGTTCGGGTCGACCTCGGCCGTGCGGTTGCGTCCGAGGGCAGGTGACTAGTACCCGTTGGTAACAAGCCGCATAAGGGGACCCATGAAGACGGTGTTCACGACCTGCCCGCTCTGCGAAGCGACGTGCGGGCTGGAGCTGACGGTCGAGGGCGACCGCATCACGAAGGTGCGCGGCGACCGCGAGGACGAGTTCAGCAGGGGTTTCATCTGCCCCAAGGGAGCCTCGCTCGGCACGCTCGACGCCGACCCGGACCGGCTGAGCACGCCGCTGATCAAGCGCGACGGCGAGTTCCAGGAGGCGACCTGGGAGGAGGCCTTCGCGTACATCGACGAACGCCTGAAGGACTTCCCGGACCGCGACGCCGTGGCGATGTACCTCGGCAACCCGGTCGTCCACTCGCTCGCCGGCGGCCTCTACGCCGGACCGCTGCGCAAGGCGCTGGGCAGCCGCAACGTCTTCACCGCCAGCACCGTCGACCAGATGCCCAAGCACGTGCAGGTCGGCCACATGTTCGGCGGCATCTTCTCGATCCCCGTGCCCGACATCGACCGCACCGACTTCATGCTGGTGCTGGGCGCGGACCCGTTCTCGTCCAACGGAAGCCTGTGGACGGTCCCGGACGCGCCGGGCCGCTTCAAGGACCTGCAGAAACGCGGCGGCCGGTTCGTCGTGGTGGACCCGCGCCGCAGCCGCACCGCCCAGGCGGCCGACCAGCACGTCGTGATCAGGCCGGGCACCGACGTGTTCCTGCTGCTGGCGCTGATCCACGAGCTGTTCGCGCAGGACCTGGTGAACCTGCGCGAACTCGCCGGGCACGTCACCGACCACACGGTCATCCGGGAGCACGTCGAGAAGTTCAGTCCCGAGGCCGTCGAGGGCCGCACGGGCGTCGACGCGGACACTATCCGTGCGCTGGCAAGGCAGCTGGCCTCCGCCGAACGCGCCGCGGTGTACGGCCGGATCGGCACGACGACCGTCGAGTTCGGCACGGTCGCGTCGTGGGCGGTCGACACCCTCAACGTCCTGACCGGCAACCTCGACCGGCCCGGCGGCGTGATGTGGCCGCTGCCCGCGCACAGCAGGCGCGGAACGGGCAGCGGCAAGGGCTTCGGCATCGGCCGCTGGCACAGCCGGGTCAAGGGCCACCCCGAGGTGATGGGGGAGTACCCGGCCGTCACGATGGTCGACGAGATCGAGACGCCCGGCGAGGGCCAGGTGCGGGCGCTGTTCACGATCGGCGGCAACCCCGCGCTGTCGCTGCCGAACTCGGCCCGGGTGAACGACGCGCTGTCCTCGTTGGACTTCATGGTCAGCGTCGACCCGTACCTCAACGAGACCACGAGGCACGCGGACGTCGTCCTGCCGACGCCACCACCGTCGCGCCGCGACCACTACGACATCGCGTTCCTCAACAACTCCGTGCGCAACGTCGCGAAGTACTCGCGCGCGGCGATCCCGTTGGAGGTGGGCAGGGTCGACGAGACGGACATCTTCTTCCGCCTCACCACGATCCTCGCCGGCATGGGGCCGGCGGCCGACCTCGACGCCATCGCGGCGTTCCAGCTCGACGACCTGAGGAAGAAGGCGGGCGCCGACTTCGAACCCGAGGGCGAGACGCGCGAGGAGCGCCTGCTGGACCTCAAACTCCGCACCGGCGCGTACGGGGTGACGCTGCGGCAGCTGCTCGACCACCCGCACGGCATCGATCTCGGACCGCTCACCCCACGCCTGCCGGAGATCCTGCGCACGCCGTCCGGCAAGGTCGAACTGACGCCGCAGCCGATCGTGGACGACCTGCCGCGCGTGCTCGCCGCCCTCACCACGCCCGAGTCCGGGATGGTCCTGGTCGGCCGCAGGCACCTGCGCACCAACAACTCCTGGATGCACAACGTGCCCGCGCTGGTGAAGGGCAAGCCGTTGTGCACGCTCCTGGTCAACCCCGGTGACGCCACCCGCATCGGCCTGACCGACGGCGGGACCGCCCAGGTCACCTCGCGCGTCGGCAAGATCGAGGTGCTGGTCGAGGTCACCGCGGACATCGCGCCCGGCGTCGTCTCGATGCCGCACGGCTGGGGTCACGACCAGCCCGGCACGCGGCTCACCGTCGCCGCGGAGCACGCCGGCGTGAACGTCAACCTCCTCACCGACGACCTGCGCATCGACCCGCTCTCGGGCACCGCCGTGCTGAACGGCACCCGAGTGCAGGTCGTGCCGGCCTGAAGAACCCGTCCGGAAACACCCAGTGCTCAGAGGAGTCGTGATGACCGCCGGAGTCACCAGCCCGAACGCGGTGCGAGCCATCCGCCGGATAGCCGACCTGCCGTTCCTCGCGGAGCAGTCCTACGGCGACGCGGTGGCGTGGCGGTTCAAGCAGGACGGGCAGTGGCACGAGCAGACCTACGCCGAGGTCGCCGAGGTGGTGCTGGACCTCGCGTCCGGGTTCGTCCACGCCGGACTGGAGGCGGGGGACCGGGTCTGCGTGCTCGCGAACACCCGTCCGGAGTGGACGGCGGTCGAGCTCGCGGTGCTCGCGGCGGGCGGCATCGTCGTGCCGATCTACCCGTCGAGCGCCCCGGAGGAGATCGCCTGGGTCGTCGGCGACTCCGGCGCGTCGATCGTGGTGGCCGAGAACTCCGAGCAGTGCGCTAAGGTCGAGTCCGTCGACTCCGAACTCCCCGAGCTGCGCACGGTTCTCTCGATCGATCCCGCCGGTGACCGCCCGCGGGTCGCGGACCTGCAGGACTCCGGCCGCACCTCGCCGCTGGCCGCCGTGCTGGACTCCCGCCGGGCCGCGATCAGGCCGGAGGACCCGAGCCTGATCATCTACACCTCCGGCACCACGGGCCCGCCCAAGGGTTGCGTGCTGACCAACGCGAACTGGGTCGCGCTGTGCCGGCTCGCGGAGGAGACCCGCATCGACGCGATGACCGGCGTCGTCTACCTGTTCCTGCCGCTCGCCCACGTCTTCGCGCAGATCATCATGTTCGGCACGATGTACCGCGGGGGAGCGCTGGCCTACTTCGGCGGCGACATGAAGGCGATCGTGCCGGAACTGGCCGAGGTCCGGCCGACCTTCCTGCCGTCGGTGCCGCGCATCTTCGAGAAGATCTACACGGTCGTCACGTCGAGCGTCCCCGCCGAGCAGCTCGCCCAGGCCGTGACGCTGGGCCTGGAGGTGCGGCGTCGGCGGGCGGCGGGCGAACCAGTGCCGGCGGAGATGGCAGCGGCGTTCGAGCAGGTCGACGCGTTGTTCGCCACCGTGCGCGCGGTGTTCGGCGGCCGGCTCGTGCAGGCCCTGTCCGGCGCCGCGCCGATCTCGCCGGAGGTGCTGCGGTTCTTCCACGCGGCCGGGGTGCCGGTGCTGGAGGGCTACGGCATGACCGAGTCCACGGCGGTCGGCACGATCAACACGCTGGACCGCTTCCAGCTCGGCTCGGTCGGCGCGTCCGGTGTGGCGGGCCTCGAGATGTCGCTGGGGGAGGACGGCGAGCTGCTGATGCGCGGCCCGCACGTCTTCGCGGGCTACTGGCGCAACGACGAGGCCACGGCCGAGACGCTGCGGGACGGCTGGTTGCACACCGGCGACCTGGGCGAGATAGACGCGGACGGTTTCGTGACGATCACGGGGCGCAAGAAGGACATCATCATCACCGCGGGCGGCAAGAACATCGCGCCGGCGAACGTGGAGAACGTGCTGCGCCAGTCCCGCTGGATCTCGCACGCCGTGCTGTTCGGCGACCGCAGGCCGTACTGTGTGGCGCTGATCACACTGGATGCGGACGAGATCGTGCCGTGGGCGACCGCCCGCGGCTTGCCGTCCGACGTCGAATCTTTGGTGGGTCACCCGGATGTGCGAACGCTCGTGCAGGAAGTTGTCGACGAAGCGAACTCGCACTTCGCCAGTGTTTCCCAAGTGAAGAAGTTCGTGCTGCTCACCCGGGATCTGTCCCAGGAGGAAGGTGAGCTCACCCCGACGTTGAAGGTCAAGCGCAGCGTGGTGCACCGCCTTCACTCTGCGTTGTACGAAGGGCTCTACGAGTAACCCGTACGTACGAGAAATCCAAAAACAGGTACATCCACCCTGGCGGATTTCTTCCGCTCAGGGCAGAGTGGGACACCAAGCGGCGCTAGGCCCCCTCCCCCCTCGGGCCAGCCGCTTCGCGGCCCCGGCTCAAGGCGTACTCCCCCCAGACGCCCAGCCGGGGCCGCCTTTGCATCTCCGTCCTTTGTGGTCGCGCAGGCGACGGATCGGACCCGTGTCAGCGTTTCGGCGGCGTCGTGGTCCCGCGCACGATCAGCTGGGTCTCCGCCACGATCTGCGGCGCGTCGGTGTGGTCCGAGTCGAGCCAGTCCAGCAGGAGGTTCACGGCCGTGCGTCCCGCCTGCGCCACCGGCATCGCCACCGTGGTCAGCGCGGGGGAGCACAGCGAGGCGTACGTGAGGTCGTCGAACCCCGTCACCGACATGTCGCCCGGCACGGAGACGCCCCGGTCGCGCAGCCGTGCCAGCACACCCAGCGCCATGATGTCGTTGTAGGCGGCGATCGCCGTCGTACCGGCCGCGAGGGCGAGGTCCGCCGCCTGCAGGCCGCCCTCGTACCGCGGTGCGAACGGCCCGAGGTCGACCAGGTCCACCCCGTGCTTCGCCACCGCTGTCATCAGGCCGCGGCGACGCTCCTGGTTGGACCACGAGGTGCGCGGCCCGTTGAGGTAGGCGATGCGGTGGTGCCCCAGCGCCACGAGGTGGTCGACGACGGCGTGCATGCCGCCCGCCGAGTCCATCAACGCCGCGGGCACGCCGGGCAGCCGCCGGTTCAGCAGCACCAGCGACGTCACGCCGGCCACCTCGTGCACCTGCGAGTCCTCCAGGCCCGGAGCGCACAGCACGACCCCGTCGACCTGCTTCGCCATCGCGTGCACCAGCCGGGCCTCGGTGACCGGGTCCTCGTCGCTGTCCGCCACGAACACCGCGTAGTCGGCCTGTGTCGCCCGTGCCTGCACGGCCTTGAGCACGCCGGTGAAGAACGGGTTGTCGAGGTCCGGCACGACGATGCCGATGTTGCCCGTCTTGCCCGTGATCAGCCCGCGAGCCGCCCGGTTGGGCTGGTAGCCGAGCTCGGTCGCGGCGGCCAGCACGCGGGTCCTGGTCTCCGGGCGCACGAGATCCGGGGACGTCAGCGCACGCGACACGGTGGCCACCGACACGTGTGCCCTGCGTGCCACGTCGCGGATCGTGACTGCCACTTGTACCTCACCCTCACCCAGCCGGTTGAACCAATCATGACGGGTCGAGCTCCTGGGGTGGGCATCGAGGAGGACCGGGATCACGACCTCCAACAGGGACAACGACTCCGCCGCGGGCAACGGAGACCCCGAGGTCCTGGAAGGTGCTCGGCCACGCCGTGCACGTGCAGCCTGGACAGGAACTCCTCGGCTGGCGGCACGCACACCACAGCCTCCGCTTGCGGCACGCCGGCCAGGTCGTCGTCGACCGCGGCCCGGTCACCGCTGGACGGAAAGCCCGTCCAGCAGCAGGCTGATCAGCCGCCGAGGGTCGTAGCGCGGGTCGTCGTCCCGGCCGATGCACAGGTTGCCGATCCCGCGCATCAACTCGAACGGCCGGACGTCGTCGCGGATCTCGCCGGCCTCCGCCGCCGCCTCGAGCAGCGAGCCGCACACCGGTCCGAGCCGGTCGAGGAAGTACGCGTGCAGCGACGCGAAGCCGCTGCTGTCCGACTGCATCGCGCCGGCGAGCCCGTGCTTGGTCACCAGGAAGTCCACGAACAGGTCGATCCACCTGCGCAGCGCGGCGAAAGGGGAGTCCTCTGTGGACAGCAGGGCGGGGCCTGCCTCCGCGCAGGCCTCGACCTGGTGCCGGTAGACGGCCACGACGAGGTCCGCGCGGGTGGGGAAGTGGCGGTAGATCGTGCCCATGCCGACACCGGCCTCGGCGGCGATCTCGCGGATCGGCGCGTCGACGCCCGACCTGACGAACACCTCGGCCGCGGCGGCGAGCAGCGTCTGCTCGTTGCGCACGGCGTCGGCTCGCTTGCGTGGTGGCACGCGCGCTCCTTCCCGAGCGGACGGTTGACAAAGTGGAACAGTGCTCCGTATCGTTCCGGAACGTCGCTCCGCTTGAGCGGACTGTACTCGAAGGGAAACCCATGACCGTCTTCACGGTGAGCCCTGTCGTGCTCGAGATCCCCGGCAGGCCCGTTGACCTGCAGCTGAAGGTCTCCGCGCCGACGGAGGGCACCGGCCTGCCGATCCTGCTGCTGTCACACGGGCAGGGCTACTCGAACCACCTGTCCTCGCTGAACGGCTACGCGCCGCTCGCGAACCACTGGGCGGAACAGGGCTTCGTAGTCCTGCAGCCCACGCACCTGAGCAGCAGGAGCCTGACGCTGCCGGAGAACACCCCTGGCGCACCGATGTTCTGGCGGTCCCGCGCCGAGGACATGTCGCAGATCATCGACCGCCTCGACGAGATCGAGAAGGCCGTGCCGCAACTGCAGAACCGCTGGGACCGCACCAAGATCGCCGTCGTCGGCCACTCGATGGGAGGCCACACCGCGAGCCTGCTGCTGGGCATGAGGACCGAGGGCGTCAGTCTGAAGGACGACCGGATCAAGGCGGGTGTGCTGCTCGGCTCGACCGGCCGGGGTGACGCGGTCACCGACGTGGTGAAGGAGAACTACTCCTTCATGCAGACCACGGACTTCAGCGAGATGACCCCGCCCGCGCTCGTCGTCGCCGGCGACGCGGACGCCTCCGCGCACCTGACCACCATGGGCCCGGACTGGCACGCTGACCCGTACCACCTGGCGCCCGGCCCGAAGGACCTGCTCACGCTGTTCGGCGCGGAGCACGGGTTCGGCGGCGTCTCCGGCTACGACGTCGCCGAGACCACGGACGAGAACCCCGAACGGGTCGCGGCCGTGCAACGGCTCACCACGGCCTACCTGCGCGGGCAGATGCACGCAACGACGGACTGGCAGGACGTGAAGGCCGCCGGGATCACCGACGGCCGCATCGAGTCCAAATAGGACTCCGAAGGCGCTAGTGCGCGTCGGGCTCCGGGTTCCGCCCGGGCCGTGACAGGAACTCGAAGTCGCAGCCCTCGTCGGCCTGCGTGATGTGCTCGTAGTACAAAGCGCCGTAACCGCGTTCGAACTTCGGCGGTGGCGTCGTCCACGCGTCACGACGACGCGCCATCTCCTCGTCGGAGATCTCCACGCGCAGCACCCGCGCCTCGACGTCCAGCGTCACGAGGTCGCCGTCCCGCACCAGCGCCAGCGGACCGCCGACGTGCGCTTCCGGCGCCACGTGCAGAACGCATGCGCCGTAAGAAGTTCCGCTCATCCGCGCGTCCGACACGCGCACCATGTCCCGGACACCCTCGCGCAGCAGCTTGTCCGGGATCGGCAACATCCCGTATTCCGGCATGCCGGGCCCGCCCTTCGGGCCGCCGCCGGCCAGCACGATCACCGAATCCCTCGTCACCTCCAACGACGGGGAGTTGATCCGTGCCTGCAGGTCCTGGTAGCCGTGGAAGACCACGGCGGGCCCGGTGTGCCTCCACAACGCGGGATCGGCCGCGACGTACTTGATCACCGCACCGTCCGGGGCCAGGTTGCCCCGCAGCACGGCCAGCCCGCCCTCGGGGGAGATCGGATCGTCCAGGGGGCGGATCACCGCCGGGTCGTGCACCTCGGCGCCGTCGAGGTCCTCGCCGAACGTCCGCCCCGTCACCGTGATCCGCTGGAGGTGCAACGAGTCCCGCAACCGCGACAGCAGCCCGCGCAGCCCGCCCGCGTAGTAGAAGTCCTCCATCAGGTGCGCTCCGGCGGGCTGGACCGAGGCGAGCACCGGCACCTCGCGCGACAACCGGTCGAAGTCGTCCAGCGACAACGGGATCTGCGACCGCCCGGCCATCGCGATCAGGTGGATGTACGAGTTCGTGGAGCCGCCCAGCGCCAGCACGGTCCGGATCGCGTCCTCGTAGGCCTCCGCCGACAGCACGTCGCCGATCGTCAGGCCCTCGCGCACCATCCCGACCGCGCGCATGCCCGACGCGGCCGCCATCCGGTGGTGCGCCGAGTCGACGGCCGGGATCGACGACGCCCCCGGCAGCGTCAGGCCCAGAGCCTCCGCGGCGGCCGTCATGGTCGAGGCCGTGCCCATCGTCATGCACGTGCCGGGGGAGCGGGCCAGCCCGGACTGGATCTCCGCCCAGTCGCCGGACGAGATCGTGCCCGCCCGCTTCTCGTCCCAGAACCGCCACATGTCCGTGCCGGACGCGAGCTGCTCTCCCCGCCAGTGACCCCGCAGCATCGGCCCGGCGGGCACGAAGACGGCAGGCAGCCCGGCGGAGGCCGCACCCATCAGCAACGCGGGGGTGGTCTTGTCGCAGCCGCCCATCAGCACGCAGCCGTCGACGGGATAGGACCGGAGGATCTCCTCGGTCTCCATCGACAGCATGTTGCGGTACAGCATCGGAGTCGGCTTCTGGTACGTCTCCGACAGTGTGGAGACGGGGAACTCCAGCGGAAATCCGCCCGCCTCCCAGACCCCGCGCTCGACCTGCTGGGCCCGTTCGCGCAGGTGCATGTGGCACGGGTTGATGCCGCTCCACGTGTTCAGGATCGCGATGACCGGCTTGCCGAGGTGCTCGCCGGGGTTCAGGCCGAGCTGACGCATCCGGGCGTTGTGCGAGAACGCCCGCAGCCCTTCGCCCTCGAACCACTCCGCGCTGCGAAGCTTCACCGCAGGCTCCACGAGTTCAACAGCACACCCACGGCCGAACGGTCCGCTTCCGGCAGAACCGAGGCAGGCGGTCGCACGTCCCGGCGGCACAACCCCAGCTGTGCCAGGGCTTCCTTCACGACGGACACGTTGTTCGCCGACTCACCGGCCGCCCGCAGCTCCTCGAACCCCCGGACGAACTCCCAGAACTCCATCGCCGCACCGAACTCACGGGCCTGCAGGCACCGGAACATCTGCAGCGACAGCTGCGGCGCGACGTTCGCGAGCCCGGACGTGAACCCGGTGGCCCCGACCGCGAAGTACCCCGGTGCCGACAGCTCGGCCAGCCCCGCGACCCACGTCAGCCGCTCGAGCCCGGCGTCACGGGCGACGGAGGCGAACCGCACCGGATCCGGCACCGCGTACTTCACGCCGACGACGTTCGGGCACGCGTCCGCCAGTTCCGCGATCTGCTCACCGCCGATGCGCGGGTTCCGCACGTACAGGACCACGCTCAGCTCGGGCACCGCCGAGGCGATCGCCCGGTGGTAGTCCACCCACCCGTCCAGCGAGACGTACGGGTGCACCGGCTGGTGGATCATGATCCCCCTGGCACCGGCCCGGTCCGCGAACCGGGCGGCGGCCACGGCGGACGTCAGGTCGTGCCCGACCCCGGCGATGATCGCCGCTCGGTCCGCGGCCACGTCCACGGTGATCCGCAGCGCGCGTTCGGTCTCGGTGGAGGACAACGTGTAGAACTCGCTGGTGTTGCCGTTCGGCGTCACGACCGAGATCCCGCCCTCGACCATCCGGTCCACGACGGCGGCGTAGTCCTTCTCGTCGATCGCCCCGTCCGCGCCGAACGGCGTGACGGTGATCGCCACCACGGAAGCCAGCTGCTCGGACAGGTCATCGAACGACATCGGGGAGCTCCTCGACCACTCGATCGGCGAAAGTCTGGATGTGGCGGCGCAACAGGCCGGCCGCGGCGTCGCCGAAGCCCTCCTCGGCGGCGACGAGGATCGCCCGGTGCTCGGCGGCCTCGGCGTCCCAGGTGGGGTGGATGCCCCAGCCGGCGACGGTGATCAGCGCGGCCTGGTCGCGCAGCCCGTCGAGGATCTCGACCAGCAACGGGTTGCCGCACCCCGCGTAGAGCGCGCGGTGGAAGCGGCGGTTGGCCAAGCTGCGTCGTGCCAGGTCGGGGACCTCGTCCAGGGCCGATCTCGCCTCGGTGAAGTCCGCTCCGAGCTCGACGGAACGGCGCAGCGCCTCCGGTTCCAGCAGCAGTCGCACGTCGTAGACGGACGCGGCCATCCCGGCGTCGACCGTGCGGACCGTGGCGCCCTTGTACGGGCTCATCACCACGAGCCCCGACCCGACGAGCGTCTTGAGCGCCTCGCGCACGGGCGTCTTCGAGACGTTGAGCGTCGCGGCGAGATCGGTTTCCACGAGCGCCTGACCGGGCTTCAGCTTTCCGTGAAGAATCGCTTCTTTGATCGATTCCAGAACAAAGTCCGTCCGGGACGCTGGAAGGACTCCAGACTGGTCATACATCATATATGAGAGCGTAGGAGCTGGTAGAGCCGTCGGTCAACCGTTTCGTGTGGGCTGCACAACCTCCTTGTATCCACGTTGAACCAACTTCCTCGCAGGCTCGTTCTGAAGGTGTTGGTCACCGCCGCACGCGGGACTGGAGAAGGAGAAAATTGAGTGCATCGTTCCGCGTGACCGTGTCCATTGCCGCGTCCGCCAGCGCATGGCACCGAACTTCCTGGGCACCGACGAGTTGAACGAGAACGACATGCTGATGGAAGAACTGCCACCGGAGGCCGCGCTCGACGGGCCGCCGCCGGACTTGGACCACCTGCTCCAGCGCACGCTGGGCACGGTCCGTGAAGAGAGATATCAGGCCGTGCGGCGCCGTGGGCGCATCACGGCCCTGTCGTCGACCCTTGTCGTCGCCGGAGTGCTCGCTGGGGGCGTCTGGCTGGGTCAGGGAATGGGGGTCGGCGGCACCGAGAGCGTCGACGCGCTCCTGCAGGGGACCTCGTCGTCGGGTGCGCGCATGGCCGTGCAGGTCACCGACACCGAAGGTGGCCTGAAGCTGGTCGCGACGGTCCACGGGATGCAGGACGGGGAAGCCTGCTGGCTGGTCGTGCACACGAAGGACGGACGAACGTTCACCGCCGGCTCGTGGAGGGCGCACGGAGGTGAGGTGACCTTGGCCGGGTCCGCGATGGTGCGGGCAGGAGACGTGACCGGGGTCAGCGTGGTCGACCACGACCGCCTGCCGCTGGTGACGGCGAACTGAGGCGGGACTCGGGGCGCGGAGCGACGTGCTCCACGGCCCCGAGTCCTCCTCAGGTCCACTGCCCGCTCGCCCGGCGCGCCGGGCTATCGTCGTGCCCGGACGCGCCGGTCAGACCTGCTGAGACGGCGCACTTCTGTTCGCCCGGACCGATTGGCAGGCTGTGGACGTGGCCCGGAACAAACCGGCGACCTTCGCAGTCGCGGTGGTCGCGCTCCTCGTCGTCACGGGCTCCGCGGTCCTGCTGCGCGGCACGTCCAACGGCGCGCTGTCCGCCGACCGGTACGTCACCGAGCTCGACCAGGTGCTCACCGGCCCGAAGACGCCGCACGTCGTCATCCGCTGCGGTGCGAACGAGGACCGCCACCTCAACGCGGACAACCCCGTCGTCTCACCCGGCATCCCGTTCGGCGCCCACCACACGCACGAGTACGTCGGCAACAGGTCGGCCGACGCCAAGTCCACGGACGAGTCCCTCGCGGCCGCCACCACCACGTGCGAGAAGAACGACCTCTCGACCTACTACTGGCCCGTGCTGCGCCTGACCGACGGCACCGGGCACGACGCGCACGCGGACGGCGGCGGCCTGCACGGCAACACCGGTGAGGTGCTCCGGCCGAAGAGCGTGGAGATCCGGTACGACGGCAGCGCGGTGAGCGACGTCCTGCCGATGCCCCGGTTCCTGCGCCTGATCACCGGCGACCCGTCGGCGTTCTCCAACGACTACGGCCCGAACACGCGCGCCCGGTGGGGCTGCTCGGACCGGCCGGACCGCTACACGACGAAGTACCCGTTGTGCGGAAACGCGACCACGTTGCGCAGCTACGACTTCGGCAGCTGCTGGGACGGCAACAACACCGACAGCGCCTCGCACCGCACGCACGTGGTGTTCCCGCTGGCCGGCGGCATGTGCCCGGCGAAGACCTTCCCGATCCCGCGCCTGCACGTCACGGTGGGCTACGACGTCCCCGCGGGCCGCCCGTTCGCGATCGACAGCTTCCAGGAGGAGCTGCGCGATCCGGCGACCGACCACGGCATGTACATCAACGCCATGCCGGAGGAGCAGATGGCGGAGCTGGTCGGGCGGCTCAACCGTTCCCGCTAACATCCGGCATCCGATTTTTCAGTGGAAAGCCGTTGAACCGAAGCTCTCTGTCGCTCGTGTGTCGGCTGAGGTCTTGAACAGGACGCCCGCAGAGGTGTTCGCGGGCGGGGAGGAGTGGGTGGATGGCGGCTTTGTTCTCCCGCAAACGGGAGACCGCGGCCGACGAGGCACTGATCCGATCGCTCTACGAGGAGCACGGGCGGGCGCTGCTGGCGTACGCGACGCGGCTCACCGGCGATCGGGCGGCTGCCGAGGACGTGGTCCAGGAGACCCTGGTCCGAGCTTGGCGCCATCCCGACGCCCTCGTGAACGGCAAGGGATCGGTGCGTGGCTGGTTGCTGACTGTGGCGCGCAACATCGTCACCGACAGGGTGCGTGCGAGGGCCGCGCGTCCTCAGGAGGTGGCGGAGTCTCCGGCGACGCCACCGATCGAGCGCGACCACGCTGACCAGGTCGTCGACTCGGTGGTGGTGCTCGAAGCGCTCGACAGGCTGTCCTCCGACCACCGCGACGTGCTGATGGAGATCTACTTCCGCGGCCGCAGCGTGACGGAGGCGGCGCAAGCGCTCGGGGTGCCACCTGGCACAGTGAAATCGAGATCGTATTACGCGTTGCGAGCCTTGAGGGAGACCTTCGGAGGTCAGAAGGTCGCACTGAAGGGGGTGGCTGGATGACCACGCGATACGACCCGCAACTGCTCGGTGCCTACGTTCTAGGGGCACTGGCCGAGCAGGAGGTGCGCGAGATGGACGAGCACCTGGCGTCCTGCCCCGAATGCGCGCGTGAACTCGAAGAGCTCCGCGACATGGAGGCCTTCCTCGGCGAGGTGCCGCCGGAGGCCATGCTGGACGGGCCGCCCGAGGGCGGCGATCTGTTGTTGCAGCGCACTCTGCGCCAGGTGCGTTCCGAACGGGGCGGCGTCGCACGGCGTCGTCAGTTCGCGATCGGTGCCGCGGCGGCCGTCGTGGCCGCGGTGGTGCTCGGTGCCGGTGTCTTCGTCGGTAAGGCCACGTCACCCGATGTGACGGCCCTTCCCACCCCGACGGTGGCACCGGACCCGGCGGGCACCAGGCTCGCCACGTTCACCGACCCGCTGACCAAGGCGTCGATGACCGTGAAGGTCGTCCCCGCCGCCGGGTGGGTCCGCACGAACATGGCGATCAACGGCATCCCCGAGGGCGAGAAGTGCCGGATCTTCGTCGTCTCGAAGGACGGCAGCCGCCAGGAGGCGGGCTCCTGGGTGGTGTCCAAGAAGGGCGCCGCCGAGGGCACGAACCTGGACGGTTCCGCGCTGGTCGACCCCAAGGACGTGCAGTCCGTGGTGGTCGAGAACTTCGCGGGCAAGAAGTTCGTCGAGGTGCCGGTGCAGGCGTGATGCAGGGGTGATGGGGCCGTCCTCTGAGGACGGCCCCATTACCCTTTCCGCATGTCCGGAATTTTCAACCTCGACTGGCCCGCCTTCCCCGACCGCGACTACGAGACGTGGAACCCGTCGCGTGGCGTGATGCTGTGGGCCGTCGAGGTGTGCGCGGACCACGTGCGGGACGAGGGACTGGCCGTCTCGCTGCGGGAGATCGTGGACGGCGGCTACGGCTACTTCGGGCTGAGCTTCTACGACCAGGAGCAGGCCGCCGAGATCGTGCGGGTCATCCGCACCGACCTCAAGGCAGCGACCGAGGCCGTGCAACCGATCGCCGAACCGGGGAACGCGATCATCCACGCCGATGTCGACGAACTCATCGCCATGGCCGACCGCTGGGTCACGGCTTGAGCACCACTTTCCCGGCCGTGGCACGGGATTCCAGCGCCACGTGGGCCGCGGCCGCGTCCTGCAACGCGAACGGCGGGTGCACCAGCGGCACGAACCGCCCGCTCGCCAGCCCGGCCATCGCCTCGTCCTCCAGCACCCGCAGCCCGCGCCGCATCAACCCGGGTCCCAAAGCGACAGTCGCGGTGAGGCTGTTGGCGAACAACGCCTCCGTGCTGATCGGGGTGGCGGCCCCGGACGCCCACCCGTAGATGATCTGCCGCCCACCGGCCCCCAGCGTCTTCAGCGCCTGCGCCCCCGCCTCACCGCCGACGCCGTCCAGCACCACTGTCATGTCCTTGAGCCCGTCCGCCCAGCCGGGCAGGGTGTAGTCGATCGCCGCGTCCGCCCCGTTGTCCATGACGAGGTCGAGCTTCGTGCCACCGGCGAGCCCGACGACCTGCGCCCCGACGTTGCGCGCCTCCTGCACGAACAACGCGCCCATGCCACCTGCCGCCGACGTCACCAGCACCACGTCGTCCTTCGTGAGCTTCGCGGCGTCCAGCACCCCGACCACCGTCCGCCCGGTGCCGATCATGGCGACGGCGGCCTCGAACGACACGTCGTCGGGCAGGGCGTGCAACGCGCCGACGCCGGCGACCGCCAGCTCGGCGTAGCCGCCGCTCGCCTGGCCCAGGTGCGCGACGACCCGGCGGCCGAGCCAGTCGCCCGGCACGTCCTCGCCGAGCGCCGTCACGACCCCGGCGACCTCGCGGCCAGGTGTCATCGGGAAGCCGACGGGACCGAAGCCGCCCTTGCGGATCGTGGTGTCGACGAGGTGGACGCCGGCGGCCGCCACGGTGACGCGGACCTGACCCGCGGCGGGCTCCGGGTCGGGTACCTCCTCGAAGCGCAGGTTCTCCGCCGGGCCGAACTCGTACTGCCGAATCGCGAACATGCCGCTGACGCTAGGAGCTCGACCTAGCTGGAGGTCAACGGGCAGTTCGCGGCGAGGTGTCGGCCCGGCTCGTCATCCCGGGACCCGGCCTCTACGGCGTGAAGAAGTGGAAGAAGGGCGCGCTGTGCCGGTAATTCTTTGGAGTGATGATCTTCGGCGGGTGGCCGATCTCCCGGAATGATCATGGTGTGACGCTGGGACCTGAGTCGGTGACGTGGCGGCTGGGCTGGTACACGCGGTTCGAGCTGGTGGTGCTGGGACGCGCGGTGCTGATGCAGGTCGCGCACCCGGTCATCGCCGCCGCGGTGCGCGACGGCTATCGGGCCGATCCGTTCGCGCGGCTGACGAGGACCATCACCTCGTCGCAGCTGCGGTTGTTCGGGGGTGAGCAGGCCGGGCCGGAGGCGGAACGGCTGCTGCGCGCCCACGCGCGGATTCCCGGCGCGGGCGAGGAGCTGTTCCGCTGGGTGCACGCGACCAGCTTCGACTCGCTGCTCACGGCGTACCGGTTGCTGCGGCCCCGGCTGCCCGCCATCCACGAGGAGCGGCTGTACCGGGAGTGGCGGGAGACGGGGGAGTCGCTCGGCATCAGGACGATGCCGGGCGACCTCACGGCGTTGCGGGACTACCTCGACGACGTGGTCGCCACGCAGCTGATGCCCACCGACGGGGTGGACGGACTGCTGGAGGCGTTCCAGTTGCGCACCGGCAAGGCACCGGGCGCCGAACACGTGCCGAGCGCGCTCTGGCCGTTGGTGCGGCCCGTGGCGGCGCAGGTGCTGCCGGACTTCGCCGTGGGGACGCTGCCGGAGGCGTTGCGGGCCAAGCTCGGTCTGGAGTGGACGGACTCCGACGGGCGCAGGCTGCGCCGGTGGATCCGGATGATCCGGGTGGTGTCCGCGTTCGTCCCGGCCAGCCTGCTGCACTACCCGATGCCGTACCGGGCGATGCTCAGTGCGCGATCATCACGTGCTTGACGCGCGTGTAGTCCTCCAGGCCGTGCATCGACAGGTCCTTGCCGTAGCCCGAGGCGCCGAAACCGCCGTGCGGCATCTCGGACGCGACGAGGCCGTGCGTGTTGACCCAGACGATGCCGAAGTCGAGCCGCGCGGTCAGTGACGCGACGCGGCCGCTGTCGCGGGTCCAGATCGAAGACGCGAGTCCTTGCGGAACGCCGTTGGCCAGAGCGATCGCCTCGTCGTCGGAACCGAACGCCTGCACGGTGATCAGCGGGGCGAACGCCTCCTCCTGGACCAGCTCGTCGTCCTGCGCCAAGCCGGAGACGACCGTGGGCTCCAGGAAGAACCCGGAGGACCCGTACCGGTTCCCTCCACAGTGGACGACACCGGGCGAACGGGCGAGCAGGCCGAGCACGCGGTCCAGCTGGGCCTGGCTGTTCAACGGCCCGAAGTCGGTGCCGGGTACCCGCGCCGACGCGGCTTTCACCAGTGCGGCCACGAACTCGTCGTGCACGGCCGAGTGCGCCAGCACCCGTGAGGCGGCCGTGCAGTCCTGGCCGGCGTTGTAGAAGGCGGCGCCCACGACGCCTTCCGCGGCGGCGACGACGTCCACGTCGTCGAACACCAGGACCGGCGCGTTGCCACCGAGTTCGAGGTGCGTGCGCTTCACCGTCGCCGCGGCGACGCGGGCCACCTCGACGCCGGCGCGGGTGGAGCCGGTCAGCGACACCATGGCGGGCACGGGGTGCTCGACCAGCAGGCGGCCGGTGTCGCGGTCGCCCAGCACGACGTTGAACACGCCCGCCGGGAGGACGGACGCGGCGAGCGTGGCCAGCAGCACGGAGGACGAGGGCGTCGTGCCGGCCGGCTTCAGCACCACCGCGTTGCCCGCGGCCAGGGCCGGGGCGATCTTCCACACGGCCATCATCAGCGGGTAGTTCCACGGCGTGATCTGCGCGATCACGCCGACCGCCTCACGGCGCTGGTACGAGGTGTGGCCCGGCACGTACTCACCCGCGGCGGCGGTGCCCAGAGCCCTTGCGGCACCCGCGAAGAACCGGATCTGGTCCACGCACTGCGGGATCTCCTCGTCCAGCAGCACCGAGCGGATCTTGCCGGTCTCGCGGACCTCCGCGTCGGCGACGACCTCGGCGTTCGCTTCGAGCAGGTCGGCGAGCTTCAGCAACGCCAGCTGGCGTTCGCCGGGCGTGGTGCGCGACCAGGCGGGGAAGGCCGCCTCGGCGGCACGCACCGCCGCGTCGACCTCGCCCGCCCGGGAGACGACCGCGCGGCCGAACTCCTCACCGGTGGCGGGGTCGACGAGAGGCGAGGTCTCCGCGGCGGTGGCGGAGGCGCCGTTGACGAAGTTCGCGACGATCACGTGTGCTCCAGGTGCGTGGGGGCGAACATGCGCAGCACCGCGGGCAGCACGACCACGTGCGGGCCGTCCCCGGCGAACGCCTTGGCGAGGTCCTCTCGCAACGACTCGGGCGTGCTGCGGGTGGCGGGCACCCCGAACGCTTCCGCGAGCGCCACGAAGTCCGGCCGGGCGAGCTCGGTCCCGGTGGCCTGGCCGAACGCGTCGGTCATGTACTCGCGCAGGATGCCGTAGCCGCCGTCGTCGACGATCAGCCACACGACCCGCGACCCGTGCTGCGCGGCCGTCGCGAGCTCCGAGATGCCGTACATCGCGCCGCCGTCGCCGGACACCGCGAGCACCGGCCCGTCGACGGCCGCCGCCACCCCGAGCGCCGCCGGGAAGCCGTAACCGAGCCCACCGGCACCCTGGGCGGAGAACTGCGCGCCGCCCCGCGGATCCCAGGCCGACCAGGCCCAGTACGCCAGGATGGTCATGTCCCAGCAGGTCGGCGTGCCGTCCGGGACGGCCGCCCGCAGTGCGGCGAGCACCTGCCACTCCAGGTCGAGCTCCTGCTCGCCGAACCGTTGCCGCACGTTCGCGAGCAGCCCCATGACCCGTCCCTCGGCGACACCGTCCACAGCACGCGGCGTCACGCCGGAAGCCAAGGCGCGCAACGCATGCCGGGCATCGGCGTGGATGCCGAGCGCGGGGTAGTTCGACTCCAGCTTGCCGAGGTCCGCCTCGATCTGGACCACCGCGCCACGCGGCCGGAACGTCCGGTAGTTGCTCGACAGCTCACCCAGCCCCGACCCGACGACGAGCAGCACGTCCGCGTCGGCCAGGAACTCCGTGGTGTACCGGTCCTCCAGCCACGACTGCGCGGAAAGCGGGTGGTCCCAGGGGAAGTTGCCCTTGCCGCCGAACGTCGACACGACCGGCGCCCGCAGCTTCTCCGCCAGTTCCAGCAGTTCCGCCGAGGCACCGAGCGCACCGCCACCGGCCAGGACCACCGGCCGGGCGGCGCCGTTCAGCAACCGCACGGCCTCCTCGACCAGTTCGGCCCGCGGGTGCAGTGCGCGCGGCGACCAGGCCACCGATGTCACCGGAGGCACGGAGGCGGGCGCGAGCAGCACGTCCTGCGGGATCTCCACCCACACCGGCCCGAACGGCGCGGTCAGCGCGCTCTCCCACGCCTCGGTCAGCGCCGGCGGGATCTGCGACACGTGCCGGACGACCCGCGCGTGCTTGACCACCTCGCGGAACGAGGCCAGCTGATCGGTCAGCTCGTGCAGGTACCCGCCCCGCACACCACCGAGGCCGGCGGCGGGGATCTGGGACGAGATGCCCAGCACCGGCGCCGACCCGGCGGCCGACTCCTGCAGTCCCGCAAGGGTTTGCAGCGCGCCGGGCCCGGTCGACACCAGCAGCGGCGTCACCGAGCCGGTGATCCGCGCGTGCCCGTCGGCGGCGAACGCGGCGTTGACCTCGGTCCGCGAACCGACGTACCGCAACTCGGACCGGCGCAGGGCGTCGAACAGGCCCAGGGCGTGCTGACCGGGGATGCCGAACACCGTGTGCGCGCCGAGCGCCTTCAGCGTTTCGACTACGACGTCACCGCCGTTGCGCGTCACTGCCCCTCCTCCAACGCCGGCAGGCCCACCAGGTCGTGGGCCACGTGCGAGGCTGCCACAAAGTGATGTTCGCGCGTCCACGGTCTCGCCCGCCCGCGTTCGTGATCTTGGAACGGCCGGCGCGCGGGCCGCCTCGCAGGTCGCGCCGACGTGGCTCGATTAATTCCTTTGCGGCAGGTGTGGGCTCTCGGTCATCATTGTTCACATGATCCGAGCAGATGAATGGGCCGGAGCGCCCTCAAAGCTGTGACCTGCTAGTTCACTTTCTTCTATTTCTGCGAGCATTTGTGCATCAATGCTCGTTCCAGGCGTGTTCGTCCAGTGGTCAGGACGTCGGATTCTCACTCCGGAAACACGGGTTCGATCCCCGTACGCGCTACGTGGCCCGGTCTTCGTGGGGTGGACCGGGCCCTCCCGCGAGAGGTCCATGTCAGACGGACCCAAAGAATCTTCGAAAACTTCGCCCGAATGGTCTAGGCGCCAGTTACGCTCTGCGAATGGCTGCGGTCCCCGCCTTCGCACGCTACGAGGTCGACGTACGTCGGCCGAACGCCGCGCGCATCCATGACTTCTACCTCGGTGGCGCGCACAACTACGCCGCAGATCGCGCCTTCGCCAAGCAGGCGGTCCGGATCGACCCGGAACTGCCGCTCGTGACGCGGGCCCAGCGCACGTTCCTGCGCCACGCCGTCCGCCACTGCTGGGCGGCGGGTGTGCGCCAGTTCCTCGACCTCGGCTCGGGCATCCCGACGTGCGGTGCCGTGCACCAGACGCTGCCCGACGCTCGTGTCGTCTACGTGGACTCGGACCCGGTGACGGTCGCGTTCTCGCGTGGACTGCTGCGCGGCGAACCGAGGGCGTGCGCGATCGAGGCGGACCTGCGCCGCCCGGAGCAGGTGCTGCGCCATCCCGGCGTGCTGTCGCACCTCGACCTCCGCGAGCCGTACGCGGTGCTGATGGTCGACGTCCTGAGGTACGTCGACGACGCCACCGGCCCCGGCCGCGTCGTGCGCCGCTACCGGCACGCGCTGCCGGCGGGCGGGTTCCTCGTGGTGTCGCACCCGGCTCCGGTCGACCAGCTCGTGGAAGGCCTGTCGATCGAGGCACCGGCCGTGGTGCCGGGCGCGTACGCGGCGATCGGGCGCAAGGGGCAGCGCTAGTCCACGCCGCTGGATCCACGCCGCAGGCCCGAACGTTTGGTCTCTGTGAGGCAGGGGTAGTCCGCCGGGCGACAAGACTGGAGCCTGGAGGGCGTCATGACCCACCGCATCAAGATCGCCGGTCTTCAGCCGGTGCAGGTGCTGGCCGGACTGGCCGGCATCGCGTTCATCGTGTTCGGCGTCGTGGGCTTCACCCGCACCGGGATCGGCGACTGGGCCGCTCAGTCGTTCGTGCTCGGGTTCTCCGTGAACCCGTTGCACAACCTGGTGATGGTGGCCGTCGGCGTGCTCGGTCTGCTCACGGCTCTCGGTTCGGGCCTCGCGCGGATGTACGGCTGGCTGCTGTTCGCCGGCTTCGCCGCGCTCTTCGTCTGGGACCTGATGATCACGGGGATCCTCGCCCAGAACCCGGCCGAGCGGTTCGGCAACCCGCTGGCGGTCAACGTCAACGACAACTGGCTGCACCTCGGCATCGCACTGTTCGGTCTGCTGCTCGCGGTCATGCCCGCGCGCCGCAAGCTGATCGAGGAAGAGGACCCGGTGCTGCCGGAGCCCCGCTCGGAGGCGTTCCACGGCGAGCGGGACGGGACGGCGATCACCGAGCCGCTTCCCACCGCGGCGCGGACCACGGAACCGATCACCCGCGAGCAGGCGGTCGTCGATCCCAAGACCGAGCGGGTGAGCAAGGACAGGATCAAGCACTGACCCAGGGCGGTACCAGCCCCGGTCCGGCACAGACGCGCCGTGAGAGCCCACATGCGGCTCTCACGGCGCGTCTGTTTCGATGTCGCGATGCCTTCCGAGCTGCTGACCGACGAAGTGCTGATCACGTGGGGGACCGCGGCCGCCGCTTTCCTGGCCGTCGCGTTGCACGGGCTCTGGCGGGTCACCCGCAACGTCATCACCATCGCCCACGAGGGTGGGCACGCCCTGCTGGCCGTGCTGACCGGACGGCGGCTGAGCGGGATCAAGCTGCACTCCGACACGTCTGGCCTCACCGTCTCGCGCGGCAAGCCCCGCGGGCCGGGCATGGTGCTGACCGCGGTGGCCGGGTACGTCGCGCCGTCCCTGCTCGGGTTCGGCGCGGCCGTGCTGATCACCAACGAGCAGATCCAGCTGATGCTGTGGATCAGCATCGGCTTCCTCGCCGCGATGCTCATCATGATCCGCAACGTGTTCGGCGTGCTGTCCATCATCGTCACCGGCGGGGTGTTCTTCTTCGTCTCCTTCTACGCCTCCGCGGAGGTCCGGGACGCGGCCGCGTACGTGTTCGCCTGGTTCCTGTTGCTGGGCGGGGTCCGGCCCGTGTGGGAGCTGCAGGTCAAGCGGTGGCGGCGGCAGGCACCGCGCTCGGACGCCGACCAGCTCGCCTGGCTGACCGGGGTGCCGGCGCTGGGCTGGGTGACGTTCTTCGGGGCGGTCAGCGTCGCCGCGCTCGTCGGTGGCGGGGCGTTGTTGCTCGGGCGGTGGTGAACTCGCTTGGCCGCGGGTGAAATACTCGGGTGAACAAGCCAGCGGTCGAGAGGTGGGTTCAGTGCTGCGTGGGGATGTCGGGCTCGAACTGGGCCAGCGGGTCGCGCGGGCGTTGCGCGTCGCCCTGGACGTGGACATCACCGCCGAGGAAGCGCTGATCCGACCGTCCAACCGAGACGGTGCCGACTACCAGTGCAACGTCGCGATGAGCCTCGCCAAGAAGGTCGGCAGGAACCCGCGCGAGGTCGCCGCCCTCATCGTCGAGCACCTCGACGCCCAGGACGCGGTCGAGTCGGCGGAGATCGCCGGCCCCGGCTTCATCAACCTGCGGTTGCGCCGCGAGTGGCTCGAGGCCGAGGCCGCGAAGCTGCTCTCCGACGACCGGCTCGGGGTGCCCGAGACCGAGGAGCCCCGGCGGATCGCGATCGACTACAGCAGCCCCAACGTGGCCAAGGAGATGCACGTCGGGCACCTGCGGTCGACGATCATCGGCGACGCCTTCTGCCGGCTGCTCGGCTTCGCCGGGCACGAGGTCATCCCGCACAACCACCTCGGTGACTGGGGCACTCCCTTCGGCATGCTCATCGAGCACCTCACGGACGAGGGCCACGGCGCCGACCACGAGATCAGCGACCTCAACGCGTTCTACCAGCAGGCGCGCCAGAAGTTCGACAACGAGCCGGGCTTCGCGGACCGCGCGCGGCGCCGGGTGGTGCTGCTGCAGGGCGGCGACGAGGCGACGCTGGCGCTGTGGCACGAGCTGGTGGGCGAGTCGCAGCGGCACTTCAACCAGGTCTACGAACTGCTCGGCATCGGCCTCACGGCCGGGGACAACTACGGCGAGAGCTTCTACAACCCGTACCTCGCGGACACCATCACCGAGCTGCAGCAGAAGGGTCTCATCGAGACCAGCGACGGCGCGCTGTGCGTGTTCCCGCCGGGGTTCAGCAACCGTGAGGGCGACCGGCTGCCGCTGATCGTGCGCAAGAGCGACGGCGGCTACGGCTACGCCACCACGGACTTCGCGACCGTGCGGTACTGGGTGCGGGAGCGCAAGGTCGACGACCTGATCTACGTCGTCGGCACGCCGCAGGCCCAGCACTTCCAGATGATCTTCGCCACCTCGAAGCAGGCCGGGTGGCTCGACGACGCGCACACCGCCGTGCACACCGGGTTCGGCACGATCCTCGGTGCCGACGGCAAGACGATCCGGACGCGGGCCGGCGGCACGATCAAGCTGATCGACCTCCTCACCGAGGCCGTCGAGAACTCCTACCAGGTGATGCCGGAATCGTCCGAAGTGGAGGGTGCGGAGAAGGAAGAGCTCGCCCGCACGCTCGGACTCGGCGCGGTGAAGTACGCGGACCTCTCCAACGACCGGGAGAAGGACTACGTCTTCACCTGGGAGAAGATGCTGGCCAAGACCGGCGACACGTCGGTGTACATCCAGTACGCGAACGCGCGCATCCTGTCGATCATCCGCAAGGTCGGCCGTGAGGCGCCCCTGGACGCGCCGCTGGTGCTGCAGGAGCAGGCCGAGCGGGAGCTGGCGCTGAAGCTGTTGCAGCTGCCCACGGCGATCCAGGCGGCCATCGACGAGCTCGCGCCGCACAAGCTCACGACCTACCTGTTCGAGACGGCGACGGCGTTCTCGACCTTCTACAACGACTGCCCGGTGGCGACGGCGGAGACGCAGGAGTTGCAGGATTCGCGCCTGCACCTGCTCACGCTGACCTCACGCGTGCTCACGCTGGGCCTGTCCCTGCTGGGTATTGGGGCACCCGAAAGGCTCTAACTGGTTTATCCCTGGTCAGACCGAGGTACGCAGTGATCGCAACTCTTTCCCCCTAGTCCTCAGGGAGTCGCGATGACCTGCACCACACGTCTGCCCAAGCCGGTCACCGAGGTCTGGGACTGGCAGATGGACGGCCTGTGCCGCGGCGAGAACAGTGCGATCTTCTTCCACCCCGACAACGAACGCGGCTACGCGCGAGCGGCCCGTGAGGACAAGGCGAAGGCGATCTGCGGACACTGCCCGGTGCTCGAACGGTGCCGTGCCCACGCGCTCGAGGCTCAAGAGCCGTACGGCGTGTGGGGCGGCATGGGGGAGGACGAACGGCGCCAGATCGTCAACGCGGCCCGGCGCCGTGTTCGTGCCTACTCCTCCAGCACGTCCCGCAGCTGACGCAACGTCTTCGCGAGCAGGCGCGAGACGTGCATCTGGGAGATGCCGACCTTCTGGGCGATCTGGGTCTGGGTCATGTTGCCGAAGAAGCGCATGACCACGATCTTGCGCTCGCGCTCCGGCAGCTTCTCCAGCAACGGGTGCAGCGCCTCGCGTTGCTCGATCATCGCGATCTCGGGGTCTTCCTCGCCGATGGTCGAGCCCAGCGAGATCGACGAGTCCTCCGACATCAGCATGTCGTCCAGGGACGCGCTCTGGTAGGCGTTCCCGGCCGCGAGTCCCTCGTGGATCTCCTCGCGCGACAGTCCGAGGTGCTCGGCCAGTTCCGACGGCGTCGGGGCGCGACCGAGTGACTGGGACAGGCGCGACGTACCCGCGTTGATCGCCAGGTGCAGCTCCTTGAGCCGCCTCGGCATCCGCACCGACCAGCTGGAGTCGCGGAAGTACTTCCGGACCTCACCCATGATCGTGGGCACCGCGAACGACAGGAAGTCGCTGCCGCGTTCGGGGTCGAACCTGTCGACCGCGTTGATCAGACCGACCGTCGCGACCTGCACCAGGTCCTCGTGCGGTTCGCCGCGGTGGCCGAATCTGCGTGCGATGTGCTGGGCGACCGGGAGGTGCTCGGTGACGAGTCTGTCCCGCAACGTCTCGCGCGCCGGACCCCCAGGGGTTCCGGCGAGCTCGGCGAACAGCGGCGCCAGGTGGTCGTAGTCACCCGACCGGGTCTTCTTCTCCTCGGTCTTGGTCGCCTCTTCCGATCCGGTCACGCATCCACCGCCCCTGCCGTGGACTTCACGAGGTTGATGTGGACCAGGAACCCTTCGGTCTCCTCGACTCGCGTCTGCACGGAGTCGACGAGCGCGGTCAGCACCCGCCAGCCGAAGCTGGCCTCGTCAGGGCCGGCCGCGGACTTCGCGGAGATCTTCGCCGCGATGTGGACGGCGCCCTTGTCGTCCACCGCGAAGTGGCAGCTGAGCACGGCGTCCTGTGCTGCCAGCGTGATCAGCGTGGAGCAGGTCTCGTCCACGGCGAGCTTCAGGTCCTCGATCGAGTCGAGGTCGAAGTCCTGCCGCATCGCGATGTCCGCCGCTACCGCACGCACGATGGACAGCTGCGTGGGATCCGCCGCCATCCGGAGCTCGACGCCTGACAATTGAGTCACAGCCACCTCGTAGTCCGTTCTGCTTAGGGACGGCATGTCATTGCCGTACCCGAATCGATCTCATCTCACACGTGTACTGACTGGGCGCCCAGGGAAGTCACCTGGTGAAGGCAATCGACCGGAGGAGCGCTGTGCTCGTGCACGAAGACTTCCTGGCCCTCCGATTCCCGGCGGACCCGCACGAGGTGGCGCCGGTGAGGCACCAGCTCCGCGAATGGCTGCACGGTGCCGGTTTCGGTGAGGACGAGGCCAGCGATCTCGTCCTCGCCGTCAGCGAGGCCGTCAACAACTCGGTGGAGCACGCCTATCCGGGTGCCGCGGGCGGCACCGTCGAGGTGAACGCCCACTGCGAACTGGACGGTTCGGCCCACGTGGACGTCACCGACCACGGCCAATGGCGCGTGCCGCCTCCGGCGATGACCATGCGCGGACGAGGTCTCCTGCTCATGCGGGAGAGCGTGGACGACGTCGAGATCGACCGCAGGGCGAGCGGCACGACCGTGCACCTGCGGCGGGCCCGTTCGCCCGTGCTGCCCGTGGCCAGAGCGGCGCTCGAATGCGACGTCCAGATCCACGAGACCTCCTCCGGCGTAGTAGCGGTGGTGCGCGGGAACGTGCCGGTGGAGGCAGGTCCTTCGCTGCGCCGCACGCTCACCACGGCGGCACGCGGGGGCACCGTGCCGTTGACCGTCGAGCTCGGCGAGCTCGGCGTGGAGGAGGGCGGGGTCGAGCAGGCCCTCCACGACGTCGCCGAGGCGCTCAGCGCGGCGGGCAACCGGCTCGTCGTCCGGCGGCCTTAGGCCAGTGCGGAGTCGACGGAGTCGTGCATGCTGAAGACCTCACCGAGGCCGGTCGCCTCCAGCGGACGCGTCACGGCCCGGGCCTTCGCCACGACCTTGAGCGAGGCTTCTTCCTGCTGCGCGCGCCTCGCGGCCTCGACGAGCACGGCGAGGCCCGCCGAACCGAGGAACGTCACACCGGTCATGTCCACGACGAAGACGCCACCGTCGCCGAGACCGTTGATGAGGGCTTCGCGCAACGACGGCGCGGACACCATGTCGACCTCGCCGGACACGGCGAGGACGGTGACTCCGGGCGCCGGCTGCCGCACCTTCAGCTCGATCTGCTCCGCACGCGGATCCTGCACAGTCACCGAAGTACTTCCTCTCGAATACAGGAAGCCGCCACGCAGCGGCCCCGATGCGGCTGGTGGCTCAACCGCTGCGGACACCACCGTACGGGAGTGGCCGCCCAACAGGACAGGTCGAGTGGTCCATACCCGGACAATGGTCGGTTCAAACGCTCAACGCGTCCCACAGTTTCCGCGCGACCTCCAGCGCGGCCCCCGGTGGCTCGACGACCTCCTCCGCGCTGTCCTCCAGCGTCCCTCCGACGACCAGCACCAGCGCGGTGGCCACGTCCCGCAGCTTCACGTTGGCGCGCTGGCTGGCCCGCACCAGCAGCTCGAACGCCTCGCCGGGTGCGCACGGCCGCGCCCCCATGACCAGGCCCTTCGCCTGCTCGATGTAACGGCGGTGCTGCACCATCCGCACCATCTGGTCCGCCCGCAGCACCTCGCCCGAGCAGAACTCGACGACCGCGGCCGCCGTCGCGACGAGAGGCTCTATCTCCTCGATGGCCTTGAGGTCCTCGACCTGGGGGACGTGCGACAGGTAGACGGTCAGCACGACCGGCCCGCTGTCACCCCAGCTGCCCGGGACCGCGACCACGTGCGTACCGGCGACCTCACCGGACACCTGCCGTTCGTCGCGTGAGGCGTCGACGAGCGGCCCGGCACTGGCGCTGAGCTGCTCGGCGTCCAGTTCGACCGCGACCCCGATGGAGCGCAGCAACGTGCCGTCCGGCCACACGCTCAGCCCGACGCCTTCACAGCCGTCGAGCCGCGAGCACAGGTGGTCCATCAACCGGGAGATGAGCTCCGCACCGAATTTCACCTGGGTCACGCCATGAGGCTAGAGCCTGTGTCGAAGTCCGATCGCGAACCGGACTTCGACACGGGCTCTTGGGTCCAGCCGATCCCGAATGGACGTTGTGCGGTCATCGGCGTACGACGAACGGTTGCGCAGGCAAGGACCCGGAGTTCCGCCCCGCTTCGGGCCCGAACAGCTCGGCGCGCCGATTGATCCAGTTAACGCTAAGGACCCAAACAGGACACGTGTTCTGAACCACAGTCGGCCAGAATTCGTTCTCAGGGATAACGCCGGAGCCCCGGCACGCGACATCCCTGATGTCACGGAGGGACTGAAATGAGAACCGCCATGGAGACCCAGCCGCAGCAGGACGAGCAGTCCGGTTCCGCGCTGCCGACCACGCCGTGCAGCGTGGTCTGGAGCCGGGGTCACGCCTACGTGCTCGAGGGTTTCCGCGCCCGCTGGGTGGGCCGCGACGACCGGGGCCGCCCGCACGCCATCACCGGCGCCGAGATGCAGCGCCGCGGCTGGACGTTCACCCGGACAGCCTGAGCCCCACCCCCGAACGCAGAACGACCGCACCCCGCAACCAGTCGCACAGCGTGCCGTGACGCCATCCGGCAGCCCCTGCGCAGTCACTCGTTTAGAGTGCGGGTGTGCGTGACCCGGCTGATCGCCTGCTGACGATTCCGAACCTGCTCAGCGTGCTGCGGCTGGCCGGTGTTCCGCTGTTCCTGTACCTGTTGCTCGGACCCCGCGAAGACGGCTGGGCGCTGCTCATCCTCATGTTCGCGGGTTTCTCCGACTGGCTCGACGGCAAGCTCGCGCGCTGGCTCAACCAGATGAGCAACCTCGGCGCGCTGCTCGACCCCGCAGCCGACCGCCTCTACGTGTTCTGCACGCTGCTGGCGTTCGTCATCAGGGACATCGTGCCGCTCTGGATCGCCCTCGTGCTCGTGGGCCGAGAGGTCGTCGTCGGCATCTGCCTGCTCGTGCTGCGCCAACGGGGTTGGGGCACGTTCGAGGTGACGTACCTGGGCAAGGCCGCGACCTTCAACCTGCTGTACGCCTTCCCCCTGCTGCTCATCGCGCAGGGGGACTCGGGGTGGGCGCAGGTCGCGCAGCCGATCGCCTACGCGTTCACGGCCTGGGGCGGAGCCCTCTACCTGTGGTCGGCGCTGCTGTACGTCTACCAGTTCTTCCTGGCCCTGCGGGTCACACCTCGCACGGTCGCGTGAAAAGATCACCCCATACAGGTTCAGCACGAGGAGCGCAGTCAGTTGATTCCCGAGGAGCTTCGTTACACCGAGGAGCACGAGTGGATCGCCACCCACGGCGAGAACACAGTGCGCGTCGGCATCACCGACTACGCCCAGGAACAGCTCGGTGACGTCGTCTTCGTCCAGCTGCCCGAGGTCGGTCACACCGTGGCGGCCGGCGACACGTTCGGCGAGGTCGAGTCCACCAAGAGCGTGTCCGACCTCTACTCGCCGCTCGACGGCGAGGTCGTCGCCATCAACGACGCGTTGGTCCAGACGCCGGACTCGGTGAACACCGATCCGTACGGCGAGGGCTGGATGGTCGAGATCAGGCTGAACGACCCCGAGGCGCTGGAAGGCCTGTTGGACGCGGACGGGTACAAGGCGTTGGTGGAGAAGGAGTGACGTCGATCTTTCGCCGGATCTTCGGCCGGAAGGGGAGCCGCGCTGAAGGCGGAGACCCCAACGCGATAGGTTTTACCGGAAGTGACGGATCCAGCAGCAGGAGGAGAGCTCAGGTGAGCACGAACGACGGCCCAGGCGTTCCGCCGGAGCAGTCCCCGGAGCGGACCTCCGTCTTCCGGGCGGACTTCCTCCAGGAGATGGAAGGCGGCGCCGAGGCGCCCGCACAGGAGCCGGCCGTTGCCGGTGTTGACGCCCTTCCCGCCGGTTCCGCGCTGCTCGTGGTGAAGCGCGGCCCGAACGCCGGTTCCCGGTTCTTGCTGGACCGCGACACGACGAGCGCCGGGCGCCACCCCGACAGCGACATCTTCCTGGACGACGTGACGGTCTCGCGCCGCCACGCCGAGTTCCGCCGGGAGAGCGGCGAGTTCGTCGTCATCGACGTCGGCAGCCTCAACGGCACCTACGTCAACCGTGAGCCGGTCGACCAGGCCGTCCTCGCGAACGGCGACGAGGTTCAGATCGGCAAGTTCCGCCTCGTCTTCCTGACGGGTCCTGGCTCCGCGGGAGCCTGACGCGTGACGGCCGGGCGGCCACAACGCGGGGGCACGAGCATCGGGGCTGTGCTCGCACAGCTTCGGCCCGAGTTCCCCGACGTCACCATCTCCAAGATCCGCTTCCTGGAAGCGGAGGGGCTGGTCCGCCCGGCACGCACCGCCTCCGGCTACCGCCAGTTCAGCGTGGCGGACGTCGAGAGGTTGCGGTTCGTGCTGTCCGCACAACGCGACAGGTACCTGCCGCTCAAGGTGATCCGCGAGCAGCTCGACTCCACCCCGGTGGACGCGAGCTCCATCTCGCGGTTCGATCTGCTCGCCCAGACCGGTTTCAGCGCGGAACAGCTTTCCCAGCTGGAGCGCGACGGTCTGCTGCGCCCCGGCCCCGGTGGCCGGTTCGCCACCGACGACATCACCGCGCTCCGCACGATCCGGACGATGACCGGACTCGGCGTCGAGCGCGAGCACCTGCGCGCGGTCCGCGCGGCAGCGGATCACGAGGTGGTTCTGCTGAAGTCGTTCTCAGATACCGAGACGCTCCGGGAATTGACCGGCCTCTTCGCCTCGTTGCACACGTTGTTGGTGAGAGCGGGCCTGCGCCAGTCCTGATCAGTCGGCGGAGCGTGCCTTCTTGATCACGATCTGCCCGAAACGATTGAGCACTGGGCCCGCTTGGCGGGTAGCGTCGGAGAGGTACGCCGGGGGATGCTCGGGTGTGAAACCGGGTCGTCCCCGAACGGATTAGAGGGAGGCGAGGCCCGATGAGCGAAATGCGTGTCGTCGGCGTGCGGGTGGAGCTGCCCCAGAACCAGCCGATCCTTCTTCTGCGCGAAACCGAGGGCGAGCGCTACCTGCCCATCTGGATCGGCAGTGTCGAGGCCACGGCGATCGCACTCGAGCAGCAGGGCGTCCGCCCCGCTCGCCCGCTCACCCACGACCTCCTCAAGGACGTCATCGGGGCGCTGGGGCGCAACCTCGAGCAGGTGCGGATCACCGACCTGCAGGAGGGCACCTTCTTCGCGGAGCTGGTGTTCGACGGCGACGTGCGGGTGTCCGCGCGGCCCTCGGACTCGGTGGCGCTCGCGTTGCGCGTCGGGGTGCCGATCCACGCCGAGGAGTCCGTTCTGGCCGAAGCGGGCCTCATCATCCCGGACGAGCAGGAGGACGAGGTGGAGAAGTTCCGCGAGTTCCTCGACTCCGTCTCCCCGGAGGACTTCCGCGGCGCGGACACGTAGGCACTGTCGCGGCGTGGACACCTGAGTTTTCTCCGGTGTCGCACTCCGTCTCGCAGGGGCTGAAGGGCAGTTCGTTTGGACGTCCCTCGGTTGGACTACTCACGGTCGTTATGACCGCTAAACGATCACTAAACGTCACCTGAACGTGCTTGTTCGGGTGACGGTATGACTCTCTACCTCAGGTTGAGGGTCGCAACTCCCCGCGCGTCGCGTTGACCTGCCATCGGAGCGGTCTTACCGTCGAACTCGAGTGGACGTCGTTGCTTCACGAGAGTGGACGCGGCGGCTTGACGGTCATGAGTTTCGTGGCCGTTCCGAGGGGAGGCAGGCGTGGTCGAGGAAGCGCCCTTGCGGGCCGAATCCGGGCTGCAGGGTGAACTGTTCCCGGACTCCTCGCTGCCGGACGAGCTCGTCGGTTACCGAGGACCCGCGGCGTGTCAGATCGCGGGCATCACGTACCGGCAGCTCGACTACTGGGCAAGGACCGGGCTGGTCGCGCCGACGATAAGGATGGCGCACGGCTCCGGCAGCCAGAGGTTGTACTCCTTCAAGGACATCCTGGTGCTCAAGGTCGTGAAGCGGCTGCTGGACACCGGTGTCTCGTTGCAGAACATCCGCGTGGCGGTCGACCACCTGCGCCGCCGCGGCGTGCAGGACCTGGCCAAGATCACGCTGTTCTCCGACGGCACGACGGTCTACGAGTGCACCTCGCCCGAAGAGGTCGTCGATTTGCTGCAGGGCGGTCAGGGCGTGTTCGGCATCGCGGTCAGCGGTGCGATGCGGGAGATCTCCGGCACGATCCACGAGTTCCCGGCAGAACGCGCGGACGGCGTCGAGATCGCCCCGATGACCGAGGACGAGCTGACCCGCCGGCGTCGCGAGCGCGCCACCGGCTGACCGGCCCGGCTGATCGATCGGCACTGTGAACGTGGCCGACTGGCGCTGGTGAGTGGCCGGTCGGCAGAAGCGCCCCGATCTTGTTCTTCCCTAGCGTTTCCGGCATGACGATCACCCCCTCCTACCAGGTCGTGAAGGTGCTGGCCGCGGCGACGAAGCGCGCGTTCCGGCTGGAGTTCGGCTTCCTCGGCACCGAGAACCTGCTGATCTCGCTGATCGACACCGTCGGGCCCGGCCGCAAGCTCGGCGTGCGGTCGCTGGCGGCCCAGGCGATGGCGCGGGGGCCGGAGCACTGGGCCGACGACGACGGTGGCGTCGTTCCCGAGGCTCATCCGGACGTCACGGCGTTGATGAACACCGCGTGCGACAAGAGTCTCATCGGGACCGTGCTGCCCGTCAGCCGTGCGCTGGAGGAGTGTCTGCTCGGGGCGGTCGCTCTGGCCGGCGACGGCGTGCTGACCACGACCCACCTCTCGCTCGCGTTGCTGGAGCAGGGTTCCGGGCGTGCCGCCGACCTGTTCGTGCTGCGCGGAGTCGACGTCGAGGCGACGGCCGCCGCTGTGCGGACCGATGCCGCTCGACGCCACGCGGAGGTCGAGGAAGCGCCCGCCGTGCGGTTGCTGCGCAAGGCGGGAGCGCTGGAGGGGGACTCCGGCGGCGGGTACGTGCGCTGGCTGCTGCGCTGGGTCGCGCGCGGCCAGGGACTGGGCGGGCCGGTGCTGACCGTCGTGCGCAACGAGGCCGGACGGCTGGCCGTGGCCGCGCGGCGAGAGGTGTCGTCCCGCGATCTGGTGGAGGCGGTGGTGTCGGTCGACCGCCAGTTGGAGGTGGCGGGCAGGAAGCTGAAGCCGGAGTTCGAGTCGGGCGGGGCGGCGGCGTTGCGCGAGGCGGGGATCGACCTGGCCGCGTTGCCCGTCAGCGGTGGCAGGGTGGAGCGTGCGATGGAACGGGCGAAGCTCGTCGCCGCTCGCCGCGGTGACGCCGTCGTGGGCACCAGGCACCTTCTCGTGGCGCTGCGCGACGACCCCGCCGACCCGGTCGCCGGGACGCTCGCCGGTCTTCCCACTGAGATGTAGGTCGCGTCCCTAGGGACTACGTGAGCTGCCTGCGGGTATTCTTCTCGGGTAGTCGCTGAACTCAGGCGGGAGAGCCCGGGCTTCGAGCCCGGCGCCGAAGGAGCAAGTCCCTCCCCGGGAACCTCTCAGGCATCCAGGACCGCCAGAGCGAGACGCCTCTGGAAAGTGGAGTCCCCCGCAAGGGGAATCCCGCCGACGGTGAAAGCCCATCCTCGTGGTGGGTGAACCTCTCAGGCGCCCTTCGGGGTACGGACAGAGCGGGGAGGGCACAGGACACGTGTGCCCGCAGCCACCCCCGGAGGCGTTTGATGACGCAGGACCGCATTCCGCTCGCCGCTCTCGAGCACGGCACCCCGTTCGCCGACCGGCACGTGGGTCCGCGCCCCGCCGAGCTCGCGCGCATCCTCGACGTCATCGGCGTCGGGTCGCTCGAGGAGCTGGCCCAGCACGCGGTGCCTTCGTCCATCCACGAGCGCGACCTCGTGCTGGACCTGCCCGCCCCGGCCACCGAGACCGAGGCGCTGGCCGAGCTGCGTGAGCTCGCGTCGCAGAACCGCCCGATGACGCAGATGATCGGCCTCGGCTACTACGACACCGTGACGCCGGGCGTGATCCTGCGCAACGTGCTCGAGTCGCCCGCCTGGTACACCGCGTACACGCCGTACCAGCCCGAGATCTCGCAGGGCCGCCTCGAAGCGCTGCTGAACTTCCAGACCATGGTCGGCGACCTGACGGGCCTGCCGGTCGCGAACGCGTCCATGCTGGACGAGTCGACCGCCGCCGCCGAGGCGATGACGCTGGTGCGCCGCGCCGGCAAGTCCAAGTCGAACAAGTTCGTCATCGACGCGGACACGCTGCCGCAGACGCTGGCCGTCATCGAGACGCGCGCCGAGCCGCTCGGCATCGAGATCGTCGTCGCGGACCTGTCCCAGGGCATCGAGGGCCTCGGCCTCGGTGGCGACTTCTTCGGCGTGCTGCTGTCGTACCCCGGTGCGTCCGGTGTGGTGCGCGACCAGGCCGCGTTGATCGAGGAGATCCACGCCGCCGGCGCCCAGGCCGTCGTCGTCGCCGACCTGCTGTCGCTGACGCTGCTGCGCGCGCCGGGTGAGATCGGCGCGGACGTCGTCATCGGCACCACGCAGCGCTTCGGCGTGCCGATCGGCTTCGGTGGCCCGCACGCCGGTTACATGGCCGTCCGGTCCGGTCTGGAGCGCCAGTTGCCCGGCCGTCTCGTCGGTGTCTCCGTCGACGCCGACGGCTCGCTGGCCTACCGCCTCGCGCTGCAGACGCGCGAGCAGCACATCCGCCGCGAGAAGGCCACGTCGAACATCTGCACCGCGCAGGTGCTGCTGGCCGTGATCGCGTCCATGTACGCCGTCTACCACGGTCCCGAGGGCCTGCGTTCGATCGCGACCCGCGTGCACCGCCTGGCCACCGTGCTCGCCACGGGCCTGTGCGAGGCCGGGCTCGACGTCGTGCACGGCGAGTTCTTCGACACCGTCCAGGTGCGCGTCGAGGGCCGGGCCGCCGCCGTCGTCGAGAAGGCGCGCGAGGCCGGCATCAACCTCCGCAAGGTCGACGACGACGTCGTGGCCATCGCCTGCGACGAGAAGACGACCCGCGCGCACATCGTCGCGGTGTGGGAGGCCTTCGGCGTCAACGGGTCCGATGTGGACGCCATCGACGGCGACACCGCCGACGGCATCCCGGCCGACCTGCGCCGCACCTCGGACTACCTGACCCACCCGGTCTTCCACGCGCACCGCTCCGAGACCGCGCTGCTGCGCTACCTGCGCGCGTTGTCCGACAAGGACGTGGCCCTGGACCGCAGCATGATCCCGCTCGGCTCCTGCACGATGAAGCTGAACGCCACCGCGGAGATGGAGTCCATCACGTGGCCGGAGTTCTCGACGCTGCACCCGTTCGCGCCGGTCGAGGACGCCAAGGGCCTGCTGAAGATCGTGTCCGACCTGGAGGCCTGGCTCGCCGAGGTCACCGGCTACGACGCCGTGTCGCTGCAGCCCAACGCCGGTTCGCAGGGTGAGTTCGCGGGCCTGCTGGCGATCCGCGCCTACCACCGCGCGAACGGCAACGCCGACCGCGACGTCTGCCTGATCCCGTCGTCCGCCCACGGCACCAACGCCGCGTCCGCCGTCATGGCCGGCATGCGCGTCGTCGTCGTGAAGTGCGACGACAAGGGCAACATCGACATGGGGCACCTGCGCACCACGGTCGCCGAGCACGCCGACGACCTCGCCGCGATCATGATCACCTACCCGTCGACCCACGGCGTGTACGAGGACACCGTCCGCGAGGTCTGCGGCCTGGTCCACGACGCGGGCGGCCAGGTGTACGTCGACGGCGCGAACCTCAACGCGTTGATCGGCCTGGCCCGCTACGGCAAGTTCGGCTCGGACGTCTCGCACCTGAACCTGCACAAGACGTTCTGCATCCCGCACGGCGGCGGTGGCCCCGGCGTCGGCCCGATCGGCGTGAAGTCCCACCTCGCCCCGTTCCTGCCGAACCACCCGCTGCAGCCGACGGCGGGACCGGCCACCGGTGTCGGCCCGATCTCGGGCGCCCCATGGGGTTCCGCGTCGATCCTGCCGATCTCGTGGGCTTACGTGCGCATGATGGGCGGCGACGGCCTGCGCCGCGCGACCCTGACCGCCGTGGCCGCCGCGAACTACGTGGCCCGTCGCCTCGACGAGCACTACCCGGTCCTCTACACCGGCGAGGGCGGCTTCGTGGCCCACGAGTGCATCCTCGACCTGCGCCCGATCACCAAGGCCACCGGAGTGACGGTGGACGACGTGGCCAAGCGCCTCGCCGACTACGGCCTGCACGCCCCGACGATGTCGTTCCCGGTCGCCGGCACCCTGATGGTCGAGCCGACCGAGTCCGAGGACCTGGCCGAGATCGACAGGTTCATCGACGCCATGATCGCCATCAAGCGCGAGATCGACCGCGTCGGCGCCGGCGAGTGGCCCGTCGAGGACAACCCGCTGCGCAATGCCCCGCACACCGCGGCCTGCGTGACCGTCGGCGAGTGGAACCACCCGTACACCCGCGAAGAGGCCGTGTTCCCGGCGGGCCGGAGCGCGACTCCGAAGATCTGGCCGCCCGTCCGCCGCATCGACGGCGCGAAGGGTGACCGCAACCTGGTCTGCTCCTGCCCGCCGCTCGAGGCGTACAGCAACTAGGTCTGAAGCGGGAACTGGGGCGCACTCGGGGGTGCGCCCCAGTTTGCTTTCGGAGAACGAGATCGACATAGTTCGAGTCACGGCGTGCAGACGCCGCGTCTCGGTCTCACCCCGGTCGTGAGATCTTCAGGCGAAACAGGCCCGGCCGACCTGCGTTCACAATCATCGACGTGTGCATCGGCGTCTCGGCTTGAGCGCGGACCGGGTAAGTGCTCAGGAACTGAGCCAGTGACATGCCTGACCGTCGTCAAGAAGCAGCGCGCGAGCGGATGGCTCGGACCGGCTTGACCTACAGCGAGGCACTCGCAGCGGAAATCGAGTGTCCACAGGCTTCTCCCGGTCAGGCAGCCTTCGAGGCCCAGTTGCTGAGGAAGATCGGCAACGGGCTCCGACCGTACGAGTCCGGTTCGGCTGCTCAGATCGCCTTCGGTGTCCGCGACGTGGTGGTCGGCCGCAACAAGCTGGTGATCGTCCTCGCGAGCAGGCGTGCGCTGGTCGCGTTCGCATCGGCTGTGGTGCCGGTGCTAAATCCCGACCGCACCGACCTGGAGGGCATTCCGGGCTTGCGCGTCGAGTACTCGGACGTGGGAGTGGAGTTGCGCCTCCGCCTCCGCCACCGGCCGGGGCGGATCGTGTTGGACGGCGTCGGCGCCGCTCAGTGGATCGATGCGCTGGAGCACACGTACGACCGGAGTCTGCTTGCCAGTTCGGCACATCTCGGCGACGAGCGCTCTCTCCATCCGATCGAGGATCGCGTGCTCAGGAGTTCGTTGTTCGTGAAGCCACCACGACACGTCGCTCGTCGCTTCTCGCTCCTCAGCGCGATTCTGAGGCGGCCGAACGTGTTCCGCTTCGGTTCCTGGATGCGCTTCACCGACCTGTGGTTCGACCTGAGTTCCACGTCTGACATCACCGTCGAGTGGTCGGGAGACCTGTCTTCCTTCGATGTGGCCAGCCGGCTCGTCGACCCGCGCAACGGCCTTCCCCTGAGGTGGCATCCCGAAATGCCCTGTCTCTGCGAGCCGTGCATCGACAGGAGGTACGCCGTGGCTCTGCTGCACGTCGATGACCCGAGAGCCAGGATCTGGCTGACTCGAAGCGACCTGTACGACGATGAGTTTCCTCGGGGGAAGCCTCGTCGGTGTATGCATCTCAGCTGAGAAAACGGGCGCACTCGGGGTGCGCCCGTTTTTTTCATGCTCCGACGGGGCAGGCGTCGTCGCCGCAGTTCTCGTCGGCGCCGATGCCCGGCTTGTTCAGGTCGTGCTCGAACGCGAAGTGGAAGCAGTCGGGGTGCATCCGCTCGAACAGCTCGAAGTCTTCCTTCTCCAGCTCCACCGTCTCGCCGCACCGCTGACACGTCTGTTCATCTGACACGGTCAGATCGTCTCACCCGCGCCGCGCGAACAGGACCGCCCCGTCCTCGCCGAGCAGCCACCGCGCCTCGACGGTGAACCCGGCCGCCCGCAGCCACTCCGCTACCCGCTCGGGCCGTCGCAGGTGGACGTGCACGCGCATCGGATGCCCGCCGTAGCCCTGCGTCTTCAGCCGCGTCTCGTCTCCGACGTGGAAACCCAGCTGCAGCAACCCGTCCGGCCGCAGCGCTTCCCGGAAGTGCCCGAACACCGCGGGCACCTCGTCGTCGGGTACGTGGATCAGCGACCACCAGGCGATGATCCCGCCGACCGCCTCGGGGAGCGGTTCGGTCATCGACCCCACCTCGAACCTCAGGCCGGGGTTGTTCCGCCGGGCCAGCGCGATCATCGCGGGGGAGAGGTCGATTCCGAACGCGTCCACGCCCAGTCCGTGCAGGAGCGCGGTGATGATGCCCGGCCCGCAGCCGACGTCCGCGACGGGACCGCGCACCTCCTCGGCGAACAACCGCAGCGCCGCCCGCAGGTGCGGGAGGCCTGCCAGGAGGTCGCGCGTCTGGTCGGCGTAGCTGACCGCGACCGTGTCGTAGGAGTCGCGCGTGTCCGCCAGCCAGTCGCTCACGCCGGGGAATCCTACTCCTCGAACGGCTCCGGCCGGTGCCGTCCGGACAACGCCAGCGCGGCGATCCAGACGTCCGGATCGCCGTCCCAGTCCAGTGCCTTGATCTGGTCGGCCGACCGCCGCCCGCCGATGGCCCGCATCAGCTCGAACGACGTCGTCCGCAGCGTCCCGGCGGGCTCGCCGTGCCCGAGCACCCGGTCGCCGTGCTCCAGCGTGATCCGCAACGCCGGCACGTCGTTGTCCCGCATCCGCTGGTCGAGCTGCTGCAACGGCTTCACCAGCGCCGCCCGCACCTCGACGCCGTCCCGCCGGCCCGGAACCTTCAGCGCCGAACGGAGGTCGTGCTCGTGCGCGATCACCTCGGCCACGAGGACCGGTCCCATCGGCGTGTCGAACAGCGGCCGGGCCAGTTCCAGGTTCGCGTCCCACTCGGCGAAGGCGTCCGCCAGGGAGTTGTCGCGGCGGTCGCGCACCTGCCGTTCGCCCCACTCGCCCGACTCGACACCGTCGAACCGGCGGTCCGCGAAGTCGCGCAGACCGCCGGCGAGGTGCGCCACCACGTCCTTGACCGACCAGCCGGGCGTCGCCGGCACGGGCGTCTGGGGATCAGCGCCGGAGACCAGCGCGGTGATCCGTTCCTTGGCCGCGTCGTAGAGAGGGGCGTTGGTCATCGTCAGACCTCGTACTCCAGGGTGTAGGTGCCGCTGCCATCCTCCGCCCAGTCCACCGTCACCGCACCTCGCGCGTTCAGGTACCTCCCGGTGCCGTCGACGATCTCGATGACGGCCTCCACAGAGGACCGGTACGCGCCGACGTGCCGCAGGACCAGCGTGCCCTCGTCCGTCGTGACCTCCTCGATCGCGGTCGTCCACGCCACGTCGTCGCCGTAGTACATGAGGTACCGGCAGTTCCCGACGCCGCTGACGTCGCCCGCGTACCCGAACTGGACGTGCGCCTCGGTGAGCTTGCGGCCCTCGACCTCCTGGTAGGACCGGCCGTCCCAGGTCTTCTCGTCCCAGCTCTTCACTTCGATGGTTCCGGTTGCCTTCATGCGGACCACTCTGCTGGTAATTCCTGACAGATCGTGTCAGGTTCATCCCGTGAAATCCGGCAGGCTCCTCCAGGTCCTCCTGCTCCTGCAGGGAAGGGGCCGGATGACGGCCGACGAACTGGCGTCCGAACTGGAGGTGTCGCCGCGCACGATCTACCGCGACGTCGAGGCCCTCTCCGCCTCCGGCATCCCGATCTACTCCGACCGCGGCCCGGCGGGCGGCTACCAGCTGGTCGACGGCTACCGCACCCGCCTCACCGGCCTGACGACCGACGAGGCGCAGTCGCTGTTCCTCGCCGGTCTCCCCGGACCCGCGCAGGCGCTGGGGCTGGGGGAGTTCGCGGCCGCCGCCCAGCTCAAGCTCCTCGCCGCGCTGCCGACGGAGCTGCGGTCCCGGGCCGACCAGATCCGCCAGCGTTTCCACCTCGACACCCCGACGTGGTTCCGCGGCGACGAGCCCACCGAGCACCTCGCCACCATCGCCGACGCCGTCTGGGAGCAGCGCAGGGTCCGCATGACCTACCGGCGCTGGGGCGACCAGACCGTCGAGCGCGAGGTCGACCCGTACGGGCTCGTGCTGAAGGCCGGCACCTGGTACTTCGTCGGCAGCGGCCGCACCTACCGCGTCTCGCGCGTGCTCGCGCTCCAGGCCACACCGGACACGTTCGAGCGTCCCGGCGACTTCGACCTCGCGCGGTTCTGGGCCGAGTGGTCGGAGCAGTTCGAGGCCCGCATGTACGGCGAGCGCGTCACGGTCCGCATGACGCGCTCCGGCCTGGACAAGACCCAGTACCTGCTCAGCGGTCATCAGGCGCGCGTGATCCGGGACCTCGCACCCGAACCGGGACAGGAGTTCGGCTTTCCCACCGAGTCGAACCGGCACGCTGTCGCTGACCTGCTCAAATTCGGTGCGGACGTGGAAGTGCTGGCACCGAACGAGGTGAGGCGCGACATCGTCGACACAATCAAGGCGATGCAGGACGTCTACAACGATGCGAAGCTACGGGCATGGTTCCGCTGATTGCGTTGAACAACGGAGTACGGATCCCCCAACTCGGCTTCGGCGTCTACCAGGTGCCGGAGGACCAGGTGGCCGGTGCGGTCACGACGGCCATCGAGGCCGGCTACCGCAGCATCGACACGGCCGCGGCCTACGGCAACGAGTCCGGCGTCGGCGACGCGATCGCCGGCGTGCCGGACCTGTTCATCACCACCAAGCTGTGGAACGCCGACCAAGGCCACGACGCGACGCTGCGCGCGTTCGACGAGAGCATGCGCCGCCTGCGCCGCGACGTGCTCGACCTCTACCTCATCCACTGGCCGACACCCGAGCGCGACCTCTACGCCGACTCGTGGCGCGCTCTGGAGGAGCTCTACGCCGACGGCCGCGTGCGCGCGATCGGCGTCTCGAACTTCCACACTCCCCACCTGCAGCGCCTGTTCGACGAGTTCCCGACCACCCCGGCGGTGAACCAGATCGAGCTGCACCCGTTGCTGCAGCAGGAAGAGATGCGCAAGGTGCACGTGACGCACCGCATCGTCACCGAGGCGTGGTCACCGCTGGCGCAGGGTGGCGCGCTGCTGCGCGAACCGGACATCACCGGTCTCGCCGACAAGTACGGCAAGACCCCGGCCCAGATCGTGCTGCGCTGGCACGTCCAGCTCGGCAACGTCGTGATCCCGAAGTCCGTCACGCCCTACCGGGTCAAGGAGAACATCGACATCTTCGACTTCGAGCTGGCCCAGGACGACATGCTCGTGATCACCGAGCTCGACAACGGGACCCGCACCGGTCCGGACCCCGACCGCTTCAACGCCGCCTGAGCGACCGGTCGCGCCCGGTCAGGCGTTCGTCGACAGCACCTGACCGAGCGCCGCCTCCACGCCGTCCACGTTCTCCACCACCGACACCGACCCGCCGGTCGTCTGCGCGATGTCCGTCAGCGCGGCCTGGTCGACCTCGCCGCCGATGGCGATGAAGCTGACCGGCAGATCGGTCCCGTGCAGCTGCGCCTTCAGCGCCGCCAGGTCGATCCCGCCGTCCGAGGTGCCGTCGGTGATCACCACGACCCGGTTGACCCGCCCGGCCACGAACCCGTCGTGCGCCGTCTCGTAGCAGGCCGCCAGCGCGGTGTAGAGCTGCGAGCCGTCCGCCGTCTTGAGCGCGTCGATCGACCTGCGCAACGCGTCCCGCTTCTCGCTGACGGGACCGGTGGCGACGAGTTGCTTGTGCGGCTTCGACCCGTCGAGGTCGCGGGCGAACTCCCACAGCCCGAACGAGCCCGAGACGGACCTGTCGACCTGGCCGCGCAGGGCCGCCTTCACCTTGTCCAGCCTGGGTTTCATCGACGTCGAGACGTCCGCCAGCACCGTGACGACCTGTCCGCCGCGGTCCGCCGACGCCCAGGCCGAGGAGAGCTGCTGCGTGGTCGTCGCGTCGGCGGCGACCAGGTTCTCCGTGACGGGAGACCAGGAGACGCCCGGCGAAGGGGACGGACGGTCCTGAGTGGACTCCACCCGCAGGCCGCCGCGCGCCAGGATCGCCTGCTGCGAGGGCTCGGTCATGAAGTCGCGGAACGCCTGCGCCGCACGCACTTCCGCCTCGCCGACCTCGCTGCCGCCCAGTGCGACGTACGGGAAGTCCGCCACCGGAGCTGGGCCGGCGGGCAGCACGCCCACCAACGGCTTCGACGGGGCTTCCTTGCCCGTGTTGTGCTTGAACAGGTCCACTTCGGACACCGGGGTGGCCGAGAAGCCCGCCGCGTTGACCGTCGCGCTGTCGCCCAGGCGCCGCAACGCGTCCCGCGTCGTCGGCGGAACCTCCGGCGGCACCGTGGCGGCCAGCTTGGACAGCGAGGACTTCGCGGCGTCCGATCCGAGCGACTCCGCGGTGACCGGGCCCTTGCCGCCGGCCAGCGCCGCCTGGATCGCGAGCGCGGAGGCCGTGTTCGTGGCCGGATCGGGCATCGCGACGCTGAACCGGCCCCAGGACTGGCCGTACTTGTTCCAGTCCGTCACCTCGGGCATGTCCGACCAGCGGAAGTCCTTCAGCACCGGCGCGGCGGCCTCGGGAGCCGCGAGCAGCACCGGCGACGTGCCGACGGACTTCGGTGCCGAGCCGACCAGCTTCGCGTTCAGCGCGGACAGCCGGTTCGCCCAGAGCGTCGAGTCGGGCAGCCACGCGTGCGGGCGCTTGCCGAGCTTCTGCTCGTCCCACGCCGTCGTCAGGCCTTCCAGAACCGCGGAGGAGTCAGCGGAGATCACTTCGATCGCGATGCAGTGGTCGTACACGACGGGCCGTGTCGCGCTGTACGCGTGGGCGACGTCCCTGACGGCCTCCGCGACGCTGGGCGTCACGGAGATGCGCAGCACCGAGTCGCCCTCGCTGCAGTTCTGGGCCAAGGCCTGCGAGCGCTTGTCGAGCACTCCGCCGGCCCACGACAGGGCGAGCCAGCTGAGGCCAAGCAGCACCACGAGCACGACGATGAGCACGGGCCATTTGGCGATTCCGCGCTTCACCTTCGCCCGCAGAGCGCGGTGTCGAGACATCGATCCCTCACAACTACTCAGCGGCCCCCGACGACCGCCAATCACGCTAACAGGTGAACTTCGTCAGCGAAGTGAAGTCACTCCATGTATCGACTGGCAAACGAAGATGAGCCGTTCTCGCAACGGTCGTGCCTGCTCAGCGAACTCGGCCTGCCGCCGGACGTACTCCGCGCGCCCCTCCGGCGTCTCGATCCTCACCGGGGGGTACCCGAGCCCGGCCAGGTCGTACGGGGAGGCCTGCATGTCGAGTTCGCGCACGTCAGCGGCCAGTTCGAAGCAGTCGGCGACGAGATCGGACGGCGTCGCCGGTTCCAGTTTATAGGCCCACTTGAACAGGTCCATGTTCGCGTGCAAGCACCCCGGCTGTTCGTTCAGCAACTGCTCGTCACGAGTCGGCTGCAGAGCGTTGCGCGGCCGGGCGGGTCGTGTGAAGAACCGGAAGGCGTCGAAGTGCCCGCACTGGATCCGGCTCGCCTCGACCACCTGGTCCGTGCCGCCGCTGCCGAGCCGGAGCGGCCACGCGTTGTGCCGGACCTCCTCCGGCTGCTGCCGGTAGACCATCGCCCACTCGTGCAGCCCGAAACAGCCGAGGCGGGCCGGCCTGCTCAGCGTCGCCGTGAGCAAGCCCTGGACGAACTCCAGCGTCTTCGCCCGCTGGCCCACGAAGCTCTCGACGTCGAGCGTGACGCCCTCGGGCGTGGCCTTGTAGTGCGGGAACTCCAGGTACTCCGCCGCGTCTTCGAGAACGACGCCGGGCCCTGGGTGCCAGCGTTCGAGCCGCACGGGCCGATGGCTGTAATACGTGAAGAGGAAGTCCATGACCGGGTGCTTCTCTTTGCGAAGCTTCCGCTCCTGATGCGGTCCCGTGAACCTGCGCATGCGCGCGACGTGCGCGTCGCGCAGTTCGTGCCATTCGGCTCGGGACAGGACCTCCACGGGCGATTACCGTACGCGAATGGTGAAGAGCCAAGCCTCCACGGTCGCCCAGTACCTCGCCGAACTGCCTGATGAGCAGCGTGCGGAGATGGAGGTGGTGCGCGACGTCGTCCTCGCCAACCTGCCCGACGGCTACGTCGAGATGATGGACTGGGGGCTGATCGTCTACGCGGTGCCGCTGGAGGTGAGCGGCCCGACCTACAACAAGAAGCCGCTGCTCTACGTCGCCCTGGGCGCCCAGAAGCGCTACTGCTCCGTTTACCTGACCACGGTGATGGAGGAGTTCGAGGAGTCGTTCCGCGCCCGGTGGGCGGAGACCGGCAAGAAGCTCGACATGGGCAAGGCCTGCGTGCGCTTCAAACGGGCCTCGGACCTGGCCCTGGACATCATCGGCGCCGAGGTGGCGCGCCTGCCGGTGGCCGAGTTCGTCGACTGGCACGCCGAGAACAGGGCTAGAGCGGCGGCACGAGCCCGCTGAACGTCCGCGCGCCGTTGCAGTGCGGGCACTCCCGCCCGTTGTCGACGGTCCGCGGCGCGCCACCGATGATCGCCAGCGTCGGTGCGGCGATGTAGCTCGCACCCCCGCACAGGTGGCAGACCGTGCGCGGCTCGGGCGTGACGGCGAAGAGGTCGTCCGGGTCTTCCTCGTCCTCGAAGTCGTCGTCCTCGGCGAACTCGTCCTCGTCGTCCTCACTCATGCCGCCCAACTTAGTGGGTCAGCTCCGCCGCACGAGTCAGTGACTCGGATGTGGCTTCCTCGCCACACGCCGTGCACACCACCCGCGGCTCCAGCACGGCACCGCACGAGTGCTCCCACACGAGGGGAAGGGCCCCCTCCGTCACGTACGTGTCGCCCCACTCCTTGAGCATGAGCATCACGTTGTGCAGCGCGCGCCCCGAGTCCGTGAGCAGGTACTCGTGCCGTGGCGGGTGCTCGGAGTACTGGTGCTTCTCCAGCACGCCGGCGGCGACCAGCTTCTTCAGCCGCACGGTCAGCACGTCCCGCGAGGCGCCGGTGTTCGCGGCGATCTGGTCGAAGCGGGTGACGCCGAGGAAGACCTCGCGCAAAGCCAGCAGCGACCAGCGTTCGCCCACGACTTCGAGTGCGTTCGCGATGGAGCAGCTTCGAGGTGCCATGTGACCATCCTATCAGTGAGTTGGAAAATCCAACTTACGTCGCTAATGTGAGTTGGGAAAGCCAACTTAGGAGGTAGGGGTCATGGACTTCAACGGTGCGGCAGTGCTGGTGACCGGAGCCAACCGCGGACTGGGCAGGGCGTTCGCCCAGGAGTTCGCGAAGCGCGGCGCGAAGGTCTACGCCGGTGCGCGCAACCCGGCGTCCGTCGTGGACGAGGGCGTCGTCCCGGTCCAGCTGGACGTGACCGACGACGCGTCCGTAGCGGCCGCGGCCAAGGAGCTCGGGGACGTCTCGATCGTCATCAACAACGCCGGCGTGCTCGTCGCGGGCGAGGACGTGGACAGCATCAAGGCGGAGTTCGAGGTCAACTTCTACGGCCTCGTCCGCACGACGGACGCGTTCGCGCCCGTCCTCAAGGCCAACGGCGGCGGCACCCTCGTCAACGTCCTGAGCATCCTCTCGTGGGTCGGCCGCCCGGCCTGGCGCGGCTACGCGGCGTCGAAGGCGGCGGGCTGGTCGCTCACGAAGTCGACGCGCGAAGACCTGCGGGAGCAGGGGACCAACGTCATCGGCGTGCACGTGGGCTTCATCGACACCGACATGACGGACGGCATCGACGCGCCCAAGATCGCGCCGGAGGACGTCGTCTCCCAGGTGCTGCAGGCGATCGAGAACGGTGACGAGGAAGTGCTCGCCGACGACCGCACTCGCGCGGTGAAGGCGTCGCTGGCCTCTTGAGGCGGACCGTTCCGTGGAGATCACGCCCGACGGTGACCTGCGGGATCGTCCGGCGACAGCGGCGGGCGGGGGACCCGGAAGCGAGATTCGCCTCAGCGTGTTCCGCGAGCCTCGTCCGGCGACAGCGGCGGGCCGAGGGCATCGGAGGCGGTGCCGCGGTGCGCCAAGTACAAGGGTGCTGCGGCGGCACCGCCTCCGGGGGCGCTCGCCCGTGTCACACCGAACGAACTCGCAGGACTCGGTCAGCGGCGCAGCTCCCACACGACGTCCACCCCGACGCGGTTGCCGATCGCGGGTTCGCGCGGCGGTGCGCGGCGATCGATCTCGGTGAACCCGAGCCGCCGCAGCCGTTCAACATCGCGAGGAGGGCGGGGCCTGACCTCGGTGTCCGGCTCGCACCACTCAGCGATGGCAGGAGTGCCGTTCGCCGCCCAAGGCATCCACAGCCGCAGGTGCGCAAGCGACTCCGTGATGGCCTGGAACAGCTCCGTCGAGTCGGCGTCAGTCAGTCTCCGGAGCTTCATACGTGACTTTGTAGCGCAGGTGAGTGACCGAAGTGCTCTCCACCACCGAGAGCGGGCCCTCCAGCGCGTATCCCTTGCCGGGCGCGAAGAACGGCGTGCCTCCGCCGAGGATCACCGGCACCAGGTCGAGGAAGATCTCGTCCACCAGGCCCGCGTCGACGGCCTGCCGTGCGATCTCGCCCGAGTTCAGGCCGACGGCCTTGTCGCCGGCGTGCTTCTGAGCCACCGCAACGGCTTCCTCGATGCCGCCGGTGACGAACGTGAAGTGTTCGTCGTCCTCCAACGGCCGGTGGGTGAGCACGACGGTGTGCACGCCCATCGGGTGCTGGCCGCCCCAGCCGTTCGTGAAGTCGTAGAGCTTGCGGCCCACGACCAACGCGCCGGTCGCCTGGATCAGTCCGCCGAAGTAGGCGGCACTGGCGGGCGTGAGGTTGACGGTCATAGCACCCGTCGGGACCGTGAACGCCACGTCGCCCGCCTCGTACCAGGCGAACAGCTTGTCGAAACCGGAGAAGTCCGGGCCCGAGACGTAGCCGTCGATCGAGGTGCTGGCGCCCGTGTAGACCTTGCTCATCTTCTGTGCCTCCCTGTGTCGTGTCCTTCACAGGTGCGTCGAACGCGCCGGCACCCGGATCGACACGGCCCCCGGCACCACATACCGGTTCAGCCGACGGGGTCGGGCAGCCTGGTGACCTCGTAGTCGCAGTCGAGGACGTCACCGGTCGCCGGGTCGCGCAGTTCGACGCGCCACCTCGACGCGAACTGGTCCACGCCGTGGTGCATCGGGATCGTGCCGGACAGCAGCACGGTGCCGGGCTCGAACTGCCCCAGTTCGCGCAGCCGCTCGACCCAGTACTGCGGGGTCAGCAGCTCGGCCAGGGTGCCGCGCTGGATCTCCACGCCGTCCGCCCACGCGGTGAGCTCGATCGAGTCGATCCGGTCCGCGACCTCGGACAGCCGCCACGCCCCGCGGCCCAGCACGTCCGGCCCGGCGTTCTTGCTCCACGCGACGCCGTGCACCTCCAGCGCGCGGTCCGTGTGGTCGCAGGCGACGGTCAGCAGGACGTCGTCCGAGGTCACGACGAGCGCCCACTCGGCCTCGCCGGAGGTCTTGCCGTGCTGCGCGGGGACCGACGAGGTCTGCTGCGCGAGGTACGGCGAGACCGGGTAGAGGCTCGGCGTCACGGACGGCGCCGGCACCCCCAGCTCAGCCAGTTCACGCACGTGAGCAGCCACGTCATCCTGGCTGCGACCTGCGTAGCCGCCGTTCAGCAAGGTCGTCACGGCGACCTCGGCGACGGAGCCGTCCGGAAGGTCGAACTGCAGCGTGGTGGCCTGTGTACGAACGGTAGACATGCGGTACTCCTTGCGCATACGAGTTGTATACAGGCAGTATTACAGCATGTCCGCTGCTACGACAACGACAGCCACAACAGAGGTGCCACGCTCCGCGCTCGTCAGGGCGTTCGTGGCCTCGCTCTCCGGTACCGCCCTGGAGTGGTACGACTTCGCGATCTACAACGTCGCCGCGGCCGTCGTGCTCGGCCCGTTGTTCTTCCCGAGCTCCGAACCGCTGACCGCGACGCTGCTCGCGTTCTCGACGTACGCGGTCGGCTACCTGTCCCGGCCGCTCGGCGGGTTCCTGTTCGGCCGGCTCGGCGACAAGATCGGCCGCAAACGCGTGCTCGTCACGACGTTGCTGATCACCGGTATCGCGACGCTGCTCATCGGCCTGTTGCCGACGCACGCCGCGATCGGTCCCGCGGCCGGTGTGCTGCTCGTGCTGCTGAGGTTCGCGCAGGGCGTCGGCCTCGGCGGCGAGTGGGGCGGCGCGGTGCTGCTGTCCAGTGAGTACGGCAACCCGGAGCAACGCGGTTTCTGGGCGTCGGCCGCCCAGATCGGCCCGCCCGCCGGCAACCTGATGGCCAACGGCGTGCTCGCTCTCCTCGGTGTCGCGCTGACGGACGAGGCGTTCATGTCGTGGGGCTGGCGCGTGGCGTTCCTGCTGTCCGCGGTGCTCGTGATCTTCGGACTCTGGATCCGCGTGAAGCTGGAGGAGACGCCGGTCTTCAAGGCGATCGAGGCGCGCGGCGACCGCCCGTCCGCGCCGATCAGCGAGGTGTTCCGCACGCAGACCCGGCCACTGGTCGCCGCCGTGCTGTGCCGCGTCGGCCCGGACGTGCTGTACGCGCTGCACACCGTCTTCGTGCTGACCTACCTCACGACCCAGCTGAAGCTGCCGCGCAACGTCGGCCTCGTCGCCGTGCTGATCGCCTCGGGCTTCCAGCTGTTCCTGATGCCGCTCGCCGGCTGGCTGTCGGACAAGGTCAACCGGCGCGGCCTCTACGCGGTGGCCGCGGTCTGCGGCGCGGTGTGGCCGTTCGTGCTGTTCCCGCTCATCGACACGAGGTCGTGGCCGCTGATCGTGCTCGGAGTCGTGGTGGGACTGGGCTTCCACGCGTTCATGTACGGGCCGCAGGCCGCGTTCATCGCCGAGCAGTTCACCGAACGCCTGCGCTACACCGGAAGCTCGCTCGCCTACACGCTGGCCGGTGTGATCGGCGGCGCCATCGCCCCGTTGCTCTTCACCGCACTGTTGGCCGGGTTCGGCACGTGGGTGGTCGTCGGCCTCTACGTCACCGTGGCGTGCGTGGTGACCCTCGTCGGCCTCTGGCTCGGCCGCGATCCTCAGCCGGAAGACGAGGTTCAGCCGTTGAGCAGCACCTTCAACGTGGTGTCCAAGTGAGCGGTGATCGCCGCGGTGGCCGCGCCGACGTCTCCGGACTCGAGCGCGGCCACGATCACGTCGTGCTCGTCGATCACGGCCTGCTGCCTGCCGTGCGCCCGGTACAAAGCGACCACCCCCGCGCGCACCTGCCGTGCGCGCAGCCCCTCGTAGGTCTTCGTCAACAGCTCGTTGCCCGTCGCGGCCACCAGCAGTGCGTGGAACTGCCTGTCGACGTCGATGAACTGCCGGGGGTCCTCGACCAGGAACCGCTGCTGCTCGATGAGCTCCTGCATCTGCCGCAGCGGAACGGTGCCCTCGCCCATCGTGCGCTCGGCGGCGTACCGCTCGACGACGCCGCGCAGCTCCATCAACTCGCTGATCTGCCGCGAGGACAGCGGCGCGACGTACGCACCCTTCTTCGGCACGAGCTGCACGAGGTCTTCGGCCGCGAGCAGCAGCAGGGCCTCGCGGATCGGCGTGCGGGAGACGCCGATCTGGTTGGCGACGTCCTGCTCGCTGATGAACCGGCCCTGCATCTCAGGGTCGGCGAGAATCGTGTCCTTGAGGAACTCGTAGGCCTTTTCTCTGCCAGACAAGCTGTCACTTTCTTTGCCCGCACCCTGCATACAACATGTATACCAGAGGAGGATCATGCGCTTCGCGTTGTGCCAGATCAGTTCCACGGCTGATCCGAGGGAGAACCTTGCCACCGTCCGCGCCGAAGTGGCGAGCGCTGCTGCGAACGGCGCACGCGTGGTGCAGTTCCCGGAAGCCACTCAGTGCCGCTTCGGCGTGCCACTGGAGCCGATCGCCGAACCTCTCGACGGCCCGTGGGCGACGGCGGTCCGCGAGATCGCCGACGAGCACGGCGTGGTGGTGGTCGCCGGCATGTTCACACCGGGCGAGGGGGACAGGGTCGCCAACACGACGCTCGTCACCGGTGCCGGCCTGCACCTCGGCTACGACAAGATGCACCTGTTCGACGCCTTCGGCTTCCGCGAGTCCGACACCGTCACCCCCGGCGAGAAGCCCGTGACGTTCGAGGTGGACGGCACCACGATCGGCCTCGCCACCTGCTACGACGTCCGGTTCCCCGAACTCTTCCGCGCCCTCGCCGGCACCGCGCCCGTCATCCTGCTCGGCGCGTCCTGGGGAGCGGGCCCCGGCAAGGCCGACCAGTGGGACCTCCTGGTCCGCGCCCGAGCCCTGGACGCGACCTCGTGGGTCCTCGCCTGCGGGCAGGCTGACCCGGACGCCGACCACGGTTCGGCGCCGACAGGAATCGGCCGCAGCTCGGTGGCCGACCCGCTCGGCACGGTGCGCGAGCGGCTCGGCGGCGCACCGGGCACCATCGTGTCCGATGTGGACGCTCACCTCGTCGAAGAGGTCCGCGCCAAGCTGCCCGTGCTGGCGAACCGGAGGCTGTGATGCGCGAGGAACACGAGTTCTTCCCGACCGGCGAACTCGAATGGCACCCGGCCGATCCGGGCATCACCGAACGGGTCCTGAGCCGCGACCCGGACACGTCGACTCTGACGAGGATCGCGCGCTGGGAACCGGGCCTCGAAACCGAGGGCGTGATCCGCCACGACTACCACGAGGAGGTCTACCTGCTGGAAGGCGACCTCACCGACCTGACGCTGGGCAGGACGTTCCACGCGGGCGACTTCGCGAGCCGGCGCCCGGGCATGCCCCACGGTCCATATAGGACGGACGCGGGCTGCGTGATGCTGGAGATCCGCACCGCGCCCTGGAAGCTCACGGCCCGAGCGGCGTCGAGCAGGACACCAACGACCTGCTCGACGAAGCTCTAGACCCAGCGCACGTGGGTGCCGTCGCGCACCGTGCCCACGTACTCCTCCAAAAGGTCCTCCATCGCCACGACACCGAGCACGGTGCCGTCCGCGCTCACCGCGCGCGCGAGGTGCGACTGGGCCCGGCGCAACGCGGTCAGCGCCTCGTCCAGGCGGGCGTCCGCGGGCACCTCGGGCAACCCGCGCACCCGGTCTCGTGGCACCGACGTCTCCGCGCCCTCCAGGTCCAGCACGTCCTTGACGTGCAGGTACCCGATCAGCCCGGCGTCGGCGAGCACGGGGAACCGCGAGAACCCGGTCTCCGCGACGGCGGCCTCGATCTCGCCCACGGTCGGCGACGCGGACACCGTTGTCAGCCTGTCCAGCGGAACGAGCACGTCGGCCACCGTGCGTGCGGCAGACGACAACGTCTGCGCCAGCCGGCGGTGTTCCGAGTCCTCGAGCAAGCCCTCTGACCGGGACTGGCCGATCAGCAACGCCAGTTCGTCCGGCGTGTAGGCCGATTCCAGCTCGTCGACCGGCTCGACGTCGAACCGGCGCAGCACCCACCGGCCCACGGCCGTGAACAGGGCCAGCGCCGGTGCGATCATCCGCGAGAACCCGTAGTGCACCGGGACCAGCCACACCGCGGCCCGTTCGGGACCGGCGATCGCCAGGTTCTTCGGCACCATCTCGCCGAGGATCGTGTGCAGCGCGACGACGATGACCAACGCCACCGCGAACGCCACACCGTGCACGACGGCCAACGGCAGCCCGACGGCGCTGAGGGGCCCCTCGAGAACGGAAGCCAGCGCGGGTTCGGCGATCGCACCGAGCCCGAGAGAGCACAACGTGATGCCCAGCTGCGCGCCCGCGATCAGCAACGGCAGCTGCTGCGACGCCTTGATCGCGGTGCGGGCCCGGGAAGACCCCTTGTCCGCCAGCGCCTCCAACCGGTCCCGGCGCGCGGTGATCACCGCGAACTCGGCACCGACGAAGAACGCGTTGCCCGCCAGCAGGAAGGCGATGATGAGGAAGTTCACGAGGACGACACCACCCGGAGCTCGGCCACGCGGTGCTTGTCCATCCGCATGACGGTCACCCTCCACCCGTCGACGCGAATCTCGTCGCCGACGTCCGGAATCCGGCCGAGCCGCGCCAGCACCAGGCCGGCCAGCGTCTCGTAGTCGCCCTCGGGCATCTGGAACCCGGTCGCGTCGGCCACCTCGTCGTCGCGCAGCAGCCCGGACACGATCCAGCTGTTCGACCCCAGCGACCGCACCGGCGCCGCCTCACCGCGGTCGTGCTCGTCGCGCACGTCGCCGACGATCTCCTCGACCACGTCCTCCAGCGTCACCATCCCGGCCGTGCCGCCGTACTCGTCGACGACCAGCGCCGTCTGCAGCCCGGACGCCCGCAGCCGGTCCAGCAGGGCATCGCCCTCCAGCGTCTCCGGCACCGAGTACACGGGCCGGGTCAACGCCGACAGTGGCGTGGACGTGCGCAGGGCGGCAGGCACCGCGAAGGCCTGCTTCACGTGCACGATGCCGCTCACCTCGTCCAGCGAGCCGTTGTGCACGGGAAACCGCGAGAAGCCGGTCTGTCGGGCCTTCATCACGAGGTCCGCCACCGTCGCGTCGCCGCGCAGCGCCTCGACCCGCACGCGTGGCGTCATCAGCTCGCCGGCCGTCCGGTCACCGAAGCGCAGCGACCGGTCCAGCAGCACCGCGGTGCCCTGGTCCAGCGTGCCGTGCTCGGCGGACGTGCGCACCAGCGCGCCCAGCTCCTCGGGTGACCGCGCGGACGCCAGCTCCTCGACCGGCTCGACGCCCAGGCGCCGGACCAGCCAGTTCGCGGAGTTGTTCATCCAGTTGATCAACCAGCGGAAGACCCTGGAGAACCCCGCCTGGATGCTGACCACGCTCCGCGCGGTCTCGAGCGGCTTCGCGATCGCCAGGTTCTTGGGCACGAGCTCGCCGAACACCATCGACAACGACGTGGCGATCGCCAGCGCCAGAGCCAGTGACAACCCGTCGGCCAGGGCTTCGGACGCGCCGAGCGCCGTGAGTCCGGGCTCGATCAGGTTCGCGATCGCGGGCTCCGCGATGTAACCGGTGATCAGCGTGGTCAGCGTGATGGCGAGCTGTGCGCCGGAGAGCTGGAACGAGAGAGTGCGATGCGCACGGTCGATGGTGTGCGCCTTGGCGTCGCCCACCTCGGCCACGTGACGTTCGACGGTGCTCCGTTCCAGCGCGGTCAGCGAGAACTCCGCCGCCACCGCGATGAAGGTGCCCGCGGTCAGTGCCACGACGGCGACCAGACCGAGCACGCTGAGAAGGATTCCGGTCACCTACGTGCTCCTGAACTGCAGGAACAAGGGACCGGGTTGGTATGCCAGCCGGGGCCAGACCCCATGGGGACGGCTCAACTCCTCATGACTAAGTACGTGAACAGCCAGGTGAGTCTAATTGTGGGCAGTCGAGGCCCGGAGCACCACCTCACCCGCCACCCGGACGGTGCGTGCCTCGTCACCCCCGGCGTCCAGCACGAGACCTGCGGCGATCTCGCCCATCTCCTCCAGCGGCAGTCGCACGGTGGACAGTGCCGGAACCGTGTCGCGCAGCGTCGGGATGTCGTCGAACCCGGCGATCGAGATGTCCTCCGGAATGCGCACGCCGCGTTCGCGCAGCGCGGCCATGGCCCCCATCGCCATGACGTCCGTCACGGCGAACACGCAGGTGGAGCGCGCTTTCGACGCCAGCAGTTCCATCGCGGCGCCGTACCCGCCGTCACGCGTGAAGGCGCCGTTGATCACCACGGGCGGTGCGATCCCGGCGTCGGCGAGGCCGGCCTTGAACCCCGCGAGCCTGTCGCGGGCCACCACGAGCTCGGAGGGACCACCCAACACGGCGAACTTCTTGTGGCCGAGCTCGGCCAGCGCACGGGCCAAGGCGCGACCACCCGCGCGGTTGCCGGGGACGACCGTGTCGGTGCCGAGCTTCGCCTGCGACACGCACGCGACACGCCCGCCCTGCTCGCTGAACGCGTCGATCTCGGCCGCCAGCCGGGACTGCGCGGCGCGGTCCGTGGTGCGCGACCCGGCCAGCACCACCGCACGGGCCCGATGCGCACGCAGGGTGGAGAGCAGCTCCGCCTCACGCTCGGGACGGCGTCCGGTCGTGCCGAGGACGACCGAGAGCCCGGCGGCCTCGGCGACCCGCGTCACCCCCGCCGCGATGCACGAGAAGTACGGGTCGGTGATGTCGTGGACCACCAGCCCGACCAGCGAGCTGGAGTTGCGGGCCAGCGCCTGCGCGGACGCGTTCGGCACGTAGCCGAGCTCCTCCGCGGTGCGCAGGACGCGCTCGCTCAGGTCCTCGCTCACCTGCCGCGTGCTGCCGTTGAGCACGCGAGAAGCGGTCGCCAACGACACACCCGCCTGCTTCGCCACCTCGGCGAGCGTCACCTGTCGGGCGGACACGACCACCTCCGTCAACCTGCATGTGAGCGCTGAGACTAACTCGCGAGGAGGTTGACGTCCGTCAAGCGCCGCGATTAGCGTGGCGGGAAAGCGCTTTCCAGCGCTGTTTCCAGGGAGGTGCGATGGCGGAACGGACCATTGGCGTGGCGGTCAACGGCGTCACCGGGCGGATGGGGTACCGCCAGCACCTGGTCCGTTCGCTGCTGCCGTTGCGCGACGAGGGCGTGCGGTTGCCGGACGGGACCGTGCTGAAGGTCGAACCGGTCCTCGTGGGCCGCAACGCCGACAAGCTCAAGGAGATCGCCGAGCGCCACGACCTCGCGCGCTGGACGACGGACCTCGACAGCGCGCTCGCCGACCCGACGGTCGAGATCTACTTCGACTCGCAGGTCACGTCGAAGCACGTCGAGTCGATCACGAAGGCGATCGAGGCGGGCAAGCACGTCTACACCGAGAAGCCGGTCAGCGAGACGGTCGAGGAGGCGCTGGGGCTCGCGCGGCTGGCCGAGGCCAGGGGCGTGAAGCACGGCGTGGTGGCGGACAAGCTGTACCTGCCGGGCATCCGCAAGCTCAAGCGGCTGATCGACGGCGGCTTCTTCGGCCGGATCCTCAGCGTGCGCGGCGAGTTCGGCTACTGGGTCTTCGAGGGCGACTGGCAGTCCGCGCAGCGCCCGAGCTGGAACTACCGGGCCGAGGACGGCGGCGGCATCGTCTCGGACATGTTCTGCCACTGGAGCTACCTGCTGCACGACCTGTTCGGCCGGGTCGAGGCCGTCACCGCGAAGGCCGTGACGCACATCCCGACCCGGTGGGACGAGCAGGACAACGCCTACGAGGCGACCGCGGACGACGCCGCGTACGGGATCTTCGAGATCGCGAACGGCGTCATCGCCCAGATCAACTCGTCCTGGTGCGTGCGGGTGCGCCGCGACGAGCTCGTCGAGTTCCAAGTGGACGGCACCGAGGGGAGTGCGGTCGCGGGGCTGCGCGAGTGTTTCGTGCAGCCCCGCGCCGTCACGCCGAAACCCGTGTGGAACCCGGACCTCCCGGTCACGCACCCGTTCCGCGACCAGTGGCAGCAGGTGCCGGACAACGAGGAGTTCGACAACGGCTTCAAGGTGCAGTGGGCGGAGTTCCTGCGCCACGTCTACGGGGACGCGCCGTTCCCGCACGACTTCCGCGCCGGGGCACGGGGCGTCGCGCTGGCGGCGGCCGGTCTGCGGTCCTCTTCGGAGGGTCGCAGGGTGGAGATCGCCGATGTCTGAACGAGATCAGTTCAACCGCATCGTGTTCGCGGCCGCACACGTCGTGGCCCAGGACGAACGCACGGTCGACTGGGACGCCACCCTGGCGTTCCGGCACCACCTCTGGTCGCACGGCCTGGGTGTCGCGGAGGCCATGGACACCGCGCAACGCGGCATGGGCCTGGACTGGCCGACGGCGGCCGAGCTCATCCGCCGCAGCGCCGCCGAGAAGACGGGACGGATCTGCGCCGGTGTCGCGACCGACCAGCTGACCGGTGGGGCAAGCCTCGACGAGGTCCTGAACGCCTACCTGGAACAGCTCGACGTCGTCCAGGAGGCCGGCGCCCAGCCCGTCCTGATGTGCTCACGCCAGCTCGCTGCGGCGGCACGCGGTCCCGAGGACTACGAGAAGGTCTACGGCACGCTGCTCGACCGCGTCAGCGAACCGGTGGTGCTGCACTGGCTCGGCACCGCGTTCGACCCGCGGCTGGAGGGGTACTGGGGCTCGGCCGACGTTCCCCGGGCAACGCGGAACTTCCTGGAGATCATCCGCTCGCGGCCGGACAAGGTCGACGGCGTGAAGGTCTCGCTGCTCGACGCTGCCCACGAGATCGGGCTGCGGCGCGCGCTGCCGGACGGCGTCCGCTGCTACACCGGCGACGACTTCCACTACCCGGAGCTGATCGCCGGCGACGAGCAGGGCCACAGCCACGCTTTGCTCGGCATCTTCGACCCGATCGCACCGGTGGCGGCGAAGGCACTCGCGAAGCTGGCGGAGGGCGACGCCGACGAGTTCCACCGGATCATGGCGCCGACGGTTCCGTTGTCCCGCCATCTGTTCAGCGCGCCGACTTACCACTACAAAACGGGCGTCGTGTTCCTGGCGTGGCTCGCCGGGCACCAGGAACGGTTCCAGCTCCTCGGTGGTCTGGAATCCGCGCGCGGCATCGAGCACCTGGCCGAGGCGAAACGCCTCGCGGAGATCGCCGGCGTGGTCGAACCGGAGTTCGCGGAACGGCGGTGGAGCGAATGGCTCGCCTCTCGCTGAACCAGGCCACGATCAAACGCGCCACGGTCGCCGAAGCCGTCGACGGCTGTGCGCGGCACGGCGTCGAGTCGATCGGGCTGTGGCGCGAGCCGGTCGCCGACCACGGCCTGGAACGCACCGCCAAGATCGTCCAGGACGCCGGGCTGCGCGTGTCGTCGTTGTGCCGCGGCGGGTTCCTCACGGCCGTGGACAACCGGGCCGCGCTCGACGACAACCGCCGCGCCATCGACGAGGCGGCGGCGTTGCGGACTGACACGCTGGTCATGGTCGTCGGGGGAGTGGCGGGCGACAAGGACCTGATCGGCGCACGTCAGCGCGTCGCCGACGCCATCGCCGAGCTGTCGGTGTACGCGGCTCAGGCGGGCGTGGTGCTGGCGCTGGAACCGATGCACCCGGTGTTCTGCGCGGATCGCGGCGTGCTGTCGACGCTGTCCCAGGCGCTCGACATCGCCGAACGGCACGAGTCGGTCGGCGTCGTCGTGGACGCGCTGCACGTGTGGTGGGACCCGGCCGTGGACGAGCAGATCGCCCGCGCGGGACGGCTCATCGCGTCGTACCAGGTGTGCGACTGGCTCACGCCCGTGCCCGCCGACGTGCTGCTCGGACGCGGTTATCCCGGTGACGGTGACATCGACCTGGACCGGCTGACCCGGCAGGTCGCGGCGACCGGGTACGCGGGTGACGTCGAGGTGGAGATCTTCAACGCGGCCATCTGGGCGGCGGACTTCGACGAGGTCATCGGGGAGGTGACGCGCAGGTACCACGACGTTGTGGAACCGGCGCTGTGACTCCCGCGCGGGGAAGCCGGTCGTCGACGGCGGCGACGACCGACCCCGGCGAAGCTGTCTGTATATCCGAAACCGGTGCCGATTGCCCGGGGTTTCAGAGAAATCTCAGCAAAATCAGCCGCCGTTGAAGAACCTGTAGACCTTCGCACGGTGCTTCGGACGCGTGGTCGTGATCTTGATGACGGCGTCGAACAGGGACCGCCCGAGCTCCGCGCGGGCCGCGACGGCCGGGTGCGTGGTGCTGAAGTCCTCGTCGTTCACGGCCTTGTCGCCGGAGAACTCGCCGGACGCGAACATCGAGTAGATCAGGATCGCCCGGCTGTCCGCGCTGAACATGATCCCGGCCTCGTTGCGGCCGTCCTCGAACCAACCGGCCTTCGTGGCGACGCGCAGGCGCTCGTTCGTCGTCAGGTTGAGCCGCACGCCGTCGGTGAAGCTGGCCGTGGCGCGCAGGATGTTCAGCAGGTACGCGGTGGACGCGGCCGAGAGCAGCTGGCCGTCGACCAGCTTCTGCAGCAACGTGTGCGTCTCGCGCGCCGTCGTCGTGCCGAGGAAGAACCGGTTCGGGTTCGCGACCGGGACGACCTGGGTGTGCACGAAGCCCTTGGAGCGCAAGATCTCGTTGAGCTCCAGCGCCGGCACGACCAGGCCGCACAGGCGGACCGCGGTGTTGTCCGACACGGTCAGCAGGTTCGCGAGCGCGTGGCCGACCGTGACCTCGCTCGGGTACGCGCCGTCGAGCGCGAAGATGCCGTCGGTGTCCTGGATGACGATGGCGGACGACACCGTGACCGTCTGGTCGAGCTTGATCAGCCCGCGGTCCACCTTGTCCAGCACGGCGACGGCGACGGCGATCTTGTTGACGCTGTAGGCCTCGACGACCTCGTCCGCGTTCTCGTCGACGGCGGGCTTCGTCGTGCCGTCCAGGTCGGCGACCGTGATCAGCGACGACCAGCTGCCTCTCGCCTTGCGGGTCTGCCGCTTGTAGATCTGGGCCACGCGCTTGCGCGACCGGTCGGCCGTCGCCGGGGAGCGTTCGATCTCTACCTCCGCGTCTTCCTGTGCCTGCGCTGCACCGTTGGAGCCGAGCACGGCCGTCGCGGCCGCGACGGTTCCCAGCCCGAACACGGACCTGCGGTTCAAAGTCATGGGCGACATCAAAACAGGCGGCACTGACGTTTCCCTGACTAGGGTTCCGGATCATGGAAAACGTCTTCGTGGTGACCGGTGCTTCCCGCGGAATCGGGGCGGCGACCGCCTCCCTGGCCGCCCAGGCGGGGTATCGCGTGGTCAGGGCCTCCCGTTCGGCCGAAGAATCTGTGGGTGATCGCGGCTGGGACGCCCGATGCGACGTTTCTTCCTGGAATTCCGTGCAGGATCTCATGTCGCGCGTGGAGTCCCGCTGGGGCCGGATCGACGTCGTCTTCGCCAACGCGGGCGTTTCGGTGGACACGTCGTTCGTCTCTTCGGCGGGCGCCGAGCCTCGCGAATGGACGGACATGGTCGTCACGAATGTCTGCGGACCGGCCTTCACGGCCCGCGCCGCGATGCCCGCGCTGATCCGCTCCGGCGGCCACCTGGTGATGACCGGCTCCGCGGCCGGCCGAGGCGTCCGCCCCGGCAACCTGTACTCGGCGACGAAGTGGGCCATCACCGGTCTGGCACAGGCGATCCGCGCCGAAGCCGTGGAGACCGGGGTCAGGGTGACGGTCGTGCAGCCGGGCCTCGTCGACACCGACGCCATCCCGGCGTCGCGTGTGGATGACCCGAAGCTGGCACCGGAAGACGTTGGCAGGGCGGTTCTCTACGCCGTGTCCCAGCCATCCACTGTGGACGTGAACGAGATCCTGCTGCGGCCCACCGGCCAGGCAGCGCATCGCTGAGGGGGAAGTTCGTGATCGTGCTCTTCGCGGTAGGCGGCGGCGGTGACCCGGAACGGCACCGTCCGCTCCTGGACCACTTCACCGCCCGCGGCCACCAGGTCATCGCACCGTCGTTCCCGCGCCTGCACCCGCACCAGGCCACCTGGGACGACTACCTGGCCCGTCCGCTCGGCCTGGCGGAGGCCCTGCGCGACGTCGCCCCGGACGCCGAGGTGGCCGTGATCGGCCACTCGATCGGCGCCTGGGCGGGGTTGTGCCTCGCGGGCGCGACCCCGTGGAGCAAGGAGGGCGAGCCCCTCGACGTGCCAAGGGATCCGCGAGTCAGCCGCCTGGTGCTCTACACCCCGCCCGCGGGCTGGTTCGCGGCCCCCGGCGCACTCGACGCGGTGCGGACGCCGATCCTCGCCTACGTCGGCGAACTGGACACCTTCGTGCCGGCCGCGGAGGTCGAGGTCCTGAAGACCGCGCCGGCCGAGGTGGACCTGCGGGTCGTGCCGAAGGCGGGCCACTTCGGCTTCGTGCACGTGCCGCCGCCGGGCATCGAGGACGACCCGGCGTTCGACCGCGACGGCTTCCTGGCCCGGATGGTCGACGAGACCTACGAGTTCGTCACTTCTCGCTGAGCACGTCCGAACACCGCTGCAGGAGTGCGCGCAACTGCGCGCGCTCCTCGTCGGTGAACGCGTCCGCCAGCTTCTGCTCCACCATCACCGCGGCCTTGTCCGCCTCGCGGAACCTCGCCTGCCCCGCCTCGGTCAGCCGGTTCTCCAGGACGTTGCGCTGCCACTGGTTCGACGTGCGTTCCACGAGACCGAGCGCGACCAGGTTCTGCAGGATCGTCGTCATCGTCTGAGGCGTGGTCAGGCACAACCGCGCGAGCGTCGCCGCGGGCGCACCGGGGTGCTCGCTCAGGGCCAGCAACGCCGCGTACTGCGGCACGGTCAGCCCCGCGGGCTTCACGGCCGCCGACTTCGCGGCCACCAGGTCGAGCTCGGTGCGCTTGATGTCTCCGCCGATCCGATCACCGCTGCGCATCCCTCCAGCATAGGACTGTGGTAAGAGTATGGATGAGCATCAGAACTCTGATAATCATCAGTGCTCGTACTGGAGGGAAGCAATGCGCGTCCTGCTCGCCGTCATGGCGGTGCTGGTGCTGTTCACGGGCACGGCCCACGCCACACCGAGGCACATCGAGGCACGCTCACCGTCGCTGCACCCCGAGGGCGTGGCCTGGGACCAGAGCCGCGGCCAGTTCCTCGTCAGCTCGCTGCGCCACGGCACGGTGTCACTGGTCGGCACGAACGGCCGGGTCCGCTCGCTCGTCACCGGAACCCACATGGTGTCCACCTTCGGCCTCCAGGTGGACGGCGGCCGGCTGCTGGTCACCTACGGGGACATCGGCTTCGGCGAACGATCGGTACCCGGCCAGTCCGGCCTCGGCATCTTCGACCTGCGCACCGGCCGCGCGCTGAAGTACGCCGACATCCCCGACGGAGCCAACGACGTCGCCGTCGACCCACGTGGCAACGCCTACGTCACCGGCACGCTGGGCGACACGATCTGGAAGGTCGGCCGCGACGGCACCGTGACACCGTTCGCCCGCGACCCCCGCCTCGGCGGGCCGTCGTTCGGCAACAACGGAATCGTCTGGGACCCCAGGGGATTCCTCGTCACCGGCCACTACACCGACGGCACCCTGCTCAAGGTCACGCAGAACCACGTGGAGGAACTGCCCGCACCGAAACTGCCGGGCGCGGACGGCCTCACCCTCACCCCGCAGGGCCTGGTCGTCGTGACGAACGGCCTGGCCGCGCCGGGCAAGAACGCCGTGACGCTCCTGGACACCCGCACGTGGCAGGTGAAGTCCCAGCGGGACTGGAAGACCGCCCCGACCACGGCCGCCCGCACACCGCACGGCACCTACGTGCTCAGCGGCCGCGTGGACCTGCTGGTGAAGGGGGAGACGACGGACGAGTTCAGCCTCGACCGCTAGCCAGGACCACCCTGCGCCGCTCCCGGTCGATCTCGGTGACGACGACGGAGACCTCGTCGCCGACGGCGAGATCGACATCGGGGACCAGGCCCTCGACGCCGTCGGCGATCTGGACGAAGACGCCGAACGGGACCACCTTGGTCACCGGGCCGTGGAGTTCCTGCCCGTTCGTGGTGATGTCGGCGAACGCCTGGAATGGGTCCGGCTGCAACGCCCTCAGCGACAGCCGGGCCTCCATGTTCCACGTGTCGTACTGCAGGAACTCGCCGGTGATCCGCTCCCCGGTTCGCACGGCCTCGGACAGATCGTCGACGTGGCGCCAGGTGACCTCAGGCCAGGTGACGAACCCGACGCCGGGAAAGACCGGGTGCGCGGGTCCCTTGTCGAGCCGCACGAACACCCCGAAGTTCTCTACCGCCGCGACCGTGCCGGACAGCACTTCGCCGGGTCGCAGCCCGGACAGGAACTCGTGCAGCTCCGGGTGTTCCCGCGCCATCTCCAGCCACCGCTCGTGCGGGGACACCCGTGCCGTCAAGCGCCGCCCAAGAACTCCACCAGCAGCCGGTTCACCTCGTCCGGCCGCTCCAGGTACCCGACGTGCCCGGCACCTGAGACCTCGGCGTACCGAGCACCGGGGATCGCGTCCGCCACCTCGCGCGACAACAGCGGCGGCAGCACGACGTCGTCGGCGAACCCGATCACCAGCGACCGGACCGCGATGTCGCGGTAGGCCGCGAGGCGCGTGTCGTACTCGCCGAGGCCGAGCTGGATGCGTTCGCCCGCGCCGAGCGTGTTGCCGGCGAACTCGTACATCTGCAGCCAGTCGCGGGCGACCACCGGGTCGGCCAGCGTCGTCTGCGACAGGTTCCTGACCACCGACGCCACCGCGTAGAACTGCAGCGGGATCTCGACGCCCTTGTCGTGCAGGTCGCACACCGCCTGCGACCAGGCCTGCGACACCGGTTCGGGCCGGCCGGCGGTCGCCATCATCACCGCCGAGCGCACCAGCGCCGGACGCGTCAGCGCCAGTTCCTGGGTGATGCGGCCGCCCAGGGACGTGCCGATCACGTGCGCCGGGCCGCCCAGGTGCTCGATCACGGCGGCGGTGTCGGCGACCATGTCGTCGAGCGTGAAGCCCTCCGCGCACTCGGACGACGGCCTGATGCCGCGGTTGTCGAAGTACGCGACGCGGTACCCGGCCTTGACCAGCGCGGGTACCTGGTACGAGCGCCAGACCCTGCCGGGACTGCCGGTACCCATCACGAGCACGACGAGATCGCCGGAACCCTCGGTCTGGACGTTCAGCTCGATGCCGTTGAGCGGGACAAGCGCCATTCCGGGGATCTTAGAGACGCTAGAACCTGCACAGGGGCCGAATGAGAGCGGCGTGTGAGGGATAACGCGCGCACAGGTCGTCCGCGTGCCCGAACTCGACGACGTCGTCGGTGTACGGCGGCACCACCACCGTGCCGACCAACGACCAGTCACCGGCCGGAGTGCTGCCTTGCCACACGCCCGCGGGCACGACGACCTGCGGGTTCGACGCGCTCAGCAGCGGTTCGGTCACCGCGCCGTCCGGGTGCAGCAGCAGCATCCGCAACGGCGCCCCGGCGTGGAAGTGGTAGATCTCCAGGTGCTTCAGCACGTGCATGCCGGAGAAGTCCGGGCGGCGCAACAGGTACGCGATCGCGGACGCCTCGGCGGACCGGTGCGTCTGCGCGAAGTACCCGCCCTCGACGGGCAGCTCCTGCATGCCGAGGTCGCTGATCAACTGCTCAGGGGTCACGTCATCTCCGGAAGCGGTGAACCGTGCACGACGACCATGCCCTTGCCGAGCCGTTTCGCCGTGTACATCGCGGCGTCCGCGGCCCCGAGCACGTCGTCGGCGGTGATCATGGGATCGTACGAGAGCCGTTGCGCCACACCGATGCTGGCGTGCACCCGGTGCACCCGGCCGTGCACCTCGTGCGGATGCCCCAGCACCTTCAGCAACCGGTCGCCGATCTCGTCGGCGTCGCCGCCGTCGACCAGCACACCGAACTCGTCACCGCCGAGCCGCGCCACGGTGTCCTCCGGCCGCACGCTGTTCACGAGCCGTGCGGCGACGTTGCGCAGCACCATGTCGCCCTCGGCGTGCCCGTTGTTGTCGTTGACGGCTTTGAAGCCGTCCACGTCGATGAACAGCAGGATCAACGGCATGGAGCGATCACGGTCTGATAGCGCGCGCTCCAGCCGTTCGCGAAAGAGCGACCGGTTCGCGACGCCGGTCAACGGGTCGTGCGTCGCCTCGTGCCGTAGCTGTTCGCGAGAGACGCGGAGCTGGTCCATCAGCCGGACGTTGTCCATCATCGTGAACAGCTGACGCACGATCACGAGACACACGACCAGAAGCCCGACGTAGATCTCGACCGGGTTCAGCCGCCCGCCCGTCGCGGTGTTCCAGCTGACGAACAGCCCGGTGATCGCGAGCGGCAGGTACGGCACGAGCAGGTGCAGCAGGTCGGCCATGCGCATGCGGCCGGGCGTGGGGTCGAGGTTGCGGACCGGGGCCAGCGCGCTCAGCAGGAAGAACGCCGGGCACAGCATGAAACCGATGTCCGCGGTCGCCGGGATCACCGTGTTGCCCTTGGAGATGTAGTACGCGAACACCCAGCCCGACGACGACTGCGCGATACCGGCCAGCGCCACGAAAAGCATCGGCCACTGACGCACGGCCTGATGCGTCCACGACATCACCACGATCGCCACGAGCAACACGAGGTACGCGGCGGGATGTGCGATGACCGTGGCGAACCCGGGGCCTTCGGTGGCCCACGCGCGGGTCAGCGACTCCAGCGCCGACACCCACGTCAGCACGAACAGCGACCCGATCACGATCAGCCCGTCGAGCACGATCACCGTGCGGCTGCGGTAGTTCGGCAGCAGGTCGTCGGAGCGGCGCTTCTGCGCCTTCGCGATCACGGCGGCCAGGCACAGCACCGGCACCATCGTGAAGCCGATCGGCGCGATCGTGGACGACGGCAGTTGCACGCCCATGATCTGCTGGCCCCAGATCCACGCGGACAACCCGACGCTGAGGCTGGTCATCGCCGCCGTCATCCACCGGTCCCGCGACCGCGCGTAGGCGATCAGCGCCGCGACGGCGAAGACGAGCTGCACGACCTTGTCGATTGCGATACCGATATCGCGGGGTGCGGCCAGGGCGGTGAGGATGGCGATCGCCATGAAGACGCCGACGCATCCCGCAACGGCCCAGAACCTCTTCACCCGTCACTCCCGAGATCGAAACCCGACCACCGTAGTAACGGCGGAGCAGGCTTGTCGAACCGTGTCGGTGACTGTCACCTGTAGGTGCACCCGATATGGTTCGAACTGTTGTTCGTTCGGCGATCCGGGGAGCTGTTGTGCGGGTGTTCGGGGTCGACCCCGGTCTGACCAGGTGCGGCTTCGGCGTGGTGGACGGCGGGCCGGGCCGGGTCGTGCGCGCCGTGGCCGTCGATGTGCTGCGCACGCCCGTCGACGCTCCGCTGTCCGTGCGCCTGCACGAGCTGTACGACGGCGTATGCGTGTGGCTGGACCGTTACGAACCACAGGTCGTCGCCATCGAACGAGTCTTCGCGCAGCACAACGTCAGCACCGCGATGGGGGTCGCACAGGCGTCGGGCGTCGTCGCTTTGGCTGCCGCGCAACGAAACCTGCCGGTCGAGTTCCACACGCCGTCCGAGGTGAAGGCCGCCGTCACGGGATCGGGCCGCGCGGACAAGGCCCAGGTGACCGCCATGGTGACCAAGCTGCTCGGCCTGAAGGTCGCGCCGAAGCCGGCCGACGCGGCGGACGCGCTGGCCCTCGCGATCTGCCACCACTGGCGCGCGCCGATGCGCAGCAGGCTGGAGGAGGCGCAGGCCCGTGCCGCCGAGCTCGCCCGCGTGCACAAGGCGAAGCTGGCCGAGGCGGCACGGCGGAGCGGGTCATGACGGCTTCAGTGCGCGCCGGTTCGACCGTGAGTCGTCACGGCACGCCGTCTGGTTCGACCGCGAGCTCGCCCCGGCAGCCCTTCACCAGGGCCTGGCCGAGCTCAGCTTCAGTGCGCGCCGAAATTGTCGGTGCCGGCTGGAAGAATGAAATCAAGGGGTCCCCTTCGCGAGGGGACGCCTGCGTGAGCGTGAAGTCCGGAGGACAAAGGTGATCTCGTCACTGCGCGGCCAGGTGCAGCACGTCGGCCTAGACCACGCCGTCGTCGAGGTGGGCGGCGTCGGGTTCGCCGTCCAGATGACCCCGACCACGCTCGCGACCCTGCGCCGCGGCGAGGAGGCGAGCCTCGCCACCACCCTGATCGTCCGCGAGGACAGCCTCACCCTGTTCGGGTTCGCCGACGCCGAGGCCCGCGAGCTGTTCAGCCTGCTCCAGACCGTCAGCGGCATCGGCCCGCGGATCGCGCTGGCCACCCTCGCCGTGCTCGAACCGGACAAGCTCCGCCACGCGCTCGCCGAGGGCAACATCACCGTGCTCACGCAGGTCCCGGGCATCGGCAAGAAGGGCGCGGAACGCCTCATCATCGAGCTGCGCGACAAGGTCGGTCAGCTGCCCACGCCCACGGCGCCCGCGCACAGCCAGACGCGTGACCACGTCGTCGAGGCGCTCCTCGGCCTCGGCTTCCCGGCCAAGTCCGCGGAGGCCACGGTCGACGGCGTCCTCGCCGCGAACCCCGACCAGTCCACGTCCGCCGTCCTGCGCCGGGCGCTCGCGACCCTGGGGCGCAAGTGACCGAGGACGAGCTCAGCCCGTACGTCGCGCCCGCCGAGCGCGACCTCGAGACCAGCCTGCGCCCGGCCGACCTGCACGAGTTCGTCGGTCAGCAGCGCGTCCGCGAGCAGCTCGAGCTCGTCCTGCACGGTGCGATGCGCCGCGGCACGGCCCCGGACCACGTCCTGCTCAGCGGCCCTCCCGGCCTGGGCAAGACCTCCCTCGCCATGATCATCGCGAAGGAGCTCGGCGCGGCCATCCGCATCACCAGCGGCCCCGCCCTGGAACGCGCCGGCGACCTCGCCGCGATGCTGTCGAACCTGGTCGAGGGCGACGTGCTGTTCATCGACGAGATCCACCGCATGGCCCGCCCCGCCGAGGAGATGCTCTACCTCGCGATGGAGGACTTCCGCGTCGACGTCGTGGTCGGCAAGGGCCCCGGCGCGACCAGCATCCCGCTCGACATCGCGCCGTTCACGCTGGTCGGGGCCACGACGAGGTCCGGTGCGCTGACCGGCCCGCTGCGCGACCGCTTCGGCTTCACCGGCCACATGGAGTTCTACAGCGCCGACGAGCTCGACCTCATCGTGAAGCGCAGCGCGAAGATCCTCGGCGTCGACATCGCCGAGGACGCCGCCATCGAGATCGCCGGCCGGTCCAGGGGCACGCCCCGCATCGCGAACCGGCTGCTGCGCCGCGTCCGCGACTTCGCCGAGGTCAGGGCCGACGGCAGGGTCACCGAGGAGATCGCCAAGCAGGCGCTCGAGGTCTACGACGTCGACCAGCTCGGCCTCGACCGGCTCGACCGCGCGGTGCTGAACGCGCTGGTCAAGACCTTCAACGGAGGCCCGGTCGGCGTCGCCACCCTCGCGGTCGCCGTCGGTGAGGAACCGACCACCGTGGAAGAGGTGTGCGAACCCTATTTGGTGCGGGCTGGCATGCTGGCCCGGACACCGCGCGGCCGAGTGGCGACACCCGCCGCGTGGTACCACCTGGGACTGGAACCGCCCGCCGGTGATCAACTGTGGTGACCTGGCACAATCGGTGAAGGCACCTGGACATATCGGACGTGCGTCGAGGCATGTCCACTTGATCGGAGAATGATGGGCAACCTTTCGTCTTTGATGTTCCCGTTGCTTCTGGTTCTGCTGGCGGTGCCGCTGTTCCTCAGCGCGCGCAAGCAGAAGCGGGCGATGGCCGAGCAGAAGAACCTGCAGGACTCGCTCGCCCCTGGCGACAAGGTGATGACGACCTCAGGCCTGTACGGCACCGTTGCCGACGCGAGCCACGAGACCACCATCGACATCGAGATCTCCGAGGGTGTCGTCACGCGCTGGCTGCGTGCCGCCATCCGCGAGAAGGTCGCCGAGACCGACGAGGCCGTGATCGAGGACAAGACCGATGACGCCGAGGAAGAGGTGCCCGCGACCACCGCACAGGTCGCCGAGCCCCTGGACCACAGCGCCAAGAAGTAACCAGCAGGCTCGTGACACCTGGAGTTGGCAACTGTGAACACCGCCAACTCCAGGTAGTGACGCGCAGCTCACGCGGCGCGCGTTACGCTGCGCGCTCGGAAACCATAGCTACTAGGAGACGGACGGATCGTGGCACCTCCGGCCGGGCAAATTCGCCCTGCGAAATATCTGGCGAGTTTTGTCCTCATCGTGGTCGCGCTCTACGCCCTGGTGTTCTTGACCGGGAACGGTTCGGCCAAACCCAAGCTCGGGATCGACCTCCAGGGTGGCACGCTCGTCACCCTGACAGCTCGGCAGGAAGACGGCGCACAGCCGAGCGAGGAAGCGCTCAACCGGGCACGTGACCTCATCGAGGTCCGCGTGAACGGTCTCGGCGTCTCCGGTGCCGAGGTCGTGCGAGACGGCAACAACCTGGTGATCACGGTCCCGGGCGCGGACAGCGAAGGCGCGAAGGGCCTCGGCCAGACCGCTCGCCTCGCGTTCCGCAAGGTCATCGGCCAGCCGGTCCCGGCGGGCGCCGCGCCGCAGACCCAGACGAGCACTCCGCCGTCCGGTGACGCGAGCACGCCTCCGTCGACGCCGCCGAGCCAGAGCGCCGGCAGCCCGCCGCCGTCGAGTGGTGCCCCGCAGGGTCGTCCCGCGCCGAACCTGGCCGCGCAGCCCTCCAGCGCCCCGCCGTCGAGCAGCACCGCGCCGTCGAGCACCGCGCCGAGCACGCCGTCCGCCCCCTCCAACGTCGACCCGAGGGTCGCGAAGGAGATCCAGGAGGCGAAGGCGCTGCGCCAGTCCACGGACCCGCAGGTCCTGCAGCAGGCCGCGCTCCTGCTCGACTGCTCCAAGGCCGACCCGCTGCGCGGCAACGACGACCTGGACAAGCCTCTCGTCACCTGTGACGAGAAGGGCGAGTTCAAGTACACGCTGGCCCCGGTCAACCCTCCCAAGGAGGACACCCAGACCAAGGCCGACGACTACACGAACTACTCCCGCCTCACCGGTGAGGACATCAGCAACGCCGCCGCGAACAACAACCCGAACGGCACCGGCTACGTCGTCAACCTCGACTTCAAGTCCGAGGGCGGCACGAAGTGGGGCGCGTTCACCGCGGCCAACGTCCAGCAGGCCGTCGCGGTCGTGCTCGACGGCGAGGTCATGTCCGCGCCGACCATCCAGGCGGCCATCGCGGGTGGATCCACCGAGATCAGCGGCAAGTTCACGCTGAAGGAGGCCCAGAACCTCGCGAACACGCTGAAGTACGGCGCGCTGCCGCTGTCCTTCGACGCGTCCGAGGCGCAGACGGTCTCCCCGACGCTCGGCCTGCAGTCGCTCAAGGCGGGTCTCATCGCCGGCGGCATCGGCCTCGCGCTGGTCTTCGTCTACTGCATGTTCTACTACCGCCTGCTCGGCGTCCTGACGATCCTGTCGCTGGTCCTGTCCGCGGTCGTCATCTACGCCGTGCTGGTCCTGCTCGGCCGCGTCATCGGCTTCACGCTCGACCTCGCCGGCATCGCGGGCTTCATCGTCGCCATCGGTATCACAGCCGACTCGTTCATCGTCTTCTTCGAACGACTGAAGGACGAGGTGCGTGAGGGGCGCACGTTCCGTTCGGCCGTGCCACGTGCGTGGGTGCGTTCCCGCCGCACGATCCTCTCCGCCGACGCGGTCAGCTTCATCGCCGCCGCCGTGCTGTACGTCATCGCGGTAGGCCAGGTGAAGGGCTTCGCGTTCACCCTGGGCATGTCGACGGTCCTCGACCTCGTCGTCGTGTTCCTCGTGACGCACCCGCTGGTCGCGATCGCGTCGAAGTCCAAGTTCCTGACCAACTCGAGCCTGTCGGGTCTGGGTGGTGCGGCCCGCGAGGGCGCCGCGCACCGGGCGACCACGACCGGCAAGACCACCGCCGTGAAGGAGGCCTGACGTGAGCAGCGTGTTCTCGCGCCTCTACGTGGGCAACGGCGCATTCGACATCGTCGGCAAGCGCACCCGCTGGTACATCACCTCCGCCATCATCCTGCTGGTCTGCATCGGCTCGATGGTGTTCAACGGCTTCAACTTCGGCATCGACTTCAAGGGCGGCACCAAGATCTCGATGCCGTCGGTGTCGGCCAGCGGCCAGGCCATCTCGACGTCCGCCGTCGAGGACGTCTACGCCAAGGCCCTGCCCGGCAAGAAGCCGAACGCCGTGCAGTCCGTCGGTTCCGGTGCCAGCGCGTCGATCCAGCTCAAGTCGCCCGCCCTGAGCATCGCGGAGGTCGCGACCCTCAAGGCGGCGCTGGCGCAGGACACCCAGCCGCAGGGCGGTGCGGGCGCGATCTCCGACAGCGCCGTCTCCGCCTCCTGGGGCGGTGAGATCAGCGGCAAGGCCCTCTGGGCCCTGTTCTGGTTCTTCGTCGCGGTGACCATCTTCCTGGTGTTCTACTTCGAGTGGCAGATGGCCGTCGGCGCGCTCGTCGCCGTGTTCCACGACGTCATCATCACCGCGGGCGTGTACTCGCTCATCGGCTTCGAGGTGACGCCGGCGACGGTGATCGGTCTGCTCACGATCCTCGGCTTCTCCCTGTACGACACGGTCGTCGTGTTCGACAAGGTCAAGGAGAACACCCGAGGCCTGCTGGGCCTGACCCGCCGCACGTACGCCGAGGCGTCGAACCTGGCGCTGAACCAGACCCTGATGCGCTCGATCAACACGTCGCTGATCGCGTTGCTCCCGGTCATCGGCCTGCTGGTCGTCGGCGTCGGCATCCTGGGCGTCGGCACCCTGCAGGACCTGGCGCTCGTGCAGCTCGTCGGCATGTTCATCGGCGCCCTGTCCTCGATCTTCCTCGCCACCCCGGTGCTGGTGGACCTGAAGATGCGCGACCCGAAGTACATCGCGCAGGCCCGCCGCGTGGCCGCCCGCCGCGCCAAGGCCACGGGCCCGCAGGCCGCCGAGGGCATCGAGTCGGTGGACGACGAAGCCCTGTCCGCCGACCTGCGCAAGGAAGAGGCGTACGCCGCCGCCGCGTCGGTGCCCCACCGCACCGCCAAGGCAGGCGACGCCCGCCGTCGTCCGACCGGAAAGCGTCAGCGTTGAAACTGGATCGTGCTCTGGGACTGATGCGTGAAGTCCCGGACTTCCCCCAGCCGGGGGTCGTCTTCCGGGACTTCACGCCGGTCCTCACCGACCCCGACGCCCTGCGCGCCGTGGTCGACGCTCTTCAGGACAAGATCGACGACAGCACCCAGGTGATCGCCGCCATCGAGTCGCGCGGCTTCCTCCTGGGTGCTGCCCTGGGTTACGGCTGGCGCTACGGCGTCGTGCCGCTGCGCAAGCCGGGCAAGCTCCCGGTCGTCGCAGACTCGGTGTCCTACGCGCTCGAGTACGGCGAGGCCTCGCTGGAGCTCCCCGCGGACGCCATCCAGCCGGGTCAGCGCGTGGTCGTGGTGGACGACGTGCTCGCCACGGGCGGCACCGCCGAAGCCGCGTGCACGCTCGTCGAACGCGCCGGTGGCATCGTCACCGGTGTGTCGGTGGTGCTGGAGATCCAGGCTCTCGGCGGCCGTTCGCGCCTCGCCGGCCGTGACGTGCAGGCACTGATGACCGTGTGACCGCGTTCTGCGGGTGGAGGGGGACAGGGCGGATGCCTCGTCCCCCTTTTTTCGTGCCGGGGTCAGCCCGTGACCGGCACGACGAACCGGTAGGCGACCACGACGGTGATGGCCCACAGGAAGTAGAAGATCGGCAGCCCCAGCAGGATCAGCCGCCAGGCCTTCATGTCACCGTGCCCGACCCGCATCAGAGCGGCCGAGGCACCGAGCCACGGCACCACCCCGAGCATGGCCGCGCGAGCACCCTCGTCGCCGCCGTTGGTGATGAGGTTGAGCAGGACGATCGCGGCGTACCAGATGCCCGCGAACGCCAGGCAGTGCCAGATCGGCCGATGTGAGTGCATGGGCTCAGCTTGTCAGCCTGTGAGGAGCATCCGGAACACGGCGCCCAGCGCGCCCATGAAGCCGCTGACCAGCACCCACACCACGAAGTAGATCGGCAGCGTCACGAAGATGACCACCCACGGCTTGATCCGCACCTTCGACAGGATGAGCCAGGTGACGAACGTGGTGGGCACGAACAGCAACGCGCCCACCAGGAACGCGGCCCCGAGCTGACCCAGGCCTGAACCGGTCCTCACGCTGGCGACGACGTAGACCGTGATGAGCGCGGCGTACCAGATCGAAGCACCCGCCGCGCAGTGTGCGAGAGGCGTGCCGCGCTTGACGACCGGCGCGGACGGTGGCGGAGCAGGAAACATGAGCGGTCCCCCCAGACCTCGTTCACGTCGAGTGAACGATCATGCCACACGTCAGGCGATCGGAGGGGGCGCCACGAAGGCGGCACCGATGCTGACGAACACCAGCGTCACCAGCGACGCCGGGGCCGTCACGACCGCGATCTCCCACAGCTTCGGCGCCTTCGCGCGGCGCAGCACCAGCCAGCTCAGGGTGGTCGCGACCACCCAGCCGACCGACGAGCCGGTGACCGACCGCGGGTCGATGTAGCCGGGGTCGTCGAGGGCGAGGTACGCCATCGTGCCGAGCCACACGAACGTCATGGCGGCGCACCAGATCAGAGTCCTCACGGTCCGATTCTCTCAGGCGTGCGGATTAGTCCTTCCGGCGCGGTGGCTGGCGCGCGGTTTTATGTGGTTTCGCGTTTTTTCGCGTGCGTGTGTTTTGGTGAATGCGTTGCATCTAGAGAGATGTGCACTAACGGCGCCTATAGCCGTATGTCCAGTCTGTTCACTCGAACGTGTGAGTCGTGACGTGCGTTTATGTGGTGATCTTGCGGTACGGTCGAACGCATGAGCGAACCGGAACTCCGCCTTCTTCCCACCGACGAGCTGCTTGCCGCAGTCGTCGGAGACGTGGCGGAAATTCGCGTTCTGGAGAATCGGTTGATGCGGAAGATCGCTGAATTGTCGCGTCGCGAAGCCGCCGTCGAGCTGGGGTACAGGAATGTGGCGCAGGTGCTGCGTCATGCCGTGCGGTGGGACCTGAAGACCGCGCGTCAATGGGTCGCCCGCGCCGAGTTCCTGTCCGGCTCGCTGGTGGAGTTGCCGGTCACCGCCGTCGCGATGGCGGAGGGTGCGCTCTCCGGCGACCACATCTCGGTGGTGGCCGAGGTGATGAGGGAGCTGCCGCCCGAGGCCGAACGGTCCGTGGTCGAGTTCGCCCTGGCGCACGAGCCCAGCGCGGTGCGTGTGTTCGGCAGGGAGCTGGCCTACCGGCTCTTCCAGCGCGACGCGGAGCCGGGCGAACCCTTGGCAGCGGAGCCGCCGGCCAACAGGCTGCGCATGGCGTGGAGGGGCGAGCAGCTGGAGGTGTCGGCGAGGCTCGACAAGATCGCCGGCGCGAAGCTCGAGGCGCTGATCGACCCGCTGGCCAAACCCCGCCCCACCACCCCGGAGGAAGGCCCGGACGCCCGCTCGCGTGCCGAACGCGAGGGCGACGCCTTCGCCGACCTGCTCGACCTGGTGCTGCGCGCCGACCGCCTCCCCGAACACGGCGGCGAGCCGGTCAGCCTCACGCTGACGATGTCGTACGACGCCCTGGTGCGCCGGACGGGCTTGGCGGTGCTCGACAACCGTGTCCGCGTCCCCGCCAGCCTGGTCCGCCGTCTCGCCTGCAACGCGGGCGTGATCCCGGTGGTCCTGGGCGGCCGCTCCGAAGCGATGGACATAGGCCGCAAGGCGAGAACCTTCCCGGCGTCCATCCGGCGCCTGCTGGTGGCCAGAGACCAGGGCTGCGCCTTCCCAGGCTGCGACCGCCCGCCGAAGCACTGCGACGCCCACCACGTCAGACCCTGGTCAGAGGGCGGCGAGACGTCGATGGGCAACGCAGTCCTGCTGTGCCGCCACCACCACACCTTGATCCACCAAAGCGATTGGGAGGTGAAGCTCCACGATGGAACCCCGACCTTCATCCCGCCGGCCTGGCTCGACCCCGCCCGCGTTCCGAGAACCAACACCAGGCTCCACACCGGCCGCCACGTCGCCTAGCGGCGTACCCGTTTTCATCCGAACGAGCTGGTTCGTGGAGGAGGGGCAATGCCTACCGTCGGACGAATGACTGCGATCACCTCCACCGCCTACAGCCGCGACCTTGGCGACGAACTGCGCCGCCTCCGCGAGAAGTTCACCGGCCTGACCGGCCACGCCTTCGCCGAACAACTGGGATGGGACCCGAGCAAGGTCTCCAACATCGAGAAGGGCAAAGCGCGTGCGAGCGAGATCGACCTCGTCCAGTACCTGATGACGTGCGGCCGCGACAGCAACCACTTCGAGGCGTTCCGCGAGCGCTACCGCTACGCCTTCGACCCGTACGTGCTGGTCGTGCCGGACAACCTCCGCACCCTGGCCCTGGCCGAGGCGCAGGCGGTGAAGATCACGAGCTTCGACGGGCTGACCATGCCCGGTCTGGCTCAGACCCCTGAGTACGCGCGGGCACTGCTCACCGAGGGCGGCAACGAGGCGCCGGAGAACATCGAGAAGTACGTTCAGTTGCGCATTGACCGGCAGACGATCATGCGACGTCCGAACCGCCCGAAGTGCACCTTCTACGTGCATGAGCTCGCGCTCAGAATGCGCGTGGGCAACGCCCAGATCATGGAGGAGCAATATCTGCGCCTGCTCTTCGAGACCCACTGTCTTCGCATCGTGCCCATGTCGGCTGGTGTCGCCGTCGCGATGCGGTCAGCGCGGAGGCTGTTCAGCTTCGAGAAGATGTGCCCCCTGGCTTACAGCGAAACGGACCTCGCGAGGGTGTTTGCACACGACGGCAAGGCCATCGCGAGCACCAGGGAGTTCTTCAACTGGCTGGATGCCTTGGCGCTTAGTGAGGGACACTCGAGGAGCATGCTGACGGATTACGTCGGCGGACTCCGAGAGGACCTTCATGATGCTCGACCGGAGCTGGCGTAAGAGCACCTACAGCGGCGACATGGACAGTGGCTCGTGCGTTGAGGTGTCGCTCGCGGGGGACGCTCTCGTGCGTGACTCCAAGGCGGCAGGCGGCGACGTCCTGGCGTTCTCCGTCTACGCCTGGCGGGCGTTCGTGGTGAGCGTCGCCTGATCGGCCCAGCGGTAGTTTGCGCGGCGTTCACCGTGTGAGCTGTGCCGCTCAGCGCGCCACCGGAAGTTTCCGCATCGTAAACGCGTTATCCTCGGTACTCGCGAGACCCGAGGAGCGTGGGGTTGAGTCAAGACACCGAACCCGCTGCGACGGTTGTTCAACCGTCGGCGACCCGGCGTGTGCGCGCCCGCCTTGCGCGGCGTATCACCGCCCAACGTGCGGCCCCGGTGAAGCAGGTCCTCGAACCTCTCGCCGCCGTGCACCGTGACCTCCATCCCAAGGCCGATCTGGCGCTTCTGCAGCACGCGTACGACGTTGCCGAGGAGAAGCACCGCCCGCAGCGCCGCAAGTCCGGCGACCCGTACATCACGCATCCGCTCGCCGTGGCGACCATCCTCGCCGAGCTGGGCATGGACACCACGACGCTGGTGGCAGCGCTGCTGCACGACACCGTGGAAGACACCGACTACTCGCTCAACCAGCTCAAGGAGGACTTCGGCGAAGAAGTCGCCCGGCTGGTCGACGGGGTCACGAAGCTCGACAAGGTCAAGCTGGGGGCAGCGGCCGAGGCCGAGACCATTCGCAAGATGGTCATCGCGATGGCGAAGGACCCGAGGGTCCTGGTCATCAAGCTCGCCGACCGGCTGCACAACATGCGCACCATGCGGTTCCTGCCGCCGGAGAAGCAGGCCCGCAAGGCCCGTGAAACGCTCGAGGTGCTCGCGCCGCTCGCCCACCGGCTGGGCATGGCGACGGTCAAGTGGGAGCTGGAGGACCTCGCGTTCGCGATCCTGCAGCCGAAGAAGTACGACGAGATCGTGCGCCTTGTCGCGAAGCGCGCGCCCAGTCGCGACACGTACCTGAGGTCCGTCGTCTCCGAGCTGAACACCCAGCTGGAGAGCGCGCGGATCGTCGCGAAGGTCGAGGGCAGGCCGAAGCACTACTACTCGATCAACCAGAAGATGATCGTCCGCGGCCGGGACTTCGACGACATCCACGACCTCGTGGGCGTCCGGATCCTCGTGGACGAGGTGCGTGACTGCTACGCCGCGATGGGCGTCGTGCACGCCGCCTGGCAGCCCATGCCCGGGCGGTTCAAGGACTACATCGCGCAGCCCCGGTTCGGCGTGTACCAGTCGCTGCACACGACCGTCATCGGTCCCGACGGCAAGCCCCTCGAGGTGCAGATCCGCACCTCGGAGATGCACCAGCGGGCCGAGTACGGCATCGCGGCGCACTGGCGCTACAAGGAGACCAAGGGCACGCACAACGGCAAGTCCGTCGAGATCGACGAGATGGCGTGGATGCGCCAGCTCCTCGACTGGCAGCGGGAAGCCGCGGACCCCGGTGAGTTCCTGGAAGGGCTGCGCTGGGACCTCGCCGCGCGCGAGATCTTCGTGTTCACCCCCAAGGGTGACGTCGAGACGTTGCCTACGGGCTCCACGCCGGTCGACTTCGCCTACTCGGTGCACACCGAGGTCGGTCACCGCTGCATCGGCGCCCGTGTGAACGGTCGTCTCGTCGCTCTGGAGCGCAAGCTCGAGAACGGTGAGGTCGTCGAGATCTTCACCTCCAAGGCGGAGGGCGCGGGTCCGTCCCGCGACTGGCTGAGCTTCGTGGCGTCCCCGCGCGCCAAGGCGAAGATCAAGCAGTGGTTCGCCAAGGAGCGCAAGGAAGAGGCGATCGAGCAGGGCAAGGACGCGATCACCAAGGAGGTCCGGCGTGTCGGGCTTCCGATCCAGCGCCTGGTCAGCGTCGACTCGATGCAGGCTCTTGCGAAGGAACTGCACTACCCGGACATGAGCGCGCTGTACGCGGCGGTCGGCGAGGGGCACACCTCGGCCCGCCACGTCGTGCAACGGCTCGTGGCGCAGCTCGGCGGTGTCGACCACGCCGAGGACGAGCTGGCCGATCGCGCCACGCCGTCCACGGTCACCCGGCGCCGCCCCACCGGCGACGCGGGCGTGATCGTCAAGGACGCGGGCGACGTGTGGGTCAAGCTCGCCCGCTGCTGCACCCCGGTGCCGGGCGACGACATCCTCGGCTTCGTCACGCGGGGCGGTGGCGTCTCGGTGCACCGCACCGACTGCACGAACGCCGAGGAGCTGCTGAAGTCGCCGGAACGGCTCCTCGACGTCGAGTGGGCGCCGTCGTCCTCCAGCGTCTTCCTGGTCGCCATCCAGGTGGAGGCGCTCGACCGGCACCGGCTGCTCTCGGACGTCACGAAGGTGCTGGCCGACGAGCGCGTGAACATCCTGTCGGCGTCGGTGACGACGTCACGCGACAGGGTGGCCGTCAGCCGGTTCTCGTTCGAGATGGGCGACCCGAAGCACCTCGGCCACGTTCTGAAGGCCGTGCGCGGCATTGAGGGCGTCTACGACGTGTACCGCGTGACGTCAGCGTCGTAACTGGGGCAAGTCGCACGAAAGGGCCCCCGGAGCGAGTTGCTCCGGGGGCCCTTTCACGTGCGGGTGGCGACTAGTTCGCGACCAGTGCCGACTTGATGTCGACCGGGGTCTTCGGCTTGCCGTCGCCCTGGCCGGGCTGCTGGGAGATCGTGCCGGTCTTCGCGACCTCGTCGACCTTCTTCAGCGACTCCTCGTCGACCGTGCCGAAGATGTTGTACTTCGCCTGCAGGTTCGAGGCGTCGCCGTAGACGATGAAGAACTGCGAGCCGTTGGTGTCCGGGCCCGAGTTCGCCATGGCGAGGACGCCGCGGCCGTAGGTGAGCTCCGGGTAGACCTCGTCCTTGAACGAGTAGCCGGGGCCGCCCATGCCGTTGCCGCCGGGGTCGCCGCACTGCAGGACCTGGATGCCGGTCACCGTGAGGCGGTGGCACGTGGTGTTGTCGAAGTACTTCTGCTTCGCCAGCTCCACGAAGTTGTGGACGGTGCACGGCGCGAGCGAGCGGTCCAGGTTCAGCTTCAGGTCGCCGATCGAGGTGCCGAGCGTGACGCCGACGGTGCCGGTGGTGGGCTGCTCGCCGTTCGCGGGCGGCGTGTTCTCCTTGGCCGCCGGCTCCTGGCCCTTCGTGTATTCACAATTCACCTTCTCCGGAAGCGCGGCAGGGCGCTTCGGGATCTGGTGCATCGCGGTGGGGATGTTCTCCGCCTTGTCCACCGACTCCTGGGTGGGAGTCTCCGACGCGGCGGCATCACCATTTCCGAAGACGTCGTTAGTCGCGAGGAACCACACGCCACCTCCGACGAGCGCAACAACGACGACCGTCGAGACGACGGCGATGATGCGACGCTTCTTGGCCCGCTCGTGGCGGTAGACCATCTGACGCTCAAGCTTGCGCTTGGCTGCCGCGCGTCGCTGCTCGTTGGTGGGCACGTGCTCCCTCCCCAGGGACTCATGCGAATAGGGCGGTCGGCTCGGGAGTCTAGGGCCTGGGCATATGAGCTTTGTGTGGTGGTTAGGCTGTCGTTGAACAGGGAGGTCATTTTCGTGCTCGTGATCGGGTTCCCGACTGGTGCGCTCCAGGCGAACTGCTTCGTCCTGGCGGCCGGTGAGGGCGAGCCCTGCGTGATCATCGACCCCGGTCAGGACGCGGTCGAACCGATCGAACAGGCCCTGCGCCAGCACCGTCTCGCGCCTGTCGCCGTGCTGCTCACGCACGGGCACTTCGACCACACGTTCTCCGTCACCCCCGTCTGCGACGGCAACGACATCCCCGCGTACATCCACCCGGATGACGTAGCGATGCTCGCCGACCCGTTGAAGGGCATCAGCCGCGAGTCCGCCGCGTTCTTCGGGGGCAACCTGGAGATGCGGGAGCCGTCCGAGGTCCGCGAGCTGGCCGACGGCGCCGCGCTCGACCTCGCCGGGCTGCAGCTCACCGTCGACCACACGCCGGGCCATACCGGCGGGTCGGTGATGTTCCGGTCCGGTGTGCAGGAAGGCGGTCGCCTGGTGATCTCGGGTGACACGCTCTTCGCCGGTTCCATCGGACGCACCGACCTGCCCGGCGGTGACCACTCGCGAATGCTGTCGTCCCTGCAGAGCAAGGTCATGACCTTGCCCGACGACACAGTGGTGCTGCCCGGCCACGGCCCGACGACGACCATAGGCCGCGAACGTGCGACGAACCCGTACCTGCTCCAGCTGCAGGACGCCGTTCGGACGGACGACGCGCCGGCCGCCCCGCACCGAGGACTTTGAGAGACGTGTTTTCCGCACCCAAAGGCGTTCCCGACTACATCCCGCCGACGTCCGCCGCGTTCGCGCACGTCCGGTCGACGCTGACCCGTGCCGCCGAGCTCGCGGGCTACGGCTACATCGAGCTGCCGGTCTTCGAGGACACGGCGTTGTTCTCGCGCGGTGTCGGCGAGTCGACCGACGTCGTGACGAAGGAGATGTACACCTTCCTCGACCGCGGTGACCGCTCCATCACCCTGCGCCCCGAGGGCACCGCGGGCGTGATGCGGGCCGTGATCGAGCACAGCCTCGACCGCGGCTCGTTGCCGGCGAAGCTCTACTACGCGGGCCAGTTCTTCCGCGCCGAGGCGCCGCAGGCCGGCCGGTACCGGCAGTTCCACCAGGTCGGCATCGAGGCGATCGGCATCGACGACCCGGCCCTGGACGCCGAGGTCATCGCCGTCGGCGACGCGGGGTTCCGCGCGATCGGCCTGACCGGCTACCGCCTGGAGCTCACGTCGCTGGGCGACGCGAACTGCCGTCCCGCGTACCGCGAGCTGCTGCAGGCGTTCCTCGCGAAGCTGCCGCTGGACGAGGCGACGCAGAAGCGTGCCGAGCTGAACCCGCTGCGCGTGCTGGACGACAAGCGCCCCGAGGTGCGCGCGCTCGTCGCCGAGGCGCCGCTGATGGTGGACCACCTGTGCGACGCGTGCCGTGCGCACTACGAGCTCGTCAAGGGGTACTTGACCGAGCTGGGCGTGAAGTTCGTCGAGAATCCGCGCATGGTCCGCGGTCTCGACTACTACACGAAGACGACGTTCGAGTTCGTCCACGACGGTCTCGGTGCCCAGTCGGGCATCGGCGGCGGCGGTCGCTACGACGGCCTGATGGCGCAGCTCGGCGGTCAGGAGCTCTCCGGTGTCGGCTTCGGCCTCGGCGTCGACCGGGCGCTGCTCGCGGCGCAGGCCGAGGGCGTGCTGCCGGAGTTCAGCCGGGTCGACGTGATCGGCGTGCCGCTGGGCGAGGCCGCGCGGGCCCGCCTGGTCGCGATCGCCGGTGAGCTGCGTGCCGCGGGCGTCCGGACCGACCTGGTCTACGGCGGCCGTTCGATGAAGGCGGGCTTCAAGGCCGCCGACAAGTCGGGCGCGAAGCTGGCGCTGGTGCTCGGTGAGCGCGACCTGGAGGCCGGCAACATCGGCGTGAAGACCCTCGCGACCGGCGAGCAGGTCACGGTGCCGCTGGCGGACGTGGTCGAAGAGGTGCGCGGTGCGCTGAAGGCGGCCGCACTCGTGGCCGCGGTGCCGGGTGGTGTCGAGGGCATGGCGTCGGACGCCGGAGCGGTCGTGGCCGAGGCGGTGCGTGAGACCCCGTGAGCGACGACAAGCTCGTTCTCGACCTGCTCGACAAGGCGACGGTCCGCAAGCGTGCGCGCATGGTGGCGATCGGCGGCATCATGGTCGCCCTCGCCTTCGGCGCGATCGTGGGTCTGATCGGTGGCCGCTGGCCCGGTGTCATCGCCGGGGCGATCGTGTCGGTGCCGGTGATCCTGCTGGCTATGTCCGAGGCGCGCCGCACGGTGTGGCTGCAGGGCACGACCGTGTACGTGCGGGCGTTCGGCACGCGCAAGGTCGACCTGGCGGTGGCGGACGGCCTGGACCTGCTGGTCACGGACCTGCGTGGCGCCCGGACCGTCGGCCTGTTCGTGCGCGGCGGCAAGAAGGCGATCAACATCGCCCTGTCGATGTACGCGGGCACGGGCGGCCGCGAGCTGGGCGTCTACCAGCTCCGCCGGCTCGCTGACGCGCTGGCCGCACGCGGGGACACGCCCGGTCTGGTGTTCTCGGAGCTGCTCGTGGCCCAGCTGCGGTCCGAGGCGCGCGGGATGGCGGCGGCGGAACGGCCGCTGTACCGGCTCGGCTCACTGGCTCCGGCCGGGCGGATGGCGCAGAAGCTCCATCCGGACGCCGTCTCGAAGTTCGTCACGTCGCTCGACTGAAGCGGCTCAGGTGCCCCAGAGGCCTGAGGGCGGGGCGGGGGAGAGGGTCGCGGTCGCGTCGGTGGTGACCGGCGCGCCACCGATGAACTTCGTCAGCCCCGTCCCGTGCTCGACCCGGCCAGGGAACGGGTCCCCGGCCGTCGCGCGGGTCAGCTGCTGCATCGGCAGGCCGTTGTGCGAGGCCATGATCACGAAGTTGCCGAAGCGCCTGCCGCGGAACACTCCCGGCTCGGCCATCACGCAGACGTGTTCGAACACCGAGCGCACGGTCGCGCACTGGGCGCGGGCGAACTGCAGGCCGTTGCCGTCGCCGATGTTCGCCGCGTAGATGCCGTCGCCGGCGAGCGCGGCCGAAGCCTGCTCCACGAACTCGACCGACGTCAGGTGCGCGGGCGTGCGGGCCCCGGCGAAGCAGTCGGTGATGATCAGGTCGAACGAGCCGGGCCGCGCCTTGACGAGCACGGCGCGGGCGTCGCCCGTGGTGATCTTCACCCGCGGGGGTGGCGGGAGTTCGCGGCGGATGAACGCGATCAGGCCCGCGTCGATCTCGGCCACCTGCTGAGACGCCCGAGGCAGTAGATCGGCCACGTAGCGCGCTAGCGTGAGAGCGCCACCACCCAGGTGGAGCACACGCGAAGGCGCGGTGAGGTCGACGATGTGACCCAGCCGGCGGACGTACTCGAACTCCAGGTAGGTCGGGTCGTCGAGGTCCACATGCGACTGTGGGGTTCCGTTGACCCGCAACGTCCAGGAGTTCCGTCCACCGAGATCGGGGACCAGTTCGGCGACACCGGAGTCGATCGACTCGGTGATCGCCTCTGTGTCGGGCCGCTGTCTTCCCACTGCTCTATTGTCTCATCGCGTGTGTCAGCTCTGAGGAGGAACCCAAGTGCAGGTCATCGCAGGCGTTCTGCTCGCCCTCGTGGCGTTGATCCACCTCTACATCGTGGTGCTGGAGATGTTCCTCTGGACGACGCCGCGCGGCCAGAAGGCGTTCGGCCTCACGCCCGAGTTCGCGCAGGAGTCGAAGGCCCTCGCGGCGAACCAGGGTCTCTACAACGGGTTCCTCGCCGCCGGTCTCATCTACGCGCTGATCCGCCAGGACTTCGGCGCGTCCGTGCTGTTCACGGTCTTCGTGATCGTCGCCGGCATCTACGGCACGTTCACGGCGAGCCGGAAGATCTTCTTCGTGCAGGTGGTGCCGGGCGTGCTGGCGCTGCTCTTCGTGCTCTTGGCTCACTAGGACGTTCCCACGGCCCCTTGTCGGGGTCGTAGCCGGTGAAGAGGTCGCCCTCGATGCGCGCGGGCCGTGGCTTTTCGGGTTTCACGGGCTTCGCGGCACGCTTCACGGTCTTCGGTTCGGGCTCAGGCTCGGGTTCGGGGGCCTGCTGTGACATGGGCTGGGCGATGGGGGCGACCTCTTGGCGTACCGCGATCAGGGCGGCCAGCGCGGTGGTCACCGGGATCGCCGCCACCAGGCCGATGCTGCCCACGAGCGTGCGGACGATCTCCTGCGCGATCTGCTGCGACGTCAGGATCTCGCCCATCGACCGCCCGGCCAGCGAGATCGCCAGCAGCAACGGCAGCGCGGCGCCCGCGTAGGCCATCACGAGCGTGTTCACGACGGACGACATGTGGTCGCGCCCGATCCGCGAGCCCGCCGCGAAGAGCTCGCGCCAGGTCAGCTCGTCGTTGGCCCGGCGAAGCTCCCACACCGCACTGGTCTGCGTGACCGTCACGTCGTCCAGCACGCCCAGCGCGCCGATCAGCGTGCCGGCGAGCAGCAGCCCGCGGGTGTCGATGTCGGTGCCGAGCAGTGTGACGAGGTTCGTCGTGTCCTCGTCGAGGCCGGTCAGCCTCGACGCGGCCGAGAACAACGCGCCCAGCACGCCGATCAGCGCGAGGCTGACCAGTGTTCCGAGCACCGCTGTCGACGTGCGCGCCGAGATGCCGTGCGTCAGGTACAGCACCATGAACATGATCAGCCCGGCGCCGACCACCGCGACCATCAACGGGTTCTCGCCCGCGAGGATCGACGGCATCACGAACAGCACCAGCACCACGAAGCTCAGCAGCAACGCGCCCAGGGCGGCGAGTCCCTGCCATCGGCCGAGCAGCAGCACGGCGGCTGCGAACAGCAGCGCCAGCACGGCGAGCGACCAGCCGCGCTGGAAGTCGACGATCTGGTACGACTCGGCGGCCTGCGGCTGACTGCCCGCGTAGGACAGCACCACCTCGTCACCGATCTGGAAGCTCGGCGCTCCGGGGCCCTTCACGCTCGGGATCGTGATGCTCTGCCCGCTCGCGGCGCCGTCTTCCATCTGCACGGTCACCGCGACGCACTTCTCACCGCAGTTCTGGGCCAGGCCCGTGACGACGGCCTCGACCGGCGTCTGGTGCAGGCCGATCTCCGCGCCGGTCTTCTGCTCGTGCCCGAACGGGTACAGCAGCGCCGCGCCGACGATGGTGGCCAGCGCCAACGGCACCAGCAGCCACATCAGCAACGTGCGCACGCGCTGCGATGCGGGTTCCTCGTTCAGCGCGTGGCTATGCCCGTGACCGTGACCCACGCGCGACATCCTGCCCCATGAGATATTCGACCGCGGTTATGGCCGTCGCGAACCTGTTTTCTGTGAGCTTCAGCCACGGCACGCCGCGCTGGGCGAGCTCGCGTTCGAACAGGCCCGTCATCCACTCCCGCAGGTGTTCGCCGTCACGCCAGCCGTCCTGTTCGAACGGAACGCCGACGTGGTCGGTCAGCAGGTAGAGGTCCGGTTCGGAGCCGAGGGGGAGGGTCGGCCGGAAACCGAGGTAGCGCTCGCCCCAGACGGTCGCGGCGAACGCGTCGTTGTCCGCGACGACCAGCGGTGCGGTCTCGGCCTGGATGCGGCGTTCCTGCTCGTGCGCAACGTCTTCGAAGTCGCCCAGGGTCCACACCAGACCGTCCACGGTGGCTGATGGGTCGAACGCGCGTGCCGCCGTGAGCTTGTGCTCGGTGTGCTCGCGGCCGTACTCGGGGATCCACGGCGCTCCGAAGTGGGCGGCCAGCTGTTTCGAGAGCGTGGTCGTGCCGGTGCTCTCGGCGCCGACGACCACGACCTTCCAGCCGAGGCCGCGCTGGGTCGCGGGCGCGAGGTGGTGCCAGTTCGCGAGGGGATCGGTGCGCATCGCCGTGCCGGAGACCTGGTGCGTCAGGCGGTCGATGTCGACGAGCACGTGCCGCGCGCCGAGCCGCTCGGCCAGTTCGTCGCCGTACTTCTCGCTGGAGAACACGACGTCGACGGGTGCCGCGCCCGGTTCGCCGTCCGCGATCGCACGCCGGGCCAGCACCGCGCGGGTCAGTGCGACGTGCAGGTTCCAGATCTCGTCGGAGTCGAAGTCCATCGGGTGGTCGTCGAGGTCGCCGATGATGCGGACGCCGGGCGTGTCGCGGTGGGTCTCGGTCAGCCAGCGCACGCGGTGTTCGAGCGGGATGGTCTCGTGCGAGGCCGCCAGCACCGTGACGGTCGTGCGTTCGCTGCGCGCGGCCGCCGTCTCGATGAGGTGGTGGTGCCCGTTGTGCGGTGGGTAGAACTTGCCGAGCACGAGTGCGTGGCCGAACTCCTTCACGCGGGCACCTCCTTCTTGATGTCCTTCGTCCAGTTGCGCAACCCCAGCACGCACAACACCATGAACCCCACGTACAACACAGCCGTCAGATAGAGCTCTTTGTACGCGTAGAGCGGCACGTAGATCACGTCCGCGGCGATCCACAACCACCAGCACTCGACCTTCTTGCGCGCCTGGCCCCACGTCGCGAGCAGCGACAGCACCGTCGTGATGGCGTCCCAGAACGGCACGGTCGACTCGGTGAACGTCACCAGGACCCAGTGCAGCAGACCGGTTCCGAGCACACCGGCGACCGCGAGCCAGACCCATTGCGGCGTCGTGGTGCGGCTGACGTGCAACGCGCTGTGCTGCACGCCGCCACGCACCCACGCCCACCAGCCGTAGAGCGCGAGTGCCATGTAGACGATCTGCAGGCCGGAGTCGGCGTAGAGGCCGCTGCCCCAGAACAGCACGAGGAACGCGATGTTGTTGGCGATCCCGATGGGCCAGTTCCAGGGGTTCTGGCGGGCGACCAGCCACACGCACAGTGCGCCGGTGACGAAGCCTGCTACCTCAATGGGTGACACGTGCACTCCTTGACCGCTGTTCGAACATGTGTTCGAATCGACGGTGTGCGATGGGACGGACAGAAACTCGAGGCAGAGCCGCAGCAGGCGCTACCGGGGCTACCGGGACTGGTGCGCAGCGTACGAACTCCTGAGTTCGCGGACGTGGTGTTCCACGAGGTCCGCGCCAAATCCGTGCTCAACGGGGTACCGGGTTCGTCGTTGCCGTTCTCGTGGACGGTGAACCCGTATCGCGGCTGCTCACACGCCTGCACCTACTGCCTGGCCGGTGACACGCCGATCCTCATGGGCAACGGTCGCACGAAACCGTTGGCCGAGTTGCGCGAAGGCGACGAGATCTACGGCACCGAACTCGTCGGCAACTACCGGCGCTACAAGCTCACGACGGTGCTCGCCCACTGGGAGACGCGCAAGACCGCGTATCGGTTGACGCTGGAGGACGGCACCACTGTCGTCGCGTCCGGCGACCACCGGTTCCTCACCGACCGCGGCTGGAAGCACGTGACGGGCGACACGGCGGGCGTCGGCCGGCGTCCGCACCTCACGACCGGCAACAAGCTGATGGGCACGGGGGCGTTCGTCGAGCAGCCCTCCGTGACCGACGACTACCGCCGCGGCTACCTGCGCGGCATGGTGGACGACGAGACCGAGTTCCACATCCCCCTGGCCGACATCGAGGCCATGGACCGCACACGGGAGTACCTCGACTACTTCGGTGTGCGAGAAGGGAGGGGATTTCTGCACCAGGTGCGCGAACTAGCGCACTGGCAGATAGCCCCGAACCCCGACTGGCTCAAGGGATTCCTCGCCGGAGCGTTCGACTACCTCGGGACCTGCTCGCGCAGCATCCTGCGGATGTCGACGCGCAACGCCACCGTGCTGGAAGCGATCTGCCTGGCGCTCAAGCACTTCGACTTCGACTTCGCGATCGAGGAGCTGCGCCGCCGGCGTGGTGTGCGGGTCGTGCGGTTGCGTGGAGGGCTGCGGGAGAACCTGCGCTTCTTCCACACCGTCGACCCGTCGATCACCCGCAAGCGCGACATCGACGGCGTGGCGATCAAGTCGAAGCAGCCGCTGGGCGTCGTGTCGGTGGAACCGCTGGGGGAGATGACCCTCTACGACATCTCGACCGGCACCGCGGACTTCATCGCGAACGGGATCGTGTCCCACAACTGCTTCGCCCGCAACACCCACTCCTACCTGGACCTCGACACCGGCAAGGACTTCGACGACCAGCTGATCGTCAAGGTCAACGCGGGGGAGGTGCTGTCGCGCCAGCTGCGGTCCACGCGCTGGAAGCAGGAGCACGTGGCGCTGGGCACGAACACCGATCCGTACCAGCGGGCGGAGGGGCGGTACGCCTTGATGCCAGGGATCATCGAGGCGCTGACCGCCTCCCGCACGCCCTTCTCGATCCTGACGAAGGGCACGCTGCTGGCACGTGATCTGCCGTTGCTGACGGCGGCCGCCGAGGTCGTGCCGGTCGGGATCGCGGTGTCGCTCGCGTTGATGGACCGGGACCTGCACAAGTCGCTGGAGCCCGGCACGCCGACGCCCGCCGCCCGGCTCGACCTGGTGCGCAAGGTGCGTGAGGCAGGCTTGCCGTGCGGGGTGTTCGTGGCACCGGTGTTACCGGAGCTGACGGACTCCACCGAGCAGCTGGACTTCCTGCTGGAGCAGATCGCGGCCGCCGGCGCGACCGGGGTGACCGTGCTGCCGCTGCACCTGCGTCCGGGTGCGAAGGAGTGGTTCGCGGCCTGGCTGCGGCGCGAGCACCCGGACCTGGTCGAGACGTACCGGTACCTGTACGGCAACCGGTCCTATGTGGACAAGCGGTATCGCGCCCGGCTCGCGGCGCGCGTGGTCCCGTTGATCGAGAAGCACGGGCTGGCACCGCGGGGTCGTTCCACCGACGCCGCCACCGGTGTGCCCGGTGACGACGAAGGTGTGTGGCCCGACGGCAGCCTGCCGGTGGGTGTGCCGGCGCCGCGCGTCGATCAGGAACAACTCACACTGCTGTGATCCTCAGTGGGACGCCCTCTTCCCCAGGGTGTCCTTCACTCGGCCCACCCGCCCTGGGCCATCGTCTGGAACTTCCACTCGCCGCCGACCTTCGTGAGCAGGTCGCCGTAGCGCACCGTGATCCCGTTGATCGTGCCGTCCGTGATCACGAAGACCAGGTTGTCGTTGATGAAGTGCGGCGTCCTGGTGGACTCCATCTGCACCTCACCGCCCAGCTGGGCCCCCATCTCCTTCAGGAACGTCTCGCGGTCCCACGACGTGGCCGAACCGTCGGTGACCGTGTTGACCGGGAACAGGGCCATGTCGGCCATCGCCTCGACGTCGCCCTTGACCGCGAGCTCGTCCCATTTCGCAAACCACTGCATGACCTCGTCGTACGCCATACCGTACATTGTACGGAACTTAGCGCCGCCCGACCACCGCCGTGGTGTCCTCGCTGGTCACGAGCTTGGTGTCGAGTCCTGCGGTGGTGAAGGCGGCGAGTGCGGCCGGTGCCTGGCGTTCGCTGGTCTCGCTCATCAGGTGTCCGCCGGGGCGAAGCCAGGTCGCCGCCTGGGCCGCCACGCGGCGCATGACCTCGAGGCCGTCCGCGCCGCCGTCGAGCGCCACCCGTGCCTCGTGGTCGCGGGCTTCTGAAGGCATGAACGGGATGTCGTCGGTCGGCACGTACGGGACGTTGGCGACCACGACGTCGATGGTGCCCTTGAGATGCGTGGGCAGGGCGTCGAACAGGTCGCCTTCGAACACGTTCGTCAGGTTCTTGCGCGCGCACGCCACGGCCACGGGGTCGATGTCGGCGGCGTAGACCGTGGCGTCCGGTAGCCGGTGTTGCAGGACCGCGCCCACCGCGCCGGAGCCGCAACACAGGTCGACGACGGTGGCGGGCTTCAGTTCGGTGGCGAGGTCCACGAGCAGCTCGGTGCGGTGGCGGGGGACGAAGACGCCCCTGGTGACGACGATCCGCCGCCCGCAGAACAGCGCCCAGCCGACGGCGTGCTCCAGCGGCAGGCCGTCGGCCCGTTGCCTGACCAGGTCTTCGAGGTGCTCGGCGTCGCGAGCGGCTTCCTGCAGCAGTGCGGCCTCTTCTTCGGCGAAAACGCAGCCGGCGGCCCGCAGTCGTTCCACGATGCTCATCGCTCGCGGACGCTAGCAGCAACTCTTCCCGGGTCACTTACAAGCAGGCTTGACTGTTTGTTTGTCTGGCGGAACACTCCGGGTGTGGAGACGAGGCAGCGCCAGGCCGACCGCACGCGCGAGACGAAGCGGAAGCTGATGGAGGCGACCGTCGAGTGCCTGGTGGAACGCGGCTGGTCGGGCACGACGACGACCGAGGTGGCCGAGCGGGCAGGGGTGTCGCGCGGCGCGCAGTTGCACCACTTCCGCACGCGCGGTGAGCTGGTCGCGGCGGCCGTGGAGCACGTGGGGGCCGAGAGCGTCGAGGCGCTCAAGCGCCGCGCTCAGGTCGCCGAGAAGAGCACGCACGCCGTGGTGGAGCTGATCGCGGACTTCCACGCCAGCGACCTGTTCACCGCGGCACTCGAACTGTGGGTGGCCGCGCGCACCGACCCGGAGCTGCGCGAGCAGGTGCTGGAGCTGCAGGCACGGCTGGGGCGCGAGGTGTACGGGCTGGCTCTGGAACTGCTCGACGCAGACGACTCGAAGCCGGGTGTGCGGGACGCGGTGCAGGCGACCCTTGATCTTGTGCGCGGGCTGGCGCTCGCCAACCAGCTCGCCGACGACACCAAGCGCCGGGCGCACGTCGTGCGCTACTGGGCGCGGATGCTGGAGGAACAGCTGTGATCACGGAACTGCTGGCCGACCTCGACGCCGAGTCGCGCTCGCTGGACGAGATCGTCGCGGGGGTGGACGACTGGTCGGTGCCCACGCCGGCAGAGGGCTGGACGGTGGCGCACCAGATCGGTCATCTCATGTGGACGGACAAGGCGTCGATCCTCGCCATCACCGACCCCGAGGCGTTCCAGGCGCAGCCGCTGACCGCCGACATCGTCGACCGCACCGCGGCGGAGGCGGCGGTGTCGCCGAACCTGCTGGAGCTGTGGCGGGACAGCAGGAAGTCGTTGCTGGAGCACCTCGCCCAGGCCACCGGGAAGATCCTGTGGTTCGGGCCGCCGATGAGTCCGGCGTCGATGGCGACCGCGCGGATCATGGAGACCTGGGCGCACGGGCAGGACGTCGCGGACGCGTTGGGGGTGGTGCGGGAACCCACCGCGCGCATCAGGCACGTGTGTCACATCGGCGTGCGGACGATGGGGTTCGCCTTCCTGCTCAACGGGTTGGCGGTGCCGACGGACGAGGTGCGCGTCGAGCTGACCGGGCCCGGCGGCGAGTCGTGGACCTGGGGACCGGAGGACGCCGGGAACCGGGTTTCCGGGCCGGCGCTGGACTTCGCGTGGCTGGTGACGCAGCGCCGCAACCGCAAGGAGCTCGCGATCGAGGCCTCGGGCCCGGTGGCGGAGGAGTGGATGCCGATCGCGCAGGCGTTCGCGGGGCCGCCCGGAGGTGGCCGTTGATCAGGATCGGCAACGCGTCCGGGTTCTACGGCGACCGGCTGTCCGCGATGCGCGAGCAGCTGGAAGGTGGCGAGCTCGACGTCCTGACCGGCGACTACCTCGCCGAGCTGACCATGCTCATCCTCGGGCGCGACCGCATGAAGGACTCGTCGCTGGGCTACGCGAAGACGTTCCTGCGGCAGATGGAGGACTGCCTCGCGCTGGCGCTCGACAAGGGCGTCAAGATCGTGGTCAACGCCGGTGGCCTGAACCCCGAAGGCCTGGCGCGCAAGCTCGGCGCCAAGGTCGGGTACGTCACGGGCGACGACCTCAAGGCGCGGTTCCCCGAAGCGTTGACCGCCAACGCCTACCTCGGCGCGTGGGAGATCGCGGAGTGCCTGGACCAGGGCGCGCAGGTCGTGGTCACCGGGCGCGTCACCGACGCGAGCCTCGTGGTCGGGCCCGCCGCGGCGCACTTCGGCTGGGCGCGCGACGACTGGGACCGGCTGGCCGGAGCCACGGTCGCCGGGCACGTGCTGGAGTGCGGGACGCAGGCCACGGGCGGCAACTACTCGTTCTTCACCGAGATCGACGTGACCCGGCCGGGGTTCCCGATCGCGGAGATCGAGGCCGACGGCTCGTGCCTGATCACCAAGCACGACGGCACGGGCGGCGCGGTCACGGTCGACACCGTGACGGCGCAGCTGCTGTACGAGATCGGGGCGCCCGAGTACCTGGGGCCGGACGTCACCACGCACTTCGACACGATCAGGCTCGACGCGCACGAGCGCGGGGTCAGGATCAGCGGCACCAGGGGGAGTCCGCCTCCCGGCACGCTCAAGGTCTGCCTGAACACGCTGGGCGGCTTCCGGAACTCCACGACGTTCGTCCTCACCGGACTCGACGTTCAGCAGAAGGCCGACCTGGTCCGGCGGCAGCTCCACGACGCCATCGGTGAGGACGGACTGACCTGGACGCTGGCGCGGACCGACCAGCACGACGCGGCCACCGAGGAGCAGGCCAGCGCGTTGCTGCACGTCACCATCAAGACGGCGGACCCCAAGCGGGCCAAGGGTTTCAGCCGGGCCGCGATCGAGCTGGCGCTGGCGAGCTATCCCGGGTTCCACGTCACGGCGCCACCCGGCGACGGGACGCCGTTCGGCGTCTACCAGGCGGCTTACGTGAACCGCGACGAGGTCAGTGCCAAGGCGGTGTTGCTGTGAAGAGGCCGCTGGGAACGATCGCCGGTGCACGCAGCGGCGACAAGGGCGGGGACGCGAACCTCGGTGTGTGGGTGCGCAGCGACGAGGCCTTCGAGTGGCTGAACGGCTTCCTCACCACCGAGAAGCTCCAGGAGCTGCTGCCGGAGGCGCGCGAGGTCAGCAGGTACGAGCTGCCGAACCTCAAGGCGCTCAACTTCGTGCTGCACGGCCTCCTCGGTGACGGGGTGGCGAGCAGCACCCGGTTCGACCCGCAGGCCAAGGCGCTGGGCGAATGGCTGCGCAGCAGGGAAGTAGAGATCCCGGAGGAGCTCCTGTGATCACGAAGGACCTGTACGAGCGGAAAGAACTGCGGCAACTGGTCCGCGACTTCACCCGCAGGGAGATCGCGCCGCACCTCGACCAGTGGGAACGCGACGGCGAAGTTCCTCGTGAGCTGCACGAGAAGGCCGCGGAACTCGACCTGCTCGGCATCGGGTTCGAGCACGGCGACCTGCTCGACTCGGTCGCGCTGACCGAGGAGATCATCCAGAACGGCGGCTCGTCGGGCGTGATGGCGGCGCTGTTCACGCTCGGCATCGCGATCCCGCACATCTGGCAGAGCGGCAACGACGACCTGGTCGAGAGGTTCGCGAAGCCCGCGATCCGCGGCGAGAAGATCGGCAGCCTCGCGGTCACCGAACCCGGCGCCGGCTCCGACGTCGCGGCGATCAGGACCAAGGCGGTCAGGGACGGCGACCACTACGTCGTCACCGGCGAGAAGACGTTCATCACCTCCGGCTGCCGGGCCGACTTCGTCACGACCGCGGTGCGGACCGGCGGCGAGGGCTACCAGGGCATCTCGCTGCTCGTGATCGAGGACGGGTTCACGCGCCGCAAGCTCGACAAGATGGGCTGGCACTGCAGCGACACCGCCGAACTGCACTTCGACGGCGTGCGCGTGCCGGTGAAGAACCTGGTGGGCGAGGAGAACCAGGGCTTCGCGCAGATCATGCGGCAGTTCCAGGTCGAACGCGTGACGATGGCGGTCGAGGCGTACGCGACGGCGCAACGGGCGCTGGACCTGACCGTCGAGTGGGTCCGCAACCGCGAGACGTTCGGCAAGCCGCTGATCAAGAACCAGGTGGTGCGGCACAAGCTCGCGCACATGGCGCAGAAGATCGACCTGGCACGGACGTACACGCGCGAGGTCGCGGCGAGGATCGACCGAGGCGAGGACTGCGTCACGGAGGTCTGCTTCGCGAAGAACGCCGCCGTCGACGCCTGCTCCGAGGTGGTCGACGAAGCGGTGCAGCTGCACGGAGGCATGGGTTACATGCGGGAGTCCGAAGTGGAGCGTCACTACCGGGACGCCCGCATCCTCGGCATCGGGGGCGGGGCGAGTGAAGTGATGACCGAGCTCGCGGCACGACGATTGGGGTTCGCCTGATGGGCAACAGGGAGGCGCTGCTCGCGAAGATCGCGGGACTGGACGCCGAGCACGCCAAAGCGCTCGCGGGCGGTGGGCCGAAGTACGTCGAGCGGCACCACAAGCGCGGCAAGCTCCTCGCCCGCGAACGGGTCGAGCTGCTCGTCGACGAGGACAGCCCGTTCCTGGAGCTGTCCCCGCTCGCCGCGTGGGGCACCGACTTCCCGGTCGGCGCGTCGGTCGTCACCGGCATCGGGCGCATCGAGGGCGTCGAGTGCGTGATCGTCGCGAACGACCCGACCGTGCGCGGCGGTTCGTCGAACCCGTACACGCTGCGCAAGTCACTGCGGGCCAACGACATCGCGCTGCAGAACCGGCTGCCGCTGGTCAGCCTCGTCGAGTCGGGCGGAGCGGACCTGCCGACGCAGAGCGAGATCTTCATCCCCGGCGGCAGGGCGTTCCGCGACCTGACCCGGTTGAGCGCGGCCGGCATCCCGACGATCACGGCGGTGTTCGGCAACGCGACGGCCGGCGGTGCGTACGTGCCCGGCATGTCCGACTACGTGATCATGATCAAGGACCGCTCCAAGGTGTTCCTGGGCGGTCCGCCGCTGGTCAAGATGGCGACCGGGGAGGACTCCGACGACGAGTCGCTGGGCGGCGCGACCATGCACGGCGCCACGTCCGGGCTCGCGGACTTCGTGGCGGAGGACGAGACCGACGCGATCCGGCTGGCGCGCAGGGTCGTCGCCCGGCTGAACTGGCGCAAGCAGGGTCCTGAGCCGGCACCGGTGGAAGAGCCGCTGTTCGACGCCGAGAGCATCCTCGACCTCGTCTCCGAGGACCAGCGGGTGCCGTTCGACCCGCGCGACGTCATCGCACGGCTCGTCGACGGGTCGAACTTCGACGAGTTCAAGCCGTTGTACGGCAACAGCCTCGTCACCGGCTGGGCCCGCATCCACGGCTACCCGGTCGGCATCCTCGCCAACGCGCGCGGCGTGCTGTTCAGCGAGGAGTCGCAGAAGGCCACGCAGTTCATCCAGCTCGCGAACCAGAGCGACACCCCCTTGGTGTTCCTGCAGAACACCACCGGCTACATGGTCGGCGCCCAATACGAGCAAGGCGGCATCGTCAAGCACGGCTCGATGATGATCAACGCCGTCTCCAACAGTCGGGTCCCGCACCTGACGATCACGATGGGCGCCTCGTACGGCGCCGGCAACTACGGCATGTGCGGCAGGGCGTACGACCCGAGGTTCCTGTTCACCTGGCCCAACGCCAAGTCGGCCGTGATGGGCCCTGCTCAGCTCGCCGGTGTGCTCTCGATCGTCGGACGGCAGGCCGCGATGGCCAAGGGGCAGGAGTACAACGAGGAGCACGACGCCGCCATGCGCAAGATGGTGGAGGCGCAGATCGAGGAGCAGTCGCTCGCGCCGTTCCTGTCCGGGAAGCTCTACGACGACGGCGTGATCGACCCGCGCGACACCAGGACCGTGCTCGCCCTCTGCCTCTCCGCTGTCCACAGCGGACCGATCAAGGGCGCCGACGGCTTCGGCGTCTTCCGGATGTGAGCCCGAAGATGAGCGCAGTGATCAAGACCCTCCTGATCGCCAACCGCGGCGAGATCGCCCGCCGGATCATCCGCACCTGCCAGGCAGGCGGGATCCGCACGGTCGCGGTGTTCTCCGACCCGGACGCCGAGTCGCCGCACGTCCGCGAGGCCGACTTCGCGGTGAGGTTGCCCGGCGCGTCACCGACCGAGACCTACCTGCGGGCCGACCTGCTGGTCGAGGCCGCGGTCAAGGCGGGCGCGGACGCCGTCCACCCCGGCTACGGGTTCTTGAGTGAGAACGCCGATTTCGCGCGGAAGGTGCAGGCCGCGGGCCTGACCTGGGTCGGCCCGGAACCGGACTCGATCGAGGCGATGGGCTCCAAGGTCGCCGCGAAGAAGCGGATGGCGGCCGCGGGTGTGCCGACGTTGCCGGAACTGGACCCGGAGACCGTCACCGAGTTCCCGGTGCTGATCAAGGCGTCGGCCGGCGGTGGTGGCCGCGGCATGCGGATCGTGCGGGAGAAGGCCGAGTTCGCCGACGCGCTGGCGAGCGCACGGCGTGAGGCCGAGTCGGCGTTCGCTGACCCCACGGTGTTCTGCGAGCCGTTGCTGGAGCACGCGCGGCACGTCGAGGTGCAGATCCTCGCCGACGCGCACGGCACGGTCTGGGCGCTCGGCGAACGCGAGTGCTCGATCCAGCGCCGGCACCAGAAGATCGTCGAGGAGTCGCCCAGTCCGGCCGTGAGCGACGACGTGCGCCGGCGCTTGTTCGCCGCGGCGACGGCGGCAGCCGAGTCGATCGGGTACGTCGGCGCGGGCACCGTCGAGTTCATGCTGAAGGGCGAGGACTTCCACTTCCTGGAGGTCAACACCCGGCTGCAGGTCGAGCACCCCGTCACGGAGCTCGTCCACGGCGTCGACCTGGTCGACTGGCAGCTGCGGATCGCCGAAGGTGCCGAGTTGCCGGTGGACGTGCCGCAACCGCGGGGTCACGCCATCGAGATCCGCCTCTACGCCGAGGACCCGGCGAACGACTGGCGCCCGGCGAGCGGCACGCTGCACCGGTTCCACGTGCCCGGCGACGTCCGGCTCGACAGCGGAGTCGAGGACGGCTCCGTGGTCTCGGTGCACTACGACCCGATGCTGGCCAAGGTGATCGCGTACGCGCCGACGCGCCGTGCCGCCGCCCGCAAGCTCGCGACGGCGTTGCAGAGCGCTCAGATCCACGGCCTGGTCACGAACCGCGCACTGCTCGTGGACGTCCTCGGCAGCGAGGCGTTCCTCGACGGCGACACGCACACCGGGTTCCTGACCGAGCACGACTTCACCCGGACCGTTGACCCGCAACCGTTTGCGCTCGCGGCGGCGCTGGCGAGCGCGGCCGGCCGGAAGATCGGGCACCTGCCGCTCGGCTGGCGCAACGTGCGGTCGCAGCAGCCGAAGGCCAGGTTCCTGTTCGGCGAGGAGCCGGTCGAGGTCGAGTACGACCCGAAGCAGGCGACTCCCGGTGTGGTCACGCTGGACCTGGACGGCGTGCGCGTTCCGTTCCACGTCGCGAGGTACGGCGATCTGGTCGAGGTCGACTCGCCGCGCGGCTCGGTGACGCTGAAGGTCGTGCCGCGCTTCCCCGAACCGGAGACGAAGCTCGCGCCGGGCGCGACCGTCGCCCCGATGCCCGGAACCGTGGTCAGGGTGTCGGTCCAGCAGGGCGACGTGGTCGAGGCCGGCGCCGAGCTCCTGGTGCTGGAGGCCATGAAGATGGAACACCGCGTGCTCGCGACCAGCGCGGGCACCGTCACCGAACTCCTCGTCTCGCAGGCACAGCAGGTCAATGCCGGAGATGTCCTGGCCGTAGTGGAGGAACTGTGAGCTTCGTCGAGTCCGAAGAGCGGATCGCACTGCGCAAGGCCGTCGCCGAGTTCGGTGCCCAGTACGGCCACGACTACTTCATCGCCAAGTCCCGGGCGGGGGAGAAGACCACCGAACTGTGGGAGGAGGCCGGCAAGCTCGGCTACCTCGGCGTGGCCGTGCCCGAGGAGTACGGCGGCGGTGGCGGCGGCATCGGCGACCTCGCGGCGGTGTGCGAGGAGCTGGCGGCAGCCGGATGTCCGTTGCTGCTCATGGTGGTCTCGCCCGCGATCTGCGCCACGGTGATCGCGCGGTTCGGCACCGAGGAGCAGAAGTCGAAGTGGCTGCCCGGTTTCGCGGACGGCACGCTGAAGATGGCTTTCGCGATCACCGAGCCGGACGCGGGTTCCAACTCGCACAAGCTGAAGACGCACGTCCGGCGCGACGGTGACGACTGGGTCCTCAAGGGCACCAAGACCTACATCTCCGGCGTCGACGAGGTCGACGCCGTGCTCGTGGTCGCGATCCAGGCGACCGGGCCGGTGCTCGTGGTCGTGCCGACGAACTCCGAAGGCTTCACCCACCACCAGATCGAGATGGACCTGGTGGCGCCGGAGAAGCAGTTCACCCTGTTCTTCGACGACGTCAGGCTGCCGTCCGACGCCGTCGTGGGCTCGCCGGACCAGGGCCTGCTGCAGGTCTTCGCCGGTCTCAACCCCGAACGGATCATGGGCGCGAGCATGGCGACGGGCTCGGCCCGCCTCGCGATCGCCAAGGCCGTCTCCTACGCGCGGCAGCGTCAGGTGTGGGACAGCCCGATCGGCGCGCACCAGGGCCTCTCGCACCCGCTGGCGAAGATCCACATCGAGATCGAGCTGGCCAGGCTGATGACGCAGAAGGCGGCCGCGCTCTACGACTCCGGCCGCGACAAGGAGTCCGGTGAGGCCGCGAACATGGCCAAGTACGCGGCGGGCGAAGCCATCGCGGCCGCGGTCGACCAGGCCATCCAGACCCACGGCGGCAACGGGCTGAGCTCCGAGTTCGGGCTGGCGTCGATGCTCGGCATGTCCCGGCTGTCGCGCATCGCGCCCGTTTCGCGGGAGATGGTGCTCAACTTCGTCGCGCAAAACTCGCTGAAGTTGCCGCGCTCGTACTGACACACTGCGGGACATGGGGACTTTCACGAACGCGGACGGGCTCGGCCTCGCCTACCACGGTGAGGCCGGGGACCCGCTGATCTGCCTGCCCGGCGGGCCGATGCAGGACTCGTCGTACCTGGGCGGGCTGCCGCTGGACGACGTGATCAGGCTGGACCTGCGCGGCACGGGCGAGTCGGAGAAAGCCGGCTCCTACCGCGTCGATCGTCAGGTCCACGACGTGGAAGCGCTCCGCCGGCACCTCGGTCTCGACCGGGTCAGGCTGTTCGGGCACTCGGCGGGAGGCACCCTCGCGATCCTCTACGCCCTCCGGTTCCCGCAGCGCGTCGAGGAACTCGTCCTCGTCGCGCCCAGCCCGCGCGTGGCCGGCGTCGACGTCACCGACGAGGACCGCCGGGAGGTGGCCCTGCGGCGCGCCGATGAGCCCTGGTACGCCGAGGCGGTCAAGGGGTTCGAGGAGATCTGGGCGGGCAACGTGACGCCCGAGGCGTTCGCGAGGATCAGCCCGTTCTTCCACGGTCGCTGGGACGACGCCGCGCGTGCGGTGGAAGAGCACCCGCGCCATCCCGAGGCCGCCATGGAGTACTACGCCGACGGCGCGTTCGACGTGCGGACTGTGCGCGAGAAGCTCGCGAACCTCGACGTGCCAACACTTCTGCTGACCGGTGAGCTGGACGTGTCACTGCCGCCGAACCGCGCGCGGGAGTACGCCGGCCTGTTCCCGCGCGCGACGCTGGTGGTGCAGCCCGGTGCCGGTCACTTCCCCTGGGTGGAGGACCCCGAGGCGTTCGCGTCGACCGTCCAGCGCATTCCGTAGAGGCCGGGACCGAAGTCGAGGGCGGCGGCGTGCGCGTACCCGCCTTCGTCCACGGGCGCGGGACGGGCGCCGGCGAACATTTCCGTTCCGGCCGGGCCGGACGAGAATTGCTCGCAGGAGGCGGGCGGGGACTCGGCCGCGAATTTGATCTCCAGCACGTAGTCGTGCACGCGCTCTCCGAACCGCCGGAAATGCGTGTGCTCGACGGTCGGACGTGGATAGATCAATTCGTACTCGATCGCGATCGAGTCGCCGGAGGAGATCGGTTCGTCGAACAACATCTCCGCGACGAGCACGCCGTTCGTGCGTTCCCTGGCGATCCGGCCGACCCGGCAGGAACGGACCGCCGTGACCGCGGGCTGCGCGGAACCCGTTTCCTGGCACAGGATCCAGCGGTCCACATTGGCGGTGCTGGCCTGCATGACCTGCCGTGACCGGATGCCGAGCACCCCGCCGCACGGCGCGACGTCGACCCGGTCGTGCTGGGCGGTCAGCACCAACCCGGAACCGTCCCACGCGGCCCGTGCCGCCTGCTCCCGCCTGCGGGAACGGCCACGCGGCCGCGGCGGCCCCAGCAGGCGGCTCAGTGCGGCCGCCGGCAGCCCGAGGACGTCCTCCAGGTGCGCCAGCGCCATCAGCGACTCCGGCCGCTCGGGTCTGCGCCGGCCCGACTGCCAGTAGCTCAGCGCCGTCACGCTGATCGGCGCGCCCCGCACCTTCAGGCGGTGCTGCAGCCGTTCCAGACTGAGTCCCCGCACCTGGATCGCGACCCGCAACGCGTCCGCGAACGGACCCGTCACGAGAAGGTCGGCGAGCTCCTCGCGCGGTGGGTAAATCGTGAGCATCCACTCCTCCGTTTCACGGAGTCAAGCTCGGAAGGCTATCGGCAGCAAAGGGAACGCGGTACAGCCGATCGGCGGTTTTGTCCCGGTTCGAAACTCGGCAGGTTCAGATCTCGGGACTATTACGCCGCCAATAGCCCCGGTCAGCTTCCTGAGCATCCCTGCGACGAACAGGACTGCACAATGCGCAAGACTGCAACTCTGCTGGGCTCGGCGGTCATGATCGCCGCGTTCGCGGCCCCCGCCACCGCCGCGGTGGGCGAGATCCGCGTCTCGCCCGGTGAGAACATCGCCGGCAGCTTCATCGTGAAGCTGAAGGACGACGGGGTCACCGCGAGCGCGCAGACTCTCGGTTCCCGGTTCGGCGGCCAGGTCGGGCACGTCTACGACACGGTCTTCCAGGGCTTCTCGGTCAGGATGAGCGACGCGCAGGCGCGCAGACTGGCCGCTGACCCCTCGGTCGAGTACGTGGAACGCGACCAGGTCGTCAGCATCCAGGCCACGCAGGTCAACCCGCCGTCGTGGGGCCTCGACCGGATCGACCAGCGCAACCTGCCGCTCGACCAGCGCTACACCTACAACAGCACCGGTTCCGGCGTGAACGCCTACATCATCGACACCGGCGTCCGCATCACCCACCGCGACTTCGGCGGCCGTGCGAAGAACGGCTACGACTTCGTGGACAACGACGCCGTCGCGCAGGACGGCAACGGCCACGGCACGCACGTCGCCGGCACCGTCGCGGGCACGCTGCACGGCGTCGCCAAGCAGGCGAACATCATCGGCGTCCGCGTGCTGAACAACTCCGGCTCCGGCACCATCGCCGGGGTCGTCGCCGGCGTGAACTGGGTGGCGTCGAACCACGTCAAGCCCGCTGTCGCCAACATGTCGCTCGGCGGCGGCGCCAACACCTCGCTCGACAACGCCGTGTCCGGCGCTATCACGCGCGGCGTGACGTTCGCCGTCGCGGCGGGCAACTCCAACACGAACGCGGCGAACACCTCGCCCGCCCGGGTGGCGGCGGCGCTGACCGTGGGCTCCACCGACCGCACCGACGCCCGCTCCTCCTTCTCCAACTACGGCCCCGTGGTGGACGTCTTCGCGCCCGGTGGTGGCATCACGTCCACGTGGAACACCAGTGACACGGCCACGAACACCATCTCCGGCACCTCGATGGCGGCGCCGCACGTCGCCGGTGTGGTGGCCCGGTACCTGCAGGGCAACTTCAACGTGACGCCCGCCCAGGTCGCGACCGCGATCACGTCCAACGCCACCAACGGCAAGGTGACCAACCCCGGAGCGAACACGACCACGAGGCTCCTGCACTGGGCGCCGACCAGCTGAACGCAGCACTGAGATGTGCGGCCCCGGTTCCTGCGAGCCGGGGCCGTTTTCCCTGCAAATGAAAGGAAGTCTGCCTGTGAGAGCCCTGCTGGCAGTCGCCGCCCTCGCGGCAATGGTCGTGGTCGCCCCTGCGTCCGCGGCCACGTCGTCGTACATCGTCGTGCTGAAGGACGGCGCCGTCTCGTCGTTCAGCGGTGCCGTCGAGCACCGGTACTCCAGTGTGCTGAACGGTTTCAGCGCCCGGCTGACGTCGGCGCAGCTGAAGGCGTTGAAGGCCGACCCGAACGTGTCCTCTGTGGAGCGTGACGGGATCGTGCACGCCAACAGCGTTCAGCTCGACCCGCCGTGGGGCCTGGACCGCATCGACCAGCGCGCGTTGCCACTCGACCAGCGCTACGAGTACACGACCACCGGACGTGGCGTGAACATCTACGTGATCGACACCGGCCTCCGCGTGACGCACACGGACTTCGGCGGCAGGGCGCGCAACGGCTGGGACACCGTCGACAACGACGCGATCGCCCAGGACGACAACGGTCACGGCACGCACGTCGCCGGCATCGCCGCGGGCACGAAGCACGGCGTCGCCAAGCAGGCCACGGTGTGGGGTGTGCGCGTGCTGAACGGGTCGGGTTCCGGCACGATCTCCGGTGTCATCGCGGGCGTCGACTGGGTGACGCGCAACGCCGTGAAGCCCGCGGTGGCGAACATGTCGTTGGGGGGCGGTGCTTCCGCGGCTCTGGACACGGCCGTGAAGAAGTCGATCGACTCGGGCGTCTCGTACGCGGTCGCGGCGGGCGGCAGCAACACGGACCCGGCGAACTCGTCGCCGCAACGGGTCGCGGCCGCGATCTGCGTGGGTGCGTTGACGCAGAACGACACCAAGTCCTCGTCGTCGAACTACGGCCCCCTGGTGGACATCTGGGCGCCGGGCGTCAGCATCCCCTCCGCCTGGAACAGCTCCGACACGGCGACCAACACGTTGAGCGGGTCGTCCATGGCCGCACCGCACGCGGCCGGTGTCGCGGCACGGTTCCTGGAACGCAACCGCACCGCCACGCCCGCGCAGGTCGAGCGCGCGCTGGTTACCACGGGCACCCCGGGCACGCCACCCGTCACTCGTATCCTCTACTGGCCGCCATCCTTGTGAAGGGTGAATTGTCCGGCAATACAAGCGCGTCTTAATCCGTAAGACACCCTTGGCAGGAACCGGATCTCTCCATAACGTCGAAAGCGCTTCGTTCCCCTGCAAAGAACGGAAAGCGAATCATGACGCGAAAGATCCGGTTCCTGGCCGGTGCCGGCGCGGCGACTCTCGCCATGTCGGTCCTGATGGTTCCCAACGCCTCCGCCGCCGAGGGCGAGGTGTTGTCCCTCAACGCCCCGGAGAAGATCGCCGGCAGCTTCATCGTGAAGCTGAAGGAGGGCAAGGCGAACGGGCACGCCCTCGCTTCCCGGTTCGGCGGCACGGTCGAGCGCGAGTACAAGACCTTCGGCGGCTTCAACGTGAAGCTGACCGAGAAGCAGGCCAAGCGCCTGGCCGCCGACCCGTCGGTGGAGTTCGTGGAGGCCGACCAGGTCGTCCACACGCAGGCGACGCAGACGAACCCGCCGTCGTGGGGTCTCGACCGCATCGACCAGCGCAACCTGCCGCTCAACAGCTCCTACAGCTACACCTCGACCGGATCGGGCGTCACCGCGTACGTCATCGACACCGGTGTCCGCATCAGCCACTCGACGTTCGGTGGCCGTGCCGCCAACGGCCGTGACTTCGTGGACAACGACAACGTCGCCCAGGACGGCAACGGCCACGGCACGCACGTCGCCGGCACCATCGCGGGCTCGCAGTACGGCGTCGCGAAGGCCGCGAAGATCGTCGCCGTCCGCGTGCTCGACAACAACGGCTCCGGCACCCTCGCGGGCGTCGCGGCCGGCATCGACTGGGTGGGCGCCAACGCCGTCAAGCCGGCCGTCGCCAACCTGTCGCTGGGCGGTGGCGCCAACGCCACCCTCGACACGGCCGTCCGCAACGCCGTCGCCAAGGGCGTCACGTTCGCCGTGGCCGCGGGCAACTCCAACGCCAACGCGTCCGGCTTCTCGCCGGCCCGCGTGACCGAGGCGATCACCGTGGGCGCCACCGAGCGCACCGATGCCCGCGCTTCGTACTCGAACTTCGGCACCGTGCTCGACATCTTCGCGCCGGGCTCGGCGATCACGTCGGCCTGGAGCACGTCGGACTCGGCCACCAACACCATCTCGGGCACGTCGATGGCCACCCCGCACGTCGCGGGTGCCGCCGCTCGCTACCTCTCGACGAACCGCGCGGCGACGCCGGCTCAGGTCGCCTCGTACCTGATCGGGCAGTCGACGCCGTCGAAGGTGACGAACCCGGGCACCGGTTCGCCGAACCGCCTGCTCTACCTCGCGCCGACCGCGTGAGCTAGCTCATGGTGAGAAGGCCGCGACCTACTGGTCGCGGCCTTTTCCTATTGTTGGGTCCATGGTGGAGGGTCTGAAGGGCATCGACTGGTACCGGTTGCGCAGTCATGACGGGTACGCCGACGACCTTCCCAGGTTGCTGAGGCAGGCCCGGACGTCCGCCGAGCCGCACGAGGAGCTGGTGCGGCACCTGACCGGGGAGGAGTCCGAGGTCAGCGAGGCGACGGCGGCGGCGTGGCCGTTCCTGCTGGAGCTGGTCGCGCACGACAACACCCCCAGCCGTGAGTGGCTGCTGGAGAACGTCTGCGGGGCGATCGCGGTCGCCGGGGGCAGCGGCTCCGACGGGGTGCACCCGAGCTGGCCGGCCGCCTGGGAGGCCTCGAAGCCGGCGTTGCTGGCTCTGCTCGACCACGGCTACGCGGGCGTGCGCCGGGGCGTGTTGTTCATGCTGGGGAAGGGGCACGGGGACAGCGCGCTCGTGCTGCCCGCCCTGTCCCGGCGGTGGGAGGACGAGCTCGATCCGGCCACGCGGTTGTGCCTGGTGATCGTCGCCACGGAGTTCGCCGGGCGCGGTGACGAGGCGGCGGTGGAGTGGTTGCGGGAGCTGACGGTCTCCGGCGACGAACCGCTGGTGCGGCTGCTCGTGTCGGCGGCGACCAGGCCGGACGCCGACGTGATCCTGCGCGGGCTGACCGGGGACCTGGAGCTGTTCCTCGCGACCGGGTCGTTCGAGATGGGCTACGAAGAGGTGCTGGAGCACGTGCTCTGGCTGGTGGGGCCCAAAGACTTCGACGGCATGGACCTCGTGCTGGCGCTGGTGGACGTGCTGCCGTGGCGGACCGAAGCGCTCGACTACCTGCGCAGGCTCTTCGAACGCGACACCACCGACGTGGGCCTGGTCGTGCCGTTCGTGCCGGTGTGGATCGCCGATCCGGACGTGCGGCTGCGGGCGTTCGCGGTGTGGCTGGCCGGCGTCGCGGGGGCCCGGGAGTACCGGGACCTCGTCGCCGGGAGGGTGCACGACCACGGGGTGACGTCGCTGGGGCAGAAGGTCTCGACGCTGGCCACGTCGGTGCTGCTGGAGCTGCGATGAGCCTGGAAGGTCTGGACGACGTCGCGTGGCACGCCATCGACCACGCCTTCGGTCCCGCGCTCGACACGCCGGGGCACCTCAGGGCATTGCTGTCCGACGACCCCGAGGTGGTCGCCCAGGCCGTCACGGACCTGGACCGGACCGTGTACGAGGAAGGCGGGTTCGTGTGTCCCGCGGCCACGGCGGTGCTGCCGTTCCTGGTCGAGGTCATGCCCTCGCTCGCGCCGCAGCACCGGGCACGGCTGCTGGACATGATCGAACGGATCGCGGACGACGGCGAGAACGCCGAGCAGGTCGACCCCGGCTGGCACGCCGCGTGGGCGAAGGCGGAGCCCGCCATCCGCCCTGCCTGAAAATCTGTCGGTGGCTCCGGCTAGCCTTGACGGCAAAGCTGACTTCGTCTACAAGGAGCCACCACCGTGTTGCGCACGCACGAGGCCGGGTCACTCCGGGCCGAGCACGCCGGGCAGTCCGTCACCCTCACCGGGTGGGTCGCTCGCCGGCGGGATCACGGCGGTGTCATCTTCATCGACCTCCGCGACGCCAGTGGTGTCGCCCAGGTCGTGTTCCGCGAGGGCGAGATGGCGGAGCGCGCGCACCGGCTGCGCAGCGAGTACGTCGTCAAGGTCACCGGCGAGGTGAGCAAGCGCCCCGAGGGCAGCGACAACCCCGACCTGGCCACCGGCGCCATCGAGGTCTACGTGAGCGACCTCGAGGTCCTCAACGAGGCCGCGCCGCTGCCGTTCCAGGTCGAGAGCGACGTGGAGCCCGGCGAGGAGGCCCGCCTCAAGCACCGCTACCTCGACCTGCGCCGCTCCGGCCCCGCACAGGCGATCCGGCTGCGCAGCGAGGTCAGCCGCATCGCCCGCGAGGTGCTGCACGGCGAGAAGTTCGTCGAGGTCGAGACGCCGACGCTGACCCGCTCCACCCCCGAGGGCGCGCGCGACTTCCTGGTGCCGGCGCGGCTGCGTCCGGGCAGCTGGTACGCGCTGCCGCAGTCGCCGCAGCTGTTCAAGCAGCTGCTCATGGTCGGCGGCCTGGAGCGCTACTACCAGATCGCGCGCTGCTACCGCGACGAGGACTTCCGCGCCGACCGCCAGCCGGAGTTCACCCAGCTCGACATCGAGATGAGCTTCGTCGAGCAGGACGACGTGATCGGCCTGACCGAGAAGCTGCTCGCCGCGATCTGGAAGGAGACCAAGGGCGTCGACATCCCGCTGCCGTTCCGCCGGATCTCCTACGCCGACGCGATGGCGAAGTACGGCTCTGACAAGCCGGACCTGCGCTTCGAGCTCGAGCTCACCGACCTGACCGAGTACTTCAAGGACACGACGTTCCGCGTGTTCCAGGCGCCGTACGTCGGTGCCGTCGTCATGCCGGGCGGTGCCTCGCAGCCGCGCCGCACGCTCGACGCGTGGCAGGAGTTCGCCAAGCAGCGCGGCCACAAGGGTCTCGCGTACGTGCTGGTCGGGGAGGACGGCACGCTGGGCGGCCCGGTCGCGAAGAACCTCACCGACACCGAGCGCGAAGGTCTCGCGAAGGCCGTCGGCGCCAACGCGGGCGACTGCATCTTCTTCGGCGCGGGCGACCCGCGCGACGCGCGTGCCCTGCTGGGCGCGGCCCGCGTCGAGATCGCGCACCGCGTCGGCCTGATCGACGAGAACGCCTGGGCGTTCGGCTGGGTCGTCGACTTCCCGATGTTCGAGTCGGTCGACAAGCTCGAGGCCGGTGACGTCGCCGTCGGCGGCAGCAACTGGACGGCGCTGCACCACGCGTTCACCTCGCCGACCCCGGAGTGGATCGACACCTTCGAGGAGTCTCCCGGCGAGGCGCTGGCCTACGCCTACGACGTGATCCTCAACGGCAACGAGCTCGGCGGTGGCTCGATCCGTATCCACCGCGCCGACGTGCAGCAGCGCGCGTTCAACGTCATGGGCATCGGTGCCGAGGAGGCGCAGGAGAAGTTCGGCTTCCTGCTCGACGCGTTCAAGTTCGGCGCCCCGCCCCACGGCGGCATCGCGCTCGGCTGGGACCGCCTGTGCATGCTGCTCGCGGGTGCCGACTCGATCCGCGAGGTCATCGCGTTCCCGAAGTCGGGCGGCGGCTACGACCCGCTGACGGCCGCTCCGGCGCCCATCACGGCGCTGCAGCGCAAGGAGGCCGGTGTGGACGCGAAGCCCCAGGACAAGGCAGCGGACAAGGCGGCCGAGAAGGTCGAGCCGAAGGCCTGACGATCTCTTCCCATGCGGAGGCAACCTGCGGGATGCCTCCGCACGTCCCAGAACATGAGACCGGTTCGCCCGATCGAGCACCTACTTGATCGGTATTGACGAGTGCGTGCCGATCGATCGCCTTGATCGGCACGTAGTGGGCAACGGAAGGTGTTTCCACACGTCCACACCTCGGAGGGGTGTCCGGGAACGGTGCGAGCCGTTACCAACGAGTGGTGGTGGTCGCAGCCTGGCCCGATTAGCGTCGGTCCGGCTCACGGACATGGGGAGTAGGGTCGGAGGGGATGAGCGTGGAGATCACCGCGGGCCCTCCTGACACGACTTCACCTGAGATCGCAGACGCTGTCGTGGCGGCTGAGCGGGTACTGACCAAGCGACTGGGCGCACAGGTGCGCCTCGCAGACCCCGAGGCTCTCGGGGGCACCGGTCGTTCCGTCGTCATTCGTGTGAGAGTCGCTTCCTCGCCGTTCTCCATGCCGCGCACGCTGGTCGTGAAGCGCTATCCCGCCGGCTCGGGCGACCGGGACCCGTGGGCCCACGAGGCCGTGAGCCACCAGCTGCTGACGGCGCTGCCGGCCGAAGAGCGCGCCACACCCGAACTGTTCGCGCACGACGCGGCGTCGCGTCTCGTCGTGCTGGAAGACCTGGGCCGTGCGCCGAGGTTGTCCGAGAAGCTGCACGCCAAGGACGCGCGGGCGGCCGAACGCGGCCTGCTGTCCTGGGCACACGCCATGGGTCGCCTGCACGCCACGACGGCGGGCCGTGACGCCGACTTCGACGCGTTGATGCGCAGGGCCGGGGCGCAGTGCTGCCAAGACCCGATCGCGGTCGACGTGCACGCGGCGATCGCGGGCTTACCGGGGCTCCTGGAGTCCACAGTGGGCGTCGGCACGTCCACGCAGGCCATCGAGTACGCCAACGGCGCCGCACGGGCGTTCAGCACCTCGCGGCGGCGCGCGTTCAGCCCGTCGACGTCGTGCCCGGACAACCACCTGGTCACCTCGCGCGGAGTCCGGTTCGTCGACTTCGAGGGCGGCTGCGTCCGCGACATCGTGTTCGACGCCGCCGCGTTGCGCGTGCCGTTCCCGTCCTGCTGGTGCGGGTGGGGCCTGCCGCCGGGGATGTCCGAGGCCATGGTCGCCGCCTGGCGCGCGGAGGTCGGGTCGGTGTGGCCCGAGATGGACGACGACGCGGTGTTCTTACCGCGGCTGCTGGAGGCCCAGCTGCTGTGGGTGTGGCTCGCGACGTGGCGGGCGCTGTCCAAGCCCATGCCCGTCGACGTCAACGCTCCGCCGCGCAGCGTCGTGCTGACGGGCCGGTGGATCCGGTTGCGGTCCGACGCGCTGCTGCTGGGCGAGAAGACCGTCGCGTCGCACGCCGACGCGGTGATCGGCGCACTGGCCGACCGCTACGGCCCTGAGGTGCTCGAACTCCCGCTTTACCCTGCATTTCGCTGAACCGTTCCCGCACGGTCATTCGCGGATCACCGCGCCACCTGATGCTGTTTCGCGTGCTGGTGTTACTCGGTGACTCGACAGCGGTCGGGATCGGCGACCTCGTTCCCGGCGGATGGCGCGGCTTCGGCCCGATCCTCTCCTCCGCCTACTCGGACTACGGTTACCGCAACTACGCCGTCTCCGGCGCACGGCTGGCGGACGTCAGACGCGTCCAGCTGCCGCAGGCGTTGCGGGACAGGCCCAGTGCCGCCGTGGTCATCGCCGGTGTCAACGACACGCTGAGGTCGGACTTCTCCGTGCGGCGCATGCACGCGGACCTCGACCACGTCTGCCGCGAGCTGACCGCGGCCGGCGTCTCCGTCGTCACCGTGCGGTTCCACGACCAGGGCCGCGTGTTCAAGCTGCCCGGCAAGCTCCGGCGGGTCCTGAAGGACCGCATCGACGAGTACAACCGCGTGGTCGACGTGGTGGTGGCGCGGCACGGCGTGCGGTGCGTCGACCTGCACACGATGCCCGGCGCCTACGAGCTGGGGACGTGGGCGGTCGACCGGCTGCACCCGTCGGAGCGCGGTCACCGGATGCTGGCGCGGGCGTTCGCGGCCGAGCTGCGCGCGCTGGGGCACCAGTTCGGCGAGGTCAGCCTGGAGTGCTCCGGCGGCCGCGAGCTGACGGTGTGGCACCACGTGGCGTGGCTGGCGCTCAAGGGGGTTCCGTGGCTGTTCCGGCGGGGCGCCGACCTGGTTCCGTTGCTGTGGAACGACGAGACGCCGGTCGAGGCGTGGCCGGTGCCGGGGGAGGTGTTCCCCGCCGACACCGGCCGCCTCTGACGATCAGCCCAGGTCGTAGAGCGTCTGGCCGCCGACCGTGATGGGTTCGGAGTTCGCCGCGACCCACTCGCTGATGTCGCTGCTGCCACCGCCGGGCCCGCCGCCCCGGCCGCCCTCGACGTAGTAGCGCACCTTGCCCGCCGCGACGAGCGCCTTGAACTCGTCGAGCGTGGGCGCGGGATCGCTGCCGTTCCAGCCGCCGATCGCGATCACCGGCCGGCCGGACGCCAGCTGGAGCGACGCCGCGTTCTGGGCGCCGGTCGTCGCGGCCGCCCACTCGGTGCCGGTGGTCTTGAGCAGCTGCACGACCTCCGTGGACGACGTGCCCCCGCGCATGCCACCGCCCTGCTGGGAACGCGGGCCGGACAACGGGATCGAGCCGCTGTGCGTCACCGACGCGGTCGCCACGGCATAGCCGGAGGTGCCCAGCAGCGCCGCCACCACCAGAACGCCCGCCAGCCAGCGCCGGTTCAGGCCGAACACCAGCGCAGCCAGGGCGACCGCGGTGACGGTCAGCAGGACCCAGCGCAGCCACGGCGTCCAGTCCGGGGTGCGGTCGAGCAGGATGAAGCCCCACACGCCGGTCGTCGCGACCATCGCCGTCAGCGCCATCCGCACCGGGAAGTGCGCTCGGCCGCGCCACAGCTCACTTCCCGCGATTCCCGCGACCGCCGCGATCGCGGGAGCGAGCGCCACCGTGTAGTAGGGGTGCGTGATGCCGCTCATGAAGCTGAACACCGCGCCGCTCACGAGCACCCAGCCACCCCAGAGCACCAGCGCCGCACGGGTGCGGTCGGTGCGGGGCGCGCGGCGCAGGAACCACAGTCCGGCACCCAGTCCGATCAGCGCGGCGGGGAGCAGCCAGGAGATCTCCGGGCCCATGCTGGCGCCGAACAACCGTCCGATGCCGGTTTCGCCGCCGAAGCCGATGTTCCCGTTGCCGCCGCCCATGCCACCGCCGCCAGGCCCACCGCCGGAGCTGCCGAAGATGCGGCCGAGGCCGTTGTAGCCGATGGCGAGTTCCCACAGGGAGTCGTTGGTGGAGCCTCCGATGTACGGGCGGCTGTCCGCCGGCCACAGCTCGACCAGCGCGATGAACCACCCGGCCGAGACGACGACCGCGACACCGGCGCCGAGCAGGTGCAGCAGCCGCTTGAGAGGCGAAACAGGTGCCGCGATCAGGTACGCCAGCGCGAGGGCGGGCAGCACCAGGAACGCCTGCAGCATCTTCGTGAGGAACGCGAACCCGATCGCCGAACCCGCGAGCGCCAGCCACAGCGGGCTCGCCTTCTCCAGCGCCCGCACCGTGCAGTACGCGGCCGCCACCATCAGCAGCACCAGCAGCGCGTCCGGCAGGTTGAACCGGAACATCAGCGTGGCGACCGGGGTGAGGGCGAAGGCCGCGCCGGCGAACAACGCCGCCGCCGGACCGGACGTGCGCTTCACCGTCGCGTACAGCAGTCCCACCGCCGCAACGCCTTCCAGCGCCTGCGGGGCGAGCACGGTCCAGCTGGAGAAGCCGAACACCTTCGCGAACAGGCCGCTCACCCACAGGAACGCGGGCGGCTTGTCGACCGTGATCGTGTTACCGGGATCGAGCGAACCGAACAGCAGCGCCTTCCAGCTCTGCGACGCCGCCTGGGTCGCCGCCGCGTAGAACTCGTTGCCGTAGCCGGAAGCGGTGAGGTTCCACAGGTACAGCACGGCGGCTGCGGCGAGCAGACCGAGGAAGGCGATGCGGTGCAGCGTCTTCGTGTCCCGGCGCTCCTGCGGCTTCGGTGGTGCGACGGGCGCAGTGGCGAGCGTGGCGGTCATGCCGTGACCCTTTCCGGTGCGGTGACCGGCAGGGCCGGCGATGAACGGCGCAACCGCGCGATGCCGCGCAGGTCGGCCAGGGCGGTGGCGAGGATGTCGACGCTCGAGTCCGGGTCGTCCACCCAGTCGACGGGGACCTCGTGGACGCGCAGTCCCGCGCGTTCGGCGAGCACGAGCAGTTCGGTGTCGAAGAACCAGCCGGTGTCCTCGACGTGGGGGAGCAGGCGACGTGCGGCACGGGAGTGGATCGCTTTGAAACCGCACTGCGCGTCGGTGACGTGTGTGCGGAGACTGGCGCGCAGCAAAACGTTGTAGCAGCGGGAGATCACCTCCCGCTTGACACCGCGCACGACACGGGCGCCGTGCGCGAGCCTGCTGCCGATGGCGAGGTCGGAGTGCCCGGACAGCAGCGGCGCGACGAGTGGTGCCAGTGCGCGCAGGTCCGTGGAGAGGTCGACGTCCATGTACGCCAGCACTTCCGCGTCCGACGTCGACCAGACCTCCTTGAGCGCGCCACCGCGGCCCTTGCGCGGCAGGTGAACGACGCGCACCCGGTCGTGCGCGCGCATCAGGTTCTCGGCGATCTGGAGCGTGTGGTCGGTGCTCGCGTTGTCCGCGACGGTGACGCGGAAGTCGTGCGGGAGGAGCTTCGGCAGTTCGGTGAGCAGCCGGTCGACGCACCTCGGCAGGTCGCGTTCCTCGTTGTAGACCGGGATCACCACGTCGACAGTGGTCATGACTCGTCCAGTGGGTAGAGGGTGGCACCGGCGACGGTGGTCGCGGTGTAGTTCTCGGCGACCCACGCGGCGATGTCGTGGGCGGCGTCGCTGCCGGTCTCGCCCTGCATCATCCGGCCGGCGGCGACGTAGTAGTGGATCTGTCCACTTCGGACCATCTCCTGGAACTGCTCCAGGGTCGGCGCGGGATCGGTGCCGTTGAAGCCGCCGAGCGCCATGACGGGCTGCCCGCTGGCGAGCTGGAGCCCTGCGGCGTTGTTGGAGCCGATGGTCGCGGCGGCCCATCTGTAGCCGCTCGCGTTGTCCCGCAGGAGGGCCACTACCTCGGCGTCCGGTGTCGTGGCGTCGAGCAGCCCGCCGCCCATGCCGCCCATCCGGCCGTTCGACGGGCCTGCGACGGGCAGCGCGCCGGTGTGCGGGGTGGTGACGGTGGCGAAGGAGTACGTGGTGGGGCCGAGCAACGCGGCGATGAGCGCGACCGGGATGGCCCAGCGCATCGACAGGACAAGCCCGACCGCCGCGATCAGCCCCGCCATGAGCACCAGCACCGCGACAGGCGTGGAGAACTCGTTGACCAGCACGTAGCACTGCAGCGCGCTCAGCGCGACGGAACCCGAGAGCACCGCTGCCGCAACGGGTTCGCTGCGGCGCTCCCAGAGTTCGGTGGCGGCGATGCCGACGACGGCGGCGATCGCGGGGGCCAGCGCCACGGTGTAGTAGGAGTGGATGATCCCGTTCATGAAGCTGAACACCCCGGCGGTGACGACGAGCCAGCCGCCCCACAGCGCGAGCGCGGTGCGGGCGCGTCCCTTCGCCAGCCACAGCCCGGCGACCAGCAGCACCACCGCGGCGGGCAGCAGCCACGCGATCTGACTGCCCATCTCCGCGCTCAGCAGGCGGCTCCACCCGGCCGTTCCCCAGCCGCGGCCACCTCCGACGCTGCCGACCTCGTCACCGGTGAGGCGGCCGATACCGTTGTAGCCCAGGGTCAGTTCGAGGACGCTGTTCGTCTGCGAGCCGCCGATGTAGGGCCGGTCCGGCGTCAGTTCGACGGCGGCGACCCACCAGCCGCCCGCGACGATCATGGCGCCGAGCGCGCCGGTCAGGTGCAGAACCTTCCGGCCGGCCGTGGTGGGCGCGGCGAGCAGGTACACCAGCGCGAACGCGGGCAGCACCAGGAACGCCTGCAGCATCTTGGTGAGGAAGCCGAACCCGATCGCCACACCGGCGAGCGCGAGCCAGAACGGGCCGGCGTTCTCGACCGCGCGGGTTACGCAGTAGGCGCCCGCGATGAGCAGCAGCACCAGCAGCGCGTCCGGGTTGTTGAAGCGGAACATCAGCACCGCGACCGGGGTCAGCGCGAGCACGGCGCCGGAGATCAGCGCGGCCGCGGGGGAGAACCAGCGGCGGACCGTCGCGTGCAGCAGCCAGACGCTGCCGACGCCCATCAGCGCCTGCGGTACCAGGATGCTCCACGCGTTGACGCCGAACAGCCGTGCGGACAGGCCCATCACCCACAGCGAGGCGGGGGTCTTGTCGACGGTGATCGCGTTCGAGGCGTCCGACGAGCCGAAGAACCACGCCTTCCAGCTCGTCGCGCCGGCCTGTGCGGCCGCGGAGTAGTAGGCGTTGGCCCAGCCCGAGTCCCCCAGCCGCCACAGGTACAGCGCGCCGGTCGCGATCAGCAGGACCGCCAGCGCCAGGCGTTCTCGTCTCATGGGGACGACAATCGCGGCCTAGCCTGGGTCGGTCGTGTGCTCCCGCTGTGAACGAGCTGTGTCCGGAGATGTTCTCAGCGACACCGTGAACGTGGTGTGGCCCGGCTTGCTCACGACGGACACGTCACCGTCGTGCGCGCCGACCACGGCGGACACGATCGACAGCCCCAGCCCGGTGCTGCCCGCGGCCCGTGAGCGCGAGGAATCGCCGCGCGCGAACCGTTCGAAGACCTCCAGGCCTTCGGGGACGCCCGGGCCGTCGTCGGTGACGCTCAGGTCGACGCGTCCGTTGTGGACGGACAGCCCGGTAGTGACGGTGGTGCCCGGCGGCGTGTGCGCGCGGGCGTTGGACAGCAGGTTGCCGATGACCTGGTGCAGCCGTTGCACGTCACCGGGAACCGTCACGGGCTCCTCCGGCAGCGCCAGCTTCCAGCTGTGGCCGGGGCCCGCGATCCGGGCGTCGCCGACCACGTCCAGCACCAGCCGCGACAGGTCGACGGCCTTGCTCTCCAGCGGGCGGCCCGCGTCGAGGCGGGCCAGCAGCAGCAGGTCCTCCACCAGCGACGTCATCCGCAGCGCCTCGGACTCGACGCGGCTCATCGCGTGCGTAACCGCGGGCGGCAGGTCCTCTCCCGTGCGCCGGGTCAGTTCGGCGTAGCCGCGGATGGCGGCGAGTGGCGTTCTGAGCTCGTGCGAGGCGTCGGCGACGAACTGCCGGACCCTGGTCTCGCTGTCGTGCCTGGCTTTCAGGGCCTGGTCGACGTGGCCGAGCATCTTGTTCAGCGCGAGGCCGACCTTGCCTGCCTCGGTGTCCGGATCGGTGTACTCCTCCGGCACGCGTTCGGCGAGCGCGACCTCGCCCTCGTGCAGCGGCAGCTCGGAGACACGCGCCGCCGTCTCGGCGACCCGGTCCAGCGGCACGAGTGCGCGCCGCACGACCACCCTGCCCGCCAGGGCGACCGCCGCCGCGCCCGCGACGATGAGCCCGGCGAGGATCCAGACCATCTGCCACACGATGTCCGTGACGGGCTGCAGCGACAGGCCCTTGATGTCCCTGCGGTCGGTGACCACGCGGAACTCGCCCGCCTCGCCCAGGTCGACGGTGTGCGGCGTCGACGGCGCGGCCGCCAGCACCTTGATCTCGTCATCGGTGAGCAGGCGCGGCGCCTGCCAGCCGGGCAGTTCGATCGTGCCGCGGATGCTGCCGTCGGGGAAGATCCTCGCGTTGATGCCGGGGGGACCGTAGGACGAACCGGGCGGCGCCGGCCGCAGCGTCGTGACCTCGCGGTCGAGGTTGGTCATCAGGAACGCGTGCAGCGCGAGCACCGAGACGCCGCCGATCACCAGGCACAGCGCGGTGAGCAGGACGATCTGGCCCGACACCAGCTTCGCCCGCAGCGTCCTAGGACGCAGGCTTGAGGACATAACCGGCGCCTCGCATCGTGTGGATCATCGGGGTGCGCCCGGCGTCGATCTTCTTGCGCAGGTACGAGATGTAGAGCTCGACGATGTTCGCCTGACCGCCGAAGTCGTAGCTCCACACGCGGTCCAGGATCTGGGCCTTGCTCAGCACGCGCTTCGGGTTGCGCATCAGGTAGCGCAGCAGCTCGAACTCCGTCGCGGTCAGATCGATCGAGGTGCCGGCGCGTTCGACCTCGCGGGTGTCCTCGTTCAGCGACAGGTCGCCGACGACCAGCCGGGTGCCCGCGTCCGCGTCGGTCACGCCGGTGCGCCGCAGCAGTGCGCGCAGCCGCAGTACCACCTCCTCCAGCGAGAACGGCTTGGTGACGTAGTCGTCGCCGCCCGCGGTGAGCCCGGCGATGCGGTCCTCCACCGCGTCCTTCGCCGTCAGGAACAGCACCGGCAGGATCGGCGCCTCCGCGCGCATCCGGCGCAGCACCTCGAAGCCGTCGAAGTCGGGCAGCATCACGTCGAGCACCACGACGTCCGGCCGGAACTCGCGCGCGGTCCGCACCGCCGTCGTGCCGTCGAGCGCCGTGCGCACGTCCCACTTCTCCATGCGCAGCGCCATCGACATCAGCTCGGCCAGAGTGGACTCGTCGTCGACGACGAGCACCCGGACGGGCTGCCCGTCCGGCCTGCGGAGTTCGGTCTTCATCGCGCGCATGGCTCCCATCGTGAACGCGGATCCTGTGTACCAGCTGTGAGCGATGTGCACAGCTCAGGCCTACTGGGCTCACAGGTTCGGCACAGCCGGCGCCGACACGGTGGCTCTCATGACCGAACAACAGTCCCCGGAGTGGGGCGCACCCCAGCCCGCCGAACCCGCCGAGCAGTCCGGTCGCCCGGCGTGGAACGTCAAGAAGACGGTGGCGGCCGTGGCCATCGCCGTCGCGATCGCCGGTGCCGGTGGCGTCGCCATCTACGCCGCCAGCGGCACGAACCAGCAGACCGGTGCCGGGGGCATGGGACCCGGCGGCATGGGCGGCGCACCGCCGGACAGCCAGGGCGGCATGCGCGGCGGCTTCGGCCTCGGGACCGGCACCACGACGCACGGCGAGTTCCAGACCGGTGAGGTCACCGCGATCAGCGACTCGTCCGTCGAGGTGAAGTCCACCGACGGTTACACGAAGACCTACGTGGTCGACGCGGACACCGTGGCCGAAGGTGTCGAGAAGGGGGACACCGTGACGGTGATCGCCACCACAGAAGACGGCAAGTCCGTCGCCTCGAGCGTCGTCGAACCTGGTCAGCGCGGCCAGCGGGCCGGACAGGCCCCTCCCGCGAGGTGATTTGGGGTCAAGTGTGAGCGGTTATGGTCGGGTGATCAGCCCGACCACAACCGGAGGTGAGCGGCGTGCGCACGTTCACACTGACTGTGATGGGGTCGACGGACCTGCACGGCAACCTGTTCAACTGGGACTACTACCTCAACCGCGAGTACGACGACTTCGCGCACAACGACGTCGGGCTCGCGAAGATCTCGACCCTGGTGAACGACGTGCGCGCGGCCGTGGGGCGGCATCGCACGTTGCTGCTCGACGCCGGTGACACCATCCAGGGCACGCCGCTCGCGCACTACTACGCGAAGGTCGAGCCGATCACGCGCGGTGCGCACACGCATCCCATGGCCGCCGCGATGAACGCCATCGGCTACACCGCCGCCGCGCTGGGGAACCACGAGTTCAACTACGGGCTGTCCGTGCTGCGGACCTTCGAGCGGCAGCTGGAGTTCCCGCTGCTGGCGGCGAACGCCCTGGACGTGGCGACCGGCCTGCCCGCGTTCCAGCCGTACGTGGTGAAGACGCTGTGGCGCACGGGCGGGCCGCCGTTGCGGGTCGGCATCCTCGGGCTGACGAACCCCGGCATCGCCGTGTGGGACCGCGCCCACGTCGACGGGGTGCTGACGTTCCCCGGTCTGGTCGAGCAGGCGCTGCACTGGGTGCCGGAGCTCCGGCACAAGTCCGACCTGGTGATCGTCGTGGCGCACTCCGGGGCCGATCTGTCGTCGTCGCTGGGCGACCAGGTGCCGTTCCCGGAGAACTGCTCCGAACTGCTGGCCGAGACCGTGCCCGGCATCGACGCGGTCCTCGTCGGCCACGCGCACGTGGAGATCCCCTCGCGGTTCGTGACGAACAAGGTGACCGGGCGGCCCGTGCTGCTCACCGAGCCGTTGTTCTCGGGCAAGCGGCTGTCGGTGATGGAGTTCGACCTGCGCCACGACGAGCACTGGCAACTGGTGACGTCGCGGTCGTCCGTGCTGTCCTCGGCCTCGGTGGAGGAGGACCCGCGGATCGTGCGGCTGCTGCGGCACGACCACGAGCGAGTCATGTCGTACGTCAACTCGCACATCGGGACCTGCGCCTCGGCGATGTCGGCTGCGCGGTCGCGGTTCGAGGACACGCCCGCGCTGCGGTTCATCAACCACGTGCAGGCGCTGGAGATCGCGAAGTCCACGTCGCTGCCCGTGCTGTCGCTGTGCGCGCCCTTCAACCGGGCGGCGGCGATCCCGGCGGGAGAGGTGTCCATCCGGGACGTCGCCGGGCTCTACATCTTCGACAACACGCTGGTCGGCGTGCGGATGACCGGCGGGCAGGTGCGCGACCTCCTGGAGGAGTCGGCGCGGTACTTCCGGCAGGTGTCCTCGCCGGGCCCGTTCTCCGCCGCCGAGATCTCGAACGACGTGCCCGACTACAACTTCGACATCGCCTACGGCCTGACGGAGCCGCTGACCTACGACATCGACGTCTCGCGCCCGGCCGGGTCGCGGATCCTCGGCCTGTCGTACGGCGGGGTGCCGGTCGAGGACTCGTTCGAGTTCGCCGTGGCCGTGAACAACTACCGGCAGGCGGGCGGCGGCGACTTCCCGCACATCGCCTCGGCACCCGTGCTGCACAACCAGCAGCAGGAGGTCCGCGAGCTGCTGATCGACTGGGTCAAGGCAGCGGGCGTGCTGGACCCCGCCTCGTTCGCCGGTGCGGACTGGCGCCTGGTCGTCGCTGGCGAACCCGTAGTGGTGTCCACGAACGAGTGAATTCGGGCGCGGTGTCCTGGGGGTTCCGCCCGAGGCGCTGGCACCCGGTCGGCCGGATGGGATAGTCCAAGCGCGTGCAGTTGCCGCAACGCGTTGTCGTCGGTGCAGTGGTCGTGCCGGCGTTGCTCGCCTCGGTGGGTCTCGCGGTGCGTCCCGTCCCGTCCGGCCGGCTGGTGCTCGCGGTGCGCGCGTCGGAGATCGTGCTGGCGGGCACCGCCATCTCGGCCGGGGAACGGCAGGAGGTCGTGGACGCCGTGCGCGCGCTGACCGCGGCCCACCGCATCACCGACGTGATCACCCCCGACGCGGGCGAACGCATGCCCGTCACCCCGGCCGCGGCCGCGTCACTGCTCGCGGTGGTGCTGGAGCACGGCGTCACCGACTTCACCGGTGTCGTCCACAAAGGACACGTGACCGCGTCGGCACGCGTCGCGGACCCGGAGCGCGCGGGCTCGCTGAGCGACGCCCTGCGCTCGGCCGCCCCCGGACTGCGCGTCGACGAGGACTTCACGACTACGGGCTAGGAGCTGTTCGGTGTTCGGGTTCTTCTTCCAGATGTTCCTGCTGTGCGCGGGCGCGTTCCTCGCCGGCGTCCTGCTGACCTGGCTGACCATGCGCTCACGCGAGTCCTCGGCCGTCGAGGTCCAGTCCCTGTCGATCATGGAGGAGCCCGCCGCCACCGCGCCCGCGATCAAGGCGAACTCGCGCACGATGATGTTCCACACCCCCGAATCGCCGTACTACAAGCGCATGAAGGGTGACGCGTTCTTCCATTCGCCGGAGGATGCGCGGCGTGCCGGTTACACGATGTGGACGCCTCGCCCGCGCGTTCCCGCGAGCGCCTAGGTGGCGCGCAGCCAGGCGTCGAGTTCCAGGTAGCCGGCGTCGGTCAGGCCGTGGCGTGGGTCCACCTTGAGCAGTAGGGCTTTGTGGTGGTGCTCGGTGACCCAGGCACGGTCCTTCTCGCTGATCTCGTCGTCCACCCAGGCGAACGGCCTGGTGCCCGCCAGCGCGACCAGGCCGCGGGTCTTCCAGTGCAGGCCCTGGCGCGCGTCCGCGTCCTCGGTGGCCGGGTCGTCCGGCCAGGTGGCGACCGGCAGCGCCGGAAGACCGAGCAGGGGCGCGATGTGCGTGTTCGCCTCGTCCATCCACGTCGTGGCCCAGATCAGCTCACACGGCAGGGCGGTGAGCCACGGGCCGTGCGTCGGGTCGAGCCTGGCCAGGCCCGGCGTGCCGGGGACGCCGTCGCCGAACGGGAGCAGCGGGCCGTCGACGTCGAGGAAGAGGATCGGGAGCGCGGCCACAACGGGCACGCTACGACGGACCTCGTAGGCTTGGCCACGTGATTGCGGACGTGATCAAGCCCGGCCTGGACGTGCTCTTCTGCGGCATCAACCCGGGCCTCGTGTCGGAGGCGACGGGACACCACTTCGCGCGGCCCGGAAACCGGTTCTGGCCCGCGCTGCATTTGTCCGGGTTCACCCCGTCCCAGTTCGCGCCGGCCGAGCAGGAGAAGCTGCTCGATCTCGGGCTCGGCATCACGAACGTCGTCGCGCGGCCCAGTGCCAGGGCCGACGAGTTGACAATTGACGAAATGCGGCAAGGTGCGATCGAGCTCGCGGAAAAGGTCGAGCGGTATTCACCGAAGGTTCTCGCGATACTCGGGGTGACGGTGTACCGGGCGGCCTTCGGGCGCAAGAAAGCACAGGTGGGGGCGCAGCAGGACGCCGTGGGCGGTGCTCGGCTGTGGATCCTGCCCAATCCCAGCGGGTTGAACGCGCACTGGCAGTTACCGGCGTTGGCCGAGGAGTTCGGGCGGCTCAAAGCGAGCATCTAGAAACCGCGACGAAAGTTCACATTCATGCCCACTGAAAGTGGGCTGGACGGAGTGGGGTCTGGTCTGGTTGCATCCAGATCTGCGTCCGTTCGAGTGCATTCACCCAGAAGTGGAACCCCGGAAAGCCAGGCTGCGTCAAAATTTGGCAATGCCGTGCATGACTCGGTGAATCTTCAACACTGGTGGGGGCACAGTGGAGGTCAGGATTCTCGGGCCGGTCGAGCCGTCGGTGCCGCCCAAGCCCGCGCAGATCCTAGCTGTCTTGGCCGTCGAGTGCGGGAAGGTCGTGCCCGTCGAGCGGCTCATCGACCTCATCTGGGGTGAGGAGCCGCCGCCACAGGCGCGCAAGTCGCTGCAGGTGCACATCTCCAGCCTGCGCCGGGCCGGGCTGCCGGTCGAGCACCGCGCGGCGGGGTACGTGCTCAGCGCCGAGCCCGAGAGCGTCGACCTGCACGCGTTCCGCAAGCTCGTGAGCAGAGCGGGCGACGAGGCCGACCTCAAGGTGAAGGCCGACGTCCTCGGCCAGGCGTTGCAGCTCTGGCGCGGCACGCCGGTCGTGTTCGCGCAGACGCTCGACGTGCAACGGCTCGCGGCCGCCGAGGCGTGGGTCGACGCCGAACTGGCGCTCGGCCGGCACGCCGGGCTCATCGACCGGCTCGGCGCGTTCGTCACCGAGTACCCGCTGGCCGAACGGTTGCGCGGGCAGCTCATGACGGCGCTCGCCAGGGCCGGGCGCCGGGCGGACGCCATGCGGGTGTTCCGCGAGACGCGCAAGGTGCTCGTCGACGAGCTCGGCGTCGAGCCCGGCGAGCAGTTGCAGAAGCTCTACCGCGATGTGCTGGAAGGCTCGCGGGACAGCCGCCGCAACTACCTGCCGCGCGACGCGGGCGACTTCACCGGGCGCGACCGGGAGCTCGGCAGGCTGCTCGACGGCGACGGCGGCGTGTGGTGGATCGAGGGGCCGGCGGGCGTCGGCAAGTCGGCGCTCGCGGTGCACGCGGCGCACCGGCTGGCCGACCGGTATCCGGACGGGCAGCTGTTCGTGGACCTGCACTCGCCGTCCGGCGCGCTGGACGCGTTGCTGCGCGCCATGGACGTGCCGAGCGAACGGATCCCGGAGTCCGCCGAGGAACGGGCGGCGCTCTGGCGCGCGCGGGTCAGCGGGCGGCGCGTGGTGATCGTGCTGGACGGCGTCACGAGCGTCTCGCAGGTCAGGCCGCTGCTGCCGGGCAGCCCCGGCTGCCTGACGCTGATCACCAGCCGCAGCAGGCTGTGCGGGCTCGAAGGCGTGCGGCGCGTCCCGCTGGACGTGCTGAGCAGCGACGAGGCCGTCACGCTGCTCCAGCGCATCCTCGGCGACGACCGGGTCTCCGCGGAACCCGACCAGGCGCAGGAGGTCGCGCGGCTGTGCGGGTACCTGCCGCTCGCGGTGCGGATCACCGGCGCACGGCTGGCCGGACGGGCGCACTGGCCGGTGTCGAAGCTCGTCAGGAGGCTGTCCGACGAACGGTCGCGGCTCGACGAGCTCGTCGCGGACGACCTCGCGGTGCGGGCCGGGCTGGAGCTGACCTACCGGGCGCTCGACGAGAACGTCCGCCGCGCCTACCGGATCTTCGGGTTCCTCGGGCTGCCCGAGGTGCCGAGCTTCCTGTGGGTGCACCTGCTCGACGAGGACGTGCTCGACCAGCTCGTCGACGCGCGGCTGCTCGACGTCATCGGCAGCGCGCGCTATCGGATGCACGAGCTGGTGCGGCTGCACGCCCGTGAGCTCGCCGAGGCCGAGGACGGGCAACAGGAACGCGAGGACGTGGTCAGGCGGGCCGTGGTCGCCGCACTGTCCACTGCGGACGGTCTGACCGAACAGCTCTTCCTCGCCGTGCCGCGCATGCAGGACTCGCTGGGCGTCGTCACGTCGGCGGCGCGCCCGACCGACAAGGACGCCTGGTTCGCCCGCGAGGAGTCGTTGCTGACCAGGCTCGTGGAACGCGCTGCCGAACTGGATCTGGCGGCGATGGCGTGCCAGCTGGCCGAGGTGCTGGTGTTCGCGTGGTTCGGGCTCAGGAACCGTTACGAGGCCTGGGAACGAACACACACGGCGGCGCTGGAGGCCGTGTGGAGGACCGGGGACGTGCGGCTGGAGGCGGTGCTGCGGTGCAGCCTCGGGCAGATGCACTACAAGCGCGACAACCTGGAGCAGGCGCGGTCGTGGTTCGACACCGCGAAGACGTTGTTCGTGAACCTGGGCGACCAGCGCGGCGAGGCCGTCGCGATGAACGGCATCGGCATGGTGTGCCGCGATCTGGGCCAGTACCCGTGCGCGCTGGAGGCTCTGGGCAGGGCCCGTGAGCTGCTGGAGGCCCAGGACCTCGAGGGCGAAGCGCACGCGCTGTACGGGATCGGCTCCATCAAACGGGAACTGGGCGACGACGAGGGTGCGTTCGGCACGCTGCGGCTCGCCGAGACCATCTACCGCCGGGCCCGCAGCCGGCGGGGTGAGGCGCTGGCCGCCCGCGGGATCGGGCTCGTCCACCGCGCCCGCGGTGAGCTCGACGACGCCGAGGACCACATCCGGCGCGCCCACGAGATGGTCGCGGGCACCGGCGACGAACTGCTCGGCTGCTACACCGCGCAGGCGTGGGCGAAAGTACTGCTGCGCAAGGGTTTTCTCGATCCAGCGGCGGAACTGATCCAGCAGGCGCTGGACGGCTGCCGTGACGTCGGCGACCGGTTCGGCGAGGCCCTGATGCGCCGCACGCTGGGAGAGTGGAAGCTCGCGGCGGGAGACCACGCGGGTGCGCGGGTGGTGCTGACCGACCTGATGCCGGTGTGGAACGAGCTGAGCCTGCCGCTGTGGCGGGCTCGGACACTGCGCGACCTGGGAGCGGTCCACGCCCGTCTGGGGGACGTCGAAGGCGCGGACCGCTCCTGGCGCGAGGCCGCCGGCCTGTTCACGCGACTGGGCACCAGGGAGATGGGAGAGGTGCGCCAGTGGCCGGCTCAATGGGCCCCGCCCGCACTCAGCCGGTGATCTTCTTGTACTTCCACGGGGCGTAGCCGCCGCTCTTCAGCGAAGAGATGGTGACGGTCTCGTGGTCCATGTCCGTCGCGGTGCTGCCCTCTTCGTAGATCCACGCCGACGTCTTCGCCGAGTTGGCCCACTTCTCGAACAGCTTCACGTGACCGTTGCGCAGGATCATGTCGCCCGGCTTGAGGTTCGCCCAGGAGATCTTGGTGGCGACCTCGTCCAAAGTGGACGTGTTGCGGCTCGTCGTGAGCTTCCACGTCATGGACACGAAACCGGAGCAGTCCGTGCGGTACTTCTTGCCCTTGCCGATGTCCCAGGCGTAGGCGGACTGGCTGTAGGGAACCTTGCGGTCCCACCAGTCCTTGGCGCGCTTGATGACCTCGGTGCGGCTGATCGAACCGCCGTACCCGGCCGCCGCCTGGACCTGCGAGAGGGAGGTCTCCTGCTCGGCAGGACCCTCCGGTGCGGCCTGGGCGGTGCCACTCAGGCCACCCAGCAGACCCAGCGAGATCGCGGTCGCCGCGACTGCGTGGCGAATGCGCATGGTGTAGCTCCGATCGACTTGCTGTCGGTGATGACCGGAACTGTCCACGGTGGCGCCAAAGATCGGCCTAAGGCTGGTTTAGGCCTTCCTTTACCGCTCCTTCCTAGGTTTCGCCGCACCTTGGGCATAAGGAGAGAGAGCACATGTTCGTTCGCACGATCGCAGCCGTGGTCGCGATGTTCGCCGCTCTGATCATGGGCGCGTCCGTCGCGTCGGCGGCCCCGGCGAAGTACACCCACTCGCAGGCCACCGCGCAGCTGCGCGCGGCCGGCATCACCTGGACGTCCAGTGGTGGGTGCAGCGACCGCAACAGGTCGAACTGCACCTCGTTCGAGCAGATCAACCAGACGACCATCGCGGGTGCCAAGACGTTCAAGAGCGCGTCGGGCTGTGCGCTGACCATCACCGGCGGCACGGAGACCGGCCACGCGTCGGGCACGTACTCGCACTGGAACGGGTACAAGGTGGACTACCGGCTGTCCAGCTGCGTCACCAACTACATCAAGGGCAGCTTCTCGTCCATCGGCGGCAACAAGTGGAAGTCGAACGCGGGCAACATCTACTACCTCGAGTCGAACCACTGGGACGTCACGTACCACAACTGCGGGTGCTGAGGTTGTTGCTGATCTGAGGTGAGGCCGGTAGTAGTTGTCGGGTGATCACACTCGGCGCCGTCTACCGGCCCCAGCTCCCTCCCGAGAACCTGCGTCCGGTCGTCCTCGCGGCCGAGGAGTCCGGTGTGGACTCGCTGTGGCTGTGGGAGGACTGCTTCCTGGAGAGCGGTATCGCCTGCGCCTCGGCGGCCCTGGCCTGGACCTCACGGCTGAAGGTCGGCGTCGGCCTGCTGCCGGTGCCGTTGCGCAACGTCGCCCTGACGGCGATGGAGGCGGCGACGCTCGACCGGTTGTTCCCCGGCCGCGTCATGATCGGCGTCGGCCACGGCGTGCAGGACTGGATGGGCCAGGTCGGCGCGCGGGTGGCGTCCCCGCTGACGTTGCTGCGCGAGTACACCGACGCGCTGAAGGCACTGCTGGCCGGCGAGCGGGTCACCGTCGAAGGCCGGTACGTCAAGCTGACCGGCGTCGCACTGGACTGGCCGCCGTCCGCGCCGATGCCCGTGTACGTGGGCGGCCTGGGCGAGAAGACCCTGGACCTGGCGGGCGAGGTGGGCGACGGCACGATCCTCGACGCGTCGGCCGACCTCGAACGCGTCCTGACCGTCAGCGCCACCCGCGAGCACCCCGTGATCGTCTACGTGGAGACGGACTCGCGGGACCGCGCGTTCGTCACGGACCTGGTCACCTCGGTGGCCGCCGCGGGCGCTACCAGCGTGATCCTGCAACAGTCCGCCACGAGCGAGGACCCGGAAGGGTTCGTCCGTTTCGTGGGATCACTCGATGGAGTGAGTGCATAGCGTCGTAGATAACGGCGGATTCCTCCGTGCGATGGAACGGTCATGGGCCTTTCGTCGCCGAACGGGGAGGTAAGCATGCTCGGGCGCAAAGACCGCCGGATCGCTGAGCTGGAGCGGGCCGTGGAGGGCCTGCAGGAACTCCTCGCCCGGATCGGTGACGCCCGATCAGCGCAGACCGTCGCGCTGGAAGAGGTCGACAGAGCCGGTGCCGAACTAGTAGCGCTGCGGCACCGGATCGACAAGGCGCGCGCCGAACTGCGACCGTTGAAGGAAGAACTGATCTTGCAACGAGCAGGCGTGTTCCGCACCGACGCCGTCGCGGACCACCAGGCGCAGCTGGACCTCATCCACGACGAGATGAAGACCCTGATCAAGACCGGCGCGGCGATCGAGGGTGGCGGGCAGGTCACCTACAACGGATCGGACGCGACCGGACGCAGGCTCGTCGAGGACTGGTCGGCGCTGATGCTCCGCTCGTACAACTGCGAGGCCGAGAACTGCCTGCGCATGCTGCGAGCCGGTGGCCTGGACGCGGCGAGGAGGCGGCTCGATCGCTCGGCGTCGGCGATCGAACGCCTCAGCGGGACGTTCGCGCTCCGCATCTCGCCGCGTTACCAGGCCTTGCGCACTTATGAGCTCGAGCTCACCGCTGATCACCTGCAGCGCAGGGCGGAGAGCCGCCGCACCCGCCGGATTGCTTCCTGATGGTCCGTTCGGGTGGGTTTGCCCGGTTGGTCTAACAGCCATCGCGCGCTCCGCGATGACGCCGATACGTGTCGTCGCACCGAGGGGGCCCACCCATGTTCGGCAGCAAGCAGAAGAAGATCGTTTCGCTGGAACAGGCTGCCGGCGGACTGCAGGCACAGGTCAACCAGTTGAGTGCGCACCTGCAGCAGATCGGCGGACTCGACCACGTCCAGGTGCGCCAGGAGATCGACCGCATGCGCGCCGAACTCGCGGGCCTGCAGCAGGCGCACGCCGGTGAGAGACAGGCGCACCAGGTCGCACTGGCCGCCGAGCGGCGGACGCAGGACGAGGCGCTGGCGTTGCAGAAGAAGGGTTTCGAGCAGGGGCTGGCCCAGTTGCGCGCCGAGCTGGCGGACGCGCAGAAGACGCTGGTGCCTTTCAGCGACGAGCTGCTGTTCCAGGACGCCGGTGTGTTCCGCTACCACCACCCGCTGGAGAACTCCGAGGCGTACAAGCGCGAGCTCGACCGCGTGCAGGACACCATGAAGCAGATGATCAAGGACAAGACCGCGGTCACCGGCAGCAGCAACTTCACCTTCAACGGGTCCAGCAGGGAAGGCGCCAAGATGGTCGCCGACTGGTGCAAGCTGATGCTGCGCTCGTACAACTCCGAGGCCGAGAACAGCCTGCGGGTGATGAAGGCGGGTTCCGTCGACGCCGCCAAGAAGCGGCTGGTGCGCGCGGCCGAGGTGATCGAGAAGCTCGGGAAGATGCTCAGCATCGAGATCAACGACCGTTACGAGGCGCTGCGCATGCGCGAGCTCGAACTCATGGCGGACTTCCTGCAGAAGAAGCAGGAGGAGAAGGAGGACGAGCGCGCCGAGCGCGAGCGTTTGCGCGAGGAGGCCAAGGCGCAGGCCGAGTTCCGCCGCGAGCTGGAGAAGCTCGAGAAGGAGCGCAAGCACCTGGAGAACGTCCGCCGGGCGTTGCTGGCCAAGGGGGATGTCGCCGGAGCGGAGAAGCTCCAGTCCGAGTTGGACGAGGTCGTCTCCGGCATCGAGGGCGTGCACCAGCGCGAGGCGAACATCCGGGCCGGGTACGTCTACGTGATCAGCAACCTGGGTGCGTTCGGGCCGAAGATGGTCAAGATCGGGATGACCAGGCGGCTGCATCCCGAGGAGCGCGTGCTCGAACTCGGTGACGCGTCCGTGCCGTTCCGCTACGACACCCACATCCTGCATTACTCGGCCGACGCGGTCACCCTGGAGACCAAGCTGCACCAGGCGCTGTCCGATCGCAGGGTCAACCGGGTCAACATGCGGCGCGAGTTCTTCTACGCCACGCCCGAGGACGTCCGCGAGCTGCTGAAGACGCACTCCGGCCAGATGCTGGAGTACGTCCTCGAACCCGAGGCGGCGGAGTACCGGCAGAGTATGGCTTCCTGATCCACGGGGTAGTCCTCAGCATGGCTGAGGTCACCCTGAACATCGAGGCACCCGTCGCGCACGTGTGGGACGTGCTCGCCGACGGCTGGTCGTACGCGGGCTGGGTGGTGGGCGCGTCGCACATCCGCGACGTCGACACCGGCTGGCCCAAGCCCGGCACCCGCATCCACCACAGCGTGGGCCCGTGGCCGCTGGTCATCCAGGACGTGACCGAGGTGGTGCGGTGCGAGGCCCCCCGGCTGCTGGAACTGGACGCCCGGCTCTGGCCCGCGGGCGCGGCGCGGATCACCTTCACCCTGCGGGCGCTGTCCGAGTCGCTGACGGAGGTGCGCATGGCCGAGAGGGTCGTGCGCGGACCGTCGACGATCCTGCCGAACGTCGTGCAGGACCTGCTGCTGACGCCCCGCAACAAGGAGACGCTGCAGCGTCTGGACGACCTGGCCAGAGGGCGCTCCTGATTCACCACCCTTTCACTAGGTAACTAGTGAAAGGGTGATACGGTTGCTCCCATGAGTCAGAGGGAGCACCCGCCGGTCCTGGCTGAGGACCTGGGGAAGAAGTACTCGCGGGGCTGGGCGTTGCGCGACTGCTCGCTGGAGGTCCCGGCGGGCCGGATCGTCGCGCTCGTCGGGCCGAACGGGGCAGGCAAGAGCACGCTGATGGGCATGATCACCGGACTGCTGCGCCCGACGACGGGCCGGATCTCGGTGTTCGGCGACGAGCCGAACGGGCGGGGGATGCACCGGTCGGTGTCGTTCCTGACGCAGGCCAAGCCGTTGTACCCGCAGTTCACCGTCACCGAGACGCTCCGGTACGGCCGCAACGCGAACCCGGGGTGGGACCAGGCGTACGCCGAGGAGCTCGTCGAGAAGGCGCAGGTGCCGTTCGCGGCCAAGGTGGGGACGCTCTCGGGCGGCCAGCGGACGCGGGTCGCGCTCGCGCTGGCGCTGGGGAAGCGGCCGCGGTTGCTGATGCTGGACGAGCCGCTCGCGGACCTCGACCCGCTGGCACGCGAGAGCGTGCTGCGGACGTTGGTGCAGGAGTGCCGGACGCAGGGCATCACGGTGCTGCTGTCGTCGCACGTGCTGGCGGAGCTGGAGGACGTGTGCGACCACCTCGTGCTGCTCGCCGACGGCCGGGTGCGGCTGGCGGGTGACGTCAGCGCGCTGCTGCGGGCGAACGCGCAGCACCGGACGCTGAGCCAGCTCGCGCTCGCCTACATGCGGATGGAGGTCGCGGCATGACCTGGATCGTGTGGCGTCAGCAGCGGCCCGTGTTCATCACGCTCGTCGCCGGGCTGGCCGTGGCGGTGGTGGCCGTCCTGGTGCTGCGGGCCTCGATGTCGGCGGACCTCGTCGCGCGCAACCTCGTGGACTGCGCGGCGAAGGGTCTGGAGTCCTGCATGGGCCCGGCGGCCACCGAGTTCCAGACCGCCTGGTTCGACAAGATGCACATCGCGCTGGCCACGGTGCTCGCCGCGCCCGTGCTGATCGGCGTCTTCGTCGGCGCGCCGCTGTTCGCGCGGGAGTTCGAGCAGGGCACCCACGCGCTGGCGTTCACGCAGTCGGTCAGCAGGACGCGCTGGATGGCGACCAAGTTCCTCGTCGCGGCACTGCCCGCGCTGGTCGTGGTGGTCGTCTACCAGCTCGTGGTGCACAGCTGGCTGGACGTGGCCGGTCAGCTCGGGCCGTTGTCGACGGGGGAGTTCTACTTCACGGTCTTCGACTCCCGTGGCGTGTCCCCCGTCGCCTACACGCTTTTCGCCTACACGCTCGGCATGTTCGCCGGTGCGCTGTTCAAGCGCACGCTCGTGGCGATGACGCTGACGCTCGGCCTTTTCGTCGTCGTGCGGGTCTTGGTCGGCGGCGTGCGGGAGTCCCTGATCACGCCGACCCGGATCATCTCCGACGACGTGGCCGAGCCGGCGTCGGCCGATCGCGGGCCGCTGGTGGTCGAGGCGGGATACCTCGACGCCAAGGGGAACGTGATCGCCGATCCGGCGCCGATGATGAACTGCGGCTCGAAGGCCGACGCGCAGGGCGTCGTCGACACGGCGGCCTGCTACCGCGAGAACGGGCTCGCGCAGCGGTACGCGGACGTCATCCCCACCGACCAGGCGACGACCCTGCACCTGCTCGAAGGGGCGATCTTCGCGGGACTCGCGGTGCTGTTCGTGCTGGGCTCGGTCTGGGCAGTGCGCAGGCAGGTGTGACTTGAGCGGACGGGTGGACACCTATGCTGAGCGGCGTGATCGAGTTTCGCATCGATCGGCACTCCGGGGTGTCCACCTATCTCCAGATCGCCGCGCAGGTCAAGCAGGCCATGCGGATGGGGCTGCTCGGCCCCGGCGACAAGCTGCCGACGGCACGGGAGGTGGTGGAGGCCACGAGGGTCAACCCCAACACCGTGCTGAAGGCGTACCGCGAGCTCGAACACGAGGGTCTCGTGGAGGGCCGCCGGGGCATGGGCACGTTCGTCACTGCCTCGCTCGCCACCGACGCGACGAAGGCGGACGCGCCGCTGCGGCAGGGCATGGAGCAGTGGATGGACCGCGCGGTCGACGAGGGACTCACCGGCGACGAGGTCGACGCCATCTACACCGACGTGCGGGGCACGCACTACTGATGTCCACTGTGGACGTGGGAGCACGATGAACACCAGTCCGGTGCGGGCGGAGAACCTCGCGAAGCACTTCGGGCGCACCAAAGCGCTCGACGGCTGCTCGTTCTCGCTGCCGGAGGGCAGCGTGACCGGGCTGGTGGGGCCGAACGGCGCGGGCAAGAGCACACTGCTGTCCTTGATCGCCGGGCTCGCGAAGCCCACCGCCGGCGAGATCACCGTGCACGGCACGGCGGTGCGCGGCCGGATGCACCCCGACGTGTCGCTGCTGACCCAGAAAAGGCCGCTCTACGACCAGTTCACCGTGCGCGAGCTGATGCGGGCGGGCGCGGCGATGAACGACCGCTGGTCGGCCGAGCGCGCGGACGAGGTGCTGGACCTCCTTGCGGGAGTGGACAAGGACGCGAAGGTGCGCACGTTGTCCGCCGGCGCGCGCACGCAGGTCGCGATCGCGCTGACGCTCGGCCGGCTGCCGAAGGTGCTGCTGCTGGACGAACCGCTGTCCGACCTCGACCCGCTGGCGCGCGACGAGACGTTGCGGATCGTCATGACCGACGTCGCGGAACGGGGCACGACGGTGCTGCTGTCGTCGCACCTGCTCACCGACCTCGGCGACGTCTGCGACCACCTGCTGCTGCTGGACGAGGGCCGCGTGCAGGTGGCGGGCGAGATCGAGGAGGTCCTGGACGACCACCAGGTCGTCGTCGGGCCCACCGGGCTGGACCTGGAGACCGACGGGGTCGTGGTCGACTCCTCGCACACGTCCCGCCAGACGACGGCGCTGGTGCGCGGCAGCGGTGCGCCCGAGGGTTTCCAGACCGAGCGCCCCGACCTGGAAGCGCTGGTGATGGGATACCTGCGGGCGTCGCGCACGCGCAGGTACGCCCGTCAGTAGATGGCCTTGTGGGCTCCCTGGATCAGAGCTCGGTACAGGCCACCCGCCGCACCCCAACGAGCCAGCGCCGCTCGTGCCGCGTTCGCACCCGCCGCACCGTGCACACCGCCGCCCGGCCACGCCGACGAACCCGTGAGGTAGAGCCGGTCGAACGGGGTGTCCGCGCGGCCGAGCCCGGGCACGGGCCGGAAGACGAGCTGCTGGTGGATCGCCGCCGTGCCGCCGTTGACCGATCCGATGTCGTCGGGGCCGAGCACCGAGCGCCCGAGTATGCGCGAGCGGAAGCCGGGCGCGCGTTCCTCGATCATCAGCTCCAGGCGGTCGGCGCGGCGCTTCAACCGGTCCGGCGTCCAGTTCCCGCCCAGCGGCACGTGGGTGTAGGCCCAGGCGGCCTCGGTGCCGGCGGGGGAGCGCGACGGGTCGGTCGTCGTCATCTGGCCCAGGATCATGAACGGGTTGCGCGGCACCTTGCCGCACGCCAGCTCGTGGGCCACGCCGGCCAGGCCGTTGACGTCGCCACCGAGGTGGACCGTGCCCGCCTGCGCGGCTTCCGCGTTGCGCCAAGGGATCGGGCCGGACAGCGCCCAGTCGACCTTGATCGTGTCGCCGTCCCACTGGAACCTCTTCAGGTCCTCCGCGAGCTTGCCCGGCAGCGCGTCACCGCCGATCAGGTCGAGGTAGAGACGGGGCGCGGGTACGTCGGCCAGGACGGCACGGCGTGCGCGCACAACGGAACCATCTGCCAGACGCACGCCAACGGCGACACCGCGTGCGTGCAGCACTTCGGTGACGCGAGCACCGGTCTCGATGCGTCCGCCGAACCTGCGGACCAGAGACGCGGCCAGTTCGCCCGCCCCGCCGCGCGGCACGGGGTTGCCGACGTCCTGGGCGAGCATGGCGAGCAGCCAGCCGAAGCCCGCGCCACCGGCCTGGTCCGGGCCGAGGTCCGAGTGCATCGTGTTGCCCGCCAGCAGCAACCGGGCGCCTTCACCGGCGAAGAGCTCCTCGCCGAGGCGGCGCACGGGCAGCGTCAGCAGTCGCGTCAGCCGCAGCGCGTCACCGGCCCCGAGCGTCCTGAGCAACGACAGACCGCCGCGCACGGGCGGGAAGGGCCGGAGCAGGCTGTCCAGCACGGCATTGCGCACCTTCTGCCAGCGGGCGTACTCGGACTGCCAGGCCTCGGCGTCCGAATGAGCGAAGGAGCCGACGGACTTCGCGGTGACGTCCACGTCACGAGAGAGGAGCGCGACACGGTCGTCCGGCAGCACATGGGCCAGTACGGCAGGTGCGTGTTGCCACTGCACGTCGAGGTTCAACGCGCCGATGACGGGAGAGCCGAGACCGAGGGGGTAGAACGCGCTGTAGACGTCGTTCGTGAAGCCCGGAGCGGTGATCTCGGCCGATGTCACGGCGCCGCCGGCCGTCTCGCGCTGCTCCAGCACGAGCACGTCCCAGCCCGCGTCCGCCAGCAGGGTCGCGGCGACCAGTCCGTTGGGGCCGGAGCCGATGACGACCGCGTCAACCTCGTTCACGCACGTCCTCCCATTGCAGCGATGACCTCACGCAGCACATCGCGCGCGTCGTGTTCGGGCCACCATTCCAGATCTTCATGTGCTCGTGTGGTGTGCACGAGAGGTGCCTGATCGGCCATCCGGACCCACTCGGGGGTCAGGGGCTGCAGCCCGAGCCGCGCTGTGGCGCCCGCGAGCTTCTCGATCACCGGGTACGGCACCGGCACCCGGACCGCGCCCACGCGTTCGGCGATCATCGGCGCGGTCAGCACCGGTTCGGCGGCGAGGTTGAAGGCCCCCAGCGCTTTGCGGCGGATGATCTCGACGATCGCGCGAGCCACGTCGTCCGCGTGCACGAGCTGCAGGCGCAGGTCGTTCCACAGCGGGACCGGCAGGAACGGCAGCAGTGCCGGCGGCAGCAACGGGCTGAGCAGCCAGCGGCGGATCTTCGCTGCGGCGGACGCCTGCCCGATGCCGCACGGCCGGATCACCGTGCACGGCAACGGATAGCGCTGGACCATCTGCTCCAGCCGCACCTTGTGCGCGCTGTAGGTGTTGCCCGCGATGCCGGTCAGCTCCCACGACTCGTCGACCCTCGACCAGCGTTGCGCAGGGCCGTAGGCCGCGACCGAAGAGGCAAGGACCAGATGACCGACGTCCTCTTTGACGCACGCGGCGAGCACGTGCTCGGTGCCGTCGACGTTGGTCTTCTGGTTGGTCGGCTTGATCGCCCACGCGAGATGCACCACGACGTCGGCGCCCCGGATCGAGTCGCGCAGGGACGAGAGTGTGCGCACGTCAACAGCGGCGTCCTCGAAGTCCAAATGGCGGCGCAGCGCGCTGCCGACGTTGCCGGACGCACCGGTGACGACGATTTTCACCCTGTCCGGATACCCGCGATGTGACCGATCACGCGTATCTCATTTCGTTCGGTACCGAAGAGCTAGCACACTCCGTAGTCGAACGGTAGTCACATGAACCTTACGAGCTTGTGTTCCGTAGCACATAAGGGGCCATTATTTAGGCCTCCGCCCAATACTGAGCTACCGCTTAGTACGGCTCGATCTCCGGACAAGGACCCTGCATGCCCCTCCGCCGTGTACTGCCCACCGCCGCCTTGGCGCTCGCCGTCCTGGTGGCCGGCTGCGGTGCCAAGACAGACGAGAAGGCCCAGGTCAAGACCGGGCCGGGCGTTACCGACGACACGATCTCGCTCGGCATCCTCACGGACATGACAGGGCCGTTCAAAGCCTCGGCGCTGACCCGCATGAAGGGCTACGACCTGTACCTGAAGCAGGTCAACGACCGCGGCGGCATCTGCGGCCGCCGGATCGAGCTCAAGCAGAAGGACCACGCGTACGACGTGCAGAAGGCGCTCGACGCCTACTTCGAACTGGAACCGCAGGTCCTCGGCCTGCTGGAGCTCGCGGGCACGCCGATGACCGCCGCCATCGAGCCCGACATCATGCAGACCCGCACGCTGACCGCTCCCGCCTCGTGGGCCGCGTCCCTGCTCGGCAACCCGCACATGATGATCGTCGGCACCACGTACGACCTCGACGTCATCAACGGGCTCGACCACTACAAGCGCAAGGGCGTGATCAAGGACGGCGACACCGTCGGCCACGTCTACGTCCAGGGCAGCTACGGCGACAACGCCGTGGAGGGCAGCCGGTTCGTCGGGACGCAGTGGAACATGAAGATCGCCGAGCAGCCGATCGGCGAGACCACGGCCGACCTCGCGCAGCAGATCGGCGCGCTCAAGGCCGCGGGCGCCAAGGCAGTCGTGCTCAGCACCACCCCCGCTCAGACCGCTGCCGCCGTCGGCGTGGCCGCGGCGCTGAAGTGGGACGTGCCGTTCATGGTCAACGTGGTCGGCTTCGACACCGCGATCCTCGACTCGCCGGTCGGTCCCGCCGTCGAGAAGCAGGTGTCCGTGGTGACCTCGGTGGCGCCGTTCACCGGCACCCAGGCCGGCCCGCGCGAGGTCGCGGCGGCGTTCAACAAGTACTACCCGGACGACAAGCCCGCGATCTACGTCGACCACGGCTACACCGTCGCGAAGGTGTTCCTGGCCGTCGTCGAGAAGGCCTGCCAGGACGGCGACCTCACGCGGGACGGCGTGCTGAAGGCGTTCCACAACACCAACGGCCTGGACACCCAGGGCCTGACCAGCGCGCTGCACTACTCGCTCGTCGGGCGGCCGTCCGCGACGCAGTCGTACATCACCAGGGTCGACTCGAAGGCGCCCGGCGGTCTCACGACCGTCGAGGAACTGTTCGAGTCCGAGCTCGTGAAGATCAAGGGCACCCGCGCCAAGTAGCCACCAAATGAGAAATGGCCCCTCCCGGTTTCGGGAGGGGCCATTTCTCTCGTCCTACTTGCCGAAGCCGGCCTTGCGGAGCGCGTCCGCCATCGAGCCGCTCGCGGCCGGAGGCGCGCTGCGCTGCTGACCGCCGCGCTGGGGCTGCCCGCCGCGCTGCTGCGGACGACCGCCGCGGTCACGGCCACCGCCGCCGCCCTGCTGCTTCGGAGCGGGCTTGCCCGGCTCGTCGGTCAGGCGCAGCGTCAGGCCGATGCGCTTGCGCGCCTCGTCGACCTCCAGCACCTTCACCCGCACCACGTCACCGGACTTCACGACGTCGCGCGGGTCCTTCACGTAGGTGTTGGACAGGGCGGAGATGTGCACGAGACCGTCCTGGTGCACGCCGACGTCCACGAACGCGCCGAACGCGGCCACGTTCGTCACGACGCCCTCCAGCACCATGCCGGGCTTGAGGTCGGCGATCTTCTCGACGCCGTCCGCGAAGGTCGCCGTCTTGAACGCCGGACGCGGGTCGCGGCCGGGCTTCTCCAGCTCGCGGAGGATGTCCGTGACGGTCGGCAGACCGAACTGCTCGTCCACGAACTTCTCCGGCCGCAGCTTCGTCAGCACGGCAGTGTTGCCCATCAGCTCGGCGCCCGCCTCGATCTGCATCCTGCGCACGACCGGGTACGCCTCGGGGTGCACGGAGGAGGCGTCCAGGGGCTCGTCGCCGCCGCGGATCTTGAGGAAGCCCGCGCACTGCTCGAACGCCTTCGGGCCGAGCCGCGCCACGTCCTTCAAGGCCTTGCGGGACTTGAACGGGCCGTTGGCGTCGCGGTGCAGCACGATGTTCTCCGCGAGACCGGCGGTGATGCCGGAGACGCGCGAAAGCAGCGGCACCGAGGCGGTGTTGAGATCCACGCCGACCGCGTTCACGCAGTCCTCGACCACCGCGTCGAGCGACCGCGAGAGCTTCGACTCCGCGAGGTCGTGCTGGTACTGGCCGACACCGATCGACTTCGGGTCGATCTTCACGAGCTCGGCCAGCGGGTCCTGCAGGCGGCGGGCGATCGAGACGGCGCCGCGGATCGACACGTCCAGGTCGGGCAGCTCCGAGGACGCGTAGGCCGAGGCCGAGTACACCGACGCACCCGCCTCGGACACCACGATCTTGGTCAGGTTCAGCTCGGGGTGGCGCTTGATCAGGTCGGCGGCCAGCTTGTCGGTCTCGCGCGAGGCCGTGCCGTTGCCGATCGCGATCAGGTCGACGTCGTGCTGCTTGGCCCACACCGCGAGCTTCGCGATCGACTCGTCCCAGCGGTTCGCGGGCACGTGCGGCTGGATGACGCCGTGCGCGACGACCTTGCCGGTGGCGTCGACGATCGCGACCTTCACGCCCGTGCGGTAGCCGGGGTCGAGGCCCATCGTGGCGCGCGTGCCGGCCGGGGCGGCCAGCAGCAGGTCGCGCAGGTTCGAGGCGAACACCCTCACGGCCTCGTCCTCGGCGAACGAGCGCAGCCGGCCGCGGAGGTCGATGCCCAGGTGCACGAGGATGCGGGTCCGCCACGCCCAGCGGACGGTGTCGGTGAGCCACTTGTCGCCGGGACGGCCCCGGTCGTCGATGCCGAAGCGGGAGGCGATGCGCACCTCGAAGGTCGAGGGACCCTCCTCACGCGGCTCCTCCGGCTCCAGGACGAGGTCGAGGACCTCCTCCTTCTCGCCGCGGAACAGCGCCAGGATGCGGTGCGACGGCAGCTTCGAGAAGGGCTCGTCGAACTCGAAGTAGTCGGAGAACTTCGCGCCCTCGGTCTCCTTGCCCTCGCGGACCTTGGAGACCACCCGGCCGCGCGTCCACATCTGCTCGCGCAGGTCGCCGATCAGGTCGCTGTCCTCGCCGAACCGTTCGACCAGGATCGCCCGCGCGCCCTGCAGGGCGGCCGCGGCGTCCGCGACCTCCTTGGCCGGGTCGACGAACTTCGCGGCCTCCTCCTGCGGGTTCAGCCCGGGATCACCCAGAAGTGCGTCGGCCAGCGGTTCGAGACCGGCCTCCCTCGCGATCTGGGCCTTCGTGCGGCGCTTCTGCTTGTAGGGCAGGTAGAGGTCCTCGAGCCGCGCCTTGGAGTCTGCGGCGAGGATCTGCGCCTCGAGGGTGTCGTTGAGCTTGCCCTGCTCGCGGATGGAGTTGAGGACGGCCGCGCGGCGCTCTTCCAGTTCGCGCAGATACCCGAGGCGTTCCTCGAGCGTGCGCAGCTGGGCGTCGTCGAGACCGCCGGTCGCCTCCTTGCGGTAGCGGGCGACGAACGGGACGGTCGCGCCACCGTCGAGCAGTTCGACAGCAGAGCCGACCTGGCCTGCGGCCACTCCGAGCTCGTCAGCGATCTTCTGGTGGATGAGCGTTGTCACAGCGCGCCATTCTGCCCGTTGTCCGATCCGACGTGGCACGGTGTCCTTCATGACCATCGCCGAGGTCGTCCCATCACTGCTGTCGGGCCTGGACGTGCCGGGTGCCGACAACACGCTAGGCCTGCCCGCCGCCCGGCGTGTCGTACTGCTGCTCGTCGACGGTCTGGGCCACGAACTGCTCCGTTCGCACGCGGAGCACGCCCCGTTCCTGTCGTCGATGGCCGGCCGGGAGATCTCCGCGGGCTTCCCGTCGTCGACCGCGACCAGCCTCGCCTCGATCGGCACCGGGCTGCTCTCGGGTGAGCACGGCATCGTCGGCTACACGTTCGAGGTCGGCGACGAGGTGCTCAACTCGCTGACCTGGTCGCGCGCCGACGACCGCCACCACGACCTGCGCAAGGCGCTCGTGCCCGAGGTCGTGCAGCCGCACCCGACGCTGTTCGAACGCGCGGCGGCGGCCGGTGTCGCCGTCAGCGTGGTCGCCCCGCTGTTCCACCGCGGCAGCGGCCTCACCAGGGCGGTGCTGCGCGGCTCGTGGTTCCGCGGCGCGGCGGGGTTCGGCGACCTCGCCCTCGGTGCTCTCGCGGCCGTCCGGGAGGACCGTTCGTTCTGCTACGCCTACCACGCGGACCTCGACACGATCGGGCACATCTACGGGCCGGGTTCCGAGGAGTGGTTGCTGCAGCTGGAGTTCATCGACGCGCTGGTGTCGCGGATCGCCGCGCGCATGCCGGCGGACTCGGTGCTCGCCGTCACGGCGGACCACGGCATGATCACCGCGGGGGAGCGGATCGACTTCGACACCGAACCCCTGCTGTGGCAGGGAGTCCGGGTGATCGCGGGAGAACCCCGGGTGCGTTACCTGCACACCGAGAGCGCCGAGGTCCTGGACGTGTGGCGCGAGTACCTCGGCGACCGCGCCGACGTGCTGACGCGCGAGGACGCGGTGGACGCCGGGTGGTTCGGCCCGATCAGCCCGCTGGCGGCGGACCGCATCGGAGACGTCGTGGTGGCGATGAAGGGCTCCGCGGTGATCGTGCGCAGTCAGGCGGAGCCCATGTGGACCGGCATGAAGGGGTTCCACGGGTCGCGGACCCGTGCGGAGCTGGCGATCCCGATTCTGTTTCACTCAGTACCTTCAGTGTAGGTTGAACTCAACCCTTTCCGTTGTCTCGCTTTAGGATCACCGATCGTGACGATCGAACTGCCAGGACCTGTCGGGTTCGTGCTCGGCGGCGGGGGAAGCCTCGGCGCCGCGCAGGTCGGCATGCTGCGCGCCCTGCGTGAGCACGGGGTGCGGCCGGACCTCGTCGTCGGCACCTCGGTCGGGTCGGTCAACGGCTCGCTGCTCGCGCTGGACCCGGACAAGGCGGCCGAGCGGCTGGGCGTGCTGTGGGAGGGCATGACGCGGCAGCGGGTGTTCCCCGGCGGGCCGATCGCGCAGCTGAGGTCGTTGCGCACCAACAAGACCTACCTCTTCCCGAACACCGGGCTCGCGCACGTGCTGTCCGAGGGGCTCGGCGGCTGCTCGTCCTTCGAGGAGCTGACGCTGCCGTTCGGCGCGGTGTCGGTGAACGGCGTGACCGGTGAGGCCGTGAACATCACCGAGGGCGAGCTGGTCCCCGCGATCCTCGCCAGCGCGGCGATTCCGGGCGTCTACCCGCCGGTGCGCATCGGCGACCAGGTGCTCTACGACGGCGGCGTGCTGGCGAACGTGCCGATCCGGCAGGCCCTCGCGATGGGCGCGAAGTCGTTGGTGGTGCTGGACTGCGCTTTCCCGGGCCACCTGCCGACGGTGCCGGAGACGCTCGCCGAGACGTTGCTGTTCTGGGCGACCCTGGGCATGCGCAACCAGGCCGTGCTGGAGGTGGAGCTCGCCTCGCAGAGCACCCCGGTGCTCTACCTGCCGGGCCCGCCCGTGCAGGCCGTGACACCGCTGGACTTCTCGCACACCGCGGAACTGGTCGAGGCCTCCTACCTGGCCTCGACCACGTTCCTCACGACGCTGGAGTTCGCCGGCGTGGGGCTCTACGGGCACCCGTCACACGGGTAGCGCGCTGAGCTGGTTGGCGGGCCGCGGTGGCGGCGGTGCGGCTCATGCGGTCCCTCCCCTTCTCGCGTGCTGAGCACGGATGCCTGGGACCTGCGCCGATGCTGACATCCGGTCCCGCCGCGGCCAAGGCCGCCCACGGGGTGGGACGTGGTCTGAACAGGTGAACGTTCGGCCATCGGCTAACAAGTCCCCGTCCGGCTCTGACTAACCCTGCACACCAGATCGCGCTTGGCGGACGCGGTCGCGGCATTGGAGTGCGCGACATGACGCCAGCGGAGACAGAGCTGTTCAACGCCATCGAGCAACTGGGACGGGTCGAGTTCGACGGCGCGGGCAGGGAGATCGGCGCAGCGTTCCTCAGCGGCGAGCTGCTGCGTGGGGTCGGACGACGGCCGCGCAAGCTGACCGTGCTCGACGTGACCGTCGTGGGAGAACTCGACCTGGAGGCGGGCGAGGTCGGCTTTCCCGTCGAGTTCGAACGGTGCACGTTCGACAGCGCGCCGAACTTCGAACAGGCGAACGTGGCAGGCCTCTACTTCGCTGACTGCGAGTTGCCCGGCCTGCGCGCCTCCCAGGTGCGGCTTCAGGACGGACTGGCGTTGCGGGGCTGCACGATCAACGGGTGTGTGCAGCTCACCGGCGCCCACGTGTCCGGTCAACTCGACATGGACGATTGTGTGATCGACGGTCCGCGCGATGGTGCCCTGAAAGCGGACGGGCTGAGGGTCGAGCACGACGTCTACTGGTCAGGCCGGTTCAAGGTGACCGGGCTGACGCACATGACGGGTGCCCACATCGGTGGCCAGTTCATCTGCGAGGGCGCGACTTTTCGCAACCCCGGCGAAGATGCGACGCTGGAGCTGAGCGGGATCGTCGTGGGGGAGCACGTCTTCTGGCGCAAGGGGATGTCCGTCAAGGGCCGGGTGAACCTGAGCGGCGCCGACATCGCCGGGAGGCTGGTCTGCAGCGATGCCCGGTTCAGCAGTTCCGGGTCGGCCGCGATCGTGGCGACCGGCCTGAAGGTCGGCCAGGACCTGCAGTTCTCGGAGAAGTGCAGGGTGAAGGGCGAACTCGCCCTGGTCGGTTGCCGGGTGGGCGGCTGGATGAGGTTCACCGGCGGTGAGTTCATCAACCCCCGCGGCGTCGCCCTCAACCTCGCTCGTGCGTCCACCGAACTGAACCTTGTGCTGCGCAAAGGAACCGTTGTGCTCGGTCAGCTCTGCCTGGCGGGCGCGCGGGTCGGTGGCACCCTGGGCGCGCAGGGTGGCGAGTTCCTGAACGGGAGCGGCACGGCGATCGCCGCCCCTGGGCTGGAGGTGCACGGCGACCTCATCCTCGGGGTTCGTGGTGACGTGCGGTTCCACTCGCAGGGCGAGGTGGTGCTCAGCGACGCGCAGATCGGAGGCAACTTCGACTGCGCCGGCGGACTGTTCGAGAACGAGGACGGCGACGCGTTGGTAGCTCGTGGGATCAGGGTTGGAATGGATGCGGATCTGACCGGGCAGTTCACCGCGCGGGGGCGGGTGGACTTCGCGGGTGCCAGGATCGACGGCAAGCTCGACTTCACCAGCGCCAGGTTGAAGAGCGAGGGCGACGCGGTGCGTTGCGACAGCGTGCGAGTCGGCCACGCCGCGGTGTTCGACGGGGTGTTCGCCACGGGATGCGTACGGATGTGCGACGCCAGGATCGGTTCGGAGATCAGCTTTGTCGGCGCGGTCCTCAAGGGCGTGCCGGCTGTGAAGCTTAAGGGAACCCAGGTCCGCGGTGCGTTGCGGCTGAGATTCGCCGAGCGGCCCGCCGGGTGGATGGACCTCCGCAGGGTGCGTGCGGGGTCGCTGGCTGACAGCGAGGGCGACTGGCCGGACGGGAGCCGCCTCGACGAGTTCGTCTACGGCGCTCTGCTCGACGGTTCGATGTCGCTGCCTCAACGCCTGCACTGGTTACGTGATGGGCATGCTTACGTTCCACAGGTCTACCTGCAGCTGTCGTCCGTCTACGCGAAGTCTGGCCTGCACGACGCGGCCACTGATGTCCTGATGGCGAAGGAGGACGCCAAGCGGCGGAGACTGGAGGGGTTCACGGGCAGGCTGCACCGCATGGTGTGGTGGTTGCTCAGCCCCACAGTCGGATACGGCTACCGGCCATTGCGGATCTTGTGGTGTCTCGGTGTCCTCACGGTGGCGGGCGGCCTGATCTTCCACTGGCTCAGGCAGGACAAGCGCAACTTCGCCATTGCGAGGCCGCAACTGGACGTCGCCTGGTTCGACCCGTGGCTCTACGCGATCGACCTGCTCCTCCCGATCATGAGTCTCGAACACAGCCAGCTCTGGGTACCCTTGCACGGTGCCCGCTGGGCTTCGCTCGCGTTCACCGTGCTGGGCTGGGTGCTCGCGGTCTGCCTCGTCACCGGGATCGGTCGGCTTTTCAAGCGGGACGAGCGTTAGCAGTCCAGCACCCACCCGATGTTGTGCTCGGCGATCTCCCGCATCGCGTCCCGGTGCGGGAAGTCGCCGTCCAGCAACCGGAGCGGACCCTCCACGAGGGACAGGTGCTGCGCGAGCCGGTAGAACGACATCCGTGCGGGGTCGAGGCCGGGCACCGGCCGGTAGTGCGGGCCGAAGCGCAGCTCGAGGAACACGTGCTCCCACTCGACGTCGAAGAACATCGCGCCCTCGATGTCGATGAGCACCGGCCGTCCGTCCGCCACGAGCACGTGGTCGGGGCCCAGCTCGCCGTGGATCAGCCCGTACGCGGTGCGCGGTTCGATCGCCGCGTGTCGTTGGCGCAGCTGGGTTTCCAGGCGGTCGCGCTCGGCGGCGACGCGTGGCACGCGCTCGCAGCACGCGTCGAGGTGGCCGAGGGCCCGGTGCAGCACCACGTCCGGTGCAGGTGGCGCGTCCGCGGGTTGTAGTGCGCTCGGGCGGCCGTAACGCGGGCTGGTGCGCTGGTGCACGGCGCCCAGGTCGTCCCAGAGTCGTTCCAGTGCCTCGGTGTCGTGGTCGAGGAGCTTTTCGAGGAACTCGGCCCCGAGGTCCTCGATCACGACGACGTCGCTGTCGACCAGCACCAGCCTCGGCACGCAGGCACCGGCCTCGGACAGGGCGGTGTGCGCGGTGAGGAACAGGTCGCGCCCGCTCGCGTTGCCGAACAACGGGTCCTGTTCGTGCGCCGGCCAGTAGTCCTCGCTCGTGCGCCACACGTAGGCGACGCCTGTCGTGCCGTCGTCGAGCGTCAGGCGGTAGACGCCCTTCTTGCTGCCGCCGTGCAGGCGGACCACGTCGCGCAGTTCACGGCCGTACGCCGCCTGCGCGATGTTCGCGAGGTCGGCCACCCCCAGATGTGCCACGCTCCACGACGTTAGCGGTGGGCGCGTGAAACTGGTGCCAACACTTCTGGGGCGAGCGGACACGAACAGGTATGACAACCGAAGACCCTGACGACCGCGCACTGTGGTCGCAGGCGGCTGGGGGCAGTGCGCACGCCTTCGGGGTGCTGTTCGACCGGCACGCGAAGGCGGTCTACAACCACTGCTTCCGGTTGACCGCGTCCTGGGCTGAGGCCGAGGACCACCTGCAGGCGACCTTCCTGCTGGCCTGGCGCAAGAAGAGCCAGGTGGCGAGGCTCGAACGGGAGTCCGCGCTGCCGTGGCTGCTCACGGTCGCGACCAACGTCGTGCGCAACGAGCAGCGGTCGCTGACCAGGCGGGTCAGGAACCTGCGCAGGGTCGGAGAAGAACGCCCGATGCCCGACCACGCGGACATGGTCGCCGAACGGCTTGATGACCAGCAACGGATGAAAGAGCTGCTCGCAGCCGTGGAGAAACTGCCGCGCAACGAACGTGAGGCGCTCGCTCTGTGCGTGTGGGCCGAGGTGTCCTACGAGGACGCCGCCGCCGTGCTCGGCATCGCCGCGGTGAGCGTGCGGGCGCGGGTCAGCAAGGCGAAGGCGAAGCTCCAGCAGCACCGCGAGCTCGTGCCCACCGGGGAGGACCTATGACCGGCATGCTTCCGCCCACCCGCGACCTGCCACCGGGCCGCCACACGCAGATCCGCGCCGAGGTCGAACGCGCGGTCGCCGGTCGCCGCCGCAGGCTGGTGTTCCCGCTCCTCGCCGGGGCGAGCGCGCTGGCCGTGGTGGTCACGAGCATCGCGCTGCTCCCGCCGGAGCCGTCGGACCCGGTGCCGGCCGTGCAGGTCACCACGTCACCGCCGGCCACGTCGAAAGCCCCGGACTTCGGGGTGCCGCCGGAGACCGTCGCGGCGATCGAGGAGGGCTGCGGACGGAGCGCCGGGGTCGGCGGGGCGAAGCTGTACCAGCTGCTGGACTCGCAGACCCGGTGGGCGTTGCTCTACACCGGCAAGGAGGCGCTGACCTGCAGCCTCGGCGTCGGGGGCGTGGAGTACAACTCCGGCTTCTCCGGGAGGGAGGTGAAATGGCTTCCCGGGCATCTTGCCCGCGACGACGAAGGGGTGAGCGCCGGCGGTGATCTGAACCTCAAGCCCGTCTACGCCGGCGTGCCCGGCAACCGCACCGTCGTCGGCCGTGTCGACGACCAGGTGGCTCGGCTGACGTACACCGTCGACGGCCGGACCATCGAGGCCACCGTCGCCAACGGCACGTTCACCGCGCGGATCCACTACCCGTCGAACTGGGCCCGCCCGAGCGTCGAGGATCGCGGAGTCCTGCACGCCTACGACGCGGCGGGCACCCTGATCGCCACCGACACGGGTGTCGTGGCCGACTGCTACGTCAGTCCGGAGACCGGCAAGATCGTCCACGGCAACGACCGGGCGGACCCGCTGACGTGCAAGCCGGCGACCCCCTGGAAGTCACGCTGAACGTCACTACCGACCGGCCGGTCCAAGCGACATACTGGTTGGTATGACGACTGTGGCGAACTTCGGCGGCATCAGTCACCACGCTGACCTCGACGGGCCCGTGCACTGGGTCGACTTCGGCGGACCGGCGGACGGTCCGCGCATCGTGCTCGTGCACGGGCTCGGCGGCTCGCACCTCAACTGGGTGCTGCTGGCACCGCTGCTCGCGCGCAAGGCCCGCGTCACGGCCGTCGACCTCGCCGGGCACGGCCTGACGAACCCCGAGGGGCGGCAGACCACGGTCCAGGCCAACACGAGGCTGCTGGGCCGGTTCCTGCGCGAGGTCGTGGAGGAGCCGGCGGTCCTCGTCGGCAACTCGATGGGCGGGCTGATCTCGCTCTTCCAGGCCGCCCACGACCCCGAACCGGTCACGGGCCTGGTGCTGGTCGACCCGGCGCTGCCGATGGTGTTCGGGACCCGGCCGGACCCGGCGATGCTCAGCACGTTCTTCCTGTACTCGGTGCCGGGCCTGGGGGAGCGGTACCTGGCCAGGTCGAGGGCGGTTCCCGCGCGCCGGCAGGTCGACCGCCTGCTGGAGCTGGTCTGCGCGGACCCGTCGGGCATCCCGGAGGAGCTCAAGCTGGCCAGCGAGCACCTGATCGGCGAGCGCGCCAAGGTCGAGGGCCTGGACAAGGCGTTCCTCGCGGCGGCGCGCAGCGTCGTCTTCACGACGTCCAAGCGCGGCGCCTACTACGCGGCGATGGCCAAGGTGCGGGTACCGGTGTTCCTGATGAGCGGCGACCGCGACCGGCTGGTCAACGTCGCCGCCGCCCGGTACGCGGCGCGCCGGTTCCCGCACTGGCGCTACGACGAGTACGCGAACGTCGGTCACGTGCCCCAGATGGAGATCCCCGAGGTCGTGTCGGAGCGGATCCTGGACTGGATGGACGCCAACCGCCTGAGCACGTCCGCGAGCTGACCCAGGGTGAGCCGCTCCCGCAGCACGGGGGCGGCTCCGGTCAGCACGAAGTGGTCGTCGCACTGCTCGACGCCCGTCAGCTCGATGCCGCGCGGCAGTTCCGGCACCGCGAACACGCGCGCCGGCAGCCACTTGTGCAGCCGCACGTGCAGCTCCGATCCGACCAGCCGGACCGTCAACGGCAACCAGTTGAACGGTCGCAGCTCCGGGACGTCCGCGAAGTCCACCTCGACGCGGAACTCGACCGGCGAGGCCACCAGGACCGCGGGCGGGTTCACGTGCACGTCGTGGCAGACGACGGTCGCGCGGCGAGCACGCCAGCGCGACCACCGCACGTCCTCCAGCTCGACGCGGACGTCGTCGAGCTGGCCGAGTGCCAGTCCCAGGGCACCCAGCCGTGCGTCGAGTCCCACCACGGTCAGGCTCAGGTCGTGCGCACCCACCCGGACCGTCAGATCGTGTCTCAGGCCGTCGTCTCCGGCTTCACGCCGTTCGTCGCGGCCTTGGAGGTCGCCCGCACGGCTCGGGGCTTGGGGGCGGGCTTCTTCGGCACCGGCTTGGCGGCGGGCTGGGGAACGGGCTTCGTGGCGGGCGCGGCCTCCACGACCTCCTGGGCCGCCTCGGTCCTCTCCGCCGCCTCGGCGGCCAGCGCCACCATCTCGTCGAAGCCCGCGCGGATGCCGTCCGCGAGCAGCTGGACGTCCGGCACGCCGTCGAAGTCGGCGTTGATGCCGAAGGTGAACCTGTCGAGGTAGGAGAAGATGCCGACGGTGATCCGGATCGTCGAGGCGATCGGCACGTACGGGAACATCTCGACCAGCGGGCGGCCGAGCATGTAGAGCGGGATGCGCGGGCCGGGCACGTTGGTGGTGACGGTCTGCAGGATCTGCTGCGGGAACCGCATCGCGGTCCGCGAGCCCAGCGCCATCAGCGTCGGCGCGGCGAAGTTCGACAGGTTCGTGAGGACGTCGGCACCGGCGGCCTGGCGCGAGCTCTTCAGGTCGTCCATCTGCGTGCGGATCGACGCTAGGCGCTTCACCGGGTCGGACTCGCCCACGGGCAGGTTCACGAGCACGGCGCTGACGCGGTTGTTCAGCTCGTTGTGCTGGTCGGCCTTACGCATCGACACCGGCACCATGGTCCGCACGACCATGCCCTCGGTCAGTTCGCCGCGCTTCTCCAGCAGGTCCCGGAAACCGCGCGTGATCGCCGTCAGGATGACGTCGTTGACGGTGCCCCCCGCCGCGACGCGGATCTGCTTGATCTCGGCCAGGTTCGCGCGCGCCCACACCCAGCGGCGGTGCGGCCCGATAGGACCGTTCAGGGACGTCGCCGCACGCGTGGTCAAACGCCTTGCCGTACCGGGAAGAGAACCGAGAACGGACTTGCCGAAGTCCACGATCTCGCTGAAGGAACGCACGTTCCGCGCGACGGCGGGCAACGCGGACAGGTGCTGCACCGGCGTCACGACGGCGTCACGCACGCCGTCCACCACCAGGTCGAGCGTGGAGGGTTGCGGCTGCGGCTTCCACTCCTTCGGCTCCGGCAGCACGCTCTCCTGCCTGAAGTCCAGGATGAGCTGCAGCATGTCCGAACCGGACACTCCGTCGATCATGCAGTGGTGGACCTTGGAGATGATCGCCCAGCGGCCGCCTTCGAGGCCCTCGACCAGCCAGGCCTCCCACATCGGCTTGGAGTCGTCGAGCTTCTGCGCGAAGATCCGGCCGGCGAGGTTGCGCAGCTGGTCCTCCCCGCCCGGCGACGGCACCGCGGTGTGGCGCACGTGGTAGAGGATGTTGAAGTGGTCGTCGTCGACCCAGACCGGACGCCCGACGTGGAACGGCAGCGCCTTCACCTTCTGCCGGTAGCGCGGAACCTGGTCCATGCGCGCCAGGAAAAGGCGGATCACATCTCCGTAGGACGGGGCCGGCCCGTCGAAAACCAGGACGGAACCGACGTGCATGGGCACGTTCTCGTCCTCGATGAAGTAGAAGCTGGCGTCCAGAGAGCTCATGCGATCCACTCGAAAAAGAGTAGAGGACCTGAGCGTCTCAATCGACGTCCATGCAGGTGAGAGGCACTGCACAGGTGTGAAGTTGCCAACGTGTTACCTGTGGGTGGCGAATCGAGACTCGAAAGTACTGGCAAAAAGATCGTTCACGAAACATCATGGACTCACCGGGCAACGCTGCCCGGGGCGCCGGCTCGGGGTTGTCGACGTGTGGGGAGGCTCCTATGTCTGCCGTACCTTCGGACGAAGTCTTCGAAGTGCCTGCCGCTCCGCCCCTCCACCTCGTCAGAGGCTCCGCGCCCGGTCTGTTCTGGTACCTCACCGAGCCCACCCGCTGCGCGCTCGACGTCAGCGAGTTCGTGGCCACCCGGTCGATGTTGCGCGGCGCGCCGTCCGGTGACGGCCACCCCGTGCTCGTCTTCCCGGGCCTGGGCGCCGCCGACTCGTCCACGGTGATGCTGCGCCGGTTCCTGTCGGGCCTGGGCTACCAGGTGAACCCGTGGGGCCTGGGCCGCAACATCGGGCCCACGCGCAAGGCCGTGGACGGCATGCACGCCTTGGTGAAGAAGGTCTCCGACGCCTACGGCGGGCCGGTGTCCATCGTGGGCTGGTCGCTCGGCGGGATCTTCGCGCGCGAGATGGGACGGGACCACCCGCACCGGGTCCGCCAGGTGATCACGCTCGGATCGCCGTACAACATGAGCGATCCCGTGCAGTCACGGGCGATGCCCGCCTTCGCGCTGTTCTCCCGCCTGCACATCCCGAAGGACGAGTTCCCGCCGCTGGAGTCGACGCGGCCGCCGATCCCGGTGCCCGCCACGTCGATCTACTCCAAGACGGACGGCATCGTCTCGTGGGAGTCGTGCGTCGAGGAACCGGGGCCGCACAAGGAGAACGTCCAGGTGTCGTCCTCACACCTGGGATATGGCTTCAACTCCAGCGTCCTGTGGGTCGTCGCGGACCGGCTGGCACAGGCGGAGGGCACGTGGGCGCCCTTCGCCGCGCCACCGGGGATGGCGCGGCTCTACCCGCGCGCGGCCTGAAACCCTTCCCTCACGCGGAAAGCGGGTGAGACCGGCAACCCGGTCCCACCCGTTCCGCGGATGATCGCCTCACAGGGCAGCGATCAGTCGTCCTCCCCCTGGGTCAGGTTCGTGGACACCGCATCGGCGTCGCCGCCGTTGCCACCGTTGCCGGTGTTGCCGCCGTGGGTGCTGCTGTTGTTGGTCGCATTGCCGGTGTCGCCCGTGGACGTGTCACCGGAGTCGCCGGAGTCGGTGCCGGTGAGGCACGTGGAGTGCACGCACATCACGGTCGCGGAGTTGTGGCCGGTGTTGCCGGAGTCGCCCGAGTCGCCGCTGTCGCCGGTCACGGCGATGTTGGTGCTTTCGGCGTCGCCGCCCTCGCCGGAAGCCGCGCCGTTCCCGGCGGTGGCGGTCGCCGCGGCTTCGTTGTCGCCGTGCGCGGCGTTCTCGTCGTCGCCCCACTCGGTCGCGGTGGAGTTGCCTGCTGCCGCATCGGCGTCGCCGCCGTTGCCGCCGTGGCCGGTGTTGCCGCCGTGGGTGCTGCTGTTGTTGGTGGCGTTGCCGGTGTTGCCAGTGGACGTGTCACCGGAGTCGCCGGAGTCGGTGCCGGTGAGGCACGTGGAGTGCACGCACATCACCAGTGCGGAGTTGTGGCCGGTGTTGCCGGAGTCGCCCGAGTCGCCGCTGTCGCCGCTCACGGCGACGTTGGTGCTTTCGGCGTCGCCCCCGTTGCCGGAATGCCCGCCGTGCCCGCCCGTGGCAGAGGCCGTGGCCTCGGTGTCGTTGCCGTGGCCCCAATGGTTGCCGTGGTTGCCGTGGCCCCAGTGGTTGCCGTGGGGCCGGTGGATGCCGTGGGCGGGGACGTTGCCCTTGTCGTCGTCCTCGTCGTCCTCGTCCCAGGTGGTCGTGACCGCGTTCTCCGCCGTGGCGACGGCGTTGCCACCGTTGCCGCCGTGGCCGGTGTTGCCACCGTGGGTGCTGCTGTTGTTCGTCGCGTGGCCGGTGTTGCCCGTGGGCGTGGCGCCCGAGTCGCCGGAATCCGTGCCGGTCTGGCAGGCGGAGTGGACGCACAGCACGGTCGCGGAGTTGTGGCCGGTGTCGCCGGAATCATCGGATTCGCCCGATTCGCCGGTGACCGCGATGTTGGAGCTTTCGGCGTCGCCACCCTCGCCGGAATGCCCGCCGTGCCCGGCCTCGGCGGAGGCCGCGACCTGATGATCGAACCACTCCCAGGCCGTGTGGTGTTCTGCGCCGCCGATCCCGAACGGGTGGAACCCGCCGATGTTCGCGCTGGCGGTCGGACCGCCCGCCAGCACGAGGCCAGTGGCCACGGCTGCGGCCAGGAGGCCGGTTTTGACGTTCTTGCGCATGTTCTTCCTTCCTTGACGACAACTTCTCGGACGTGAAACCGCGTTCACGCGAGGCGGACCGTCTTGGTGGATACCTGGCCGTCTCGTCCCTCCACGTCCCGGAGCACACCGGCATCCGGGCCGCAGGGTTGACGTTCGAGCCGGGGAACAGGACTTGCCGCCTACCGTCGCGCCGGCGTTCCGGCCTTCAGCACCTCCCCTCAGCGGAACGTCCTCGTTGCGCCGTTTGGAGTAACCGCGGTCGGGCCCAAAAAACATGCCGGACGTCAGGTAGCCGAACGAGCGACATCCGGTGCGTCTGCGCCGATGACGGCGGCCACCTGACGGGGGAAGCGCACCCCGGACAGGGGATGCGCGAACGGATGACCGTCACCGGCAGGCACCGGGCCGATCAGCTGTCCTCTTCGTCCTGGTGTTCGCTGGGAACGTGGACGCGCCAGCGCACGCTGGTGACCGACGGCTCCAAGGACAGGCGGCTCACCGCCGACTCCATCTGCTTGTCGTCGCGCTGGTCGGCGGTCAGCACCGCCCGGACCTCGACCAGGTCGCCGCGGTCGGCGTTGGTGCTCTCGACCGACTGCAGGGCGAAGCCGGTGCGCGACATCTCCTGGACCAGCAGCGTGCGCACGTGCGCCTCGGCGTCGTCCTTGGCGACGGCGAGGAAGGTGTAGGTGGCGGGCGTGTCGCCACCGGTCTCCGGGCGCCGGTCCAGGACGCGGCCCACCGGGCGGAGCACCAGGTGCACGGCGACGACGACCACGGTGCCCGTGGCGGCTTCGAGGTGCAGACCGGCGCCGGCCAGCGCCCCGACGGCGGCGGAGCACCAGAGCGTGGCCGCGGTGTTCAGCCCGCGCACGGTGAGGCCTTCGCGGAGGATGACCCCGCCGCCGAGGAAACCGATGCCGGACACGATCTGGGCGGCGACCCTGGTGGGATCGGCGTTGTCACCGGTGAAGCCGTGCGCGGACAGCAGGACGAACAGGGTCGCGCCGGCCGCGACGAGCGCGTTGGTCCGCAGCCCGGCCATCCGGGCGCGGTACTGGCGTTCGATGCCGATCACCGCGCCGAGGCCCACACCTGTGCCGAGGCGCAGCAACATTTCCGCAGTCGTCATCGGGCGGCCTTCCTCTGTCGCACCGTCAAGTCAGTCCACACCGGAGTATCCGGTGTGGACTGATGCGTGACCGGTTGCCGCAGTCGGCCCACCCACGAAGGGGTGACCGGCGTTTAGCGGAAGGCGTTGCGCGTGTACGTCAGGCTGAAGCTGCCCTTGCCGGAGAAGTACCTGTCGATCACCAGGGCGGGGTCGGTGGCCAGGTAGCCGCGGTAGATCGCGCCGTCGTTCTGGTCGTCCCAGCCCCACGGCGCGTTGGCGGCGTTGTCCTTGCCGTTGTCGCCGCGGAACGTCCCGAACGACGAGTAGGTCTCCGCGTTGTCCCGGCGCGCCCACATCCCGTTGGTCTCCAGGGTGTTCACGAGCCGGTAGCCGACGGTGCGGTCGTTGCCGCCCGACGGCACCTCACCGGTGGCGGCGGGCTGGTAGACCACACCGTCGCCGCCGGGGAAGTCGCCGCCGTTCCAGCGGTACAGGCCGTGGCCCTTGGCCTCCTGGAACGTGGCGGGGCGGCCGCCGACCAGCAGCAACGTGCCGTCGATGGTCTCCGAACCGTTCCGGTACGGCGACCCGGCCGGCACGTAGGAGTAGAAGTCGCTGTGCGCCACCGTGATCGCGGCTTCGAGCGTGCCGAACCGCGAGCCGTCCTTGCGGACCGCGAACAGCGCGCCCTCCAGGTCGTTCTCGTGGGTCCTCGTGCCGAACGGGTCGGGCTGGTCGTCCCAGTCGCGCGGGTGGAAGAAGCCGTAGACGAGGAATCAGTGCGTGGACGTCTCGACCACGGAGTAGTAGGCGGCGCCGGTCAGTTTCGCGAGCTGGGGCTGGTTCTCCCAGTTGTCCAGCGTGTTCCAGTCGCCGTCGAAGTCCACTGTGGACAGATAGTCGGCGTCGTGGTCGGACGAGTCGGTGTCCTGGTGGTGCACCGGCGCCCAGTGGAACGCCAGGTCGTGGTCCGAGACGGCGGCGTTCGCCGGTGCGGTGAGGGCCGTGGTGATGAGAGCGACGGCCAGCAGGGAGGCACGGATCGTTTTCACGACCGCGCAATTTAGCGCTGCGACTCGAAATCTGGCGAGCCAGTTCACGCTCAGTGGGGCGGCTCGCGGCACCGCCCTCACGCCCCATAGGTCCAGTATGAGGACGTGGGGGCGGCACCACGATCCACCCGCCTGAACGCGAACTGACTCGGCAGATTTCGAGCCACAGCGCTAGCTGTAGATGGTGACCGTCAGGCGGGGGTTCGAGCGAAAATCCGTCGACTCGTAGGCAACGCGCGCGAGTGGCATCGAGCCGGCCGCCGCGGTCAGCGTCGTCTCGATCTCGTTGCGCTCGTCCTCGGTCAGGTACGCCCAGAACGAGCTGTGCCAGACCACCGTGTACGTGCCGCGGTCGTCGGGCGGCACGAGGTTCTCCCGCAGCCACCGCCCGGCGGGGGAGCGCGCGACCTTCACACCGACCTCGGTGGCGAGCTCGATGGCGTCGTCGAGGTCCCACCGCAGCGCGTCGTGCTCCGGCGGGATGAACGAGTGCAGGATCATCGCGTGCTTGGGGTCGGCGGGGTCGCGCGGCTGCAGGTCGCAGCCGGCCCTGCCGACGATCTCGAGGTTCGGCGGCTGCGGCCCGACGGCGGCCAGGCGCACCGGCGAGTCCCTGTCGCCCCACTCCCAGCCGAGGCCGAACCAGCGGTAGTGGTCGAGGATCAGGTTGAGGCCGGCGCAGGCGCCGAGTTCGAGCAGCCGGACCTTCGGCGCGCCGATCATGGTGAGGCCGCGCAGCAGGTACGCGGCCGTCTTCGGCTGGTGCTGCTGCACCGTCCGGTCGAGCGCCGCGAGGATGTCGCCCGCGTTCTCCACGATCGCGCGCCGTGCCGCCAGCCACGCCAGCAGCGCCGTCGAGTCGGACTCCCCGGCCATCGCGGCCGCGTGCGCGCTGGCGAACCGCTGACTGAGCTCCGGGGCCTTGCCCGACAGCATCAGCAACCGCACGCCCGCGAGCGCCTGGATGCCGAACAACGGGCTGTGCACGGCGCTGTGTGAACACAGCAGGTCCGCCACCGGCCCGCCCCGGTCGAGCTCGCTCGCGAGTTCGGAGAGGATGCGCGCGGACACCGGCGCGCTGGTGCGCAACCGCACCGAGAGCGTGCGCAGCGTAGAAGCACCGATGGCAGCCGCCGTCACGTTTCCTCCCCCTCTTCGGCCCGGACTTTACAAGGAGGTGAACGCATCGCTACCCATCTGAGACCGCGCGTGCCGTCAGGAGGCGGTGGGTATCGTGCGGCGGGTGAGCGAGTTCCTGGAGCTGTCCGCGGCCGGTCCGGTCGCCACGTTGACGATCAACCGCCCGGCCAAGCGCAACGCGATGTCGTACGACATGTGGGCGGCTCTACCCGGACTCCTGGCGCAGGTTTCCGCAGATGAGGCCGTGCGGGTGCTCGTGATCCGCGGTGGTGAGCACTTCTCCGCCGGTGCCGACATCGCCGAGTTCTCGACACTGCGGCGGGGTGCCGAGGGCGCCGCTCACTACGGCGAAGCTGTCCACAACGGTGAGCGCGCGATCGCGCAACTGGACAAACCCACGATCGCCGCGGTCTCCGGGTTCTGCGTCGGCGGCGGCTGCGAGATCGCCCTCGCCTGCGACATCCGGGTGGCGGCCGCGGACGCCCGTTTCGGCATCACGCCGGCGAAGCTCGGCATCGTCTACAACTTCACCTCCACCAAGGCGCTGGTGGACGCGGTGGGCCCGGCCTGGGCGAAGCAGATCCTGTTCTCGGCCGACCTGATCGACGCGGCGACGGCCCTGCGGATCGGCCTCGTGAACGAGGTCGCCGAGTCGCTGGACGCCCGCGTGAAGGAGCTCTCCGAGCAGATCGCGGGCCGCGCGCAGGTCTCCGTCCGAGGTGCCAAGAAGATCATCAACTCGATCACGGACGGCGGTCACGAGGACGACTTCGTGCGCGCGCTGTACGCGGAGGCCGCCTCCAGCGCCGACTACGCCGAAGGCGTGACGGCGTTCCTGGAGAAGCGGCCTCCGCGGTTCTGAACTGTCAGAACACCTCGGCGGCGATCGTGGTGTCGTCGCCGTGCCCGGTGTGCACCACTGTGTCGCCGGGCAGCGTCAGCAGCTTCTCCCGGATCGACGCCTCGATCGTCGGCCGGTCCGAGAACGACCGGCCCGTCGCGCCCGGCCCGCCCTGGAACAGCGTGTCGCCGGTGAACACCGCGCCCAGCGACGGCACGTAGAAGCACACGGCGCCAGGGGAGTGCCCTGGCGTGTGCAGCACGTGGATCTCCTCGCCGGCGACGGTGATCACCTGGCCGTCTTCCAGCGCCTGGTGCGGGATCACGCCGGTGTGCGTCAGGTTCCACACCACGTGGTCGGCCTGGTGCAACGCCATCGGCGCGCCCGTCGCGTGGGCCAGGTCCGGTGCGACGCGGACGTGGTCGTCGTGCGCGTGGGTCAGGAGGATCGCCACGACACGGCGGCCGTCGACGGCCTTCAGGATCGCGTCCACGTCGTGCGGCGCGTCGATGACGACGCACTCCGAGGAGTCGCCGACGACCCAGACGTTGTTGTCCACGTCGAAGGTCTCGCCGTCCAGCGAGAAGGTGCCGGACGTGACGGTGTGGTCAACGCGAAGCGGCATCAGAACACCACGACCGATCGCAGCACCTCGCCGCGGTGCATCTTCTCGAACGCGCCCTCGACGCCGTCCAGCGGGATCTCCTCGCTGACGAACGCGTCCAGGTCGAAGCGGCCCTGCTGGTACAGGTCCACGAGCATCGGGAAGTCGCGCGTCGGCAGGCAGTCGCCGTACCACGAGGACTTGAGCGAGCCGCCGCGCGAGAAGAAGTCGATCAGCGGCATCTCGAGCTGCATGTCGGGCGTCGGAACACCCACCAGGACGACGGTTCCGGCGAGGTCGCGGGCGTAGAACGCCTGCTTCCAGGTCTCCGGGCGGCCGACCGCGTCGATCACGACGTCCGCGCCGAACGAGTCCGTCAGGTCCTGGATCGCCGTGACGACGTCGTCGACCTCACGGGCGTTGACGGTGTGCGTGGCGCCGAAACCCTTGGCCCACTCCAGCTTCTGCGGGTCCGTGTCGACGGCGATGATCTTCGCGGCGCCGGCGAGGCGGGCTCCCGCGATGGCGCCGTCGCCGACACCGCCGCAGCCGATCACGGCCACCGAGTCGCCGCGGCTGACGCCGCCGGTGTTCATCGCGGCACCGACGCCGGCCATGACACCGCAGCCCAGCAGACCGACGGCCGCCGCGCGGGCGGACGGGTCGACCTTCGTGCACTGTCCGGAGTGGACGAGCGTCTTCTCCACGAAAGCGCCGATGCCCAGTGCCGGCGAGAGCTTCGTGCCGTCCAGCAGCGTCATCGGCTGCGACGCGTTGAACGTCGAGAAGCAGTACCAGGGCTTGCCCCGGCGACAGGCGCGGCACGTGCCGCAGACCGCGCGCCAGTTCAGCACGACGAAGTCGCCGGGCTCCAGGTCCGTGACGCCGGAACCGACCGACTCCACGACACCCGCGGCCTCGTGGCCCAGCAGGAACGGGAAGTCGTCGTTGATGCCGCCCTCGCGGTAGTGCAGGTCGGTGTGGCAGACGCCGCACGCCTGGATCTTCACCACTGCCTCGCCGGGACCGGGGTCGGGCACCAGCACCGAGGTGAGCTCGACCGGTTGTCCCTTGCCCCGGGCGACGATGCCCTTGACCTCTTGCGCCACTGCGACTCCGTCCTAGTTGATCAGTGTCGTGCCTTCGAACTCGCCGAGAACTTCCCGGTAGAACTCAATCCCTACACCGTTGGGGTCGCGGATGTACAGGCTGTCCTCGACGCCGCGGTCGGGGCCCAGGTACTCCATCCCGGCCTCGTCCAGCTTGGACTTGATCTCGTCGAACCGCTCGGGGGAGGTCGAGAGGGCCAGGTGCTGAACGGCGCCGATCGTCTCGGAGAACGCCGGGTGGTCGTGACCGGGGAAGTCGAAGAACCCCAGCAGGTTCTTGGCGCCGAGGTCGAAGAAGAAGTGGCTGGAGCCGTTGTAGTCGCGGTTCTCCACGAGCTCGACCAGCGGGAAGCCGAGGAACTCCTGGTAGAACCGGATGGTCTCCTCGACGTCCCTGCAGATCAGCGCGATGTGGTGAACTCCGCGCGTCGGTGATCCGCCCCGCTCGGCGAGTGGCTTCACGTACTGCTCGCGCAACTCGTCGCGCTTGGCGCGGATGGCGGCGAGCTCTTCACCCTCTGGCTGTGGCATGGGGGTCAGAGTAGTTGAGTGTTCAAACGTTCGCAGGTGCAGACGCCGACGCCCGGCCCGCGTGCGGGCCGGGCGTCCGGATCAGCTCTGTCAGTCTTCCTCGTCACCGGGCCATTCGCCGGTGAGCTTCTGGAAGCCCTTGGCGCCACCGCGGTCGATGGCGGCCTTGACCAGGCCGAAGATGGCGCCCTGGATGGCCGCGGCCATCAGCACCTCGGTCCAGGCGCGGTTGCGCATGGTGGCGCTGGGGGCTTCCTTGTCGCCCGCCACGAGCTTCCAGATCTGACCGAAGATCGCGGTCGCGAGGAAGCCTCCGAGCGCACCGAAGAGCATTCCCAGCGGGCGGTACAGCAGCTTCATCGGTTCCTCCTCGAGATCGCCCAGATCGCGACGATCAGTGCGATCAGCGCGGCGGCGATGGCACCGGGGTGCCGGCGCGCCTTCTCGACCTGCTCGGCGACGGGCTCGGGCAGCGAGTCGATCGCCTCGTTGGTCGCGGCGGTCACCTTCGCGACCGTCTCGGTCGCCTGCTCCTTCACCCGGCCGGCCGTCTCCTGGGCCTGCACCTTGACCCGCCCGGCCGTCTCCTGGGCCTGCGTCTTCACGCGCTCGGCCGTCTCGTGCGCCTGTTCCTTGACGCGGCCGGGCACGTCGACCTTGTGCGCCAACGCTTCCACCGTCTCACCCAGCTCGCGCCGCGTGCGTTCGACGTCGCGCTGCAGCTGGTCCTTGGGTTCGGTCATCGGTGCGCACTCTCCTTGATCGTCGCGATGTCCTGCTGGACGTTGTCCATCGCCTGCCTCGGTACCGGTGGAGCTGCCTGCTTGACCTGGCCCTTGCCCACGAGCGCGAAGATGCCCGCGAACACCAGAAGGGCGGCCGCGACGATCAACGCGGCCGCCCACGGCGGTACTACGAGAGCCAGCAGCAGGATCAGGCCGGCGACAACGCTCAGCCCGCCCCACCACGCGAACACGCCGGCCACGCCGAACATCCCGGCGCCGACACCGGCGTGCTTGCCTTTGTCCTTCAGCTCCGCGACGGCGAGACGGATCTCATCGCGAGCGAGCCTGCTCACCTGCTCGGACAGCTGGTGTACCAGCTGCGCGGTCGACGTGTCGGTGTTCATGCACGTCAGGTACCCACAGGTGCCGCAGACCAATCAGCCCTGTTGTGCCTGGGCATCCGCGACCTTCGCGTGGACCTCTTCCATGTTCACTTCGCGCGCCTGCTGGATCAGGTCGTCGAGAGCCGGAGCGGGCAGCGCACCGGGCTGCGAGAACAGCACCACGCCGTCGCGCACGATCATCAACGTCGGGATCGACCGGATGCCGAACGTGGCCGCGAGCTCCTGCTGCGCCTCGGTGTCGACCTTGCCGAACACGACGTCCTCGTTCTTGTCCGACGCGGCCTCGTAAGTGGGCCCGAACGCGCGGCACGGGCCGCACCACTCGGCCCAGAAGTCGACCAGGACGATGCCGGAGCCGTCGGAGCCGCCGACCACCTCGTCGAAGTTCTCCTTGGTCAGCTCGACCGTCGCCATGTTGGTCCTCCTCGTTCGCTGGGGGCACCCGATCCAACGAAGCAGGGACCGGTGGAATTCCCCGCGTGCCCCCGGTCACGCCTGGCTTCAACTTTTTGTGGACGTCTTCAACTGGACGTTGTACGGTCCCCGCCATGAAGCCGCGCCTGCTCGTGACCTCGCTGCTCGTACTGGGGCTCGCCGCCTGCGGGTCCACGCCTGAGTCCACTCAGACGTCCACTCCGCCGTCGTCCGACCTGTCCTCGGTCAAGAAGGACGACGCGCTCGCCGCGCTGCTGCCGCCCGAGATCGCCTCGGCCGGCACGTTGAAGGTCGGGTCGAACATCCAGAACCCGCCGAACAACTTCTACGACCAGGACGGCAAGACCCCGATGGGGTCCGAGGTCGACCTGATCAAGGCGATCGCCGCCAGGCTCGGGCTCAAGGCCGAGCACAGCGACATGGCGTTCAGCTCGCTGATCACGAGCCTCGAGACCGGGCGCGTCGACGTGACGATGGCCGCGATGAACGACACCGCCGAGCGCCAGCAGAAGATCGACTTCGTCGACTACTTCACCTCCGGCATCACGATCATGGTGCAGAAGGGCAACCCGCAGGGCGTCAAGTCCGTCGAGGACCTGTGCGGCAAGGGCATCGCCGTGAACCTGGGCAGCTCGCAGGAGCAGTTCGGCAAGGAGCAGAGCCAGAAGTGCCTGGCCGCGGGCAAGCCGGAGGTCACGCTCAGCGTCACCGACAGCGACACCGGCAACCAGAACCAGCTGCGCACCGGCCGTGTCGCCGCGATCCTCAACGACCTGCCGACCGCCGTGTACGTCGCGAAGACCGCGGGTGACGGCCAGTACTTCGAGGTCGTGCCGCTCGCGCCGATCAACGGCGGCCCGTACGGCATCGGCGTCGCGAAGAAGAACGCCAAGCTGTCCGAGGCGATCAAGGGCGCGCTGCAGTCGCTGATCGACGACGGCACCTACGACAAGATCGTCACCACCTGGGACATCAAGCAGGGTGCGATCACGAAGGCCGCCATCAATGGCAAGTGACACCCGCGTGAACGACGTCCGCGAGGAACTGGTCGTCGTGCCGCTGCGCCACCCCTGGCGGTGGATCAGCGGCGCGGTGATCGTGCTGGTCATCGCCGGCCTGGGCTGGTCGATGTCCGAGGCCCAGATCCAGTGGGAGCACGTGCCGGGGTTCTTCACGCACCCCGTGATGCTCGAAGGCCTGCTCAACACCATCGTGCTCGCCCTCGCCGCGCAGGGCGGCGCGATCGTCCTCGGCGTGGTCATCGCGTTGATGCGGCTGTCGGCGAACCCCGTCGCGCGGTGGTTCGCGGTCGGCTACATCTGGCTGTTCCGCGGCCTGCCGGTGCTGCTGCAGATCCTGATCTGGTTCAACCTCGCGCTGGTGTTCCAGAACATCAGCATCCCGGGGCTGTTCTCCGTGCCCACCAACGTGCTCATGACCGCGTTCGTCGCGGCACTGCTGGGTTTGGGGCTCAACGAGAGCGCCTACATGGCCGAGATCGTCCGCGCCGGCCTGAGCAGTGTCGACGAGGGGCAGACCGAGGCGGCCAAGTCGATCGGCATGACGCCGATGACGACCCTGCGCCGGGTCGTGCTGCCGCAGGCGATGCGCGTGATCATCCCGCCGACGGGCAACAACTTCATCAACATGATCAAGGGCACCTCGATGGCGTCGGTGATCGCCTTCCTGGAGCTCATCCACGCCGCGAACAACATCTCGTCGCGCAACCTGGAGATCATGGAAACCCTGTTCGCCGCCGCGGCCTGGTACCTCGTGATGGTGTCCCTCGCGTCGATCGGGCAGCACTACCTGGAGCGTGCTTATGGCCCTCGTTGAGGCGATTGGGGTCCGCAAGTCGTTCGGCCACACCGAGGTCCTCAAGGGCATCGACATGGAGGTCGAGCGCGGCGAGGTCGTCTGCCTGCTCGGCCCGTCCGGCGCCGGCAAGTCGACGTTCCTGCGCTGCGTGAACCACCTGGAGACCATCGACGCCGGCCGCATCTGGGTCGACGGCGTGCCCGTCGGGTTCCGTGCCGCGGGCGGCAAGCTGTACGAGCTGCGCGAACGCGACGCCGCTCACCAGCGGCGCGACGTCGGCATGGTGTTCCAGCGGTTCAACCTGTTCCCGCACCGCACGGCGCTGGAGAACGTCATGGAGGGCCCGGTCCAGGTCCTCGGACGCGGCCGCGCGGAGGTCCGTGCGGAAGCGTTGGCGCTGCTGGAACGGGTGGGCCTGGCCGAGAAGGCCTCGGCCTACCCCGGCCAGCTCTCCGGCGGCCAGCAGCAACGTGTTGCGATCGCGCGCGCTCTGGCGATGAAACCCAAGCTGATGCTGTTCGACGAGCCCACGTCCGCGTTGGACCCGGAGCTGGTCGGCGAGGTGCTCGACGTCATGACCTCGCTGGCCCGCGACGGCATGACGATGATCGTGGTCACCCACGAGATCGGCTTCGCCCGCTCGGTCGCCGACCGCGTGGTGTTCCTCGTCGACGGCGCGGTGGTGGAGTCCGGCACACCGTCGGACGTGCTGGACAATCCGCAGCAGCCGCGCACGCAACAGTTCCTCGCAAAGGTGCTCTGACTTGATCGACGCCGCGTACCTCGCCCAGTTCCGCGAACCGGAGGGGTATCTCGACTTCGCCCGCTTCGGCCCGCCCTCCCTGCCGGTGGTCACGGCCACCGCACGGCTGATGGAACAGGCCTCCCTGGCTGGTCCATCCACTGTGGACACCTTGATGCGCGAGGAACAACGGGTGAAGGCCGCCGTCGCGCGGCTCTGCCGTTCGGACACCGACCACGTCGCGCTGGTGCCGAACACGTCGATCGGCCTGTTCCAGGCTGCCTTCGGCCTGTCCGGCACGGTCATGTACTCGGCCGCGGAGTTCCCGTCCAACACCTACCCGTGGGTGCGGGCGGGCCTCCCTTCCGTTCTGCTGGACGGTCCGGTGCACCCGGCCGCCGTCGCAACTCGCCTGACCCCCGAGGTCTCCGCCCTGTCGGTGTCCGCTGTGGACTTCCGCACCGGCTACCGCGCGGACCTGGCGGCGTTGCGCGAGGTCGTCGGCGACCGCCTGCTGGTCGTGGACGGCATCCAGGGCTTCGGCGTGGTCGACGAACCGTGGGAGCTCGCCGACGTGCTGGTGGTAGGCGGCCAGAAGTGGTTGCGCGCGGGGTGGAGCACCGGTTTCGTCGTGCTGTCGGACCGCGCCCTGGAACGCCTTTCACCGGTGCTGTCCGGCTGGACGGGCGCGGTGGACGCCGGCCTGTTCGACGACTCGGTCCACGACGCGGCCCCGGATGCCGCCGCCTGGAACATCACCAACCTCTCGCCGGTCGTGTCGGGCGCCTTCGCGGAGGCCCTGGAACTGGTCGAGCTGGCCGGAGTCTCCGCGCTGGACACGGCGGTGGCCGACATCGTCGCCGAGGTGGAGGAGATCGTGCTGTCGAGCGGCGGCAAGATCGTCTCCGCCCGCGAACGCCGAGCCGGCATCCTCGCGTTCACCATGCCCGAGGCCGCCTCGGTGGTAGGCGAAGCGTTGAACGCCTTCGGAATCACCGCCACGGTCCGCCCGGAGCACGTCCGCCTGTCACCGCACGCCACCACGTCGCGCGGCACGCTGGAACGCCTGCGAGCAGCCCTGAAGTCGTTGTCCGGCACGGCTTCCTCACCGATCCCGGCCGCACTCTCGGCGTTGGTGCCGACCATCGACAGCCTCGCCTCCGCCCTGGGCCCGGACACGGAGGTGGTGGTGCACGACCTGACTCGCCTGCCGAACTCCATCATCGCGATCGCCGGCTCGCTGACCGGCCGCCAGGTGGGCGGCCCGATGACGGACCTGTTGCTGGGTCTCGTGAGGCGCGGCACGACCACCGACATGCCCGGCTACGAGACCTATGCCCCGGACGGCCGAGCGATCTGGTCGTCGACGACGTTCGTGCGGGATGCGGCCGGTGTCGCCGTGGGGTGCCTGTGCGTCAACAAACTCGCCGCCCACGAGGCCTCCGGGCCCGTGGAGTCGTTTCCGCAGGACGTGGACACGCTCCAGCGGGTGTTGGTCGAGAAGGCCATCGCCGACGTGGGCGTGCCGGTCGAGCTGATGAAGAAGGTGCACAAGTCGCAGGTCGTCCGCGTGCTGGACGAGGCCGGGTTCTTCCTCATCCGCGACTCGGTCGACCACCTGGCCGGGGTCCTGGAGGTCACCCGGTACACGATCTACAACTACCTCAACGAGAACCGAGGGACCTGAGCAGGTCCTGCCAGGCGGGGGAGGAGAACGCGAGCACGTGGCCGCTCGCGTTCTTCGAGTCCCGGACCAGGGCGTTCTGGGCGAGGGACACCTCGACGCAGTTGCCGTCCTCCGCTCCGCCGCTGTAGGTGCTAGTACGCCAAGTGCGGTCCTGAGTCATCGAAGTCCTCTCGCGGTGGGCTGACGTACTCCGCCAGTTTGCTCCGCGATTGTTCCGCACTCAAGGCAAGCTCATCCAAGAGGCCGAAGAGAAGCCGAGTGCGCGCGATGGCTCCTGGATCTTCCACGAAGACGTTCGCGAGGTTGGTCTCACTGAAGACCAGTGGCCGCGCCTTGTCGAACTCCCAGAGCACGAAGCTGGAGGCGACTATGGGAGCGTCTTTCGGCACGATCCGGATGGTGTGCGGGTTGAACAGCAGCCGGGCGTACTGATCCTCCATTACCTCCGCGTTGCCGACCTGTAGATCCAGCGCATGCTCATGGATGTAGAACACGCAAGTCGGCCGATCGTGTCGGCGCAGGATCGCTTGGCGATCTGTCCGGTACTGGACGAGGTCCGGGATCCGTTCCTCCGCGACCATCCCGGTCATCCGGTAGACGTAGGCGGCGTACTCGGGTGACTGCATGAGGCCTGGCATCGCCAGCACGTCATAACTCGTGATTGCCGTGGCGGTCGCCTCTGCCATCACCATCGCACGGAGGTTGTCCGACACCTGCACCCGGTACTCGTCGAAGGCGTATTGGTAGCGGCGCCTGAAGTCGTTGATGAAGTCGATGTCCCTGTCGCACATCGACAAGTACTGGATGAGGTCGACTTCGCTGGCACGGGCCTTGCCGTGCTCGATGGTGGAGACCTTGCTCGGGTCCCAGCCCAGCTTCACGGCGAGCTTGTTGCCACTCAAGCCCGTGCAGGTCTCACGCAGGCTCCGGAGCTCGTCGCCCAGGTCCCTGCTGTACGCGGTGGAGGGAGTCATAGGCTGACGCTATGGGTTGTATTCAATCCAAGCAGCTGCTCGTTCGGGTGAAAACAACCGCGATGCTCCGTTCGTGTCCCGCTGGAGCCGCGCACCTTTCCTGAAACTTTCCCCTTCCCTCCTCGTCACATCGGCTTTACCGTTCCAGGTGTGAGAGCGCTCTCAAAGGTGAGATGGCGGCGCGGACTGGCCGCCGTAGCGATTGCCCTGTCGTCATTGGCGACGGTCGAGGCCGCGTACGCGGCCGACGACTACACGCAGAACGTGACCGCGATCGACGCGACTCAAGCCCGGATCAACTTCACGCCGACGACCCCTGCTGTCTACGTCGACGTGCACTACCTGATCTCCGGCCAAGGTCAGCAGAACTTCCGGATGACCAACAACGCCGGGACCTGGCAGAAGACCGTCGGGTCGCTGTCGTCCGGCACGGTGATCGATTACTGGTTCACCTACGAGAAGTCCGGGCCGCAGTACGACACGCCGCACTTCAGCTACACGCACAACAGCGCGCCGCAGCCGGTCGCGACGCCGACGTTCAGCCCACCTGGCGGTACGTACTCGACGGCCCAGACGGTGACGATCTCCACCGCCACGTCGGGTGCGACGATCCGCTACACGGTCGACGGGTCGACGCCGACCAGCAGTTCGCCGGTCTACAGCGGGCCCATCTCGGTGCCCAGCAACAGGACCATCAACGCCATTGGTGTCAAGTCGGGTCAGGCGAACTCGTCCGTCGGCAGCGCGTCGTACGTGATCGGCACGCCGGTGGCGACGCCGACGTTCAGCCCGCCGGGCGGTGCCTACGCGTCCGCGCAGACGGTGACGATCTCCACCGCGACCTCCGGATCGACGATCCGGTACACAGTGGACGGATCGACGCCCACGTCGAGTTCGCCGGTCTACAGCGGGCCGATCTCGGTGCCCAGCAACAGGACCATCAGTGCGATCGGCATCAAGTCCGGTCTCGCGAACTCGGCCGTGGCCAGCGCGACCTACACGATCGGGACGCAGCAGGGTTGTGTGCAGTCCGACAACCCGAACTTCGGTCCGAACACGCGCATCTTCGACCCGAGCATGTCGGCGACGAGCATCCAGACGCAGCTCGACATCGACTTCAACAACCAGAAGGACACGATCACCGCGCAGATGGCGCCGCGGCGGGTCGCGCACCTGTTCAAGCCGGGCACGTACAACGGCATCCACGACGACGTCGGCTACTACACGTCCGTCTCGGGTCTCGGCCGCAACCCCGGTGACGTGCTGATCAACGGCGACATCACCGTGGACGCGTTCAACGAGTCCGACAAGGGCGTGGCGCTGCAGAACTTCTGGCGCTCCGCCGAGAACATGGCGGTCAACCCGGCCAGCGGCACGAACCGGTGGGCCGTCGCGCAGGCGGCGCCGTTCCGGCGCATGGACGTCCGCGGCAACCTGGCGCTCTACCCGGCTTCCTACGGGTTCGCGTCCGGCGGCTACACGGCCGACACCCGCGTGTCCGGCCAGACGGCGTCGGTCTCGCAGCAGCAGTGGTACACGCGCGATTCCAACTACGGCAGCTGGAACGGCGGCGTCTGGAACATGGTGTTCTCCGGAACGCCGGGCGCACCCGCGACCACGTTCCCGACCCCGCCGTCGACGAACCTCGCGACGACGCCGATCTCGCGCGACGTGCCCTACCTCTACCTCGACGGCAACCAGTACAGGGTGTTCCTGCCAACGCTCCGCACCAACGCCTCCGGTGCGTCGTGGATCAACGGCGGCACGCCCGGCACCTCGTTGCCGATGAGCCAGTTCTACGTCGTGAAGTCCGGCGACACCGCCGCGACGATCAACGCGGCACTGGGCCAGGGCTGCAACCTGTTCTTCACGCCCGGCATCTACAACGTCAACCAGACGATCAACATCACGCGGCCCAACACCGTCGTGCTGGGCATCGGCTACGCGACGATCGTGCCGCAGAACGGCGTCACCGCGATGCAGGTCGCGGACGTCGACGGCGTGCGGATCAAGGGCATCCTGTTCGACGCGGGCACGACCCTGTCGAACTCGCTGCTGACCGTCGGCCCGGCGGGTTCGTCGGCGTCGCACGCGTCCAACCCGACCACCCTGCAGGACGTGTTCTTCCGCGTCGGCGGGGCGATCGCGGGCAAGGCGACCAACAGCCTGGTCGTCAACAGCCACAACACGATCATCGACCACAGCTGGATCTGGCGCGCCGACCACGGCAACGCCGGCACCTGGGGCTGGGACGAGGCGATCGGTGACACCGGCCTGGTGGTGAACGGCAACGACGTGCTGGCCACCGGCCTGTTCGTCGAGCACTACCAGAAGTACCAGACCATCTGGAACGGCGAGCGCGGGCGGACCATCTTCTACCAGAACGAGATGCCGTACGACGTGCCGAACCAGGCGGTCTGGAACAGGCCGAACGGGCAGGCCGGATACGCGGCCTACAAGGTCGGCGACCACGTCACCACGCACGAGGCGTGGGGGCTCGGCAGCTACTGCTTCTTCAACGTCAACCCGTCCGTGCGGGCCGAGAACGCGTTCGAGGTGCCCAACCGGTCCGGCGTGAGGTTGCACAACCTGCTGACCGTGTCGCTCAACTACCAGGGAACGATCACCCACGTGGTGAACAACGTGGGGGCGGTGACACCGCCGGGCACCGTGCCGGTGAACGTCGTCAACTACCCTTAGTCACACGCTGACATACGGCCCGTCACCTCAGGTGGCGGGCCGTATTCGTGATCGAGCGGCATCGGCCGCCAACCGGCCGATTTCATTTCAGGCGCGCGTCATTGCGATGATGCGTGCCATGTCGATCGACCGGGGTGCCGAGTTCGCCGAGTTCTGGGCTGAACGGCACCTGTGCACGTTGTCCACCGTCCGTCCCGACGGGACTCCGCACGTGGTGCCCGTCGGGGTCACGCTCGACGCCGAGGCCGGCGTCGCGCGGATCATCACGTCCGGCGCGTCGTGGAAGGTCAAGCACGTCCGCAAGGCCGGGTACGCCGCTGTGTGCCAGGTGGACGGTCGGCGTTGGTCCACGTTGGAGGGTCCAGCCGTCGTGCGCGACGACGTGGAATCCGTGCGGGAGGCCGAGCGGCGGTACGCGTTGCGCTACCGGCAGCCTCGGGTCAACCCGGAGCGGGTCGTGATCGAGATCCAGGTGAAGCGTGTCACCGGCACCGTCTGACGTCGTGGTCGTCGGCATCGGGGCCGACGGGTGGGACGGGCTTTCGCCCGCCGCTCAGCAGGCGGTTTCCCGGTCGCGTGTGCTGATGGGCTCGCGCCGGCAGCTCGACCTGGTGCCGGGCGAGTTCGAGCGGGTCGCGTGGCCGTCGCCGCTGGTGCCGGCGTTGCCCGCGTTGTTCGAGGAGTACCGCGACGTGTGCGTGCTGGCGTCCGGTGACCCCATGTTCCACGGCATCGGCACGACCCTGGTGCGGCTGCTGGGCGAGCGGGTCACGGTGATCCCGCACCCGTCCTCCGTGTCGCTCGCCTGCGCGCGGCTCGGCTGGGCGTTGAACGAGGTCGAGGTCGTGTCGCTGGTGGCCCGATCCGCCGACCTGCTACGCCCCGTGTTGACGCCGGGACAGCGCGTGCTCGTGCTCGGTGGGGACCCCGCAACCGTTGCGGCACTGGCCGGGCACATCACTGTGCTCGAACAGCTAGGTGGTCCCGCCGAGCGGGTTTACCCTTGGTCCGGGCAGGACTCGGACCCGCTGTGCGTGATCGCGATCGAGTACCGCGGGAGCGCTCTCTCACGGGTCCCCGGACTGCCTGATGACGCTTATGAATCCGATGGCCAGCTGACGAAGCGAGAGGTGCGGGCTATTTCGCTGTCGAGATTGGCGCCGCTGCCCGGGCAGCTGCTGTGGGACGTCGGGGCGGGGTCGGGTTCGATCGCGATCGAGTGGGCGCGAACGCATCCGACGTGCCGGGCGATCGCCGTCGAGCAGTCGGCCGAACGCGCAGAGCGAATCGCCGGTAACGCTGCGTCTCTGGGCGTGCCCGGGGTGGAGGTCCACATCGGACGGGCGCCGGACGCGTTGGAGGGGCTGGAGAAGCCCGACGCGATCTTCATCGGCGGCGGCGTGACGGTGCCCGGCGTGTTGCAGGCCTGCTGGGACGCTTTGGCCGCGGGCGGCCGTCTGGTCGTCAACGCGGTGACGCTGGAGTCCGAGGCCGTGGTCGCGCAGTGGTACGCGCGCCTCGGCGGTGACCTGGTGCGGATCTCGGTGAACCGGGGCTCCGCGGTCGGCAAGTTCACCGGGTGGCGGCCGCACATGCCCGTGACGACGTGGAGCGTGACGAAGTGACCGTGCACTTCATCGGGGCCGGGCCCGGAGCGGCCGACCTGATCACGGTGCGGGGGCGGTCGCTGATCGAGTCGTCGCCGGTGTGCCTGTACGCGGGCGCGCTGGTGCCGGTCGAGCTGCTGGACTTCTGCCCCGCGGGCGCGCGCAAGGTCGACACGGCGCTGCTGACGCTGGACGAGATCGTCGCCGAGCTGGTCGCCGCCTCGGAGCAGGGCCTGGACGTGGCACGGCTGCACTCCGGAGACCCTTCGGTGTTCAGCGCGATGGCCGAGCAGATGCGCCGGTTGGACGCGCTGGAGATCGCCTACGACGTGACTCCCGGCGTGCCGGCCTTCGCGGCCGCGGCGGCGTCGCTGCAGCGCGAGCTGACCGTGCCGGGGGTTGGGCAGACGGTCGTCCTGACGCGGACCTCGCAGCGTGCGACGCCGATGCCCGAGGGCGAGGACCTGGACACACTGGGTCGCAGCCACGCGACCCTCGTGCTGCACCTCGCCGTGCAGCGGATCTCGGACGTGGTCGCGGAGCTGGTGCCGAACTACGGGCTGGACTGCCCGGTCGCGGTCGTCGCCTACGCCTCGCGCGAGGACGAGGTCGTGTTGCGGGGGACGCTGGACGACATCGCCTCGCAGGTCGAGGCCGCCGGGATCAAGCGGACCGCGGTGATCATCGTCGGGCAGGTGCTCGGAGCCACGCAGTTCCCGGACAGCCACCTGTACTCCGCCACCCGGGTTCGATGATCCTGATCCTCGGCGGCACGGGGGAGGCGCGAGCGCTGGCCTCCCGCGTGCCCGCCGTGTCCTCACTCGCGGGCCGGGTGAGCAACCCCGCCCTGCCCGCCGGCGAGGTCCGGATCGGCGGCTTCGGCGGGGTTGATGGTCTCGCGCAGTGGTTGCGGGACAACGACGTCCATGCCGTGGTCGACGCGACCCACCCCTTCGCGCGGCAGATCACCTCGAACGCCTTCGAGGCCTGCTCACGGGTCGGCGTGCCGTTGCTGATCCTGCGACGGCCTGGATTCACGCCGCAGCCCGGATGGCGGTGGGTGGACAGCGTCGCCGGTGCCGCGCGCGACCTGCCGGGGGAGAGGGTCTTCCTCACGACCGGGCGGCAGGACCTCGCGGAGTTCGCCGAGTGCCCGCAGTGGTTCCTGGCGCGGATGGTCGAACCTCCGGAACCGCCGATGCCGCACCGCATCGAGGTGCTGCTGTCGCGCGGTCCGTTCACTGTGGACGGTGAACTGGAGCTGATGCGGTCACACGAGATCGACGTGCTCGTCACCAAGGACAGCGGCGGCTCGATGACGTCGGCCAAGCTCGAAGCCGCGCGTCAGCTCGGTGTGCCGGTCGTGATCGTGCGCCGGCCACCGCTCCCGCCAGTGGAGGCGGTGGCCGACGTCGACGCCGCCGTCAGCTGGTTGGATACCGCCGGGGCGTGAAGACGACGCCCTGGGGCGTCACGATCGTCTGCGACGAGCCGATGATCAGCAGGCAGCGCATGTCGATCGTCGCCGGGTCGAGGTCGCCGAGCGTGAGGACGCGGATCTCCTCCTCCGGGCCGCCGACGTCGCGTCCGACGACGATCGGGGTGTCCTGGCCGCGGTGCTTCAGCAGCAGGTCGCGCATGTCCGCCACCTGGTGCGTGCGGGCCTTGGACGCCGGGTTGTAGATCGCGATGACCAGGTCGGCCTTGGCGGTGGCTTCGAGGCGTTCGGCGATGACGTCCCACGGCTTGAGCCTGTCGCTCAGGGAGATCACCGCGTAGTCGTGGCCGAGTGGCGCGCCTGCCTTGGCCGCGACGGCGTTCGCCGCCGTGACGCCGGGGATGACGCGGACCGGCACGTCCTGGGTCTCCGCGGCGACCTCCAGCACGGCGGTGGCCATCGCGAACACGCCCGGATCTCCCGACGACACGACCGCGACCCGTGAGCCCTTGCGAGCGAGGTCCAAGGCGAAGGCCGCGCGTTCGGACTCCACCTGGTTGTGCGAGGAGTGCCGCTTCTGGCCGGGCCGTTCGGGAACCCGGTTGAGGTAGGTGCTGTAACCGACCAGCTCGTCGGCGGCCTCGAGCTCCTGACGGGCCTCCGGCGTCAGCCACGCACGGTCCCCGGGACCGAGGCCGACGACGACGACCTCTCCCTTCGGCTTGGCGGGCCGGGACTGGCTCGGGAGCACGGCGATGGAGAAGTACGGGACGGTCGAGGGGTCGACGTCGGCCAGCGGCGACATCTTCTGCCGGCTGGTCGTGGCGCGCTCGACGTACCAGGCGCCGTCGAGCCGCCCGGCCGTCTCCAGCGCCTCGCGGACGTTGCCGAAAGTGCGGCCCAGCTTGAGGATCGCGGCGCAGTCGGTGTCGGCGAGGCGGGCCGCGAGCTCGGCGGGCGGCAGCGTGCCGGGCAGGATCGTGAGCACCTCGTCGCGTTCCACCAGCGGCGTGCCGAGGACGGCCGACGCGCCGCTCACCGACGTCACGCCCGGGACGACCTCCCACTCGTAGCGGTCGGCGAGACGTTTGTGCATGTGCATGTAGGAGCCGTAGAAGAACGGGTCTCCCGCCGCCAGCACGACGACGTCGCGTCCGGCGTCGAGGTGCGCGGCCAGCTTGGCGGCGGCCTCCTCGTAGAAGGCGTCGATCTCGCCCTGGTAGTCGTCCGTGTCCTCGGTCGTGACCGGGTAGACGAGCTGTTCCAGTACTTGGCCTTCGCGGAAGTACGGCGCCGCGATGGTCTTGGCGACCGACTTGCCGTGCCGGGCGCTGTGGAACGCCACCACGTCGGCTTCGCTGATGAGTCGCGCGGCCTTGACCGTCACGAGTTCCGGGTCGCCGGGACCCAGGCCGACGCCGTAGAGCTTGCCCGTCATTCCTCTTCGCTCGCAATCGCGTTGATAGCCGCCGCCGTCATGGCACTGCCGCCGCGCCGGCCGCGCACCACCAGGAGCTCCAGATCCGTTGCGGCCAAAGCTTCCTTGGACTCCGCCGCCCCGATGAACCCGACCGGGATGCCGAGAACGGCGGCGGGCCGCGGTGCTCCGGCGGCGATCAGGTCGAGGAGGTGGAACAACGCCGTGGGGGCGTTGCCGATCGCGATCACCGCGCCGTCGAACCGGTCGGCGAGCAACTCCAGAGCCGCGGCGCTGCGGGTGTTGCCGATCTCCTGCGCCCGCGCGGGAGTGCGCGGATCCTGGAGGTAGCACAGGACCTCGTTGTCCTTCGGCAACCGGCGGCGGGTCACGCCGGACGCGACCATGTTGGCGTCGCACAGGATCGGAGCGCCCGCACGCAACGCCGCGCGGGCGTCGCGCACGACGTTCGGGGAGAACGCGACGTCGTCCGGCAAGTCGGTCATGCCGCACGCGTGGATCATGCGGACGACGACTTTCGCGACGTCGCCGGGGAACCTGGTGAGGTCCGACTCCGCGCGGATGGTGGCGAAGGACTGGCGGTAGATCTCCGCGCCGTCCCGGATGTACTGCGTCACCTGATCTCCTCGTAGCCGTCGCCGGTCGCGACGAACTCGATCACATCGCCGGCGGGACGACCGCACCGGCGGGCACAGCCCGACCAGTGCACCGCGCCGGGCCTGTCGGACCTGCTCCCTAGAATTGAAATTGGGGGTACCCGGCCTGGCGCGTGTGTGTGGTGCGGCGCATCGGTCCGTGCGGGCGAATCGTTCCGTGCGGGCGCATGGGCCTGTGCGGGCGCATCGACCCAAGCATGACCATCGACCCAAGCGCGCACATCGGCCCGCACGTCGGAGAGCGACTTCGCGCAGCCGGGACGGCCGGTGCAGGCGCTGACGCCGTGCCAGGGGGAGGCGGGGTCGGTGATCAGGCCGGTGACGTCGGTGCCGGCGGGCACGACCAGACCGCGCCACGGCGTCAGGCGGAGCGCGACGCCGGGGAGCTGGGAGGCGTCCAACCGGCCCAGCGGAACACCTGGCGTCAAAGGTGAAGGTGCGACAGGCGTCACAACGGGGGTGAACGCGGCACCGGACGAGACGCCGAAGTGCGCGGTGATCTTTCGCACACCGCCGTCCACTTCGGACAGGCGCCAGGCGGGTCCGCGCATCGACTGGAACAGGCGGGCGGCGGTCACCACGGCGTCCACCGGGTCGGACACGCGGACTCCTGTATCGGTACCGGAGAGCAGGAGCACATCGCCGACGAGGCCGAGGTCGCCGCCCAGCCCGCTCACCGAAGCGCCGACCGTGACCAGGAAACGCCCTGGTAGCGAGGCCAGCTCGGGGTCCGCGCACAGGGCTGTGTCCAGCGCGTCGACCAGGTCCTGGTTGTCGTCCAGGGGCGCCGCGATGATGTTGCGGATGCGCTCGTGCGACCAGGAGGGCAGCAGGCCCGCCGCACGCAACCGCTCACCCAGCTCCACGCCGTCCGCGAGCCCTCTGATCTGGAGGTTCGCGCGCGAGGTCAGCTCGATCGAGCCGTTGCCCAGTTCGGCGGCGGCGAGCCGGACCACGTCCCACTGAGCAGCGGAAAGAGTGCCGCCGGGCACCCGGATGCGCGCCAGCCCGCCGTCGGCCGCGGCGTGCAGCTCGACGGCGCCGGGGCAGGCGTCCGGGTGACTACGCATAGGTCGGACTGTAACCCGCCGGTTAGGGTGAGCCCGAACGACGAAGCGCAGGAGGAAGCCGGTGTGAATCCGGCGCGGTCCCGCCACTGTGACCAGCGAACACCGCTGGGAGTCAGGAACTCCGCTTCGCCAGTCACCCGCACTTTGGGGCGAGGACCCCACGAGGGATGGAGCCTGCGTGATCCTGCTGCTGTCGACTTCCGACACCGACCTGCTGTCGGCGCGTGCGAGCGGTGCCGACTACCGGCTCGGCAACCCCGCCCGGCTCACCGTCGACGACCTGCCCGCACTGGTGGACGGCGCCGACCTCGTCCTCGTGCGCATCCTCGGCGGCCGCCGGATGTGGGAGGAGGGCCTCGACTGGCTGCTGGCCGGGGGCCTGCCCGTGGTGGTGCTCGGCGGTGAGCAGCAGCCCGACGCGGCGCTGATGGAGCTCTCCACGGTGCCCGGTGGCGTCTGCGCGGAGGCGCACCTCTACCTCGCGCACGGCGGCCCGGCGAACCTCACCGAGCTGCACAAGTTCCTGTCCGACACCGTGCTGCTGACCGGCCACGGCTTCGAGGCACCCGCCGCCACTCCCTCGTGGGGTGTGCTGGAACGGGAGACCCGGCCGGAGGAGGGCCCGACGGTCGCGGTGCTCTACTACCGCGCGCACCACGTCGCCGGGAACACGGCCTTCGTGCACGCCCTGTGCGACGCGATCGAGGCCAAGGGCGGCAGGCCGCTGCCGGTGTACTGCTCCTCGCTGCGCACCGCCGAACCCGAGCTGCTCGACACGCTGCGCGAGGCCGACGCGCTGGTCGTGACGGTGCTCGCGGCCGGTGGCACGAACCCCGCCAAGGCGTCCGCCGGTGGCGACGACGAAGCGTGGGACGTCGGCGCGCTGGCCGCGCTCGACGTGCCGATCCTGCAGGGCCTGTGCCTCACGTCGAGCCGCGAGTCCTGGGACTCCAACGACGACGGACTGTCTCCTTTGGACACCGCGACCCAGGTCGCGATCCCCGAGTTCGACGGCCGGATCATCACGGTTCCGTTCTCCTTCAAGGAGATCGACGCCGACGGCCTCACGGTCTACGTCGCCGACCCGGAACGGGCGCTGCGCGTCGCGGGCATCGCGGTCCGGCACGGCCGTCTGCGCCACATCCCGGTCGCGGAACGCAAGGTCGTCGTGATGCTGTCGGCGTACCCGACGAAGCACTCCCGCATCGGCAACGCGGTCGGGCTCGACACGCCCGCGTCGACCGTCCGGCTGCTGAAGGCCATGCAGGAGCACGGTTACGACATCGGCGACGAGCTGCCGGGCGTCCAGGAGCTCGACGGCGACAAGCTGATCCACGCGCTGATCGCCGCCGGTGGCCAGGACGCCGACTGGCTGACGCAGGAGCAGTTCGAGAGCAACCCGATCCGCATCGCGGCGGCCGACTACCGCGAGTTCCACGAGACGCTGCCCGACGAGTTCCGCGAGTCGATGCGCGAGCACTGGGGTGAGGCGCCGGGCTCGTTGTTCGTCGACTTCTCGAAGTCGAAGGACGGCGAGATCGTGCTGGCCGCGCTGCGGTCCGGCAACGTCGCGGTGATCGTCCAGCCGCCGCGCGGGTTCGGCGAGAACCCGATCGCGATCTACCACGACCCCGATCTGCCGCCGTCGCACCACTACCTCGCGGCGTACCGGTGGATCGAGTCGAACTTCGGCGCCGACGCCGTCGTGCACGTCGGCAAGCACGGCAACCTGGAGTGGTTGCCGGGCAAGACGGTCGGCATGTCGGCGTCCTGCGGCACGGACGCGGCGCTCGGCGACCTGCCGCTGATCTACCCGTTCCTCGTCAACGACCCCGGCGAGGGCACGCAGGCGAAGCGGCGTGCGCACGCCACGCTGGTCGACCACCTCGTGCCGCCGATGGCCCGCGCCGACAGCTACGGCGACATCGCGCGCCTGGAGCAGCTGCTCGACGAGTACGGGAACATCTCCGCGATGGACCCGGCCAAGGTGCCGGCGATCCGCGCGCAGATCTGGACGCTGATCAAGGCCGCGAAGCTCGACCACGACCTGGGACTCGACGACCGGCCCCACGACGCGGAGTTCGACGAGTTCATCCTGCACGTCGACGGCTGGCTGTGCGAGGTCAAGGACGTCCAGATCCGCGACGGCCTGCACATCCTCGGTGAGGCTCCCACGGGCTCCGTCCGCGTCAACCTCGTGCTGGCGATGTTGCAGGCGCGGCAGATGTGGGGCGGTCAGGTCGCCGCGCTGCCCGGCCTGCGCGAGGCCCTCGGGCTCACGACCACGGGCCGTGAAGACGTCGACGTGGTGGAGGAGCAGGCTCGCGTGCTCGTCCAGGCGATGGAGGACGCGGGCTGGGACCGTTCCGCCGCAGCGGGTCTGCACGAGTCCGAGGACGTGCGGAGGATCCTGGAGTTCGCGGCGGACGAGGTCGTGCCCCGGCTCGCGCGCACCACGGACGAGATGACGAACGTCCTGCACGCGCTGGACGGCGGCTACATCCCGGCCGGCCCGTCCGGTTCTCCGTTGCGCGGCCTGGTGAACGTGCTGCCGACCGGCCGCAACTTCTACTCGGTCGACCCGAAGGCCATCCCGTCGCGCCTGGCGTGGGAGACCGGCCAGGCGATGGCCGACTCGCTGCTGGAGCGCTACCGCACCGAGAACGACGGTGAGTGGCCGCCGTCGGTGGGCCTGTCGGTCTGGGGCACGTCCGCGATGCGCACCGCCGGCGACGACATCGCCGAGGTGTTCTCGCTGCTCGGCGTCCGGCCGGTGTGGGACGACCAGTCGCGCCGCGTCACCGGTCTCGAAGTGATCCCGTTGCAGGAGCTGGACCGGCCGCGCATCGACGTCACGGTCCGGATCTCCGGCTTCTTCCGCGACGCCTTCCCGCACGTCGTGTCCATGTTGGACGATGCCGTGCAGCTGGTGGCCGCGCTGGACGAGCCCGCGGAGCACAACTTCGTGCGGGCGCACATGCTCAAGGACCTGGAGGAGCACGGCGACCAGCGCCGGGCCACGTTGCGCGTCTTCGGTTCCAAGCCGGGTGCGTACGGCGCGGGCGTGCTGCCGTTGATCGACAGCCGCAACTGGCGCGACTCGTCCGACATCGCCGAGGTCTACGCGGTGTGGGGCGGCTACGCGTACGGCCGCGGGGTCGACGGTGTGGCGGCGCGGGCGGACATGGAGTCGGCGTACCGGCGGATCGCGGTGGCGGCCAAGAACATCGACACCCGCGAGCACGACATCGCCGACTCGGACGACTACTTCCAGTACCACGGCGGCATGGTCACGATGGTGAAGGCGTTGACGGGCAAGGCACCCGCCGCGTACGTCGGTGACAGCACGCGCCCCGAGGCCGTCCGCACGCGCACGCTGACCGAGGAAACTTCACGGATCTTCCGGGCCCGCGTGGTGAACCCGCGCTGGATCGGTGCGATGCGCAACCACGGGTACAAGGGCGCGTTCGAGCTGCAGGCGACGGTCGAGTACCTGTTCGGCTACGACGCCACGACCGGCGTCGTCGCGGACTGGATGTACGAGAAGCTGACCGAGAGCTACGTGCTCGACCCGGAGACCCGGAAGTTCCTGCAGACATCGAACCCGTGGGCGTTGCACGGCATCGCCGAGCGCCTGCTGGAGGCGGCCGAGCGCAAGATGTGGGAGCACCCGGAGGAGTCCACTTTGGACGCACTGCGGGCGGCCTACCTGGAGACCGAGGGCGACCTCGAGGACGGCGTCTGATCGACCCGGACGCAGCACTGACCCGGTGACGGATCGAGGCGAGCGGACGCACCGCTCACCCCGATCCCGTCCAGCAGGCCGCTGACCAGGCACAGGTTCATCCCGCACACCAGCTGCGTGTGCCGGTGCGCCAGGCTGTGGAACGGGCAGTTGCCCAGCAGGATCGAGCCGCCGTCCTCCCGCGGTTCGAAACCGAAGCCCGCCAACGCTTCCACCACGCCGTCTGGAGCCTGCGCCGCGAGATCCGCGCCCCACTCGTAGGCGCGCCGGTTCAGGACCTCGCGCGCCGGTTCGCCCGTGCTCTCGGCTTCCACCAACGCGTCCGTGAGCAGATGGCTCGCGGCCTCGTACCGCCGGTCGGGCAGCGATACCTCGATCTGTTCCTCCGACCGCCGGTAGAGCTTCGCCGGCCGACCGGCCCCAGGCCCGCTGCGCCCTGTCCGCCGCTGGTGCACCACTGTGAGAAGGCCCATCTCGACCAGCTTGTCGAGGTGGAACGCGGCCGTCGTGCGGGCCAGTTCGACGGCCTGCGCCGCCTCGTCCTTGCTGATGGGAGAGGTCTGGCGCACCACGAAGTCGTAGAGCCTGCGGCGGGTCGGTTCGTCGAGGGCCGCTACGGCGGCGACGGGGTCGGCCATCTCTAAAACCTACTCTTGTTGACTAAATTCGGCCACCGGATCTACCGTGGCGGCATGGACGTCGAAGCGGCGCAGCAGGCGGTCACGGACCTGCTCAAGGCGCTGGGCAAGGACCCTTACTCGGTGCATCTCGCCGACACCCCGCGCCGCGTCGCTGAGGCGTACGCGGAGATGCTGACCCCGCGCGCCTTCACCATGACGACGTTCCCCAACGACGAGGGCTACGACGAGCTCGTTCTCGCGCGCAGCATTCCCGTGCAGTCGTTGTGCGAGCACCACATGCTGCCGTTCCACGGCGTCGCGCACGTCGGATACCTGCCGGGCGAACGGATCCTGGGCCTGTCGAAGCTCGCGCGCGTCGTCGAGATGTTCGCGCGCGACCTCCAGGTGCAGGAACGGCTCACCAAGCAGGTCGCCGACTGGCTGCAGGACCGGTTGCAGCCCTTGGGGGTCGGTGTCGTGATCGAGGCCGAGCACATGTGCATGGCGCACAGGGGAGTGCGGGTCAGCGGCTCCAGCACGGTCACGTCGGCGTTGAAGGGCGTGCTGCGGACGAACCCCGCGTCACGTCAGGAGTTCTTCGCCCTCGTTCACGCGGCCTGAACGGGCCCGAACACGTAGGAGCCGGCGGCGTCGGGGTCGTCGCCCGCCCAGAACTCGGCCCACAGCGTGGTGAACTCGTTGCGCGACAACCTGCCGTCGCCGTCGAGGTCCAGCCTGGCGAAGTCGGTCGCCTCCGCGTGGCCGAGCCAGGCCTCGATCATCATCCGGTACTCCGCCTCGGAGACGTAGTCATCGCTGTCCGAGTCCACGGCGCCGAACATCGCATCCGCGGTCCCGAGCACCGGCTCGATGTTGTCCGGCAGCACGTCCACGACGTTCAGCACGTCGTCCAGGGTCACCTGGTCAGCGCCTCCCGCGGCCGACTGCAGAGTGGTCCACCAGCCCAGCATCACCTGCGTCAGCAGTTTCTCGTCGCTGCCGCGCAACGCCGCCCAGCGCTGGGCGAGCAGCTCGAAGTCCTCCTTGTTCAGGCAGCCGTTGCCGTCGGAGTCCATCGCGTCGAAGACCAGGTCCACCTTGCTGCGCTGAAAGTCGCTCGCCATGCGCAGGACGATAGGCCGAATGCCGCAACGGAAGCCATCGGCCGAATGGGTCCGAACCAGTGCCGTGGTGTGAAATCCCGCCGAGATTTCACGCCACGGCACTAGTCCACGAACAGAGCATCCGCCAGGTGCAAACGGCCTGACACGCCCAGCTTCCGGTAGATGCCGGAGAGCACCCCCTCGACCGCGGTCGGAGCCATGAGCAGCGTCGATGCGATCTCGTCGTCCGAACGGCCACGCGCCGCCAGTTCCGCCACCTGGTGCTCCGTCGGGGTGAGCGCGGTCGGCCCGGTCTGCCGCATCCGCCGAGGTCCGGCGCTCGTCGCCACCAGTTCGGAGTAAGCGCGCGCGGCCATCGCGGCCGATCCGCACTTCTGCGCCAGGTCGACGGCGTCACGCAGGCACGTCCGCGCGAACGCCGTGTCGCCCTGACGCCGCCCCACGACGCCGAGGTCCACCAACGCGCGTGCCAGCTCCAGTCGGGCGGGGGAGGCCCGCAGCACCCGTACGGCCTCTTCCAGCAACGTCCGTCCGGCCGTTCCCGCGGTCACCCGGCCCTCCGCGCGCAACGCCATGCCCAACGCTCTCGGCGCGCCCCAGACGCGGGCGAGCGCCACCTCTTCCTGGGCGAGGTCGCGGGCCCGTTCGCCGTCGCCCATCGCCGCGCAGGCCAGTGCCGCTCCGGAACGCCACGACAGGGCCGCCGGGTTGCGGTACGGCCAGGCGGCGCAGTGCCGTCCGGCGGCCAGGAACGCTTCCAGGGCATCGTGATCGTCGCCTCGCGCGGTCAGCACGCGGCCGCGCACGGTCAGCACGCCGCCGAACGACCACGTGCGCCGGGCCTCGTCCGTCGAGGCTTCGGCGATCACCGCCGCGGCCTCGTCGAGACGGCCCTCCTCGAGCAGGATGTCGGCGAGCAGCGCGGCGTGCCAGGTGGAGACGGCGTGCCAGCGCCGGTCCTGCCGCAGGTGGTCGGCCGCCACCTCCAGGTCGGCGCGGGCGGAGGTGAGGTCTCCCTTGCGGCGCTGGACGTTCGCGCGCATCACGTTCGTCAGCGCGCGCAACGCCGGTGCCTGCGCCCGGTCGACCTCGTCCAGCACGGCCAGTGCCTCGTCCAGCGAGTCGGCCAGGTTCAGCGTCATCGCGGACGTCAGCGCGGCGAGAACACCGTCCGGCGAGACGAGCCGGACCGCCTCGGTGGCGCTGATGTCCCCGACCATCACGTGGTGCAGCACTCCTGCTGGCGTGTCGAGCGAGACGGCCGACGGCACGGCCTCCTGCCACACCAGCCCGTGCACCGCCAGATGTGCTCGTGCGGAAGCGGATTCGCGCGACAGGACCGCCGGGATCTCGGCGGGACTGCCTTCGGCGTGCAGGGCGTAGGACAACGCGATCGCGGACTCGGTGTCGTCCACATCGGACTGGAACGCCTCGCGCAACCGGGCCGTCGCGCCGGGCAGGTCGCCGACCAGTTCGGCGATCCCCAGCAGCCGCAACGCCCGGGACGGGTTCGCCACCGGTTCGCGCAACGCCCGCCACAGCAACCGCGCGGCACCGGCCGTGTCGCCGTGGTTCACCGCCTCCTGCGCGGCCCGGTCGAGCACCTCGCCCGCCCACGGTTCCAGGCCCGGCGAGGTCTCCAGCAGGTGGTCGGCCACCGCCCGGTCCGAGGCGCCGTGCGTCCGCAACGAGCGTGCGGCCCGCAGGTGCAGCTCGGCCCGTGCCGCGGCGGGCATGTCGCCGAGCACCGCGGGCCCGGCCACGCCGAGCAGTTCGACGGTGTGGACGGCCTCGGCGAGCTCCACCGGGCTCAGCCGCGTCAGTTCGGCCAGCACACCGGGATCCGGGGACGGCCCGAGCGCGGCCAGGCAGTGCGCCGCGGTCACGACGGAGGCGGAGCGGCGGCGCAGCCTGGCCGCCATGATCTCGCCGGACACCTCAGCGCCGTGCCGGGCCACCCGCCACGCGGCCTCCGCGGTCGGCGGGACCTCGTCCTCCGCCAGGGCTCTGACGAGCCGGGTCACCGCCAGCGGGTTGCCGCCGGTCGCGTCGAAGCAGGCGGCCGTGAACTCGGGCGCGGCCTCGCCCAGTGCCGCCGAGACGAGACGGTCCGTCTCGGCGGAGGTGAGGTTGTCCAGCGTCACCCGCTGGCACGAAGCCATGATCTCGTTGAACGAGGGGTCGTCACACCGTTCGCCCAGGCCTACGGCCAGCACCACGGCGATGCGCAGCCGCTGCACCCTCAACGCCAGGTAGGCGAGCCAGCGCAGGGACGCGGCATCGGCCCAGTGCGCGTCGTCCACGACGACGAGCAGGTCGCCCCGTGCGGACAGCGCCGCGGCGAGCCGGTAAACGCCGTGCAGCACGGGGAAATCGGCCGCCATCGCGGTGAGCTGCAAAGCGCCCGCCGCCTCCGCGGGCACGAGATCGGAATCGACCAGGTCGAACAGCTGGGCCACGATCCCAAACGGAAGATCGCTTTCCAATGCACTTCCGCGCGCTCGCACGACCTGTCTGCCGGACGTTTCCCAGCGCGTGGCCAGGTCGTCCAGGGCCGCCGTCTTCCCCGTGCCGGGTGCGCCTTCCACGACCGTGGTCGTGCCCGGCACCGCCTGATCACCGATTCCGGCGCACCACACTTTCAGCCGGTTTTCCAAGATCTCTCCACAATCCGCCGCTGAAAGCTCAGCGGAATTGATGCTAGGAGAAAGCGCTCCACTTGCCCAGGTAAAGCTTCCTGAGCTGTGGCCGTCTCAACAGGATGAAGGCCCGTATGATCCCGCGGGCTACTACTCGAATGGGTAGCGTCAAGTCCGGCGACTGCGCTTCGAGGTCGTCCCGACGGCGTAGAGGGGCCGCTCGGGGCTGGTCGCGATGCTGGTCGTCGTGGTAATGCAGCGCTTGTTCTCCGCCGCCGCGGAGCGAAAGGAAGAATGGGTGTCGGGGAATCGGGACGGGATGTTCCGCGGCCGTGAGGGAGAACGGGAGCTCCTGAACGGCGTGCTGGACGCGGGCACCGGTGTGGTGCTGATCGACGGCGCGGCGGGCACCGGCAAGACGCGGTTGCTGGCCGAGATCGCCGCCGTCGCCGCCGGCCGCGGCTTCGAGGTCGCGACCGCGCAGGACGAGCTCGACCAGCCGTTCCTGTTGGCCCGCCTGGCAGAACGCAGGCCCGGCGGTCCCGCGCTCGTCGTGCTGGACGATCTCCACCTGGCCGAGCCGGGCACCCTGGCCGCGCTGCGTGCTCTGTTACCCGCCTCCACCCACGAGAAGGTGGTGTGGCTGCTCGCTCGCCGTCGCGGCGAGGGCACGGACCGCCTGTTCGGTGCCGCGGCCCAGCGCGGTGCCACCAGGATCGAGTTGCGGCCGCTCACGGACGACGTGGTGGAGGACCTCGTCGCCGATCTCGCGGGCGGCGTTCCCGACCAGGACCTGAAAGCGCTTGCTTCCACCGCCCAGGGCAATCCCGCCGCGTTGATCGCGCTCTTCGGGGCCCTGCACGAGGACGGCCTGGTGCTGACCGGCGCCGGGCAGGCCTCGATCAGGGCGGGCCGGCCGTCGCACCGCACCGAGGCGTTGCTGCGCGAGGGCGTGGACGCGTTGAGCGTCAAGGCGAGGCACCTCCTGCAGGTCGCCGCCGTGCTCGGGCCGCGGTTCGAACCCGGCGACGTCGCGGAGATGCTGGCGTCGAGCACCGCGATCCTGCTGCCCGCCCTGGACGAGGTCCTCCGCGCGGGTGTCGTGGCGGCCCTGGACGACAGGCTGGCGTTCCGGCACGAACTGCTCTGGCGCCTGGCCGCCGACTCCGTGCCCCCGCCCGTGCGGCGCGCGTTGCACCGCGAGGCCGGCGAGATGCTGCTGAGGCGCGGCGACTCCGCCGTCCTCGCCGCCGAACACCTGCTGCACGGTGCCCAGCGCGGCGACGCCCGGTCGATCGACGGGCTGGTCGCGGCCGCGAAAGCCGTGCTGTGGAACGCTCCCGAGGCCGCCGCCGACCTCGCGGTGCGCGCGCTCGAGCTGACCGACCAAGCGTCTGCTTCGCTGGTGCACCGCACGGTCATGGCGGTGCGGGCGCTCACCGCGGCGGGCCGGCTCACCGCCGCGCAGGCGCTGGCACAGGAGGCCCTGTCCCGTCAGGTCGCCCCGGAGCCCGCCGCCAAGCTCCGGCACTGCGTGGCCACGACGACGTTGCTGGGAGCCGGGTACGCGGAGTCGCTGGAGATCTCCGAGGCGTTGCTGCGCGAACCCGACCTGGCGCCGGAACTCGCGCCCTGGGTGGAGATCACCCGGCTGATGGCGTTGCTCGGCCACGACCGGCACCGCGCGGAGGAACTGGCCGAGGCCGTCGTGCGCACCCGCCAGAGCGCGCCGGACGACGTGCTGGCAACGGCTTTGGCCGTGCTGGCGGCGATCGCGCGCGACACCGGCAGGCCCGGTACCGCGCTGGAGCTGGCCCGGGAGGCCGCGCGGTCGAGCACGTCGCACGACCTCGGCGCGTACCCGCAACTGCTGCTCGCGACCCTGCTCGCGGGGCTGCGGGAGTTCGCCGACGCCGGCAACGTGGTGCGGCGGGTCCGCGGCGGGCCGTCCGCTGTGGTCACCAGGGAGGTCATGACCGCGGTCGTGCAGGCCCGGATCCTGTTGCAGGCGGGGCGGATCGAGGAGGCCGCGGCCGAGGCTCGCGCCGCGCTGGCCGTGGCGGAGGAGACCGGGCACGAGGCGGTGGTCGCGCCGGCGTTGGCGGTGCTGGCGATGGTCGCGATCCACACCGGCGACCTGCCCGCGGCGCTCGAGCACGTCGAGCGGTGCCGAGGCCAGGTCCCGGCCGACGGCGTCCTCTTCTCGCGCGCCTACTACCAGTGGACCGACGTGCTCGTCACCTACGTCGGGTCCGGGCTCGACAAGGCGCTGGCGCTGCTCGGCGACGAGTACCCGGGCCTGGTGTCGTCGGGACTGTTCGCGGAGGAACCCCGCGCCGCCGGGTGGTTCCTGCGCCGTGCGCTGGAGGCGGGGGACGAGCGGCTGGCGAACGCCGTAGTGGACCACGCGGAACGGCTGGCGCACGACCACCCGGGGTTCCCGGCGATCGGAGCGGCCGCGGTGCACGCGCGCGGCCTGCTCGACGGTGACGCGAAGTCGCTGGAACTGGCCGCGCGCGAACACCGGGACCTGTGGGCGCGCGCGAACGCGTCCGAGGACCTCGGCGTGCTGCTCACGGGCTCGCCGGACCGGTCGGAGTCGGTGAAGGCGCTGGAGGCCGCGCTCGGGCTCTACCGGGAGATCGGCGCGTCACGGGACAGCGCGCGCGTCCTCGGCCGGTTGCGCAAGCTCGGCCGGCGCCGCAGGACCGCCCCGGCGCGGCCCGAGTCCGGGTGGCCCAGCCTGGACGACACGGAACGGGCCATCGCCAACCTGGTGGCCAAGGGTCAGACGAACCGGCAGATCTCCACGCAGCTGTTCATGTCGCCGCACACGGTGAACTTCCACCTGCGCAAGATCTTCCGCAAGCTCGGGATCAGCTCTCGCGTCGAGCTGGTGCTGAGGTCGAGGGACGACCGGTGACCGGCACGGTCCGCTTGGCCTGACGCCGCAGCTGCAGGATCCGGGCGGCGCCGACGACGGCGACCAGCAGCGCGCCGCCGATCGCGCCGAACAGCAGCGCCACGCCCAGGGGCAGGCTGAACTCGCCCCACAGGAAGTGGATCGTGGCGTTGCCGCCGTTCTGCAGGATGAAGACCAGCAGGAAGATCAGCACGACGATCGCCACGAGCACGGCGATCCAGGTGCCGCTGATCCGGGTGGGCCGCAGCTTCTTCGGTGCGGCCACCGGCGCGGGCGGTGCGGCGGTCGGCGGAGCGGCCGGGATGGGTTCGGTGACCGGTGTCTTCGGGGTCTCGTCGCTGGAGGTCGCCACGGTCTGAATTATCGGCGACCAGGGGTGATCTCGCGCGCTGGCGAGCGGTTACAACTTGCGCAGCCCGGACAGCACGCGTTCGAGCAGCGCGACGTTCGGCTGGGCGCTCGGCTCGTGCACGGCGACCAGGTTCAGCGTGATCAGGTCGCTCAGCAGCACCCGCGTGACACCGAGCGGGATCTTCATGAGCGCCGAGATCTCGGCGACCGACCGCGGCTGCAGGCACAGCCGCATCATCGCGGCCTGGTCGTTGGTCGCGCGGTGGAGCCGGTCCTCTTCGGTGGAGAGCAGCGTCTCCAGGCGCAGGTCGTGGCGGGCCGTGGTGCGGCCGCCGGTGCGGGCGTAGGGACGGATGAGCGAGCTGTCCCTGGCGGGGCTGTTGTTCTGGTCTTCTTGCACAGGCCACTCCGGTGGCGGTTCCGGTGGGCGTTGGCGCAACGGTTGCTGACGAGGCAGTTGTTGCGTCTCCGAGCCGTTGAAGTCTTCACTTCCGTCGGCGCGCAGCCGTCTACGGGTCGCCGGAGACCCGAAACGCGCCCCCGTGTAACCGATTTCCGTCGCTTCCTCGTCGTGCACGTGCCCAAGCTATAACGAAGACGCCCAAATGTATGTGGATCACGTTGCCTTTTTGTCAGTCAGGTCGAATCTGACTTGGATTGCAGTGCCCGAGGACGTCGTTTGGGTGCGCACGAGGTCCGCCAAACGGTTGACGAGCAACAGACCGCGACCACCCGGTTCGTTTGCGTGAACAGGGGTCCGGCCAGCCAGAACATCCGTGATGTGGCCGTTGTCGTTGACTTGGCAAACAATACTTCTGCTTTCCGACCACACGCGGACCGTGCTCTCGCCGCCGCCGTGCCGCACGCTGTTCGTCGCGAGCTCGGTCACGGCGAGCGTGAAGTCGTCGACCCGATCATGAGCCAGCCCCAGCTTGACGGCCTGCTCACGGGCGAACGCCCGCACGGCCGCCATCGCACCGGCGCCGACGGAGGTGCTCGCCGCGTCGGACGGGATGGCCAACGGTAGTGAGTGCGCGGCGACGACCACCCGCGCGGGGTGGAAGTGGTCGCTCGGGCGGTGGCCGCTCGCGTCGATCACGACCGGGTGGGTCTTCTCGGCGTCGGCCAGGACGTCGTGGGTGAGGGTGGTGCTGTAGGGGCACAGGATGCTCAGGTCACGTCCGCTGAACGCGTAGTTGACCAGCGCCTCGTGCAGCGTGCACGCCGGGTATTCGACGTCGGTGCGCAGGTCCCACACCGGCTCGCTGATGATGCGGACGGCCCCGCGGTGCCGGTCGGCGAACGCGCGGAGCTCGGGGATGATCCGGCCGGGGTTGCGGCCGGTGTCCGTCATGTCGAGGAACGTGACGAGGTGGGCGAAGCCGCTGAGCGCTTCCTCGAGCAGCTGGAGGTTCCTGCCCGGTACCGCCACCACGACGGGTTCGGCGCTCGCGAGGCCCTCGACCACGAACGGGACCGTCCCGTCGATGTAGGACTCCTCGTCGGAGTAGAACAGCGCCGGATGTGCGAACGTCATGTGCCACCTCTCGTCAACGTCCCAGGGTGCGCACCCGGAGCGTTGTTCAAACCCCATCATTTCTTGACTCTCACACCGTGTCAGCCCCTACACAGGAGCAGTCATGTTCACCATCGGAGACTTCGCCCATCTGGGGCGCGTGTCGGTGCGGATGCTGCGCCACTACGACGCGGTCGGCCTGCTCCCGCCGGCGCACGTCGACCCGTCCAGCGGCTACCGCTTCTACACCGCCGCCCAGCTGCAACGACTGAACCGCCTGGTCGCGTTGAAGGACCTCGGCCTGACGCTCGACCAGGTGCGTGTCGTGCTCGACGAAAAGCTTTCCGTCGAACAGTTGCACGGCATGCTTTCGTTGCGGCGGGCCGAGCTGAGGCAGCAGATCCTCGCGGACGAGTCGCGGCTGCGCCGGGTCGAGGCACGTCTCCGTGCCATGGAAAGAGAAGGCGCCATGCCCACCGACGAGATCGTCGTGAAGCCCGTCCCCGCCGTCCGGGTCGCCCGCCTGACCGCGACCGCCGCGTCGTACGAGCCCGAGGACATCGGCCCGGTCATCCAGCCGCTGTACCCGGAGCTCTTCGAACGCCTCGGCCGTGCGGGCGTCGCGCCGTCCGGCCACGGCATCGCGACCTACGAGTCCGCCGAGGGTGACCAGGTCGTCGTGCGGGCCGGCGTGACCGTGGCCGTCGAACCGTCCGCCGCCTACGACTTCGAGGTCGTCGACCTGCCCGCGCTGGCCGAGGCGGCGACCATCGTGCACCGCGGCACGATGGACGACGTCGACACCTCCTACCAGGCCGTGGCGGCGTGGATCGAGGCGCACGGGTACCAGCAGAACGGGTTCGCCCGCGAGGTGTACCTGAACTACGGCGAGGGCGACCCGGCGGACTGGGTGACCGAGCTGCAGCTGGAGATCACCAAGCCGTGAGCCGGGGATGGTCGCGGCGCTGGTTCCGGTGGATGGTGCTAGTCCTGGTGGATGCGCCGGTGGAGGGACTCCATGCGTTCGTCCAGCTGCGCCGCGATCATCGCCGTCGACATCAGCTCGCCCACGAAGTCCGCGGGCGGGCTGTCGTCGTACTTGTAGAACAGCTTGTGCTCCAGCGTCGCCCAGAAGTCCATGGCGATGGTCCGCAGCTGCACCTCGACCTTCACGTGCTCGACCCGGTCCGACAGGAACACCGGGATGCGCACGATCAGGTGCAGGCTGCGGTAGCCGTTCGGCTTCGGTGCGGCGATGTAGTCCTTGGTGTGCAGGATCTCCACGTCGTGCTGGCGCGCGAGCATCGCCTTGACCCGGTAGACGTCCGAGACGAACGGGCAGATGACCCGCACGCCCGCTATGTCGTCGAGCCAGTCGCCGATCGAGTCGAGGTCGAGCGGAAAACCCTTGCGCTGCAGCTTCTCCAGGATGCCCTCGGGTTTTTTCACCCGATTGGTGATGTGCTCGATCGGGTCGTGCTGGTGGACCGAGTCGAACTCCTCGCTCAGGATGCGGAGCTTCGTCATGAGCTCCTCGATCGCGAACTTGTAGACGAGCAGCCGCCGTTCGAGGTCGCGCAGCAGGCCCAGGTCGTCGGCGAGGTCGGTCACCACACCAGAGTACTGATCACGCTCGTCAGAACTGCGCGACCGCCTCGGGCGCGTAGCCGTAGAAGCCGGGAAGACCACCTGTGTGGAGGAACACGACGGGCACGTCGCTGCGCGGCGCGATCTCGCGGAACTTCACCGCCGCCTTGCCGGTGTAGACCGGGTCGAGGATCACGCCCTCGGTCTCGGCGAAGAGCTTCAGCACGTCCCACATCTCCGGCGTGGGCACGCCGTAGCCCGGCCCGATCGTGTCGTCGGTGACGGTGACGTGGCCGAGTTCCGGGGCCGGCTCGCCGAGGAGGGCGGCGGCGTCCGCGGCGAGGGTGCGGAGTTCCTGCTCGGCGTCCGCGGCGGTGTGCGAGACGCTCGCGGCGTGGACGGTGCCGCGCCAGCCCAGCAGTTCGGTGCCGAGAGCCACGCCGGCCGCCGTGGCGCCGCTGCCGTCCGGCACGACGATGGTGGCGTTGTCGATGCCGCGTTCGTCCAGCTGCCCGACGAGCTCGACGGCCGCCGCCACGTAACCGAGCGTCCCCAGCCCGTTCGAGCCGCCCACGGGCAGCGTGACGGCCTTGTCGTGGTTGACCTTCTCGTACGCCTTGACGGTCTCGTCGGCGTCCGCGCAGACGTGCACGTTCGCCCCGAACATGTGGTCCAGCACGACGTTGCCGGACCGCTCGTACGCGGCGCCCGTCATCGGCACCTTGGCCGTGAGCACCAGTTCGCAACGCAGGCCGAGCTTCGCGCACGCCGCCGCGGTCTGGCGGCCGTGGTTGGTCTGCAGCGCGCCGAACGTGATGATCGTGTCCGCGCCCTGCTCGATCGCCTGGCCGAGCAGGAACTCGAGTTTGCGCAGCTTGTTGCCGCCCGCGCCGAGGCCGTTGACGTCGTCGCGCTTGATCAGGACCGGCGGGGCGCCGAGTGTCGCCGCGAGCCTGGGGGCCTCCTCCAACGGGGTCGGCCAGGTGCCCAGGGAGACTCGGGGGAACGCGCTCAGGTCCATGGACCGAGTTTAAGTGCCTCGTTCGCGGAGGGTTCCTCTCCGATGCCGTGCAGGACGTGGGCGAGGACCTCGATGCCGCGGACCACGCGCGGGCCCGGCCGGTTGAAGTACGCCGGGCCGTCCAGCACCCACGTCTCGGGCAAGGGCTGGTCGGGGAGTTCGCGGAGCGTCCGTTCGGGCGGGAAGCCGCACGGCATGAGCAGCACCACGTCCGGCGCGGCGTCGTGGACCGCCTGCCACGTGATCGGCCCGGTGTGCTCGCCCTTCCCGGCGAGCAGCGGGACGCCGCCGGCGGCCTCGATCTGCTCCGGCACCCAGTGCCCGGCGGGCCAGCACGGGTCGAGCCACTCGATCGCGGCCACGCGCGGACGGACGAGGTCCCTGGTCTGCCGCTCGACGTCGGCGACGCGCTGCCGCAGGGCGGCGATCCTCTCCGCGCTGTCGACGCCGAGCACGTCGCCCACGGTCTTCAGACAGCCGAGCACGTCGTCCAATGTGGAAGGTTCGAGGCTCAGCACCACCGGGCCGGCGTCCATCATGCGGACGGTGTCGGTGACCTTGCGGTAGGAGATGGCGCAGACGTCGCAGAGGTCCTGGGTGAGGACCACGTCCGGTTCGAGGTCGTGCAGCAGGTCCGCGTCCAGGCCGTAGAGCGACGACCCGCGGTGGACCGTCGAGTTGATCTCCCTGCTGCTCAGGGCGTCCTGGTCGACGCCGGTGCTCGTGACGACGGGGACGCCTGCCACCTCTGCCGGCCAGTCGCACTCGTGGGTGCGTCCCACCAGCTGTCCGGCGAGGCCCAGTTCGGCGACGATGTCGGTGGCAGCGGGCAGCAGCGAGACGATCCGCATCAGACCTCCCTGCCGAACTCCGCGTACCGCGTGGAACCGCTCTCAAGGGCCGCCAGGGCGAGCGTGAGGCGGCGGTGCAGTGACGGGTAGATGCGGGGCTTCGCCTCGTCCAGCGTCAGGTACAGCACGCCTTCCAGTTCGGGGTCGCACGCCACGGCACCGTCCACGACACCACCGTCGAACACGAACTGGTGGCAGTCGCGCCAGACCCCGTTGCGCGGCGTCCAGTCGACCACCAGCAACGGCCCCAAGGTCACCGAGAGACCGAGCTCCTCCTGGACCTCCCGCAGCGCCGCGGCCTTCGGGGACTCGTCGTCCTCGGTCATGCCGCCGGGGATGTCCAGCACCGCCTTGTACGTCGGCACGACGAACAGCACGCGTCCGGTGGAGTCACGGATCAGCGCCCCGCCCGCGCAGGTCTTGGTGGGCCGTCGGGACGCCACTCCTGGCACGTGCTCCAGTTCGGCCGGACCCTCGTCCAGAACATCGGCGGCGAATGATGCGGGGTCTCCCGCGTGCAGTGCGGACACGAGCCGATGATCACACCACAGGGTGAATAGTGCACGCCCTGCACGCGGGTTTCGCGCTGGTGAGCGGATGTGCGGTCGATGACGGTCTGCGACCAAACGATCGGGGAGTACGCTTGGCCCTGTAACTCCGTGCGATCAATCGCCGATGTCCAGGCAACATCGGTGGAGGTGACGCCAATGGGGGCAACCGGTGCCGCCAAGCGCAGACATGACGGTGGATCGGCCCCGTGGTCGGTGGTCGGACTGACTGTCGTGTTCGTCGTGGTGGCCCAGGTCCAGTTCGCCATCGCGGTCGCGGAGTCGGTCTGGTGGCCGGCCGTGGTCGGGGTGTTGCTGCTGGCAGCGGCGGTCGCGTTCGTCAAGACGGCGCGCAGGCTGCGTTGGGAAGACAGCGACTCGTACGAGGCACCGCCCGAGGTGGCCATGCCGCTTCCGGCAGAGCACTACGAGAGCCACGTCGACGCCGACGGAAGCCTGGCACGCGCGGTCGGCGAAGTCGTCCACGCGTCACGGCGCTGGCGGGCCTGACAGCCTCACAACGCGGAGACCGGGCCATGAGGTGGTCCGGTCATCTCGTCCTGTCCAGGCGTCTCCCCCCACCCGCGGAATGGATCCATGCCGACGTCTGCCGAGTGGCTCGAAGTGCGCGCTCACCTGCTCGAACACCGCCACGCGCTGGCGCTCGAAGCCGTCGCCGAGTACCCGGACGTGCCCAGGGTCGCCGGTACGCCGCTGCTCACGTCGCCGGACTGGATGCCCGCCGGTCCGGTTCCGCTGGCCGGCCTCTCGCTGGAGCTGACGGCCTCCGCCGCGCTGCCCCCGGTGCCGGCCTCGCAGTTGCCCGACGGGTTCGGCAGCTACTCGGAGGCGATGGCGGCGCTCGCCGCGCCGGCCGTGTTCCAGAACCGCGAGACCTACCGGCTGCTCGGCTTCACCGGGCGGCACCTGACGTTCGGGCTCGGCAGCTACTTCGACGGCATCGACGTGGGCGAGGCCTGCGCGCACGAGTACGCGGCGCGGGTCGCCGGGCTGCCGTTGCGCTCGGCGGTCGGTGATCCGTGCGATCCCCGGCGGCGGCCGGTCAACGTCGCCATCAGCACGCTCACCCTGCGGCACGACGAGGTCTCCGGCGAGGCGACGTTCTTCCTGCACTGGCGTGACCCGAAGCGCGTCGGGCACGCGGGCGGCATGTTCCAGGTGCTGCCGGTCGGGGTGTTCCAGGGTTCGTCCGAGGCGGACTTCTCATTGTGGCACTGCATGATCCGCGAGTTCGCCGAGGAGATGCTCGGGGCGGAGGAGATCCACGACGCCGACTACGCGGCCTGGCCGCTCGCCCAGCGGCTCACCGAGGCGGCTCGCGTGTTCTACCTCGGCATGGGAGTGGACCCGCTGACGTTCGCCACCGACATGCTGACCGTGGCGGTGATCGAGGCTTCGCGGTTCGACGAGCTGTTCGGGGATCTGGTGTCGCACAACGACGAAGGCCAGGTGCTGCGCGGACTCCCGTTCACCGCGTCGAACGTCGAGCGGTTCGTGCACCACGAACCGACGCAGGCCGCCGGTGCCGCACTGCTGTCGCTGGCCTGGCAGCACCGTGCGGAGTTGCTCAGGGCCTGAACGGGTTCGGCAGGTAGGCCCACTTCGTCGTCCGCGGGTCCAGGCGCATCAACGTGAGTGGCTTGGCGGGCAAGGGGTCGTGCAGCAGCGCGTGCCGGTCCGGCGTGTCCGGGACCGTGCGGGCCACCACGTCCCACAGGTCGGCGTCCGGGGCGTCGAGCGCGTCGACCAGCCCGGTCAGCGCGGTCGCGAAGAACGTCGCGAACGTCTTGGCGCGCAACGCCTCCGGGCTCGCGTGCAGGCGTTCGGGCAGGTCGGCGCGCGGGCTGACGCGGATGTCGGCGAGGTCGCGGTAGATCACCCGGCTCGGCCTGCCGCCGACCAGGCCGACCAGCAGGTTCTGCTCGTGCGCCTCCAGGGCCACCCCTTGCGCGAGCAGCGTCATCAGCGGCGGCACGGTCAGCTCGGCGAACTCCGCGAGCCAGCCGACCGGGTCGGCGATCGGCACCCCCCTCAGCGCGGCCAGGGGCAACAGCGTCTCACCCTCGCGCGGCAAGGGTTTGTCGCGCAGGATCACGCCGAGCCGCCGGTCGGGTTCGCCGTCGGTGAGCACGGCGGCCGACGCCCGGTTGTGCTGCAGTTCGACGCCCTCGACAGCGCCTGCCAGGAAGTCGGAGACCGTGGTCGCGGTGGCGATCGAGCCGCCGGAGATGTCCCGCACGGCCGAAGTGATCTGGGCGCTCAGCGTCGTTTTCACGTGCCAGGTGCCGGCCGAGAGCGTGCGCAGCGCCATCAGCGGGCTCGCGTCGAGGGTGCCGGCGGTGGTCACGCCGAGCCGGTCCGCCTGCCAGGGGTGCACCGGGAGGAGGATCCGCTCGCCGTCGCGCAGCTCGTCCGGCCAGTCGCCGAACACCACGTGCCGTGCCACGGGGTGCAACCGCAGGGGCACGACCGGGCGGTGCTCGGGGCCGTAGGCGAGGTGGTCGGCGGCGGTGAACCCGGTGCGGTTGCGGCAGCACGGGTGCAGCGGATGGCCGTCGACCACGCTCTGCTCGTGCTCCTCCAGCGACCTCTGCGCGAACGGGGTCGTGAGAGGGCTCGCCGTGCGGGACAGGGCCAGTCCGGCGACGCTGTGGGCGACCTCGGTGATCAAGCTCTCCGAACGGGGCCAGCGCAGTGCGGTGAGGAGGCCGACCGGGTGGGAGTACGCGTCCGGATCGACGCTGACCTGCGGCAACGGCTCGATCGCGAACGCCCGGCGCAGGCGCGCGAGGATCGCCGCACGGGCTCCGGGCAGCGCCGCGATGAACCTTTCGGCGCGTTCTTCGTCCAGCGCGGCGGCGAACTCGGACTCGACCGGTGTTTGCGTCAGAATGATCTGATCCTGACACATCGCCGGAGGGAAGCGGACACCGGTGGAATCGAGCACTGACCCCGACGGCACCACGACGACGGCCCTGCTGAACTGCCTGCGCCGTGAGGTGGGGGAGTGGGCGGACGGGACGCTCCGGCTGCCCCGCACCGGCACGCTGCTGCGCGTGCGGGAGGGGCGCTGGCTGTCGGACCCCGAGGTGTTCACCGGTTCGTGGCAGCCGTTGTCGTGGCACGAACTCGCCGTGCTCGTCACGAAGGAGCTCGGCGACCCGCCGGTCGGTTTCCTGGACGAGATCGCGGGGTCGCGGTCGGCCATCGCCGCCGTGCTCGACGCCCGCACCGCTCCGCCCGCCGATCTCTACCGGCGCTCCGAGCAGGCGCTGGTCGCCGGCCACCGCTACCACCCCGCCCCGAAGGGCCGCGGCGGCCTTCCCGCGCGGGAGTGGTTGCCGTACTCGCCCGAGGTGCACGCGAGTTTTTCCTTGGCGCAGCTGGAAGGCTCGTTCGTCGATGACGGCGAAGTGCCGTTGCCCGCCGGGATTCTTCCCGCGCACCCGTGGCAGCTTTCGTTGCTGGGACTCGAAGGTCCGGTGTCCGGGCCCGAGGTGTGGCCGACGTCCTCGGTGCGCACGGTGTACGACCCGGCGGCCGACCTGTTCTACAAGTTCAGCCTCGACGTGCGGATCACCAACGACGTGCGCCGGTTGTGGGCGCACGACCTGCGCTGGATCCCGCCGCTCGCGCGGCTGCTGAGGCCGGTGTTCGCGGACATCGCCTCGGTGTTCCCCGGCGCGGCCTTCCTGATCGACCGCGGCTACCGGACGTCACCGGACGCCTTCGAAGGCCTGGCGGTCGTGGTGCGTGACGGTATCCGGCAGCACGCGCTTCCCGGCGTGACCCCGTTGCTGGCGGCGGGGATCAGCGAGGGCTTCGAGGGGAACCCGTTGGACGGCTTGGACTCCGACACCGCGCTGCGCTGGTTCCGGCAGTACGTCTCGGTCGTCGTTCCTCCTGTGCTGCACGCGTTCTTCGCACACGGCGTCGTGATGGAGTGCCACCTGCAGAACGTCGTGGTCGGCGTCGACGCCGAGGGCATGCCGGTCCAGGCGATCTACCGCGATCCCGAGGGCATGCGGCTGCTGCCTCGCCACGCCGAGCTGCTGTCCTCAGTGGACGGCCAGGAAGGTTCGCGGGGAGTGTCCGGGGCGAAGGGGTGGGAACGGCTGCAGTACTGCCTCGTCGTCAACCACCTGATCGAGATCGCCGGCGCTGTGCTCGACCGGCACCCCGGCCTGGACGTGTGGGCGGAGGCGCGGTCCGTGTTCGTCGCCTATGCCCGAGATCACGGACGTGACCAGGTCATGTCGTTGCTGGAGAACCGGTTCGTGCCCGCGAAGGCGAACCTGCTGCTGCGCTGGACGCGCGCGGAGGGCGCGGCGAGCCGGTACGTCGACTGCCCGAACCCGTTGTACCCGGGCTAGCTCACCGGACGTACTCGCACCTGCATGGCAACCTGGACGCTCGCTGCCGCGTGAAGGTTCCGTGCTGTGTCTTCTGGGAGAAGTGAGCGCGGGAGCGGTGGACCTGGGCGCGCCCAGGCAGCGGTGCGTCCTCGCCGCGCTCGCGGTCGACGCGGGCAAGGTCGTGCCGGTCGACCGGCTGGTCGGACGGGTGTGGGGTGCCGCCGCGGCACCGCGGGCGCGCACGACCCTGCACAGCTACGTGTCCCGGTTGCGGCGGGCGGTGGCCGCGATCGGGGGCCTGGCGATCGAGTACCGGTCGGGCGGGTACGTCCTGCTCGGTGACGAGATCGACCTGCTGAAGTTCCACGACCTGCGCGCGCGTGCCCGAGCCGGGGACACGGCCGGGTTGCTGACCGAGGCGCTGGCGTTGTGGCGGGCGGAGGCGCTGACCGGCCTCGACGGCGAGTGGGCGCGCGAGGAACGCGACCGGCTGGAACAGGAACGGCTGGCGGCCTCGCACGAGCTGGTCGACGCGCGGCTGGCGGTCGGCGGGGGCGGGGAACTGGTGGCCGAGCTGGCCGCACGGGTCGCGAGCCACCCGTTGAACGAACGCGTGGCGCACCAGTACCTGCTGGCGCTGCACCGGGCCGGGCGCGGCACCGACGCGCTGGAGCACTACCGGCGGATCCGGGAGCGGCTGCGGGCGGAGCTGGGCGCCGAACCCTCGGTCCCGCTGCGCGAGCTGCACCAGCGGATCCTCGTCGCCGACCCCCGGCTCACCGCGGCACCGCCGCTCCCGGTGGTGCCGCGCCAGCTGCCCTCGGAGCCCACCACGTTCGTCGGCCGCCAGGAGGAACTGGACCGCCTCGACGCCGCCGTCACCGGCACCGTGCTCATCTCGGCGATCGCGGGCACCGGGGGGATCGGCAAGACCAGCCTCGCGTTGCGCTGGGCACACCGCAACGCCGGCCGGTTCGCCGACGGCCAGCTGTACATCGACCTGCGCGGCTTCTCCCCGGCCGAGGAGCCGATGGACGCCGGTGAGGCGCTGGGAGGCCTGCTGCACGCGCTCGCCGTCGAACCGGGCCGCATCCCCGCCGACGTCCAGTCCCGTTCGGCGTTGTTCCGCTCGCTGGTCGCGGGCAGGCGGATGGTGCTGGTGCTCGACAACGCGGCGAGCACCGGCCAGGTCGTGCCGCTGCTGCCCGGCTCGGAGCTGTGCACGGTGCTCGTCACGAGCCGCAACAGGTTGCCCGGGCTGGTCACCCGGTACGCGGCCGAGCACCTGGTGCTGAGCGAGCTCGCCGACGCCGACGCCCGCGCGCTGCTCGCCGGCCGGCTCGGCGCCGGTCGTCTGGAGGCCGAACCGGAGGCCGCCGACCGGCTGATCGCGCTGTGCGGCGGGTTCCCGCTGGCGCTGAGCATCGTCATCGCCCACGCCCAGATCCGCCGCGGCCTGCCGCTGGCGGTCCTCGCCGCCGAACTGCGCGACGCCGTCATCGACGTGCTCGACAACGAGGAGCCCTCCGCCAGCCTGCCCGCCGTGCTGTCGTGGTCGTTGCGCGCCCTGTGCCCGCGGCAGCGCGCCGCGTTCGCCCTGCTGGGCACCGCTCCGGGTCCGGACATCGGCCTGGCCGCCGCGGCCCGCCTCCTCGGCGTCGCACGGGCACAGGCCAGACAGGTGCTGAGGGCGCTGGAAGAGGCTTCCCTGCTGTATCAGGACGTTCCGGGCCGATGGCGGATGCACGGCCTGGTCCGCGCCTACGCCGCCACGGTCGCCCAGGACCTGCCGGCCCCCGTGCGGGAGGAGGCGACGGGCCGGGTGCTCGGCCACTACCTCGAAGCCGCACGGGCGGCGGACCGGACCATGGACCGGCTCCGCTTCCCGCCACCGATCGACCACGTCGTCCCCGATGCGCACGTCGACCCGGTGCCGGACGACCAGGCGGCGCAGGCGTGGTTCGAGGCCGAGTTCGCATGCCTGGTCGCCGCCCAGCAGTCCGCACTCGACCAGCACAGCCACGCCGTCGCCTGGCTGCTGGCGTGGAGCACGACGACGTTCATGGCGCGGCGAGGCCTCGTGCACGCCCGGCTCGCGATGTGGCGGATCGCCGCCGAAGCCGCCGTGCACCTGCGGAACAAGGCCGTCCTCGCCAGCACCGAACACATGACCGGATCCGCCCACGTCGTCCTGGGACACCACGAGACCGCCGTCGAACACCTCCACCGCGCACTGGCCCTGGCCGATCCCGTTCACCTGGCGGGAGTGCACTACTCGCTCGGCGTCGCCTGGGGCCCGAGGGACGCGCGGCAGGCGTTCAAGCACGCCCGCCACGCGCTCGCCCTCTACCGCGCGATGGGTACGCGGGAGTGGGAAGCGCGCACACTCGCCCAGATGAGCTGGCTCACGGCGTTCCTGGGAAGGCTCGACGAGGCCAGGAGCTTCAGCCGCGTCGCGCTCGCCCTGCACCGGGAGCAGGGATACCGCACGGGAGAGGCGACCATGCTCGCGTGCCTCGGTTTCGTCGCGCACGAGAGCGGCTGTTACGAGGAATCCGTTGAGCACTATGAACAAGCCATCGCCGTGGTGCGGGAACTGGGACACCTGCACGGCCTCGCGGACGGCCTCGAACGCATGGGCCACACCCTCGTGGCGCTGGGCCGGCACTCGCACGCCGAGACCGCCTGGCGGGAGGCGCTCGGCATCTACCTCCAGCGCGGCATGGAGGCGGAAACCCAACGCGTCCAACGACTTCTCGCCGGTTGAAAGGAACTCAGGCCCTGGCCGGTGCCGTGTGCACCACGGCATCGTCGAAGACCAACGGCTGCCACGCACTGGCGCCGCTGCGGCCGTGCCCGGGATCAACGCCGATGAACATCCGCCCGCCGACCCGCACCCGCACGTGCCGCGCCTGCCAGTCGACGGTGGCACGCTGCCGGATCCGCCCGTCACACGTCCACCTCTGATCGCCGAAGTGGACGACCGTGGAGTGCCCGTGGATCTGCCCGAACGGCACGACGCCCCCGTACCGCATCCACGGCTCGTGCAAGGCAGCCCCCGACTCCGCCCACAACGGCCCCGTTTCCGGATCACGGCCGTGCGTGCCCATGCGCCAGATCAGGTCGGGCCGTTCGTTGAGCAGATCCGCCGCCTCCGTGGCGGTGGCCGGTTCGCCCAGCCGTTGCCACGCGGCGAGCGTCAAACCCGCGTGGGTCAGGAGGAACTCGTCCCCGCCCGTCGTGATGGCCGCGGCGACCTGCATCCGCCCGTCCGCCCACCACGCGCGCAACGTCTCGACACCCTGCGGCGGCAGGGGATCGGGCCAGAAGACCTCGGAGCCGGGCAGGTACTGGGCCTCGTGGTTGCCCACCAGCTGCACCCAGCCCGGGCCGAGCCGCTCGCCGACCACCTCGAGCACGCCGAGGCTGTCCGGTCCGCGATCCACCAGGTCGCCGACCTGGATCACGACCAGGCCGGCACCCAGTTCCCGCAGCGCCTGCCGCAGCTGGTCCGCGTGCCCGCCCACATCGCCGATGACCGCAATCCTGGCCATGTCCACCCCCTGCGGTCCACGCTACCTCCGCGGGCGGCGGTGAGGCGGAGGACGACCGTGGCACGCCGCCGGTTCCTCAGCAGAGAAATGCCGTGGCGGGCACGGCGTTCCGCGATCCCGTCCCGCCACCCGGCCGCTCAGAGAAGGCGCTTGATCTCTCCCCTCGCCCGGTAGAAGCCGCCGCTCGCCGAGGTGTGGATCTCGGTCACCAGGTAGCGCGCACCGGGCACCCGGATGTCCTTCGGGAACTGCACGGCGCGAGAGCGGTCGTAGCCGTCGGAGATCACGTGGACGCGCATGCGGCCGCCCTCCTGCACGCACTCCACCACCACGCCGCCGGACGGAACCGCACTGGCCACCACGGTCTCCACCTCGGCCGTCGCCTCGACGCGCTGCCAGTGGTCGGCCTTGATGTCGTTGCGCTGCGGCAGTTCGCCCTGCTCGGCCGCGTGGATCGCAGCCGGACTGGCGTCGATGCACGCCAGCGAGCCGTCCGTCGTGACGATGTAGAGGCGCTCGTCGCGGTACTGCATGGAGAACGCGGAACCGCAGCCCGTGCCGAGCTTCCACAGACGCGTGCCGTCGGCCGCGAAGCAGTACACCGACGAGTGGTTGTCGCCGGCGAACACGTAGTCGCCGCCCGGCGAGGTGGCGCACGAGAAAACCGCCGCGTCGCAACGATAACGCGCGGTCTCGGCCCCAGTGGCGCGTGACAGCCGGTGCACCCACCCGCGGCTCGTGCCCGCGAACACCTCGGTGGGCTCCTGCCAGCCGAACAGCACCGCACCCGTCGTTTCGGCGTGCCACACGGGATCGCCGGTGCGCGCCGCGTAGTGGGTGACGCCCCGGGCATGCCCGTGGAACGCGCCCTCCGGCGCACACCGCACCATCCACGCGCTGTCGCCCGCGCTGCGGCGCGACCACTGGAACTCGTCCTCGTGGTCGACGATCGTGATGCCGCCCTGCCGATCGGACACGCCGAGCACGCCGTCGTCGATGTCGAGCCAGTAGATGTCGACGTCGGTGGCGATCTCGTACGCGACGCGCGGAACCTTGCCGCCCAGGTCGTACACGCGCCCGTCGTCACAGCCCGCGTAGATCCAGAAGTCGTCGGCGACGATGCACTTCACGCCGTCCGGCAAGCCGTAGCGCCCGGTGACCCGGCCGTCGTGCGCGAGCGTGAAGACGTCGCCGCGCTCGTTGCCGACCCAGGCCTCGTCCTCGCCGATGAAGATGCCGAACGCGGGCGCACCGGAGTGGAACCGCCACAGCACAGGGGCTTGCCGCGCACTGGACTGCACGCTGGTGATCTCGCGCCGGGTGATCGCCCGCCGCTGCCGCCCGCCCTTGACCGCCGGCGCGTAGCCCTTGCGGACCTTCTCGCCGATCTTCTTCTCGGCGGCGCTCACGGCCTTGGCCTCGTCGGCGAAGGTGGACTCGCGCGTCGAGCCCCGCTCACCGATGCGGCCGAAGGTGATGCTCACCCTCGTGCCGTCGACGACGACCTCGTAGAACTTGTGCGCGCTTCCGCTCGCCTCGGACAGCTCCAGGTACGTGGTGGCAGCAGCCACGGTCTTCCCCCTAGCGTTGATCAGCTGGAACGACCGTAGCAAGGGGGTCTGACAATTCCTGGGGTCAGGCGTTCGCGAGCCCGGTGCGGAACCAGTCCGGCATCTGCTCTTCGGACCGCGGGAACCAGTCGTGCTCCGTCGCGAAGTCGTCCGCCGACGGCGCCTCGTCGAACTTCGGGTCCTCGTCGCGGTTGTAGGTGATGCTGTACCTGCCGGGCGGGTCGAGGACGTACTCGAACTGGACGAACGAGCCGAGCCCTTCGGCGTACATGCCCTTGCGCAATTGCTGGAACTTCCGCCACGCCTCCGGCGTGAACGACCAGCCGCGCACGGTGCCGTCCGGCATCTTCACGCCCGTGTCGGCCTCGCTGTGCATACCGATCATCTTGACGCGCACCACCAGGCGCACCCAGCCCTGCGGCAGGGTCGGCAGGATCTCCTGGGTGATCTCCGCGAGCTTCTCCTGCTGCTCGATCGGGCTGAGCGCCGGCCAGTTCGCCATGGTTGTCCGCTTTCTCCTAGGTCGAGGTGGGGCCCTGCCAGCCTACTGATCGGCCGGGTTCGCCTCGTGTGCGCGCTGCAGTTCGAGCCCGCGCTCGACGGTCTCGCGCAGCCAGCCGCGCAGGTGCTCGTCCGCGCGCGGGAACGCCTCCAGGTCGCGCACGAACATCATCGGGTGCAGCTCCGGCGACCACCGCGGGTCCTCGTCGTAGTTGAACGTCACCTCGGGCTCAGCCTCGCGGTGCAGCACGAACCGCGCCGACAGCCACGCGCCGCGGTCCTCCGAGTACATCTGCTCGCGGAGCTCCTGCAGCCGTTCGGTCATGTCCGCCAGCCGCACTTCGCCCGCGAACCTGCCCTCCGCCGTCTTGGCCGCCGCGGCGAGTTCGTACGCCAGCACGTTCGCCCAGACGTCCAGCGTGACGCGGCTCCACCCGACCGGGGCACCTGCTTCCAGCAGCGTGCAGATCTCAGCGATTCGCGTATCGGTTCGTGGGTCCATAGTTCACCTCCGGACGGTTCGGGAAAGAACGTTCCTTGGTCACCACGTTCTCCACGATCTTATTGCCGTCCTCGTCCAGCTTCGGCTTGCCGTTCGCGTCGACCTCGTACGTGACCTCCCGCCAGCGCATGGTCACCTCGCCCGGAACGCCGTCGGCGTCGCGCGTGGCCCGCACCTCGTAGCTCTGGATGTCCTGGTGGTCCTTGGAGGCGAACTCGACGAGGTAGTTCTCCTTCTCGCGCCACGAAGCGGCGTGCACCCAGCCGTCGCGGATGTTGCCGGAGTTGGACGCGGCCATCTGCGGGTGCATGTTGACGTACTCGCCGAGGCCGCCGAGCTCGTTGGCCAGCAGGTGACCACCGGCCCACTTGACGCGCGAGTTCTCCAGCTCCTCCCGCGTGAGCGTGCGGTCCGGCGGGTCGTTCGGGTACGCGGCCTCGCCCTCCTGGTAGGCCCGCTGCTGCGCACCCTTGCCGGAGTCGTCGTCGCGGAACTTCGTGTTCTGCCCGCCCGCCTCGACCTCGCCGGTCATCGCGTCGGTCTGCCCGTGCTCGTTGGTGTGGAAGGAAAGCACCTTGTCGGGGTTGTGGGTGTTCGGCACCCGGTACTGGGCGTCCGGCAGCAACGGGTGGCTGAGGTCGGGGTTGAACCCGGACCACTTGCCCTTGCCGTCGACCGCCATGTCCTGCCGGCCCGGCGTGGCCTCGACCCACTTGACGTTGCCGTCGCCGTCGGTGACGAACGTCGTGCGCGTGCCGTTCTGGTTGGTGACCGGGTACTCGGTCCACGGCTGCAACGGCTGGTGGTCCCGCAGCGGGACCGGGACCGGATCGGGGTTCTCGATCGGCTGGAGCCGGTCGGGCTGGGTGTTGCCGTCCGGCACCGTCTCGCGGTCGCGGTGCGGCGCCTGGATCTCCTCGTGCCGGTTGAGCGGCTGCCGCGGAGCGTCCGGGTTGTCCGGGTCGACCGGTTGGTGCGTCGGCCGGTTGTAGTCGACGAACCGCTCGTTGTAGCTCGGGTCGTCCGGCCGGATGATCCGATCCTTCGGGATCGGCATGTGCTCGGGATCCGGCCGGCGCGGCGCGTCCTGGTTCTCCGGCGCGGTGCTGTTCTCCGGGCTGTCGGCGTCCCCGCGGTCCCTTGCGTCGGCGCCGTCGGTGTTCCGGTCGCTGCCGGGCGCGTAACCGTCCTCGCTGGCCCTGGTCCTGGACCCGTCCGGGTGGTGCGTCTCCCACTCGCCGTTCGGGGGGATCCGCGGCGAGCGCGTGCCGTCGGGCCCGATCTCCACGTCACTGGTGAAGACCCGCCCGTTGCTGTCCGTCCACGCGGGTCTGGTGGGCGCCACGACCGGCGCGTCGAGGTGCCGGGAGAGCTGCTGCGCGAAGTCGTTGCTGCCGGCGTCACAACCGATCAGCCGGACGGGCCTGCTGCCGTCGTAGCCGCTGTGCCGCAACATGTCCGCGTACTCCGCGGGCGTGTAGTCGTGCCCGCCGATGCGCGCCCTGCCGTCCGGCGTGACGTGCACGTCGGCCGTGAAGAAGCGCGGGTCCTCCGGGACCCGGTGGGGGAGGTCGCCCATGTCGGAGTCGCCGCCGTGGTGCGACACACCGGCAGGGGTCTGCTCGGCGTGGCGCTCGTGGGCCTGCTCCGGGGAGGGCCGCTCTTCCGCGTGCGACTGCGGAGTGTCGGTGTCGGGCCGGTTGTCGGCGTCGTTGTGGTGGCCGGGGCCGTCGGCGTCGCGGTGGGGGCTGTTGGGCCCGTCGCCGCGGCCGTCCGGTCGCGCGGCGTCGGGACGGTTGCCGTCGGGCCTGCTGTCGGGACGGTTGGCGTCAGGCCGGTTGCTGTCGGGTCGTGAGCTGTCGGGCCTGGTGCCGTCCGGGCGGGTGCCGTCGGGCCGCGTGCCGTCCGGCCTGGTGCCGTCCGGGCGGGACGTGTCAGGTCGCGAGCCGTCGGGACGGTTGTGCGGCTGACCGGGCGCGTCGGGACGCTGACCGGGGTGCGTGACGGGGCCGTCGGCACCACGCGGACGGGCGCCGTCGGGACGGGCGCCGTCGGGCCGGTTGGCGTCGGGCCGGTTGGCGTCGGGACGGTTGTGGTCCGGACGCTGGTGCGGCGCGGGGGAGTCCGGCCTGCTCGGTCCGCCGGGGTGGCCGCCAGGGCCGTGGCCGCCGGGCGTGTGCGGGCCTGGGCCACCGGCGTGCGGCGCCCCCGGACCCGGCCCGAAGCCGGGCTGCTGCGCCGTGTGCGGGCTGGTGCCAGGACCACTCGGTCCGGCATGGGGAGCGTCCGCGTGAGTCGGCGAGGTGGTCGACTGCGGACGAGTCGGCGCGTCCGTCCGTGCCGACGGCGACGTGGTCCCAGGACCGTGCGACCCGTCGGGCGAGTGCGGCGCGCCAGGGCCGCCGGGACCCGACGGAGTGTTGGGGCCGTGTGGTGCTGGGGCACCAGGACCGCCGTGTGGTGCCGACGGTGCGTTGGGGCTGTGAGGCGCACTTGGGCCGTACGGCGAGTTCGGGCCCGATGGCGCGTTAGGACTGTGGGGTGCGCCGTGTGGAGCGTTCGGCGTGCCCGCATGCGGCGCCGAGGGGGAGTGCGGTGCGCTTGGGGCGTGCGGCGCGGAAGGGGCGTTCGGGGAGCCGGACGGGCCGAAGTTCGGCTGCGAGGGGGCCGACGGCCGGGCCGACGACGGGGACATGTCCGGGGTGCGCTGCGAAGGCATTCCCGAGCCCAGGTCACCGCGTGTGCCCGGCGTGCCGGTCCAGCCTCCGCCGGAACCCGGACGTGCGCCGCCACCAGTCGGCGAACCTCCCGCGGGGCTGCCGGCGGGACCTCCTGCGGGGCCGCCCATCGGGCCCTGCTGCGGAGTGGTCGCGGAGTTGGACGGCGGTCCGCCGTCCCGTGGCGCGGACGGGGCGTGCTGCGACGGTGCTTCCGGTGCCGCTACGCCGGCCTGTGTGGTCTGGCCGGTGTTGCGCGGCGGGGCAGCCGGGGCGTCGGGGGACGGACCGTGCGTGCTCGGGCCCGACGGGCCACCTGACGGTGACGGCCCGCTCGACGGCCCACCGTTCGAAGGCGAGCCCGGCGAGCCCGGCGAACCCGGAGACGGGGCGTTCGACGTGCCGGGTCCGTCCGGTCCCGGTGAGGACGAAGGTCCGTTCGGAGGAGACGAAGGTCCGTTCGGCGACGGCGCGTTCGGCGAGGACGGAGGTCCGCCCGGCGACGGCGAGGAAGCCGACGGCGAACCAGGCGAAGGCGACGACGGACTCGGACCGTCCGGAGAGGACGGAGAAGAAGGCGAAGACGGTGACGGAGACGGACCGGACGGGCCCGAAGGCGACGAAGTCGTTGGCGCGTCAGGGGAGGACGACGTGGGCGAGCCGCTGGTGTGCGTGCCGCCGGCGTTGGGGAGGTCCGGGGTGCTGGTCGTCTGGAAGAGACCACCGGGCTTGATGGACTTGGTGGAGATCACGTCCAGGCCGGTGACCTTGCCGACGATCTTGCCGACGACCTTCATGATCTTCGTGAAGATCTCGACCAGCCTGCCCAGCAGCGGCGAGACTTTCTTGATGGTCTTGATGAGCTTCTGGATGAGCTCACCGATGCGGGTGGCCCACTTCGAGATCGCGGTCACGGCCTGCGCCACGATCACCGGCGTGCCGAACCCGAGCGTGAACACGGCCTCGAGCACCCACGCGATCAGCTTCCCGACCAGGTCGGCGATCAGGTCGCGCACCATCTCGCGGACGAAGGCGACGACCATGCCCATGATGCCGACGACGGTGCCGACGGAACCGGCGGCGGACGCGGCACCGGTGATCGCGTCACCCTGGGCGCCCGCGGCGGCCCGGTACGCGTCCGCGGCGGATCCCCGCCACTCGGCGGTGCCCTGCACGGCCTGCTGGTAGTCCTGCGCGACCTTGCCGAGCTCCTCGGCGACCTTGTTCCACGTGGCCGAGTAGGACTCGATCACCGGCGGGTCGCCCGCCAGCCAGTCGAGCGCCTCCTTCAGCGGCTGCATGTGTTCCATCAGGAACGACGCCGCGGAGGACAACAGGGTGCCGAACGGGTCGATCGCCATCGACGCGGCGTCCGCGACGAGGCCCACCATGCCCAGGCCGCCCTCGACCCAGTTGCCGTCCTTGATGCCGTTGAACGTGTCCATCGCGGACTCGGCGATGGGGATGCCCGTCGCCCAGCCGTTGTCGCCCGTCCCGGCGTTCATGAACCCCGACGGCTCGGCGTCTGGCTTGACCACCAGAGGATTCGACATCACGCGCCTCCGATGATCTTGGTGATGTCCTCCGGCACGTGCCGTCCTTCCCCCGAAGCGCAGTCGTTCCCCAGGATGACGCAGCGCCGGACGCGCCGGTTCCACCAGGTTTCCAAATGGTCCGAACAGCGCAACGGCGTTGCTCCGACGCGCCCGTCCCCGCCCTGCGAGCGCGGGACGGGGACGGGGGAGGAGTGACGCGTCAGGCCTTTGTGGTCGCGACCGCGGCCGGCTCCTGTTGCAGGCGCCCGAGTTCCGCCGTCGGACGCCGGAAGGTCTCGCGTCCCGTCGCGATCGCGGTGGCGCTGACCGCGCACACCACCGCCGTGAAGATCGCGACACCGATCCAGTCGTCACGCCCGGAGCCGATCGCCGCCACCACGCTGGGGGCGAACCCCGCGACGGCGAACCCGATCTGCGTGCCGATCGCCATGCCGGACAGCCTGACCTCGGTGCTGAACATCTCGCCGTACAGCGACGGCCAGATGCCGTTGATCGCGGAGTACGCCACGCCGAACAGCAGGATGCCGAGCGCGAACACCAGTCCGTACGCGCCGACGGAGATCGACCACAGGTAGGGGAAGATCAGCACTGCGCACGCGCCGCAGCCGGCGAGGAACACCGGCTTGCGGCCGATCCGGTCGGAAAGCCCTGCCAGCAACGGGATCGCGGCCAGGGCCACGACGTTGGCGAGGACCCCGACCCAGAGCATCGGCGTGCGCGCCAGGCCGATCGTGTTCACCGCGTAGCTCAGGGCGTAGACGGTGAAGATCGTGCTGACCGAGGCGATGGTGGCCGCCACGACGACGCGCAGGACGTCGGCCCAGTGCGTCCGGAACAGCGTCGCGACGGGCAGCTTGGCCGGCTTGGTGCGCTTGAACTCCGCGGTCTCGTCGATCTTGCGGCGGATGATGAGACCGACGACCACGACGACCGCGCTGCACCAGAACGGCACGCGCCAGCCCCAGCTCAGCAGGTCCTCCTGGGGGAGTGCGGCCACGGGCAGGAAGATCGCCGTGGCGAGGATCTGCCCTGCCTGCGTGCCGCTCAGGGTGAAGCTGGTGAAGTACGCCCTGCGGTGCTCCGGCGCGTGTTCCAGCGACATCGAGTTCGCGCCCGCCTGCTCGCCCGAGGCGGAAAGTCCCTGCAGCAGGCGGAGGAAGACGAGCAGGATCGGTGCGAGGACACCGGCGGTGTCGTAGGTGGGCAGGCAGCCCACGGCGAACGTCGCCACGCCCATCAGCAGCAGCGTGAAGACGAGGACCTTCTTGCGGCCGAAGCGATCGCCGACGTGTCCGAGCACGAACGCGCCGAGCGGCCGGGCGAGGTAGCCGACGCCGAACGTGCCGAGGGCGAGCAGGGTTCCCGTCGCCGGATCGGCGGCGGGGAAGAACACCTTGTTGAACACCAGCGCGGCGGCGGTGCCGTAGATGAAGAAGTCGTAGTACTCGAGGGCGCTGCCGATCCAGGCTGCCAGCGCAGTCTTGCGGGCCATCGATGTGGTCACGGCGTACTCCCATGTACGACCTAGTTAGTTAATACAAGGTCGGATACGCCACCCCCGTGTGTCAAGGGTCAGATTTCAGCTGGTCAGGTAATCGATCAGCATGTCACCGAGCATGCGTCGGTGGTGGTCGCGGCGGCCGGGGTCGAGCATGTCCCGCCCGAAGATCGCGGCGAACGTGTGCCTGTTCGCGAGCCGGAACACGCAAAAGGAGCTGATCACCATGTGCACGTCGAGCGGGTCGGCGTCGGCGCGGAACCGGCCGGCGGCGCGGCCTCGTTCGAGGAGCTTCGTCAGGCCGTCGAGCGCTGGATTCGCGAGGCCCGCCAGCACTTCCGACCGCGCGATGTGCTCGGCGCGGTGGATGTTCTCGATGCTGACGAGCCGGATGAAGTCCGGGTGCGCCTCGTGGTGGTCGAAGGTCAGCTCCGCGAGCCGGCGGATGCCCTCCTCCGGCTCGAGGTGCTCGACGTCGACCTCGGCCTCCAGTGCCCGGATCGCCAGGTAGGCCTGCTCCAGCACGGCGATGTAGAGCTGTTCCTTGCCGCCGAAGTAGTAGTAGATCATCCGCTTGGTCGTGCTGGTGCGCTCGGCGATCTCGTCGACCCGTGCCCCCGTGTAGCCCTTGTCCGCGAACTCCCGCGTGGCTACTTCCAGGATGTCGGCGCGCGTGCGGTCCTTGTCCCGCTGGCGCTCGGCATCGGATGACGGCGGTGCGGCCACCGAACCCCCTTCGATTCGCGGATGACCAGCCAACTCTAGTCCAGCACTTCCTGGCGGCGACTCGGTGCGCTAACGTGAACTCACTAGTTCGTTCATTAATCGGGGAGGCCGGGTGGCCAACTACCTGATCGGGCTCATCGGTTCCGGCATCGGCCCGTCCCTCAGTCCGGCCCTGCACGAGCGCGAGGCGGCCGAGCTCGGACTGGGCTACGCGTACCGGCTCCTCGACCTCGACGTCATCGGACTGCCGGTGGGCGACGTGCTGAACGCGGCCAGGTCCGAGGGGTTCGACGGGCTCAACATCACCCATCCGGCGAAGCAGGCGGTCCTGCCGCACCTCGACGAGGTCGTCCCGGAGGCGGCCGCGCTCGGCGCCGTCAACACCGTGGTCTTCGAGAACGGCAGGGCGATCGGCCACAACACCGACGCGACCGGCTTCGCCCGCAGCCTGAGCCGGGGCCTGGCGGGCGCCACGATGGCGAACGTCGTGCAGCTCGGAGCGGGCGGGGCCGGGGCCGCCGTGGCCCACGCGCTGTTGTCGCTCGGCGCCGGCCACCTCGGCGTCCACGACGTCGACGAGAGCCGCAGCGCGCAACTGGTGGCAGCACTGGAAAGCAGGTTCGGCACCGGTCGGGCCGCCGTCTGCGCACCAGATGCGGTGCGCACCGCGGACGGCCTCGTCCACGCGACCCCCACCGGCATGGCGGCACATCCCGGCCTGCCGATCGACGAGTCGTTGCTGCGCGGTGAACTCTGGGTCGCCGACATCGTCTACCGGCCGCTGGAGACCGCGCTCCTCGCCGCCGCACGGGCACGCGGCTGCCGGGTGCTGCACGGCGGCGGCATGGTCGTTCTCCAGGCCGCGGAGTCGCTGCGGCTGTTCACCGGCGCCGAGCCGGACCCCGACCGGATGCTCGCGCACTTCGCGGAACTGGAAGGAGAACCCGCACATGCGTCCTGAGTCGCGCACCGCCATCGCCACCGTGTGCCTGTCCGGCACGCTGGAGGACAAGCTGACCGCGGCCGCCGAGGCGGGCTTCGACGGCATCGAGATCTTCGAGAACGACCTGCTCGCGGACCGCCGCACCCCCGCGGAGATCCGCAAGCGCTGCGCCGACCTCGGGCTGGGCATCGACCTGTACCAGCCCTTCCGCGACTTCGAGGCCGTGCCGCCGGACGTGCTCGCCGCCAACCTGCGCCGCGCGGGCCACAAGTTCGACGTCATGGCCGAACTGGGCGTGGACACCGTGCTGGTGTGCTCGTCGGTGTCGCCCGACGCCATCGACGACGACGATCTCGCGGCCGAGCAGCTGCACCTGCTGGCGACCCGTGCCGCCGAACGCGGTCTGCGCATCGCCTACGAGGCGCTCGCCTGGGGCCGGTACGTCAACGGCTACGAACACGCGTGGCGGATCGTGCGCCGCGCCGCCCACCCGTCGCTCGGCGTCTGCCTCGACAGCTTCCACATCCTGTCCAAAGGGGACGATCCCAGGGCGATCCGCGCGATCCCCGGCGAGAAGATCTTCTTCCTGCAGCTCGCCGACGCGCCGACGCTGCCGATGGACGTGCTCCAGTGGAGCCGCCACCACCGCCTCTTCCCGGGACAGGGCGACTTCGACCTGACGACGTTCACCCGCAACGTCCTCGACGCCGGGTACCGCGGCCCGCTCTCGCTCGAGGTGTTCAACGACGTCTTCCGCCAGTCCGACCCGCACCGCGCCGCGGTCGACGCCATGCGGTCGCTGCTCAGCCTCCAGGACTCCTTGCGGCAGCTGGACGTTCCCGCCGCGCCCGTCCCCGCCGGCTACGCCTTCGCCGAGGTCGTGGGGGAGTCGGGCCTCGCCCTGCTGGGCTTCACCCGCGAAGCCGTGCACCGCTCGAAGCCGGTGGAGCTGTGGACGCAGGGCGACGCACGCGTGCTCGTCAACGCGGACGGCGAACCCGGAGCGATCGGCGCACTCGGCCTCTCCGTGCCGGATCCCGCCGCCGCGGCCCGGCGCGCGGAGGTCATGCTCGCACCACCGTTGTCACGGGAGACCGGCCCCGGCGAGGCGTCGCTGACCGCGATCGCCGCACCGGACGGAACGCAGATCTTCCTGTGCGCAGACGACGACTGGCTCGGCGACTTCGTGCCCACCGGTGAGTCGGGCCCGCAGGCCGGCATCACCGGCATCGACCACGTCGCGCTGACCCAGCCCTTCGACAACTTCGACGAGGCGGGCCTGTTCTACCGTTCGGTGCTGGGCCTGGAACCGGGAGCGACGGCGGAGTTCGCGGCGCCGTTCGGCCTCGTGCGCGGCCGCGGGGTGAGCGGAGGGGGCGTCCGCCTCACCCTGGACGCCGCGCTGGTCCGGCGAGGGGGTTGGGCGCCTGCCGTCGAGGAACCCCAGCACATCGCCTTCACCTGCGTCGACGCGGTCGAGTGCGCCAAGGCCCTGCGGCAGTTGGGTGCACGGCTGCTGGACATCCCGGGCAACTACTACGACGACCTCCTGGCACGGACCGGTCTGCCGGCCGAACGCGTCAGCGCGCTGCGCGAGCAGTCGGTGCTCTACGACCGCGACGAACGCGGTGAGTACCTGCACTTCTACACCGAACTGGCCGGGGCGAGGGTGTTCTTCGAGGTGGTCGAGCGCATCGGTGACTACCGCGGGTTCGGCGTCGTGAACGCGCCCGTCCGCATGGCCGCGCACCACGCCGTCCGGAACAGGCCGGGTCTGGAGCGACAACGCTGACAGCCGCAGGCTGGCCCCTCGAGGAGTTCGGGAGGGTCACGCCGCAGAACGTTCCGGGTGTTGTTGTGCCGTGTCGTCTGCGCGGCGCAGCAACACCTTCACCAGCACCACGGCCAGAACCGTGGCGAGACCGGCCATCCACCACAGCACGACGTGCAGACCGCTGGTGTAACCGGGTTCGGCGAGCCTGCCGCCGGTCGTCGTGGCCAGCACGGCGCCCACGACGGCGATGGCGACGGTCTCCAGCCCGAGGCGCACCGTGTTGAACATCCCGGCGCCGGTCCCGGCGCGGCGGGGATCCACGCTGCCGACGGCGACCCCGTCGATCAACCCGGTCGAGATGCCGAACCCGGCGCCGATGGTGAGCAGCGGTCCCGCGATCGACAGCACCGACGACCCCGGCTCGATCACCGTCAGCCAGGCCGCGCCGACGCCGACGAGGGCGACCGCCAGCACCACGACTCCCTGCGGCGGAACGACTTGCGTGAACAGCGGTGCCAACGGCGGCAGCAGCAGCGTCAACCCGGTCATCAGCACCAGCACGACGCCCGCCTCGCCCGTGGACATGCCCAGCACCTCGGTGAAGTAGGCGGGCAGGTACACGATCAGCGGCAACGGCACCGACACGATCATCGCGCCGGCCAGCGAGATCCCGATGAACTTCCCGTTGCGCAGCAGGGCGAGGTCGAACATCGGCTGGGCCTGGCGCCGTTCCACGACGACGAACGCCACCAGCAGCACGACCGAGCCGCCGAACGCGACGAGCACCGCGGGCGACGAGAAGCCCCACGCCGGCCCCTGCACGAACCCGGCGATCAGCAGCAGCAACGCGAGCGTGAACGTCGCCGTCCCGGCCCAGTCGACCTTGCGGGAGCCCGGTTCCGCCGACTCCGGCAGCATCGGCACGAGGCAGAGCACGACGACGCACACGAGCGCGGGCCCGGCGAACACGGCCTGCCACCCGAAGCCGTCGACCAGCAGACCGGCGACGGTCGGCCCGAACGCGAGGCCCACGCCCAGCGCCGTGCCGAAGTAGCTGAACGCCCGGATCCGCGCCCTGCCGGTGAAGGCGGACGCGAGGAGGGCGGCGGAACTGGCGGCCGCGGCGGCCGCACCGACGCCGGCGAGCGCGCGCAGGACGTCGAGCACGACGACGTTCCACGACAACGCGCTGAGCACACCACCGGCGGCGAAGACCGAGACACCGGTGGCGAACACCCGCCGCCGGCCGACCATGTCGGCCATCGACCCGGCGGCCAGCATGAAGCTCGCGAAGCAGGCGATGTAGCCGTTCACCACCCACTGCACGGCGGGCAGGCCGGCGTCGAGGTCGGCGGCCATGTCGGGCAACGCCACCGATGCGCCGGTCAGCGTGATCGGTAACGAGAGGCTGGAGAGCAGGACGGCCGCGAGGACGACTGCGGGGTTGTTTCGCACACGTCCACGGTGCAACCTCGACCTTCGTCCAGGTCAAGTCCCTGCCGTGCTCAGGTCTTGTACGCGTGCTTCTCGCGCTTGTCCCGAAGCGCACCCGCCCACCAGGTGAGCTGGTCGAGCAGCGACGTCGCGGCCAGGTCCGGGCCGGTGGGATCGAGCAGCCTGCCGTCCTCGCCGAACCGCGAGTGCGCCATGGCGAAGCAGACCGCTTCGCGGATGGTGGTCGCGTGCAGCTCGGCGAACACCTGGCGCAGCTGCTCGACGGCCCGGGAGCCGCCGGCCAGTCCGCCGTAGGACACGAACGCGACGGGCTTGGCGTTCCACTCGACGTAGACCGAGTCGATGGCGAGCTTGAGCGAGGCCGGATAGCCGTGGTTGTACTCCGGGGTCACCACGACGAACCCGTCCGCCGCGCCGATCCTCCGGGCGAACGCCCGGACGTCGGGAGACGGGTACACCCCGGTCACCGCGGGGACGGCCTGCTGCACGACGGGCAACGGCACTTCGGCCAGGTCGATCACGTCGACCGTGACGCCCGCGCGTCGGCGGACGTGGCCGAGGACCCATTCGGCCACGGTCGTGCCGAACCTGCCCTCCCTGGTGCTGCCGACGATCAAAGCCAGGTGCAGTGGTGGTTCCGCGGTCACGGGCTCCCCTTGGACGATCCTGCGACAGCCGCTCGGCTACCTTCCGCGACCACGCTAGAACCTGAACATTGGTCGAGGTCAAGGCGTTCCGGGGAGTCAGGTCGAGGACGTGCGGCGACCGTCGATCACCTGCCGGGCGACGTCGGACAGCAGCTGGTTGGAGTTGCGGGCGTGCGTCCGCAGCAACGAGAGCGCGTCCGCGAGGTCGATCTGCAGGCGCACCGTCAGGATGCCCTTCGCCTGCTGGATCGTGACGCCGCTGTCGAGCGCGGTCTGCACCTGTTCGGCGATCATCTCGCTCTGCCACAGCGCGCGGACGTGGAGGATGCCGATCGCCGCGACGTTCGCGAACGACTGCGCCAGCACGGCGACGTCTTCGGACGGGGGCCCCGGTGACGTCCGGAACAGGTTGAGCGCGCCGATCACCTGGTCACGCAGCCGCATCGGCACGGCGTCGACCGCGGCGAAGCCCTGTGCGCGAGCCGCCAGCGCGAACCGGGGCCAGCGCTGCGCCGCCGCACCCAGATCGTCGCACCCCACCGGTTCGCCGGTGTCGAAGCAGTCCAGGCACGGCCCTTCGTCCTCCTGCAGCTGGAACAGCTCCAGCAGCCGCGCCTTCTCGGTGGAGGCCGCCACCAGGTTCAGCACGCCGTGCTGGTCGGCCAGCAGGATTCCGGCCGCGTCCACGTGCAGCAGCTCGACACACCGTTCGGTCAGGGTGTGCAGGAAGTCGATGGTGTCGAAACCGAGGACGAGCGTGTCCGCCAACTCGACGAAGGTCTGCGCCACCCGGTGGTCCACTGCACGCCCCGATTCTCAGGTTTCCGGCATTCGCGTTCTCGCCGGGGACCGAGGCGAGAGCGCTCGCGGTCCATGCTTCCACGTCCCGCCCGAGCATGATTGGTCCATCCGAGTACTAGCCGGGACGTCGTGCGGCGCACCTGAACCCGTTCGGAGCACGCGTGCCCACCGGAGGTCATCGCGCGTCAGCCGCGCATGCCCGGATCGCCCAACGCCGTTACGTCGAGAGTGCCGGCGATGACCGACTCGGCGACCGTGCTGAGGTGCTGGTTGTGGCTGCGGGAGTACCGCCGGAGCGTCTCGAACGCCGGGCCAATGCCGATCTGGAGGCGTTCGGAGAGCACTCCTTTGGCCTGTTCGATGAGCACTCTGCTCTGCAACGCGCCCTGCAGCTGCTCGGCGAGCAGCTCCTGCTGGTTGAGCAGCTTCGCCTGCAGCAGACCGATCGTGGCCACGTCCGCCATCGCCTGCGCCACCCTGACGGTCGAACTGCTCAGCGCGCCCGGCGCGGCGGTGAACAGGTTCAGCGCGCCGATGGTGTGCTCCCGCAGCCGCATCGGCAGGGCGTGCACGGCGCGGAACCCGGCCTCCACGGCGACCGCCGCGAACTCCGGCCAGCGCTGCGGCGACTCGGTGAAGTCGGCCACGGTCACGGGCGCGCCCGTGAGGTAGCACTCCATGCACGGGCCCTGGCGGTGCTGGAGCTCGAACAGCTCCACGAGCCTGGTGCGCTCGCTGGACGCTCCGACCACGTACAGCTCGCTGTGGTGGTCGGCGAGGAGGATGCCTGCCGCGTCGACGTCCAGGGTGTCGACGCAACGGTCCGCCAGGAGGTGCATGAACTCGGCCGAGTCGAAGTCGGCGACCAGGGTGTCGGCAAGCTGCACGAACGTCTCGGCCATATTCTCCACTGACATGGGGCCACCTCTGTTGGTCGGTCGCCGGGCGATCACGCGGGATCAGGCCGTGCTTCCGGGGTTAGTCTCAGACGCCGGGCCACCACGTCGCGGGCGACGTCGATCACCGGCCTTTCTTCAGCGAACGCGTGCGCTCTCAGCCGCACCAGTGCCTCCTCCACGCTGACGCCCAGCTGGACGGACAGCATTCCGGTGGCCTGGTGGACCTCGGCGCGGCGCAACGGCATGTCGGCCAGCAGCGTGTTGTTCTCGACCTGGACGCGCGTGAGCTCGTCCAGCAGCAACGACAGGATGACGTCGCCGAGGACCTGGGTGTCGGACATCTGCTCGTGGGTCATCGGGCCCGGACGCGCGCGGTGCAGGACGAGAAGACCCATCCGGATGGCCCCGCTGCGCAGCGGGAACGCGAACACCGCTCGCACGCCGATCTCAAGCGCCGCGGGCACGAACAGCGGCCAGTGCCGGTGGTTGCGTCCGGTGTCCAGCTCTGCGGCCAGCACCGGCACACCTGTGCGGAACGCGTCCGCGCAAGGACCCTCACCCAGGGTGAACCGCAGTTCCTCGAGCCGGGCGCCCGCCTCGTCCGTGGCGTACCGGGACTCTCCGCGATCAGGGCCGCTCATCAGCGTGAGCTGAACGCCGGTCACGTCGGCCAGGCGGACGCCGGCGTCGCAGGCCGACTCGCTGGACACCGCGGTGCTGCGGGTCGCCGCGTCGGTGGCGAGGTACCCCAGCACCTTGGCCAGCCGTTCACTGCTCACCGCTCAGCCTCCCGTGATCAGGAGCGTCTCCGTCGTGACTTCCGCAGGGAGAACTCACCCTAGTCCCTCGGGACGGCGTTCCGAGGAGGGCCGCGTCGCGGCGAGTTCCTCGCGCGGCACCTGCTGCTGCGGGCAAGGCGGCAGCCCCGGCAACCGTCACGAGGAGTGGGGCCGCGGCACGGTCCCGCACGCCGAACCGGACCGGCTCGTCGTGTTGTTCGACGACGTCGGCCACAAGACGCTGTCGATCGCCGCGGTCCGGGACAACGGCGCTCTCGTGCCGTTGTGACGATCGACCCGCACAAGCCGGCCGGCCGCGGGTTTGACGGCACCGGTGGTGGCAACACCTTCGCCATGTCGATCGCCGAGTCCTTCCACCGCGTCCAGGTTGCCTACGCCGAGGACGAACGCCGCCCGCTGTTCGGGTACCTGGCCTCGTTGTGCACGTTCGGCGCGCTGGCAGGCATCGCCACGGCCGCCGGACGGCGCAGGGGAACACGGCTGCCCGAGCGGTTCACGGCAGGCGACACGGTGCTGCTGGCGGTGGCCACCCACAAAGCGAGCAGGTTGCTCACCAAATCCTCGATCACCAGCGTGCTGCGGGCGCCGTTCACCCGCTACGAGCAGCCCGCCGGTGCCGCCGAGGTCAACGAGAGCGTGCGTGGTCACGGTGTGCGCCACGCCGCCGGCGAACTCATGACCTGTCCGTTCTGCTCGGGCGTGTGGGTCGCGAGCGCGCTCACCGCGGGCCTGGTGCTCGCGCCGAAGGCCACCCGGCTGGTCACGACCACCCTGTCGGCCGTCGCGGCGTCGGACTGGCTGCACCTCGCCTACGACGCCTCCAAGTAGCCGGCGATCCGTCCGTCCGACCCCGTACGCGCAGTTCGCGGAACGCACCACGGGGTTCGAGTGGCCGCTGGCGTTGTGCTCGGTGTCGTGCAGGTCCTGCCCGGGGTGGACGCCGCTGCGCTGGTGCTGCGCGACGACGCGCGGGCGCAGGAGATGGTCAGCGCCAGCGACGGGTGGGCGGCGTCGGTCGAGGAAGTCCAGTACACGCTGGACGAGGGTCCCGCTGCGGAGGCCTTGCAAGCGGTGGCCCGGTGCTGGTCCGGGACGTGAGCGCCGAGAAGAGCAGGTGGCCCGGCTTCGCCGACGCGGCCGCGATGGTCGCGTTCCCCCTGCGGATCGGCGGCATCCGGCTCGGCACCCTGTTCCCCGGTGCCGGCCTAGTCGCAGAGGAGCTCGGCCCAGACGGTCTTCCCGACCGAGTGCGGCAGGACGCCCCACTGCTCGGCGATCTTGTTCACGATGATCAGGCCGCGTCCCCGTGTGTCGCTGAGCCTGGACCGGCCGAGGGTGGGCATGTCCGGTGAGGCGTCGTCCACCTCGATGCGCAGGCAACGGGAGGCCTCGATGCGCCGCAGGCGGAGCTGACGGGGGTGACGCCCGTGGTCGTAGGCGTTGCTGACCAGCTCGGTCACGGCCAGCTGCGCGTCTTCGACCACGTCCTCGGACAGGTCGCCGAACGCGTCGGAGATCCAGCGGCGCATCGCGGACAACGAGGGTGTGTGCTCGTGGAGTTCCAGGGAGAGGGTCGTCGGTGCGGAGGGAGGTTCATCACTGGCGGCCATGGCCGAACCGGTCCTCTTCTGTGAAGACGTTCGAAGTGCTCCGGTACCCGCCAGACGACCGTCGCAAACCGCGGAACCCGATCAGGGCACCGCTGAGGCGTCCGCCGCCGCACCGCGTCCGGATTGGAAGCTTGCCCGAGGCGAACCACTGGCAGGATGAGATCCGTGGACGTGACGACCAGGAACAACGTGACCGTGCTCGGTCGTGACGACGGTCCGGCGGTGGTGCTCGCGCACGGTTTCGGGTGCGACCAGAACCTGTGGCGGCTGATCGTGCCGGCGCTGGCCGAGCGGTACCGCGTGGTGCTGTTCGACCACATCGGCTCGGGCAGGTCGGACGCGTCGGCGTGGTCGGCCGAGAGGTACTCGACGCTGGACGGCTACGCGGAGGACGTGCTGGAGATCTGCTCCGCGCTGGACCTGCGCGAAGTCGTGCTGGTCGGGCACTCGGTGTCGGCGATGATCGCGGTGCTGGCGGCGAACAGCGAGCCGGACCGGTTCGCGAAGCTGGTGCTGCTGACGCCGTCCCCGTGCTACGTCGACGACGGGGACTACCGCGGCGGGTTCAGCCGGGACGACGTCGACGAACTGCTGGAGTCGCTCGACTCCAACTACCTCGGCTGGTCGGCGACGATGGCGCCGGTGATCATGGGCAACCCGGACCGCCCCGAGCTCGGCGGCGAGCTGACCGACAGCTTCTGCCGCACCGACCCGGTGATCGCCAGGGTGTTCGCCAGGGTGACGTTCCTCTCCGACAACCGCGCCGACCTGCCGAAGGTCGCGGTGCCGACGCTGGTGGTCCAGACCGCGCAGGACGCCATCGCGTCGCAGGAGGTCGGCCGGTTCGTGCACGAGCAGATCGCCGGCAGCGAGCTGGTGACGCTGGACGCGACCGGGCACTGCCCGCAGCTGAGCGCCCCCGAGGCCACCGCCGCGGCGATCCTCGGGTTCGTGGGTTCGCCGTGATGTGCGAGGCCGACGCCACCGGTGGTGGCGGAGGCGGCGACGAGGACGGTGTCGGCGCGCTCTTCTCCGCGCTGCTGGAGGACAGCGCCGAGGACCTGTACGAGAACGCTCCGTGCGGCTACCTGTCCACGTTGATGGACGGCACGATCGCCAAGGTCAACGGCACGCTGCTCGGCTGGCTGGGGGCCGGGCGGGACGAGCTGGTCGGCCGGCGGCGTTTCAGCGACCTGCTGACCGTGGGCGGCCGCATGTACTACGAGACCCACATCGGGCCGATGCTGGCGATGCACGGCGAAGCCGGTGGCCTCGCGCTGGAGCTGAAGGCCGCGGACGGGTCGCGGCTGCCGGTGCTGGTGACCTCAACGGTGAAGAAGGGCGGCGACGGCACCGCACAGCTGATCCGCATCACGATCTTCGACGCCCGCGACCGCCGCGCGTACGAACGTGAGCTGTTGCGGGCGCGCCAGGTATCCGACGCCGAACGCGACCGGGCGCGGCAGCTCGCCTCGACGCTGCAGCGGACCCTCCTGCCGCCCTCGCTGATGCCGGTGCCGGGGATGGAGGTGGCCGCCTACTACCACCCGGCCTCGATCGACGAGGTCGGCGGCGACTTCTACGACCTCTTCCCGCTCACCGGCGACAGCTGGGGGTTCTTCCTCGGCGACGTGTCCGGAAAGGGTGCCGAGGCGGCCGTGGTGACCTCGCTGGCCCGGTACACCCTGCGTTCCGCCGCGGTGTACAACCCCGAACCGGTCAAGGTGCTGGACAACCTGAACACCGTGCTGCACCAGCAGTACCGTGGCGGGGACACCCGGTTCTGCACAGTCGTCTACGGCTCCCTCGTGCCCGACGCCACGGGCTGCGCCATCACCCTGGCCAGCGGCGGGCACCCGCCGGCGATCGTGGTGCGCGCCGGCGGCGTGACGGAGTTCCTGCACACCCCGGGCGGAATGCTCGTCGGGGCGATCCCCGACGCGAGTTTCACCGAGGTCACGGCGCACCTCGGGCCCGGAGATACCCTGCTGCTCTACAGCGACGGCCTCACCGAAGCCCGCCCGGTCGGTGCCAGCAGGCAGCGCTACAGCGAGGAGGAACTGCTCGACTTCCTCGCGGCGTCGGCGGCGGCCGGCGCGTCCGAGGTCATCAGCGCGTTGACCGCACTGCTCACCGGCTTCGGTGACGGCGTGGAGGACGACACGGCTCTGCTCGCCCTGAGCATCCCCCTACCAGGAAGCGGGGACTCGTGAGCACCAGGTTCAGCGCCACGACCAAGGCCGTTCCGACCGGACTGGTCCTCACCCTCGCGGGCGAGCTCGACTCGGCCACCGCCCCCGCCGCGAACCAGGCCGTCCAGCGGCTCGCGCTGCGCGACGGTGATCAGCTGATCGTCGACCTGACCGGTCTGACGTTCTGCGACTCCAGCGGAATCGCCGCGCTCATCGCGGCGCGCGCACGCGCACGCGGCGCCGGTGCGACGATCGCGCTGGCGGCCGTGCCACGTCACCTGACCAAGGTGTTCGGCCTGCTCGGCCTCACCGATCTGTTCGTCGTCCACCCGACCGCGGAGCACGCCCAGCAGGCCCCGGCCGCCGAACACTGATCCCGGTCAGGGCGTCGCGGGGCAGGGCACGACGGCCCACACGCGCTTGCCGATCGCCTGCCGGGCGACGCCCCACTGCTCGGACAGCTTGTCCACCATGATCAAACCGCGGCCGCGCACCGAACCGGGGGAGGAAGGCTGCATCTCGGGCAGCATCGGCGAAGCGTCCTCGGTGATGATGCTGACGGAGCAGGGATCGGCCGACTTGCGCAACTTGAGGCGCGCTGGGAACCGGGCGTGGTCGTACACGTTGGACACCAGTTCGGTGATCACCAGCAGCACGTCGAGAAGATCGTCCTCGTGCAGACCTGGGAGGACCGACTCGACCCATCGCCGGACCTTTCCGGTGTCGGGCGCGGTGTCGGCGAGTTCCAGCGTGAGCCACGCATCAGCAGGACCTCCGTTGGCCAAGACATGGCTCCGTTCTGCTGGCGTCACCTGGACGGGGTACCTCGCCCGTAGCGATCAAAACTCCTGCGGGGCGACCCTGCGTGACAGCGCGCACGCTGCACGCGTGCCGGGCGGGTTCCGTGTCGCGACCTCGGCGATTCTCGCTGACCATGACTGGGAGGGACGGACGGAGGAGGGCCAGGTGGAAAGCACGGCACCAGCGGGCCGGCCGCTCGACCTCGTCCGCCCCATGCTCGCCACCCCGGGCAGCCCGCCTCAGGACGACGGGTGGGCCGTCGAGTTCAAATGGGACGGTTACCGCGGCGTCGCGCACTGCCGGGGCCGCGACGTCCAGCTGATCAGCCGCAACGACCTCGACTTCCTGCGGCGCTTCCCCGAGCTGAGCATCCTGCCCGACCTGCTGCACCACCGGACCGCCGTGCTCGACGGGGAGATCGTGGCGATGGACCAGGAAGGACGGCCGGACTTCGGGCTGCTGCAGCAACGCGACAAGCTCGCTCCCGGCGTGCGCGAGCTGCGCCCGAGCCGGCCGCGCATCGCCTACTTCGTGTTCGACCTGCTGCACCTGGACGGGCGGTCGCTGTTGTCGGTGCCCTACGACGCGCGGCGGGCGATGCTCGCCGAACTGGGCCTGCCCGGCGACCACGCGGTGCAGGTGCCGCCGGCGTTCCCGAACACCGATCCCGCGGACGTCCTGCACGTGGCGAGCCAGTACGGGTTCGAGGGGATCGTCTCGAAGCGCGTCAAGTCCCGGTACGAGCCCGGTCGCCGGTCACCTGCCTGGGTGAAAACGCCGTTCCGGTACACCCAGGAGGTCGTGATCGGGGGATGGCGCGTCGGGCAGGGCAACCGCGCGGGCAGGCTCGGATCCCTCCTCCTCGGCGCCCACGACGGCCGGGGCGGCCTGGTGTACGTCGGCCACGTCGGCACGGGCTTCAGCCGGACCGTGCTCGCCGACCTGCAGCGGGAGCTGGAGAGGCTGGAGCGGCCCACCAGCCCGTTCGCCGTCGAGGTGCCGCGCGAGCACGCCCGGCACGCCCGCTGGGTCGAGCCGCAGCTGGTGGGCGAGGTCGAGTATCGACAGTGGACGCCGGACGGCCGGTTGCGGCATCCGGCCTGGCGCGGCATGCGTCCCGACCGGGATCCGTCCAGTGTGGAACTTCCCCCGTCACGGTGAAGGTCGCGGAACCGCTGTCCGCGGTTCCGCGACCTCCACCGGCCGGCCGGGCGTCAGCGAGGAGGCGCCGGGGACGAAGGTCCGGGAGCGGGGGACGGCGGCACCGTGGCCTGCGGAGGGGCCGCCTCCGCCGGGGGCGCCGTCGCGACAGGGGCGGGAGGGCCGCTGCTCACGGACAGGGTCACCGGTGTGCCACGGACCGCCACGCCCTGGGGCGACTGCGCGACGACGGCACCGGCGGGCCGCGGGGAGCTGACGGACACGGTCGTCACCTGGTAACCGGCGTCGCGCAGCATGGCCGACGCCTTGTCGACCGCGGATCCGACGACGTCCGGGACCTTCTGGCCGTCACCGCGCAGGAAGCGCTCCTCGACCTGCGGCAGGGGCTTCTCCGGCAGGTCGGCGTGCACCTTCGTCATCGTGTCGAACCAGGTCGCGGCGGGCACGGTGCCGCCGTAGATGTTGCCCTCGGGGCACAGTCGCGGTGGTCCGCCGCCGATGCAGATGCCCTTGGGCGAGGTGCTGTCGTTGAACACCTGGACGGCGCCCGCGTAGTCGGGGGTGGCTCCCAGGTACGCCGCGGACTTGTACTCCTCGGTCGTCCCGGTCTTGCCCATCATCGGACGCTTCCAGCCCGCCTGGCGCGCGGACAACGCGGCGGTGCCCGAGCCCTTGCTGTCCTCGCTGAGGCCGACGGCGAGCGCGTTGGCGAGAGGTTCGGGCACCGCCTGCTCGCACGGGGGCTTGATCAGCTCGACGTCCTTGCCGTTCCGGTCGACGACCCGCCGGATCGGGGTGGGTTTGCACCACGTGCCGCCGCTCATGATCGTCGCGGCGACGTTCGCGAGTTCGAGGGTGCTCGACGGTGCGGGACCCAGGGTGAAGGAGGCGTTGCCGTTGGACGCGTAGAACTGTGCCTGGCTGACCCGCAGGTCCTTGGGGCCGTTCGGGTCCGGCGGCACTCCGGCGATGTTCGTGGCCATCGTCTTGCGCATGCCGAGCCGGGACGCCATGTTCACCACGGCCTCGAGGCCCGTCTTCTCCTCCAGCATGACGAAGGCCGTGTTGGGTGACGTGGCGAGTGCCTGCTTCAGCGGCATTTGTGGCGGGTAGCGGTCGTTGTGGTTGGACAGGCAGTACCAGTAGGTGTTCGGTTCGCCCGTGGCGGGACAGGAGGTGGCGCCGCCCTTGAAGACCTTGGAGGTGTAGGAGTTGGGGGAGGGGATCACCGTGTCGATGC
>NZ_QQAU01000020.1:0-198684 GCF_003350445.1 Lentzea flaviverrucosa
GTTCGCCTGGCCTGCAACTCGGTGCGCACGCGGGCGTGCCAGCGCCGGTAGCGGCCCAGCCTGCGGCCCTGGAAGTCGTCCGCGTCGCTGGTGGTGGCGAGGTTCACGATGCCCCCGGTCCACGCCGAGCCAGTCGACCGGCTCGAACAGTGGCTCCTCGGGCACCTCACAGGTCGCGATCAGCAACCACATGCCGTCGCGGTGCACCAGATCACTCTCGCCCTCGCGGTACTCACGCAAGGTCTTGAGCTGATCCGGAGAACCCGCGAACCGCACGTCCTTCATCCGGCCCCCGTGGTCCAGATCGACACCGTGCCCGCGTCGTGGTTCCACGACACCTCAATGGGCCCGAAACCAGACATTCGCAGGGTCGTAGCGCAATCCAAGCCCACACGCGCAGCGTGTGTCGGCTTCGGCGGAGAGCTGCGCGAGTTCAACCGCGAAACCGACCACGTTCATCGCTAATCGCAGGCAACACTGCTGATCACCCTTCTATTTCGCGCCTCCTGCGGCGGAGCCCCAGCAGAGATCATCAAGCAGTACATCGAGAACCAGCAACGCACAACATGATCTCCCGGCGCCAATACGCCGCAGAACCACAGAGCTCAGGGACCCCAGTTCTGAAAGGCCTGGGTACCTGAGGTTGGATTGCTGAATGTCCTGGCAGGAAAAAGCCGTGATCGGTACCGATCGCCTGCTGTACAAGCTGACCGGCGGCAAGTTCACCCTCGTCTCGCTGTCGAGGCAGACAGGCCTGACGCTGATCACCGTCGGCGCCAAGTCCGGTGAGCGGCGCGAGAACCAGGTCCAGTACGTGGCCGACGGCGACTCGATGCTGGTCGTGGGTTCCAACTGGGGCAAGCCCCACCACCCCGCGTGGACCACGAACCTGCTGAAGAACCCGGACATCCAAGTGAACGTGCGCGGTGACGTCCGCGACGTGCGCGGCACGATGCTCGAAGGGGCCGAGCGCGAGGCCGCCTGGACCCGCATGGTGGCGGCCTGGCCCGCGTTCCAGGACTACGTGGAGCGCTCAGGCGGCCGCGAACTGCGGGTCTTCCGCCTCACTGCGCGCTGAGTCCCACGCCAGCCACACGCAGCCCACGATCATCAGCACGCCGTGGGCGATTCGTGCCACCGGCGGCGTGAAGAACTGCGGCAGGAACAACGCGAACCCTGCGGCGAACACGATCGCCGCCGTGGTGCGGAGCTTCAGCGCGACCATGACCGCCGCGACCCCCGTGGTGATGAGGCCGAGCCCGAACATCGTGACGGCGAAGGGGTTGTAGCGCACGGACTCGGCCAGTTCGAGGATGTTCGGCTGCTGTGCGACGGCGTGCAGGCCGAAGTCCTCGGCGCCGTAGTACGGCAGTGTGAGGCCCGCGCCGACCCAGAACGTGATCGCGGCCGTGCGGTGGATCCGCAGCAACGCGATCGGCACGAGGATGAAGCCGATCATGGCGAACAGGTGCGACAGCACCCACGCGGTCGACCCCATCGAGGCCGCGGCGCCCGTCGCCGTCGTCTCGTCGTGCCACGGTCTCACCGCGGGATACAGCAGGAAGAGCAGGCCTGCGGCCGAAAGCGTCCACTTCACGATTGCCCCCTGAGATCGTCGAGGTACATCCGGACGAGCTGGTCGTAGGTGTCGTCGAGGCCTTCCGGCAGGCCGAACCCGCCGCTGGACTCGATCGACGCGAAGCCGTGCACGATCACCCGCAGCCTCCGTGCGGCGTGGATGGCGTCCGAGCCCTCCAGGCCGTAGCTCCGCAGCGTGGCGAGGATGAGTTCCATGAACTTCAGGCCGGCCGCCCGCTGCAGTTCGTCGTGCAGCGGGTCCATCGGCGCGGCCGCATAGCGCTTCGGGTGCTCCTGGACGTACGCGCGGTACGCGTGCATCAGCGCCCTGACCGCCTCATCGCCCGACCGGCCCACCACCGTCTCGGTGAACCGCCGGGTCATGTCCTCCATGACCCTCAGGCCGATGAGGCCCCGGAGGTCACCGAGGCTCCCGATGTGCTTGTACAGCGAGGGCGTCGCGACCCCGGTCCGCGCGGCGACGGCAGCGAGCGTCAGCGCCTCGACGCCCTGCTCGTCGACCAGTTCCAGTGCGGCGTCCACGACCTTGGCGGTGGTGAGACCTGCTCGAACAGCCATAGCCATAAAGCTAATGCCATTAGCCACCTACGTCAAGCGGGGAGATTTCGTGAAGATCTTGCGGATCCCCGGCGGGGAAGGCCGCCACGCCGATATGAATGGCGGGTCACCGCATCGACAAGGAGAAACCATTGCGATTAGCCAAGATCCTGGGGGCGGTCACCGCGAGCCTGCTTCTCGCGTCGACCGTCACGGCTACCACGGCCACGGCCGGACCGACCACGATCGACCCGAGCTCCGTGAAGGAGTCGATCGACTACCTGGTGCAGACGTACCGCGTCAGCGAACGCGAAGCGCTGCGGAGACTCGAGCTCCAGAACGACGCGGCGAAGCTCGAAGCGACGCTGCGGAAAGAGGCCGCCGGTGAGTACGGCGGCATGTGGCTCGACCAGCAGGCAGGCGAGCTCGTCGTCGCGATGACGAAGCCCGCCGCCGCCCAGCGGCAGATCGCCGCGATGCCCGACCGCGCCAAGGTCGAGGTCCGCACGGTCAAGCACTCCCTGGCCTCGCTGCAGTCGGCGCACGACCGCATCAGCAGGCAGGTCGGCGCCGGCGCCGAGTCGGTGTACCTGCCCGCCGTCAGCACGACCGAGAACCGCGTCGTCGTCTGGGAACGCGCGTGGCTGCGGGAGAACAAGGTCGGAGCGGCCGCGCAGGCGGAGATCCGCACCTTCGACGCCGACCCCGCCATGGTCTCGGCCCGTGTCCTTCAAAAGCCGACCCCGTACTCGGCCGACCCGGTCGACTGGGGCTTCTGCCACCCGCTCTACTGCACGAACTACGGCCCCATGCGCGGCGGCCTGCGCCTGGACATGAGGCGTGACAACGGCACCACCGGCGGCTGCACGAGCGCCTTCAACCTGCGCACGTCCGGCGGCGCGTTCCCCGGTGTGCCGTGGGTGCTGACGGCGGGCCACTGCATGGCCACCAAGACGAACCAGGTGCCGACCGAGCACAACCGCCAGGTGGTCCTGAACCAGCACGGCATCGAGAAGAACTCCTACCCGTACGACTACGCCGCCGTGCGGTACGTCGACGCGGCCGCCGCCACCAAGTGGCTGGAGGGCCAGACCAACCGCAACACGGTGCTCAAGTACTGCCGCAACGGCGGTCTGGACAGCAACGGCGACACCCCGTGCGGTCCGCAGGTGACGTCGCAGAACCAGGAGATCACCTCGGTCACCCCGCTGTCGGGGATCCTGACCGGCGCGGTCGTCTGCGCCAGCGGGTCCGGGTCGAGCGCGGTGAACTACCCGGACTCCTACGACAGCGGCGCCGGTGAGGGCTACCTCGTCGGCACGCGCTGCGGCCGGGTCCTCTCCACCGACGTCGGCATCAACACCGACCTGTGCGCCCGCAACGGCGACAGCGGCAGCCCGTTGTTCAGCCAGGTCACCAAGGCGGGACTGGGCATCCTCAACGGCAGCCAGCAGGCCCGCAGCGGCGCCTGCCAGCTGGGCGAGCTGAACAACTACTCGCCGCTCTCGACGATCCTCGAGGACCTCAGCGCCCGCCAGGCGAGCGGCGGGTCGGTCTTCAACGTCATCACCACTCCGCAGGGCTGATCCCGTTCGCCTGGAAGACCGGTTTTCCGGTCTTCCAGGCGGCTGCGCCGCTGGCAGAGAGCCCGCTTCCCTGAGAGCGCTCTCATCTGACAAATTCGTGAAAACCTTTACACGTTGACCGAGGGTCACGGCGCGACAACACTTCCGAACCACTGGGCGCACAACTCAACACCCGGAAAGGTCGGTTCGATGCAGCGACGCATCGGGACGGCCCTCGCCGCCGCCTTGATGGTGGCCGCAGGGATCACCGTCGCCACCACCAGCCAAGCTCCCCCTGCCAACGCGGCGGTGACCTGGGCCGACGAGTTCAACGCTCCCGCCGGCACAGGTGTCGACGGTGGCAAGTGGAACATGGAAGTGGGCAACAACAACGGCAACAACAGGGAACACCAGTGGTACCAGTCGGGTACCTCGAACGCGGCGCACGACGGCCAGGGCAACCTGGTCATCACGGCCAAGCGCGAGAACCCCGGCAACTACAACTGCTGGTACGGACGGTGTCAGTACACGTCCGCGCGCATCAACTCCGCGAACAAGTTCACCCAGACCTACGGCCGGTTCGAAGCGCGCATGAAGATGCCGCGCGGCCAGGGAATCTGGCCCGCGTTCTGGATGCTGGGCGCGGACATCAACACCGGTAACCCGTGGCCCGGCTCGGGCGAGATCGACATCATGGAGTTCCTGGGACATCAGACGAGCACCGTGTACGGCACGATCCACGGCCCCGGTTACTCCGGCGCGGGTGGCAAGTCCCACGCCTACAACGGCCCGAACTTCTCCGACGGCTTCCACAACTTCGCGGTTGACTGGAAGCCCGGCGAGATCACGTGGTCGGTGGACGGCAACGTCTACGCCCGCAACACGCCGACCGACGTCAACGGCAACCCGTGGGTGTTCAACAAGCCCTTCTTCCTCATCTTCAACCTCGCGGTCGGCGGTGAGTGGCCGGGCTACCCGGACGCCAGCACGACGTTCCCGCAGCAGCTCGTGATCGACTGGGTCCGCGTCTCCAACGACAACCCGCCCACCAGCGGTGGCTCGGAGATCCGCGGCATCGGCGGCAAGTGCCTCGACGTGCCCTGGGCGAACACCGCCAACGGCACGCCCATCCAGATCGTCGGCTGCAACGGCAACGCCGCCCAGAAGTGGAGCCGTCCCGGTGACGGCACGATCCGCGCGCTGGGCAAGTGCCTCGACGTCAGCGGTGGCGGTACCGCGAACGGCACAGTGGTCCAGCTCTGGGACTGCAACGGCTCGGCTGCCCAGAAATGGGCCGTCAGCGGGGCACAGGACATCGTGAACCCGCAGGCCAACAAGTGCCTGGATGCCATCGGCGGTTCCTCGGCCGACGGCACGAGAACCCACATCTGGGACTGCCTCGGCGTCGCCAGCCAGAAGTGGGCGGTCTGAGATCTCTCCCTGACAGGGCGCGCATGGCCTGACAGGGAGAACAACGGCGCTGGACGTGAACCCCCGCGGCGGATGGGTTCACGTCCAGCGCTTTTCTACGCCAGAAGCCTTGCCACAGCCCAGTCCTGCACCGCGACGCCGACCGACTTGAACACGGTCCGGCCCTCGCGCAGCGGCGGGTTCCCCAGCGCCGCACCGAGTTCGACCAGCGACTCCAGCCTGAGCACACCGCTCCGCACCGCGCGGATGATCTCGCCGGCCTCGCTCAGCGCCGCCTCGGCCTGGTCCACCACCACGACCCCGGCGGTCGCCAGCAGTTCTTCAGGCAGCTCGCGCATCACCGGCCGGTACGAGCCGATGGCGTTGACGTGCACGCGTTCCTTGAGCGAGTCGCAACGGAACAGCGGCACGGTCGACGCCGTCGCGCAGCACACGACGTCCGCGTCCCGCACGGCTTCGTCCGCGTCGGCCGCCACGTCCATGACCGTGTCCGGCAGCTCGTCCTTCAAGCTTTCCAGCAACGCCTCGGCTTTCTCGGCGTTCCGGTTGAACACGACGAGCTTCTTCAACGGCCGCACCGCGTGCACGGCCCTGATCTGGTCCGCGGCCTGCGCCCCGGCCCCCAGCAACGCCAGGTGCGACGCGTCCTCGTCGGCCAGCAGATCCGTTGCCACACCGACGACAGCGCCCGTGCGCAGGGTCGTGAGCGACACCGCGTCCGTGACGAACTGACCGTCCGGATGCGAGTACACGACCGTGCCCGTGATCATCGGATCCCGTTCGACCTCGATGCTGATCACCTTGACCGCCGTCGACCCCGTGGGCCGGTGGTGCACGGCCATGACGAGCGACCTGCTGTCGCCGAACGCCTGCCGGGGCGGCAGGTCGAACTCCTCCGCCGCGAGCCCGACGAACGCTTCTCGCACGGCCTCGATCGCTGCGGGCATCGTCATGGTTCGGATGGTAACGACCTGCCGGTCAGCGATCCCGCGTGACGCCCGCGAGGAACGCGGTCCACGCGGCGGCGCCCACCTCGACGTGGGCGGCGGGCGCCTTGCTGTCCCGGATGCCGATGCCGATGGCGACCTCGACGCAGGCACTTGCGTTCGCACTGCGGGTGCTCTTGCGCCACTCAGCCATCGGAGTCTCCTCATGTCAGCAACTTCTTGATCAGCTCCCTCGATTGTTCCGCATCCAAGGCGGCGGCTTCGAGCCCTTCGACGATCCGCCCGTAGGCCTTGACGGCCTCCGGTGCCTCGATGATCAGGCTGGAGTTCTCGCTCTCCAGGAAGACGGCGTCCTCGTACTTGTCGAACGTGAGCAGGTCGAACGACCCGGCCATGCCCGCGTGCGCACCGGCACCGAGCGGCACGACCCGGAACACGACGCTCGGCCGCGCGGCCAGCTCGTCCAGGTGGCGCAACTGCTCCTGCATGACCTCAGGCCCGCCGACCTGGGTCAGCAACACCGGTTCGGGAACGAAGAAGACCGCTTTCAGCCCGCGCAACGACTCCTGCCGCAGCACCCGCGCCTCGACCCGGACCTCGATCTCGTCGTCGGGCACGTTCGCGCAGGCGGTGATCACGGCACGCGTGTAGTCCGGAACCTGCAGGGTGCCGTGCAGCAGCATCGTCTGCCAGCTGAACAACTTCTTCGCCAGGCGCTCGTGTTCGACCAGCGTGCGCGGACTGATCGGCGCGCAGGCGCCGTGCTCCTGCCACCACCCCTTCACGCCCGTGCCGGTGAACAGCGAGAGCAGGTGGTCCCGCTCCTGCGCCGGCGTCCGGCACACGCCCAGCAGCAGCGCCAGCTCCAGTTCGGTGGCACCTCCTTTGCCGTTGACCAGGTCGGAGATCTTGGCTTCCTGCCAGCCGATGAGTTCGGCGATCTGACGCGACGTCATTCCCGTGGCGGCGATGGCCGCACGAAGGCCCTCCCCGAACTCACGGCCTCTCACAGTGGAGAATCTTTTCGGCATGAAGAGGACCGTATCCCCATTCTTGGGGCCTCCAGAACATTCGAAGCCAACACAACCCAAAAGGGCGTTAGCTTGGAGCTCATCCAAGCTGCAGAATAATCCTGTGAGATTTCGATGGACGCCCCACGAAGGGCGGCGACATGCCATACACGACGAGCCGGCCAGGGGGCGGCTCGTCGAGACGTTGTGCGGTAGTCCCTTCGCATCACAGGAGCTTGACCTGTGGTCGAACAAGAACGTCTGGCCGACGTGCTGGGACTGCGACGGCATCTGGCGAGAGAGCGAGGGGATCCTGCCATGGCCGCGGAAATCCTGACCGAAGACCTGCTGCGCATATCTCTTCAGCGCCTCTCGCGTGAGGTGGTGAAGACTTATCCACAGTTCGGCGAGTTGCTCGCGCAGAACATGTTGCGCACGTGCGGCCTGATTCCCGATCTGGAACGCGCGGAGCACTATCGTGAGCTCGGCACGTTGCTCACCGACCTCGGCCGCCTTTATCTGGCCGAGGCCGACCTGCTCTCCACCGTGGAATCTCCGCCCAGCTGATCGCGACGGCGCGGCCGCTGGTGTCGAACTCGTGCGCCAGCGTCCTGAGCGGCTGCCCGCCCGCGGCCCACGCGGCGGTCCACGTCAGGCACTCGGCGGCGCCGTTGCCACCGCGCTCGACCAGGTCGGCGCCGATCGAGTCCAGCCACTCCCACGCCGTCCCGCCGACTCCGGTGAGGAAGGCCTCGTCCCAGGTGCGCACGAGTTCCCGGATCGTGCCTTCGGACCGGGCCTTCTCGTTGACCGACCGGATCCACGCCTGCCGCTCCTCCTCCGTCAGCACCGCGCCCGTCTCGGGCTCGCGGAACCCCGGCAGGTCGTGCGCCAGCCCGCCCGAGCCGACGTACAGGACGCGCCGGCCGGCGAAGAACTCCCCCACGCGACGGCCCAGCGAGGCGGCGCGGCGGAAGGTCGCGTGCGGCGGGGAGGCGCAGTTGATGAAGACCGGCAGCACCGGTGTGGCGTCGACCGCCCCCAGCAGGTCGCGGGCCGTGTGGCCGAACGCGTGGTCCAGCGCGGCCTCGTAAGCCGTGGCGACGTCGAACTCACCGGCCACGAGGTCGGCCACGAGCGAGCGGCCCAGAGCCGAGGGGACGTCGTAGGAGCCGACCGGGCCGGCGACGTCGCCCAGGGCGGTGGCCTCCAGGACGACGGCGAAGGTCGGCACCACCGAGCGGAAGGCGCGGCGGTGGTCGGTGCCGAAGAAGACGACGAGCTCCGGGTCGGACGCCGCGACGGCGTCCCTCGCCGTCGCGATCGCCTCGCGGACCGGGCCGAAAGGCGCGCTGGGCAGGGTGATCAGGTGCGAGGAGCAGACCGTTAGGCGGTTCTTCACCGGGCCAGTCTAGGTTCCAGGGCGTGACGAGACGTGCACTTGCGGTGATCATCGCCGCCGCGCTCCTTGCGCCCGTTCCTCCCGCTCAGGCCGACTCCCCCGGACGCATCGAGACCGAGCGGGTCGAGAGACCCGTGGCTCCCGGGGTCACGCTCAGCTCGTTCGACTGGTACCGGCCCGACGGCTGGGTTCGCGGGGACGCGCTGGCCGTCGACCTCACGAAGGCGCAGGTCGGGTACGTCGATCCCGGCACCGTCTCCCAGGCGGTCCCCCTGTCGCAGCAGACCGGACGCGCGGTCGCGGCGGTCAACGGCGACTTCTTCGACATCGACAACAGCAACGCGCCGGAGGGCGTCGGCGTCCAGGACGGGCAGCTGCGGAAGTCGGGCGGCGGCAGAGCGGCCGGCATCGACGCGGCCGGCGTCGGGAGCGTCATGGAGACGTTCTTCGAGGGCACGCTCAACGGCACGCACGAGCTGACGCAGCTCAACAGCGCGCGGATCGACGTCGACGGCATCGGTGTCTTCAACTCGTTGTGGGGCACGTACAGCAGAGCGCGCGCCACACAAGGTGCGGCCAACACGGCCGAAGTGATCGTCAAGGACGACGTCGTGCAGTCCGTCGGCACCCCGAGCGACCGGCCGGTCCAGGGGTACGCGCTGGTCGGGCGAGACAAGGGCGCCGACGTCCTCAAGGCGCTGAAGCCAGGTGACAGGGCGGAGATCAGCTACCAGAGCCGCACCAGCGACGGCAGCAAGCCGAAGACGGCCATCGGCGGGCGTCAGCTGCTGGTCGAGAACGGCAGGAACGTCGCCCCGGCGGACCCTCTGCACCCGCGCACCGCGGTCGGGTTCTCGCAGGACGGCAGGAAGATGTACATGCTCACCGTCGACGGACGGCAGAGCGCCTACCTGCAGGGCCTGGAGCTGGACGACCTCGCCGACGCGATGATCGAGCTCGGCGCCCACAACGCGCTCAACCTCGACGGCGGCGGGTCGTCGACCATGCTCGCCCGCGAACCCGGCACCACCGAGCTGAAAGTCGTCAACACGCCCTCCGACGGCGGCGAGAGGCCGGTCGCGAACGGCCTCGCGCTCTACGCCCCCACCGGCACCGGCAAGCTCACCGGCTTCGACGTCCAGACCGCGAGCGCCCGCGTCTTCCCCGGCATGACCCGCCGGCTGACGGTGCGCGGCCACGACGAGACGTACGGACCGGCGAGCGACGGACACCGGTCCCGCGCGACAGGCGGATGGGCCGTCGGCGACACCTTCCACGCCGCGCCGCGCTCAGGGCCCGCGAGCTTCACCGCCTTCCAGGGCCTCACGACCAGGACCACGCCGCTCACAGTGCTGGGCAGGCTCGCGAGGACCGCCCCGGCCGAACCCCGGATCAGCCTGGCCGAGCACGAGCGCAAGCCGTTGCGGATCAACGGTTTCGACGCCAAGGGCTTCAGCGCGCCGATCGAACGCGCCGACCTCGACCTCAGCTACGACCGCAGGATCATCGAGGTCACTCCTGACCTCCAGATCAAGGCCCTGAGCGCCGGCGCGACCACGATCAGGGCACGCGCCCAGGGAAAGGAGACGCACGTGGCGGTCACGGTCGGGGCGACCGACCAGCCGCTCGCCACGTTCGACGACGCTCCACAGTGGACGTTCGGTTCCGCCCGCGCGACCGGGAGGGCGGAAGCGGAACCGGACGGCCACACCGGTGCGGGCCTGAGGCTCAGCTACGACTTCACCCAGTCGACCGGTACCCGCACCGCCTACGCCGTGCCGCCGCGGCCGATCCAGGTGGGCGGGCGACCCCTGTCGCTCACCGCCTGGGTCGACGGCCACGGCCAGGGCGAGTGGACGGCGTTCACCGTCACCGACTCGGCGGGACAGTCGCGGTCGCTCTACGGTCCCCACGTCACCTGGCACGGCTGGCAGCGGATCGAGGTCGCGGTGCCGCCGGAGCTGCAGTTCCCGGTCCAGGTCACCAGGTTCACCGCGATCGAGACCAGGGCCGACCGCTCCTACCGGGGCGAGGTGGTCGTGGACGACGTCGTCGCGAGGGTGCCGCCGGCGGTCGCCCTGCCGCCCGCACCGGACCTGCGCGAGGACGTCATCGGCCCGGCGCGGGGCTGGACGTTCGCGGTCATGTCCGACGCCCAGTTCGTGGCCCGCGCCCCGGACAGCGAACTGGTGAGGTCCGCCCGCCGCACCCTGCGGGAGATCAGGGCGTCCGGCGCCGAGTTCGTCGTGGTCAACGGGGACTTCGTGGACGAGGCCTCTCCGGAGGACCTGGCGCTCGCCCGCAGGGTCCTGACCGACGAGCTCGGCGACTTCCCCTGGTACTACGTGCCGGGCAACCACGAGATCATGGGTCCGGGCACGATCGACGCCTTCCGCCGCGAGTTCGGCGCCACGCACCGCACGTTCGACCACAGGGGCACCAGGTTCGTGCTGCTCGACTCGTCGACCGGCACGCTCCGGGGCGGCGGCTTCGAGCAGATGGAGATGCTCCGCACCGCGTTGCGCACCGCCGAAGGCCAAGCCATCGTGCTGATGCACCACCCACCGCGCGATCCGACGCCCGCGCGCACGAGCCAGCTCGCCGACCGCTTGGAGGCGTCCTACTTCGAGCGGCTCCTGTCCGAACGGGACGAACCGACGGCGTTCATCGGCGGGCACGTCGGCGGGTTCTTCGCGTCCACTGTGGACGGGGTCCCGCACGTGATCAACGGCAACTCCGGCAAGGCACCCGCGGAGCCCGGCGGGTTCACCGGCTGGACGCTGGTCGGGGTCGGCGAGAAGGGCGTCGAAGCCGAGATCCGGCCGCACGTGGACGCGCTCCGGATCCAGGTTCCGGCGACGCTGGAAGCCGGCAAGGCGGAAACGGTTGCGGCGACGGTGAAACAGGGCTCCCGGTCCGTGCCGGTCCGTTATCCGATGGCCGCGGTGTGGGAAGGGTCACGTGGTCTGCACGTCGGCGGCCCGAGTGGAGTCCGGCCGTGGCACGTCGCCCGGCTCGATCCGGACACCGGCGTCCTCACGGGCATAAGGCCTGGTCAGGTCGAGATCACGGTCACCGTGAACGGCGTCACGAGCAGCGCGGTCGTGCGCGTGAGCCGGTGAAAGGCGTCTTGACCTGGTCTGAGTGAGTGCGGTGTGAGGCGGTGGGGGAAGATACTCGTCATGACCACCGCCGACAACGGTTCCGCCGACAACGGTTTCGCCGACCTGGGCCTGCGCCCCGACCTCCTCAACGCCCTCAACGCTCTGGGCTACGAGGAGCCGACGCCGATCCAGAGCGAAGCGATCCCGCCGTTGCTCGCGGGCAACGACCTGCTGGGCCAGGCGGCCACGGGCACGGGCAAGACGGCGGCGTTCGCGCTGCCGCTGCTCGAGCGCATCGCCGACAGGATCGGCAAGGGCGAGAAGCCGCTGGCTCTCGTGCTCGCGCCGACCCGTGAGCTGGCCGTGCAGGTGTCGGAGGCGGTCCACCGCTACGGCCGCCACATGGGCGCCCGCGTCCTCCCCATCTACGGCGGCCAGCCCATCGGCCGCCAGCTCCGCGAGCTGTCCCGCGGCGTCGACGTGGTCGTCGCCACCCCGGGCCGCGCGATCGACCACCTCCAGCGCGGCACGTTGCAGCTGGGCGACCTGCAGGTCGTCGTGCTCGACGAGGCCGACGAGATGCTCGACATGGGCTTCGCGGAGGACATCGACGCGATCCTCAGCGAGACGCCCGCCGAGCGGCAGACCGTGCTGTTCTCGGCCACGATGCCGCCGCGCATCGACCGCATGGCCAAGAGCCACCTGCGCGAGCCGGTGCTGATCCAGATCGAGCGCGAGAAGACCGAGCCGGGCGAGGCCCCGCGCGTCCGGCAGACCGCGTACCTGGTGCGCCGCGAGCACAAGCCCGCCGCACTCGGCCGCGTGCTCGACGTCGAGTCGCCGACCGCGGCCGTCGTCTTCTGCCGCACCCGCGACGAGGTCGACCAGCTCACCGAGACGCTCAACGGCCGCGGCTACCGCGCCGAGTCGCTGCACGGCGGCATCAGCCAGGAGCAGCGCGACCGCGTCATGGCGCGCCTGCGTTCCGGCACTGCCGACCTGCTGGTGGCCACCGACGTCGCCGCCCGCGGCCTCGACATCGAGCAGCTCACGCACGTCGTGAACTACAACGTGCCGTCCGCCCCCGAGGCGTACACGCACCGCATCGGCCGCGTGGGCCGCGCCGGCCGTGAGGGCGTCGCGATCACCCTGGTCGAGCCGCGCGAGAACTCGATGCTCAAGACGATCGAACGCGTCTCCAAGACCAAGATCCCGGTCGAGAAGGTGCCGACGGTCGCCGACCTGCGCGCCCGCCAGCTGGAGCTGACCCGCTCGTCGCTGCACGAGTCGCTGCTCGAGGACGACCTGTCGAGGTTCCGCGTCGTGGTCGAGACGCTGGCCGACGAGTTCGACGTCATGGAGATCGCGCTCGCCGCGGTCAAGCTCGCGCACGAGGCCTCCGGTGCCGCCGCCGACGAGGAGGAGATCCCGGAGGTGCGCCCGCGTGAGGACCGCCCGCGCCGCGACGGTGTCCCCGCCGGTCCGCGCCGCGAGCGTCGTGGCCCGTCCGAGGGCATGACCAGGCTGTTCCTGGGTGCCGGCCGTTCCTCGGGCATCCGCCCGCAGGACATCGTCGGCGCGATCACCGGCGAGACGGGCCTGAAGGGCCGCGACATCGGCGCGATCGAGATCGCCGACAGGTTCTCGCTGGTCGAGGTGCCCGGCACGTCCGCGAACGACGTGATCGAGCAGCTGCGCGACGCCACGATCAAGGGCAAGCGCGTGACGATCCGCCGCGAGCGCCAGCCCCGCTAGTCCACCGGCTCCGAACACGACGAGGCCCCCTCCGGAAGTTCCGGAGGGGGCCTCGTCGTTTCTCAGACCGCCTGTGGATCAGGCCGGCTGGGGAACCAGCGTCCACCGCTGGTTCGCGAAGCCGGTGTAGTCCCACGTCTGGACCAGGGCGCCGTTGCCGCTGGCACTTCCGACCGCGTCCGCGTACCCGAAGGTCAGCGCGCTCTGCAGGCCGTAGGTGCTGTCACCCTCCTGCGTGAAGACGAACTGCTGGGTACCGCCGTGGTGGCAGGTGAACTGGACGAGCGAGGTACCGCGCTGCCAGTCGCCGTACCTGACGTCGAGGCACTTCCCGGACTGCGCGTTCTGCAGCGCGTACTTGTTCTCGCCGAGCGCGATGATGTTCCACTTCATCTTGCCGCCACCGACGCAGTCCCACAGCTCCTGGCCGGCCAGGTCGCCGTTGGCGCCCTGGTTGGGCACGTCCCAGAAGCCGGCGGTCTGCATGCAACGGCCGGAGTGGACGCCCTTGACGTGGGTCCAGCCGGTCTGCACGGGCACCACGGCCTCGCGGTGCGTCGGGTCGATGACGCGCCAGAGCTGGTCGGCCGCCTTGGTGTTGGTGTGCTGGACGATCAGGGCCGCGTTCGCGGTGCCGCCCTCCTTCACCGTGGCGAACCGGCCGGTGGCGACGTTCTGGATCTGGAACGAACCGTCGGCGGGGTTCTCGATGAACTTCCAGCGCAGAGTCGCCTGCCCGCTTTCACAGGAGTTCTGCAGGACGAGGTCGCCGACGGCATCCAAGCACATCTTGGAGTGCAGGTTCCGGATCATGTACTGGTCGTCGTCGTACTTGTAGAGCTCGTACACCTGCTTGGGTGCGACGAGGCAGTCCCACAGTTCCTGGTACATGCCGGGGTCGTCCGCCTGGTCGTACGCGCCGACGACCTGGATGCAGCGCTTGGAGGCCTTGCCCTGCAGCTCGATCACGCGACCGTTCGACGGCTTGATCTGGTCGCGCTTGAGAGCCGCGTCCCGGCCGACGTTGAGGAACGCGTGGCGGGCGGCCAGGTCCGAGGTGAGCGCCGTGCGGGCCGCGACGACGACGTTCGGCATGAAGCCGTCGCGCACGGCGGCGTCGAGGATCTCCTTGATGCGCGCCTCGGTCTCGATCGCGTCCACGCGGTTCTGCTCTTCGAGGTCCTTCTGGTACGCGGCGTGCACGCCGGTGAAGATGAAGGCCTTCCACACAGCGGGGTCGGTGCTGTCGGCCGCGGCCTGGGCGTCGGCCTTCCGCCACTTGCTGTTGGGCATGGTGGTGGCCTTGCTGGCGAGCCCGTAGACGAACTCGCGGTCGGTGACGAGCTTCAGGTCGTCGGTCATCACCGTCCTCGCGACGATGTTCCACGCGCTGGCCCTGGCCTGCTCGTTGGCGAGCCGCTCCTGCCGCTCGCGCTCGATGCGCTGTGCCTCTTCCAACGCCCGCTGCTGGTCGATGTCCGCTGCGGCGCGGACGCCCGTGGCGATGTAGGTGGTGCGCTCGGCGTCCGTCGACGTCGGGGTCAGGACGGCCGCGGCCTTCGCCTTCACCTCGCTGCCGGTCGCGGCACGCGACCAGATGCGGAACACGAAGTCCTTGAGCGAGCAGTTGAGGTCGTCCTGGGTGAGGTTGCTCCAGCTGATCACCGCGGCGGCGGCGACGCGCTGCCTGTCACGCTCCGCCTTCCTGAGTCGCTCGACCACGTCGGCCTCGTGCGCGGTGAAGACGGTGTCGGTGATGAACCGGTAGCACGACTCCGGGTCGGTGTCGTTGGTGCTGAAGGCCGTCGCGGCCGCTTCGGCCACCTTGCTGTTGGCGTCGATCCTGGACTGGTCGGAAGCCCAGTTCCACACGTAGATGGTGAAGGAGCAGTCCCTCATCGACCACTGGGTGGGGCCGACGGGGACGCCGAGTTCCTGACCCACCGCGAGCTTGTGGTCGGTGGTCGACACGCGCGTCTCGGCCTGAGAGGCGTTGGCGGACAAGGGTTCTGCCGTGGCGACGGTCGCGAGTGGACCGGCTGCGAACGTGGAGGCGACCGCGAGCACGCCGATTGCGCGCATGCAGCGACCGCCCAGACTGGATCTGGACAAAGTGCGAATCCCCCAGGACTCATGGCATCAACAACGGTTTGTGGCCAGACCCCCCAGCCTGCCGGATGCCGAGCGGAACTTTCGCACGGCGAGCGCATCAACCGCAACGGATGTGACCTGCGTCACCTTTGATGGCGGAGCGGGGCCGTGCTAGAAAACCCCTGGGCAACTCTGCCCATCGCCTTGACCTTTTTCTGGGGGGAAATGTATGGGGCGTCATACTTTGCTGCGCTCAATTCTGGTGGCAGCACTGGCTTTCGGTGCGGTGGTGGCCACTTCGGCCACGCCGGCGACGGCCGAGACGACGATCACGAACAGCAGCACCGCCCTGGCCGCGCTGGCGCCGTGGAGACGTGATGCCGTCAGGCGGACGGCCACGTCCACCGACGTGTCGGCCGAGCTACGCGCCGAGGCGTTGCACGCGTTGCTCAACCCTCGCGGCGACGAGGCCATCGACGAGTACTTCGCGACCGGCAGGGACAAGGCCATGGCCCGGGCCCTGGAGCGGGAGGGGAACAACCTCCGGTACATCCAGGAGATCAACAGGTACGCGCCGACCGCGAGCGCGGTCAAGTTCACCTCCGGCAAGGCGCTCACCGGTTCGGCGAACGCCCAGGACGAGTACGTCCAAAGTGGATACCAGCTCGCCCTGGAAGCCGACGAGGCGACGAACAACCAGCACCAGGAACACCTCGCGCGCCTGGCGGGTGAAGACCGCGCCTACGTGACCTACCTCGCCACCAACGACCCCGGCGTGCAGGTCCGCGCCGCGGCCAAGCGCGCACTCGAGAGCGGCGACGACGTCCAGATCGGCCTGTTCTTCAAGTACTACTGGGGCATGGGGGCCGACGTCGACAGGGAGACGTTCCGCCGCACCACGCTGCACCAGAACGAGATCTGGCACAGCAAGATCTACGCCCTCACCCAGGCCGCCCTGGCCGCGGAGAAGGCCGAACGCGAGTCGAGCGGCGAACTCGCCCGCAAGGCCCGCCTCGACGCGATCGCCTACTGGGACCAGATCGACCAGCAGTCCGGACAGTCCTCTGTGGACTGGAACGCCGAGAAGGGCAAGGCCGACGCGCAGGCGGCGATGTGGGCGCTGGTCGCGCAGCACGCCCGCGCGGCGCAGGGCGAACAGGACTGGGCCGCCATCCTCGAGCGTGCCAACAGCTCCAACGCGTCCTGGGCGGACGAAGCGGCCTGGGCCGTCGCCCAGGCGAAGTTCTGGCAGGACACCGCCGCCGCCGCGAAGAAGAACGCGGACGACGCACGCGGCCGGGGTGACCGCTAAAGATGAACACGACACCTACCAGCGCCGCCTCGCTGCGGCGCCGCTCCGTCGCGGCCTTGATCCTCTCGCTGGTGCTGGCGCTGCTGAGCAGCACCACTCCGGCCATCGCCGCACCGACCCCGGTTCCCGTTCTGCAACAACGATCAGCGACCAGCGACGACCCGGTGGACGAGGAGCTCGAGTACTACAAGCTCCTCGTCGGCGACATCGCCGAGCACGCCGAGGACGTGGAGGTGAGAGACGCCGCCGCGGCCGCTCTCACCGTCGGCACCAAGGAGAAGCTGCTCTGGTTCCTGGACCACGGTCAGGCCGAGGCCCAGGCTCGCGCCGACCAGCGCAAGGCAGCCGAGAACGCGGAGAACCGCAGGAAGGTCACGGAATGGGCCAGTACGGGCGGCCCGAACGTCAAGGCGGGGGCGCAGGCCGCACTGGCCGCCGGTGACCGCGCCATCGCGGACTTCGTGGCGTACGGCTACGAGATCGCGCTGAAGCGCGACGAGCAGCAGGCCGAGGACGACAAGGCCGAGCAGGACCGGATCACCGCCCGTGTCCGCGACATGGTCGCGCACGGCGGCCCGCAGGTGCAGCTCGAAGGCGGGGCGATCCTCGACTCCAGGGACTACGCGAAGATCCGCGAGTTCTACCTGACCGGCTACCACGAGGCGAACAAGCGCGACCACGACCTCCAGCTGGTCATCGAGAAGGCCCTGGAGGACCGCAACCGCGCGATCACCGAGCTCGACAGGATCGCCCGCGTCAGCACCGAGGCCGCGAAGGCGCGGGCCGAGATCGTGCGGGCGAACATGGAGGCGGTCAAGCACCTGGACGACGTCCTGTTCGCCATGCAGATGGCGGTCAAGGCGGCGCACAGGTCCGACAAGATCTTCCAGGAGGACAAGGCGGGCCGCCCCAACGGCGGCAGGGGGCGGGACGGCGAACTCGCCGCCCTGCTCGCCGAGGCCGCCGAATACGCCGCACGCGCCGGCCGGGTGCTGGACCGGTCCGCGGTGACCACCCAGGCCGCCCGCAACGCCGCGGAGCGCCTGGTCGACCTCGAGGTGAGCAACGGCCTGGACTGGGCGAAGGTCACCATCGGCATCGGTGAGGCCGTGAAGGCGGCGGCAGCCGCGGCGACGACGTCGCAGCACGCGGCCGAGGCCACGCTGGCCGACAGCCGGGCGCTCGACGCGGACCGCAACGCCCAGGAGCACGCCAAGAACGCGGCCAAGTACCGCGCGGAGGCGGAACGTCAGGCGCAGCGGGCGGCCGAGCTCGCCGAGGCAGCGAAGAAGCAGCAGGAGATCGCGATCGCGGCGCGGGACCGTGCCGCGCAGCAGAAGCAGATCGCCCAGCAGAAGGCGGAGCAGGCTCGCGGCCACGCCGCGAACGCCCGCAACGCCAGGGCGAGCGCTCAGAACGCCGCCGCGAACGCCGCCGCCAGGGCGAAGGCCGCGTTCGCGGCACGGGCCACGGCCGGCGAGCTGGGCGCGAACCACGACGCGGCCATGGCGAAGGTGCGGCAGACCTCGAAGGAGGTCGAGCTCTCCAACACGCTGTTCTCGATGCGCCTCATCGGCGCGAACACCCTGCAGCTCCAGTTGGAGGCCGCCGAGCAGCGTGCCAGGGAGCAGGGCCAGAACGTCGAAGAGGCCACCCGCGGCATCCGTGCGCAGGCCACCGCAGCTCGTGCGGAGGCGAACGCGGCCGAGGCGTGGGCAGGGCGGGCGAGAGCGGCCGCGGCGACGGCGCAGTCCGAGGCCGGTCTGGCCGAACGGGCCGCCAGGGACGCACGCGCCGCGGCCGACCGGGCGACCGGTGAGGCGGTGACCGCCCGCCGGGCTGCCGACGAGGCGTACCGGCTCACGCTGGAGGCGACGAACGCGGCACTGGCGTCCAAGGCGTCGGCCGAGATGACCCAGGCGGAGGCCGAGGGTGCCGTCCGTGAGGCGAACCAGTCGGTCTTCCAGTCCGTGATCGCGGACAGGGCGGCCGAGGCGGCGAGCGCGTCCGCATCGGTGGTCGTCGACTCGGTCCGCGTGGCCGAGGCGATCCTGCGGCAGTTCGCGGGGATCAACGCCGACGCGCGCAAGGCGCTGGAGATCACCTCGCAGTCGCTGGTCGTCAGCGAGGAGCAGTCCAGGTCCGCCCGCGAGAAGGCGGACGAGGCCGGCCAGGCGGCCGTCAGTGCGCGCAAGGCGGCCGACGACGCCATCCTGGAGGTGAAGCCGGCCTACGAGGCAGCCGCCCGTGCGGCCGACTCGGCGAACGAGGCGGCGCAACACGCACTGACCGCCAACACCGCGGCGAACGATGCCGCGAAGCACGCGGCGGATGCTCACGGCGCGGCCACCACCGCGACCCAATGGGCGACCACGGCACGTCAGGACGCGATGCTCGCGAAGAGCGCCGCGGCGAACGCCGGCGCGTCGGCCGCGAGCGCGAACCAGGCCGCTGCCTCGACCGAACGCATCGCGGACATGGCCGAGGAGAGCTACGCCGGGGTCCAGGCGTTCCTGGAGAGCGTCGCGGAGCAGATCCAGGACGTCCACCAGTACCGGCAGCGCCTCGACATGGCCGAGCAGATCGCCCGCGAGGAGGCGGAACGCAAGCGGGTCGAGATCAACAACAAGTTCGCCATCGGCGTGGCGTGGCTGGCGATCTGCTCTGAGGGGTGGCCCACCGGCAACGAGCTGACCGACAAGTTCTGCCGCGAAGGCATGAACAGGATCAAGGACTACGCGAACCGCGCGATCGACGAGCTGGAGCAGGGCACCCGCGAGCTGCTCATGCAGGCCGGGCGGTGCGCGGGTGGCGACGAACACGCGTGCCAGGTCCTCCGGGACGGCCAGACCAAACTGCAGCAGTTCTACCGCGGCATCCAGGAAGGCTTCGTGGAAGGCGCGAAGGGCACCCTGGACGGGTTCATCGCGGTGGCCGACTGCGTGACCGGCGCGTTCGGCACGTGCAAGCAGATCCTCGAGGGAATGTGGTACACGCTGCAGAACCCCCACGTGCTGATCCACCTGGAGGAGTGGCTCGACAACCCGGCCAAGGCAATCGGTCTGACCTACTTCGACCTCTCCATGTTCGCGGTCACGGTAGGTGCCGGCTCCGGCGGCAGCGCGATCACCAAGGGCGTCAGCGGCGCGCTCAAGGGCCTCGGCCGCGGCGCGGGCAGGGTCGTCAAGGACGCAGCGCACCTCGACGGCCTGCTGGCGAAGATCGCCGACAACGTCCCGACGAGACTGCCCAACTCGCTGGCCGAGATCCTCAACATCAACGTCCGCTTCGACGGCGACCTGGCCAAGATCGACGGGGCGATCGCCGACATCGACGGTCAGCTCTACCGCGTCGAGAAGATCGAGATCCGGCCGGAGGGCAACACCTCCAGCCTCGACGGGGCGATCGTCCGGCTCGAGGTCGGCAAGGTGCGGATCGAGGACGGCCTCGTCAAGGTCGACGACCCGAAGCTCAAGGTCGAGCCGCCCAAGCCCTGTGCCGCCGGCCTCATGGCCGCGGCCGCCGGCACCGGCTGCCCCGACTTCGAACAATACGACGACAAAACCGGCATCTACACCGCTCGCGAGAACGGTGTGGAAATGAGGCTGGAACCGAACGAGTACAACGGAGGGGATGCCCTGCGGAAACAGGCGCAGGGCGCCGAAAGCGACGTCACCGGCCTGATCGACGAACTCGACAGGAGCATCCCCGGTTCCGCGCGCGTCGGACAGGGCCTCGAGGTGAAGTCGAGCAAGTCGCTCCTGCGGAAGCTCTACCAGGTTCTCCACCCGGTGGACGCCAAGGGCAATGCCCTACCTCCGCCCACTCTCGACGGGGCGCTGCGCAAGATCAACGACTCGCTTCGCTACACCCTCGTGTTCGCGAAGGAGACCTACACCGAGAACGTGCTCGACGCGCTCCGCAAGCTCGACGCGAACCCCGACTACGAGGTGACCGTCGTGAAGAACTTCTGGGCCGACCGAATGGCCCAGGAAGGCAATTCCTACCGGGGCATCAACGTCACCCTGGAGACGAAGAACGGTCTGCAGTTCGAGTTGCAGTTCCACACCAGGGAAAGCTTCGACGCCAAGGAGGCCGAGCACGGCCTGTACGACCAGATCCGGCTGGCCACTGAGGATGACGTGCTCGAAAGGCTCAGGATCCAGTCCGACAAGATCTTCGGCAAGATGCAGACCCCGGTAGGCGCACCGGGAATCCCGGGTCGCAAGCCCGGCCAGTAGGGTCGTCACCGAATCGGGCCCCGGCCACCCGGCCGGGGCCCGCCTTCATTCTCGCTGAACGAGGCACCATGACCATCGGCTACAGCTACTTCGCCCACGTCACGCCGTCCCACCCCGCGCTCGACGACCCGTCCGTCGTCTGTCGCCAGTGGACGGACGAGCAGGGCGACCTGCACGAGGAGCAGTACACGGCCGCCCTGCGCTGGCAACGCGGCTACACCGTCAGCAACGTCCGCAACGGCAAGCTGGCCGGCGAGATCCACCCGATCACCGAGGAAGCCGCCCTGCGGTTCGAGGAGATCCAGGCGGCCCGCGTCCGCGACAACGACCCCGGTGCCGGCCAGTACGGCTACTCCTTGGTCGTGACGAGCCTCAACCCGGTGGACAGTCCTCGCGCGATCCTGCGGTCCTGGCACAGCTCCCAGGGGAGTGTGGGCGAGCAGGCCTGGACTCCGACGCATGGCTGGGTGACGAGCAACTACTCGTACGAACTCGCGAACGACCACCTCGACGGCGACGCCGTGGGCATCACGGAAGAGCAGGTCGAGCACTACCAGGAACTCGCCTACCGGAACTACCTCGACGCCACCCGCTTCATCGACTACCACTACTTCGCGATCATCACCGAAGGACACCCGCTGAACGACCCGCAGGCGGTCGTGCGGCAGTGGAAGGAGAACGGTGCGTTCAAGGAGGAGCAGTACGCCGTCGACCTGAAGTGGGAACCGTCGGACCTCCTGCGGCAGCAGGAGGTCCAGGCCGTTCCCATCGACGCCTACGCCGTGGACGTGTTCAAGTTCGCCCAGTTGAAGCGGTCGCAGAACGACTAGGGCCTCATGGTCTGCGTGTGGCCGAGCTCCGTGACCTCGCCACGATCGAGAACGGCGAGTAGCAGGCGGAGGCGCACCCGGTCTCGATGGAGGCCGCCGCGGCGTACGAAGCGGCGGAGTACGCGCGTGTCCACGCCGACGATCCCGCAGACGGGAAGTACTCCTACTTCGCGCAGGTGAAAAGCGGCACCTCGGTGGACAACCCGGCGTCGGTGGTCCGCACGTGGATCGCCCCCGAACGGCCATCACGAGGAGCAGCAGCACGTAGGTGGACCTGGCTACGCCTGGCAGGCCGGTCACATCCAGAGCGACGTGTTCGACGGCCGCGAACGCGGTCAACTCGTGCCGATCAGCGAGGAGACCGCCCTCCGGCTCATCGGGTGAGTCAGGGCCTCCGGGCCTCGACCAGGAACCGCGTCGAGGTGCAGACGAACTCCCCGTGCTCCTGGATGTGCGCATGCATGTCCAGGAGCCGATCCCGATACCCCTCCACGGTGAACCCGGGAACGGTCCACAGCACCTTCCGCAGAAAATGCACAACCGCGGCAACGTCGAAGAAAGCCACCCGCAACGCGACAGGCTCCAGCCGCAGCACCTCCAACCCGGCAGCCTCGGCCGCAGCACGGGCCACAGCGACTCCCCGGGCCTCGCTCACCGGCTGCGGCCCCATCATGAAGTCGGTCAGCTCCCGGTTCGTCCCGGCACCGATCTGCTGCGACAAGTAGATCCCGCCGGCCCGGAGCACCCGCGCGATCTCGCCCCACGGCGTCACGACGGGATGCCGCGAGATCACCAGGTCGAACGAGGAGTCGCGGAACGGCAGCGGCCCGGAGTCCGGAGCCCGCACCACGAACGGCAGGTTCTTCGCGGCGACCAGGGCGTTGGGCGGCCACGACTCGGTGGCTGCCATCAGGGGCGGCAACACCGGAGCCGACGCGGTGACCTCTCCCCCGCCGGTCTGCAGGTCGAGGGCCGATGAGACCGCTCCCAGCCGCGCGGCGATCAGGGAGGCGTAGCCCCACGGTGGGCGTTCCTCGGTGGCGCGGCCCTCGAACCAGGCGAAGTCCCACCCCTCCAGCGGCACGGCCGCGCCCTCGGCCACCAGTTCCTCGAATGTCCCCATGAGCAGGAATGTGACCACAGGCGCGCCGAACCGGCCACCGAGAACGGCGGCACCTGCCCCGGGCGCTGAGACGCCGCGTCCCTGGTTCGTCTCGCGCTCGGCGGGGCAGGTGCCGCAGGGGATTACAACGACCGAACGGCCGTGTGGTTACGCCCTAGGACGTAACAGAAGCACGGCCGTTCGGCCCAACACAGCAACATCACTCAGTGGGGGGAACGATCAGCGCAGGCGGTAGGCCCTCAGCACCGTCTGGTCGACCGTGTTGCCGTTCGCGTCCGCGGCCACCACGCGCAGCGACACGAACCCGCCCGCCTTGCCGCCGGGAGGGACGACCGACTTCACCGGAGCCCAGGTGACGCCGTCGTCGAACGACGCGTAGGCCTGCAGTGAGCGCACCGTCGCCTTGCCCGCCTGACGCGTCGCGGTGAACTTCACCGGCATCGGCGCCCCGGCCTTCCCGCTGTTGCGCAGGTCGACCGGCACCGAGTAGCCGACCTCCAGCAACGGCAGCTTGCCGTCGGCGGAAGCTGAGAACTCCCACGTGGTTTTCACGTTGGTGGACAGCGCGAGCGACTCGCGGGACGCGTCCAGCACCAGCTTGTACCGGCCGTCGCGGGCAGGTGCGTGGAACGAGCCCCGCCTCACGTCGGAGAAGCCCAGCGACGCCCCGTCGCGGAACAGCTCCACGTAACCGCCTCCGGTCTGCCGCCAGTTCTCCACCCATCCCGCCCCGCCGAACGGCGAGATACGCGTGGTGATCAGATCGCCCGCCCGTTCGACGCCACCGCCGTCGGCCCACGGCACGAGCGACGCGCCGCCGAGCCGGGGTGAGGTGACGGCACGCAGGTTGGTGCGTTCGTAGTTCCCGCCTGCCTGGAAGGTCACCGGGTCGACGTGGGCCCACGAGGTCGTGATCGGGTCGTCGCCGCCTCCGAACGCGCGCCCGTCGAAGCCCTCCTGGAACCAGGTGCCCGGGGTGAAGTACTCGGTGCGCTCCGCCGGAGCGGCGAGCCGTTCGTCCAGCGTCACGCCGATGGCGCCGCCGACGACCGGGTTGTTCCGCTGGTTGACCGAGCCGTCCGCGCCGGACGTGTGGTAGCGCGCCTTGACCCGGGCGAGCTCCGAGTGCCGGAACTTCTTGACACCGAACGGAAGCGAACCCTTGTGCGGCAGGAACAGGGTGTACGAGACCGGCGACCCGGCGATGGCCCGCAGCGTCAGCTTCGCCGGCGTGACGGCCACCTGGTGCTCCGCCGCGGCGATCACCGGGATCGCCGTCTGCTCGTCGTACCCGAACGGCACCGGGCCCGCCCACAGCACCGCGACCGCACCGGCGTCCTTCATCGCCTGCGCGACCGGGTAGACGTCCTCGCCGGCGGTCCTGACGAGAGCGAGCTTGCCGCGCACGTCGGAACCGCGTTCGGCCACGTCGAGCCGGTGCTCACCGGGCGGCAGGTACTTGCTGCTCTCGTAGTACCGCACCGGGAACCCGCCTGGGACCGAGACCAGCGGCTGCCCGCCCTTGAGGCCGGAGTCGTAGGTCAGCTCCGGCAGCGGCCCGCCGAACGACAGGCCGTACAACGGAACGCGGCCGTCGATGATGCTCGCGACACCGCTGATCTTGCCGGGCGCGAACGGCACGCGCAGTTGCGCGTCGCGGTACCAGACCACCGAGTCGCGCTCGGGCAGTTCGGCACCGATCTGCTTGCCCTGCCTGGCGTCCAGCGTCACGGACACGTCCGCCGCCAGCGAGACGCGACCGGCGACCTCGGTCGCGGCGACCGGCACGAACCAGTCGTAGTTCGGCGTCAGCTCGTCGATGCGGCTCAGCACCGCGTAGTCCGCGACGGGCAGCCGCGCCGATCCGGTGCCGTCCGGACGGATGCTGAGCACCGATGCCTCCCTCGTGGTCATGTTGACCACGACGGCGAACTCGTTCGGGACGGGCTTGCCGTCACGGCCGATCATCGACAGCGTCAGCGCGTGCCGTTCCTCCTGCACGTAGGCGCCGACGGAGGTGGTCAGCTCGATGCCTGCCCCGGATGCCTTGACGTGCCCGAAGAACGTGCCGTTGCCCTTGCGCGGGTCCAGGACGACGTCGACCGCCGCGCTGCCCCGCGCCGGCACGGTCACCGACGACGGCACGGCGAAGTCCGTGCCGAGGTTGTGCTGCAACGACAGGGAAACCGGGTCGGCGCCCGAGTTCGAGTAGGTGATGGTCTTCGTGAACGTCTTGGTGTGCGGCCACTCCAGCAGCCCGAACGACAGGCTTCCGGTGGAGGCCCGCACCTGCTGCGTCACCGCGCGGCCGACGTCGAGCAGGCCGGTGCCGACGCTCGGGGGAGAGTCCGCGACCGGTTTCACCGTCGCCATCAGGTGGGCCTTGAGCTCGGCCGCGGTCCAGGACGGGTTGCGCTGCGCCAGCACCGCCGCCGCTCCCGCGACGTGCGGCGTGGCCATCGACGTGCCGGTCAGCCGCGCGTGCAGGTCGTCGACGGCGTGCTCCCACAACGTGTTCTCGGCGCGGGCGGCCACGATGTCCGTGCCCGGCGCCGCGATGTCCGGCTTGACCGCGTAGTCGCCCAGCCTCGGGCCGCGCGACGACATCTCCTCCACGGCGCCCTGTTTGGTCAGGTTGGCCACGGCCAGCGCCGAGTCCGCCACGGCCGGCGAGGACACCTTGCGGAACGTCCCCGAGTTGCCCGCCGCGACGACGAACAGCGCGCCGGTCTCGGCGGTGAGCTCCTCGACCTTGCGGGACAACGGGTCCGTGCCGTCGGACTGGTCGCCGCCCAGCGACATGTTGACGACCTCGGCCCCGACCTCGCGCGCCGCCCACTCCATGCCGGCGATCACCGCGCTGTCGAAGCAGTACGAGGCCTCGCAGACCCGGCCCACGGCAAGGGAAGCGCCCTTCGCGACGCCGGCGTACTGGCCGCCGCGGCCGGCGATCGTGGCCGCGACGTGCGTGCCGTGACCGATGTCGTCCTGGATGCCGGACGGCGTGAAGTCCTTCGACACGGAGACGACGCCCGCGAGTTCCGGATGCTTCTGGTCGTACCCGGTGTCGAGCACGGCGACCGTGACGCCGGTGCCGTCGAACCCGGACTGCCACGCGGCCGGCGCGCCCACCATCGGCACGCTCTCGGTCAGCGAGATCTGCGACTTGCCGTCGAGCCACAGCTTCCCGGCACGCAACGCGCCCGTGCGCCGCGCGGTCCACTGCTGGGCCGCGTCCTCCTTGGGCACCGCACCCGCCGCCCGGAGACCATTGTCCAGCAATGGAATCCGGTCGATCTTGTCGTCGGTGTACCCGTAGGCGTGCAACGAGGTGATGTCGAAGAAGCGCTTGTCGACGCGGTCCTGGCCCACCGCGTCGACGGCGTCGGCCGGCACCACGTACTGGTGGTCGTCCTGCACGTACTGGGCGAACTGCATTCCGGGCCGCCCCTCGACCCGGACGAGCTCCCCGCGTTCGCCGACGACGACCTTGTCACCGCTGATCAGCGTGATGGCCGAAGTCTTCTGCGTCGTTCTCGACGGTTCCGCCTGCGCCGCCGCCGGACTGAGCAGTCCGGCGGCGAGAGCGGCGATCACCAAACATCGTGCTGGGCGCACGTGTCCTCCCCTGGGTGTGAACCTCTCCACCCAGGAAGACTCCAAACGGTCCGCGCGGGTTGCCTCACGCTCCGCGATAGGTGCCGAAGCTCCAGCGGTTGCCCTCGGGGTCGGCCACCGTGAAGCCGCGCGAGCCGTAGTCCTCGTCGCGCAGGCCGCGGATCTCGGTCGCCCCGCGGGCCAGCGCCAGCCCGTGGACCTCGTCCGGGCGGTCGGTCACCACGTAGACGGATCCGGCACCGGCCCTGGTCGCCTCGACCTCGCCGACCGACCGCACGACGGACCCCAGCATGACGCCGCCGCCCTCGGGCCAGACCATCTCGCAGTGCACGACCTCGCCGTCGGCCTCCCCCGGCACGACGAGGTGCTCGGAGAACCCGAACGCCTCCACGAGGAAGCGGATCGCGGCGGGAGCGTCCTGATAGGACAGGGTGGGCCAGCAGGTAGGTGGTGGTGTGCTCATGACGGCAACTCTGCGCCCTGACCGTGCTCGCTGCCTTGTACGAATGGAAGCTCGGCCGCGATCCACTCGGTCGGGGTCGCCCCGCACAACGCGCGCCAGTCGCGGTTGAAGTGCGCCTGGTCGGTGTAACCGCAGGCCGCGGCCACCTCGGTCAGCGTGGGCCGGCGCTCGCCGCGCAGCATCCGGTTCGCCCGCTCGAACCGCATCACGCGGCCCACGACCTTGGGCGTGAGCCCGTACTCCGCCGCGAACCGCGCGCTCAGGTGCTGCCTGCTCCACCCGACCTCGGCGGCGATCTCGGCCACCGGCGCGCCCGCCGCGAGCCGCTGCCACGCCCACGCCACCTCGACCTGCTGCCGCACCGGCCTGACCAGCCCGCCCAGCACCTCGTCCAGGCGGGCGAACCGGTCCGTCCACGTCGGCGCTTCCCGCAGCCGTTCGCGCAGTTCGGCGGCGGGAGCGTCCAGGCAGTCGAGCCCCACGGTGGTCGCCGCCAGCTCACCCGCGGGCACGCCGAAGAACGCCCGCATCCCCAGCGGCGTGAGGTCGCACTGGACGCCGTGCTGGAACCCGTCGTGGGTGATGATCACGGCCTCGTCGTGCAGCCCGCCGCACAGCGTGGCGAACCGGCCCTCGGAGAGGTCGACCGTGCCGTCCATCGTGACCACGAGGGTGAGCGAGCGCGACGGCAGGCCGCGGTGGATGCCGGGCTCGGTGCGCATCCGATACCCGGAGTACCGCGTCACGAACGGCCGCAGCCGCGGGTGCGGCAGGCCGACGACGTGCTCGACGTCCACAGCTGATGCTAGAACAATTCGCCCAGAACGAGCAGCCCGGCGCCGACGGGCACCAGATCGGGACCGTACGACGTGACGCTGACGTCCACGTCCGGCATCGCCCGCAGGTAGAGCTCGGGCGACTCCAGCACCTTCCGTCCACTCAGGACGATCTGGTCGAGGTCCAGCAGCTGCACCAGGTTCGTCACCGCGGCGGCGAGCACCCGTGCGGCCTCGACGCCCGTGCTGGCCGCGTGCACGGCCTCGACGCACCCGCGCCGTCCGCACACGCACAGCGGCCCGTCGAGCTGGATCGTCGTGTGCCCGAACTCCCCCGCGCCTGACCGCGCACCGCGATGCACCTCTCCTCCGAGGAGCAGCCCCACTCCCAGACCGGTGCCCACGAACACGAGCGCCGCGTCTCGGAGCGGTCGTCGCCACGCCTCGGCGAGAACGGCGGCGTTGGTGTCCTTGTCCACGACGACCGGCAGCCCGAGCCGTTCCTCGGCCAGCGCCTTCAACGGGACCGACGACCAGCCCGGAAGCCCGTTCGGGGACACCACCCCGCCGGGGTGCTCCAGCGGGCCGGCGATGCCGATGCCGAGCCCCAGCACCTCGTCCCCGGCCTCGACCAGCGGCGCCAGGGCGTCCAGCACGGTGCCTGGCGAGAACATCGGGGGCAGCGGCACGACCGACGACGACACCACCTCGCCGGTCAGGTCCAGCTTCACCACCCGCAGTTCGTCCCGGTCGACGTAGGCGCCGTACGCGTACGCACCGCCGGGCGCGAGCCGCAACGACATCCGGGGCTTGCCGCGACCTCCGTCGCGCACGGCACCGGTCTCCTCCAGCAGTCCGGCCGACATGAGCCGCGCCACGATCTTCGAGATCGCCTGCGGGGTCAGCCCGGCCTCCGCGGCGAGGGAAGCCCTGCTCAGCGCCCCTGAACGGACGAGCCGGAGCACTGTCCTGTCGTTGTGCGAACGCAGCGAGGTGAGGTCCACGGTCGCAATTATTCAACAGCGTTGCTTTAATCGGAAGCATGACTCGAGTCGGACTTCTGGGCTACGGCATCGCGGGGCGGGTCTTCCACGCCCCGCTGATCTCCTCCACCGAGGGCATGGACCTCGCCGCGATCGTCACGGCGAACCCGGAGCGGCAGGCGCAGGCCCGTGCCGCGCACCCGGACGCGAAGATCGTCACCGCCGGCGAGCTGTTCGAGCTGGACCTCGACCTGATCGTCGTGGCCACTCCCAACAGGACGCACGTCGAGTACGCGAAGCGCGCCATCGCCCAGAGCATCGCGGTCGTCGTCGACAAGCCGTTCGCACCGACCTCCGCCGAAGCCGAGGAGCTCGTGGCCGCCGCGCAGGCCGCGCGAGTACCTCTCACCGTCTTCCAGAACCGCCGCTGGGACAGCGACTTCCTCACCGTCCGCGAGGTCCTCGGCCGGCTGGGCGAGGTGCGGCGGTTCGAGTCCCGCTTCGAGCGCTGGGTGCCGGAGATCTGGGACAACTGGCGCGAGTTCGGTGCCGCCGAGGAGGCGGGCGGTCTGCTCTACGACCTCGGCGCGCACCTCGTCGACCAGGCGCTGCAGCTGTTCGGGCCGGTCGGCAGCGTCTACGCGGAACTCGACCGGCGCCGCCCCGGCGCACAGGTGGACGACGACGTGTTCGTGGCGCTGACGCACGAGAACGGCGTGCGCTCCCACCTGTGGGCCAACGCGCACGCGGCGAACACCGGACCGCGCTTCCGCCTGCTCGGCAGCGAGGGCGCGTTCGAGATCAGCGGCCTCGACGAGCAGGAGGACGCGCTCGGCGCCGGCCGCCGCCCGACGGATCCGGGCTGGGGACACGAGGACCGCACCGGGCGACTCGGCATCCTCGGCGAGACCACCGAGGTCGCCGTCGAACGCGGCGCGTACCAGCACTTCTACACCGAACTGCAGGCCGGCCGGATCCCCGTCGACCCGGCGGGCGCCGTGCACGCGCTGAAGGTCATCGAGGCCGCTTTCCTGTCCGCACACGAGAACAAGGTGGTAGCACTGTGAAGTCCGAAGAGCTCCTCGACCAGGAACGGCGGCTGCAGTTCAGCCGGTTCGGCAACGACGTCGCGATCGAGCTCGGCCTGCACCTGCTCGACGCCGCCCGCGAACAGGGCCTGCCGATCGCGATCTCGGTGCAGCGCAACGGACACCGGCTCTTCCACGCGTCGCTGCCCGGCACGGCGCCGGACAACGACAGGTGGCTCGAACGCAAGGCCCGGGTCGTCGAGCTGTTCGGCCACAGCTCGTTCTACGTCGGCACGACGTTCCGCGAGAAGGGGTCGACGTTCGAGGAGCAGCCCGGCCTCGACCCCGCCCGCTACGCGGCGCACGGAGGCGTCTTCCCCGTCATCCTGCGCGGGACGGGCCCGGTCGGCACCGTCGGCGTCTCCGGACTGCCCCAGGCGGAGGACCACGCGTTCGTCGTCACGCAGCTGGAATCGTTTCTGAACTCACGCGACGCGTAATCACGAATAGTCGTCGGCACAAATTGATACACACCACTTCGAGTGGATTCCAGCCACTCGGAGTGGTGCCGTATAACATCCATACAACACGGCCCAGCGCACACCAAAGGGTGATCCTATTGGGCCAAACGAGTGTCTTATTCCATGCTCCCATGAATAAGACCCCATCACCCACCTGCGGATACAAAGATCGTTGCGTAGGGCGAGAGTTGTACGCTCCGTAGCATCATCAGGCGTAAGCCACCCACCCGAATGTCGCCTTCTTGGCCCCTTCACAGCCGTCAGCAGTGCGAACTAACGTCCATTCCGGCTTATCGGTTTGGTCCAATTAGCGCATTGAGATAGGTGGGTACCGGTTGTGACTGTGACGGATTCTGACCTCAATGAGGGCCGTCAGCAGCTGAGTTTGGGCACGGCCGCCGCACGAAATCTGGCCACTACCACCAAGTCCGTTCCGCAGATGCAGGGAATCACTTCCCGCTGGCTGCTCAAGGTGCTCCCCTGGGTGCAGGCGGCAGGTGGTGCGTACCGCGTCAACCGGCGCCTCACCTACACGCTGGGGGACGGCCGCGTCTCGTTCACGAACATCGGCGCGGAGATCCGCGTGGTGCCGATGGAGCTCACCGAACTGGCGCTGCTCAAGGGCTTCGACGACGAGGAGGTCCTCGCGGCGCTCGCCGGCCGCTTCACGCAGCAGGAGTTCGGCGTCGGCGACGTCATCGTCGAGAAGGGCCGTCCGAAGGACAGCGTCGTGCTGATCGCGCACGGCAAGGTCGACAAGATCGGCACCGGTGAGTACGGCGGCGACACCGTGCTCGGCAACCTCGCCGACGGCCAGTACTTCGGCGAGACCGTGCTGGCCGGTCCGCAGGGCGAGTGGGAGTACACCGCCAAGGCCGTCACCCCGGTCACGGTGCTCACGCTGTCGTGGACCGACTTCCAGGCGCTCAACGGGGAAGCGGGCGGCCTGCGCGCACACATCCAGCAGACGTTCAACAGCCGCAACAAACCGCAGGACGAGTACGGCGAGGCCGAGATCGGCATGGCGTCCGGTCACGACGGCGAGCCCGTCCTGCCCGGCACGTTCGTCGACTACGAGGTCTCGCCGCGCGAGTACGAGCTGAGCGTCGCCCAGACCGTGCTGCGGGTCCACAGCCGGGTCGCGGACCTCTACAACAAGCCGATGGACCAGGTCGAGCAGCAGCTGCGGCTCACGATCGAGGCCCTGCGCGAACGCCAGGAGCACGAGATCGTCAACAACAGGTCGTTCGGCCTGCTGCACAACGCGGACCTCAAGCAGCGCATCCACACGCGCACCGGCCCGCCCACCCCGGACGACTTCGACGAGCTGCTGTCGATCGTGTGGAAGGACCCCGGGTACTTCCTCGCCCACCCGCGCACGATCGCCGCGTTCGGCCGTGAGCTCAACAAGCGGGGCCTCTACCCGCAGCACATCGACTTCAACGGCCAGCAGGTGCCGGCCTGGCGCGGCATCCCCGTGCTGCCGTGCAACAAGATCCCGGTCTCCGACACCCGCACGTCGTCGGTGATGCTGATCCGCACCGGCGAGCAGAACCAGGGCGTCATCGGCCTGCACCAGACCGGCATCCCGGACGAGTACCAGCCGGGCCTGTCGGTGCGGTTCATGGGCATCAACGACCAGGCGATCATCAACTACCTGGTCAGCGCGTACTACTCGGCCGCCATCATGGTGCCGGACGCGATCGGTGTGCTGGAGCACGTCGAGCTCGGCCGCGAGGGATAGGTCTTGGCCTCCTTCACCATGCCGGAGTTCTACGTGCCGCACCCGGCGCGGATGAACCCGCACCTCGAACGCGCCCGCGCCCACTCGACGCAGTGGGCGCGGGACATGGGGATGCTCGACACCGGGGTGTGGACCGACGAGGTGCTCGCGGGCGACGACTACGGGCACATGTGCGCGTGGACCCACCCCGACGCGCCCGCGGAGATCCTCGACCTCATCACGGACTGGTACGTCTGGGTCTTCTACTTCGACGACGAGTTCTTCGCGGAGTTCAAGCAGAGCAAGGACGTGGCGGGAGCCAAGGCGTATCTCGACCGGCTCCCGGCGTTCATGCCGCTCAACGGCACGGACCCGTGGCCGGAGCCGCAGAACCCGACCGAACGCGGCCTCGTCGACCTGTGGCAGCGCACGATTCCGCTGATGTCGCAGGACTGGCGGCGCCGGTTCACCACGAGCACCCACAACCTGCTGCTCGAGTGCATGTGGGAGATCAAGAACATCGAGAGCGGGACGGTCGCCAACCCGATCGAGTACATCGAGATGCGCCGCAAGGTCGGCGGCGCACCGTGGTCGGCGAACCTGGTGGAGGTCTCCGAGGCAGCCGAAGTGCCCGCGTCCGTCGCGGGCACCCGGCCGCTGCGGGTCCTGTCCGACACGTTCTCCGACGCGATCCACCTGCGCAACGACATCTTCTCGTACGAGCGGGAAGTGCTGCGGGAAGGAGAGAACTCCAACGGGGTGCTCGTGTTCGAGAAGTTCTTCGGCCACGACACGCAGACCGCGGTCGAGGCGGTGAACACCTTGCTGACCTCACGGCTGCACCAGTTCGAGAACACGGTCTTCACCGAGCTGCCGCAGCTGTTCGCCGAGAACGCCCTGGGCCCGGAGGACCAGGCGCGCGTGCTCAAGTACGTGAAGGGCCTGCAGGACTGGCAGTCCGGCGGGCACGAGTGGCACCTGCACGCGGGCCGCTACACCAATGTCGAAGGAGGGGCCGGGAACTCGGCGTTCTTCCGCACGGTCCTGCGCGGCCCGACCGGCCTGGGCACGTCCGCGGCGTGGCTGGGGGTGCCCCGTGGTTGAGGTCCCCTCGTTCGACATGCCCTTCGCGGCGAGGCTTTCCCCGCACGTGGACCGCGTCCGCCAGCACACCAGGACGTGGGTGCGCGACATGGGCATGCTCGGCGGCGCACCGTGGACCGAGGCGTTCTACGACGCCGCGGACTACGGTGGCTTCGCCCCGCTGACCCACCCGACGGCGTCCCTGGACGACCTCAAGCACATCAACGACTGGCACACGTGGGGCTTCCACGTCACCGACGCGTTCCAGTCCGGCTTCCTCCGGCCGCGCAACGTCGCGGGCGGCAGGGCGTTCGTGGCGGCGCTGAAGTCGGTGCTCAGCGGCTCGCCGCCCTCGTCGAACCCGGCGGAGAGGGGCCTGGCCGACCTGGTCTCGCGGTCCACCCTGGACGACGAGGACCGCGAACACCTGACCGAGTTCTTCGACGCGTTGCTGTGGGAGCTGCACAACACGGCACAGGGTCGCGTACCCGACCCGATCGACCTCGTGGAGATGCGGCGCCGGTCGATCGCCACGGAGCTGTCCGCGAAGCTCGCCCGCAAGTCGGTCGGCGCCGAACTGCCGGCGGAGTTGTTGCGCAAAAGCACGATGCGGGCGCTCGTCGACTCGTTCGGCGACGTTCCCGCGCTGCGGCGGGAGATCGTCGGCTTCGACCACGCCTACGCCACCGGCGGCAGCACCACCAGCGCGGTGCTCGCCGTGCAGCAGTTCTTCGAGTGCGAGCTCCAGCAGGCCGTCTCGGTCGTGGCCGACCTGATCGCCGCACGGCTGCGGCAGATCGGCTCGATCATCGGCGAGCTGCCGTCCATCGCCGACGAGTACGGCCTCGACGCGGAGGCCAGGGCCGGGCTGCACCGGTACGTCGAGGCACTGAAGTCCTGGCTGGCCGGGGAACTGCTGTGGACGCAGAGATCCGGCCGGTACAGCCCTCCCCCGGTCCCCACCCGGAAGTCGTTCCACAGACCGTCAGGGCTTGGCACGGCAGCAGCAGCACTCGTTCGCTAGTTCCATCACAGCACCAAACAGATTGGCAGGACTTCCAGTGACTGTTACCGATCCGGGCCTTGGGGTCGAGGGCGGGCAGCTGAGCCTTTCGACGCAGGCGGCCCGCAACCTCTCGACGACGACCAAGTCCGCACCGCAGATGCAGGGGATCTCCCCCCGGTGGCTGCTGCGCATGTTGCCCTGGGTCGAGGCCAAGGGTGGTGCGTACCGCGTCAACCGCCGGCTCACCTTCGCGATCGGCGACGGCCGGGTCACCTTCACCTCCGTGGGCTCCGAGGTGCGGATCGTGCCGCAGGAGCTGGCGGAGTTCGTGCTGCTGCGCGGGTTCGAGGACGAGGCGGCGCTCACCGCCGTCGCGAACCGCTTCGAGCAGCGCGAGTACCTGCCTGGTGAGGTGATCGCGCACCGCGGCGAGTCCGTCGACGAGATCATCGTCATCGCGCACGGCAAGGTCACCAAGACCGGTCGCGGCGAGTACGGCGACGACGTGGCGCTGGGCACGATCGCGGACGGCGAGTACCTCGGTGACGAGCCGGTGCTGTCCGGTTCCGGCAAGAACTGGAGCTTCACCGCGCGTGCGTTGACGCCGACGACGGCCGTGGTGCTGACGCGGGCCGCCTTCGCGCAGCTCAACGGTCAGATCGAGCCGTTGCGGGAGCACATCGCGCAGCAGCTGGCGAACCCGACGAACGCGTCGAACAAGCACGGCGAGGCCGAGATCGACATCTCGTCCGGCCACGACGGCGAGCCGACGCTGCCCGGCACGTTCGTCGACTACGAGCTACGGCCCCGCGAGTACGAGCTCTCGGTGGCGCAGACGATCGTGCGCGTCCACACGCGTGTGGCGGACCTCTACAGCCAGCCGATGGACCAGGTCGAGCACCAGTTGCGGCTGACCATCGAGGCCCTGCGCGAGCGCCAGGAGCACGAGCTCATCAACAACAAGGAGTTCGGCCTGCTCGCCAACGCCGACCTCAAGCAGCGGGTCAGCACCAACTCCGGCCCGGTCACGCCGGACGACATGGACGAGCTGATCTCGCGGCGCCGCAACACCAAGCTGATCCTGGCGCACCCCAAGGCGATCGCGGCGTTCGGCCGGCAGCTCAACAACCGCGGCCTGTACGTGCCGACCGTCGAGGTCGAGGGCAAGTCGCTGCAGTCGTGGCGGGGCGTCCCGATCGCGCCGTGCGACAAGATCCCGGTCAACAAGAACGGCACCACGTCGATCATCGCGATGCGGCTCGGCGAGGAGAAGCAGGGCGTCGTCGGCCTGCGCCAGACCGGCATCCCCGACGAGTACGAGCCCGGCCTGAACGTGCGGTTCATGGGCATCGACGAGCACGCGATGCTCAAGTACCTCGTGTCGACGTACTACTCGGCCGCAGTGCTGGTGCCGGACGCCCTGGGCGTGCTGGAGAACGTGGAGATCGGGCTCTAGCGATGACAGCCGAGATGACCGAACCTCTCGCCGCCGGGCGACCGTCCGGCGAGGTGCTCGCGTGGAGCCGGAGCTTCGTGCTCCCGGCTCTGCGCAAGGCAGTCGACCAGCTGCCGCCGTCGATGCGCACGATCGCGGAGTACCACCACGGGTGGCGCGACGAGTACGGCAACCCGGTGCTGGAGAACGGCGGCAAGGCGATCCGTCCCGCGCTGGTGCTGCTGGCGGCCGAGGCCGTCGGAGGCACCGCCGCCGACGCGGTGCCGGCGGCGGTCGCGGTGGAGCTGATCCACAACTTCTCGCTGCTGCACGACGACGTGATGGACCGCGACACGACCCGGCGCCACCGGGCGACGGCGTGGACCGTGTTCGGCGTCAACGCGGCGATCCTGGCCGGAGACGCGTTGCAGGCGCTGGCCGTGGACGTCCTCGCCGCATCGGGACATCCGCGGGCGATCGAGGCGATCCGGACGCTGGGTGACGCCACCGTGGCGTTGCTCGAAGGGCAGGCCTACGACCTGGACTTCGAGACGCGGTCCGACGTCGAGGTGTTCGAGGTCGAACGGATGGCACGCGGCAAGACGGGTGCGCTCCTGGGCGCCTCCACTGCCTTGGGCGCGCTGTACGGCGGCGGGTCCGACGAGCAGGTCGAGGCGATGCGCGGGTACGGAACGGAGCTGGGTCTGGCGTTCCAGCACGTGGACGACCTGCTCGGCATCTGGGGCGACCCGGCGGTGACGGGCAAGGCCGGGCACTCGGACCTGGTCAACCGCAAGAAGTCGTTGCCCGTCGTGCGTGCCCTGACCGCCGGGGTTCCCGCCTCCGCCGAGCTGGCGTCGTTGTACTCCGGCTCTCACGAGATGAACGCGGAAACGCTTGCGCGGGCCGCACACCTGGTCGACGAGGCCGGTGGACGTGCCTGGAGCCAGACGCAGGCCGACGAGTTGCACACGCAGGCGCTGGTCCACCTCGGCGAGGCCTCCCCGGCCGCGCGTGCGGCGGTGGAACTCGGCACGCTCGCCCAGCTCGTCACCCACCGAGATCACTGATTCCGCTTTGGGAAGGCGCTCGATGACGGAACATCCGCCGCGTTCGGTGCTGCTCGCCTCACCCCGGTCGTTCTGCGCCGGGGTGGAGCGTGCCATCGAGATCGTGGAACGACTGCTCGACCAACGCGGCGGCCCCATCTACGTGCGCAAGCAGATCGTGCACAACGTCCACGTCGTGCGCGCGCTGGAAGCTCGTGGCGCCGTGTTCGTGGAGGAGCTGTCCGAGGTGCCTTTCGGTGCCACGGCGGTCTTCTCCGCGCACGGTGTCTCCCCCGCCGTGCGGGCCGAGGCCCGGGCACGGTCGTTGGACGTGCTCGACGCGACATGTCCTCTGGTGACGAAGGTGCACGCCGAGGCACGGCGCTTCGCCGAACGCGGCGACACCATCGTGCTGATCGGGCACGCCGGGCACGAGGAGGTCGAGGGCACGCTCGGCGAGGCGCCCGGCCAGATGGTGCTGGTGGAGACGGTGGCGGACGTCGAGTCGCTGGAGATCACCGGCCCGGTGTCCTACCTGACGCAGACGACGCTGGCCGTCGACGAGACGGCCGAGGTGGTCGCGGCGCTGGAGCGGAAGTTCCCGCAGGTGCGCGGTCCCGGTTCCGACGACATCTGTTACGCCACCACGAATCGTCAGGTCGCCATCCGCGAGGTCGCGGCGCGGTCGGACCTGGTGCTGGTGGTGGGGTCGAAGAACTCGTCCAACTCGGTGCGGATGGTGGAGCTCGCGGCCCGCGGCGGCACGCCCGCCCACCTGATCGACGACGCCTCGGAGATCGACCCGGCGTGGCTCGACGGAGTGACGTCGGTGGGCCTGTCCGCGGGCGCGTCGGCACCTCCCGAACTGGTGGACGAGGTGGTGGCGGCGTTGGAGGCGCTGGGCACCGTGTCGGTGTCCACGCACACGACCGCGACGGAAACGATCGCCTTCACCCTCCCGCCGGCGGTGCGCAGTGCTGGCTGACATCGCCTCGCCCGCGGACGTCCGGGCGCTCTCGTCCTCCGAACTCTCCTCTCTGGCCGGGGAGATCCGGTCGTTCCTGATCTCCAAGGTGCACCGGACCGGCGGCCACCTCGGCCCGAACCTGGGTGCCGTCGAGCTGACGATCGGCGTGCACCGGGTCTTCAACTCCCCGGTCGACGTGGTGCTGTTCGACACCGGGCACCAGTCGTACGTGCACAAGATGCTGACCGGCCGTTGCTCGGAATTCGACTCGTTGCGGCAGGCCGGCGGCATGTCCGGCTACCCGTCCGCGGCCGAGTCGGCGCACGACGTCATCGAGAACTCGCACGCCTCCACGGCACTGTCCTATGCGGACGGTCTGGCCAAGGCGTTCGAACTCGGCGGCGCGGATCGCCGGGTCGTCGCCATCGTCGGTGACGGTGCGCTGACCGGCGGGATGTGCTGGGAGGCGCTGAACAACATCGGCGGCTCGTCGCGCCCGGTCGTGGTGCTGCTCAACGACAACGGCCGCTCCTACGACCCGACGGCGGGTGGCTTCGCCGCGTCGTTGCTGAACGGCTCGGCCCGCGGGCTGTTCGAGGCGCTGGGTCTCGCGTACATCGGCGAGGTCGACGGGCACGACGTGCACGCCGTCGAGAACGCCCTGTGGGAGGCCAAGTCACTCGGCCGCCCGGTGGTCGTGCACTGCAAGACCGTGAAGGGCAAGGGGTACACCGCCGCCGAGACCGACGAGGCGGACCGCATGCACGCGGTCGGCGCGTCCGGTGCCGCGGGAGGGCGGACGTGGACCGACGCGTTCTCCGACGAGATCGTGTCCATCGGAGCGGAACGCCCGGACGTCGTCTGCCTCACCGCCGCCATGCTGGAACCGGTGGGGCTGCGGCCCTTCTCCGAGCGCTTCCCGGCGCGCGTGTTCGACGTCGGCATCGCCGAGCAGCACGCCGTGACGTCCGCCGCCGGCATGGCGATGGGCGGCCTGCACCCGGTCGTCGCCGTCTACGCGACGTTCCTGTCCCGTGCCTTCGACCAGTTGCTGATGGACGTGGCCCTGCACCGGCTGCCGGTCACGTTCGTGCTGGACCGGGCCGGCGTGACCGGGCCGGACGGCGCGTCGCACCACGGCATGTGGGACGCCTCCGTGCTGCCCGTGGTGCCGGGTCTGAGGCTCGCCGCCCCCCGCGATCCGGCCTCCCTGGCCGCTCTGCTGCGCGAGGCCGTCGAGGTCTCGGACGGCCCCACCGTGGTCCGGTACCCGAAGGCATCCATCGGACCGGACGTGCCCGCGGTGCGCCGCGTGAGCCATTTCGACGTGCTGCGCGAGGACCCGGACGCCGAGGTGCTCCTGATCTCGGTGGGCCCGCTGGCCGGCCCCTGCCTGGCGGCGGCGGCGGAACTCGCCTCGCACGACGTCCGCGTCAACGTCGTGGACCCGCGCTGGACGGCTCCCCTGGACCCGCACCTCGTCAAGTACAGCGGCCAGCACCGCCTGGTGCTCGCCGTGGAGGACACGACGTCCACCGGAGCCCTGGGCGCACGTCTGGGTCAGGCCCTGGCCGGTTCCCCGACCTGCGTGGCGACTTTCGCGCTGCCGCCGCGTTTCCTGCCGCACGACTCACGCGCCCGCATCCTGCGCGCACACGGCCTGGACGCGGCCGGCATCACGACGAGCGTGCTGAAGCGCCTCGGCGTGAAGTGACGTACCAGCCGATCCCGAACGACAACGCGATCGCCCCCGCGCCCACCAGCGGGGCCTTCACCTCCGCGGGGAGGTCCAGCGGGCGCAGGCCGGTCGCGAGTGCGAGCAGGATCGGCCCCTGCACGACGAACGCGATGTAGGCGGACCGCGCCAGCCCCTCCGCGAAGGGTCCCCGGCGCGTCAGCCTCCGCTGCGCCAGCCCGATGAGCCACAGACTTCCCGCCACCACGAGGATTCCCTCGATCAGTGCGAGGGCGGCGGCCTGCCACCTCCAGCCGCCGAGGAACGGTTCCGCGTTCTCCGCCAGGTCCAGCACGCCCATGAGCGCCGCCGCCACGGGCAGCACGGCGATCGTGCCGATGACGACGTTGCGGGTCATGCGGTAGATCTCGTCCGGCACCCGTTCCGCGAGCTTGCGCCCGCCGATCGCCCCGAGCAGCAACATCCCGAGGCACTGCGGCCACCACCACAGGTGCAGGTCCCCGACCTGCCCGCTGCGCGCCGGGAACACCAGCCGTGTCAGGAAGGTCGTCCCCGCCACGATCATCGTCATGCCTGCCACGGTCTGCGGCGTGATGGCGCGTTCCCTGATCGGCGGCGCCAGGGCGATCGCGATGCTGAAGATCAGCAGCACCCCGACGAACCACAGCGACCCGCTGTCCAGGAACGGCCGCCGGTCCGTGAACGCCTGCCACCACGAGACGTCCCGACCGGCCCCGTTGTAGGCGATCCACACGAACGTCGGCCAGACGACGACGGCACTGACCACCCACGGCGTACCGAGGCGGACGAGCCGATCGGCGATGAACCGCCGCCGGCCTTTGCGCTCGACGGAGCCGGGCGTGAAGATCCCGGCCATGAAGTAGAAGGTGCCCATGAAGAACAGGCCGGACGGCCCGACCAACGCCGCCAGCACCGTCTCGGTGCCGGGGTGGAACGTGACCTCGTTGACCTCGTCGTACGGCCAGCCGCCGATCGCGGCGTAGCCCAGCAGCGCGTGGCCGCCGATGACCCACGCCACCAGGACGACCTTCAGGTTGTCCACTGCGGACAATCTCATGGTTCCGATGGTCCGCTTCCGGATGCGATCACGCCAGCAGCCAAGCGGGGGCGACGGCACGGCCCGCTGGACCGGTTACGGCCTGTCGCCCGTGTACACACCCATCGTCCGGAACCGCAGACCCGGCTCCTTGTACTCCTCCATCGCGTGCGCGATCCACCCCGCGATCCGCGCGATCGAGAAGATGGCCTCCCCCGCGGTCGGCGGCATCGAGAACGTCAGTCCGAACTGCGCCAGCGCCAGGTCCATGTTCGGGAACGTCTTGGGCTGGGTGGCGATCACCTTGTCCACCACCAGGTCGCCGCTGCCGCGCAGCAGCGCCAGGAAGTGGTCGGCGCGCGGGTCGCGGGACTGGTAGATGCGGTGGCCGAAGCCGGGGATCGGCTGGCCGGCCCGCAGGTGTTCGGCGACGATGCCCATCGGGTCGGACGCGGCCTGGGTGAGGAAGCGGTGCGCGATCGTCGCGGCGGCGCCGTGGCGCTGGCCCTCCATCGCGCCCAGGCCCGCGGAGACGACGGCGTACGGGTGGGCGTGCGCCGACGCGGCCACTCGGGCGGCCATGGTCGAGATGGCCAGGTCGTGGTCCGCCAGGAGGATCAGGGCGGCGTTGAGCAGGTCCGTCCGCGGGGGTTCCGGGGAGAGGCGGGCCCAGAGGCGGTCGGCGATGTCGGTGCCCGCGGGCCTGCCCAGCAGCGGCAGGGACTCGACGACGTCGGCGATCAGCGACATGGCGGTGGTGATCGCCCGGTCGAGGTCGAACCTCAGCGGGTCGCCCGCGCTCGCGAGGACCACGGCCACCCGGATCCGGTCGGTCAGGGTGGCGCTCTCCGGAAGGGCCATCCAGATCTCCTGGCCCTCGGGGAACTGCACGCCCTCCGAGTCGATCCCCGTCCACAGCCAGTGCGCGACGTCCTCGAAGCGCTTGGTGCTCGCGAGGCCGGGAACGGAGCGGCCCCGGTAGTGGAGGCGGTCCTTCTCCAGCAGGGAGATGCGGGTGCGGATGCGATCCGTCACAGCGGCCACTGCGCCACGGGCACCAGTGCGTTGCGCCAGGGCCTCGACCTCGGCGACGTCGAACAGGCTCTGGCGGTTGACCTTCTTGCTGGTCAGGAGTTTGCGGCTGACGTACGAGTAGACCGTCGCCGGCTTCACCCCGAGTCGGCGCGCGGCTTGAGTCGTCGTCAACATTGATTCCATCAACGTTGACTGTACAAGACATGTTGACGGAGCCTTTCATCCATGTTGATTGATGCACCCAAAGGGCTTAAAGACGTCGTCGTCACCACGACCCTGATCGGGGACGTGAACGGTGCCGCGGGCTACTACCACTACCGCGAGCACGACGCGATCGAACTGGCCACGACGCGCTCGTTCGAGGACGTGTGGTTCCTGTTCACCGAGGGCCGGCTGCCGAGCCAGGACGAGGCCGCGCTCTTCGCGGCGGAGACCGCCGCGCTGCGTCCGCTCCCGGAGGTGGTCAGCGAGGTGCTGCCCGCGATCGCGCGGTCGGGCTGCACGGCACTGGCGGGACTGCGGACCGCGCTCTCGATGCTGCCGTCGCAGCCGATGTGGGACGCGCCGATGAGCACGCGCAAGGCGGACGCGCTCAGGGTCAGCGCGATGACGCCGACGATCCTGGCGGCACTGCACCGGCTCAAGCTCGGACTTGATCCCGTCGACCCCAGGGTTGATCTGTCCATGTCGGCGAACTGGCTGTACATGTTGACTGGACAGGAGCCGTCAACATGGGCCGGTCGTGCTGTCGAGCAGTACCTGATCGCCACGATCGACCACGGCTTCAACGCGTCGACGTTCACCGCGCGCGTGGTCGCGAGCGCCGGAGCGGACGTCGTGTCCGCGGTGACGGCGGCGATCGGGACGTTCTCCGGGCCGCTGCACGGCGGTGCGCCGGACCGGGCGCTGGAGGCGCTCGACCTCATCGGGACACCGGACAACATCGACGCCTGGGTGCGGGAACGCATCGAGCGCGGTGAACGGATCATGGGTTTCGGCCATGCCGTCTACAAGACCGAGGACCCGCGGGCGCGCCTGCTCAAGGGCATCGCCCAGGAGCAGCCGACCCGCCTCACCGAGTTCGCGGTCACCGTCGAGCGCAGGGTCACGGAGCTGCTGGCCGAGCTCAAGCCCGGCCGGCAGCTGTACGCGAACGTGGAGTTCTACGCCGGCGTGCTGATGGAGCAGTGCGGCATCCCGCGCGAGATGTTCACGCCGACGTTCGCGTGCAGCCGGGTGGTCGGATGGTGTGCCAACGCGCTCGAGCAGTCCGAGGACACGAAGATCATCCGCCCGGTCGCCCGCTACACGGGACCCGCACCGCTCATCAGGTGAGGTACCGGAGGTCGTCGCGCACCCGGACGCGGTCGCGGTCGGGGACGTCGGAGGAACCGGCCAGACCGGCGGTGCGGTCGCGGTGCCGGTCGAGCCAGACGGAGAGGGCGGCTACTGCGAGGACGATCGCTGCAAGAGTCATGTCAGTAAGTTTGCGACCGTCCATATCCCGCCAACAGTGGCAGATCTGACGATGCGCGCTAATATCCTGCCATGCTGCGATCGGTGGCGGTCCCCCTCATCGACGGCGTCGCGCCGTTCGAGTTCGGGCTGCTCTGCGAGGTGTTCGGCATCGACCGGACCGAAGAGGGTGTACCGCTGGTCGACTTCCGGGTGTGCGGGGAGATCCCGAACGAGCCGGTGCCGACGAGCATCCGCGGCGTGAGCATCACGCCGGAGCACGGGTTCGACGCGCTGCAGAGCGTCGACCTCGTCGCACTGCCCGCCGCGCGGGTTCGCGACGAGTACCCGGAGAAGCTGGTCAAGGCGCTCCGCGAGACCGACGCGACGCTGCTCAGCGTGTGCAGCGGGGCGTTCATCCTCGGGGCGGCCGGCCTGCTCGACGACCGGCACTGCACCACGCACTGGCGTGAGGCGGGGCAGTTCCAGGAGCGGTTCCCGAAGGCGCGGCTCGACGCCAGCGTGCTGTTCGTGGACGACGGGAACATCATCACGAGCGCCGGCACGGCGGCGGGCATCGACGCCTGCCTGCACCTGGTCCGGCGGGAGCTCGGCACCAAGATCGCCAACACGATCGCGCGCCGGATGGTCGTGGCGCCGCAGCGCGACGGCGGTCAGCGGCAGTTCGTGGAGCTGCCGATCCCGGAGTGCAGCTCGGACAGCCTCGAACCGGTGCTGGAGCAGGTGCTCGACACGATCGCGGACAACCACACGGTGTCGACGATGGCGAAGCTCGCCGTCATGTCCGAGCGGACTTTCGCGCGCAGGTTCGCCGCGGAGACCGGCACCACTCCCAACAAGTGGCTGTCACTCCAACGGGTACTTCACGCGCGCAGGCTGCTCGAGGAGACCGACCTGGACGTCGACACGGTCGCGACCAGGTCAGGCTTCGGGACAGCCGCTCTCCTGCGGCACCACTTCCATCGGGTCGTCGGCATCGCACCGAGCGACTACCGCCGCACATTCTCCTGTCGTTAGGCGCGTGAAGATCTTCTCGGAGATCGACCCCAGCGCCTCGACCTCGGCCTCGGTGAGCAGGTCGAACACCAGCTTGTGCACCGTCTCGGCGTGCGCCGGCGCGGCCTCCTCGATCGCGGAGCGGCCCTGGTCCGTCAGCACGACGAACGACCCGCGCCCGTCACTGCTGCAGTTCTCCCGGCGCACCAGGCCGCGCTTCTCCATCCTTGCTACATGATGTGAGATGCGGCTCTTCTCCCAGTGCAAAGACCGTGCGAGCTCCAACACGCGCACGCGTTCATCACGCGTGTCGGTGAGCTGCACCAGCACGGCGAAGTCAGCCATCGAGATGTCCGAATCGACCGACATCTGCCTGCTCAGATGCGCATTGAGCTCCCCCTGCATGCGGACGTACGCGCGCCACGCCCGCTGCTGCTCAGGTTCCAACCATCGTGTCACCGCTTCAGCATACGGGAATAGTTGACACATCATCCAGGTTCAGGCAGGGTGAGTGACACTTCAACCAAATCGAGCAACCGAAGGACTTGACACCATGACCACCGCCACCAACCTCTCCGAACTGACCGGCGACTACGTCATCGACGCCTCGCACTCCCGCATCGGCTTCGTCGCGCGCCACGCGATGGTCACCAAGGTTCGCGGTGCGTTCAACGAGTTCGACGGCAAGATCTCCATCGACGGTGACAAGCCGGAGAACACCACCGCCGAGGTGACCCTCAAGGTCGCGAGCATCGACACCCGCAACGCTCAGCGCGACGGCCACCTGACGACGAACGACTTCCTCGCCGTCGAGGAGTACCCGGAGATCAAGTTCGTCTCGACCTCCGCGAACAAGGTCGACGACGACAACTTCGAGATCACCGGTGACCTCACCATCAAGGACGTCACCAAGAGCATCACCATCCCGTTCGCCTTCGAGGGCGTGGCCGTCGACCCGTTCGGCAACACCCGCGTCGGCTTCGAGGGCTCGCACACCATCAACCGCAAGGACTACGGCGTCACCTGGAACGCCGCCCTGGAGACCGGTGGCGTGCTGGTGAGCGAGAAGGTCGTCCTCGAGTTCGAGATCTCCGCGATCAAGCAGGCCTGACGACGGCCACCGGGCACGGGGCGTGGTAGATCTGGGCCTGCGAGGTAGACCCGAGCAGCATCCCGGCGAATCCGCCACGCCCCCGCGACCCGACCACGAGCAGCCCGTCCCGTTGCCCCAGCTCCAGCAGCACCGGGATCGGCCGCTCCCCCACCACGAGTTGGTCCACCGCGACGTCCGGGTACTTCTCCAGCCACCCGGACATTCGCGTGTTCAGGGACTGCTCGTCGTCGTGGGCCATCGCCGCCACCAGCGGCATGCCGGATGCCGCCTCCTCGAACCCGAAGCCGATGGCCGGGTCCGATTCGGGCGAGAGGTCGACACCCACCACTACGGGCCCTTGCTGCTGGTTTCCACGGACCACCACCACGGGACACTCGCCGTGGATCGACAGCGCCACAGCCGTTGAGCCGACCAACGCTCCGGTGAACCCGCCCACCCCGTGCGACACCACCACCACCTCTCGTGCGCGTGCAGACTCCGCGAGCAAGACGGGCGTGAGGTGTTCCATCCGCAGGTCGCGACCCCCAGGTTGAGCCGTTTGGCGGAGCGGCTGGCACGGTTGTCGCGCCCGGTCGGCGATGACCAAGTCGGCCGGGTCCACCGCCGGGCTGGTGGGATGTCAGGTCTGTGGAGCTTGTGTAAGACCGTGGGCGGTACACCGTCCCTGTGCTCGTGACCCAGGCGGCAACGGGCTGCGAAGCAGAAAGCTCGACCCGCGAGGGAAGGATCTCCCTGCTTCAGCCGGGAGAGAGGTCAAGATCCCGAAGTAGGCCCGATCGGCGCAGGGGGCCGCGTGTCATTGGTCCCCTCATCCCAAGGACTTTGGGCTACCGTGAGGCAATGGCGACGCGCGTTTTCCTCGTCGACGACCACGAGATCGTCCGGCGCGGCATAGCGGACCTGCTCGGCGAGGAGTCCGATCTCGAGGTGGTCGGTGATGCGGCATCGGTGACGGAGGCCCTCGCCAAGGTGCCGGGCGCACACGCCGACGTGGCGGTGCTCGACATCAGGCTGCCCGACGGCAACGGCATCGAGCTGTGCCGTGAGCTGCGCAGCCGCGTCCCGGGCCTGCAGTGCCTGATGCTGACGAGCTTCGCGGACGACGAGGCGTTGTTCGACGCGATCATGGCGGGCGCCTCCGGCTTCGTGCTGAAGCAGATCCTCGGCGCGGACCTGGTCAACGCCGTCCGCACCGTCGCAGCAGGACAGTCCCTTCTGGACGCGCGCACGACTTCCGCGCTGCTCAGCAGGATCCGCCGCGAGCGCGAGGAGGGCGACCCGCTGCGCATGCTCAGCGAGCAGGAGCGCACGGTGCTCGACCTGATCGGCGAGGGCCTGACCAACAGGCAGATCGCCGAGCGCATGTTCCTCGCCGAGAAGACCGTCAAGAACTACGTCTCGCACCTGCTGGCGAAGCTCGGCATGCAGCGCCGCACGCAGGCCGCCGTGTTCGCGTCGCAGTTCCGCAAGGACGGCGACAAGCTCCGTTAGCTCAGCGGCACGCGCCACACCAGGCAGGCGCCGCCGCCGTCCGGCGCCGTCACCTCCAGCGACCCGCCGAACTTCACCGCGCGGTGTGCGAGGTTGCGCAGGCCGCTGCGCGAGGCGTCCGCCGAGATGCCGACGCCGTTGTCCTGCACGGTGATCACGACGTCCTCGCCGGCGTCGATCAGCACCGTCAACTCGGTCGCGGAGGCGTGCCGCACGCAGTTCGTGACGGCCTCGCGCACGACGGCCTCGACGTGCTCGGCGAGTTCGGGCGGCACCGAGTTGTCCACGGTGCCGGACATGCGGATGGACGGCTTGAGGTGCGTCGACTCGGTCAGGCCCGCGACGAGGTCGAGCAGGCGGCGGCGCAGTGAGGTGTTGTCGTTCGAGTGCAGGTCGAAGATGGACGTGCGGATCTCGCGGACCGTCTCGTCTAGCTGCTCGACGGCGGTCCGCAGGCGGGCGGCCACCTCGGGTTCGGTGATGCGGCGCAGGGTGGCCTGCAGGGTGAGGCCGGTGACGAACAGGCGCTGGATGACGTGGTCGTGCAGGTCGCGGGCGATGCGGTCGCGGTCCTCCAGCACGTCGAGCAGGCGCTGGGAGCGTTGCTGCTCGGCGAACTCCAGGGCGACGGCCGCCTGGTCGGCGAACGAGGCGAGCATCGGGACCTGGTCGGGCAGGAAACGGGTCTCGCCGGTGCGGCGCAGCACGACCAGGGCGCCCGTCACTCCCATCTCCGACCGCAGCGGGACGGCCAGGACCGGGCCGAAGACCGGACCCAGGTCGTCCGCCAGGAGCGGGACACCGGAGTGGATCACCTCGTCGACGGCGTGGTCCGCGGCGTCGAAGTCGTCGATCTTCATGCCCGCGCTCGCGGCGACGGAGAGCGGGGTGTGCCGGCCGTCGCCGAGGACGACCAGGGCCGAGTCGGCGCCGGCGAGCTCGACGGTGCGCTGGGTGATGAGGCGCAGCGCGTACTCGCCGGAGGCACCGCCCAGCAGTTCGGAGTTGACCTCGCCGATCGCCTCCAGCCACCGCTCGCGCATGCGGGAGCGTTCGAACAGGCGGGCGTTCTCGATCGCGATGCCCGCGGCGGCGGCCAGGGCCAGCAGAACGGCCTCGTCGTCGGCGGTGAACTCGGCCGCGTCGATCTTCTCGGTCATGTAGAGGTTGCCGAACACCTCGTCGCGCACGCGCACGGGCACGCCCAGGAAGCTGTGCATCGGCGGGTGGTTGGGCGGGAAGCCGACCGACATCTCGTGCTGGGCGAGGTCGCGCAGGCGCAGCGGCGTCGGGTCCTTGATGAGCAGCCCGAGCAGGCCCTTGCCCTCGGGCAGGTGGCCCATGGACCCTCGGGTCACCTCGTCCACGCCGACGTGGAGGAACTGCGAGAGGTCGTCGCGGGTGCCGAGCACGCCCAGCGCGCCGTAGCGGGCACCGACCAGGTCCACGGCCGCCTGGACGATGCGCAGCAGGGTCGGCTCGAGTTCCAGACCGGAAGCGACGGCGAGCACCGCGCCCAGCAGTTCCTGCATGTGGTCGCGGGTGGTCACGATCTCGTCCATGCGGTCGCGGACCTCGTCGAGCAGCTCGTCGAGGTCGCGGCGACCAGGCACGTCAGGCACGCCGCCTACATTCGCACATTTTCGACCAACTCACGGCCCTAGGAAGTGGGGACCTTCGACCGTGGTTCGGCCGTCGCTCCGACCGGACAGTATGACCATGACCGTCACCGTCCCCGGCTCACTCGGACTCGCGAGTGAGGAAGTGCGCGGCGTCCTCTCCCATGCCAGAGCCTCCGCTCCCGGCGTGCGGTTCGAGGTGCGTCCCGAGCAGATCGAACTGCACACCACCGGGCCGCACAGCCGCGAGACGCGACTGGCCTGCGGGGCGGCTCTGCTCAACGCCCGGCTGGCACTGCAGGGACACGGCATCCGTCCACTGGTGACGCTGCTGCCCGGCCAGAGCGCGCACGACGCGGCGGCGGCCATCAGGCTCGGCGGCCACCAGGAACCGGGCTCGGACGTGCTGGCGTTGCTCCGGTCGCTGCACGCGAACCGTCGCACGTGGACGACGTTCCCCGAACCCGCCGCCTGGCGCGGGTTGCTGTCGCGGGCGGCCGAAGTGGAGCGTGCCTGGCTGCACGTGCGCAGCGCCACCGAGCTGGTGCTGTGCACGTTCACCCAGGGTGCCGCGGCCGAGATCCGTGCGGGACAGGCGATGCAGCGCGTCGTGCTGACCGCGGGAACGGCCGGGTTCGCCGTCTCCCCCGCGCACGACGCGGTGATCCTGTCCGCGTTGCGCGCGGAGCTGCGTTCCTGCCTCGGCGACACGCTGGTACCCCAGATCGTGTTGCGCCTGGGCACGCTTTAGCGGGCCATCACCGCCTTCCACAGCAGCCGCGCCAGCTCCGGGTGGCAGATGTCGTTGTGAGCGCCCGCGATCCCGTCGATCCGGCGGATCACGGCCGTGCAGTCGACGTTGTGCACCTGCCCGCGCTGGAGCTCGCCCGGTGCGCCGATCTTGTGGCCGTGCGCGTAGGTGCCCTGCACGCCGTGCGAGCCGAGCCCGCCGTACTTCGGGTACTCGTCGAGGTCGACCTGCCGGCCCGACCGCGCGGCCAGCGGGTAGAAGCGGCCGATGGCGTAGTCGTTCGACGACGTGGTGACGATGATCGGGCCGGGCACGCGGCCGAGCACGCCGCGGAAGTAGCCGGAGCCGGGTTCGCCGGGCAGCCGTTCCGCGAACGACCACAGCGACATCGCGCCCTGCACCAGGGTCAGCGTCGCGGCCGGCACCACGTTCGCCATCGCGGTGGCGGTGATGCAGCCGAAGCTGTGGCCCATCAGGTGGATGCGCGCGTTCGGGGCGGCCTGGGCGACCTCGCGGGCGATCCTGGCCGCGCCGCTCTCGCCGAACACCTTGGCGCGCCGCTTCATCTTCCAGAACGTCAGGATCCGCAACGGCGACAGGATGCCGCCCAGCGCCGGGTCCTCCAGGCACGCCCGGTAGAGCTGCTCGGCGTCGAACGCCATCCCGTCCTCGCCCGGCAGGTCGGGAACCGAGCTCTCCAGGTAGTCGTAGGCCTGTTTGACCGCCGGCGACATGCGGCACGGGTGCTGCCGCGCGGCCTGGACGATCGTGCGCACGGCGGCCGTGCGCCCGGCGCCACCGCCGAGGCGGTTCGCCTGTGCCTTGATGAACTCGTCCGACCGCACGTCCTCGTCGCCCCACGCCTTCGACGGCCAGTGCAACCCGACGAGCAGGGACTTGAAGCCGCCCGGAAGCCGGTGTGCCGCTTCACGTTCGGCACGGCAGCCGGCCATCGTCGCGACCCACCGCCCGTACTGCTCACGGGCGGCCGGCACGTCGCCGTTCCAGCCGTGGATGAAGAAGAAGACGTCCGTGACGCCTTGGCGGGCGTCGTACAGCACGTCCGCGCTGTCCCGCCCCCGCTCGTCACCTGTCTCGTCGAAGCAGACGAGGTGATAGCTGATGTCGTGACCTGGCACGGATTCTCGGGACATCGCGGATCACCACCACACACAGAACGCGCCCAACTGTTGTCCGTTTAATCGGAACCGGGACGGCCCATGTTTACCCCCGCTGATCAGGAAAACCCGTTCGGACCAGGGGATTCACCCCGATTGCGCCGGTAGTGGCGAGCCGCGCGGACCCTGTTGCCGCACGACGGCGAGCACCATTCACGGCGCGGATGGTCCTTCACGAAGTAGAGCACACAGCCCGGCGCATAACAGGCGCGCAACAGAACCCTGTTCTCACCGGTGAACAGGTCCACGGCCTCCGCGGCGATCGAGGCACGCTCACGATCCGCGAGCGATCCGTCGCTTTCGTTGTGCCGCAACAGTTCGCCGTCGCGCACGGTCAGCTGCGGCCACCGCTGCGCACTGCGCGCCGCACGGTTGACCTCGGCCACGGCCCGCTCCAGGTCACGATCCCGCGCGACCGGACGCGTGTCCTCGGTCAGCACGCCCGCGAGGTCGCGCAGTGCCTGCCGCAACGAGCGGAACGCGACGAGATCGGCCTCGTCCGCCGGAACGCCCAGGAACTCGCGGAGTCCACCGACAGTCGTCAGGTCGTCGTGGACCTGCGACCGATTGGCCCAGATGGTGTTCATCAGCAGGACCGGACGGGGCTCGTCGGGCGTCAGCACGTCTAACGGTAACACAGGCTTGCATCCGTTAGAAACTCGTTCTAACGTTTGCAGCGTCGCCCAACCGTTGGAAGGACCGTCATGAAACTCGTGCCCCCGTTCGACGCCGAGACCGCCCGCCTCAAGGTGCAGGCGGCGCAGGACGCCTGGAACACCAGGGACCCGGTGCGCGTCGCCGGCGCGTACACGCCGGACTCGGTGTGGCGCAACAGGTCCGAGTTCGTCCACGGCACCGGCGAGATCGTCGCGTTCCTGACGAAGAAGTGGGAGCGCGAGCACGAGTACGTGCTGCGCAAGTCGCTGTGGGCGTTCGGCGACGACCGCATCGCCGTGCGCTTCCAGTACGAGTGGCACGACGACGAGGGTCAGTGGTGGCGCAGCTACGGCAACGAGAACTGGGAGTTCGCCGAGTCCGGCCTGATGCGCAGGCGCGAGGCGAGCATCAACGACGTGCAGATCGCCGAATCCGAGCGCCGCATCGACCCCAGCTCGACCTACGAGATCCCGGCGGAGTGACGACCATGCACGTCAAGGCGTTGTGGCGGTTCCCGGTGAAGTCACTGGGCGGCGAAGAACTCCAGCAGGCCACGTTCACCCCGGACGGCGTCGAGGGCGACCGGCTGGTACACGTGCAGGGCCCGCACGGCGTGCTGACCGGGCGCACCCGATACGGCCTGCTCACGATCCCCGCGACCACCGGCCCGGACGGCCCGCTGGTGGACGGGCACCCCTGGGACAGCTGGCAGGCCCACGAGCGGGTGCTGCCGTTCGGCGGCAGACTGACCCGCTACACCGGCCCGGAGCGCTTCGACGTGCTGAACGTCCTGGTGGCCACGGACGGCCAGGTCGAGGCCGCGGGCGTCGACGTGCGGCGGCTGCGGCCCAACATCCTCATCGGCGGCGTCGAGGCCGGCGAGGAGGACGGCTGGCCGGGGCACGCCCTGGTCGTCGGTGACGTGGTGATCGGGATGTACAAGAAGCGCGCCCGGTGCGTGGTCACGACCATCGATCCGGACACCGGCGCGCAGGACCTGGACGTGCACCGGCGCATCCGGCACGAGTTCGGTGGCGTGCTGTGCCTGGACAGCTGGGTGGTCCAGCCGGGTGTGGTGAACGTCGGCGACACCGTCGAGCTGGTGCCGACCGACGAGCTCCCCGCACACGTCGGCGGGTGGATCGTCGGCCGGCCCTACGCGGTCTAGATGTTGCGGCGGTACTGGCCGCCCACCTCGAAGAACGCCTCGGTGATCTGGCCGAGCGTGCAGACACGGGCCGCGTCCATCAGCACCGCGAACACGTTCTCGTTCGTCTGCGCCACCTCGCGCAGGCGGGCCAACGCCTTCTGGGCCTCGTCGCGGTGCGCGGCCTGGTAGGCGCGGGTGCGCTCGACCTGCGACTCCTTCTCCTCCTCGGTGGCGCGCGCGAGCTCGATCTTCACGACCTCGCGCGTGCCGTCCTCGGGCAGGAAGGTGTTGACGCCGATCAACGGCAGCGAGCCGTCGTGCTTGCGCTGTTCGTAGAGCATCGACTCGTCCTGGATGCGGCCGCGCTGGTAGCCGGTCTCCATCGCGCCGAGCACGCCGCCGCGTTCGGAGATGCGGTCGAACTCCATCAGCACGGCCTCTTCGACGAGGTCGGTCAGCTCGTCGATGACGAACGAGCCCTGCAGCGGGTTCTCGTTGGCGGAGAGGCCCCACTCCTTGTTGATGATCATCTGGATGGCCATCGCGCGGCGGACGGACGACTCCGTGGGAGTGGTGATCGCCTCGTCGTAAGCGTTGGTGTGCAGGGAGTTGCAGTTGTCGTACAGCGCGCAGAGGGCCTGCAGCGTCGTGCGGATGTCGTTGAAGTCCATCTCCTGCGCGTGCAGCGAACGGCCCGACGTCTGCACGTGGTACTTGAACTTCTGCGAACGCTCCGCGGCGCCGTAGCGGTCGCGCATGGCCACAGCCCAGATGCGGCGGGCCACGCGGCCGATGACGCTGTACTCGGCGTCCATGCCGTTGGAGAAGAAGAACGACAGGTTCGGCGCGAAGTCGTCGATGTTCATGCCGCGCGCGAGGTACGACTCGACGTAGGTGAAGCCGTTGGCCAGGGTGAAGGCGAGCTGGCTGATGGGGTTCGCCCCGGCCTCGGCGATGTGGTAGCCCGAGATCGACACCGAGTAGAAGTTGCGGACCTGCTGCTGGATGAACCACTCCTGGATGTCCGCCATCATGCGCAGCGAGAACTCCGTGGAGAAGATGCAGGTGTTCTGGCCCTGGTCCTCCTTGAGGATGTCGGCCTGAACGGTGCCGCGGACGTTGGCCAGCGCGTAGGCCCTGACCTTCTCGTACTCCTCGGCGTTCGGCTCACGGCCCTCCGCGTCCCTGAACTTCCCGACCTCCTGGTCGATCACCGTGTTCAGGAAGTAGGCGAGGATCGTCGGCGCCGGGCCGTTGATCGTCATCGACACCGACGTCGTCGGCGCGACGAGGTCGAAGCCGTCGTACAGGGCCTTCATGTCGTCCAGCGACGCGATCGAGACGCCGGAGGTGCCGATCTTGCCGTAGACGTCCGGCGGGGTGTCGGGGTCGCGGCCGTAGAGCGTCACCGAATCGAACGCCGTCGACAGGCGCGTGGCCGGGTTGCCCTTCGACAGGTACTTGAAGCGGCGGTTCGTGCGGAACGCGTCGCCCTCCCCCGCGAACATGCGCGCCGGGTCCTCGCCCTCGCGCTTGAACGGGAAGACCCCCGCGGTGTACGGGAAGAAGCCCGGCAGGTTCTCCTTGCGCAGGAACCGCAGCAGGGAGCCCTCGTCGTCGTAGCGGGGCAGGCTGACCCGGCGGACCTGGTTGCCGGACAACGTCTCGCGCGTCAACGACGTGCGGATCTCCTTGTCCCGCACCTTGAACACGAGCTCGTCGCCGGAGTACTGCTCGACGGTCGCAGGCCACGCGCGCAGCAGGTCCACCGTCTCGCGGTCGATCTTGCGCTCGGCCTCGGAGGCCAGCTCCGCGATGTCCGCGACGCCCTTGCCCGCCGCCTCCAACGCCTTCTGCGCGCCGGAGAGCTGGAGGTGCCTGCGGACCGCCTCGACCTGCTCGCCGGTCCTGCGGTGGTAGCCGCGCACGGTGTCCGAGATGTCGGACAGGTAGCGCGCCCGTGCGGCGGGAACGACCGTGGAGGCGCTCGTGGACGTCTTGCCGGCCACGGGGGCGAGTGCGCCCTCTTCGGCGTGCAGGCCGTGTTCGACCAGGCCGTCGCGCAGGAACTGGTAGAGCGCCGTCACGCCGTCGTCGTTGAACGTCGCGGCGGACGTGCCGTAGACCGGCATGTCCTCCCACTTGACGCCGAACGCCTCGCGGTTGCGCACCATCTGCCGTGCGACGTCGCGGCGCGCGTCCTCCGCACCGCGGCGCTCGAACTTGTTGATCGCCACGGCGTCCGCGTAGTCGAGCATGTCGATCTTCTCGAGCTGCGAAGCGGCACCGAACTCCGGCGTCATCACGTACAGCGAGAAGTCGACGAACGGCACGATGGCCGCGTCGCCCTGACCGATACCGGGCGTCTCGACGATGACCAGATCGACACCGGACGCCTTGCACGCCACGATGGCCTGCTCCAGGCCGTCCGGGATCTCGCTGCCCGCACGGCGCGTGGCCAGCGAACGGAAGAACACGCGGTCGCCGTCGAGGCAGTTCATCCGAATGCGGTCGCCGAGCAGCGCGCCACCACCACGCCGGCGCGTCGGGTCGACGGCGAGCACGGCGATGCGCAGCTTGTCCTGCTGGTCGAGCCGGAAGCGGCGCACCAGCTCGTCGGTGAGCGACGACTTGCCCGAGCCACCGGTGCCCGTGATGCCGAGGACCGGCACCTTGCGCGTGGTCTCCAGGGGTTCCGCGGCGCCGGCCTCGATGTGCGTGATCGCGCGCGCCAGGGCCTCGTCCGCCCCCGTCAGCAGCGCGTCGTGGCTGAACGGCTCCGTCAGCGCGTGGTCGCACTCCTCGATCATCAGGTTGATCATCCGGGCGAGGCCGAGCGTCTGCCCGTCCTGCGGCGAGAAGATCCGCGCGACCCCACGCGAGTGCAGCAGCTCGATCTCCTCGGGGACGATGACGCCGCCACCGCCGCCGTAGACCCGGATGTGCCCGGCGCCGCGCTCGTTCAGGAGCTCGACCAGGTACGAGAAGTACTCGACGTGCCCGCCCTGGTACGCGCTGATGGCGATGCCCTGGACGTCCTCCTGGATCGCCGCGTCGACGACCTCCGACACCGACCTGTTGTGGCCGAGGTGGATGACCTCCGCACCCTGCGACTGCAGGATCCTCCGCATGATGTTGATAGCCGCGTCGTGGCCGTCGAACAGGCTGGACGCGGTCACAAAGCGCACCGGGTTCGCCGGCTTGTGCAGAGTGGTCGCCATGAGAATAGTTTGACTTCCTACTATTGGACGTGCAACCGAGGGTGGTCCAGGTCTCTGTATCGAGAAGGAGAGGACATGGTCCCGCCGGGTGCCACAGGTTCGCTCGCGGAGCACTTCGCGCGAGTAGCGTGCCGCCATGGCCGACGTTGACGACTACTTCGCGGGCCTCGACGCCCCGGCGCGCGACGCGTTCGCCCACATCCGCGCCCTGGCCGAGGAACTGGCGCCGGCGGCCGAGCAGGGCCTGAGCTACGGAATGGCCGCGCTGAGGCTCAAGGGCAAGCCGCTGCTCGGGTTCAAGGCGGCGAAGGACCACCTGGCCGTGTTCCCGTTCAGTCCCGCGGCCGTGGACGTGGTGCGTGACCGGCTGGCCGGGTTCTCGCTCTCCAAGGGCACCGTGCGGTTCACGCCGGACGCGCCGCTGCCCGACGACGTGGTGCGTGACCTCGTGCGGCAGCGGATGGGCGAGATCGGCTAGGCGGCCGTGTCCTGTGAGTCCGTTCGATGAGAGTCACGGTCGAGAGACCCGGAGGACACGGCCTAACGCGCGGCGCCCCACTCGTGCGCCAGGGCAGCGGCCTCACCGCGTGAGCCGACGCCGAGCTTCTCCAGGATCTTAGCCACGTGGAACTTCACCGTGGACTCGCTGATGTGCAGCTCACCGGCGATGTCGCGGTTGCGCCGGCCACGGGCGACACGCCCCAACACCTCCAGCTCCCGCGCGCCCAGCACGGTGAGCGGGTCCTCGCGCGGACTCTCCCGCGGCCCGAGCGGCACCTCGATCGTCACGGTCGCGCCCCAGCCCGGCACCGCGTCGACCTCGACCTTCCCGCCGAGCGGCCCGAGGCGTTCCGGTACCCGGCGCCGGTCGAGGCTGCCGCAGGACAGGGTGCCGGGACCGTCGTCCCGCACGGTCGCCCTCAGCACGGCGCCGACGATCTTCCAGCCGATGTGGACGCGGCCGACCCCGCCCTGGTCGTCCAGCATCGCGTGCACGGCGGACCGGACCACCGCGGCGGCCGTGGCGGAGATTTCGGTCGGCACGATCCGGTCCGCGCCCTCCTCCGCGCCGGGCGTGCCCAGGTCCAGGCGCACGTCGCGGCCGCGCAGCACGCGGCGCAACGACTCGGCGAGCCGTTCGAAGGCCTCTCCCGCCCTTTCCTCGGTCTGCGCCCGGTCCAGGTCGGCCCGTGACCGCAGCTCGACCAGTGCGGTGACGGCGAGGTCGACGGACCGTGAGCGGGCGACGGCGTCGTCCACGCCGTGGTCGCGCAGCACGCCGAGCAGCGCGGTCAGCGAAGCGCCGTACGCGTCGCCGAGGTCGGAGATGGCGACGGCACGCGCCGCCGCGGCGGCCCGGGACACGGCGAGCGTCGCGGGCACCGCCTCGTTGCGCAGGCCCTCCATGTGCGCGGTGACCAAGTCCCACAACGCGACGGCGGGTGCCAGCACCTCGTCGGTCACGGGGGTGTCGTCGGCACGCAGGAGCACCAGCAGCGCGCTCGGCACGGACACGTCGCTCACCAGCACGACGACCGGCACGTCGTTCCCGGCCATGGCCGCGCGCCCCTGCCAGGCACCCCGGCCCGGCAGCAGGGGGCGCAACGCGGCGATGTCGGTGATCGTCACCGGCGTCTCGCCGCGGAGCTTGAACGGCGCGAACGAGCAGTTGGACAGCTCGGCGATGGCGTGGTGCGGAATGGCGCCGGCGATCGCGGCCGACAGCCGCGACAGCGTCTCGCTCAGGGGTGCCCGGATCACGTCGGCGGCGGCCAGCAGGTCCATGGTGACCAGCGTAGTCCGGCCGGACGTGCACCCGACTGGTCTTTCGGCTAGGTGGGACTAGCCGAAGTGCGGGGGCAGGCAGAGCACCGCCGTCGCTAGGGTTGACATGTCAACCAAACGACGAGCACCAGGAGTCAGAGATGAAGGCGATCACCTACACCACCTTCGGCGGCCCGGAAGTGCTGAGCCTGAACGAGGTCGAGGAGCCGCACGCCGGCCCGGGACAGGTGCGGTTGAAAGTGGTGGCCGCGGCGGTCAACCCGCTGGACCACAAGATCCGCAACGGGTGGATGCCACCGCAGATGACGCCCCCGTTCCCGGCGACCCCCGGCCTGGAGGCGGCCGGCATCGTCGACGAGGTCGGCGAGGGCGTCACCGGCGTCGCGGTGGGTGACTCGGTCCTGGGCTGGACGGTCACCGGCGCCTACGCCGAGTACGCGCTGGCCTCCGACTTCGCCCTCAAGCCCGCGGACCTCGACTGGGACACGGCCGCCGCGCTGCCCGTGGCCGTCGAGACGTCGGTCCGCGTGCTCGACGAGCTGGAGGTCGGCGAGGGCGACACGCTGCTCGTCCACGGCGCTTCGGGTGTGGTCGGCGCCGTCGGCGTCCAGCTCGCGGTGGCTCGCGGTGCCACGGTCATCGGCACCGCCTCCCCCGCCAACCACGACTACCTGCGGTCGCTCGGCGCCATCCCGGTCGCCTACGGCGAGGGTCTCGCCGACCGGGTTCGCGCCGCCGCGCCGCGGGGCGTCGACGCCGTGTACGACGCCGCCGGGCAGGGCGACCTGCCGCTGTCGGTCGAACTGCGCGGCGGCACCGACCGGATCATCACGATCGCCGATCCCCAGGCCGCCGAACTCGGCGTCACGTTCTCCGGCGGAGGCGCGCCGTTCGGCACGAGGCTGACCGAGTACGCCCAGCTCGTGGTGGACGGCAAGCTCGCTGTGCGCGTCGCGCGGAGCCTCCCGCTGGCCGAGGCGGCCGAGGCGCAGGACCTCGTCGCGACCGGTCACGCACCGGGCAAGGTCGTGCTGCGCCCCGTCGGCTGAGCCGGCACGGCCGGAGCACGCCGGGCGGTCGTGAGTTCCTCGGCCAGCGCCGCCAGCCCTTCCGCAGCCCGCGCCCTCGCACCGCACTTCCGCAGGTGGTTCAGGGCGCGGGCGAGCAGCAGTCCGGCCTGCTGCTCGCACCACTTCCGCCCGCCGTCGACGCTCATCCCGGAGTTCGCCGCCGCCACGATCGGCAGCGTGCGGCGGCCGTGCGCGAGAGCGTCGCGGAGGGCCAGGACGTCGTCGACGTGTTTGCGCGCCAGGCCGACGTCGTCCCCGAACTGCCTGAGGTGCCCGGCCTGGCTCGCGCTCGCACCACCGGCCAGCGCCCCGAGCTCGCACGCCGCCGCCGGCAGCGAGCTGTGCTTCGCCGCCGCCACACCCAGGTGCTGAGCCAGGTCGACGTCGTCCTCCTCGTCCATGCCGATCTCCTGGACGTAACCGTCCACAACGGACATCAGCGCGACGTTGACGATCATCACCCAGGGCTTGGTGAGCCGCGCGAAGGCGAGGGACAGCAGAGCGTCCGCCACCGAGACGACCCTGTCCGCGCCGAACGCCTCCCACGCGCCCCCGCGGATCATGAGGTCCGCGTGCAGTCGCTCGTGCAGTTGCGCGAACTCCAGCGCAAGGGCGACCGCGGCCACGTCGGCGTCACCGAACGCCTCGGCGGAGAGCAGCACGAGCGCGGCCGTCGAGAAGTCCTGCCGGGCGAGGCCGAACTCGACCACCTCGCGTGTTTCGTCCGGAAGTTCCGCCAGCGCCGCCGGGAGCAAGATCCCGACCGCGGCACGGGTGCGCTCCAGCACGTGCCGCGGTGGCGCGACCAGGTCGATGCTCGTCATTGCGCTTTCCTCTCAGACCCCGGGAAAACGACGCTAAACCTGCTGGTCAGGTGATCAGGCCCGCTAGCCACGGACGTGTCGAACGAAGGCACGATCCAGCGACGCGGACTACGTTGATGTTGAACGGGTTGTCGTCACCATCACCCGACCGTGATCATCGTTTTCCTGAGGGGCTGACCATGCGCTACACCAAGCTCGCCGGCATGGACGTGTCCGAGATCTGTCTCGGCATGATGAGCTACGGAGACCCGAAGCGGGGCGGCCACCCGTGGTCGTTGCCGGAGGAGGAGTCCAGGCCGTTCATCAAGGCCGCGCTCGACGCCGGCATCAACTTCTTCGACACCGCGAACATGTACTCGGCCGGTTCCTCGGAGGAGATCACCGGCGCCGCGTTGCGCGACTTCGGACGGCGCGAGGAGATCGTGCTGGCGACCAAGGTGCACCACCGGATGCACGAAGGCCCCAACGGTTTCGGCCTGTCGCGGAAGTCGATCCTCGCCGAGATCGACAACTCGTTGCGCAGGCTCGGCACGGACTACGTGGACCTGTACCAGATCCACCGCTTCGACGGCTCCGTCCCTCTCGAAGAGACACTCGAAGCGCTGCACGACGTCGTGAAGTCCGGCAAAGCGCGCTACATCGGTGCGTCGTCCATGTACGCGTGGCAGTTCGCCAAGGCGTTGTTCACGCAACGCGAGAACGGCTGGACGAAGTTCGTGTCGATGCAGAACCACTACAACCTCCTCTACCGCGAGGAGGAGCGCGAGATGCTGCCGTTCTGCGCGGACCAGGGCATCGCCGTGATCCCGTGGAGCCCGCTGGCGCGCGGCCGCCTGGTCCGCGACTGGGACGCGACGACCGCGCGCACCGAGACCGACGAGTTCGGGTCCACGCTGTACCTGGAGTCGGACCGGGCGATCGTCGACCAGGTCGCCGCCATCGCCAACGCCCGCGGGGTGTCACGGGCACAGGTCGCGCTGGCCTGGCTGCGGCGCAATCCCGTTGTCACGGCACCGATCGTCGGCATCACCAAGCCCGCGCAGCTCGACGACGCGGTGGCGGCGCTGGACTTCGAGCTGACCGGCGCCGAGGTGGAGCAACTGGAGTCGGGCTACCAGCCCCACCGCATCGCCGGGCACTCCTGACGCCGCGAACGCGGATATACACTTCCGCCCGTGCCGAACTTGCGGATCAGCGAGGCCGCCGCGCTGCTCGGGGTCAGTGACGACACCCTGCGCCGGTGGATCGACCAGGGCCGCCTCGCGTCGGTCGTCCTGGACAACGGGCGCAAGGGCGTCAGCGGGATCGAGCTCGCCGCGTTCGCGCAGAAGATGACCGACGTGGCCGAGCCCGGTGCGACCGTGGCGGCCTCGGCGCGCAACCGCATGAAGGGCATCGTCACCCGCGTCGTCAAGGACGGGGTGATGGCCCAGGTCGACATGCAGGCCGGGCCCTTCCGCGTCACGTCTCTGATGAGCCGTGAGTCCGCGGACGAGCTCGGCCTGGAGGTCGGCAGCGTCGCCGTGGCCTCGATCAAGTCGACGCACGTGGTCGTCGAGATCCCCGAGGCCTGAGCGTTCCTACACGAAGGCGCTCTCGCCGGTGATCGCCTTGCCGACGATCAGCGTGTTCATCTCGCGCGTGCCCTCGAACGAGTAGATGGCTTCGGCGTCGGCGAAGAAGCGGGCGACGTCGTAGTCGAGCACGATGCCGTTGCCGCCGAAGATCTCCCGCGCCCAGGCGACGACCTCGCGCATGCGGGAGGTGACGAACGCCTTCGCGAGCGACGAGTGCTCGTCCTGGAAGATGCCCGCGTCCTGCAGTTTCGCGAGCTGCACGAGCATGCCCCACGACGCGGTGATGTTGCCGAGCGACTGCACCAGCTTGTCCTGCACCATCTGGAAACGGGCGATCGGGCGGCCGAACTGCTCGCGCTCCTTCGCGTAGGCGAGAGCGGCCTCGTAGGCGCCGATCATCACGCCGAGCGCCTGCCAGGCGACGCCGCCGCGGGTGGCGCGCAGGATCTCCGCGACGTCGCGGAACGAGTGGATGCCCTGTAGCCGGTTCGCCTCCGGCACGCGGACGTCGGTGAGGGTGATCTCGGCGTTCTCGACGATCCGGAACGCGATCTTGCCCTCGATCTTCTCGGCGACGAAGCCGGGCGTGCCCTTCTCCACGACGAAACCCTTGACCTGGTTGTCGGCGAGGTCGCGGGCCCACACGATCACGTAGTCGGCGAAGGTGGCGTTGCCGATCCACTTCTTGGCGCCGTTGAGCACCCACGTGTCGCCGTCGCGCTCGGCCGTGGTGCGCATGCCGCCCGCCACGTCGGAGCCGCCGAGCGGTTCGGTCATCGCGAACGCGCCGATCTTGTCCATCGCGGCCATGGCCGGCAGCCAGCGGTCGCGCTGCTCCTGCGAACCGCCCGCGTAGATCGAGTACATCGCCAGTCCGTTGTGGACGCCGAAGAACGTGGCGACCGACGCGTCGGTGCGGGTCATCTCCATCGCCAGCATGCCGGTGAGCAGGTTGCTGACGGCGGCGGGGTGCTCGCCGTAGCCCTCGTACGACAGGGCGGTGAGGCCGGCGCCGCGGAACTTGCCGATCAGCTCGTGCGGGAACTCGCCCTTGGCCCAGTACTCGTTGACCAGCGGCTTGATCTCGGTGGTCATGAACTCGCGGGCGCCGAGCAGGATCTTGCGCTCGTCGTCGCCGAGCAGCGCCTCGTAGTTGTAGAAGTCGGCGGTCAGCTGGTCTTCCAGGCGGTTCATCAGTTCTCCTCCAATGCCGTCAGAACGGCGAGCTGCTTGCGGTCGCGCGTCTCGGCCAGCGCCGAGTACGTGGAGGAGCCGTAAGCGTCTTCGACGGCCTTGATCAGCCGTTCGGGATCTTGCGACGGGATGCCCAGTTCCAAACCCCGCATGGACTTCCCGATGTGTTCGGCGAGGTGCCGGTAACCGCCGGGTCCACCACCGAGGTGGGCGCCCAGGAACGGTCCGACGGTCGCCCAGCGCAGGCCGAGCGAGTTCGTGACGACGGTGTCGAGGTCGGCGGGCGTCACGACGCCCTGTTCGACCAGGTAGGCGGCTTCGCGGGAGAGCGCGGCCTGCAGGCGGTTGCCGACGAAGCCGGGGACCTCCTTGCGTTCGACGACCGGCGTGCGGCCGAGCGAGCGGTAGAACTCGACCGCCCTGGTCACGGACTCCTCGCTCGTCTGCTCCCCCGGCACGACCTCGACCAGCGGGATCACGTGCGGCGGGTTGAACGGGTGTCCGATGAGGACGCGCGAGCCGTCGATGCCCTCGGTGAACGCGGTCGAGGGGATCGCGGACGACGAGCTGAGCAGCAGCGCGTGCTCCGGGGCCTCCCGGACGAGTTCGGCGAACAGGGTCTTCTTGAACTCCAGGTCCTCCGGGCCGTTCTCCTGCACGAAGTCCGCGTCCCGCACGGCTTCCGAGACGCTCCGCGCGATCTGCACGCCGTCGGGAACGACCAGGTCGGGGCGGGGGTCCACGACGCGAACGGTCAGGCCGTGCTCGGCGAAGAGCCGGGCCCACGAAAGTCCGATGACACCTGCACCGATGACCACGACGGTCGTCATGCTTCCTCCAAGTAGTTGTGAACCGGCTTGGCGGGAGCGAGCGTCAGGTCGGTGATGACGTGGCTGGCGGAGACGACCTCCAGCACCGGGAGGTCGGCGAGCGGCGCGAGGACGTGCTGGAACAGTTGCAGGCGCGCCGGGCCGGTGTACGCGGCCTTGACCACGACGTCGGTGATCTCCGTGCGCACGAGCTCCTGCACCCGCAGCGAACCGTCATAGTCAGGGATGGTCTTCAGCATGAAGGTTGGAACCGTGATCTCCGCCTCAGCCGTGCGGCGGTCCAGTTCGTGGTGCTTGTAACCCATGGTCGCGGTGGCCACCCGCAGCGTGCCGTAGTCGAGCGTGCCGACCAGCGCGCCGTTGTCGGCGTAGAGCTTCGGCGAGCCCATGACCTTCGGGTAGGCGCTGACCTCGCGGCCGGACGCCGTGGCGGCGAAGCTGTCCAGGTACATCGCGTGCAGGTACTCGCCGCGTTCGCCGTCGAAGACGACCTGGACCGCCTGGCCGGCCTCGGTGTACGGGCCGTAGCCGGTGACGTCGTTCATCTTCATGACCTCGAACCGGACGAGCGGCTCGTCGATCCGCAGCGGCTGCGGCACCACGGCCCGCAACGCCTCCGGGTCGGTCCGGTAGACGATGTTCAGGTACTCGCGGTCGAAGAACCGGGGCTGCACGGCCGGAAAGGCCGGTGCGCTCAACGGTGTGATTCCCAGCATGTCAGCGTCCTGTCCACTGTGGAGTGCGACGCTCGGCGAACGCGGTCATGCCCTCGCGGACGTCGGCCGTGGTCATCAGCTTCGCGCTCTCGGTGCGTTGCGCGGCCCAGGGATCGGCGGACCGCACGACCCTCTTGACGGCGGCGAGCGCCAGCGGGGCGTTCAGGGCGATCTGGTCCGCCAGTTGGAGTGCGATCGCGGCGGCCTCCCCGTTCGGCACGACCCTGTTGGCGATGCCGAGCGCGCCCGCCCGGCTGCCGTCGATCGGCTCGCCGGTCAGCAAGATCTCCATGGCGAGGTGGTGCGGGATCCGCCGCGGCAGGCGCACGACTCCCCCTGCCGCGGCGATCAGGCCGCGCTTCACCTCGGGCAGGCCGAACTTCGCGTCCTCGGCGGCGACGATCAGGTCGCAGCCCAGTGCCAGCTCGAACCCGCCGCCGAGCGCGAAGCCCTCGACCGCGGCGATCATCGGCTTGGTCAGCTCCGCCTCGGTGAGGCCGCCGAGGCCGCGGCCGCCGACCACCGGCGACTCGCCCTTCAGCGCGGCCTTGAGGTCCATGCCCGCGCTGAACGAGCCGCCTGCTCCGGTGAGCACGCCCACGCGCAGTTCCGGCGTGGCCTCCAGTTCGTCCAGCGCGGCGGCGAGTTGCGTCGCGACGGCCGCGTTGACGGCGTTGCGGGCCTCCGGGCGGTCGATCGTGATCAGCAGTGCCGATCCGACGCGTTCGGTGCGCACGACGGTCATGCCAGCTCCTTCAACACTTCAGCGGTGTCCTGCCCCGGCAGCGGGGCGAGACGGCGGACGGTGGCGGGCGTGGCGGAGAACCGGACCGGGATGCCGATCGAACGGATCGCGCCCTCGCTCGGGTGCTGCACGACGTCGAGCAGGTGGCCGTCGCGGACGTACGGGTCCTCGTGCGCCTTGTCGAGCTCCAGCACCGGCCCGAACGGGATGCTGTGCTTGGCGCACACCTCTCCCCACTCCTCGGTGGACAGCGCGGACGCGCACTCGTCGACCAGTCCCATCAGGTCGTCGCTGTCACCGGGGTCGATGCGCTCACCGGCGACGCGCGGGTCCTCGACCAGGTCGGGACGGCCGGCGGCGGCGAAGAAGTCGCGGAAATTCTGCGGGTTGTAGGGCACGACGCACGCGAGGCCGTCCTTGGTGTGCACGGCGTGGTGGCCCTTGGCCATCGACAGGTTGAAGCCCGTCGGCCCCTCCTCCGGCACGAACGCGTGCCCCGCGAGGTGCTCGACCAGGTTGAACGCGATCATCGTGTCGGCCATGGGGATCTCGACGCGCTGGCCCTGCCCGGTGTTGTTCCGGTGCACCAGCGCGGCGAGCACGCTGTAGGCGATGGTCAGCGACGACACCTTGTCGCCGATGATCGTCGGCAGGTAGACGGGCCGGCCGAGGGCGCGGTTCGCGATGTCGACCAGGCCAGACGCGCCCTGGACCGTCTCGTCGTAGGCCGCGGTGCCCGCGCGGTCGGAGTCGCCGCGGAAGCCCTGGGCGTGGGCGTAGACCAGGCCGGGGTTGCGTTCGGCGACGTCCGCGTAGTTCAGGCCGAGCCTGCTCAGCGCGCCCGGTCGCATGTTGGTGATCAGCACGTCGGCCGTGTCGATCAGCGCGAGGGCGGTCTCGCGGTCGTCCTCGTCCTTCAGGTTCAGCGCGATGCTGCGCTTGTTCCGGTTGACGTTGAGGCTCAACGGGGTCATGCCCGGCGTGGTGCGGTAGCGGCCGTTGCGGACGGTGTCCACAGGCGACTCGATCTTGATCACGTCGGCGCCGAGGTCTCCGAGGATCTGGGCCGCGTACGGGCCCATCACCACGGTCGAGAGGTCGATCACGCGCACGCCGTCCAGCGGACCGGCGGTGATGTCCTTCATCGTTCGTCCTTTCGCACCTGTTCGTTCCTGCACCACCGAAGTTAGTGAAGAACCAGGAGAAAGGGAACGATCATGTCGCGAACAATGGTATGACCACAGCGGTCACACCATTTCTCATTTGACGATCGGCTCCGCGAACACTTCTTTCGCGACCGCGACGATTTCCTCGATGTCCCCACCGCTCGCCCGGTCGCGGCGCCACAGCAGTCCGGTGTCGAGCTGCGCACGGAAGTCCTCGAACGGCAGGACCGCCATGTTGTCCAGCTGGTAGCCGCGCATGGAGCTGTCCTCGTCGAGCATCGACACGGAGAACCCGAGACCGCCCGAGACGATCTCCGAGGTGCCCTGATAGCCGGTGTTGCTCAGCTGGATGCGCTTTTTGATGCCCAGCTCGCGCAATTGGCGGTCGAGCTGCTCGAAATACGCGGGCATGATTTCCTCGGGCGACTTCGCATAGGCGAGATCGGTGAGATCGGCCAGTTTGACCGATTTCCGGCCTTCGAACCGGTCTGCGGGCACCACGGCGCCGAGGCGTTCCGACATGACGTGCAGCGTGTCGAGCGAGGCCTCCTGCACGGGCAGCCGCGCCAGCGTGAGCGCGAGCCTGCCGTCCTTCACCGCCGCGACGAGGTCCGTGGTCGTGCCCGGCCAGCGCTTGACCTCGAACCGCCCCGAGACCCGTTCCGCCAGCACCGTCAGCCGTTCCCGCAGCACCGGGTGGACACCCGCGGGAATGCCGACGAACACCGTGGACCTGGCGGCGTGCGTCGCCTGGTCGAGGCGCCAGCGGATGGACCCGACCCGGTCGAGCACGTCGCGCGCGATCGGCAGCAGGGCGGTGCCCGCGTCGGTCAGCGCCACGTGGTGGGTGCTGCGGTCGAACAGCGGACGGCCCAGTTCGTGTTCGAGGTCCTTGATGCGCTGGCTCAGCGGGGAGGCGGCCATGTGCAGCTTCCGCGCGGCCGCGGAGAAGTTCAGTTCCTCGGCGACCGCGACGAAGTAGCGGAGGTGCAGCAGTTCCACATGATCCAGACTAGGCCGTTCGGGGCATCCTGCCCGTCCTCACCGTGACGCGCTACGTCTGGCTACCGGCCTCCGCCGCCGCCTGCCCCTATGGTGCGCCGCGTGTCCCTCAAGCAACCCGCCGCCTTCCGCCCGCGAGCGATCGCCGATGTCCTCCGTCCGGCGACGGCCGACGAGGTCGTGGAGATCGTCCGGTCCGGCAGGCGTCCGCTGCACCCGATCAGCAAGGGCTACAACTGGGGCCTGGGTTCGGGTCTGCCGGTCGCGGACGGTGCCACCGTCCTCGACCTGTCGGGCCTGGACCGCGTTCGCGCGCTCGACGTCGAACGCGGCTACGCCGTGGTGGAGCCGGGTGTCTCACAAGGCGCGCTCGCGGAGTTGTTGTGGGGCACGCCGAGGATCTTCAACCTCACCACGTCCTCGTTGCGCACCAGCATCATCGGCAACGCGCTGGAGCGTGGCGTCGGCGTGCACCGCGCCCGCGCCGAGGACCTGGTCGGGCTGGAGGTGGTGCTCGCCGACGGCCGGCGCGAGCAGGTCGGCTGGTGGCCGGGGGTGTCGGCCGTCCCGCGCCCGCACGGCCTCGGGCCGACGCTCACCCACCTGTTCACTCAGTCGTCGTCCGCGGTCGTCACCGCCGCCGTGGTCCGGCTGCTGCCCAGGCCCGAGGAGGTGCGGCTGCTGCCGTTCACCTTCGCGGCCGACGACCTCGCCGACGCGGTGGACGCGCTGCGGTCGTGGACGGACCAGCGGCTGGTCCCGCCGACCACCAAGATCTACAACCCGGTCGCGGCACAGGCGGACGGTTACCTCGCGCACGTCTGCCTCAGCGGGGCGGGCGAGGTCGTGGAGGCGCTCGGTTCGGTACTCCATGCTGCGGCACGGCATTCACCGCTCGTCGCGGCACCGGCCTCCACCGCGGACGAGGTGGTCCGCGCGACGTACGCGGGGGATCCCGATCCGGCCGACACGTGGTTCCTGCGCAGGACCGCGGGACGCCCGGCCGACCGGGTCGACGCCGAACTCGGGTTGCTGATGTTCCTGCCGCTCGTCCCGTTCTCGGGGGAGGCGGTCGCGCTCGCCGAGAAGCTGATCCGCGGCTGCTGCGCGTCGACGCCCGCCGTCACGGTGAACGTCCACGACAACGAAGCCGTCGACCACGTCATCGCCATCGGCTTCCCGGCGGACGATCCCGCGGCCGTCGCGGAGGCACGGGAGACGCTCGACCGGCTGCACCAAGCGTTTGCGGCACACGGTTTCCTGCCCTATCGGCGGGATGTCGACAGGCCCGGGGCGGCGACGGCGCTGCAGGCGAGCATCGGGCAGGCCCTCGACCCGGACGGGGTGTTCGCGGCCGGCAGGTACGCGGCGGGCGGGTGAGGCGCGCAGCCGCGCCAGCAGCCCTGCGGGGATGAACAGCCGTGGGCGATCCCGCTGACGCCAACGGTCGCCCTCCAGGCGTTCCCGAGCCTGATCGGCGACATCGGGCCACCGCGCTGTGGTCACCCGGTGACCGGTCTGATCGGAGGCGTACCGGCGGTACTTCGACCACGGTGGACACAACGACGACTGGTACCGCTGCGACGCCACGGCGTGAGCGAAGGCGGGGACTCCGCGAGCAGCGCCCCCGCCTCCACCGGTCAGGGGCAGACCCGCAGCGAACTGACCTTGTTGCGCTTGTCCACCGCGAAGTTGTACTGGTCGCCCGGATCCATGTAGCCGAGCAGGTTCGTGTAGCCGGCGCCGTCGTAGAAGCACCAGACCTGGCTGGTGCGGTTGTAGCCGCTCTCGGCGTTGTTGTTGAGCCCGCTCGGACCGGGCGCCGCTCCCAGGTTGGCGTCACCGACTGCGAAGTAGCCCCACGGACGGCCTCCGTTGAGGTTGTTGAAGATGCACATCCGGGCGGCGGGACAGTCGCTGTAGGCGGCCGTCGACACGTCGCTTCCCTCCCCCATCGGTGAGCGCGGCGCGGCGGCGCTCGCGGGCATCGACAGCAGCGACGCCGCGAACGCGACTCCCGCCAGGATCGTCATCATCTTGCGGATCAAGAGAATCCCCCTTCTCGGCGGAGGCGGCATTCTCGCCTCCGCCACCGAGACTGGAGAACCGCGCTAACCAGTTGCTAACAGCAACTGAACGTCACGCCCGGAACAACGTCCCGGACACCACACCTAGCCGTCCAGCCCCGCCAGCTTCCGCGACGCCTCCGCCTCACCCCACCGGAACCCGATGCGCCGCGACAGCTGCACCGCCTCGGCGTACGAGGCGCGTGCCTCCTCACCCCGGCCGGCCAGCTCGTGCACGATGCCGCGGTCCAGCAGCACGCCCGCCTCGATCTGCCTGTCCCCCACCGATCGCGCGAGGTCCAGCGCCTCCTCCGCCAGTTCCAGCGCCCGGTCCAGGGAGCCGAGCTGGCGGTGGGCGTCGGCCATGTTCGCCAGCGCGTGCAGCTCTCCGGACCTGTCACCGCACGCGCGCAACGTCGTCAGCGTCTCCTCGTAGCAGACCAGCGCGGCGGGGAGGTCGCCCAGCGCGGCGTGCACGAGGCCCAGGTTGGTGCGCACGTAGGCCGCGCCCTGCGAGTCGTCCAGTTCCTCGCGCAACGTCAGCGACGCCTCCAGCGAGGTCAGCGCGGCGGGCAGGTCGCGGCGGCGCCAGTGGGTGATGCCGAGGTTGTTGAGGGTCACGGCTTCGAGCTGCCGGTCGTGCAGTTCACGGGCCAGGGCCAGTGCCGCCGTCCAGTGCCGCTGTGCCTCGCCGAACTTGAAGCCGCGCTCGCAGGCGGCGCCCAGTTCCTTCAACGCCAGCGCTTCCGCGCGGAGGTCGCCCAGGGAGCGGGCGGCCTCCAGGGCGAGCGTGTTCAGCGCGGCCCAGTCCGCCACCTCGGAACGGCGGCGGAAGTACCAGGACAGGCCCGTGGCGAACGCGATCGCGTCGGCCGGGGAGGCCTGGTGTGCGGCGGCGATCAGGTTGTCGCGCTCTTCGGCCAGCCAGAGGTCGGACGGGGTGTCCGCCAGCGCTTCCAGGTAGTGCTTGTGCAGGCGTTCCAGCGCGAGCGAACGTTCCTCGGCCGACTCCGAGGCGCGGCAGCGTTCGCGCGCGAAGAGGCGCAGCAGGTCGTGCAGCGCGAACCGGCCGGGCACCGGTTCGTCGACCAGGTGTGCGTCGGCGAGTTCGGCGAGCAGGTCCCCGACGTCCGGCACGTCGGTCAGCGCCCGTGCCGCGGCGACCGCGAAGTCGGGGCCGTCGAGGAGTCCGATCAGCCGGAACACCCTTGCCACGTCCGGAGAACCCAGCTCGGCGTAACTGACCTCGAACGCCGAGCGCACCGCGACGTCGCCGAGCCTCAGCTCGTCGAGGCGGCGCGCCTCGTCCGCCAGCCGTGCCGCCAGCAGCGGTGCGGTCCACTGTGGACGGGCGGCGAGCCGGGCGCCCGCGATGCGCAGGGCCAGCGGCAGTCCGCCGCACCAGCGCACGAGCTCCGCCGCGTCCGAGACCTTCCCGGCGACGCCCTCCAGCAGCCGGTGCGCGTCCTCCAGTTGCAGCGCGCCGAGTTTCACGTACGAGGCGCCGTGCAGCGAGGTGAGCGGGCGGCGGGACGTGATCAGCACGGCCGAGCCCGGACCGGTCGGCAGCAGGCGGGTGACCTGACCCGCGGTGGCCACGTTGTCCAGCACCACGAGCAGCCGGCGCGACGCGGTGAGCGAGCGGTAGCGCAGCGCCTCCTCGTCGCCGGGCCGTTCGCCCAACGCGCGCAGGAACTGGCTCAGGATCCGGTCCGACGCGCCGTCGGACAGGTCGGCGTAGAGCTGGCCGTCCGGGAACCTCGCGGCGATCTCGTGCGCCGCCCGCACCGCGAGCGCCGACTTGCCGATGCCCGCCTGCCCGGTGATCACGCACACCGCGACGCGGTCCTGCCGCTGCTGCGCCTTGATCAGGTTGAGCTCGCGGCCGCGGCCGGCGAAGGTGACCACGTCCGGCGGCAGCTGCCGGATCGCCGCCGCGCCAACGGGTTTCGCGCGCAGGATCTCGGCCTGCAGCCGCCGCAGCGACTCCCCCGGCTCGACGCCGAGCTCGTCGGTGAGCACCCGGCGGCACTCCTGGTAGGCCGCCAGGGCCTCGGCCGGACGCCCCGCGCGGTGCAGCGCGACCATCTGCTGCTCGCGCAGGCGTTCGTTCAACGGGTGCTCGCGCACCCACTCGTTCAGGTCCGCGACGATCTCGACGTGCCGGCCGAGGTCGAGCTCCGCCTCGGCGCACTCGACCCGCGCGGCCAGCCTCAGCTCCTCCAGTTGCGCGACGACCCCGCGCAGCAGGCCGGACGCGGCGAGATCGGCGAGGGCGGGCCCGCGCCACAACGCGAGCGCCTCGCGGTAACCGCGCGGCGTGCGTTCCCCGCGGGCGAGCTCGAGCAGCTCGGTGAACCGGGTGAGGTCGAGCTCGGCCGGGTCGATCGACATCAGGTAGCCGGGCGCCCGCGAGAGCAGCCGCGAGCCGACGACCTTGCGCAGCTGGTAGACGTAGACCTGGAGGTTCTTCAGCGCCGTCTTGGGCGGAGCGTCGTCCCACAGCACGCTGATCAGCCGGTCGACCGACAGCACCCGGCCGGGCTGCGCGAGGAGCAACGCGAGCACCGCCCGCTGTTTGGGCGGCCCAAGGCTCAGCCGCACGCCGTCGTCGGCGTAACACTCGACCGGCCCGAGCACCCGGAACTCCACAGCTCCCGATCGTAACCACCAACCACATACCGGACGCATGCCACGCACCGGGACGTTCGAGCCATGACGAAAACCTCACTGGCGCTGGTGGTGGCACTCGGCACCCTGGCTGCCGCCGTGTCCCCCGCTCAAGCTGTCGAGCCCTACTCCGAGAGCCCGTCCCAGTCGCACGCCGTCCGTTCGGGCGGCGGTTACGACGTGGTCGTCGGTGGCGTGAAGAGAGCCACCTTCGACGTCAGCGATCCCGCCTTCACGATCCGGTCCTCCTCGTCCGCGGACGGTGCGCTGGCGGCCGTGATCTCCGACTTCGACGGCACGAGCGGCAGCGGCCTGCACACGGTCGACCGCTACGGCAAGTCCCGTGCCGTGGCACGCGGCGCGATCACCTCCGCCGTGTTCCACGGCTCGGTGCTGGCCTACGCCGACGGCGAGAACGTCGTGGTGGACGGCGTCCCGGTGGGCAAGCTCAAGGGCCGCGCGCCCCAGCTGCTCGGGTTCACCTCCGACGGCACCGGACTGCTGGCAGTGCAGCACCCGGACGTCGCCGACGACAGCACGTACGTGGGCTCGCTCGTGCGGTTCGACCTGAAGACCGGCGCCGCCAAGCCGTTGATCACCTCCGACGCGACGTCGCTGTACCGCGACTTCAAGCTCGTCGACGTCAAGGGCGAGCGGCACGTCAGCTTCATCAAGCACAACGAGATCTACCGCTGCGGCGGTGCCGACCCGCAGTGGCTGGGGCTGGCGTCGGAGCACGGCGAGGTCCGGTCGCTGGTCGGCGAGACCCGGCACCACTACCGCAGCGCGGTGTGGAGCACCGACGGCGCGCGGGTGGCGTACGAGGTCATGGGGTGCGTGTCGGACAAGACGCTCGGCACCGGGCAGTTCGACGCGTTCAACGGCGTCTACGTGCACGACCTGGCTTCGCGCAAGGCTTCCCGGGTCGTCGAGGGCCTGTCGTTCAACTACGCGCTGACCGGTTTCAACGGCACCGAGGCCGTGATCGGCAGCCCCGCCAAGGGGTACGTGAAGGCGTCGGGTCTTCGCGCCGCCTCGCTGGACGGCGAGGTCACCACGATGGGCCGGCTGAACCGCGCCGAGTACATCCACCAGCTGTGGGACACGCGCAACGAGTTCAACGGCAACTCGTCCTGCGGGCCGACCAGCGCGGTCATCGACCTCGTGACCTACCAGCTGCCCGCCGAGTTCGGCGTGCAGGTCTCGCAGCCCTTCTCGCACTACTCGAAGTGGGGCCGCTACATCACCGACGAGTTCAGCAACCGCGGCACCACCTTCAACCGCACGATGAACGACTGGTCGCGCACCGGGAGCTGGAAGGGCGCGCACGGCTGGATCACCGGCTACTACTGCGGCGGCAACCCGGCCCGTCCCTGCGCCTCCTGGGAGTCCGAGCGCGACTTCCTGGCCCGCAACGGCGCCGCCGTCCAGCAGGGCAACTTCACCCCGGCGCAGGTCCGCGCGTTCCTCGACCAGGGCAAGTTCGTGATCATGAGCGGCACGTGGGGCTCGACCGCCGGGCACCTGTCCGTCGTGATCGGCTACCACGACAACGGTCAGTTCTACGTCCACGACACCTACGGCGCGGGCACGGACGGCAGCTACGACGGGGCGAACCAGCTCTACAGCTGGAACTACATCGCTCCCGTGCAGATGTGGGCCGCCTGACGCGCTGAATCGACCCTCCCGCTCACAGGGCGGGAGGGTCTCCCGGCGAGGGCGCCTGCGGAGTGCGCCGGGCCTGCGCGTGGACCTCGACGTTCGTCCTGTGCGCGACCGGATCCCAGTTCTCCTCGAAGGGCGCCATGAGCGACTGCCCGCTGCCGGTGCGGCGGGCCCGCACGGCGTACCAGGTGAACCCGGCCAGGGTGAGCGGCACGCTCGCGAAGGCGACCACGCCGAACAGGAGGTCCATGAGGCCGACTGCCGCGGTTTCCTCGGGGCGACGGTCGAGGAGATCGCCGCCGAGGCCGGCTACACCCGCCGCGCGCTCTACAAGCACTTCGGCGGCAAGGAGGGACTGTGGCTGGCGATCGTCGAGGCCGACGCGGGAACCCACCTGCAAGGCCTGCGCGGCGCGTTCGACCAGGCGACCTGCCGTGACGACGTGATCGCGATCCTCAGCGGCGTGACGGGCGGGGAGGCGGCGAAGTGGACCACGGTCGCCGCCGAGGTGCTCGCCGCGACGGCGCGGCAGCCCGAGATCGCGGCCCAGGTCGCCGCCCTCCAGCAACGCCACGACGACCAGGTCGTCGCCCTGCTGGCCGAACACCTGCGGCGCCTGGGCCTCGAACCCGCGATGCCGTTGCCACAACTGGTCGTCCTGCTCGGAGCACTGGGAATCGGGCTGGCCCTGCGGCAGGTGGTCGTCAAGGGCTCCGACTCGCGCGCCGTCCTCGTCCCCGTGCTGGAGGCGATGCGCCCGACTACTTGACAGAAGACGTCAAGTACTTGCTATCGTCTGTCAAGTGGCGACCACTTCGGAACACGTGGACCTGCGGGACGACCTGATCCGGCTCGTCACGAGCCGGCTGCTCGACCCGCTGGAAATCCTGCTGCCGCAGGCAGACCTGACCGGCGTGCGCTCCTCCGCCGAGGCCGACGCCGAGATGTGGGCGGCGCAGCTGCTCGGGCCCGACGACGACCTCGCCCGGCAGGTGGCCGTCCGCCTGATCGCGGTGCTGCACCCCGGCGACACCCCGTTCGACCCGCCCGAGAGCTGGTGGGCGACACCGCTGGGCCGCGTCGCCGCACGCCGCGCCGGCCATCCGAGCAGGGCCCACGTCTCGTTGGGCGTGGCCGGGGCGATGCTCGGCATCACCCGCCAGGGCGTGCACGACCTCGTGAACCGCAACAAGTTGCTGCGCCATCCCGACGGCGGCGTGACCGTCGACTCGATCCGCGCTCGTCTCGGCCTGAGGAGAGAACAGTGAAGCTCGCGGCGACCGACTTCGGCGGCGACGGACAGCCGTTCCTGCTGCTGCACGGCCTGGGTGGCGACCGGTCCGCCTGGGAGGCGCTCGCACCCCGGCTGGACGGACGCGCGGTGGCGGTCGACCTGCGCGGGCACGGCGAGTCCGACGACGGCGCGTGGGACTGGGAGGCGGTGCTCGACGACCTGGACGAGACCGCCGTCCACTTCGGACTCGACAGTCCCGTCGTCGTAGGACATTCGCTGGGCGGCATCCTCGCCGGCCTGTGGGCGTTGCGGCATCCGACGTGCCCGGCGGCGGTCAGCCTGGACGGACATCGTTCCGCCACCACGCATCCGGAGAACTACGCAGGGCTGCCCGCCGACGAGGTCGCGTCCGGCCTGGCGAAGCTGAACGCCCTGTTCACCGCGCAGCTGGAGGTGGTCACCCGGCCGGACCGTTCGATCACCTCGGTCCTGCGCACGTCACCCGAGTTCCTGGACGCCCTGCCGGTGTTCGCCGAAGCGTCCTGCCCGTTCCTGCTGGTGCTCGCCACCCGCAACCTGCCGGTGCCGGCAGATCTCCTGCCCCTGATGGACGCCCACCGCGCCGGACTGCGCCGCGACCTGCCCCCGAACGTGCGGGTGCACGAGATCGACGCGACGCACGGCATGGTGTCCGAGCGCCCGGCGGAGGTCGCCGAGGTCGTGAATCACTTCGTGAGCAGCCGCTTCAGCGCCTGACGGGCCCGGCGCGGCGCCGCGCTGTCGTGCTCGAGCTGCAGGAAGTGGTTGAGCGCCAGCATGACACCGAGGAGCTCGTAGATCAGCTGCTCGACGTCCGTGTCCGGCTTCAGGTCGCCGTCGCTCACCGCACGCCGGATGTGGATCCGCAGATCCCTGCGCCACAACGCGTTCATGCCGGCCAGCGCGTCCCGGACCCGCCCGCTGCGCCCGTCGAACTCGGCCGTGGCGGCGGTGAAGAAGCACCCGCCGGGCAGCACCTCGCGTTCGAGGTAGGACACCCAGGCCTCGCAGACGTCGATCAGGCGCGGCAGCCCGGACGGCATCTGCTTCACCTTGCGCGGCACCTCCCGCAGGAAGACCTCCGCGGCCTGGTCGACCACCGCGAGCTGCAGGGCCTCCTTGGTGCCGAAGTGCCCGAGCAACCCGGCCTTGCTCATCCCGAGCTCCGCCGCCAACCGGCCGATCGTCAGCCCTTCGAGCCCTTCCGCGGACGCGATGGCGAGGCTCCGGTCGAGGATGCGCTGCCGTGTCTCGAGGGTGTCGGCGACAGATCGGCGCGGGCTCATCTCTGTATTCTACGTCTCTTTAGCTACCGACCGATCGGTTGCTATATTCGCCGCGTCGCCCTGGCCGAAGGAGAGTTCACCTTGTCCGGTTCCCGTGTCGTCGCGCTCGGTCACCACCAGCCCGAACGAGTGCTGACCAACGCAGACCTGGAAAAGATGGTGGACACCAACGACGCGTGGATCCGCCAGCGCACCGGCATCTCGACCCGCCGAATCGCGGCTCCCACCGAAACCGTGGCCGACATGGCCTCCGAAGCAGGCGCAAAGGCACTCGCCGCGTCCGGCCTGGCCCCGTCCGACATCGGCCAGGTCATCGTCGCGACCTGCTCGGCCATCGACCGCAGCCCGTCGACCGCGGCCCAGGTGGCGGCGCGCCTCTCGATCCCCTCCGCAGTCGTCTTCGACATGAACAACGCCTGCGCGGGCTTCTGCACCGCGCTGGCAACGGCCGACCACACCATCAGGGCAGGCGCCGCCCAGCACGCCCTGGTGATCGGCGCCGAGAAGATGTCCGACCTCGTCGACTGGACCGACCGCTCCTCCTGCATCCTGCTGGGCGACGGCGCGGGAGCAGCGGTGGTCAGCGCCTCCCCCGACGCCCAGATCGGCCCGGCCACCTGGGGCTCGGACCCGACACGGGCCAACGCCGTCCGCCTCGTGGACGAATGGCAGCCGCGCTTCGCGCAGGAGGGCCAGGCAGTCTTCCGCTGGGCCACCAGCGAACTCCCCGCCATCGCCGCACAGGCCTGCGCCAAAGCGGGCATCGAGGTCACCGACCTCGCCGCCGTCGTCACGCACCAGGCCAACCTGCGCATCATCGAGGCGCTGACGAAGCGCCTCGGCCTGCGCGACGACGTGGTGATCGCACGCGACGTCGTGGAGTCCGGCAACACCTCCGCCGCCTCGGTCCCGCTGGCGCTGTCGAAGATGGCCGAGCGCGGGGAACTCCCGTCCGGCCAGCCCGTCCTGCTGTTCGCCTTCGGTGGCGGTCTGTCCTGGGCGGGCCAGGTGATCACGGCCCCGTAGGGCGGACTTCGTGCCGCCAATGCGATGGCGAAGCCGAGGCGTGTGAACTGCTTCGGCTGGTCAAGCGGTGGTGAGCCACGCACTCGGCGATCGAGGCTTTGACCGGCACCGGCCCGGTACTGCCTGAGGGACCGCCCACGCAAGGCAACCACCCACCCGGCTGAACCCGCACCGCCGGAATCCAACAACCCCACAAATAGGCCGGTGTGGCGACTCGGGAGCCCTCCGAGCCGCCACACCGCTGGTGACGCGCGAGAGGGAGGTTCAGGTCGCCGGCGCGGGAACGAGCGCATCGCCGCGTGACGTCATCGGTCCGCCACCTGGCCACGCGGGCGACGTCGGAGTTCGCCGTTCCCGCTTGCCCTGTACCGGCAACCTGAGTCCTCCACCACCTGGTTAGGGCCTCGCGCGTCCTCCGCCCACTCGCACCATCTCCGGCCTCGAGCGCGAATGCCTCCGCCGCTGCAATGGCGGCGACATCGACGACGAGACGGACGGGGGAACGGATGATGCGTGGGCGGCGACCGGTTCGGGAACGGGGATCATGGCGGTCGGGAGAACCTCCGGCGCCTCGGCCGCAGCGGGTTCCGGCTGCGTCCACACTGGAACGTTCGTCTCGACCGCGTTCTGCCGGAACAGTTCCGGGGTCTCGGTGATGATCTTGCCGGGCGACTCCAAGCCCACGATGCCGACGAGCTTGCCGTTGGCGATGAACCCGGTGAGCCCGTTCACGTCGGTCGTGTCGGTGCCCAGGACGGGAAGGCCCGCGCCCTGCACTCGCATGCCGTACTGCTCGGTCCAGAACCGCGGGACCGGCGTGTACGTCTTGGCGTGGTTGCGGCCCACCAACAGGTTCTCGGCCGCGGCTCTGCCTCCCTCGACGGCGTTGAGCCAGTGCTCGACGCGGCGCACGGCACCGTTGAAGCGCATGTTGGGCCAGCGGGCCACGTCACCGCAGGCGACCAGGTTCTCGGCGCCGACCACGTGGTTCGTCGAGTCGCACAGCACGCCGTCGGAGATGTCGAGGCCGGAGCCGCGCAGCCAGTCGACGGCCGGGGAGGCGCCGACGGCCAGCACGACGCACGAGGCGAAGAACACCTGACCGTCCGAAAGGTGGATCCCGATGCCGCCGGGCTGACGCACCCAGTGCTTGATGCCGACACCGGTGGCGAGGCGGACGCCGTGCTCGACGTGCGCCTCGGTGATCTTCTTGCCGATGTCGTCACCGACGACGCCGCCCAGCAACGCGGGCGAGCGCACGATCAGGGCCACGTCGCGGCCCATGTGACGGATCGAACAGGCGAGCTCGCAGCCGATGAACCCGCCACCGATGACGGCGACGAGCCCCTGCGACTGACGGATGTTCTTGCGGATCGCGATCGCGTCGTCCAACGTCCGCAGCACGTGCACCCGCGGGTCGTGGCGCGGCGCGCCGCCCATCGCCCTGGCGTCGACGCCGGTGGCGATGATCATGCCGTCGTACTTGATCTCCTCGCCACCGGGCACCCAGACCGACTGCTTCTTGGGGTCCAGGTGCAGGGCCGGGGAGTTCATGCGCCACTCGGCGTCGAGGTCGCCCGAGAAAGACAGCAACGAGTCGTCCGGGGTCCACTCTCCGGTGATCATCTGCTTCGACAGGCAAGGGCGGTGGTACGGGAGGTGCCGCTCGGCGGACAGGATGGTGATCTGCCCGTCGAAACCCATCTCCCGCAGCCGTTCCGCGGAACGGACTCCACCGAGTCCGCCGCCGACGACCACGATCCGTTCGCTCACTTCACTCGCTCCCTGATCTCGATCGCGCGCATCGGGCACGCACGTTGTGCCGCACGGGCCTGAGCGAAGTGCTCCTCGGGCGGCCGGCGGTTGTAGGTCAGGCGGTTGTCCTCGATCAGCTGGAAAACATCCGGGGCCTCCGCCTGGCAGGTGCCGTAGCGGTGGCACTTCTCGTTGTTGACGCTCACGTCCATCGCGTCGCCCTCGCCGACACCGGGTTCCTTGCCGCGTTCGGGGTCGAGCATGCCGATCCGCACCAGGACCTCGGGCGGGAGGAACCGGGCCAGGGCCAGGGTCGCGGTGGGGACGAGAACGGTGAGGCCGGCCAGCCAGAGGACGGACAGGTTGCCGTTCGCGATGGCGCCGAACCACGAGTGCACCACGGTGATCGTCACCGCGATGTACGCCGTCTGGTGGAACCTCAACCACTTGCGGTAGAAGACTTTGTGCCTCATCGAGGCGAGCACCGCGATCGCGAGCATGACCTCGAGGCCGAGGATGCCCAGCGCGTGCCGGAAAAGACCGCCGTCCACGAACGGCAGGATGAGCTTGATGATGCCGAGGGGGGCACCCTGCAGCAACGAGAAGGCGAACGCGTGGATGCAGCCGAACGCGATCGCCAGTGACGCGAGCACCATGTGCCCGTTCTTCAGTCCTTCACGGCCGGTGAGCTTCTCGGCCCACCCGGTCGCGATCAGCACGCCCCAGGACAAGGTCGCGCACATCAGCACATAAGCCAGCCTGGCGGAGATCTGGGCCATCTTCTTGACACCCGAGTCGAACTCGGCTTGGGCCACCAGGAGCGGAATCTGGCTCGACAACAACTCTTCCTCCGGAAAAGTACTTCTCGCGGGAACCCGCCCGGTCCTGGGTGCAGGAGTGGACACATCAGGGCCGGGCGGGTGGGAACAGGTCCGCGTTGGAGTGCCTCTGACCTTGGGACACCACCTCCGTTTACCGTCGTGCAACGGGGTCTTGCAGAATCACCGCACCGGTCGTCGCGGGCGGAGTACTCGGAGCAGGAGCACGGTGAGAACGGCTCCCGCGGCGGTGACCGTGAGGATCACCCACATGTTCGGCCCCTCGTCGGAGGCCAGAGTCGCGTTGATGATGTTGCCGGCGGGCTGGGGCTCGGCGAACGACGCGTCGCCCGCGAGGCCGGTGCTCTCCAGCAACGTCATGTGCTTCATGACCACGTCGATGCCTGCCTGCGCGAACCCGCGGATCACGTCGTTGCGCGTTCCTGAGCGGACCTTCGCGATGAAGGGGAAGATTTGGCCGTGCGCGGCCCGCAACCGGGCGATGAACGCCTGGTCGAACGCGTCGCCTTCGAGCGCGTTGATCTCTTCCATCCACGACTGCTGCGTCGGGTTCGGCACGTCGGGCGTGGTCAGCCCGAACCCGGCGGCCGTCTTCTTCGTCAGCGCGTCCAGCATCATGTGGTCGAGCATGATCATCTTGCCGATCTGCTTGACCCTGGCGTTCGACGCCTTGGTGGCCGTGAGCTCGCCCATGGGCATCTCCCACAAGCCTGCGAGGCGCACCCTGTTGAGCAGCTCGCGGTCGTTCGCGGTCAACGGTCCGCTCGGGGTGTCCATCACTCCCCCGGTGTCCGCGGGCTGCGCGGCAGCCGTGGCGGAGAGGCCGGAGAAGAGGAACAACATCGCAAAGACGGTGGCGAGGGCTCTGGTCATCGTCTTGTTGTCCTAGTCGTTCAAAGGAAGTCGATAGGGGGTCGATCAGCACAGCCGAGCAGTGGGCTCAGTAGCCGGGCGCGGCGGGCGGAGGCGCAGACGACGGCGTCTGACCGGTGCCCGTGGGGGACGTGCTCGGCGTGCTGCTGCTCTTGCTGCTGTTGTTCTGAGCCTTGCCACCGGTGATCTTGGCGCCGTTGGGAGCGGTGACGAACCACACTCCGCCCTTTCCCTGGCCCTTCATGTCACCGGCGACCTTGTCCTCGGCGTACGTGTACTGCGGATAGCCCGCGATGGTCAGCTGCTTGGTGCCATCAGGCCTGGTCAGGACACCCATCGAGATGGGGTCCACACCGGTCGCCATCGGCGTCTTGTCCGCGAGGACCGGCTTCCAGGCCTTCGCGCACTCGCCCTCGCAGTTCGACTTGGACGGCTTGGGGACGTCCTTGTCGTACCGGTAGAGCGGGAGCCCGTCGGCGTCGGTGACGAACCAGCCCATCTGGTCGTTGTTCGAGATGAAGTAGTTGTTCATCCCGCTCAGATCAGCGGGTTTCGCCTGCAAGCCGCCCGTTGCGACCCCTCCGGGAGGGGTGTCGGCACTACCGCACGCGGTGAGGGAGATAGCCAGTGCCGCCAGGGCGGTGATGGCTGGTCCACGTCGCATCGGCAGGTCCTTTCTCAGCGGGGGTACCGAGGAGTACGGACACGATCCGGCAACGGTTCACGAACTTCGTGAGGAATATTTGCCTCTCGACTTCAGCCGCTTGATGAGGCAAGGATGTCCACCGTGGCGCGGCATAGACGTCAACGTGAGTTAGACGAACAATCACCAAGACCGGGGTCTCTCGAGGAAGAGTTGATCCGTCGGCTGTACGAGGAATTCGGGAGTGCCCTGCTGGGACACTGCATGAGGTTGACCGGCCATGATCGGCAGTGGGCCGAGGACATCGTGCAGGAGACCCTGGTCAGGGCATGGCGCAACGCCGAGAAACTCGAGCGTGACCCCGTGCTCTTGCGGTCGTGGTTGTTCACGGTGGCAAGGCGGTTGGTCATTGACGACAGACGTAAGAGAAGCGTCCGTCCGCAGGAGTTCGAACTGACCCCTTCGGACGAGTCACCCTCCGGCAGCGAAGAGGATCGCACCCTCGCGGCGATCGTCGTGGCGGAGGCGATGAACGGTCTCTCCGAGGAACACAGGGAGGCTATTCTCGAAACATATCTGCGGGACCGCACTGTCGGTGAGGCCGCGGCTGCACTGGGTGTGCCGCCGGGAACGGTCAAGTCGAGGGTGTACTACGCGCTCCGTGCGTTGCGGCGTGCGTTGCACGATCGGGGAGAGACGCGGTGACAACGGCACCAGATCACCTCGACGTCGCCGCCTACGTGCTCGGCATCCTCGATGCCGATGAGGTGGAGGCGTTCGAGAACCACCTGACCGAGTGTCGGCGGTGTGCTCTTGACCTGCGCGACTTCGCGGTGGTGCCCGACCTCATCGACGAGGCCGACGCGGGCGGGATGCTGCGCGGAACAGCGCCGGAACGCCCCGATGGCAAGTCGGTGCGAGTCATGCTCGACGCCGTTTCGGCGCGCAGGAAGCGCCGACGGTGGTTCGTCGCCCAGGGCGTCGCGGCCGCCGCCGCCGGCGTCGTGGCGGTGACAGCCGTGGTCACGACGCTCGTCGTGCGCGGTGGCAACGACGGTTCGAACCAGGCGGCGCCCCAGAACCCGAGCACCTCCACGTCGCAGACGCGGGTGGCGAACAACTCCACCGACACGTCGATGGAGGTCAAGCACCAGGACCCGAACAGCGGCGTCGGCACGAAGATCACCGCGGCCGACACCCCCTCCGGGACCGCGATGGACATCGAGGTCACCGGCATGTCGGGCCCCAGCAGGGGTTCGCTCGTCGCCGTGGGTCGCGCGGGCCGTGTAGCGCAGGTCACGTCCTGGTACGCACCGGAACCGGTGGCGGGCGACAAGAAGACCATCAAGCTGGCCGCGAACGTGGCCATGCGGTGGCACGAGATCGCGACGTTCAGGATCGTGGACGAGAACGGGAAGACCCTGCTCGAAGTCGTGGCTTCCTGACGTTTCGCGACACCAGCCCATCTGCCCCCGCGGGATCCGTGAGATCCTGTGGGGGCAGTTGTCGTTTCGCAGGGAATTTCGCAGAAGTTCGGGGAAGGCTGGCTACGTGGCGATAGGCCCGTCAGCGGTCGAGCGCTGGCTCGATCTGTCCACAGAGGAGCTGCGCGCTCAGATCACGCGGCTCGTGTCCTCTCGGCTACCGGATGATCACGCTGTGTGGCAGGCGATCCGGCGTCATCCGGCTCTGGTCCCGCGCATCCGCGGTGTCCTCTCCGGACTCGCGGCCACCGCGGCCGGCGGCAAGGACGAGGCCATGCAGAAGGTCTGGATCTCCAAGGCGCGCGCCGCCCTGGACCAGCCCTACACGCCTCCGGTGAAGGCCGTGCGGAAGCCGGTGGTTGAAGAGGTTCCCGCCGAGGAACCCGAACCTGTGATCGACCTCAGGGAACCCGAGCCCGCCCAGCAGAGGCAGCCGCACAAAGCCATTCCGACGATGCTCTTCCAGGAGCCGAGCTAGGGAGCAAGATGGTCGTCTTCGGATCGTTCATCTCGCTGTCGGGTCTGCTGATCCTGTTGTTCCGCAACGCCCCGATGGGCGGGCTGAGCCCGGCGGTCGTCGGCTGGGTGCTGATCCCGCTCGGACTGGTGTTCGCGGGGCTGGGCGTGCTGCGCAACCGCCGCAAGCGCGCGCAGAACGGCCCCGGGCCGGTCGGCAACCCGATCGCACGCCTGAAGGCGTTGCCGCGGCTGTGGAAGACCTGGCGTGGCGGCAAGTACCCGGAGCTGCCGCGCAGCCAGGTCATGATGTGGGCGGTGGCGCTGCTCTACCTCGTGTCGCCGATCGACGTCCTGCCGGAGTTCCTCCCGGTGATCGGGGTGACCGACGACGCGGGTGTGCTCGTGTGGCTGCTCAGCAGTCTGTCGGTGGCCTCAGGCTCGTACCTGCGCTGGGAGAAGGACCATCGCGACACGGGTCGCGGGATCGAGGCCCCGTGAGGCGTCCTCGCGCATGACCTCGGCCAGGCCGGGCGAGATCTCCGCCACGGCGCGGAACCCGAGGCGTTCGTAGTACGGCGCGTTCCAGGGCACGTCGCGGAACGTCGTCAGCGTCACAGCGCGCCCGGAGCGGGTGACGTGCTCGATCAGCGCGGCGCCGATCCCCTGGCGTGCGTGCGAGGGGTGCACGCTGACCTGGTGGACGTGCGTCGCGCCGTCGACGTCACCGACGGCGATGAACGCGACGGGCACGCCCTCCGCGCCGATGGCCACCCAGACCTCGTTCTCGGCGAGGTCTGCCAGGGACATCGGGGCGTCGTCGGCGATCTCGGGCATCCCGATGTCGCGGAACGGTTCTCCGGAGGCGTTTTCGATCTCCTGGAGGTAAGGGAGTTCGGCTGGTTGGGCGAGACGGATCAACACGCCCGCAATCCTGGTAGGTCGGACGCGAGCGGCGCAGCCGAATAACGTTAAAGTTCCGACCTGATGCGAACGAAGACAGTGCGCGTCCTCCTCGTCGAGGACGACGATGGCGACGCCCTCCTGGTCGAGGCGCTGCTCGAAGAAGCGAGCGCGCCGTTCGTCCTCGCGCGCGCTCACACGCTCGCGGAGGCGGAAAGCCTGCTCTCCGACTCCGAGTGCGTGCTCCTCGACCTGGGACTACCCGACTCACAGGGGCTCGACGGCCTGCACCGGCTGCTGGCCAAACCGAACGCGCCGGCGATCCTGGTGCTGACCGGGCACGACGACGAACGCGAGGGCATCTCCGCGGTCGCCGCCGGCGCCGAGGACTTCCTGATCAAGGGCAAGGTCGACGGCGAACTGCTGCTGCGCGGCGTCCGGTACGCGGTCGAACGCCGCCGCGCCGACAACGCCCAGTTCCAGCTGCGCGAGGCCAAGCTCCTGGCGGCCGAACGGAGCAGGCTCGAACGCGGCCTGCTCCCTCCCCCGCTGCTGCAGAACTCGGACGTGAACCTGGAGGTCCGCTACCAGCCCGGTGGCCAGCGGATGCTGCTCGGCGGCGACTTCTACGACGCGGTCGGCCTGCCGGACGGCACCGTGCACGCGATCATCGGCGACGTCTGCGGCCACGGCCCGGACGAGGCAGCGCTGGGCGTCTGCCTGCGGATCGCGTGGCGCGCCCTGATCCTCGCCGGAGAACCGGCGGAGAAGGTGCTGCGGACGCTCGACCAGGTGCTGGTCGCGGAACGGCACGGTGAGGGCATCTTCACTACGGCGTGCATGATCACCGTGGCGCCGGACCGCCGCTCGGCGCGCTACTTCCTCGCCGGGCACCCCGAGCCGCTGATGATGGTCGGCAGGGAGATCGTGGACCTGCCGCCGTCGAAGATCGGGGTACCGCTCGGCGTGCTGCCCGACTACGCGTGGACCGGGGTGGACGTGCCGCTGCCGTCCGGCTGGTCCCTCGCCTGCTACACGGATGGACTGATCGAGGGCCGGGTACCTGACGACGTCGACCGGCTCGGTGTCGAGCGCCTCTGCGAGATCCTGGCGAGGCACCTGCGGGACGGCCCCGACTGGATGGACTCGGTCATCGCGGAGGTGACGGAGCTGAACGGTGGGGCACTCGACGACGACGTGGCCCTCCTGCTGCTGAAGGACGGAAAGTGAACCTGCCGCAAAGGCTTCCGGCCAGTCGCCTGCTGGGCGTCATCGTGGCGATCCTGCTGGCCATGACAGCGGTGGCGATCTCGTCCACGGTCATCGCCCTCGACGCGCTGGGCGACGCGCGTTCGCGGTCGGTCGACCAGATCGAGCCCGCCGGGCGCCGCGTGAACGAGCTGAACCGCTCACTGCTGGACCAGGAGACCGGGGTGCGCGGTTTCGTGCTCACCGGTCAGGACGACTTCCTCGCGCCGTACCTGGACGGCCAGAAGGCCGAGGTCGAGGCCTCCGGGAGCATGCGCGCCCTGGTCGGCGACATCAACGGCCGGGTGAGCCGCATCGAGACCCTCGCGCGGCAGTGGCGTTCGGAGTACGCGGAGCCGACTGTCGCCGGGATCAAGCAGGCCGGCGTCGCCTCCGCCAGCGCGGGCGACATCGAGCGCGGCAAGGTGCTGTTCGACCAGCTCCGGGCCGAGGTGTCGGCACTGCGCACCGACGTCGCCGGGCTCGCCCGGCAGGCTCGCGACGACCTGGAGGACACGGCGAACGTCGTGCTGTGGCTGGTGATCGGCATGGGCGTGCTGCTGGTCGTGGCGATCGGCGGGCTGTCGGTGTTGTTGCACCGCCTGCTGGTCGCGCCGCTGGCGAGCCTCGCCGCGCACACCCGGCAGGTGGCGTCCGGTGACTTCGAGCACGAGATCGACGCGGACGGTCCACTCGAGACCGTGATGCTCGGCGAGGACGTGAACGCCATGCGCCGCCGGATCGTGCAGGAGCTCGAGTCGCTGGACCAGCGGTCGGCCGAGCTGCAGCGCTCAAACGCCGAGCTGGAGCAGTTCGCCTACGTGGCCTCGCACGACCTGCAGGAACCGCTGCGCAAGGTCGCGTCGTTCTGCCAGCTGCTGCAACGGCGGTACGGCGGCCAGCTCGACGAGCGCGCCGACCAGTACATCGAGTTCGCCGTCGACGGCGCGAAACGCATGCAGGGCCTGATCAACGACCTGCTGGCGTTCTCCCGCGTCGGCCGGATCACCCGCGAGCGCACCATGATCGACCTGGACGAGCTGGTCGGCCACGTGGTGGGGAACTTCTCCGACCGCGTCGAGGAGACCGGGGCCACCATCGTCGTGGGCGACCTGCCCTCCGTGCGAGGTGAGGCGTCTCTGCTCAGCGCGGTGTTCCAGAACCTGATAAGCAATGCGTTGAAGTTCAAGGGACCGTCGGCTCCGGTGATCAAGATCGACGCCGAACGCGACGGCGAGGTGTGGAAGTTCTCGGTCCGCGACAACGGGATCGGGATCGAGCCGGAGTACAGTGATCGGATCTTCGTCATCTTCCAGCGCCTGCACCCGAAGGACGCCTATCCGGGCACGGGGATCGGCCTGGCGATGTGCCGCAAGATCGTCGAGTACCACGGTGGCACCATCTGGCTGAAGACCGATGTGGACTCCGGCACCACGTTCGAGTTCACCCTGCCCGTCGCCGCAGAAGACCTGGTTGAGGTAACCGCATGACTGAAGCACACCTGAACGTGATCGACGTGCTCCTGGTGGAGGACGACCCCGGTGACGCGCTGATGACGCAGGAGGCGTTCGAGCACCACAAGATCCGCAACGTCCTGCACGTGGTGAAGGACGGGGTGGAGGCGCTGGAGTTCCTGCGCCGCGAGGGCCAGTACGAGAACGCGCCGCGGCCGGGCCTGATCCTGCTCGACCTCAACCTGCCCCGCAAGGACGGCCGCGAGGTGCTGGGCGAGGTGAAGAACGACCCCGAGCTGCGCTCGATCCCCGTCGTCGTGCTGACGACGTCGGAGGCCGAGGAGGACGTCCTGCGCAGCTACAGCCTCTACGCCAACGCGTACGTGACCAAGCCGGTGGACTTCGACAGGTTCATCGAGGTCGTCCGCCAGATCGACGACTTCTTCGTCACCGTGGTGAAGCTGCCCCGCTGATCACGGCGGCACCGAAGTCCAGGCAGGACCGGCAGATCGTGGCGTCCGCGCCCTCGTGGACGGGCTCGGTCTCACTGCAGAACGAGCAGTCGCCGACCTCGCCGGTCTGGCCCTCGGCGACGCACAGGTCGCAGATCAGCGCGGCCGGTCCGGCCATCAGCCTGCCGTCGTCGCCGACGCCGCAGCCGCAGAACCAGCACCGTTCAGTCCTCTTGGGCTGCTCCACGATCTGATGCACGCGCTGGTGGCTGATCTGCAGCGCCTCCGCGATCTCGCGCATCGCCCCACCGGCGCGGTGCAGCCGCAGCACGGTGTGGTGGCAGACGGCCTTGGCGATGTCGGCCTGGCTCTGGGCAGCGGCGGACGCGGAACTCGCCGTCCGTGCCGCCGCCAGCAGTTCCTGGTCCAGAGACATGCCGTGTACCGCAGCTAGACGCGTCTACGGTGTCCAGACGCGCCTAGGCGAGGTGGGCGCTAGTCGACGCTGCGCACGATCACGGGTTCGTCGTCGGCCTGCACGACCCACTGCTGGGGCTCGCGCGGCTCAGGGATGACCGGCGCCCAGATGCCCGTGCCACCCGGACGACGCTGCCTGCGTAACTCGAATTCCTCTCGCGTGGTCATGCACTCTGGCTACCCGCCTGAGCCGAACGTATGCCTGACAGCATCGTCGTGATGGCCGCCATGACCCGCCGGGTGGCCTCTGCCAGCACTTCGGCGGTGAGTTCGAGGTCGTAGAGGTCGGACAGGTCGACCGGAGCGCCCGCGACCACCTCGATCCTCTTGCGCGGCAACAACCGCGGCAGGACCGTGCCCCTGGGCAGCAGGTCCTGCGTGCCCCACTCGGCGACGGGGACGACCGGCACGCGGGACTCCAGTGCCATCCGCGCGACGCCGGACTTGCCCTTCATCGGCCAGTTGTCCGGGTCGTCGGTGAAGGTGCCCTCGGGGAACACCATCACGCACTCGCCGTCGCGCAACGCCTCCACAGCGGGCCTGAGCGCGTCTGAGGCCTTCACGGTGCCGCGTTCGACCGGGATGTGACCACCGGAGCGCATGACCCAGCCGACGACCGGCATGCGCCACAGGGAGGCCTTCGCGAGCACGCGCGGCACCCGGTCCGACATCAGCGCGAACACCACGGCCGCCACTGTGTCCGCGTTGGACAGGTGGTTGAACGCGAGGATCACACCGCCGTTGCCCGGCACGTGCTGCTTGCCGCGCACCCTGAGCCGCACGAACAGCACCACGACGGGCCACAGGACGTCGATCGCCAGCGAGAACCAGAAGCCTCTCCCCCTGCGGGGCATCTTCCAGGTCCAGGCGGCCAGCTCAAGCGGTGTCACACCTGGTATTCGAGCACGCCGGCGTTCGAAGTTCGGGTCAATTCGCCACGTTCGACCAGAACGTCGAGGTGCGCGGCCGTCTCACCGATGGCCAGCACCTGGTTGAACATGTCGAGGTCGTCGAACCGGCGCTGGCGCCGCGTCCAGCCGATCTTGCGCGCGGTCTCGAACGCGCTGCCCGCGACCGCCCTGAGGATCTCCTCCAGGCGCTGCTCGTGGAACTGCAGCAGCTCGTCGACGCGGGCGTGCGAGCTGTCGGTCACCGGGCCGTGCGCGGGCAGCAGCTTGAGGTCCGGCAGCTGGCGGGTGAGCCGCAGCGACGTCATGTAGTCGCCGAGCGGCAGTTCGGGCCTCAACGGCTCGAAGCCGATCGACGGCGTGATGTGCGGGAGCACGTGGTCGCCGGAGAACAGCACCTTCGCGGTGTGGTCGACGAACACGACGTGACCGCGGGTGTGGCCGGGCGTCGGGACGATCTCCAGCTCGCGGTGCTCCAGGCCGACGGTACTGCGGACGAGCCACTCGTCGGGCTCCTCGTAGTCGCGCAGCGCCTCACCGCGGTCGACGTGGTGCATGATCTTGATCCACGTCTCGGCCAGCTCGCTCGCGCCCCACTTGCGCAGGTCGTCGACGTGCTGGTCGTCCTGGCCGTGCAGCATGTGCCGCAACGACGGCTGCTCGCCGAGGCCCAGCCCGATCTTGCTGCCGAACGTCCTGCGCAGCGACACCGCCATCGTGAAGTGGTCGCGGTGCACATGCGTGATGAGGAACCGCTTGATGTCCTCGAAGCCCTTGTTCAGCGTGCCCAGGGCCGCTTCGAGCTGGTCACGCGCCTCGTCCAGCGCCCAGCCGGAGTCGACCATGACCAGGCCGTCGCCGTCCTCGATCGCGTAGACGTTGACCGCGCGCAGGCCGTCGTTCGGCAGCGGCAGCGGAATCCGGTGCACACCTGGTGCGACCTCGAACGCGCCCGGCTCACTCCACACGCTCGCCACCTCGTTGTTAGCGACAGCAACTAATTACTACCGGATAGTAACTCGGTATTCAGGGTGCTTGTCGATGTACTTCGCCACGAACGGGCACAACGGGGAGATCTTGACATCCCTCGCCATCACGTCGTCCAGCGCGTACTTCGCGAGCTGGGCACCGAGGCCCTGACCTGCGTAGGCCTCGTCGACCTCGGTGTGCACGAGCGCGAGGACGCCCGCGACGTCGCGGTATTCCAGGAAGCCGGCGAGCTCGCCGTCGACGTGGACCTCGTAGCGGCTCTCGGCCTTGTTGTTGGTGACCACATCAACCATCTTGCCCCGGAAGATGGAAAATGGCGCGCATGGACGTCTACCTCCTGATCCTGGGTGACCACCTGCCCAACCCGTGCACCGGGCAGGAGGTCCCCCAGGCCGACCGCCTGCGGGCGATGGTCGAGCAGGCGGTGGTGGCCGAGGAGTCGGGGTTCGCGGGCGTCGCGATCGGCGAGCACCACTTCACCCGCTACATCGTCTCCGCGCCCGAGCTGCTGCTGGCGGCGGTGGCGGCGCGGACGAGCAGGCTGCGGCTGTCGACCGGCGTGACGCTGCTGGCCCACCGCGACCCGGTGCTGGTGGCCGAGTCGCTGGCGACGCTCGACGTGCTGTCGAACGGGCGCGCGGAGCTCATCGTGGCGCGCGGGGTGGACCAGCAGACCGACGCGGCGTTCGGCGTGCAGCCGGGTGAGCTGCGGGCGCGGTTCGAGGAGCACCTGCGGTTGCTGCTCAAGCTGCTGGAGGAGCCGTCGGTGAGCTGGGACGGGCGGTTCCGCGGCCAGCTGAGCGACGTGACGACGACGCCGCGGCCGGTGCAGACGCCCAGGCCGACGGTGTGGATCGGGTCGGGGTCGGCGGTGTCGGCGGACCTGGGCGCCGAACTGGAGATGCCGCTGATGCTGCCGTCGACGTTGCGCGATCCGTCGATCTACCTCGAGCTGGTCGAGCGGTACCGCGAGCACTTCCCCGCCGGACGCGTCGGCGTGCCCAGTCACGTCTTCGTGGCGCGGGAGGACGCGCGGGAACGCTGGCGGCCGCACCTCGCCGAGTACGCGCGGTTCGCGGACCCGTGGCGGGGGGACGGCGACATCGACGTCGACGCGATCATGGACGGCGCGGCCGTGTGCGGGACACCGGACGAGGTGGCGGCACGGCTGAACGAGCTGGCGGAGCACCTGTCGATCGACACGCACCTGGTGATGGTGGACATCGGCGGCATGCCGCACGACTCGGTCGTCGAGACGATCCGCCTCTTCGGTGCCGAGGTGCTTCCGAAACTTGTTTAACGCAAGCGCCGCAACGGGTTAACACTCGGCGAGCAGAATCAACGGTGTGGGCATCACCGTCATCGGCATCACGCATCCTGGGCAGGCCGGGGCACTCCCCGGCGGCACGAACGTGCTGGTGCTGGCCGACGACGGCACGTACACCGACGAGTTCCTCGACACCGACTTCGGCGCGCACCAGCTGGTGGTGCGCGCCCACGGGCGCGGGTCGGCGTTCTTCGGGGTGGCGGACAAAGCCCGTGAGTTGGGCGCGGAACGGATCCTCTTCGGTGGCACGTACGACACCGCCGCCTCCATGGCCACCGGAGAGGATCCCGTGCTCGTCCTGGGCGTGCGACCGCCGGGCGGCCCGATCGCGTTCAACGCGGCGTTCGGCGAGTGGCTGGCCCGCTGGCCGAGGCCCGCGAGCGCCTACCGCGGCGACGTGGACCACTGGCTGGCCGAGAACGCGTTGCGCGAAGGCCTCCGAGTGGAATTGGTTTCATGGCTGATGGAACCGACCGTCCCCATGCGACGGAAGTTGACGGCCTAGTCATCCGAAGGCGGAAGACACTGCCGCAGCAGTGGAATATCCTTTCCTCCTGCGATCATCCGTGCACTCGGTGCAGCTGAGAGTTCTCTCAGCGTGGTGACTCGGGGCGGGGGCACCGGGGTTAATCTCAGGGTCTATCTCAGTGGAAGACCTGACCCTTCGGTGTGCCCGTGTCGCCGAAGATGGTGCGCACGAAGCCCACAGGAGGGGACAGACAAGTGAGCGCGTCCGATGGAGTCGCGGCCAGAGCCGTCGACGTTTGGAAGTCTTATGGGTCCGGCGACGCTGCCGTGACCGCGCTCGCGGGGGTGAGCGTCGACCTGGACAAGTCCAGGTTCACCGCGATCATGGGCCCGTCGGGGTCGGGCAAGTCGACGTTGATGCACTGCCTCGCAGGGCTCGACGACGTCACCAGCGGTGAGGTGTGGGTCGGTGACACGTTGGTCACCGGGTTGAAGGACCGCGGGCTCACGGAGCTGCGGCGGGACAAGGTCGGCTTCATCTTCCAGCAGTTCAACCTGCTGCCGACGCTGACCGCCGAGGAGAACATCACGCTGCCGCTGGCGATCGGCGGCAAGAAGGTCGACAAGGACTGGTTCGACGTCGTGGTCGACACGGTGGGCCTGAGGGACAGGCTGACCCACCGGCCGACGCAGCTGTCGGGTGGTCAGCAGCAGCGCGTCGCCTGTGCGCGTGCGCTGGTGTCGCGCCCTGACGTCGTGTTCGCGGACGAGCCGACCGGCAACCTGGACTCGCAGTCCGGTGCCGAGGTGCTCGGGTTCCTGCAGCGGTCCGCCCGCGAGTTCGGGCAGACGATCGTGATGGTCACGCACGACCCGAACGCCGCTTCGTACGCCGACCGCGTCATCTTCCTCAAGGACGGCCACATCGTCCGCGAGCTGCTGTCGCCGTCGGCCGAAGAGGTCCTCGACACGATGAAGCACCTCGACTCAGTTGTCGCGGTGCCGCATGTTTAAGGCGACTCTCAAGAGCCTGCTGTCGCGCAAGCTCCGGCTGGTGCTGTCCGCGCTCGCGGTGGTGCTGGGCGTGATGTTCGTGTCCGGTTCGTTCGTGCTGACCGACACGCTCCAGCGGTCGTTCACCGACCTGTTCTCGTCGGCCTTCGCCAACGTGGACGTCTCGGTGACGCCGAAGGCGGAGAAGGGCAAGCAGCCCGAACCGCTGACGCCGCAGGCGATCTCGGACGTGAAGTCGGTGGCGGGCGTGTCGTCGGCCATCGGTGACGTGCAGGGCTCCGCGCGGCCGATCGGCAAGAACGGCAAGGTCATCACCACGTCGGGCTCGCCGCGGTTCGGTTTCAACTGGACCGGCACGGGCCAGGAGAAGATACGCGACGGCAAGGCTCCGGCCGGTGAGAACGAGGTCGCCGTCGGCGGTTACCTCGCGACGACCGGTGGTTTCAAGGTGGGCGACGACATCGCGTTGCTGACCCTGGAGCCCAAGAGGACCTTCAAGATCACCGGCATCTACGAGTACGCGGGCGGCCGTGACTCGCTGGGCGGCGAACTCTCGGTGGCGTTCACCGAGCCGGTCGCGCAACAGTTGTTGCTGGGCAAGAAGGACGTGTTCTCGGGCATCACCGTCACGGCGGCCCAGGGCACCACGGACGACGCCCTGCGCGACGCCGTCGCGGCCAAGCTGGGCTCCGGCTACGACGTCAAGACCGGTGCGGTGCTGGCGAAGGAGCAGGCCGACCAGATCAACGAGGGCCTGAAGTTCTTCAACTACGTGCTGCTCGGGTTCGCCGGCATCGCGTTGTTCGTCGGCATCTTCATCATCCTCAACACCTTCTCCATCATCGTCGCCCAGCGCACCAGGGAACTGGCGCTGCTGCGGTCGATGGGCGCCTCACGCGGCCAGGTCATCGGGTCCGTGGTGCTGGAGGCGTTGGTGATCGGCCTGATCGCGTCGATCGTCGGCCTCGGGGCGGGCATCGGCATCGGCGCGTTGCTGGCGAAGATCTTCAGCTCGGTGGGCGGCACCGACCTGCAGCTCGCGAGCATCGGCGTGCCGATGTCGGCGATCATCTCGTCGTTCGCGGTGGGCATGATCGTCACCGTCGTCGCGGCCGTCATGCCGGCGCTGCGGGCGTCGCGGATCGCGCCGGTCGCGGCGATGCGCGAGGCGGCCACCCCGGACCGTCCGCTCACGAAGATCACGATCACCGGTGCCCTGGTTGCCGCCGCGGGCGGCACGTCGCTGGCGTTCGGCTTCAACCAGGCCTCGCTGCCGTTGATCTTCGGCGGCATCCTGGTGGCGTTCGTCGGTGTCGCGCTGCTGACGCCGATCATGTCCAAGCCGATGGTGTCGCTGATCGGCCGCCTGCTGTCGTGGTCGATGCCGGGCCTGCTGGGCCGCCGCAACTCCGCGCGCAACCCGCGGCGCACCGCGATCACCGCGGCCGCGCTGATGGTCGGCATCTCGCTGATCACCGGCGTGAGCGTGGTGCTGACGTCGGCGACCAAGTCGATCGAGAAGCTGGCCACCGGTCAGCTGCAGACCGACCTGATCGTCTCCGGCGAGGGCCAGATGGAGGGCGAGCCCGCGACGTTCCGGCGGGACGTCCTGACGAAGATCGAGAAGACCGACGGCGTCAAGGCGGCGGTCGGCTGGTCGCAGGACGGTGTGCTCGAGGGCGAGAACCAGCTGTTCGCCGTCGGCGTCACGGACTTGCCCGCGATGGCGACGATGTTCGCGCTGAAGCCGAAGTCCGGCACCATCGCGCCGCTGAAGGACGACCAGCTCGCGCTGCCGGAGGAGATGGCGGCCGAGAAGGGCTGGTCGGTCGGCAGCAAGGTCACACTGCAACTGGCCAAGGGTGAGCCGAAGACCTACACGGTCGGCTTCATCTGGGTGAAGTCGCAGGTGCTGCAGGGCGCGCTGGTGCTGCCGGAGTCGGCCTCCGCGAACTTCCGGTCCGACCAGATCGCCCAGGCGTTCGTGCAGGTCTCGCCGGGCGTCTCCGCGGCGGACGTGCAGAAGCGCGTCGAGCCGCTGTTCGCGGACAACCCGGAGATCACCGTCCAGGACCGCAGCGCGTTCGTGAAGCAGACGACCTCGCAGTTCGACACGGTCCTGCTGATGATCCAGATCCTGCTGGCGCTGGCGATCCTGATCGCCGTCCTCGGCGTCATCAACACCCTGGCGCTGTCGGTGATCGAGCGGACCCGCGAACTGGGTCTGCTGCGGGCCATCGGCATGCGGCGGTCGCAGGTGATGCGGATGATCACCGTCGAGTCGGTGGTGATCTCGGTGTTCGGTGCGGTGCTCGGCCTCGCGGTCGGCCTCGCCCTGGGCATCGCGACCGTGCAGGCGCTGAAGGACCAGGGCATCTCCGAGATCGGGCTGCCCTGGATGACCATGGTGCAGTACCTGGTGGTGGCGGCGTTCGTCGGTGTGATCGCGGCGATCCTGCCGGCGATCCGCGCGGCCAGGCTGAACGTGCTGGACGCGATCGCGTACGAGTAGGCAGTGAGAAGGGGCTGTGCCACGCCGTCGCGGTGTGGCACAGCCCTTTCTCATACGTCGAGCAGGAGCGGAGTGCCGTGCCACACCGTCGCGTTGTGGTCGTGGCAGGGCATCCTGATTGGCCCTTGGAGCCGCCCCGGCGGTCGCCTGGGCAACTCCCGGCCTGTACTGGTTACTCGTTCAAAACACTGTTACTCGTTCAAAACACAGGCCCTTCGCTTCTCACGCGTGCGGGCAGGTGTCCTTGTAAGCACTGATGAGCGTGTTCGGCGCAGGCGCCGGACACAGGAACTGGTCGTACCGCACGTCATCGTCCACAAACCGCTTCAACCACGACAGCGTGTACTTGCGAACGGTCACGTTGTCGCTGCGAGGCGCCGAGTGGTCGCCACCGCGCAGCTCCAGGAACGCCTTGTCCGGTGCCGCCGTGATCGAGTTGTAGAACGGCGTGGAGTGCTGCGAGTTCGGTGCGGTGGGGTCGTTCTGGCCGCCGAGCACCAGGGTCGGCACCCGGACGGTCGACCAGGTCTTGGTGGTGTGCCAGCCGGCCATCGGGATCGACGCCTGCAGGGCGGGACGGGTCGCGGAGGCGCGCAACGCTCCCCCGCCGCCCATGGAGTGGCCCATCACGGCGAGGCGCGAGGCGTCGACGCGGGGGTTGGTGCGGACCACGTGGTCCAGCGCCGCGAGCAGCTGACGGCCTCGGCTGTCGGGGTCGTCGAAGCCGGACAGGGTGTTGATGGTGATCACCACGAACCCGTAGGACGCCAGGCGCGGGCCGAAGTGCGCGACCGAGGTCTGGGTCGCGGTGAAACCGGGTGAGACGGCGATGGCGCCGAACGTGAGATCGCTGGTCGGGGTGTAGACCGTGCCGCCGCCGAAGTTCGACTGGCGGGCGACGGCCGCGGACGTCACGGCGAACGTGCCTCGGGAGGCCTCGACCGACGCGGCCGTGGGTGCGGGGCCGCGTTCGTAGGGGTTTGCCGCCGCGGTGGCGACGGCGGGGGCGGTGGCTGGGATCAGCGCCAGGACCAGCGCCGCAAGCATGGGTTTGATGCGCACGACGAAGACACCTCGAATGGTTGCAGGGGAACCAAAAGCGACGGCGAGCCACACGCTACCGCCCAGTAGCCTCCGTGGGATTCGGCCACATGGATGGTTACGGGGACGTTTCGACGCTGTTCGACAGAATGTTTCCCGGGAGCGGCTCGTCACCCACCGCAGCGGACCGGGACGTTGTCGTCCTGTCCAGTCACCGCAGCGGCGGTATGCGGCGAATCAGACGGCCCACGAGGGTGATCCCGTGCCCACTCGGAGACAGTTCCTCGTTCTGAGCTCCACAGCAGCACTCACCAGTCTGCTGTCCGAGACTCCCGCGTCCGCAGCCGATGTCGCGCAGCCGTACGCGTCCTACTGGCATCCGGCCACGATCCTCGACTGGGATCCGTCGACCGACCGGGACGCGAGGTACAACCGCAGCGCGGTGCCGCTCGCGCGACGCGTCGTCCCGGCCAGACCGGCCAACGCGCACGCCCACCCGAACGAGGCCAGGGTGCAGACTCTGGTGGCCTACGCGCCGACGAGCGGCAACCCCGCGCAGGGTGCGCTCGACATGAACTACTACGCCACGAACTACTGGCAGTACATCGACGAACTGGTGTTCTGGGGCGGTTCGGCGTCCGAGGGCCTGATCCTCGCGCCGAACCCGACCGTCACCGACGCCGCGCACCGCAACGGCGTGCGCGTGATCGGCAACGTCTTCCTCCCGCCGACGGCGTACGGCGGCCAGATCCAATGGGTCCGCGACTTCGTCCGGCGCGAGGGCGACAGGTTCCCCGTGGCGGACAAGATGGTGCAGGTCGCACGGCACTACGGCTTCGACGGCTGGTTCCTCAACCAGGAGACCGCCGGCGGCAACACCCAACTCGCGAACGACATGCGCGACTTCATCGTGTACATGAAGAAGTCCGGGTTGCGGGTCATCTGGTACGACGCGATGACCGACAGCGGCAGCGTCAGCTGGCAGAACGCCCTGACCGCGCGCAACCGGATGTTCTTCGAGCAGTCCGACGAGATGTTCATGAACTTCTGGTGGAGCGCGCAGGGACTCGCGAACTCCGCCGCGCTCGCCCGGCAGATGGGCCGCAGCCCGTACGACCTGGCGTCGGGTGTGGACGTCGAGGCCAGCGGCTACAACACCAGCGTCGGCTGGGCGAGTGTCTTCCCCGAGAACAAGCCGCACGTGACCTCACTCGGCTTCTACCGTCCTGAGTGGACGTTCAAGTCCGCTACCAGCCCAGCCGACTTCTACGCCCGCGACAACAGGTTCTGGGTCGGCCCGAACGGTGATCCGTCGAACACCACCACGACGGCGAACTGGAAGGGCGTCGCCCACTACGTCACCGAGCTGACCCCGATCACGACGCTCCCGTTCGTCACGAACTTCAACACCGGGCACGGCAGGAAGTTCGCCGTCAACGGCACCGTCCGGTCGGAGCAGGCCTGGAACAACCTGTCGCTGCAGGACGTCCTGCCGACCTGGCGGTGGAGCGTCACGGGCACCGGCACCAAGGTCACCCCGTCGCTCGACTGGGACGACCCGTACGACGGCGGCACCGCGCTGAAGATCACCGGCACACCGCAGTCCGCCAACGACGTCCGGCTGTTCGCGACGTCGCTGAAGCTGTCCGGCGGCAGCCAGCTGGAGGTCGTGCACCGCACCGGCACCGGTCCGTCGCGGCTGCAGGCGGTCCTGCGGTTCGGCACGACCGAACGCGTCCTGGACCTGGGCGGCGTCAGCGGGGCGTGGCGGCGCAGCGTGTTCCCGCTGGGCGAGCACTCCGGCGCGACGCTCACGGAGATCTCCCTGCGGGTGCTGCCGGGAGCCGCGATCACCGCGTTCATCGGCCGGATCGGGGTCACGAACCCGGTCATGACTCCCCCTGCGGCACCGTCCGGCCTCCGGGTCGAGCAGGTGAGCCGCACCGGCGCCACGACGGCATCGGCACGGCTCACCTGGACGCGCTCACCCGGTGCGATCCGGCAGTACCGGGTCTACAAGTGGACCGGTTCCGAACGGATCTTCCTCGGCGGCACGGCGAACGACGCGTACTTCGTGCCGGCGATCCCGCTGGGCTCCGGCGAGACCGCGCAGATCGAGGTCGAGGCGGTCAGCGAGGCGTTCGACGTCTCGCCGCCGGCCAAGATCTCCGTCACTGGTACACCCTGACGTAGTCGAGCACCATGTCCTGCGGCAGCTGCGTCCCGGTCCCCGGCGGGCCGGGCCAGTCACCGCCGACGGCGTTGTTGATGATCAGGAAGAACGGGTGGTCGAAGACCCACGGCCCGCGGGTGGTCTCCAGCTGTTCCCGGTCGACGGTGAAGAACCTGTTGCCGTCCACGCTGAACGTCATGTGGCTGGAGTCCCACTCGACCGCGAACGTCCGGAAGGCGCTGGACGCGGGCTGGCCGAGCTCGAGCGGTGACCCGTACCCGCCCGCACCGAAGTACTGGGGCGCGTGCAGCGTCGAGTACACCCGGTTCGGTTCCTTGCCGACGTGCTCCATGATGTCGATCTCACCGGTGTTGGGCCACGGCCTGCACTGGTCGAAGAAGTCCGCGCCCAGCATCCAGAACGCGGGCCACAACCCCTGCGTCGACGACACCTTGATGCGCGCCTCGACCCGGCCGTAGGTGAAGGTGAACTTGCCGTACGTGTTCAGCCGCGCCGACGTGTACTGGCAGGTCCCGCTGCCGCTGACCGGATCCACCGGGCACGCGCTGCCGGGCGTGACCTCGCGCCGGGCCTGCAGCACCAGGTTGCCGTTGCCGTCGTGCCGGGCGTTGTTGTTGTTCGTGTAGTACTGCAGCTCGTTGTTGACACCGGGACCGGTCTCCGGCTGCCACTTCGAGGCGTCGGGCCCGGTGCCCGCGGGCGCGTTGAACTCGTCACCCCACACCAGCCGGCCGGGGAACGACGGGTTCGGCGGCAGCGGCGGCGGAGTGATGGGAGCGCCGCCCGTGCCGTAGACCTGGAACTCCCAGAGCGAGTAGCCGTAGCCGTTCGACCTGGCCGTGCCGTACATGCGCACGTAACGGCCGGTGCCGCTGACCGTCAGCGTCTCCTTGAACCCGCGGCCGGTGGTGGTCGAGTAGATCTCGCGCCAGCTCGAGTTGTTGTCGGAGACCTCGATCCGGTACGCCGTCGCGAACGCCGGATCCCACTGCAGCACGACCTTCGAGATCGTGGCGGTGGCGCCGAGGTCGACGGAGATCCAGCCGGGGTCGACCCAGCCGTTCGTCGCGCTGGTCGCCCAGCGGGTGGCCGGATCGCGGTCGAACGCCTTGGCCGGGGTGCACTGGCCGCAGTTCGCGTCGTCCTGGAACGTCGACGCGGTGCCGGCCCTGCCGTAGGAGAGCAGGGTTTCCGCGGTCCCGGTGCCCGGCGTGCCGAACACCTGGAACTCCCACAGCGAGTAACCCCACTGCGTGGCCCGCTGGGTCAGGTCGAGGCGCACGTACCTGCCGGTGCCGGTGACCGGGAGCGTCTCGGTGCCACCCGGTCCTGTCGTCGTTCGACGAAGTTCCTGCCAGGTGGTGCCGTCGGCGGAGATGCTGAGCGTGTAGGCCCGCGCGCTCGCGGTCTCCCAGGCCAGCACCACCTGGTCGACGCGTGCGGACGAGCCGAGGTCGATCTGGATCCACTGCGGGTCACCGAACGAGCTGGACCAGCGCGTGCCGAGATCCCCGTCCACCGCCGAGGCGGCGCCGAACGCGGCGTTCTCGCTGCTGGAGGCGGTGACCGGGCGGTTCTGCGAGATCAGCGGACCGGCGGCGGAAGCCTGTACCGGAACGATCAGAGCGGCCGCGACCACAGCCGCGGCGAACAGGGGGAGTCTTCCGCGTTGAAGCCTTCCTGACATGGATGCTCCTGGGGCCGGAGAACGGGCGAGGATGGCGAGAGAGCGCTCTCTGCGACAGGAGTTCAGAGCCGAGAGTCAGGGCACCGGGCACGCCCTGTCAAGAAAACCGGGACTTCTGAACGTTTCTTGCGGATTGACGGCCGATTACGCGCTGCGCCATGCTCGTTGAGCGTGAGAGCGCTCTCCCAATCCTGCTGCGGAGAGGAAAGCTTCAATGAGGAAGCCCTTGTTCCACATCGCCGCCGTCATCGGGCTGATAGCCACCGCACTCAGCATTCCCGTTGCGGCACAAGGAGAACCAGTCCGCGTGGCCGAGTTCCTCGCGGAGTGCCCGATCAGCCACCGGCTGGCGGACGACCCGATCGTCCTGCCGAACCTGGCAGGCGCCTCGCACTTCCACGACTTCTTCGGCAACCACTCGACGAACGCCAGGTCCACCCAGCAGTCGCTGGAGGGCCAGACCGGCAACTGCAACCCGGCCTCGGACATCTCGTCCTACTGGGTGCCGACGCTGTACCGGAACAACACCGCGATCGCCCCCACCGGCGTCACGTTCTACTACCTCGGTGAGGGCGTGAACAACCCGGCGGCGATCCAGCCCACGCCCTACGGGCTGAAGATCGTGGCGGGCAACGCGAAGGCCACCGGTGATGCCGACAGCATCGCGCGCTGGTCCTGCCTGCACGCCGGGCACGTCAACCCGTCCAAGAACTTCGTGACCTGCCCGGCGGGCACGATGCTCGAGACCTACCTGGACTTCCCGCAGTGCTGGGACGGCCGCAACCTCGACTCGTCCGACCACAAGTCCCACATGTCGTACCCGGTCGCGGGCGGCTGCCCGTCGAGCCACCCCGTCTCGGTGCCGAAGCTGCGCATGGTGCTGAGGTATCCGGTCAACGGCAGCACCGCCGGACTGCGACTCGCTTCCGGTACCGGGCAGACGATGCACGGTGACTTCTTCAACGTGTGGCCGCGCGCCGAGATGGAGCGCCGCGTCCGCAACTGTCTCAACGTGGTGATCAAGTGCGACCACAACGGCAACCACGGATGACAATGCTCCTGCTGGCAGGCCTTCTCGTGGCCTGCCAGCAGGCTCCACCCCCGCCCTCCCCCGCGCCGTCTCCCCAGAACGGTTACGGTGCAACGGAAAGAGCGTTCGTCGAGCTCGCCATCGCGACCGACGAGCAGGCGCTCAAGCTGCTCGACCTCACCGACTCCGCCGAGCTCAAGGAGAACCGGAACATCGAGCTCACCGAACTGAGGAAGCTGCTCGACGCGCCGTACGTGAACAACCACGCCGGGCACGACATGCCGGGCATGCCGACGGACGCCGAGATCCAGCTCGCCTCCACGAACCCGGACGCCCTGAAGCAGTTCGTGCGCACGCACCTCACCGAGTCGCTGGAGGTGCTGAGGTCGGCAGGTCTGGCGATCACCCACCCGCCGACCGCCGAGGTGGTCGAACTGATGCAACGCCACCGCACGGCGGAGCTGGCGGCCGGGTGAAGCGCGTGACGCTGGAGGAGGTGGCCCGCGTGGCCGGGGTGTCGCGCGCGACCGCGTCGAGAGTCGTCAACGGCGCGTCCAGCGTCGACGAGTCGCTGCGGCACGCCGTCCAGAGGGCCATCTCCAGCACCGGTTACCTGCCGAACATCGCCGCGCGCTCGCTCGTCACGCGCCGGGCTGACGCGATCGGGTTGCTGCTGCCCGACGAACGCCGCATGGACGGCGATCCGCACCTCGCGAGCGTCGTCAGCGGCGTGACCCGCGTCGTCCGTCCGCTGGGCGTGCACCTGGTGCTGATGATGACCGGGCCGGGCACGCGCGAGCAGGCGATGAGCGACCTGCGGTGCGGCCGGCTGGACGGCGTGATCCTCGTGCACACCGACCCGGCGGACCCGGTGCCGGGTCAGCTGATCGAGGCCGGACTCCCCGTGGTGCTGGCCGGCCGCCCGCTCGAGCCGATGCCGATCACCTACGTCGACGTGAACCAGACGGCCGGTGCCGCACTGGCCGCATGCCGCCTCAAGTCGTTGCAGTGCAACAGGATCGCGACGATCACCGGCCCGCAGGACACCCCGGCGGGCCAGGACCGGCTCGCCGGGTTCCTCGCCGAGGTGCCGGACGCCGTGGTGGTGCACGGGGACTTCACCCGGCAGTCCGGCGTGGCCGCGATGGAGCATCTGATCCGCCGCTGCCCTGACGTCGACGGCGTGTTCGTCGCCTCCGACCTGATGGCGAACGGTGCGATCCCGGTGCTGCACCGCAGCGGCCGCAAGGTTCCCGACGACGTGGCGGTCGTCGGGTTCGACGACAGCAGTGCCGCGCTGACGTCCGAACCCGAGCTCACGACCGTCCGCCAGCCGATCACCGACATGGCCGCGGAGATGGCGCGTCAGCTGCTGCGCCAGATCACCGAACCGCGCTCCCCCGCCGTGTCGGTGGTCTTCGAACCCTCGCTGGTGGTGCGGGACAGCGGCTGAGTCACGTCCGCGTCCTGATCGGCATGTCCCTCGCGATCGCCCAGGTACCGGCCAGCGCGACCACGAACGACACCGCGAGCAGCACGTACCACTCCGGTCCGAGCGCGTCCGGGATCCCGTCGAGGAACGGCAGGTTGCCCGACCCCGGAATCTGCACGCGTGTCGCGACCACGAGCGCCAGCGCGACCGGCAGCACGAAGACCCCGCCCGCGCCGAACCTGTCGAACGCCGCCGCGCAGAGCATGCCCACAGCGATCCAGACGAGGTACATCAGCAGGTACGTGAGCTGGGTGCTGTGCTCGTCCGCACGCCAGTCCATCAGCGAGTAGATCCCGCCCTCGGCGAGGAACCCGAGCCACTCGACCGCCGTCATGACGAGTGCCAGCACGACGGAGAACCCGGACGCGGCAACGAGGAACTCCCGCCGTGTCCGGCCGTGCGCGACAGCGATCGGCAGCATGGTGTGGATCGCGTAGACGCCCATGAACAACAGGAACCAGGGCCCGATCTGGGACGCGACGACGTTCCACGCACTGATCTCGACGTCCCGGAAGACCGAGACGACGAACGTCAGGGCCACGACGAACGCGAACGCGCCGCCGGCGACCATCGCGGAGAACGTGGTGAGGGACGCGGTCAGGAGACGGAAGATCTTCACCGCTTGCCTCCGACCGGATCGGTGAGGTGGACGAACAGGTCCTGCAACGCGATCGGGCCGAGTTCCAGCCCGAGCTGACGGGCGCGCGCCAACTGCTCGTCCTCGAGCGCGCCGTAGACCATCGCGGCCTTCGTGCGCCCCAGCGACTTCTCGCTGAGCACGGTGAGCCCGAGGGTGAAGTCGTCGACGTCGGAGGCGTTTCCCGTGACCTCGGTGCCGCGTGAGCGCAGCACGTCGGCCTCCTCCTGCAGCACCAGCCGGCCGCTGTCGATGATCAGCACCTCCTCCAGCAACGAGGCCAGCTCCTCGATCAGGTGCGTGGAAATGATGATCGTGCGGGGGTTCTCCATGAAGTCGTTGAGCAGCGTGTCGTAGAACGCGTACCTGGTCGGCGTGTCCATGCCGAGGTGCGACTCGTCCAGCATCGTGAGCGGCGAACGGCTGGCGAGGCCTATGACGACGCCGAGCGCGGACCGCTGCCCCAGCGACAGTTCGGCGACCTTGGTCTTCAGGCCGATCTTGAACAGCTCCGCGAGCTTCAGCGCGTAGTCGTTGTCCCACGTGTCGCGCCACGCGGCGCCGTACGCCAGGACGTGCGAGACCTTGTCGCCCTTGTCCGCGGCGTCGGCGGAGTGGCGGACCAGGCAGACCTGGCGCGTCGCGGCGGCGTTCTCGAAGACCGGCAGGCCGTCGAGCTGAACGGATCCTGAAGGCCTGCGGTACCCCGCGAGCGCCGACATCAGGCTGGTCTTGCCGGAGCCGTTGCGGCCCAGCAGCCCGTAGATCTTGTTGCCGGACAAGGAGAAGCTCATGTCGTCAATGGCCGTCACGTCGCCGTAGCGAACCGTCAAGCCCTGCACGTCGACCCGCATCACACGCCCCCGTTGTTCTCGTGCTGTTCGATCCGGCGGATGACGTCGGCGAGCGGAATGCCGATGGCGAGCGCCTCCGCCACCATCGGGTCCACGACCTCGCCGAAGAAGGTCTCCCGCCCCTGTGCCCGCAGCATGTCGCGAGCCTGGGCGCTCACGAACATCCCGATCCCCCTCTTCTTGTAGAGCACCTGTTCGTCCACGAGCTGCTGGAAGGCCTTCGCGGCGGTCGCCGGGTTGATCCGGTAGTAGGAGGCGTACTGGTTGGTCGACATGACCTGCTCGTCCGCCTTCAACGCCCCGCTGACCACGTCCGCCTTGATCCGGTCGGCGATCTGCCGGTAGATCGGGCTCCGGTCGTCGAACATCGCTAGTTCCTTGGTTCGTTACTCATGTAATGAACCATAGCAGTGACGGCGTAGCATTGGCCACGTGGTCGGGGTCGCGATTCTGTGCGCGGTGCTCGCGGCCGGGTGCAGCGCACTCGGCGCGATGTGGCAGCACGCCGGTGTCCGCGAGACAGGCGACCTGAAGCTGACTTCCGCACTCCAGCTCGTGCGGTCCCGCCGCTGGGTCCACGGGTTCCTGGTGCTCCTCGCGTGCGCGGTCCTGCAGGTCGTCGCGCTGTCACTGGCCCCGGTCTCGGTCGTGGCCCCGCTGAACGCGCTGGCCATCCCGATCATCGCGGTGTGCCGCGCGCGACGGCTGTCCGGCCTGCTCGCCGTGGCCGTGCTCGTCGCGACGGCCGGCATCGTCGCGTTCGTGTCCATCACGGCGGGCGAGGCGGTACCGACCCAGGTCTCCCCGAAGGTCGCACTGCAAGCCGGCCAACTCGTCGTCGCGGGCGTGCTGGTGTGCGTCGTGGCCGCCACCTTCACCGTGGGCGCCGTGCGGGCCCTGGCGCTCTCCGTGGGCGCCGGCATCGCGTACGGGCTGGTCGCCGTGCTGGTCAGGGACGTCACGACCGGCCTTCCCGTGATCGAGTGGGTCTCACTCGGCGGACTGGCCGTCGCCTTCCTGACCGGGGCGTGGTTCATCCAGCTCGGATACGCCGCCGGACCGCCGGACCTCGTCGTGGCCGGGCAGACCGTCGTGAACCCGATCGTCGCGGCGTGGATCGGCATCAAGCTGCTCGGCGAGGGCACGGGGATGAGCGGCCTGTCGCAGGCAGGCCTGGCGATCAGCGCCGTGGCCGCGGTCTCCGGCACCGTTGTGCTGGCGTATTACCACCGTGTCAGAGTGGGGGCATCAACCCCAAGAAGGAGTTCAACACCGTCGTCACGGGTGGCAGCGGTTCGCTGGGCAGGCACGTCGTCGCCGCGTTGCCGGGCGCACGGTCGGTTTCGCGTTCGAGCGGCACGGATCTGTTGCGCGGCACTGGTTTGGGCGCTCTCAGGGCGGACGTGGTCGTGCACTGCGCGACGTCGTTCCGGCACGAGGTGCGGATGGTTCGGGCCGTGCTGGCCTCGAAACCCGCACACCTGGTGTACGTCTCGATCGTCGGCTGCCACGAGGTACCGCTCCCCTATTACAAGCAGAAGCTCGCCGCCGAGCGGGTGATCATCGACTCCGGTGTGCCGCACACGATCCTGCGGGCCACGCAGTTCCACTCGTTGCTGCGCACCATGTTCGACAGCACGTCGAAGCTGCCGCTGATGCTCGTGCCGGGGTTCCGGTTCCAGCCGGTCGACGAAGCCGAGGTGGGCCTGGAGTTGGCGACCTTGGCGCAGGCTCCGCCGGCGGGCAAGGCGCCCGAGATGGGCGGGCCCGAGATCCGCGAAGCCGTCGACTTCGCGCGGACGTACCTGGCTGCAACGGGGAAGAAGCGCACGCTGGTGCCGTTGAAGGTGCCCGGGTCGACCTACCGCGCCTACCGCGCGGGCGGGAACCTGACTCCCGGCCGCGCGGTGGGCGTGCGGACGTTCGAGGACTACCTCACCTGATCGACAGCGGACGCAGGTCCGTCCAGTTCTCCTCGACGTAGGCCAGGCAGGCCTCGCGGCTCTCCTCGCCGAAGACCTTGGTCCACCCGGCGGGCACCTCCGCGAACACCGGCCACAGCGAGTGCTGCTGCTCTTCGTTGACCAGCACGAAGAAACGGCCCTGCGGGTCCTCGAACGGGTTGGTCATGACGGGTCCTCCCTGACGGAACTACTTGACTGCGTGGAGCTGGGGTTCGGTGTGGCGCTGCTGCACCCGGCGCAGCACCGAGTCGAGGATCTCGCCGACGCGCACGGCCGTGTTCGACAGCAGCGACGACGTGATGCCGTGCGTGTGCTCGGTGCCGCCCTGCAGGTAGATGCCGCCGCGCAGGCCGTCGTCCGTGACGACGCGGTAGTCGCGGGTCACCTTCAGGCGGCCGAGCTCGTCGCGTTCGCAGTGGACGGCGAGGTCGCCGAGCAGCCTGACCGGGTTCGCGGGGCGGTAGCCCGTCGCGTAGACGATCACGTCGGCGTCGATCGGCAGCCGGCCGCCGTCAGCGAGCGACTCGACCACGCACTTGCCGTCCGCCGTCACGTCGGTGAGCCTGGAGGTGTTGTGCAGCAACAACCTCTGCCTGCCGACGACCTTCTCGCGGTACACCCGCCGGTAGAGCTCCTCGATCAGGTCGCCGTCGACCACGCCGTAGTTCGTGTTGGCGTGGTAGCCCATGAGCCTGCGCTTGACCTCCTCCGGCGCGGCGTAGAAGTCGTCCACGGCGGCGGGGTCGAAGATCCGGTTCGCGAACGAGCTGTCGTCGGCGGGGCTGTAGCCGTAGCGCGCGAAGACGCCGTGCACCTCGGCCTGCGGGAACCGGTCGTGGAAGAACGCGACGGCCTCGGCGGCGCTCTGCCCGGCACCGACCACGACGACCTGGCGCGGGTTCTCGAGCGTGTCGACGCGAGTCAGCAGGTCCTTGTTGTGCCAGATCCGGTCGCTCGTCTCGATGCCGTCCGGCAGGTTGGCCTCGAGGCCGGTCGCCAGCACCAGGTTGCGCGTCCTGACCTGCTGCCCGTCGGCGGTGAGCTCGAAGCCGTCGTCGACCGCCCGGACCCGGGTGACCTCCGAGCCGTACGACACGTGGTGCCCGACCCGTTCCGCGGCCCACTCGAAGTAGTCGTGGAACTCCTTGCGCAGCGGGAAGAGGTTCTTGTGGTTGACGAAGTCGATCAACCGGCCGCGGTCGCGCAGGTAGCACAGGAAGCTGAAACTGCTGGTGGGGTTGCGCAGCGTGACGAGATCCTTGAGGAACGACACCTGCATCGTGGCGTCTTCCAGCAACATCCCCCGGTGCCAGCCGAAGCGCGGCTGCCTCTCGAAGAAGCGAGCCCTGACGGGCAGCTCGTGTTCCTCCACGGCGATCGCGAGAGCGAGGTTGGACGGCCCGAAGCCTATTCCGGCCAGGTCTAAAACCGGTTCCATCGCGATCCTCTCCTGGCACTCCACGGTGGCGTAAAGTAACCCTAACTTAACTAAGGTATGCCTTAGCTAGTGCTTTCGGGCGTGATCTACGCCGCTGGCCGGGAGAACGGTCGCGCACGAGTACGGCTCCACCGGGATTCGAGCCGCGGAAATGGAACCGGCCCGGCCGCCGTGGGGGCGCAGAGATTCCACGACGACCGGGCCGGAGACGGGGCGGACCAGGCGTTATGCCCCGGTCCGGGTGATGAGGTCGCGGAACCACCGCGCGCTCTGCTTCAGGGTCCGCTCCTGGGTCTCGTAGTCGACGCGGACGATGCCGAAGCGCTTGCCGTAGCCGTAGCCCCACTCGAAGTTGTCCATCAGCGACCACGCGAGGTATCCGCGCACGTCCGCGCCGGCCCGCACGGCGGCGGCGACGGCCTCGACGTGCGACTTCAGGTACTCGACCCGGTCGGTGTCGGCCACGTGGCCGTCCACGACGTCGAGGTCGTCGAAGGCCGCGCCGTTCTCGGTGATCACCATCGGCACGCCGTAGTCCTGGTGCAGGCGGACCAGCAGCGAGGTGAAGCCCTCCGGCACGATCTCCCAGCCCATCGCCGTGACCGGACGTCCCTGAGGCACCACCTCGGACACGGCCGGGTCGTCGGTCGCCCGGTGGACGTGCGAGGTGTAGTAGTTGACGCCGAAGACGTCCAGCGGCGTCGAGATGATCTCCAGGTCACCCGGGCGGACCGGGATCTCGGCACCGCGCGCGGCGATGTCGGCCAGCACGTCCTCCGGATAACGCCCGTGCACCAGCGGGTCCAGGTAGATCCGGGTGCCCAGGCCGTCGGCGCGCCGGGCGGCGTCCACGTCCCTCGGGTCGTCGGACGCCGGGCTGTGGGTGCCCATGTTCAGCGTGATGCCCAACGACGCCACGCCGCGCGTCCGGAGTTCCCGCGCGGCCAGGCCGTGGGCCAGCAGCAGGTGGTGGGTGGCGCGCATGGCCTCGGCGAAGTTCGTGCGGCCCGGCGCGTGCCGGCCGACGTCGTAGCCGAGCATCGCCGAGCACCAGGGCTCGTTCAGCGTCGTCCACGTCGGCACGCGGTCGCCCAGCGCGTCGTGCACCAGGCCCGCGAACTCGGCGAAGCGGTAGGCGGTGTCGCGGTGCGGCCAGCCGCCCGCGTCCTCCAGCTCCTGCGGCAGGTCCCAGTGGTAGAGCGTCAACCACGGGTCGACGCCCTTGTCCAGCAGCTCGTCGACGAGCCGGGAGTAGAAGTCGATGCCCCTGGGGTTCACCGGGCCGCGGCCGCCGGGCTGGATGCGTGGCCACGACACGGAGAAGCGGTACTTGTCGACGCCCAGACGCGCGATCATCTCCACGTCGGACGGCATGCGGTGGTAGTGGTCGCAGGCCACGTCGCCGGTCTCCCCGTTCTCGACGGCGCCGGGCCGACGGGAGAACGTGTCCCAGATGGACAGTGTCCTGCCGTCCTCGTCGTACGCGCCTTCGATCTGGTACGCGGAAGTGGCCACGCCCCAGAAGAAGTCCGCGGGCAGGCCTGCGATCACGTCAGACACGCACGTCCTCCAACCAGCACGCCACGCGGCGGCTCTCCTCGACGGACTCCAGCGACGGCATCCGCTCGCCGCACACGTCCATCGCGGACGGGCACCGCGGGTGGAACGGGCAGCCCGACGGCATCGAGCGCAGGTCCGGCGGTGAGCCAGGGATGCCCTTCAGCTCACGGCGCGGGCCGCGCAGGGCCGGGAACGACCCCAGCAGGCCCTGGCTGTACGGGTGCTTGGCGGCGCGGTAGATCTCGCTCGCCGGCGCCTCCTCGACCACGCGGCCGCCGTACATGATCGCGATGCGGTCGGAGAACTCGACCAGCAGCGAGATGTCGTGGGTGATGAAGACGACCGAGAAGCCGAGCGTCTCGCGCAGCCGCATCATCTGGCCGAGGATCTGCCGCTGCACCACCACGTCGAGCGCGGTGGTCGGTTCGTCCATGATGACGATCTCGGGTTCCAGCGCGAGCGCCATCGCGATCATCACGCGCTGCCGCATGCCACCGGAGAGCTGGTGCGGGTACGACGACAGCCGGTCGGCCGGGATGCCGACCAGCGACAGCAGCTCGCGGCCGCGGGCCGTCCGCTGCGGGCGCTTCATCTGCGGCCGGTGCGTGCGCAGCACGTCGTCGATCTGCGTGCCGACCGAGATCACGGGGTTCAGGGCGTTCATCGCGCCCTGGAACACGATCGCGATCTCGTTCCAGCGCAGCACCTGCAGCTGCTTGTCGGTCAGCGACAGCAGGTCCTGGCCCTTGAACAGCACCTGACCGGACGGCACCTTGCCCGGCGTCTGCAGCAGCCGGGTCGCGGCGTAGGCCAAAGTGGACTTGCCGCTGCCGCTCTCGCCGGCCAGACCGAGCACCTCGCCCGCGTTCAGCGTCAGCGAGACGTTGTGCACGGCCCTCAGGTTGCCGTAGTCGACCGAGAGATCGCGGATCTCCAGCACCGGGCTCATGCGCGCACCTTCCGCAGGCGGGGATTCGCGTACTCGTCGATCCCGAAGTTGATCAGAGCCAGCGCCGTGCCCAGCAACGCGATGCACAGGCCGGCGGGGACGAACCACCACCACGCGCCCAGACCGAGTGCCTGGTTGCTCTGCGCCCAGAACAGGATCGTGCCCCAGTTCCAGGTCGACAGCGAGATCACGCCGACGAACGACAGGGTGATCTGCAGCATGACCGCGAAGATCACCGTGCCGACGAAGCCGGACCCGATCACGGCCAGCAGGTTCGGCAGCACCTCGAACACGATGATGCGCCAGGTCCGTTCCCCGGACGCGCGCGCGGCCTCCACGAAGTCCCTGCGCCGCAGCGACATCGTCTGCGCGCGCAGGATCCGCGCCCCCCACGCCCAGGCGGTCAGGCTGATCACCGCGGCGATCAGGACCGTGTCCGCCGAGGGCAGCATCGAGGCCACGATGATGATCAGCGGCAGCGCCGGGATCACCAGGAAGATGTTGGACAGCATGGACAACGCCTCGTCGGCCGCACCGCCGAGGAACCCGGCGGTCACGCCGACCAGGATCGACAGGAAGGTCGCGAGCACGCCGCAGACCAGCCCGACGACCATCACTCCCCTGGTGCCCACGAGCACCTGGGAGAAGATGTCCTGCCCGGTCATGGTCGTGCCGAACCAGTGCGCGCCCGACGGCGGCGACAGCAGGTCGTCGCTCATGGCGGACGGGTCGTACGGCGCGATCCACTCGCCGACCACGGCGAGCAGCGCGAAGAAGGCGAGGATGCCCAGGCCCAGTTTCGTCTTGAAGTTCATCGGAGTATCAGCCCTCCCGCCGCGTGCGCGGGTCCAGCAGCAGGTAGCCGATGTCCGCGAGCAGGTTCGCCACCAGCACCGCCAATGTGATCACCAGGAACACGCCCTGCATCAACGGGTAGTCCTTCGCACCGATGCCCTGGAACAGCACGTAGCCGAGGCCCGGGTAGGAGAACACCATCTCGACCAGCAGGGCGCCGCCGACGATGAAACCCAGCGACAGCGCGAAACCGGAGATCGACGGCAGCACCGCGTTGCGTGCGGCGTAGGCGAACATGATCCGCTTCTGCGTGAGGCCCTTGGCCCGCGCGACGAGCACGTAGTCCTCCGCCGTCACGGTCACCATCATGTTGCGCATGCCGAGGATCCAGCCGGCCACCGAGCTCACGATGATCGTGACGCCGGGCAGCACGGCGTGTTCCAGGACGCTGCCGATGAACTCGCCGGAGAACTCCGGCACGAGGCCCGGCGCGTAGCCGCCGGACGCGGGGAACAGCGGCCACGTCACGGAGAACAGGGAGATCGCGATCAGCCCGAGCCAGAAGTACGGGATGGACGACAGGAACGTCGTGATCGGGATGAGGTTGTCCATCCACGAACCGCGCTTCCAGCCCGCGTAGACGCCCAGCAGGGTGCCGAGCAGGAACGCGATGACCGTGGTGACGCCGACCAGGCCGAGCGTCCACGGCATCGACTGCGAGAGCACGTCGGCGACCGGCGTCGGGAAGAACGTGAACGACAGCCCGAGGTCGCCCCGCACCAGGGAGGCCCAGTAGTCGACGTACTGCTCCCAGATCGACTTGTTCTCGTCGAGCCCGAAGAGGACGTACAGCGACGCCATCGCGTCGCTGTTGAGCCGGCCTCCGAGCTTGGTGATCATCGCCTGCACCGGGTCGCCCGGGAGCAGGCGCGGCAGCAGGAAGTTCGCCGTGATCGCCGCCCACAGGGTGACCAAGTAGAACAGCGCACGGCGGAGCAGGAAGGTCATGCCGCCGCCTCCACGTACAGCCAGCAGGCCGCCCAGTGCCCGTAGGAGTCGACCTCGGTGCGCGGTGGCGCCTCGGTCCAGCAGCGGGACTGCACCTTCGGGCAGCGCGGCGCGAACTGGCAGCCGGTGGAGACCTCGGCGGTCTCCTCCAGCGGCGCGTCCAGCGCGATCACCGACCGTTCCGGGTCGGGCGCCGACTCGATCAGCAGCTGCGTGTACGGGTGGGCCGGCCGCTGCGTCACGGACTCGCTGTCGCCGCCCTCGACGATCTGCCCGCCGTACATCACGAACGTCTCATCCGCGAAGTAGCGCGCCGACGCGATGTCGTGGGTGATGTAGAGGACCGCGAGCTTCAGCCGTTCCTTGAGGTCCAGCAACAGGTTCAGCACACCGAGCCGGATGGAGACGTCCAGCATGGACACCGGCTCGTCGGCGAGCAGCACCTCGGGACTGGCCGCGAGCGCCCGTGCGATCGCGACGCGCTGCCGCTGACCGCCCGACAGCTCGTGCGGGTACCGCGAGGCGAAGTCCACGGGCAGGTTCACCCGCTGCAGCAGCTCCTCCACCGTCTCGGTCCGCTTGTGGATCTTCAGCGGCCGGGTCAGGTGGTAGCGGATCGTGTGGACGGGGTTGAGGGACGCGAAGGGGTCCTGGAACACCATCTGGACCTTGCGCCGGTACTCCCGGACCCTCCGCACCTTCTCGCCGTCCAGCAGGATCTCGCCGGAGGTGGGTTCCACGAGCCGCGCGAGCAGCTTCGCCACCGTCGACTTGCCCGACCCGGATTCGCCGACGAGGGCGGTCACGCGCCCGCGGCGCAGGACGATGGAGACGTCCTGCACCGCACGCACGCGCTTGTAGGTCTTGACCAGACCTTTCGCTTCAAGCGCGACTTCATTCATCTAGGACCCCGCGGGCTTCAGCTTCATGACGATCTGCAGGGCGTTCGGCAGGGTGGCCTGCGGCGGACCGTACGGGTCCTCCTCGGTGGGCCAGCCGACCCAGTTCTTCGTGCTGTACTCCGCACCGATCGGACCGGCGGAGGTCGGGATCATGGGGACCTGCTCGACCATGATCTTCTGCAGCACCGCGAGGGCCTTGGCCCGCGCCGCGTCGTCCGGCGCGTTGGCGTACTCGGCCAGCGCCGCGGTCGCCTCGGGGTTGTTGTAGCGGCCGAAGTTGACCGCCGCGGTCTGCCCCATCGGCTTGATCTCCGCGCCGTCCATGATGTTCTGGTACATCTCGTACGGCGTCGCGCCGGTGTTCGTCCAGCGCAGCGAGCCCTGGAACGCGCCGTTCGCGAAGTCGGTCGTCCACGAGTCCGCCGTCTGCGTGCGCACGGTCGCCTCGATGCCGATCTTCTTCAGGTCTCCCTTGATGATGTCGAGGACCGTCAGGTAGTCCGACCAGCCGGACGGGTTCGTCAGCTCGATGGTGACCGGCTTGCCGTCGGGCGCCTTGAGCACGTCACCCTCGAGCTTGAAGCCGGCGGCCGTGAGCTTCTGCTTCGCCCCGTCCACGTCGATCTTGAACTTCGCGTCCTTGTACTCCGGCGCGAGGAAGGAGTCACCGGCGGGCAACGGCATGCCGGTCTTCGACTCGAGCTTCGGGAACAGGCGGGCCTCACCCTTGACGAAGATCGCCTCGCGGTCGATCACGTCGCTCATCGCGGAACGCAGCGCGGCGTTGTCGAACGGCGCCACCGTCGTGTTCAGCCACAGGCCGTGGATGCCGAGACCGGCCGGGAACCAGAGCTTGTGGTTCGCCGGGTCCTTGTCGACGTAGAGCTTTTGGTAGTCCGGGATGAAGACGTAGGACCACTGGCTCGCGCCCGACGCCAGCGCGGTGGTCTGCGCCGTGTTGTCGTTGTACGAGGTGTACTGGATCTCCGGAACCTTGGGCAGTTCCTGCCAGTACTCCGCACGCCGCGCAATCGTGACGGTCTGCGAGGTGAACGACTTCAGCTCGTACGGACCGGTGCCGACGGGCTTCGGGTTCGTGTAGGTCGTCGGGTCGGGGATGGTGCTCCACACGTGCTGCGGAACCACCATCGCGCTGATGACCTTGTTGCGGTTCACGAACTGCGGGCTCGCGAACGACACCTCGACCTTGTTGTCCGGCGTCGCCGTCGCGGTCTCGACCTTGAGCGAGTCGCGGTTGTTGAGCGCCGGCCACTTCTTGAGGATCTCGTACGAGAAGGCGACGTCAGCGGCCGTGAGCGGCTTGCCGTCGGACCACTTCACGTTCTCCCGGATCGTGAAGGTGACCTTCTTGAAGTCGGGCGTCCAGTCCCACTTCGTGGCGAGCCACGGCACCGGGTCCTGGGCCGGGCGCGTGTTGTTCACGAACGCCAGCGGCTCGTAGATCTGGTAGCGGTAGCCGAGCGAACCCGCCGCGGACGTGGGCAGGAACGGGTTGTGGTTCTCGGTCAGCGGCCCGTTGGGCATGCCCACGGTCAGCACTCCGGCAGCCTTGGTGGCGCCACCAGAGGAGCAACCGGTCGCCGCGAGCGCCAGTGCTAACGCGACGATGACTGTTCTGCGCATGGGGGAATCTCCCGATACGACGGTGTATGAGAGCGCTCTCTCATACGTACGGCGAACTGGCCAGGCCGCATGCGGTGGCCTGGCTGGTCCGTTCAGTTGTGGTGGAGCGGGTGGGTCAGGGCGCGGATTCGCGCACGATCAACGAGGTCGGCAGCACCAGCGGGTGGTCGGGCATCGGCTGTCCCTCGAGCGTGGAGAGCAGCATCCGCGCGGCGGCGGCACCCATCTCCTGTGCCGGCTGGCGGATCGTCGTCAGCCGAGGTTCGGTGTGTCCCGCGACCGGGACGTCGTCGAATCCGACCACGGACACGTCGTCCGGGACGGTCCTGCCGGATTCCCGCAGCGCCCGCAGCACTCCGACCGCCGAGAGGTCGTTCTGCGCGAACACGGCGTCGAACGGGATTCCACTCGCGACGAGCTTGTCCACGGCGACCTCACCACCTTCCGTGGTGAAGTCACCGTCGACGACGAGGTCCGGGTGCAGCGTCAGGCCCGCTTCCGCCAAAGCGAGCCGGAACCCGTCCAGCCTCGCCTGAGTGCACCCGAAGTGCGGGGGTCCGGTGACGACGGCGAACCTGCGGCGGCCCGCCGCGACGAGATGCCTCGCGACATCCGCGCCTCCCTGCCGGTTCGTCGTCGTCACCGAAGGGAACTCCGGGTGCGAGCCGCGATCGTCGATCATGACGACCGGCAGGCCCGCCCGGTAGAGCGTGGAGATGTAGTGCAGGGCGTCCGGGGGCTCGACGACCAGCAGGCCGTCGAAAGCGTTGGCGGACACGTGGTTCGCGAACTGGTTGAGCGACTCGGGCCCGCGGTTCAGCGTGTACAGCAGCAGCCCGTACCCGTCGGCCTCGAGCGTGTCGACGATGCCCTGCAGCACCTCGCCCATCCACGGCCAGGTGAGCGAAGGCGCGAGCATCGCGACGGTGCGGGTGCGACCCCGGGCAAGGCCGACGGCGCGGGCGCTCGGCACGTACCCGATCTCGTCGATGACCTTGCGAACACGTTGCGCCGTAGAGGCGTCCACGTCCGGCTTGCCGTTCAGCACACGTGACACGGTCGCTTTGGACACCTGGGCGCGTTGGGCGACCTCTGCGATCGTGACACGCATGCCGAACTTCCTTCCGCCGCCTCCTGAAACCGGTTTCGGTACCGGTTCCGACGAGGTGTGACGGAGTCAACAGCCTGACGTGAGGATTAGTCAAGAGTCTTGCCGGAAGTTCGTGAGAGCGTTTCCACAGCCAGGCGCATCGGCGCAGGTAGAAGACTGTCGGGTGACACGAATCGAATCACCTTGATCGATTCCTCCTTCCGTGCTCCCTTGCGCCGAACGGACTACACGTCGCGTCTCAAGTGATCGTGCACAATCGAGGTCATGGGGGTTGTGACAGCGGTCAGCCGCAACGAGGAGTACACGTTCACCAAGCCCGTGCGCGAGAGCATCACCTTGCTCGCCGGTCTGGGTGTCGAGGGCGACGTCCACCAGGGCGTCACGGTCAAGCACCGATCACGCGTCGCACAGGACCCGACGCAGCCGAACCTGCGCCAGGTCCACCTGATGCACGCCGAACTCTTCGACGAACTGCGCGACAAGGGCTTCTCCGTGGCGCCAGGCGAGATCGGCGAGAACGTCACCACGCGGGGCATCGAGCTGCTCGCCCTGCCGACCGGAACGCTGCTGCACCTCGGCCCCGAGGCGGTGGTGGAGGTGACCGGTCTGCGCAACCCTTGCCTGCAGATCGACGCCTTCTCGAAGGGGCTGCTGAAGGAGGTCGTGGGCAAGGGGCCGGACGGCGAGCTCATCCGGCGCGCGGGCATCATGTCGGTCGTTCTGACGGGTGGCGTGGTCCGGCCCGGTGACGAGATCCGCGTGTCGCTGCCCGCGGGGCCGCACCGGCCCCTGGAAAAGGTCTAGCCCCGCCCCGGGGACGGGTCGGCGAGCACAGGCCCGGCTACTCGTTGCCGAAGTGGTCGTCGAGGATCACCGAGATCGTCCGAGGCGCCTCGACCACCGCCAGGTGCGCCGCGTCCCCCACCACGTAAAGCTCGGAATCCGGCAACTCGTCCGCGGTGTTCCGCACCAACTCCGTGGGCGTCGCATGGTCCTGAGCCGCCGCGATCACCACGGTGGGCACGTCGATCTTCGCCAGGTCCGGCCGCAGGTCCATCACCCGGACGGCCTCGACACAGGCGAGGTAGGTCGGCAGGTCGACCTCCAGCAACTCGGCGCGGAAGCGCGCGACGACGGCCGGCGCGCAGGTCGGCGTGAACCACCGGGAGACCACCGAGTCCGCGACGAACTCCATCCCGTGCGCGCGCACCAGCGCGATACGTTCGTCCAACCTGGCCTTGTCCGGCACCCACGCGGTGGTGCACACGAGCGCCAGCCGGGAGATCCGGTCGGTGTGCGCGGCCAGCCACATGCCGACCATGCCGCCGAGCGACACGCCGCAGTAGTACACCTGGCGCAATCCCAAGTGGTCCAGCAGTTCGACGACGTCGCCCGCCAGGTCCTCGATCGAGCACGGACCGGTGACCGGCGGGCTGGCACCGTGGCCGCGATGGTCGAAGCGCAGCAGCCGGAACGGCAGGGAGAACTCGCTCCACAGTTCGGTGGTCGTACCCAGGGCGTTGCCGAGCACCAGCACCGGTGCGTCCTCCGGCCCGGTCAGCGTGTGGTGAACGAGCACGGCGCCACCTCCTAGCGAGACCCCGACAACCGGGAGTCTGCCTGTGGTGTTCCCCACTCGCACGACGAATTCCACCTGCAGTTCCGCACCCGTGCACAACCACCGGCCTGGCCCCCGCCGAAACACTGTTACGGGGAGCAGAATAGGTGCCTGCCGCAACCACCGACCTCACCGGGAAGCCGATGAACTCCGTTGCCCCGTTCGCGCACGAAGCCCTGTTCTACCGGGACGAGGACACCTTCCTCTCCGGTACGGCCAGATTCGTGACGGAGGGTGTCGACAGGGGCGAGCCGGTGCTGGTGGCGGTGCCCGAGGAGAGCATCGGGCCGCTGCGCGAACGGCTCGGTGACGCGGCAGAGCAGGTGCACTTCATCGACATGACCGAGGCCGGTCGCAACCCCGGGCGGATCATCCCCGGTGTGCTGATGGCGTTCAGCGCGAGCACGCAGCGCCGGTTCCGGGTGGTCGGCCAGCCGATCTGGCCAAGCCGCACGGCACTGGAGTACCCGGCGTGCGTGCAGCACGAGGCGTTGATCAACACGGCGTTCGAGGGACGGCCGGGCGTCATCCTGTGCCCGTACGACGCGGCGGCGCTGCCCGGCCACGTGCTGGACGACGCGCGGCGCACCCATCCCGTCGTGATCGACGGCGAGCGGCGCGTGGCGAGTGAGTGGTACACGGAGCCCACTGGACTGGCCGACGTCTACAACGTGCCGTTGCCGCCTCCGCCCGCGGACGCCGAGGTGCACTCGTTCTCCGTCGGCACGCTCGCGCACATGCGCAAGCTCGTGTCGGCGTACGCGCACTGGCTGCGCCGCGAACAGGTCGAGGACCTGGTGCTCGCGGTGAACGAGCTCGCGACGAACAGCATCCTGCACGCGTCGGGGCGCGGGGTGCTGCGGCTGTGGAGAGAGGGCGACACCGTGGTGTGCGAGGTGAGCGACACGGGCTCCGGCTTCCCGCCGTCGTTCACCGGCCTGTCCGGCTTCGGGATCGTGATGGTGAACCTGCTGTGTGACCTGGTTCGCACCCACACGAGTCACAGCGGTACCACCGTTCGAGTGTACTTGGGGCGGTAGGGAGTCACCGCCATCTCATCGCAATGCGCACGACACGATGACCTGTTTTCCTTGCACAGATATGACAGACCACCTCTCCCCCCTCGACATCGCTTTCCTCGCGATGGAGGGCGACACGAATCCTTTGCACCTCGGCGCGGTCGCGACCTTCGCACCGTCCACTCCGGTGCATCCGGCCCGCATCGCCGCCGTGCTCTGCGAACGGGCGCAAGAGATCCCGCGCCTGCGCCAGCGCGCCCGCACCTCGATGCTCGGCGGCGCACGGTGGGTGGAGGACCCCGGTTTCGCGCCGGAGGACCACGTCTTCACGCACCACACGCGCGGCCGTGACCGGTTCGCCGCCCTGGTCTCGCACCTGATGGCGCAGCCGCTCGACCTCGCGCGCCCGCCGTGGGAGCTGCACGTCATCACCGGCCTCGCGGGCGGCAGGTTCGCCGTCGTCGCGAAGCTGCACCACTCGCTGTGCGACGGCATGAAGGCCGTCGGCCTGGGGATTCAGCTCTTCGACCCGTCACGGCTGTCCATTCCGGACGCCGCGGAGCCGGCGGCGAAGTCGATCATCCCGTCGCTGCCGTCGCTGCGCGGCATCAAGGACGCGATCGACATCGCGTCGAGCGTGCTGATGAACACCCGCCCGCCGACGCTCAACTCACCGGTGCTCACCGCGTCCACCCGGCCACGCCGCGTGGTGATGTCGCGCCTGGATCTTGCGGACGTGCACCGAATCCGCCGCGCGCACGGCGGCACGGTGAACGACGTGTTGCTCGCCCTCGTCACAGGTGCCTTGCGCCACTGGCTTTCCGCGCACGGCAGTGCGGGGCCCGATTCGGTCGTGCGCGCCCTGATCCCGGTTAACCAGCGCTCACGCTCCGGCGACGGCGGCTCGGGCAACCAGATCTCCGGCTTCCTGGTCACGCTGCCGGTCGGCGAGGCGGACCCGGTGGAACGGCTGCGGAACGTCCGCGCGCAGATGGAGTCCGCGAAGGCCGCCGGCCCGGACCGGGGTGCCGGGGCGCTGCCGCTGCTCGCCGACAAGGTGCCGCCGCTGGTCCACCGCCTGGCCGCGCCGGTCATGGGCCGCTGCGCTCCGCTGCTGTTCGACACGCTGGTCACGTCGGTGCCGCTGCCGTCCGTCGCCCTCTCCCTGGACGGCGCCGCGCTGTGCGAGATGTACCCGGTCGCGCCCGTCGCACCCGGCCACGCCGTCGGCATCGCGCTGTCCGTCTACAAGTCGTCCGTCCACGTCTGCCTGAACACGAACCAGTCGTGGATGTCGGACGCGCACTGGCTCGACAGCGTCCTGCGCCGCGAGCTCTCCTCGTTGCAGGAGAGCAGGGAGCTGGTGGGTTTGCCTAGGTAGACGTGCGGGCACACCTGTTTTCATGAGCAACACCTTGGTCCTCGACGTGGACGGCACCCTGGTCGACACCAACTACCACCACACGGTGGCGTGGCTGCGCGCCTTCCGCACGGTCGACATCACCGTGCCCGGCTGGCGCGTCCATCGTGCGATCGGCATGGGCGGCGACAAGCTGGTGGCCGCCGTGGCGGGCGACAAGGTCGAGCAGGACCACGGTGACAAGGTGCGCCAGGCCTGGGAGCGCAACTTCGACGAGGTGCTGGACGAGATCCAGCCGCTGGAGGGCGCACACCGCCTGGTCCGCGCCGCCACCGACCTCGGGCTGGCCGTGGTGCTCGCCAGCTCGGGCAAGCGCAAGCACGTCGAGCACTACCTGAAGCTGCTCGACCCCGGCGACGTCGCGTGGACGACCTCGGACGACGTCGAGGACAGCAAGCCGGCGCCGGACCTGATCGAGGTGGCGCTGCGCGAGGTCAAGGGTGAGCGCGCGGTCGTGGTGGGCGACTCGGTGTGGGACTGCGAGGCGGCCGCACGGATCGGGTTGCCGTCGATCGGGCTGCTGACGGGCGGGTTCGGTGAGGACGAACTGGTCGACAGCGGAGCCTCGGCCGTCTACTCGGACCTCGACACGCTGCGGGCGGAGCTGGCCGACCTGCCGTTCGCCGTGGTGGAGGACCCGAAGGCCTGAAATTCCGTCGCGGAGCCGTCCGGACGGCCGATTTCTCGCACCCCCGAACTGGCGCTTCGAGGTGGACGAACAGGGGCGCCTGGTCACGATGGTTGATCCGTACGAGGAGACGACAGGCGTGCCTTTGCCCGGCGCGGACTTCGTCCTGCCACCAGGATCCGCAGCTCCTCAGTGGGAGCTCGCGGTCGAGGCGCCCGGCCTCCGAGGTGAGCGGGTGAGCAGTCCGGAAGGTCTGACGTTCCAGGTCTACGGCTGAGGAACGGCCGACGGGGTCGGCAACTCCGAAGGCTTGCGGTTCTTCTTCTCCTTGCTGGTCTTCGTAGTCTCCCCGGTCGGCTCCACCTCGGTGGTCTCGACGACCGGGGTCGACGACTGCACGACCCCACCGGCGCCTGGCTGCGGCGCCCCGGGCTCACCGGGCGCGTTCGAGGCGTTCGAGGCATCCGAGGCGCCCGGCGTCTGCACCACGGTCACCGTCGACTGCGTCACCGTCACGACCTGGGTCTGCGCGTCCGGCGTCACCGGCTTGTCCGCCGCCGGCGCCTCGTTCCCGCCACCGGCGAAGTTCGCCACCACGACGGCCACCGCGCTGACGGCGACGGCCGCGGCCGCGATCGCCAGGCGCTTGCCCTTGCGGGACCGGGGCTCGGGCACGGCAGGAGGCGCGTCCGGTGCGACGGCCGCGTCCGGCAGCAACGCGGGCAGCCCGCGGCTGGCCTCGAAGGCGGCCTGCAACGACCGGGAGCACTGGGCGGCGGTCGGGCGGCGTGCGGGGTCCATGTCCGTCATCGCGGACAGCAGCGACACCCACGCCAGCGGCAGGTCGACGGGGATCCGCGGCGACCGGGCGAGGCGGGCGAGCGCGGCCTCGGCGTCGCCACCGGGGTACTCGGTCCGCCCGGTCAGGCACTCCAGCAGCACGAGGCCCAGCGAGTAGACGTCCGCGGGCGGGCCGACGTCGGCACCGCGCACCTGCTCCGGCGACAGGTACCCGGCGGTGCCGACCAGCACTCCGGACGTCGTCACCCGCGTCACCTCCGCGACCAGCGCGAGGCCGAAGTCAGCCAGGTAGGCCTGCTTCTCGGTGTCGTCGAGCAGGATGTTGGACGGCTTGATGTCGCGGTGCACGACGCCCAGGTCGTGCACGTGGTCCAGCACCGCGGCGATCTGGCTGCCGATCCGCGCCACGAACCTCGGCGGCAGCGGCTCTCGCATGCGCTGGCGCAGCGTGCCGCCGGTGATCTCGCGCATCACGAAGTACGGGCGCCGGGACACCGTTCCGGACGCGTAGACGGGGATGATGCCGGGGCAGTCCAGCGAGACCAGCATCGAGGCCTCGCGCTGCAGGCGCAGTTCGTCGTCGGGCAGGCCAGGGCCTGAGAAGACCTTGATCGCCACCGAGGACGTCGTCGATCGGTCGTACGCGCGGTAGACCTCCGCCATGCCGCCGGACCCGAGGAGCGTGCCGACCACGAAGCGGTTGTCGATCACCGCCCCGGTCAGATCGCCGTCCCAAGGTGCGCTCATGGGCCTCCGCTCGCCTGCGCAGCAACCTAACGGGTCACCTGGAATTCCGGTACCCGCCCTACCTGAAGATCAAACTACGATCTGCCCGGCGTTGATCTCCCGGGGCCTACCGAACCCAACGACCTCCGCAGGTCATCGGTTCGCGATACGACGAAACCGTCCGAGCCGATCGCCGCGAGTTCCCGCACGGGCAGCTTGTCGTCGCGGGGGTTCAGCTCGTTAGCGAAGCCGAAGATCAGACAGCGGTCATTCGAACCGCAACGTCGCGTAGACGGGTGCCGTCACCAGACAGCCGGACGACGCCCGCCACACCCTCGCGAGCCGCGTGCGGAGATCCGTGCCGCCGCTCAGGGCCTGTGCCACGAACTGCAGCCCGAGCAGCTCCGCGACGATCTGCTCGGCCGCGTGCCGGACGTTCACCTCCGGCCGCAGCTCACCGCGTTCCCGCGCGAGCGACAGCAGCTCCCGCACCACGGCGACCCAGCCGACGACCTGCGCGGCGGCCACGACGTCGAAGAACACCGCCTCCCGCAACAGCTTCGCGCTGACCCGCACGGTGAGGTCGGAGTCCAGCCTGCGGGAGAACTCGAACGACATGGCGATCAGCGCCTGGATCGGTGACTGCTCGATCGCGAGCTGCTCGTCGCGCAACCGGTGCCACAGCAGCGACTGCTCCTCGATGATCGCGACGCCGAGCGCCTCCTTGGAGCGGAAGTGGCAATACAACGCACCTTTCGACACGTTCGCCCGAGCGCAGACGGCGGTGAGGCTGGATCCGGCGAACCCGTCCCGGTCGAACACCTCCGCGGCGGCGTGCAGCAGCTTGGCCCTGGTGCGGATCGATCTCTCGCGGTTGACGCTCATGACTCCGTCCGCGCGGCCCCTGTGGCGACGGCGGCGGCCAGTGTGTCCGGCATCTGCCAGTACTGCTCGATCTCCCCCAGGTGCACCGACACCACCAAGGCGAAGCGCACGTCCACCCGCTCCGACGTGGCCAGGACCCGCCAGCGCGCCGAACCGATCACGGCCGCGTCTCCTCCGTCGACGATCACCTGGCGGGCCGAGAGCCGCTCCAGGTCGAACGTGGCGAACAGGGTGAGGAACTGGGACTCGACCTCCCGGCGGGTGCGCGGGCCGGTCGTCCACCGGGTGCCGCCCAGGTCGGGCGCCTCCCATTCCACGGTCGGCGCGCACAACCGCGCTATGCCGGATGCGTCCTGCGCGGCCAGCCGCGCGAGAAGCACCTGCACCACTTCGACCGTCGAGAGCATTTTCTCCACCTTCTCATCCCGGTCATTGCTGTCGCAACGTCCGGCGCAGTCACACTAGTCAAAGCTCCACAATGTGAGAGCGCGCGCCCCGTTGGCCCAGCTCCCTTTAACCCAAACATCCGATCGACTGATTCCGGCGGTACGCGAACTTTCAACGACCGTCGGTATCACCGCAATGCAGGGACCCATGATCCAGACTTTGGGGCATGGTGGTCGGGACACCAACCTCATCCCACCGAAACGGAGCAGAACCGTGCTCAAGGCAGCCAGACCAGCCCCAGAGCACCAGGACGTGCCGCCCATTACCGCGCTGATTCCGCAGGCCAGGCGGGAACAAGGCCTCACTCAGCGCGAACTGGCGGACCTGTTGTGCGAGATCTCACAAAACGACAGCGTCACTCGTGAAGAAGTGTCGAGATGGGAACGCGGAAAACGCATTCCCGGCCCCTACTGGCGCGCCTTCCTCAGCACGGCGCTCGACGTGCCTCACGCCGCGGTGGACAAGGCGGCGACGATCGCACGCGAGACACGCAGGGGCACCAGGGAAGACCACCCCGCTTGACGGGGAGCGGACAGGCGCGGGAGATCTGCGCCAAGCGGAGGAGCGGTGGACCGCCGAGACCCCGCGGTCACCGTCTTCCCGCAAGTCCCAGGCAGAGAAGGTCTTTGGCCTCCTGTGACGACCGCCGGGCCCGCGCCAGACTGCGATCGTGACACCCCCAGGCAACTCCGTCGCAACGTACCTGCTGCTCGCCGGTGCCGCGCTCGGCGGCACACCGGGGGTCTCCCCGGTGAAGGTGAACGAGATCGCGCTCGGATCGAGCGGATTCGTAGAACTGCGCAACACCGGCTCCACGGGCGCAGACGTCGGAGGATGGACGATCCAGGCCTGCGCCGGCTCCACTCCGCGAATCCTCGCCACCATCCCTGCGGGCACCGTGCTGCCTCCGGGTGAATACTTCCTGATAGTCGGCAGCGCGTTCAGCGGAACGGCGCCCGGCGGGATCGTCGTCGAGACCGTGGACGGTTCGGGTGTTATCGCCCGAAACCGGCACGGCGCACACATCGACAGCGTGGGCCTCAGCTCCTCCTCACCGTGCCGGGAAGCGGGATCCGCGACACCGTGCGCAGATTCATCGCTCGGCCGTGACGGCCCCTCCCACGACACGGATCACAACTCGGCCGACTTCACCTGCCGCATTCCTTCTCCCGGCGAAAGCAATGACTGATCAATCATCAATGGCCCCTTTCGAGCCCGAACGAATGCGAGCAAAGTCAGTCCCAGCGGCAAGACAGGTCGTTCCCCCGGACCACCTGGGCCGCTACGAGAAAATATCCGAATTCACTTTCTCGAAGGGACAGGACAATGCGTCGACTGCTGAGCGGGGCTGCCGCCCTGGCAATCGCGAGCACCATTGCGTTCGCCGGACTGGCAACGGCCGCTGAGGAGCCCGAGTCTCCCGAGGTCATGCAGCTGCCGGCAGTGCTGATCAACGAGGTCTCCACCATGGGACCGAACGGTCCGCTCGACGAGGCGATCGAGCTCATCAACACCACGAGCGAGCAGGTCGACCTCAGCAACTGGGTCATCAGGATCTACAACCAGCGCAACGAGGTCATCCAGACGATCCCGTTGGTCGACCCACTCGGCGGGCCGCTCACGCTGGCGCCGGCGAACAACGTCGGCAGCACGCTGGTGCTGACGGGTGCCGAGTTCTCCGGCACCACGTCCACGCCGAACGTTCTCCCGGTGCGATTCACCGGTGTCGAAGGCATCCCGGCCCTCGGCGGTGTGGCGGTCTTCGGCAGCCTGGCCCCGACTGCCTTCAAGATCGACGGCGTCGCATTCTCGTCGCCGGTGACCACGGCCAAGGAAGGCGTCCACGCCCAGCCCGAGAACCAGCGCACCGCCCAGCTCAACGGTTCCAACACGCGCAACCTGCTGAACCAGGACACCAACAACAACCAGCGGGACTTCTCGCTGCAGGAACGCACCTTCTGATCAACTCCATCTGACCGTCAAGCGGGTGCACCGATCGAAGTGCCCGGACCACCTCCCTCGGTGGTCCGGGCACGCTCGTGTGCGGCGTGAAGTCGCCAACGGCGACTAACCGCCGCTTTTCGCTGTTTCCCAACGATTTGCGGCCCCTCATCCTGCTGTGAACTGATCACCTAGGGAGGGCGCCGTGATTCGACAGGTTCTGGCACTCGCCACAGCTGCCGCAACGCTCGTCGCACCAGTCGCGTCCACCGCGTCACCACCGCCGCGGGCGCAGACATCCGAGGCCTCACACCGGGTCACGCTCATCACCGGTGACGTCGTCGACTACACCGAACGCTCGGACGGGCGAAAATTCGCCCAGATCCACGCTGCGCCAAGGGATGGCGAGCAGCCGATCTTCCACACGATGACGACGGCGAAAGGTCTGCACGTCTACCCGTCGGACGCGATGAGCGCCGTCACGTCCGGAACGGTCGAGCGCACGCTCTTCAACGTCACGGAGCTCGTCCGCACCGGACAGTCCGATGACCGCGCGACCACGGTTCCGGTGCTGATGACCGGTGGCTTCTCCGCCAGTGCACACACCCGGATCAACAGTCTCGACGCTTCGGGCGTCCGCGTCGAGAAGTCGAAGGCGCAGGAGTTCTGGCGTTCCCTGGACATGAGCGCCAAGTCCGGCGTGCGGGTGAAGTACGACCGTCCGGTCCGCATCTCGCTCGACCAGACCACCAGGCAGATCGGTGCACCGGAGGCGTGGAAGGCCGGTCTGGACGGCACCGGTGTCACGGTCGCCGTCGTCGACACGGGCATCGACGCGAACCACCCCGACGTCGCCGGCAAGATCACCGCGTCCGAGAACTTCTCCGACGAACCGGACGTCGTCGACCGGCACGGCCACGGCACGCACGTCGCCTCGACCATCGCGGGCACCGGCCAGGGCGCCGCCGGCAGGTACAAGGGCGTGGCCCCCGGCGCGACACTCGTGATCGCCAAGGTGTTCAACGGCGCCGGTGAGGCGGACACCTCCCAGGTGCTCGCGGGCATCGAGTGGGCGGCCCGCTCCGGAGCGAGGATCGTCAACCTCAGCCTCGGTGGTGACGTCACGGACGGCAGCGACGAGATGAGCGCGCTGGTCGACAGGCTCTCCGCGGAGACGGGCGCGCTGTTCGTGGTGGCGGCGGGGAACAACGGCCCGGCGGGCCGTTCGGTCACCTCACCGGGCGCCGCCGCGTCCGCACTCACCGTCGGCGCGGTCGACCGGCAGAACAAGCTGGCACCGTTCAGCAGCACCGGTCCGCGCATCGGTGACGCGCACGTGAAACCCGAGATCAACGCACCCGGGGTCGGCGTCGTGGCCGCCCGCGCGGCGGACACCTCGATGGGCGCACCGGTCGACGGCCGGTACACGGCCGCCTCGGGAACGTCGATGGCGACGCCGCACGTCGCGGGCGCCGCGGCGCTGCTCACTCAGCAGCACCCCGACTGGGACGCGCAGACGGTGAAGAACGCGCTCGTCAGCAGCGCCACCGATGTCGGCATGTCCTGGTACGAGCAGGGTGCCGGTCGTCTCGACGTCGCACGGGCCATCACGCAGAAGGCCACGGCCACCGCGTCGGCGAGCTACGGGCGCCACGAGCGGGGCGCGGGTGGGGTGCTCACCAGGGAGGTCCAGTACGTCAACATCTCCGGCACGGCGCTCGACCTCGACCTCACCGCGGCGTTCAAGGGCTGGGACGGGAAGTCGACGACCGGGTTCGCCCTCGGCACCACCAAGTTGACCGTTCCCGCCCACGCCAAGGCGTCGGCCACCCTCACCCTCGACCCGGAGGTGGGCCCGGCGGGCGTGTACGGCGGCGTGGTCACGGCGACCGGAGGCGGCACGACGTTGCGCACCCCGGTCAGCGTGTACGAGGCACCGCAGACGTTCCCGGTGTCCGTGCGGGTCCGCGACGGTGCCGGCAAACCACCCGCACCGGCGATGGGGCAGCTGATCGACGACACCAACGGTGGTGACGACGTCAACGACCCGTTCGACGAGACCCTGAGCTACTACTTCGACGTCGTGAACGGCGAAGGGGTCGCGAACGTGCCGAGCGGCCGCTATTCGGCGGTGACCTGGGCGACCGAGAACACGGCGGGAGTGCGGCGCTGGTCCGCGCTCGCCGCACCGGAGCTCACCGTCACCGGCGCCGCCGACGTCTCGCTCGACGCGCAGAAGACCGTGCCGATCGAGGTCGTGCCACCAGGTCCGTCCGAGCAGCGCGACCGCACCGTGACGATGCGCCGCGTCGTACCGGCGGAAGGGGAGAAGTCACCGCTGATCACCGAGATGGCCGCCGCGCTCGGCAGCGCACCGTGGGAGATCCGCGCGACGCCTTCCGCGGCGGCGAAGAAAGGCGCGATCTCGTTGCAGGACAACCTGACCCTGCAGACCGCGACGGTCACAGCGTCTTCGGGAGGCCGGACGCTCAGGACGGACGGCGACGTGGCCGTGCTGTCCGCGAGGTGGCCCGGTGAGCGCGACCTGACCCTCGGCGGGGACACGGCACTGGTGAAGATCAAGCCGGACACGCCCGCCAACATGGTGAAGGCGGCGAACACCGCCGCCACCACCGCGGCCCAGGCCGGCAAGAAGGCGATCTTGTCCTATGTGGACGCTCCGGGTGCGCTCGCGCTCACCGGGCTCTCCAGCGCCTCGCTCCCGGCGCTGGGCGTCGGCAATTCGGACGGCGAGTTCCTCGCGAAGCAGACGTCCATGAGGCTGACCGTCAAACCCGGCCCGGAGTCGGTGTTCAACCTGAGCTTCCTGGACGCCAACGGCATCCCGGCCGACCACCGCCGGACGGTGGACCCCGCCAAGCTGGTCAAGCGGCAGACCGCCTACCACGCCGACAAGCCGGGCCTGGCCGTGCAGAAGACGTGGTACCCGTTCCCGACCGGGCTGTGGCAGACGCAGATCATGCGCGGCACCACGTTCACCCCACCCGCCGCGTGGAACGAGTACATCGGCCCCGGCGACGACCGGATCGTCTGGAAGCGGCACGTGACGCTGAGCGGAACCGATGCCAAGGGTCAGCGTGCGGCCATGACCATGTTCCAGGAGAACGTGTTCCGCGAGGGCGCCGCTCCCGCACAGGAACGGTGGTTCGCCGGACCGATGCACAGCACCGCGATAGCGCTGCAGTCCGATCACCCCGCTCGCTACCCCGCCGCGAACGGCGCGTGGCGGCAGCTCTGCTCGAACTGCCGGACGGGCGACACGTTCGTCCCCGCCCTGCAGTGGACCGACGGCAACCCCGGCCACTACACGAACCCCTACCAGAACAGCAAGTTCTTCACGACCACCAAGGTCCGCCTGTTCCGGGGCGACGCGGAGATCCCGGCCACCCAGGAGCCACTGGCCTTCTACCCCACCTTCACGATGGCGCCGGAGAAGGCGGCCTACCGGCTCGAAACGGTCGAGACGCACGCTGCGGGAGCGATCGCGGGCGCGGTCAACCCGGTGCTGTTCACCCTCGCCCCGCGCACCGAGACCACGTGGACCTTCCAGTCCTACCGCTCGCAGAACCCTCCTCCCCCCGGATACGCGTGTCACGCCGGCCAGCCGGCCTGCCAGTTCCAGCCGCTCATCCGGCTCCGCCACGACCTGCCGCTCGGACTCATGAACTCCGCGCCGGCGGGCACACCGTTCACCTATCACCTGCACGCGTCCAGCAACGCACCCATCACCCTCGTGAAGGTGCAGTGGTCGTCAGATGACGGCAGGACGTGGAACCAGGCGGCGAGCCAGCCGAGCGGAGATCGCTGGCAGGTCACGATCGACAAACCGAGCGGCGACGTGTGGCTGCGCACGGAGGCAAGGGACGGAGCGGGGAACACGGTCGTGCAGACCATGCAGAGGGCTTTCCGCACTCACTCCGGTAGCTGAGGTGGCAGCAGGGACCTAGCCCCTCGAGCCGCGGCGCGCAGACCCGCCTGGAAACGGGTCTGCGCGCCCAGCTCGTCCATCAGCCGGTGCAGGCGGCGCTGGTAGGTCCGGTAGCTCAGCCCGAGCTGCTTCGCGATGCTGCGGTCCGGCAACCCGGTGGCCAGCAACGCGAGCAGCCGCGCGTCCGCGATCGAGACCTCGGTGCTCGCGGGCTGCCCCGGCAACGACAGCGGTACCGCGTCGTCCCAGAGCTTGGCGAACAACGCCCCGAGCGAGTCGAGCAACGCCGACCGGTGCACGATCACCGCGCTCTCCAGCGTCGTCTCGGTGCTGTACAACGGGATCAGCCCGAGATGGGAGTCCGCGAGGATCATCTTCGTCGGCGCGGTCGCGACGACCCGCGCCTCCTCCCCCAGCGACAGCCCCATCTCCAGGTCGGCGCGCAGGTCGTGCAGCTCCAGTGCCCGGCGTTCGTAGATGCCCCGGAACCGGACGCCGCGGCGCAGCAGCTCCTCCTCCACCGGGTGCAACGACGTGGGCGCCTTGGCGTACGGCGGTTTGTCCACGAACCGCACCTCGTGCCGGGCCGTGCGCATCACCTGGTCCGCGCGCCGCGAGATCGCCTCGGCCCCGTGCACCACCTCGACGAGGTCCGCGGGAGCGCGCACGCCCGCCGCCCGCTCGTAGCGGACCTGCAGCGCGCCCGCGAGCAACCGCTCCCGCCGCAGGTCGTCCTCGCGACGCAGGAAGTATGCCGCCAGCGCGACGTCCGGGGCGACGGCCGTGTGCAGCCCGTCGACCTGGTGGACGAAGCCGAGTTCGGTCAGCGACCTCAGCGCCGTCCGCACCACGTGCTCGGCGAGGCCCGCCGCAGGGCACAGCTCGTCCAGCCCCAGCTGGTAGGAGTCCACGAGCACCTCGTAGACCGCGAGTTCCGCCGGACGCAATCCGAGCACGCAGGCCAGTATGCCGACTTCGGGCGGCCGTTGACGCGGGGCCGGAAACGGCTCGGAGGGTTTCGCTCAGTCCCGGACGAGGTGCGCCTGGAGGTCGTCGACGAACCGGGTGAGCAATCGGCCGAACGCCGTCTTGTCCTCCTCGGACCAGTCGGCGACGGCCTCGGCGAACCAGCCGAGGAGGGCCTCCAGATAACGCCCGGACGCCCCGGCGCCCTTCTCGGTGAGCTCGACGAGACGCGCGCGCTGGTCGTCGGGATCGGTGACGCGACGGACCAGATCAGCGCGCTCCAGGTCGTGCAGGTGCCTCGTGACGTGAGGGCCGACGACCTGCATCCGTGTGGCGATCTCCCCCACCCGCAACGGCCGGTCGGCCATGCGCAGGGTGATGAGCACGGTCAGGCCGGGGCGGTCGATCCGGAGCCCGGCGTGCTCCACCGCCCGCTCGATCAGCTGGCTGCGGTTGAGCACGGTGCCCAGTTGCATCAGTTGCGGCAGCATCGCCGCGGGGTCCAGGCCGCTCATCTCACACCTTACTTACCTAACTTAGGTATATGCTCACGTCAGTCGCGCATCACGGTAGCGATCATCCTGATCCGAAAAAGGATACCTAAGTTAGTTATCTGGAGGCACCATGAGTTCGGTCCTGATCTCCGGCGCCAGCATCGCCGGCCCCGCGCTCGCGTTCTGGCTGCGGCGGCGCGGCTTCGACGTCACCGTCGTGGAGAAGTCCCACGCCCTGCGCGGCGGCGGCTACCCGATCGACATCCGCGGCACCGCGCTGGGAGTGGTCGAGCGGATGGGCCTGCTCCCCCGGCTGCGCGAGGCCCACGTCGACACCCGCCGGATCACGTTCCTCGACGCCGGCGGCGCCCAGGTCGCGTCGGTCCGGCCGGAGGCGCTCACCGGTGGCGACGGCAATGATCTGGAGGTCCGGCGCGGCGACCTGGCCGAGATCCTCTATGCCGTCGTGCGCAACGACGTGGAGTTCCTCTTCGACAACACCATCGTCGCCATGAACGAGCACCCCGGCGGCGTGGACGTGACGTTCCGCAGCGGCCTCGAACGCACCTACGACCACGTGATCGGCGCCGACGGGCTGCACTCGGTGGTGCGCGAGCTGACGTTCGGGCCGGAGGAGCGGTTCCACCGCTACCTCGGCTACTGCTTCGCGGGCTTCACGCTCCCCAACCACCTCGGCCTGAGGCGGGAAGCCCTGCTGTGGAACGAACCCGGCCGCGCCGCCGCGCTGTACGCCGTCGGTTCGAACGACTCCATGCACGGCTTCCTGAGCTTCGCGCGCGCCGAGGCCCCGTTCCGCGCCTTCCGCGACCCGCAGGCCCAGCGCGACCTCGTGGAGGAGGTGTTCGGCGGCGACGGCTGGGAGGTGCCGCAGCTGGTCAAGGCGATGCACGAGGCCGATGACCTGTTCTTCGACGCGGTCAGCCAGATCCGCATGCCGCGCTGGTCGTCCGGCCGCGTCGCGCTGGCCGGGGACGCCGCGCACGCCCCGTCGTTCCTCACCGGGCAGGGGTCGAGCCTCGCGCTGGTCGGTGCCTACGTGCTGGCGGGCAACATGAACGACTTCGGGGCTTACGAGCGCACGATCCGGCCGTTCGTCGAGGCGAACCAGAACCTGGTCGACGTCGGCAACGCGGAACTGTTCCCCGGCACCGCCGAGGCACTGGCCGCGCGCAACGCCGCCCTGCGTTCACGCGAGACGATGCCCGCCGAGGCCGCGCGCCCCGAGCACTCCGCGCTGACCCTGCCGGAGTTCGGGCTGCGTGAGTGAGTTCGGCTGCTATCTCCTCAACAGCTCGTCCACAGGCGGCTCACAGGATTCGGCCGCAGTCTGGGTCGCATGACGGACAACCACGACCGCGGCCTCCAGTTCGACCTCGCCACGCTCATCGGGCGCAGGCGGGCGTTGTCGCTGCTCGGCGGCGCGGGCCTCACGCTCGTGGCCTGCACCCCGTCGACCACCACCGCGACCTCGACCACCACCACCGGCTCGTCCACCACGGCCGGCGGCTCGCCGCTGGAGACCATCCCCGAGGAGACCGCCGGCCCCTACCCCGGCGATGGTTCCAACGGCCCGAACGCGTTGACGCAGAGCGGAATCGTGCGTTCGGACATCCGTTCCAGCTTCGGTTCCTCCAGCCGCACGGCCGAGGGTGTGCGGCTGACCATCGACCTGACGGTCCAGAACGACGACGGCAAGCCGTTCGCGGGTGCCGCGGTCTACCTGTGGCACTGCGACATCAACGGCGACTACTCGATGTACTCGGACCGCGTGAAGAACGAGAACTTCCTGCGCGGGGTCCAGGAGGCCGACGCGTCCGGCAAGCTGACGTTCGTCAGCGTCTTCCCCGGCGCGTACGCGGGACGCTGGCCGCACATCCACTTCGAGGTCTACCCGAGCCTCGCCGAGGCGACCAAGGCCGGCAACAAGATCACGACCTCGCAGCTCGCGCTGCCCGAGACGACGTGCAAGGAGGTCTACGGCACGACCGGGTACACGCAGAGCGTGCAGAACATGTCGCGGACCTCGTTGAAGCAGGACATGGTGTTCCGCGACGGCGTCGACCACCAGATGGCGACGATGTCGGGCGACGCCGGCTCCGGCTACACCGCCTCACTGACCTTCGCGGTGCAGGGCTAGCCACAGTTCCGCGCGCAGGCCGGGCGAGTCGAGCGAACGGTTCAGCGCCTGCTCGGCCCTGCGCACCCGGTTGCGCACCGTGTGCCGGTGCACGCCCAGTTCCGCCGCCGCCGGGTCCCACGCGCCGTGGTGTGCCAGCCACACTCGAAGCGTCGCACGGGTTTCCGCGTCGAGCGGGCGCAGCAACGCGTCGGCGAAGCCGTCCGGCAGCGGCAGGTTCCCGGCGAGCTCCTCGAACGTGCGGACGCCGGCATTCCGCGCCTGGCGGGCCTCGCGGTACCCCCGCGCGACGCCGGGCTGGTCCACTTCGGACGAGGCAAAGCCGTCGAACTCATCGGTGAGCACGACGAAGTCGCCGTCGTGCTCGGCCCAGAACACGTCGTCGTCCGGTGGTCCGGCGGCGAGGAAGACCCGGAACCGGCCGGGCAGTCCGTCGACCGCGAGCCCCGCGAGCAGCATCCGGAACTGGCCGGCACGGAGTTCTCTCCTGGCCGCGTCGACGGAGTCGTGCTGGGCCAGTGCGACGACGAGCAGCGACGCCGCCGTGTTGACGATCCCCGGCTCCGGCCTGGCGGTGCCGACCGCCAGAACGCCTCGGGCGCGGCTGCCGAGGACCTGGAGGAACACGTGCACGCCGTCCAGCTCGAACGCGGCGCTGGCCAGGCCGCCCGCGGCCTTCAGGCGGGCGAGCTCGGCGGTCAGGTCCGGGACGAGCCGTGGGTTGTGGGCGTGCACGGGCCGGCCGGCCACGTCGAGCAGCACGGCCCAGCCGTCGATCCACTGGCCGAGCCTGCGCACCACTCCCCCGGCACCGGTCCTCACCGCGGCTCTGGTGAGTGCGCGCTGGGCTTCGCTGGTCCTGGTCAGCGCCGCGTACTCGTCGGCGGCGAGCGCCTTCGACACCGCCTTGCTGATCGCGATGAACGGCACGTCGCGCGGCACCTCGACGAGTCCCAGTCCCACTTCCGCGGCCGCCTCCACCAACGCGGGCGGCACGACGTCGTGGCCCAGACCGGTGCCGAAGCCGAGTCCGACGACCCCCGCGCGCACGAGCCGTTCGACGTACCCGTCCCGCAGGGCGTTGAGGCCTGTCGTGAGCAGCAGCTCGCCGCCCTCCAGGAACGGGGTGGGATCCGCGAGCTCCGTGCCGTGCACCCACCCGACCGGCCTCGACACGTCTCCTGCCAGCACCGGCAACGCCAGCTTCCCCGCGAGTTCCCGCACCGTGATGGGCATGTGCCACTTTGTACAACCTGACCCGTGCAGATCGCCATTTCAGACACTGCGCCTGCCGCTGACCAGGGCCATGCTGGGCACATGACGCGTCTGCTGCCCAAGAATCGGCTGGTGACCGCGATCCCCGGTCCCCAGTCCCTGGAGCTCCAGGCGCGGCGCAAGGGCGCGGTCGCCGCCGGGGTCGGTTCGACGCTGCCCGTCTACATCGACTCCGCCGACGACGGCCTGCTGATCGACGTCGACGGCAACCAGCTGATCGACCTGGGCTCCGGCATCGCCGTGACGAACGCCGGCAACCCCGCCCCCGCCGTGGCCGAGGCCGTGCGCGCGCAGATCGACAGGTTCAGCCACACCTGTTTCATGGTCACGCCGTACGAGAGCTACCTCGAGGTCTGCGAGCAGCTCAACGAGCTGACCCCGGGAGACCACGAGAAGCGGTCGGTGCTGTTCAACTCCGGCGCCGAGGCCGTCGAGAACGCGGTCAAGATCGCCCGGCACGTCACCGGCCGGCAGGCCGTCGTGGTGTTCGACCACGGCTACCACGGCCGCACGAACCTCACGATGGCGTTGACCGCCAAGAACATGCCGTACAAGCACGGGTTCGGGCCGTTCGCTCCCGAGGTCTACCGCGTGCCGGCGTCCTACCCGCTGCACGACGGCCTGACCGGTCCCGAAGCGGCGGCCAGGGCGATCGCCGCCGTCGAGAAGCAGGTGGCCGCGGACGACACCGCAGCCGTCGTGATCGAGCCGATCCAGGGCGAGGGCGGGTTCATCGAACCCGCCGAGGGCTTCCTGCCGGCGATCGCGCGGTGGTGCCGGGAACGCGGCGTGCTGTTCGTCGCCGACGAGATCCAGACCGGCTTCTGCCGCACCGGTTCGTGGTTCGCGCTCGACCACGAGGGTGTGGTGCCGGACCTGATCACCACGGCCAAGGGCATCGCGGGCGGGTTGCCGCTCGCGGCCGTCACCGGCCGCGCCGAGATCATGGACGCCGTGCACGTCGGCGGTCTCGGAGGCACCTACGGCGGCAACCCGGTGGCGTGCGCGGCCGCGCTGGGCGCCCTCCGCACGATGCGCGAGCGCGACCTCAACGCCGCTGCCCGCCGCATCGAGGAGACGGTGCTGGGCCGGCTGAGGACGGTCGCGGAGAAGACGGACGTCATCGCGGACGTCCGCGGCCGCGGCGCCATGCTCGCCATCGAGTTCACCGAACGCACGCCCGACGTCGCCGCGCGCGTCGCGAAGGCGTGCCACGAACAGGGTGTCGTAGTGCTGACGTGCGGCACTTACGGCAACGTGATCCGCCTGCTGCCCCCGCTGGTCATCCCCGGCGACCTGCTCGCCGAAGGACTCGACGTGCTCGAAGGAGCTCTGCTCGCATGATCGACTTCCACACCCCCGAAGACGTCGAGAACGCCGTCGCGAAGGCGCACGCCGTCGCACCCGAACTGGCCGCGTTGCCCGCGCACCGCCGCGCGTCCGCCCTGGACCACGTGTCGCGACGCCTGGGCGAGCGCGCCGAGGAGTTCGGGCAGGCCATCAACGACGACTCCGGCAAGCCGCTGAAGTGGGCACGCGTCGAGGTGACCCGTGCGATCTCCACGTTCCGCTGGGCCGCGGAGGAGGCTCGCCGGTTCTCCGGCGAGTTGCAGCGCCTCGACACCGACCCGTCCGCCGAAGGCCGTCTCGCGCTGGTGCGCCGGGTGCCGCGCGGTCCGGTGCTGGGCATCGCGCCGTTCAACTTCCCGCTGAACCTGGTGGCGCACAAGGTGGCGCCCTCACTGGCCGTCGGCGCGCCGATCGTGCTGAAGCCCGCGCCCGCCACGCCGAAGGTCGCGTTCCTGCTCGGCGAACTGCTGGCCGAGACCCACCTGCCCGACGGCGCCTTCGCGATCCTGCACCTGTCCAATGAGGACACGGCAGCCCTGGTCGAGGACCCGCGCCTGCCGGTGGTCTCGTTCACCGGTTCCGGCCCGGTCGGCTGGGGCATCAAGGAACGCGTGCCGCGCAAGCACGTCACCCTCGAACTGGGCGGCAACGCGGCCGCGATCGTCGCCCCCGACTGGCAGGACCTCGAGTTCGCGGCGCAGCGCATCGCCACGTTCTCGATGTACCAGGCCGGTCAGTCGTGCATCTCGGTGCAGCGCGTCTACGTGCACACCGACGTGTACGACGCCGTCTCGGAAGCCGTCGTGCAGCACGTGAACAAGCTCGACGTGGCCGGGGACGTCGGCCCGTTGATCAACGACGCCGCGGCCGACCGCGTCGAGTCGTGGGTGCGCGAAGCCGGCGCCACGGTGCTGACGGGCGGAACGCGTGACGGCCGCACGTACGCGCCCACCGTGCTGACCGACGTGCCGGAGGACTCGAAGGTCAACGCCGAGGAGGTGTTCGGCCCGGTCGTGACGCTCACGCGGGTGGACAGCGTCGAAGAGGCGTTCGACCGCGTCAACGCGTCCCGGTACGGCCTGCAGGCGGGCCTGTTCACCACGGACGTGCGGCTGGCTTTCCGTGCCGCGCAACGGCTCCAGGTCGGCGGCGTGATCGTCGGCGACGTGCCGAGCTACCGGGCGGACCAGATGCCGTACGGCGGTGTGAAGGAGTCCGGCATCGGCCGGGAGGGTCTGCGCGCGGCCATGGACGACCTGACCGAACAGCGCGTCCTCGTGCTGACCGGACTGGAGCTGTGACCGGCGGACGGGTTCGTTCTTGACCTTGACTGCGATGATTTGCCCGTGGCCGTCACGATCAGGGATGTCGCACTCCAGGCTCAGGTCTCCGTTTCGACCGTCTCGCGCGCTCTGAGCGCACCGGGACTCGTCAAGGAGGCCACCCGGCAACGGGTCCTGGACGTCGTCGCCGGGCTCGGTTACCAGCCGAACCGGGCGGCGCGAAGCCTGATCACCGGCCGCACCGGGAACCTCGGCATCGTGGTGCCCGACCTGCTCAACCCGTTCTTCCCCTCGATCCTGCGGGGCGTGCAGACGAGGGCGGGCGAGGCGGGCACCTCGGTGTTCTTCTGCGACAGCAGGGAGGACCCGGACACCGAGGCCGAGCTCGTGCGGACGATGGCGGCGCAGGTCGACGGCGTGGTGCTGTGCGCGTCGCTGCTGTCCGACGACACGATCGTCGACCTGGCGGCGGTGACGCCGCTCGTGCTGATCAACCGCATCGTGCCGGGTGTCTCGTCGGTCCTGATGGACAGCGCCTCCGGCATGGACCAGGTGGTCGCGCACCTGGAGTCGCTGGGCCACGAGGACCACGTCTACCTGGGCGGCCCCGCGGCGGCGTGGTCGAACGACCGCAGGATGCAGGGCCTCGCCGGCCGTGCTCGGCTGCTCGGCTCGTTCGAACCGAACTTCAACGGCGGCTACGCCGCCGCCGAGCAGGCGCTCAGCACCGGTGCGACGGCGTTCATCTGCTACAACGACCTGATCGCGCTGGGCGTGCTGGCCTACCTCGCGGCGCACGACGTGAAGGTGCCGGAGCAGATCAGCGTGACTGGGTTCGACGACATCCTCTACGCGACGATGTGCTCCCCAGCGCTGACGACGGTCCACATGCCGACCGAGGCCGCCGGCGAGGTCGCCGTCGACCTCCTCGCCTCGCTGCTCGACGGCGGACCGGCCGAGCACCGGGAGCTCCCGACGACGCTCGTGGTCCGCGCGAGCACGACCGCGCGACCGCGGCCTGCCTGACGCCCGGCACGAAACAGGCTTGGACGCATTCCTCGCGAAGAACGAACAACTGGTCCGCATTCGGGCCGAGGGAGTCGCTTCGGGGTGACTCCCTCACGCAGCCGATGAGTGATGTCTAGTCGTAACCGCGAACGTGCCCGTCCTCGTCGGCGAGAATCTCGTAGCCGTCCATGCCCAGCTCCTTCCGTTGGTGTCCGACCTCATGAACCGTAGAGCCTCAGACGCGTCCTGTGGAGTGAATTTACATCGCAATCGGGGGTAGCCGAAGATAACCCAGAGCAGTCGGGGTGACGGCTCTATCTCGATTCCGAAGCGTCAAGAACAGCGCAAGAATAGGCCGATCACCTACGCGTAACAAAGCGTTCCCAGGCATGATCGGAAATCGATTCAGTGATCGTGAAAGTCCTGGAAGACCCGGATGGCGAATCGCGCCGTTACGACTGTGCGAAGAGTCACCGGAGCCCGGCGGTCTCCGTGACCGCCCTCAGTGCCGCCACCACGGCGGAGAACGGCGGCACGAACGGCTTCGCGGCCGGCACCTCGCCGTGCCACCGGACCCCGCCCCCGTCGATCCGCGACGGCGGCAACGGCACGAGCGTCCCCAGCCGGTGCGTCAGCGCGCCCCGCGCCCGCAACCGGATCAGGTTCACCTGCGACGCCTCGTCCGCGGACTCGGTGAGGACGAGCCATCGCCCGGGAGCCCCCGCGGCCGAAGGCAGCACCACCACCGGGCCGCCCAGCATCCGCACGGACAGGTAGTCCTGCACCTCCCGGCCGATCCCCGCCGCCATCTCCACGGCGGACACCGCGTGGTCGGTGGTCAGCAGCAGGCGGTTCTCCGACCGCAGCACCAGCCACCCCCAGCCTGAGTAGCGCTCGAGCGCGCCGGCGAACGTGTCGAGCTGCGGCAGAACTCCGGCCGGTAGTACTCCCTTAGGCGAGTTCATGGATCTCACCCTCACTTGTTTCAGTACGGTGTAACTCCGATCACACGATTTGACTCTCCGCCGCCTTGAACTCACTATCGGCCCGCCATCGGCACACTCGAACGGGGCTGGAGAGCGTGAGTCACCTGCGGGAACGGCATGTCACCATGATCGCGCTGGGAGGCGTGATCGGAGCGGGCCTCTTCGTCGGGACGGGCGCCGGCATCGCGCTCGCCGGACCGGCGGTGCTCATCTCGTTCGGTCTCGCCGGAATTCTGGCGTTGCTCGTCCTGCGCATGCTCGGGGAAATGGCGGCCGAGCACCCGAGCGGCGGCGCGTTCTCCGTGCACGCGGAAAAGGCGATCGGGCCCTGGGCCGGGTTCACGGTCGGCTGGACCTACTGGGCGGCGGTCGGTGTGGTGCTCGCGGTCGAGGCGACCGGCGCTGCCAAGATCGCGTCGGGCTGGGTGCCCGCGGTGCCGCAGTGGGTGTGGGTGCTGATCTTCATGAGCGCGCTCACCGCGGTGAACCTCGTGGGCGTCCGCAACTTCGGCGAGTTCGAGTTCTGGTTCGCGGGCCTCAAGGTCGCCGCGATCGTCCTCTTCCTCGCGCTGGGGGCCGCGGCCATCGCGGGCCTGCTCCCCGGCGTCGACTCCCCCGGCACGCAGAACCTGAGCGACTTCCTGCCCCACGGCTGGGGAGGCGTCATCGCCGGGTTCATGGCGGTGGTGTTCGCGTTCGGCGGGCTGGAGGTCGTCACGATCGCGGCCGCCGACGCCGAAAACCCCCGGCACGCCGTCAAGAAGGCCGTCCGGACGTCCATGACCCGGCTGCTCGTGTTCTACCTCGGCTCGATGGCCGTCGTCGTGACGCTCCTGCCGTGGAACGACTCCGAGGTCGGCGCGAGCCCGTACGTCGCGGTGCTGAACCGGATCGGGATCCCGGCGGCCGGGCAGATCATGAACGTCGTCATCTTCGTGGCGCTGCTGAGCGCCATCAACGCCACGCTCTACGGCGCCGCGCGCATGCTGAGCTCACTGGCCGAGCGCGGCGAGGCCCCGAAAGCGTTGCTGGCCAAGAAGAACGGTGTGCCGCGCAACGCGGTGCTGGCCTCCACGGCGTTCGGGTTCTTCTCCGTGCTCCTCAACTACCTGTGGCCGGACACGGTGTTCCTGCTGCTGCTCAACGCGGTGGGCTCGGCGCTGCTGGTCGTCTGGGGGTTCATCGCCATCTCGCAGATCCGGCTGCGCCGCACGATGGAGAACCCGGCGGTCCCCATGTGGGGCTATCCGTACCTCTCCTGGCTGGCGCTGGCCGCGATCGCCGGCGTCATCGTGCTGATGCTGAGCGACGAGCAGGCCCGCGGGCAGATCCTGTCCACGGGCGTGCTCGTCGCCGTGGTCGCGGCGGTGGCGCTGAGCAGGTCGGCCTTGCGCCTGCGCCACCACGACCGGACCTGACGCTCAGCCCGTGACGTTCTTCAACCGGTAGGGCTTGTACTTGGTGTTCGTCAGGCCGTACGTGAGCGCGCGGTGGTCGGTGCCGTGGCTGCCGCGTTGCTCGTAGGCCATGTACTGCGACTTGTCGGCCTTCGTCCACTTCTCGAAGATCACGACGTGGCGGAAGTCGTCGCCGGGTTCGTCGACCGGGTCGATGAAGAGATCACCCGGCTTGAGATCGGCGATCTTGATCGGGGTCGTGTACTTGCTGGTGGCGAGAGCGACGGTGTTCGGTCCACCCTTGGGATTGGCGTTCCCCAGTGTCGCGGCCATCGAGACAAAACCCGAACAGTCCTGCCGATAGCCGTCCTTCCAGTACTTGGACATGCTGTACGGCACCTGCTTGCCGTTGTTCGCGGTCAGCCACGTGGCCGCCCGCTTGAGCACCTCACCCCTGCTGATCTGCGCTTCCGGTGTTGCGGTCGCCACGGGCGCGCCGACGAGAACGAACGCGAAGAACGCAGCGATCACAGCTGAAATGAATTTCACCATTTCCCCCTGCTTCGAGAAGAGCGAATCTCGCGATCCACCCGAACACGGGGTGCGATGGGACGTCAAGGTCGTCCGCTGAATTGCCGGCGATCTCAAACTTTAGTGGTAACTCGACCGAGCGAATTCTTCGCGATCAGGCCGATCGGCTCTGCGGGGTCAGCAGTTCGTTGATGGAATCCAGCGAGATCCCGAGCGCACCGGCGAGGGCGGCGATGGTGAAGAACGACGGCGTGGGGGCGCGTCCCGTCTCGATCTTGCGCACGGTCTCGGCGGACAGGCCGGCGCGTGCCGCGATCTCGACCATGCTCGCCTCGCCGCGGGCGTCCCGCAGCAGCTGACCGAGCCGCCTGCCGCGCTCCCGTTCCAGCGACGTCAGTGGGATGCGCACCATGCCTGCGGATTCTACGCGAAACGGGCGCCCTGGGTGACGTGAGAAAAGTCCGTTGCGAGCCCCGCCGGGCTCGACGTAGGTTCGTCTTACACACGAGAGGAGGTGGTCCGAAGTTGTATAGCAACAGGACTCGTGAGGTGGCTGTCCGATAGGACCGCCTTTTGGTGACGCCTAGTCGTAAACCCAGGCAGCCACCCGACCCCCGGACTTCGAGCGCTGGTCCCGCTCGGCCTGCTCGCGCAGGAGTCGTCCGGGGGTTGTCCCGTTTCAGGGCGTCTTCAGGGCTTTCAGGTCCGCGACGAACGCGTCGAACGCCTCGCTGAAGTTCTCCGCTCGAACAACGGACGACGGGTGCACCGTCACCCCGACCTTCAGCCCGTCGTGCTCCAGCACCTCACCGCGGTGCTCGGTCAGCTTGAACGACGGCCCCAGCACCGCCTTGGCCGCCACGGCCCCCAGCACGACCACGAGCCAGGGCTTCACCACCCGGATCTCCTCGCGCAGCCAGGGGAAGCACGCCACGACCTCGCTGCGCCGGGGCTGCTGGTGGATCCGGCGCTTCCCGCGCTCGGTGAACCGGAAGTGCTTCACCGCGTTCGTCAGGTACGCCTTCGAGCGATCTATGCCGGCGGCCTCGAACGCCTTGTCCAGCAACCTCCCGGCGGGCCCCACGAACACGTGCCCTTCGGTGTCCTCGCGATCACCCGGACACTCCCCGACCGCCATCAGGCGGGCCGGTACCGGGCCCTCCCCGAAGACTGTCTGCGTCGCGTCCCGGTAGAGCTCGCACCCGTGACACCCCACGGCCGCAGAACGCAAAGCCGCCCAGTCCGCCCCCTCGGGGACGTACTGGGCGGCATCCGCGTTCTTGCCAGGACCGCTACTTGTCCGAGCGGAAGGCATCCTTGACCTTCTCGCCGGCCTGCTTGATGTCGGCCTTGGCGCGCTCCGCGCGGCCCTCGGCCTGCCACTGCTCGTTGTCGGTGGCGTCGCCGACGGCTTCCTTCGCACGACCCTTGAGTTCTTCGGCCTTGTTCTCGAACTTCTCATCGGCACCCATGCAACTCGGTTACCCGGCGAGCACCGTCCGAAACAGTTGATAAGGTGATCACTCGCGGTTGAGAACCCAGCCGCAAGCCGATGTGACGGCTTGCCCTGGGTGTGCCCGCCTTTCGCAATGCAGCTCCCGAGCACCGTCGTCACACCGGCATGCCGCTGTGACACGACGACGCGAAAGGAGCCGGCGGTGTCGTCCGCGAGAATCACCGCCCTCGAGGCCGAGGTGGCGGGGCTGCGCAAGGCTCTGGTGTCCCGGACTGTCATCGGGCAGGCCACGGGCCTGATCGCCGCACGCAAACCCTGCACACCCCAGCAGGCTTTCCAGCTGCTGGTGCACATCTCCCAGCACCACAACATCAAGCTGCACGTCGCCGCGGACCGGCTGGTCACGGCGTTCGTGCACGCGTACCTGGGTCGGCCCGTCGACCTGGCCGACCAGATGTTGTGGGATCACGTCGACGCGACGACCGCGAACGAGTCCGGTGGAAGCGACGACGGGTTCGCCGAGGAGGCGAGCAGCACTTCTCCGTGAGGCAGCGGGACGGGGGTCGTGCCGAGGTTCACCACCACGCGGATCGCTCCGCGGTGCAACACGAAGCACTCCCCGTCCTGCTTCACGACGAACCTGTCCAGTCGCGGGTCGGCCAGCTCCGGGCGGGAGCGGCGCAACGCGATCAGGGCCTTGTAGGTCTCCAGGACTTCGGCGTGATCACCCTCCCGCACCTCGTCCCAGCGCAGACGCGAGTTCTCGACCGTCTGGGGCGACATCGGGTCCGGAACGTCGGATTCGCCCCATCCGTGCCGTGAGAACTCGCGCCTGCGGCCGGTCCGGACGGCTTCCGCGAGCTGCGGGTCCGGGAACGACGCGAAGAACTGCCACGGGGTGGACGCCGCCCACTCCTCCCCCATGAAGATCATGGGCGTGTACGGCGAAGTCAGCACGATTGCCGCTGCACACAACAACTTTCCCGTCGACACGGACGCGGTCAGCCGGTCGCCGGTGGCCCGGTTGCCGATCTGGTCGTGGTTCTGCGTGTACGCGAGGAACCGGTAACCGGGGATCAGCGCGGTGTCGACCGGCTTGCCGTGGTGCTTCTCACGGAACGACGACCAGGTGCCGGCGTGGAAGAACACCTTCTCCAGCGTGTTCTTCAACGCTCCCGGCGCCGCGAAGTCCTCGTAGTAGCCGAAGGTCTCGCCGGTCAGCGCGACGTGCAGGCAGTGGTGCAGGTCGTCCGACCACTGCGCCTGCAGGCCGTAGCCGCCGGCTTCGCGCGACGTCACGAGCCTGGCGTCGTTCAGGTCGGACTCGGCGATCAACGTGAGCGGACGGCCGGCGGACGCCGACAGGGCGTCCACCTCGGCGGCCATCTCCTCGAGGACGTGGGTCGCCCTCTGGTCGGCCAGCGCGTGCACGGCGTCGAGCCGCAGCCCGTCGACGTGGAAGTCCCGCAACCACTGCACCGCGTTGTCGATGACGTACCGGCGCACCTCGTCGGAGCCCGGCCCGTCCAGGTTCAGCCCGGGGCCCCAGTCGTTGCGCCCGGCGAAGTACGGCCCGAACTTGTCGAGGTACGCACCGGACGGCCCGAGGTGGTTGTAGACGACGTCCAGCAGCACGGCCAGGCCACGCGCGTGGCACGCGTCGACGAACCGCTTGAACCCGTCCGGCCCGCCGTAGGGCTGGTGGACGGCGCCCCACAGCACGCCGTCGTAACCCCAGCCCTCGACGCCGTCGAAGCTGTTGACCGGCATGACCTCGACGAACGAGATGCCGAGGTCCACCAGGTGGTCGAGCTTGCCGATGGCCGCGTCGAACGTGCCCTCGGGCGTGAACGTGCCGATGTGCAGCTCGTAGATCACGCCACCGGGCAGCGCCCGGCCGGTCCACCCGCTGTCGGTCCACGCGAACTCGTGGGAGTACACCCGCGAGGCCTCGTGCACCCCGCCCGGCTGCCAGAGCGACCGCGGATCCGGGTACGCCTGACCTTCGATGACGAACGCGTAGTCCGTGCCCTCCGGCGACTCGACGTCGGAACGCCACCAGTCGCCGTCGCGCTTCATCTCGTGGTCGGCACCGTCGACGCGGACGTGCACCGACTCGGGCGTCGGCGCCCAGACGGAGAAGCTCACTGATCCCCCTGCACCAGCAGCGCTACCGGATAGGTGTCGAGCAACGACGCCAGGTCCTCCGTCGCCGGACGCCCGGTGAGGACGTCCGTCCACTTCGCACCCGGCAACGGCAGAACCGTGTCCTGCCAGCCCTTCTGCTCCAGGCCGACCGGCAGCCTCGTCGCCACCGTGATCACCCCGGACCGTTCGAACGCCAGCACGTGCTCGGCGGCCGGGCCCTCGGCGTGCAGCGGCCGGTAGCCGTGCAGGCCGCGCTTGCGCACGTGCAAGGCCTTCTGCACCACGAGGAGCTTGGCCGCGCCCGAGTCGTCTACCTCCGGCAGCCAGCCGGACTCGATGCGTGCCAACAGGTCCCGGCGCACGTCGTAGTCGACGGGCCTGCGGTTGTCCGGGTCGACCAGTGAGAAGTCCCACAGCTCGGTGCCCTGGTACACGTCCGGCACGCCCGGCGCGGTGAGCTGGACCAGCTTCTGCCCCAGCGAGTTCGACCAGCCGGGAGCCTTGATCCGTTCGGCGAACGCGGCGACCTCGGGCTCGTTCAGCGCCTTCGCCGGCCACGCGGCCACCTCGGCGTCGAACTCGGCGTTCCGGTCGACCCACGAGGTCTTGATCTTCGCCTCGCGCGACGCCTTCTCCAGGTACTGGCCCAGCCGTTCCTCGGTGAGCGGCCACGCGCCGACGACCGACTGCCACGCCAGGCGGTTCAGCGTCGGTTCGGAGAGGCCGTGCTTCTGGCTCATCCCGGCCTCGAACGCGAGGTAGGCGTCCGGGATCTCCGCGAGCACGGCGAGCCTCGCCCGCACGTCCTCCGAACGCTTCGTGTCGTGCGTCGACAGCGCCGTCATCGCGGCCGGCTCGGCGGACTCACGCCGCGCCGCGCGCTGGTGGAACTCGCTGACGGGCAGGCCGAACCTGTCCGGCGAGCCGCCGACCTCGTTGAGCGCCACGAAGTTCGTGTACCGGTAGAACGCCGTGTCCTCGGTGCCCTTCGCGACGACCATGCCGGACGTCTGCTGGATCCTGGTCGCCAGCTCGCCGTGAGGATCGGCGCGGACCTGCTCGTCCAGCGCGCGCACGGCGGGCGACCTGCTCAGCCTGACCGCGGTCTCCCAGTGCCCGAGGCCTTCCGGGAGGTACGACCGGTAGACCGGGAAGTTGACCATCACCTCGGCGACCGCCCGGCACGCCTCCTCGAACTCCACCCCTTCGACGAGGCGCGCGATGCGGCGCACCTCCGCCACCAGGATGGAGTCCGCGACCTGCTGCCGTGAGGAGTGCTCGACCGAGTGGAAGTCGCCTTCGTAGGCGTCCGTGGGTGCGATGAACACGCCGCAGATCTCGCGCAGCGCGTCATAGCCCGTGGTGCCGTCGACCGGCCAGCTCTGCGGCAGCGACTCGTCCGGCCCGAGGATCTTCTCCACGACCAGCCAGCCGTCGAAGTGCTCGCGCAGCCGCCGGAAGTAGCCGCCGGGGTCGGCGAGCCCGTCCGGGTGGTCGATGCGCAACCCCGTCACACCCCACGACAACACCTCCCGGTGCGTCGCCTCGAACACCTCGGGATCCTCGACCCGCACCGCCGCGAGCTCGGTGATGTCGAAGAACCTGCGGTAGTTCAGCTCGGTGTTCCCGCGCCGCCAGTTCGCCTTCAGGTAGTGCTCGTGGACCTCGTCGGGAGCGTCCTCGCCCAGCACGGGCAGCAGCACCTTGCCCGACGACCAGTCGATGTCGAAGTACCGCGCGTACTTCGAGGCCTGGCCGTGTGCGAGCACGTCCTCCCACCACGGGTTCGGCACGACCATGTGGTTCGGCACGATGTCGACCACCAGGCCGAGGTCCAGCGCCTTCAGCCGGGCCTGCAGCGCGACCCGCTCGGCGTCGCCGCCCAGCTCGGGCCGCGCGCGAGTCGGATCGGTGACGTCGTAGCCGTGGGTCGAGCCCTCCCGCGCGTCGAGCATCGGCGACCCGTACAGCGCGCCCACTCCCAGGCGCGCCAGGTAGTCCGCGATGCCGGCGGCGTCGGCGAAGGTGAACGACGGGGTGAACTGGACGCGGTAGGTCGAGGACGGCGCGCCCATCAGCCCACCCGCTGCAGCACGACGAGCGACCGCGCGGTGAGCGACAGCTGCCCGGACGCGGCGATCGGCTTCTCGTTGCCGCCGACCTCCCCGGTCGTGGTGTCCACGACGACCCTCCACTCGGGACCGTACTCGGGCTCGGGCAACGTGACCTGGATGTCCTCGTGGTGCGCGTTGAACGCCATCAGGAACGAGTCGTCGACCACCCGCATGCCGCGCGAGTCGAGGTCCGGGATGCCCTCGCCGTTGAGGAAGACGACGATGCACTTGCCGAAGTCGTCCTCCCAGTTCTGCTCGGTCATCTCCTCGCCCGCCGGCGTGAACCACGCGATGTCGCGCAGTTCCTCACCCTTGCGGATCGGCCGGCCCGCGAAGAACCTGCGGCGCCGGAACACCGGGTGCGCCTTGCGGAACGCGGCGAGCGCCGAGGTGAACTCGGCCAGCTCGGCGTTGGCCTCGAGCAGCGACCAGTCGACCCAGGAGACCTCGTTGTCCTGGCAGTAGGCGTTGTTGTTGCCGTTCTGCGTGCGGCCGAACTCGTCGCCGTTCACGATCATCGGCACGCCCTGCGACAGCAGCATCGTCGCCATCAGGTTGCGCCGCTGCCGGCGCCGGAGCGCGAGGATCTCCTCGTCGTCCGTCGGCCCCTCGACACCGCAGTTCCAGGACCGGTTGTGGCTCTCGCCGTCCTGGTTGTCCTCGCCGTTGGCCTCGTTGTGCTTCTCGTTGTACGACACCAGGTCGTTCAGCGTGAAGCCGTCGTGCGCCGTCACGAAGTTGATCGACGCGTAAGGCCTGCGGCCGTCGTCCTGGTAGAGGTCGCTGCTGCCGGTGATGCGCGAGGCGAACTCACCGAGCGTCGCGGGCTCACCGCGCCAGAAGTCGCGGACCGTGTCGCGGTACTTGCCGTTCCACTCCGTCCACAGTGGAGGGAAGTTGCCGACCTGGTAGCCACCTGGCCCGACGTCCCACGGCTCGGCGATCAGCTTGACCTGCGACACCACCGGGTCCTGCTGCACGACCTCGAAGAACGTCGCCAGCCTGTCCACGTCGTAGAACTCGCGCGCCAGCGTGGCCGCGAGGTCGAACCGGAAGCCGTCGACGTGCATCTCGGTGACCCAGTACCGCAGTGAGTCCATGATGAGCTGCAGGGTGTGCGGCGTGCGCACGTTCAGCGAGTTGCCGGTGCCCGTGTAGTCCGTGTAGTACTGCGGGTCGTCGTCCTCGAGCCGGTAGTACGACTCGTTGTCGATACCGCGCATCGACAGCGTCGGCCCGAGGTGGTTGCCCTCCGCCGTGTGGTTGTAGACGACGTCGAGGATGACCTCGATGCCCGCCTGGTGCAGGGCCCTGACCATGCCCTTGAACTCCTGCACCTGGTTGAGCGGCAACGCGGCGTAGCCGTCGTGCGGTGCGAAGAACCCGATCGTGTTGTAGCCCCAGTAGTTGCTGAGCCTGCGCTCCGCCAGCGTGTGGTCGCTGATGAACTGGTGCACCGGCATCAGCTCGACCGCGGTGATGCCCGTCTTGACGAGGTGGTCGATCATCACCGGGTGCGCGAGACCCGCGTACGTGCCCCGCAGGCGCGGCGGGATCTCCGGGTGGTCGATGGTGAGACCGCGAACGTGCGCCTCGTAGATGACGCTCTCGTTGTACGGCGTCTTCGGCAGCCTGTCGTTCGTCCAGTCGAAGAACGGGTTCACCACCACGGACTTCGACACGTACGGCGCCGAGTCGTCGTCGTTGCGCTCGTCCGGCGACCCGAACTTGTAGCCGTACAGCGCCTCGTCCCACGACAGGCCGTTCGAGATGGCCTTGGCGTACGGGTCGATCAGCAGCTTGTTGGGGTTGCAGCGCAGGCCTCGCGACGGGTCGTGCGGACCGTGCACGCGGTATCCGTAGCGTTGTCCCGGGCCCACGCCGAGCAGGTAGCCGTGGTGGACGAAACCGTCCACCTCCGGCAGCCGCACGCGTGTCTCCGTGCCGTCCTCGTCGAAGAGGCAGAGCTCGACGTACTCCGCGACTTCGGAGAACAGGGCGAAATTGGTGCCCACTCCGTCGTAGCCGGCGCCAAGCGGGTAGGGCCTACCGGGCCAGGGTCGCACAATGCTCCTCGTCGCAAGAAACTAGCTGCTGAAAAGACCATATCCGTGCGACAACGTCGTGGCATCACGTCGTTGTGGCACGGCAGGCCGGGTTCTCATCCGGTCCGGTCACCCGGTGCGGGGACGACGCGTCAAGGCCACCAGCCCACGTGCAGCGGGACTTCCGGTGGGCGCCACGTCCGTTCAGGCCGCCGGGGCTCCAGGTGTGTCAGCCCGGCCTTCACCGCGCCACGATCCGAGCGGATCTTGGACGACGGGGACCAGCGGGCTGCCACGACCAGACAACTACCCAGTCGGCGCGCTTCGTACTCCTGCTGACGGAACTCCGTGAGCGGGGCCGGCACGACCTGCGGCGCGACGCGGCCGGCGCGTGCGCCGAAGCGCGCGCGAACCTCGCGGCACCGCGGTGTGCGGGCAGCGCCCGCGCCGGGGCCGGGTTCGATGCGAACCGGCAGGCCTGGTGAACGATCACACCCGAACCCTACGAGCGAGCACTGACGTTTCCGGCCCGCTGCAGCAAGGTTCTCACGAGAGTGGGAGCGGCTTGATTCGATCGTGTGATCGTCACCCTGCGGCGACTACCGGACGCAGTCACACCCCTTCGTGCGCCAGCACCAACTGGCCGCGGGCGGCGGTCAGCAACGTGCGGGCTTCCTGGATCTCCACGTACTTCAGGTGTTCACACGCGGCCTCGGCGCACGCCAGCGCGTGCTGCAGGGCCGTGTTGTCGTCCACGGGACCGGCGTCCCGCAGCGCGTCGCGCAGGGATTCCTCCGCGCGCCGTGCCCCGACGACCGGGTCGCCGAGCGCAGTGGGTCTCACCGAAGCGAGGACCTGCTCGACGGCCAGTTCAAGCACGCCGGTCGATGTCCGCGTGCCCACGGCTGAGCTCATCTGGTACGCCACCTCCAAGAACGTTCGTCTTCCGCCGTCCGGTGACGGCCTTACAGTACTCCTCAGGTCTATGACCTGCCGTTACGCAAAAGTTTCATCTTCCGCGGCTGCGGAGCGGCCGGGTGACCTCGCGGACGCGGGGGAAGAACTCGTCCAGGTCCACCGGCAGGGGGATTCTCCAGTTCGGGTGCTCGTCGATCGTGCCCGGCACGTTCGGCTGCCGGGTTTCCCGCAGAGCGTCCTGAGGTGAAGTCAGGACCAACGCGCAGGGTGCCTGCGCGAGCAGTTCGTGGGCGCCCTCGACCCTGTCCGCGGGCTTGATGCCCTCCTGGCGCATCAGCTCGTCGAAGTCGGGGCCGTCCGGTCCGGCGAAGAACGTCGCCGCGGTCGGCAGGTCGTGCGTCGAGATGCTGGCCATCTGGTTCGGGTTCCACTGCGACGGCGGGATCAGCGGGTGACCCTCGGCGTAGTAGTCGCGCTGGAAGTAGAGGACGGCGCTGGTCAGCATGCCGTTCTCCTGCAACGTCTTCGTGACGACCGGCTCGACCGTGCCCAGGTCCTCGCCGACCACGACCGCGCCCGCCCGGTACGCCTCCAGCGCGAGCACGCCGAGCATGGCGTCCGCGTCGTAGTAGACGTACGTGCCGCGCGACGGCGGCTCGCCCGGCGGGATCCACCAGAGCCGCCACAGGCCCGCGACGTGGTCGATGCGGATGCCGTCCGCGTGCTGCAGGACGCTGCGCAGCACCTGCCTGAACGGCCGGTAGCCGGTCTCGGCGAGCCTGTCCGGGCGCCACGGCGGCAGGCCCCAGCCCTGGCCGTCCGCGCTGAACGCGTCGGGCGGCGCGCCCACCGTGACGTCGATGGCGAACGCGTCGGGGTCGGCGAACGTGTCCGCGCCACCGGGGTCGACGCCCACCGGCAGGTCGTGGATGACGCCGACGGCCATGCCGGCCTCGTGCGCGGCGAGCCGGACGTCCTGGAGCTGACGGGTGCAGAGGTGCTGCAGCCAGGCGTAGAACGCGACCCGTTCGGCCGGTGGGTCCTCCCGGTCGGCCGGCCACTCGCGCCAGTCCTTGCCGTGGACCTCGGCGAGCGCGCAGTAGGTCGCGAACTTCTCCAGCTCGGCGTCCATCTCGACCTCGCCGCCGGGGAAGAGCAGTTCGAGCGCCTGCTTCTTCGCGTCCCACACGGCGTCGTAGTCGATCAGGTCCTGGTTCGCGGGTTTGAGGTCGCGGATGAGCTGCCGGGTGCGCGGGCAGGCCTGCAGGAACTCGGCCGTGTCGGTGACGCGCAGGTACAGCGGGTTCGCGAACCGGCGGCTGGTCGGCGAGTACGGCGAGCGCTCGACGGGGTGCGTCGGGCTCGGGGCCTGCACCGGGTTGACCAGCACGACGCCGGCGTCGAGTTCGAGGGCCGACCTGCGGGCGATCGTGGCGAGGTCGGCGAAGTCGCCCATCCCCCACGACTCCTTCGAGCGCGCGGCGTAGAGCTGCAGCATCCAGCCCCAGGTGTGCGGGACCTCGGGCAGCGTCCTGGGCGCGACGGCGAGCGTGACGGTCTGGTCCGCGGTCACCACGCGGTGCCAGCCGAGCGGCACCGAGTCGGGGAGGTGCCGTTCGACGGCGAACGAGGTGCCGTCCTCCAGCTCGATGGTCGCGGGACCGCCCAGGTCGTACGTCTCGTACTCGCGGATGACGATCGTGGGCGGGAGCTTCTGCTCGGCCCTGCGCCGCTCGACCTCGGCGAGCTCGCGGACGACCGAGTCCTCAGTGGACGCGTCGACTCCGAACTGGGCGAGGATCTTGACCACGACGTCGCGATCGACCGCAACCTCTTGCTGGTCCGCGTTTTCGTATCGAGTGGCTACGCCCCAAGCGTCCGCCAGCCGCGTCACCAACTGCTCCACAGGTACAAGCTATGTCACAGCTCGGTCCGCATTACCAGAGCAAATGGTCCCTGGTCACCCGATGGGTGCAGGCCGGTCGGGACACGTACGCAGAGGTGCTTTTACTTAGACATCCGATGCTTCGCCTGGAATTGCCACAACGGCCTCGACCTCCACCAGGAAATCGGGCCCGAACAACGCCGCCACCTGAACCAGTGTGCTGGCGGGGTTGTGCACCTCGCCCAGCGCGGGACGCAGGATTTCGTCACGCACGGCACGAATCGTCTGGACCTCGGATGCGTCGAGCACGAACCAGGTGAACTTCACGACATCCGACCAGTCGGCGCCAAACCTCCGGATGACGTGATGAAGATTGCTCAGTGCCTGCCGCGTCTGCGCCGCCAGGTCGTCGACCCCGACCACGCACCCGGCCGCGTCCACCGCCACCTGACCGGAGATGAACGCGAGCTTGCCGGTGACCGCCACGGCGTGCGCGTAGCCGGGGGTCATCGGCAGCGCGGCGAGCTCGGTCAGGCGTTCTTCGGCGGGCATGGCCGCCACCCTACTCAGGCGACGGGCCCGCTGGAGTTGCGCACGACCAGCCGCACGTGGTGCTCCGCCGGTTCGATCTCCCCGCCCCTGATCAGCGTGAACAGGTCCGCGACGGCCCGCTCCCCCTGCGCCTTCGCTGCCCCCTCGACGGCGGTCAGCCCGACGACGCGGGTGAGTTCCTGCCCGTCGAGCGACACGATCGACACCTCGTCCGGCACCGCCCGCCCGTCCCGCTGCATGCGCAGGAAGATGCCCACCGCCGCGGCACCGTTCGAGCTGATCACCGCGGTCGGCAGGCGCTCGCCGTCGAGCAGCACGTCCACCACCTGCTCGCCGCCGTCGACCGTCGGCGAGCACCAGACCGTCCACTCGGGACGTACGGCGAGCCCGGCGGCGACCAGGATCTCGTCGTACGACTCGTCGACGCCGTCGGCCAGCACCAGGGCCACGTCGCGGTGCCCCAGCCCTTGCAGGTGGGACACGGCGGTCCGCAGCGCGTGGCGGAGGTCGGTGTCGTCGACCGTGACGTGCGGGACCTCCAACGACTCCAAGGCGACCTGCTCCACCTGGGACAACGACAGGGACAGCAGCAGCACACCGTCCACACGACGCCCCAGCGGCAGCTCGCCGAAGAACTTGGCGCGCGCGTCCTCGTCCCCCAGCACGTAGAGCAGCACGTCGTACCCGGCCTGCCGCAACGCGCCCTCCGCGCCCGCCAGCACAGGGCTGACCTCGGACGTCAGCACCGCGATCGCGTACCGGCGCCCACCGGCCAAAGAGGAGGCGTCACGCGCGATCGCGTACTTCATCCGCCGCGCGATCTCGCTCACGTGCTGCCGGGTCGCCTCGGACACGCCCGGTTCGCCCCGCAGCGCACGCGATACGGTCGCAGCGGACACCCCTGCGGCCTTGGCCACGTCGGACATGCTGGTCACGGCCCGAGCGTATTGGAGATCCATGAAGCCAGGCGACCTCGCCCCCGACTTCACACTGCCCGACCAGGACGGCACCGACCGCAAGCTGTCGGCGCTGCTCGAGGCCGGCCCGGTCGTGCTGTTCTTCTACCCCGGCGCGATGACCACCGGGTGCACCGCGCAGAGCTGCCACTTCCGCGACCTCGCGAAGGAGTTCGAGGAGGCGGGCGCCCAGCGCGTCGGCATCTCGATGGACGACGTGGCGAAGCAGAAGCAGTTCGCCGAACTGAACAACTTCGACTACCCGCTGCTCTCCGACACCGGCGGCGACGTCGCGGAGCAGTACGGCGTGCGGCGCCGGTTCGGGCCGATCCCGGTCAAGCGGCACACGTTCGTCATCGGAGCCGGCCGGGAGATCATCGAGGTGATCAAGAGCGAGTTCTCCATGAACGCGCACGCGGACAAGGCGCTGGCCGCGCTCAGGAGTCGGTGATCGTCAGCACGCCATAGGGCCCGGAAGCCTTGCCCTCGCGGACAGTCGCACCGTCGATCGTGTACTTCCCGTGCACCTCGGCACCGTCCGAACCCGCCACCACCACGAGCATCACGGACTCGGACGCGCGGCCGGCGGGCACCTCGACGGTGCGCGTCCACGGCAGCGTCACGCCCGCCTCGTTGTGGATGGACGCGCCGACGGTCGCGGTGACGTTGAAGGCCTTGCCGGTGCCGGTCACCTCGAACACGACGGTCCGCTTCGCCGGTGCGGGAGACGACTCCGGCACCACCGAAAGCGGGCCGGGCTCCGGTTCAGCCTGCTGAACGGCGTCGCGCACCGCGTCCACCGCGCGAGGCCCGTACATCACGCCGCCCACGGCCAGCAGTGCGATGACCAGGAGGAAGATCCACGGGCCCTTCCGGGTCCTGCGCACCTCGTCGTGCAAAGGCGGCGCGACGCCGTACTCCGGTGGCAGGTGTGGCGGCAAGTGCGACATGGGACCCCCTGCTCAGGGAGTCGATCTCGCGCCTCCCGCTGTTACTCGGACCTGGGACGCGCCGCGGCACGAAAAGGATCCGTGCCGCGGCGAGCGCAATGCCGGATCAGCCGGTCCGCGCAGCGGTGAGCGCGACACCGGATCAGCCGGTCCGCGCCACGCCGGCCCGCGCGAGCCGTTCGACGTGGTCGGCGCTGAGCGGGCCGGCGTCGTGCCGCCGGTACTCCGCCGCCAGTTCGCGTGCCCGCAGCCGGAACGTGCCGCCGTGCAGCACTTCGCGCACCGCGGCCTTGATCGCCTTCTCCGACGGAGTCGACGTGCGCAGGTTCAGCCCGGCGCCGGACCGTTCGACGCGGGCGGCCACCTCCGGCTTGTCCTCCGTCGTGCCCGCCACGACCAGCGGGACGCCCTGTGCGAGCGCGAGCTGCACTCCGCCGAACCCGCCGTTGGTGACCATGGCGGAGAGTTCCGGCAGCAGCCTGTCGTAGGGCAGGAACGGCGCGGTGAAGGCGTTGGCGGGCAACGGGCCCACGTCGTGCGCGCCGGTGCTGGCGACGACGGTGACGTGTTCGTCAGCGAGCGCGCGGATGACGGGTAGGACGAGTTGCCCGAGGTCCGTGTCCGCGACCGTTCCCTGGGTGACGTGCACGATCGGGCGTCCGGCGGTGATCATGCGGTGCCACCAGTCCGGCAGCGCGGCCGCCGGTGCCGGGTCGACCAGCGCACCGACGAACTGCACCTGCGGCGGCATGAACGAGCGCGGGTGTTCGAGGCCGGCGATGCCGTTCTGCAGGTGCAGGTGTGGTGACACGGTCGCGAGTTCGCGCTCGCCCTCGGGCAGGCCCAGGCCGGTGAGGATCCGGGCGCGGTGGTCGAGGACGGGCTTGAACAGCACGTTGTCCAGCAGCCCGCGCACGACCGCGTACCGCAACCGGGCAAGCGCGCCGGCCCGGTGCTTCAGGCCCGGACCGAACGGCGGCACGTCCGGCGCGGGCAGCATCATCGGCATGACGCCGACGCTGACGGCGCGCGGGCCTCCGAGCTGTTCGAACACGCTCGCGCCGATGTACGCGGCGTCGTGCAGGACGAGGTCTGCCGGGCGTTCGGCCAGCGCCTTCCGCAGGTCGCCGACCTGCGTGGGGATCGGGTCGAGGAACACCGCGGTCATGTCGTAGCGCAGCTTGGTGATGCCCTTGAGCTTGGCGCGTTCGGGGAACAACTCGTCGACGTTGCGGCCCTGGTGGTCGATCGACGGGTCCATCTCGACGAACTCCGCGCCGGTGGCGGCGATCCGGTCTGCGAAAACACGGCCGGTGCACCAGCGCACGTGGTTGCCTCGCTCGGTCAGCGCACGGGCGATGGGCAGCAACGGCGCCACGTGGCCGGGGACGGGCATGGTCGCGAACAGCAGGTTCAGCACGGCCTCAGTCGACCAGACCGCGCTTAACGCTTCCTAATCCGTCATCTCAACCCGGCCAGCACGAAGTCCGCGATCTCCCCCGCCAGCTGGGCGGGCGTCTTCTGGCCGTCCGGCCGGAACCACATGGGCAGCTGGTTCACGACGCCCAGCGCGATCCGCACGACGGTGTCCGCGGGCACGACGGAGCTGAACTCGCCGTCCGCCTGCCCCTTCTCCACGACCGCGAGGAACGTCTCGTGGTAGCGGCGGCGTTCGGCGCGGAAGTCCGTCATCCGGTCCTCGCCGAGCCGGTGCAGCTCCCGGACGAACACCGCCGTCTCGTCGACCCGTTCGGCCGTCGAGATGACGAGCGAGGCCAGGATCTCGCGCACCGTCTCGGCGGCGGACAGGCCGAGGCCGATGATCCGGTCCATGTCGGCGGACTGGGACGTGATCAGCAGCCGGTAGATCTCGAAGAGCAGGTCGTCCTTCGAGCGGAAGTAGTGGTACAGCGCTCCCTTGGTGACCTCGGCGGCCTTGACGATCTCCTGCACCGAGGTCGCGTCGTAGCCCTGCGACGCGAACAGGCGCACGGCCACGTCGATGATCTTCTGCTCGGTCGCGCTGGGCACGGGTCATCCCCGGGGTGCGAGCGCGCGTGCCTGCTCGGCCTGGTCGCCACCGGTCGGCAGCAGCGCGATGATCGGGGTGTCGACGCCGTTGGCCTGGTACTCGGCCACGCGGCTGCGGCAGTGGTCGAGCGATCCGTGCACGACCAGCGCGTCCACGACCTCGTCCGGGATCGCCTTCGACGCGGCCTTGCGGTCGCCCGCCGCCCACGCCTCGTGCATCGGGCGCAACGCCTCACCGCGGCCGAGCCAGTCGTGGAACGCCGCGTACGCCGGCACGGTCAGGTAGGTGCTGATCAGCATGCGACCCAGTGCCCGCGCGGCGTCGGCGTCCTCGGTCGGGCACACGAAGATCCGTGCCGCGAGCTCGGCGTCGCCCAGTTCGGAACGCACCTGGGCCACGTCGGTGGCGGCGAGCCAGTTCGTGATCGCGCCGTCGGCCTCGCGACCGGCCAGGCGCAGCATGTTCGGGCGCAGCGCGGCGAGCATGATCGGCACCTTCTCCGCGGGCGGGCGCTCCAGCTTGAAGCCCTTCACCGAGAACGTGTCGTAGTCGGCGGAGACCTTCTCGCCCGCCAGCGCGGCCTTCAGGAAGCGCAGCGTGTCGCGGGTGCGCTTGAACGGCTCCTCGAACGGGATCGCGTTCCAGCGCTGCACGATGGCGGGCGACGACGAGCCGATGCCCAGCACGAACCGGCCGCCGGTCACCTCCGCGAGCGTCGCGGCGGTCATCGCCAGCGTGGCGGGGCCGCGCGTGTAGACGGGCGCGATCGCCGTGCCGAAGCGCAGCTCCGAGGACCACTGCGCGGCCAGGGCGAGGGGCGTGAACGCGTCGGTGCCGGTCGTCTCGGCCGACCACACGTCCGTGTAGCCGAGCCCGGCGAGCTCGGACACCAGCGCGCGGTGCTCCAGCACCGGCACACCGATCAGCGGCAGCGTGATTCCCCAACGAGCCATGAACGCCTCCATGTTGACTTGCCCGCCACCCTACCGACCGGTCGGTATGCCCACAACCTCACTTCTTGCGAGCCATGGTCAGCCCGTCCGCGATCGGCACCAGCACCGACTCGACCCGCGTGTCGGCGAGCACGAACCTGTTGAAGGCGTCGATCGCGGCGGCGTTGCCCTCGGGCTGCTCGTCGGCCGCCTCGCCGTAGTAGAGGGTGTTGTCGGCGAGCAGCAGGCCGCCCTGCCGCACGCGCGGCACCAGCAGGTCCCAGTAGTGGACGTACCCGACCTTGTCCGCGTCGATGAACACCAGGTCGATGACCGGCTCCTCCGGCATCTCGGCCAGCGTCTGGGCCGCCGCGCCGAGCCGCAGGTCGATCCGGTCGCGCACGCCCGCCGCCTGCCAGGCCTCCTCCGCGATGGAGGTCCACTCGGTGGAGACGTCGCAGGTGATGACCTTGCCGGACGGGGGAAGCGCCTGCGCGAACGCCAGCGTGGAGTAGCCGGTGTAGGTGCCGACCTCGACCACGGTCTGCGCGCCGGTGATCCTGACCAGCAGCGACAGCAGCACCGCCTGCTCGTGCGGGATCTGCATCTCCGCCGAGTCGCCGAGTTCCAGCGTGCGCGCGATCAGCTTCTCCTGCACCGCGCTGGGCCGGCCGGCCTGCTCGCGCACGTAGCGGTAGATCTGCGGGGTCATGACCACGGCCTTGAAGTCGTTCACGCGCGGCCTTCTCTCATAGTCGGGTGGCGAACGTCCTGAGTGTCTCTCCGTACTCGGGGCTCAGCGGGTGTTTCGCGAGGTCGTGACCGATCGCGGACAAAACGGCGGCGCGGTGCGCGCGGTAGCGGCTCACGCACACGTTCTCCCGGCTCACGAGGAAGAACTCGTCGAACCGCGCCCGTTCGGCATCGGTGGTGGACATGCGCGCACGGCCGGACTCGCGCAGCAGCGACGGGCCGCCGGGCACGAGCCTGCGCATGACGTCCATGTGCGCCACCAGGTTCGCCTTGCTCGCAGAGGTGAGCGGTTCGGCCGCCACGGACCCCAGAGCGGCACGCGCCCGGCGCAGCAGACCGGGCAGTGGCTCGTAGTCACGTGCCCACCGCCCGCTGAACGCCGGGTCGAACGTCACCATCATCGGCCGGATGACGTCCTCGTACACCTCACGGGAACAACTGCCCGAATAGGCGAGCATCACCGAGTACGCGTCGTATCCAAGCGCAGTGAGGCGGACTAGCTGCGAATCAGGCTCACGTATCAGCCGATCGAGTGAAGCCGAAAGAAACTTCCAGACCAGGAACGCGCCGTGGTGGCCGAGGAACCACCGGTGCACGGCCCGCTCGACCGGATCCTCCGGGGTGTCGATGGCGATCGGGAGCTGGAAGCAGCCGGTCGCGCACGGGATCAGTTCCTCCTCGGGCATCGGCAGCCGCAGGACCGGCAGGTCGACCCAGGTGTGCCCCCACCGGGGGAGGCAGACGGGAGCACTCATCAAGCACCCTCCACTTCGGACACGAGACTGTCGAGGACGTCCGCCACCCGGCCCAGCGCGGTGTCGAGCGGCCGGTCCTCGGTGATCGGTGGCACCTCGTCCGCGAGCCGGTCGAACACCGCCGCGAGCCGCGGTCCCTGCGGACGGCGCGCGCCGACGTGCACGGCCTGGCGCAGCCCGATCGCGAGCCCCGCGTGCAGGTACCGCAGCAACCGCGCCTGGTCGAGCGCCGTCAGCGCGGCCTGGGTGCCGAACGGGACGACGTCCTGGTTGTGCAGGTTCGTCGGCAGGCTCTGCACCGAGGCCGGCGTGGCCGCCCTGCGCATCGCGGCGACGGTGGCGGTCGCGCAGAGCTGGACGCCCTGCAGCGCGTGGTGCTGACCGGGCAGCGGGCTGAGCATCGGTGGCAACCCGTTGCTGCGGTGGGGGTCCACCAGCAGGTCGAGCTGACGTTCGGCCAGGTTGCCCAGCTGCACCAGGGCGACGTTGAGCTGGTCGGCCGCGAAAGCGCTGGGCTGGCCGAAGAAGTTGCCGCCGTGCACGACCTCCCCGGTCTCCGGGAAGAACAACGGGTTGTCGCTCACGCCGTTGAGGTCGCGGCGCACCACCTCGTCGGCGTGCCGCACGCTCGTGCCGGCCGCGCCGATCAGCTGTGGCGTGCAACGGATGCTGTACGGCTCCTGCAACGGGCGCGCCCCGGATGGCGTACTGCCTTCGAGCCAGGTCCTGATGGACGCACCCGACTCAGCGACGTCCGGATGCCCGAACGCGGCCAGTAGTCCAACCGACGTGAACTCGGTGCCGCAGCCGAGGACGTCGGTCATCAAGGCGGACAACAACTCCGCCGTCCGGCGCGCGCGAACCGCCTGCGCGACAGCGAGTCCGAGTGCTGCGGCGGTCACCGAAATGCCGTTCACCAGCGCGAGCGCGTCACGCCCGTCGAGCACGAGTTTCTGGAGTCCGGCAAGTGTGAGCGCTTCCACGGCGGGCATCAGCCGTCCCTGGAAGAAGGCGTTCCCGTTACCGCGCAAAGAATGCGCCACGTAGGCGAGCGGCTGGAGATCACCACTCGCACCGAGTGAGCCCAAACGAGGCACCGCGGGTGCGAATTCGGTGTCCAGCATGGCAGTCAGCGAGTCCACGACCTGCTCGGACACTCCGGATCGCCCTTGCGCCAAGGAGAACAACCGGGCGAGCACGGCCGCACGAGCGACGGCGGGCGGCAGCAGTTCACCGTGGCCGACGATGAGGTGGAAGAGGGTGTTGTCACATTGACCTGCACTGTCCGGACGGCCCGCGAACTCGACCAGCGGGCCGAAACCCGTTGTGACACCGTAGATCGCGCGTCCGGACGCGCTGACTTCGAGCACGAACCCGCGGCAGCGCGCGATCCGGTCGCGCACGTCCGCCGGCAGTTCGACGTGCAACGGGTCGCGGGCGAGTTCGAGGTGAGCCGGTTCGAGGTGCGCGGCCAGGTTCAGGGCAGCAGGGGATGTTCCGACAGGCACGACGCCTCCTGGGATTTGGGGAGCCACTCGCGACGATCCCCGTTGACCCGTCAGCGAGGAAGGGCCTTATGTACGCATCAAACGAGGAAAATTTCTCAGCTGTCCTTCGGCGTGATCAGGGCACCGGAGCGGTGATCGAACTCTCCGCGCACGATTCGGGCCAAAAGATCGGCCGACTGCTCCACCGGGGTGAACATGCCCGCGGCACGCTGAGACCTCGACCACTCCGCGATCCTGAGCCGGTGCGGATCACCGGAGTCCATCGTGGCGCCGCGGCGCATCAGGCCGATGTCGACCATGCCGGGGTCGTAGCTCAGCACGGCGATCGGCCGGTTCTTCAGCTCCACCGCGAGGTTCTCGGTCAGCTTGATCACGGCCGCTTTGGACACCGAATACGCCGTAACGTAGGGCCATCGGTGCGCGCCCGCGTTGCTTACCACGTTGATGATCCGTCCGCTCGTCATCGCGCGGATGGCGGCGTTCGCGGCGAACGCGGTGCCGCGCAGGTTCACCTCGAACGTGTGCCACCAGTCGTTCTCGTCGACCTGCCACGTCGGACCGACCGGCCCGCCGAGCGCACCGTTGTTGACCAGCACGTCGATCCCGCCGAGGCTCTCGATCAGCTTGGCCGTCGCGTACGGGTCCCCGAGGTCCGCGACGTGGGTCTCGACGTCGACGCCCTGGGCCCTCAGTTCGGATTCGGCGGTGCAGAGCGCCTCTTCGTCGCGACCGGTGAGGACGAGCTGATGTCCCTGCGCGCCAAGGACACCGCTGAACGCCCTGCCGAGCTCCTTGGCGCCACCGGTGATCAGCACCTTCACTGCGAGGGAGCCTTCAGCAGGCGACGGAGGATCTTGCCCGACACGGACCTCGGTATCTCTCGCACGAACTCAACCTGGCGGATCTTCTTGTACGGCGCCACCTCCGCCGCCACGAACGCCATCAGTTCGTCCGCTGTGACGTCGCCTTGCGTGACCACGAAGGCTTTCGGGATCTCGCCGTTAACCCGATCGGGCGCACCGATCACCGCCGCGTCCCGGACCGCGGGATGACTCCGCAGCACCGCCTCCAGTTCGGCAGGCGCGACCTGGTACCCCTTGTACTTGATCATTTCCTTGATGCGGTCCACGACGTGGAACCGGCCGTTGTGGACGCGCACCAGGTCTCCGGTGCGCAACCAGCCGTCCACGAAGGCATCGCGCGTGGCCTGTTCGTCGCCGAGGTAGCCGTCCATGACCTGCGGGCCGCGGATGAGCATCTCGCCCACCGCCGCGTCCGTCGTGGTGCCCGGCTCGACGATCCGCGCTTCCGTGCCGGGACACAGCACACCGACGCTGGCAGGGTCGGATTCCACGTCATCGTCGAATGTCTGGTGCGTGCCACCGGCTTCCGTGAGGCCGTAGCCCTGGCGGACGGGTGCCCGGAGCTTGCGCTCGGCTTCCCGGCGGACGGCGTCGTCGAGTGGCGCGGCACCGCAGAGGACGAGCTTGAGGCCGAGTTCCGGGACCGGTCCCTCGTGGTCCGCGATGGCGGCGGCGAGCGGCGGCACCAGGAACGCCCGCGTGACGCGGTGTTCTCCGAGGCGCCGCAGGTAGGTGCCGGCGTCGCTGCGGGGCATGGTGACGAGCGTGGCGCCACCGAGCAGACCGGAGTCGAGGATGACGGCGAAGCCGTAGACGTGGAAGAACGGCAGGTTCGCGGCGAGCACGTCGGTCTCGTCGATGCGCCAGCCAGGCCGGTGCTGCTCCAGGTTCGCGACGAGCGCGCGGTGGCTCAGGCCGACGGCCTTGGTGAGACCCGTTGTGCCACTGGAGAAGAGGACGACGGCGGTGCTGCCGGGATTTCCCGGCGGGAGCGAATCTTCGTCGCTCGCGCTCGCGGGAAGGTCGTCGAGGTCGAGCGTCGTCGTGACGTTCGCGAGTTCTTCGAGCCGCGCGATCTCCGGCGGCGTGAGCATCGGGTTGATGAGCGCGGCCGTCGCCCCCGCGGCCATGACCGCGTGCAGGCCGACGGCGTAGCGCGGCCGGTTGCCGCTGACGATCGCGACGGTGTCACCGGGCCTGATCCCGTTGCGCACCAAGCCTTTGGCTGTGGTCTCGACCTGTAGTGCCAACTCGGCGTACGTGAGCGACTCGCCCGTGACAGCGTCCACGAGAGCGAGCTTGTCGTTGTGCCGCGCGTGTTCCAGCACGTGTTCGGGGACGGTGCGCTCGGGAACGGCCACCGCGGGCAGGGGGCTGCGGTAGATCACTGGCTCGGCTCCGGTCTCCACGCCGCCGCACCTCATGCACGGCGGCGTGGCCGGAGACTATCGGGAGTTTTCGTGATCGTGTGACCGGATTCGGTCAGAGACTCACACCGCGCTCGGCCAGCCAGCCGACGGGGTTGACCTTCTGCCCGCCCGCGACCCACACCTCGAAGTGCAGGTGCGGCCCGGTCGACTGACCGCGGTTGCCGATCGTCGCGATCTGCTGCCCGGCCTTGACCTTCGCACCCTGCGCGACGTCGATGGTGTTCATGTGCCCGTAGACGGTGATGGTGCCGTCCTCGTGCTGAACGCGAACCCACAGCCCGAACCCGGACGCGGGCCCGGCCTCGACGACGGTGCCGTCCAGGACGGAGACGATCGGCGTGCCGATGGCGTTCGCGATGTCGACACCGTTGTGGCTGGTACCCCAGCGGGCACCGAACCCGGACGTGAACGACCCCTGGGCGGGCCGCACGCACTTGGGCCGCTTCGCCTCCTCCTCGGCCGCGACCCGCGCAGTCTCGGCCGCGATCCGCTCAGCCTCGGCCTTGGCGACCGCCTGCCGCTGCGCGTAGGCGCCCTCAGCGGACTTGAGCGCCTCGGCGACGTGGAACTGCGCCTGGATCTGTTCGGCCTGCAACAGCTTGCGCGCCTCGGACCCGGTGCTGACGTTGTGGATCGTCTGCGGACCCTGCGGCTGAGCCTCGGCCGTCATCGCCGCGGCGAGGTTCTTGGTGGCCGCGACGGGGGCGATCATGCGGTCCACCGGGCTGACGGTGGTGGCCGCCTGGGCGAAACCGGCGCCGGCGATGGCGCCCGCGGCGACCACCACCGCAACTGCCTTCTTGCGGTCCAGGTCCACCTTGGTGATGACGTCCACCAGGGGACCCTTCGAACGATGCCGTGCCAAACCTGTCTCCATGCACTCGGGGGAGTTCGGATGACCGCGCTTCGCCTGGCGTCGGGGGGCCTGGCTGCGGGCTTCGGGGGCCCGGTGGTGGACTGGACCGCTTCGGGGGTGATCCGTGTCCTTGCGGTTATCGAACCGTGACATGCGGCGCAGAACGTAACCTCGTGTGACCGGCGCGGGCAAGCGAAGTGGGTGTTCAGGTGATTAGGCCCACTGCTGGTTACTTTGGGTAGTTGAGTAGTTCAGGGCTTGGTCAACGCGCTTTAGACCAATCTGCGGGTTGGTGTTTGTACTGGTCAGTCGCTTTATCGTGAAAGGTTTGCTGGGGGGTGGGGTGGGGAACGGGCCTGGTTGGCGGTTACTTCGGGTGGCTGGGTCGTTTGGGTGGGCTGGGTTGGGGCTCGGGAGGCGGCGCGGGCTGGCGAGCATGCGCGGGCAGGCGAGGCGGCGCGGGCAGGCGCGAGGCGGCGCGGGCGGGCGTGTGCGGGCTGGTGGAGGCCGTGCGGGCCGGCGTGAGGCGGCGCGGGCGAGCACGTGCGGGCTGGTGGGGCCGTGCGGGCCGGCGTGAGGCGGCGCGGGCGAGCACGTGCGGGCTGGTGGGGCCGTGCGGGCCGGCGTGAGGTGAGTGGCGCCGGTTCCAGCGGGTGGTCACCTGCCGTGCGAGCGGGTCAGCGTGCGAGGGCGGGTCGGTGGGCAGCGCGCGGGTCGGCTTGCGTAGGCCTGTTCCTGTTCCAGCGGGGTGGTCGCCTGCCGTGCGAGAGGTCGCCTTGCGAGGGTGGTTGCTCAGGCAGTACCGGGCCGGTGCGGGTCATCGCCGCTGCGCGGCGATAGCGGTTGGGGCAATGCGTGGGTCACCACCGCTTCACCAGCCCGCAGAGGTTCACACGGCTCGGCTTCGCCCTTGCGACTGGCGACACGGCGGCTCGGCTTCGCCGTTGCCCTGCGCGCAGGGAGGGACGCCTCGGGCTCCGCCCTTGCGTTGGGCGACAGGGTGGCTCGGCCCCACCTCAACCAGCCCTGACCGCCCGGCATCTCCACGCTTGGCCCCACCGCCTGACGAAGCCCGTCGCCCGGCTGGTCCCCCTCGGCCACTCACCCGTCTCACTCCGAGTCGGCTTCTCCACGCCCAGCCCTACGCCGGTCGGCCGCTCGGGAGCCGCTCGCCCGGCTTGACCACACCCGGCCCCGCTCGGCCTCTCCCGCTCCGCCTGGCTGGGTCCTCCCCCGCCCAACGCAAAGGGGCCGCCGAACGCGCGTGGCGTCCGGCGGCCCCTTTGGCCGTGCGGTGCTTACTTGTACCTGGGTGCGGCTGGCGGCAGTGGTGCCACCGGGAGACCCTCGTGGATCGCCTTCATCGCGTTGAACCAGGTGGGTGCGGCTACCTGACCACCGAAGACGCCCTGTGAGCTGCCGGGGCAGAGGCGGATCGGGTTGGCGCAGATGACCTGCGGGCTGTTGCCGTCGGCGTAGGTCATGACCGCACCCGCGTACTGCGGGGTCGCGGCCAGGAAGGCGACCGACTTGTGCTCTTCGGTGGTGCCGGTCTTGCCGATGGTCGGGCGGTTCCAGCCGGAGCCGCTCGCTGCTGCCGCCGCGGTGCCGCTGCCGGTCGTGTCGTGGGACATGCCCTGGGCGAGGCTGTTCGCCAGTTCCGGCTCCACGGCCTGCTCGCAGGGCATCTCCTTCAGCGGGACGTCCTTGCCGTAGCGGTCGATGACCTTTTCGACCGGGGTCGGCGGGCACCAGGTGCCGCTCGAGACGATGGTCGCTGCCACGTTGGCCAGTTCGAGGACGCTGGTGGCGCCGGGGCCGAGGGTGTACGAGCCGGCGTTGTTCTGCTTCGTCCAGTCGCCCTGGGACGGGCCGTTCGAGCCGTCGGACTTGAGGGGCTCCGCGCCGCGGTTGACGCCGGTGAGGGTCTCGCGCATGCCGAGCTTGTAGGCCATGTCGACGACGTTGTTCAGGCCCGCCTGCTCCTGCAGGATCACGAAGCCCGTGTTCGGGGACGTCGCGAGGGCCTGGGTGAGCGTCATCTCCTCGGGGTAGTCGCCCGCGTTCTGGACACGCCACGCCGAGCCGCCGTTCGGGTAGACCCGCGAGTTGTAGACCTTCGGGACCTTCACCTTGCGGTCGATACCGGTGACGCCGTTCTTCATCGCGGCGGCGGCGGTGAAGATCTTGTTCACCGAGCCGGGACCGAACGGCAGGACCTCGGCGGGCACGGGGCGGGCGACCTGGCCGAGCTCGGCCTTGTTGCCGAAGTCGCGGGAGGCGACGAGGGCGCGCACGCGGTGCTTGTCGGCGCCCGGCTGGACGACGGACATGACGTTCGCGATGCCGTTCTGGGTCTTCGGGACCTGCTGCTCGGCCGACTGCTTCGCGGCCTTGGTGGCCTTCGGGTCCATCGTGGTCTTGATGGTGAGGCCGCCGCGCTGCAGCTGCTTGTTCGTGATGCCGGAGGCGCGCAGGTAGTCGAGCAGGTAGGAGCAGAAGAAGCCGTAGATCGGGCCGTCACCGGCGCCGACGCAGCCCTTGGGCAGGATCTGCAGGTCCTCGACGATGCCCAGCGGCTGGGCCTTGAACTCCTCGGCCTTCTTCTTCGCCTCGGTCTCGTCGGAGCCGAACGCGCCGTTCTCCCGCATCTTGTCGATGACGATGTTGCGGCGCTCCAGCGCCTTGTCCGGGGAGGCACCGGGGTTCAGCGACGACGGGCGGTTCGCGATCGCGGCGAGCAGTGCGGCCTGCGGAACCGTCAGCTTGTCGGCCGTGGTGTTGAAGTACGCCTTCGCGGCGGCACCGACGCCGTAGGTCTGGTTGCCCAGCGGCACGATGTTGAGGTAGCCGGTGAGGATCTCGTCCTTCGTCATCTGCTGCTCGAGCTGCAACGCGACGCGCGCCTCGCGCATCTTGCGGCCGACGGTCGCCTCGGTGGCCTTCTCCCAGGCCTCCTGCTCGTTGTCGGCGCCGAGCACGAACGCCATGTAGTTCTTCACGTACTGCTGGGTGAGCGTCGACGCGCCCTGCGTCGCCCCACCGTCCACACCGGCCTTGGCGGCGGCACGGGCGATGCCCTGCCAGTCGACGCCCTGGTGGTCGTAGAACCGCTTGTCCTCGATGGCCAGGATCGCGCCCTTCATGGTGTCCGCGATGTCCTTGGTTTCCAACGGGATGCGGTACTGGTCGTACAGGTAGGCGATCGGGTCGCCGTTCATGTCCTGGATGGTGGTGACGAGCGGCAGCTCACCCTTCGCGAGGTCGCCCGACGTCTGGTCGACCGTGTCGGCCGCGCGGTTGGACGCGAGCCCGAGACCTCCGACGAACGGGAACACCATCGCAGCGAGGAGGACGCCCGCCGTCAGGCACAACCCCAGCAATTTGACCAAGCCTGACGCGCGTGCGGCGAACAACCCGCAACTCCTTCCGAACAAACCCCAGAGACTCTCTACGTATTAAGTCGCGCGGGAGGCCCGTGAGGTTGCGTCCGCTGATCGACTGTTTTCAACCTACCGGAGCAGTCGAAGGCCGATCGTCGGACTGGCCCTGCGCACCTCGACGCCCGTGTGGTCGGGAAGCAGGTCGTCCAGGAACCCGTAACGCGACAGTTCTTCGTCCGGCCGCCTGCTCACCGTCCGCCACCAGACCGCGATGTCTCCCCAGCCCGGTGCCGACAGCGAACCACCGAAGTGCTGCACGGACAGCGCGGCGCACAGGTTCGCGAACCGCACCCGGTGTTCGAGCGGCCACCCGGCCAGAGTGCCCATCACGAACCCCGCGCCAAACACGTCACCGGCACCGGTCGCGTCGAGTTGGGCGACGTTGAGCCCCGGCACGTCCACGCATTCGCCGGTGGCGCTGTCGACCGCGACCGCTCCCCCGCCGCCCCGTGTGACGACCACCACCGGCACGTGCTCGGCCAGCCGGCGCGCGGCGGCCTCCGGCGTGTCGGTGCGGGTGTACCCCTGCGCCTCCACGTGGTTCGGGAGGAACACGTCATAACCGTCGAGCCTGCGCAGCAACTCCGGCGACCACGCCCCGGTGCGGTCCCAGCCGATGTCGGCGAAGAGCTTCGCGCCGTTCTCCTTCGCCGTGCGCACCCACTGCTCGTCCTCAGCCTGGATGTGCACGAAGGCCGCCCGTGTCGACGGCGGCGGAGAGAAGAGGTCATCGGCGATGACGGGCGACTTGTGCCCGTGCGTGACCATGCTGCGGTCACGCTCCATCGCCATGGACACGGTCACGGGCGAATGCCACCCGTAGAAACGACGACAGTAAGAGAGGTCGACGCCCTCCTGGTCCGCGAGCACGTCCCAGCAGAAGTCGCCGTACGCGTCCTCCCCGAACGCCGCCGCCAGCGCGGTCTTCAGCTCGAGCCGGCGCAACGCCACGGCGAGGTTCGCGATGCCGCCGGGACACGACCCGAGTCCCTCGGCCCACACCTCGGTCCCCGGCTCCGGCGGCCGGGGCAGACCGGTGAAGATGATGTCGAGGAAAACGGTGCCGGTGAGCAGCACGTCGTAGGCGGGTTCCGGGTCGGCCATGCGTAAACCTTGCCACCCGAGGCCGGTGAGCGCGCCCAGGCACGACGACGACCGCGGCCGAACGCCTCGATGCAGGACACTCCCCGTTCCTGTCCTGCCGGCGAGCCCCCGCCGCGATCATCGAACGGCTCAGCCCTCCTCGGCGATCATCTCCCGCATCCGGGTGAGCGCGCGGTGCTGTGCGACCCGCACCGCACCCGGAGTCGAGGAGACCGCCATCGCGACCTCCTCGGCGGACAGGCCCACGGCCACCCGCAGCACGAGGATCTCGCGCTGGCGGGGTGGCAGCTTGTGCAGCAGGCGCGTGACCTGGGCCATCATCTCGCCGTTGACGGCGTGCTGTTCCGGGCCCGTGTCGAGCGACGGGCAGTCCGGCAGTTCCGGCACGACCTCGGCGCGGTTGCGGACGGCGCGCCTGCGGGCGTCGGCGACCTTGTGCGCGGCTATGCCGTACACGAACGCGAGGAACGAGCCGGGTTCGTAGCGGTACTTCGACAACGCGCCGAGCACCGCCACGCACACCTCCTGCGCTATGTCCTCGGCCGAGACCAGCGTGCGCTCGCGGCCACCGACCCTCGCGCGGCAGTAGCGCACGATCAGCGGCTGGATCCGGCCGAGCAGGTGCTCGACCGCCCGTCTGTCTCCGGCAAGAGCGGCATCGACGAGGTCGGCGAACTCGGCTTCGGCGAGCCACTGATTGGAGACCGGTGCCTGGAGCACCCGACGGCGCATGGGCACCGTTGGCCGGTTCCAGGCCTCTGTGCCTTCACCGGGCACGAGGACCGCGACACCGCCACCGGCCCGCACGGCTGTGGGTAGAACCATCCCGGCGACCTCCTCCACTACAGCGACACTTGGGGCTTCACTGAAGAAGAGACCGCAGCGAGCCGATTGATACCGCCTGCTTCAAAGAGGACCACGAAGTCCGCACGGGCGGGGGAACCAGCACCCTTTTGGGGTAGAACGTGGTCCTAACGGCCCAGTCGTTCGGCCATGCCGAATTGCTGCACCCCCAGGTACCCGACGCGGAAGCCGGCCTCCGAGTAGGCCAGGTAGAACTCCCACATCCGGCGGAACGTGTCGTCGAAGCCCAGGTCCCGCACCTCGTCCCAACGGGTGAGGAACGTCTCGCGCCACCGGCGCAGCGTCTCGGCGTAGTCGAGGCCGAACGACCGCGACTCGACGATCTCCAGCCGGGTGTTGTCGCGCACCGAGTCCTCGATCGACCGCACGGACGGGATGAGCCCGCCGGGGAAGATGTACTTGTGGATCCAGGTGTAGCTGGCCTTGCTCGCGATCATGCGGTCGTGCGGCATGGTGATCGACTGCAGCCCCACGCGGCCGCCCGGCGCGAGCACGCGGTCGAGCACGGAGAAGTACTCGGGCCAGTATTCGGCACCGACTGCCTCGATCATCTCGACGCTGACGACGGCGTCGTACCGGCCGTGCTCCTCACGGTAGTCACGCAGTTCGACCGTCACCTGATCGTGGAGACCTGCGTCCCTCACCCGGTCCAGTGCCAGCTTGCGCTGTTCGGCGGAGATGGTCAGCGACGTGACCGTGGCACCCCTCTGGGCGGCGCGGATGGCCAGCGCGCCCCAGCCCGTGCCGATCTCCAGCACGCGTGAGCCCGCGCGCACTCCGGCGTAGTCGAGCACGCCGTCGATCTTGCGCAGCTGGGCCGTGTGCAGGTCGGCGTGCCCGCCCTCGAACAACGCCGACGAGTACGTCATCGTCTCGTCCAGGAACGTCGCGAACAGCTCGTTCGACAGGTCGTAGTGCCGGTGGATGTTCTGCCGCGAGCCCGCGACGTCGTTGATCTCGGTCTGCCGCCGCTCCGCCCACCGCCGCAGCAGCTGCAGGCTGGGCGGGATCAGCGTCGAGAGCTTCGCCGCGAACACCGAGAGCACGTCCGCGAGCTCGTCGGACTCCCAGTCGCCCACCATGTAGGCCTCGCCGAAGCCGATCTTGGCGTCGGCGCCGAGGCGGTGGAAGAACTCGCCGGGCCGGACGATCCGCATCACCGGACCGCCCGCTCCCCACGTCCTGCCGTCGGCGAACCGGACGGTCACCGGCAGCGGGCCCACGGCCCTGCGGAACAACGCCTCGGCGATGCGGGCGCGCATCGGCGAACGCGGTGCCGTGAACAGTCCGGGCCACATGCCCTGGCCGGGACGGGGCAGGGACAACGTGCTCATCCATTACTCCTGGGGATGATCGGAACACGCCTCAGGTAGAGGGCGATGCCATGACGGCGGATCAGCGCGGACACGCGCTGGGGCATCAGCGGACGGCGCAGCAGCATGCGCAGCCCCGAGCTGCGCTCACCCCTCATCGTCGCGCTGAAGGTCGTCTTCCCGTTCTGCCGCAACGCGATGGTCACGGACAGCTGGTCACCCGGCTTCGGCATCTTCATGACGTAGTGGCCGTCAACCTCGAGGAACGGGGAGACGTAGAACTCCTTGTCGACCGACGCACGGCCCTTGTCGTCGGTGCGCAGCAGATAGCAGTGCCGTCCGCCGTAGGTGTTGTGCACCTCCGCGACGACGCACACGAGCTCTCCGGAAGAGTCGTGGCACCAGTACACGGACAGCGGGTTGAAGACATAGCCGAGCACGCGCGCGTTGGCGAGCATCAGGACCTGGCCGCCGCCGAGGTCGATGCCGTGCCCGGCCAGCCACTCGTCCAGGTTCTCCCGGATGGTCTTCTCCGGTGACCCGAGGTGGTCGCGGGCCTCGAACTTCGCGAACGGGCGGGCCCACCAGGACAGACTGGGCAGCTCGGCCAGGTCGACCAGCCACATGTAGGCGCGGTGGCTGAACGCCCGGTCGATGAGCTCGCGGCGGGCGTGCGTGATGACGACGTCGTAGATCACCACGCGACGCCGAGGTGCTGGGCCGCGCGCACTCCCGACGCGCAGCCGTCCTCGTGGAAGCCCCAGCCGTGGTACGCGCCGGCGTAGGCGGTCGCGCCGGTGTTGATCTCGGGCAGACGTCGTTGCGCCGCAACGGACTCCGGCGTGTAGATCGGGTGCTCGTAGACCATCTTCGCGAGCACGCTGTCCGGGTTCACGTCGTGCGGGTTGAGCGTGACGACGAAGTCGCGCGGTTCGTCCAGCCGCATCAGCCGGTTCATGTGGTAGCTGACGAGCACCTGGTCGTTCGCTTCGTGACAGGCCCGCTTGTAGAGGTTCCACGACGCCCGCGCGCCGCTCGCGCGCGGCAGGATCGAGGCGTCGGTGTGCAGCCAGGTCTCGTTGCGCGAGTACTGGAACGCGCCGAGCACCTCCTTCTCCTCGCGCGTCGGGTCGGCCAGCAGTCCCAGCGCCTGGTCCGGGTGCGTGGCGATGACGACGTGGTCCGCGGTGTGCAGCACGTTGTCCTCGTCGCGGATCTCGACGCGGTCGACGCCGCGCGTGACGGCCCTGACGGGTGTGCCGACGTGCACGGCCTTGAGGCCCTTCACGGCGCGGTCGACGTACGTGCGTGAGCCGCCGACGACGGTCTTCCACTGCGGGGTGCCGCCGATCGCGAGCATCCCGTGGTTCGCGAGGAACTCGAACAGGTACCAGGCCGGGTACTTCATGCTCAGCGCGGCGCCGGACGACCACACCGCGCTGACCAGCGGCACGATGAAGTGGTCGACGAAGTACCGGCTGTACCCGCCGATCGCGAGGAACGCGCCGAGCGTGACGTCGTGCGCCTCCTCGTGGTCGAGGACGCGCCGGGCGTGCTTGTAGAACCGGGTGACCTCGGCGAGCATGCGCAGGTACCGGGGGTTGGCGGCGTTCTTCGGCTGCGCGAACAGGCCCGGCAGCTTCCTGGCACCCGCGTACTCCAGGCCGCAGCCGTCGCACCGGACGCTCATCGACATCTCGGAGTCCTGAGTGGACACGCCGAGCTCGCGGAAGAGCCTGATCAGGTTCGGGTAGGTCCGTTCGTTGTGGACGATGAACCCGGAGTCGACGTGCACGCCGTCCAGGTCGTGCGTGTGCGCGTGCCCACCGAGCCGGTCGTCGGCCTCGAACAGCGTGACGTCGTGCCTGCGTTGCAACACATATGCGGCCGTGAGCCCGGCGACCCCTGCTCCGATGACGGCGACCTCAGCCACGCGAGCCTCCCAAAGGCACGTCGAGGCCTCGCGGCGAGGCCTCCCGCATGGCATTCGCGATGTCGGGTGCGACCGGTTCGAGTCCGAGTTCACCGTGGACGAAGGAGACGACCAGCCGGGTCCAGTCCCGCGCCCTCCTGAGCATCGCGTGCCCGTCGCCGACGACGCTGAACCGCGCCACCCGGTCCGTCACGGTCTTGGCCTGCCGGGCGAACGCCAGCGACCTGGCCGGGTCCGTCATCCGCTCCTGGTCGCCGTGCGCGATGAGCAGCGCCTTGCCCCTGAGCTGCTCGTACGGCTCACCGGGCACGAGCCACGGCGCCAGCGCGCACACGGCCACCACGCCCGGGTGGCCGGCGACGCGCAGCGCGGTCCGGCCTCCCATCGAGTGCCCGACCAGCACGACCGGCCTGCCGGGGTGGAGCTCGGTGATCCTGTCGAGCGCCCACCGCGCGTCCTTCACCGGATCGAGGCTCGGCGCGTTCCAGCCGCGGACCCGGTAGCGCATGTTCCACACCTCGACACCGGGCGCGCGCAGCGCCCGGGCCAGCGGGACCATGCGCAGGTACGCGAGGTTGTGGCGCCGGACGGGGCCGGTGCCGTGTTCCCGTCCTCCGTGCAGCACGAGCACGACAGCGTTCGCACCGCCCTGCGGTTTCAGCACGTCTACCTGCGGATGCACACCTGCTGTTCGTGAGGCCACGCCCTTCGGCTCGCCCGTTGAGAGCCAGCTCACACCGGTAGTGTCGGACCCGTGATCGACCACATCACCATCTCGACCGAGGCAGGCTCCTTCGACGCCATCGCGTCCGGTCCCGAGGACGGCCGCCCGGTGTTGCTGCTGCACGGTTTCCCCGAGGCCGCGATCGAGTGGGAGCACCAGGTAGCGGTGCTCGGCGTGAACGGTTTCCGCGCCGTCGCACCGGACCAGCGCGGCTACTCCCCCGGCGTGCGCCCGGAACAGGCGTCCGAGTACACGGTCACGCACCTGGTCGGCGACGTGCTCGCGATGGCGGACTCGCTGGGCTGGGACACGTTCGACCTCGTCGGCCACGACTGGGGCGGCGCCGTCGCGTGGTGGACCGCTATCGAGCACCCCGAGCGCCTGCGCACGCTCACCGTCTTCTCCACGCCGCACCCCGCCGCGCTGAAGGTCGCGCTGCAGTCCGATGAGGACCAGGCGATGCGGTCGCAGTACATGCGCGACTGGCGTGAGCGCAGCACCGAGAAGCGCATGCTCGACAACAACGCGCAGGCCATCAAGCAGATGTTCGAGTGGCGGATCCGGCCCTCGCACGTCGAGGAGTACGTCCAGCGGCTGAGCGAACCGGGTGCGCTCACGGCCGCTTTGAACTGGTACCGCGCGGGCAAGGCGCACGGTGCCGCGGACAAGGTCGGCGTCAAGACCATGTACGTGTGGAGCACGGAGGACGTGGCGTTCGGGTCGTTCGCGGCCTTCGAGACCGAGAAGTGGTGCACCGGGCCGTACCGGTTCGAGATGGTCGAGGACGTCAGCCACTGGATCCCGGAAGAGGTTCCCGAAGCGGCTTCCTCGCTGATCCTCGAGAACCTGAGCTAGCCAGCCACAGCACGAGTGCCGTGTAGGCGCAGAGCACGGCGAACCCGGCCCAGCCCGGCAACGGGAAGTAGCCCGCCGACGGCGCGTAGTGGGCTGTGACCTGCGGGTGCTCCACCACCGTCTGCTTGACGGCGAAGCCCGCCGCCGGGGTGAGCCGCAGCAGCCAGTCCGCGACCGCGTCGGGCAGCAGTGGCACCGCGGTCACGGCGTAGGGCACGGCGACCAGCGTCACCCCGGCGAGGATCGCCGCCCAGCCGCGGCGCAGCCACACGCCGAGCCCGTACGCCAGGACCGCGCAGAGCGCGAGCACCGCGGCGACACCGACCACCACCCGGACGTAGGTCGCCGGCGAAGTCGTCGCGACGACGATCCCGGCGGCGAGCAGACCCGTGACGAAGGTGGCCGATCCGATGAGGACCGTCCGGGCGGCGAGCACCCGCCGTGGCGTCTCACGGGCGCCGTAGCGGGCCGCGACGACGAGCACGACGATCAACGCGATCACCAGTCCGGACAACGCCTTCTCGACACCGCGCGCGCCGCCCTCACCGATCGGGCCGATGTCGCCGGTACCGCTGACGGTGACGACGCCGTCCTCCTGCACGGCTCCCGAGGCGTTGTGGAACCTCTCCCAGTCGGTGTGGTTCATCTCGCCGACCGGGCCGCTGTTCCACCGACCGGCGCCGCCCTCGACGGTGACGTGGTCGAAGACGCCGACGGCCTGGGTGAACCGGACCTGTTCGATCGTGCCGCCCAAACCGGTCTCCCGGAGCGTCAGGTCGCCCGGAGAGGTGGCGAAGAGTCCCACCTGGACGGTCTCCGGAAGCCCTTCGAGCTCCGCGGTCCCGACGACGTGCCACTGCTCGCCGTCCGCCGACTCGGACCCGGTGATGGTGTCGCCGGAACGGGTCAGCCGCAGCCAGCGAGGAGCCTGGGACGCGCTTCCGGCGACGTCGTGCACGTAGTCGTGCTGGAACCGCACGCCGTGGGCGCCGGTCATCGCGAGCGCCGCGTACCGCGAACCCTGCCGCAGGCCGTCCTTGACGATGATCCCGGACTTCGCCCACGGCACGAGCCCGGCGACGATCTGGTCGTGACCGGGCGGCGGGTAGGTGATCGTCCCGGTCATCGACGTCATCCTGACCGTGATGGCGCCTTCGCGGCCGAGGTCCTGGTGCCGGAACCAGAAGGTGTCGCTGACGCTGGACGAGGTGGTACCCGCGAACAGCAGGCCCACCGCGATGACGGAGAGGGCCGCGGCGGCCAGGGCGATCAGGCGGCCGGGCCCGCGGAACGCGGTCCACTCCCGCCTGAGGAGTTCGGTGCTCGACATGGTGCTGGGTCTACGGATCGGCGGCTAACACGGTCCGAAGCGGACTTGTCATGCCGTTGTTAGGTGGTCGCGGGCATGCTGGCGGCATGAGCAGGCTGCGCAGCGGAACCATCGGGGTGCGGTTCACGATCCTGTACGCCGCCGTGTTCCTCGTGTCGGGCATCGGGCTGCTGGGCCTGACGTTCCTGCTGTCCGGCGGCAGGACGACCGACGTCGCGCCCCCTCCCGGCCTGGACTCGGCGCAGCAGCACGTCCGGCAGCTGCAGGACCAGCTGGCCGAGGTGCACGCGCAGCAGGCACGCCAGCTGCTGGCCGGGTCGCTGCTGGCGCTGGTCGTGATGGCGGTCGTCTCGCTGCTGGTCGGCCGGGTGCTGGCCCGGCGCGTGCTGCGGCCGTTGCGGACCATCACGAGCGCCACGCGGCGCATCTCCGCCGACAGCCTCGACCGGCGGCTGGCCGTCGCCGGTCCGGCCGACGAGGTGAAGGGCCTCGCCGACACCATCGACGAGTTGCTCGAACGGCTGGAGGTGTCGTTCGCCGCGCAACGCCGCTTCGCCGCCAACGCCTCCCACGAGCTGCGCACACCGCTGACGACGATGCGCGCGTCACTGGACGTCGCGGTCGCCAAGCCCGATCCGGCCGCGTCGACAGTGGCGCTCGCGGACCGCCTGCGCGTGCAGCTCGACCGGGTCGACCACCTGCTCGACGGGTTTCTCGTGCTGGCCAGGGCGCAGCACGGCGTCCTGGCCGACTCCGCCCCGGTCGACCTGGGCGAGCTCGTGGAGGCAGCGCTGCACGACCTGGCCGGCGAGGTGCTGGCGAAGGGGCTGACCGTGGTGGTGGACGTGCCGCCGGGAACGGGAACGCAGGGAAGTCCGGCGCTGCTGGCGCGCCTGGTGGGCAACGTCGTCGACAACGCCGTGAAGCACAACGAGGACGGCGGATGGGTCCGGGTCTCCGGATCGGTGAGCGAGAAGGCGGAGCTGGTCGTCGAGACCGGCGGAGCCGTCTTCGAGCAGCGGGAGGTCGACCGGCTGACCCAGCCGTTCGAACGGCTCGGCGGCGAGCGCATCGGCTCCTCGGGCCTCGGACTGTCCATCGTGGCCGCGATCGCCGCCGCGCACGGCGGACACGTCGCTCTGCTCGCCCGGCCGGAAGGCGGCCTGCACGTGTCGATCACGCTGCCGGCCGCGGCGGTGCCGGCGTGAGGGTCCTGCTCGTGGAGGACGACGCCGCCCTCGCCGAGGTCGTCGCCGAAGGGCTGCGCGACCAGGGGATGCCCGTCGACCTCGCGCACGACGGGCTGGTCGCCGCCGCGAACCTCGACGTCACCGCGTACGACGTGGTGGTCCTCGACCGGGACCTGCCGGGGCTGCACGGCGACGTGCTGTGCCGGATGATCATCGAGCGGCCCGGCCGGCCGATGGTGCTGATGCTGACCGCGGCGAGCGCGCCCGGCGACCGGGTCAGCGGGCTGACCCTGGGTGCCGACGACTACCTCGCCAAGCCCTTCCACTTCCCGGAGCTCGTCCTGCGCGTCCGGGCGCTGGCCCGCCGCAGGCCGGACGCCAGACCGCCGGTGCTGCGCGCGGCCGGGATCGAGCTGGACCCGGTGCGCCGGACCGTCGTGCGCGACGGGCGGCGGCTCGCGCTCTCGGTGAAGGAGTTCGCCGTGCTGGAAGCTCTGCTGGAGGCCTGCCCCGGCTTCCTCAGCGCCGAGGCCCTGCTGGAGCGCGTGTGGGACGAGCACGCCGACCCGTTCACCAACACCGTCACCGTCACGGTGGGCCGGTTGCGCCGCAAGCTCGGTGAACCGCCGATCATCGCGACGACACCGGGAATCGGCTACCGGATCCGCGAGACGCAGTAGATTCGTGGCCATGCGCGTGGCCGGTCTTCTGCTCGCCGCGGGGGCCGGCCGCCGGTTCGGTTCCCCCAAAGCCCTCGTCCCGTTGCACGGCAAGCTCTTCGTGGACTCGGCCGCCGAGCTGCTCGGAGCCGCCGGGTGCGACCCGGTCGTCGTGGTGCTCGGCGCGCAGGCGGCGGAGGTGCGGCGACAGGCCACGCTGCAGGGCGTGACCGTCGTCGACAACCCCCACTGGGACACCGGCATGGGGTCGTCGCTGCGCACCGGCCTGCACGCCGTCGGCATCGCGGACGCGGTGGTCGTCCTGCCCGTGGACACGCCAGGGGTCACCGTCGAGGCGGTGCACCGCCTCATGGCCCTCGCCGAACCGGAAGTGCTGGCCCGCGCCACCTACGACGGCGAGATCGGGCACCCGGTGCTGATCGGGTCGGACCACTTCGCGGGCGTCATGGCGTCGGCGGCGGGCGACCAGGGCGCGCGGGACTACCTCCGGTCGAACACCGTCCGCCACGTCGAGTGCGCCGACGTGGCGGACGGTGCGGACATCGATCGGCCCGAGGACCTCAGGCGACGTACCGGCGGAGCTTGACGCCCGACGAGACGTTCGAGGCGCTCAGGCCGTCGTGGTCGTCGACGACCCGTCTAGGGCCTGACCCGGACCGCGGCCCTGGCACACCCGACGGCGACGACGAGCAGCGCCAGCCCCACCCACACCGGCCACAGCTCGGAGTAGGTGACCGCCAGCGCGATGTTCGTGGCCGCCGCTGCCGTGAACACCGCGACCAGCACGACCCAGAAGTAGAAGTACCGCCTGATCAAACCCACCCCCTGTCCGCGAGCGCCGGCGCACCCCTCATCGCGCGTATCGAGGTTTGTGGTGCCCGGGTTACTGGTGAGGTCATCTGCGATCGGGTACTACTGACCGGCATGACGACCGACACCGTGACCGGGTCCGACTACGGCAATCTCGTGCGCACGCATCTCACGCGCGTCGAGCAGCACAACGCGGCCGCTCTCGACGACGTGGCCGAGCTCGTGCTGGCCGCCGTCGAGGCCGACGGGATCCTCCTCACCGCAGGAGCGGGGCACTCGCTGGCGGCGGTCGCCGAGACCTTCTACCGGGCCGGTGGCCTGGCCTGCGTCCGCCCGGTCTACCACCCCGAACTGCTCCCGATGCACGGCGCGATCAGCAGCACGTCGGCCGAACGCCGCTCCGGCCTCGCGGGCGAGGTCCTGCGCGAGTCGGGTCTGGCCCCGCACGACGTCCTGTTCGTGTTCTCGACGTCGGGCGTCAACTACTACCCCGTCGAACTCGCCCAGGAGGCCGCGAACAGGGGCTGTCCGGTGGTGGGTGTCACGTCGGTGGCCTCCAGCGCCCAGGCGCCCCGCCGCGCCGGCGCGACCCTGGCCGAGGTCTCGACCGTCGTCCTCGACAACCTGGTCCCGCCCGGCGACTCGACCTACCCGGTGGACGCCCCGGTCACCGCGGCGATCTCCACGCTGGCCACCACGTTCCTGTGGAACCTGCTGATGGTCCGCCTGATCGACAAGGCCGCCGAGTCCGGTGTGCGGCTCCCCCTGTGGCGCAGCGCGAACGTGGAGGGCGGCGACGCGGCCAACGCCGACCTGCTCCGCCACTACCAGACCCGCATTCCGCAGCTCGGATAGGTATAAACCCTCACAAATCCTCAGCGGCCTGCCGTTATTCTCCCACCGGGGAAGCATTTACCTGGGGGGAACAGACCAAGTGGAGCAGAAGACTCGTAGATGGATCCTGATCGGTGGCGCGCTCGCCACGACGGCTGTGGTCGGCGTGGCGGGCACCCTGCTCTGGTCGGGCAGCAGGTCCGTGGTGGTCGCCGACGCGCCGGTCAAGCCGGCGGAGACTCCGGCGCAGGTGGCCACCTCGTTCCTGACGAGGGCGTTCTCGGGCCCGGCCAGCGCCGCCGTCTTCACCGACGCACCGGCGGCGGCGACCACGGCCCTGGAAGCCAGCAAGGCGGGCATGGGCACGTCCGCGCACCGGGCCACGGTGGCGACGTCTCCGCCGCCGGCGGCTGACGCCACGACGACCGAGCTCACCGCGTCCGTCACCTGGACGATGCCGAGCGCCGCTGTGCTGAAGTACGACGTCAAGGTCCCGATGACCCGCACCGATGGTGCCTGGAAGGTCAAGTGGACCCCCGCGGTCATCCACCCGCAGCTGACCGACGGCGCCGCGCTGACCTACCGCAAGGCGCTGGCGGAAGGCGCCCTGCTGGGCCGCGACGGCAAGCCGCTGACGCAGGGCACGGTCCCGGACGGCCTGTACAAGACGATCACCGCCACCGTCGGCGACGTGAAGGGCATCGACGGCTGGGAGGTGGGCATCACCGTCGGCGGCGCGTTCACCGTGCTGGACACCAAGAAGGCGGAGGGCGGCGAGAAGATCACCGTCACCATCGACCCGGCCCGCCAGACAGCGGCCCAGGCGGCCGTGGACGCCCTCCCGCAGGGCGCGGCGATCGTGGCGATCGAGGCCTCGACCAGCGAGATCCTGGCCGTGGCGCAGAACAAGGCGCTGGGCGGCACCAACCCGTTCGTCGGCCGGTACGCCCCCGGCTCGACGATGAAGATCGTCACCGCGGCGGCGGTCATGAACGCGGGCCTCGTGCAGAGCGGCACCGCCGTTCCCTGCCCGGCCACCGCCACCATCGGCACCCGCAGGATCAGCAACGCGGACTTCGGCCACGACAGCGTGCCGTTCCACACGGCGTTCGCGCTGTCCTGCAACACGACGTTCGGCGACCTGGGCTCCAAGCTCGACCCGAACGCCCTGCCGGACATGGCGAAGCGGTTCGGCCTGGGCGCCGACTGGGCCATCCCGGGCGCCGAGACGAACACCGGCAAGGTCCCGCCGGCCACCGGCGACCAGCGGGTGGAGAACAGCTTCGGCCAGGGCAACGTGGTGGCCAGCCCGTTCGGCATGGCCCTGGTCGCCGCCACCGTCGTCTCGGGCAAGACCCCGGCGCCGACCCTGCTGCGCGGCAAGCCGTCCGAGCCGAACGACGTGGCGGCCGGCCCGCCCGCCGCGGTGCTGGCGCCGCTGCGCGCGATGATGCGCGAGGTGGTCACCGCCGGTACCGCGAAGCAGCTCGCCGGAATCCCCGGCCTGGCCGGGAAGACCGGCACGGCGGAGGTCGGCGGTGGCGACGCGCACGGCTGGTTCGTGGGCTACCAGAACAACGTGGCGTTCGCGGTGATCGTGGAGAAGGCGGGCTCGTCGGACAGCGCGATGAAGACGACGGCGGCGTTCCTCAAGGGCTGAACCGCTGCTCACGCGGGACGAGCAGCCCGCGGTGGAACGCCTCGGTGACGGCGGCCGCCCGGTCGCCCACCTCCAGCTTGGCGTAGATGTTGAGCAGGTGTGACTTGACGGTGGCCTCGGTGATGAAGAGTCCCTTGGCCACGTCGCGGTTCGTCGCCCCGCCGGCGACGAACCGCAGCACCTCCAGCTCGCGCGGGCTGAGCACCTCCGCGGCGGCACTGCGCACCCGCCTCATCAGCAACGCCGCCGCGGCCGGGGCGAGCACGGCCTCGCCTCGCGCGGTGGCCCTGACCGCGCGCACGAGCTCGTCGCGCGGGGCGTCCTTGAGCAGGTAACCGGTGGCGCCCGCCTCGATCGCCGCCACCACGTCGTTGTCGTTGTCGTAGGTGGTCAGCACCAGCACGTGCGCGACGCCCGCGAGTTCCCTGGTCGCGGCGAGGCCGTCCGTGCCCGGCATGCGCAGGTCCATCAGCACGACGTCGGGCCGCAGCGCCTTCGCGAGCCGCACCGCCTCGGCGCCGTCGCCCGCCTCACCGACCACCTCGAAACCGGGGTCCTGCGCGAACATGCTCGTGAGCCCGTCCCTGACCACCGGGTGGTCGTCGACGACCAGCACCTTGATCACGTTCTCGCCTCCAGTGGCACGCGGGCCGAGACTCCCGTGCCCGCACCGGGTTCGGACTCGATCTGCACCGTGCCCGCCAGCCCTTCGATCCGCTGCCTCATCGCCTCGAGCCCGAACCCTCCCGGCCGGACGTCACCGAACCCGCGGCCGTCGTCGCGCACGTCCAGCGCCACCTCGCCCTCCAGGTACGACAACGTGACGCCGACCCGGCTGGCCCGCGCGTGCCTCGCCACGTTCGCCAGCGCCTCCTGCGCCGCCCTGAGCAACGCGAACTCGGCCTCCGGCGCGATCAGCCGCGCGTCACCCGTGGTCGTGACCTCGACCGGGATCCCGTGCAGCGCCGACCACTTCCCGGCGACGCCGGTGAGCGCCTCGGTCAACCTCGCCGTGCGCAGCGGCTCGGGCCGCAGTGCCGAGACGGACCGTCTCGTCTCGTCGAGGCTTTCCCTGGCCAGTTCGGTGGCGGCCGCGACGTGCCGGGCCCACGTCCTGTCGTCGGCCGCGCGGAGCTGGCTGATGATGCCGGTCAGCCCCTGGGCGAGCGTGTCGTGGATTTCCCGCGCCATGCGCTGCCGTTCGTCACGCACCCCGGCCTCGCGGGCCTGCACGACCAGTTGCTCGTGCAGCGTGGCGTTGTCCGCCAACGACTCCGCGAGCCTGCGGTTCGCCTCACGTGCCTGGGCGAGCGCCTGCTCCCGTTCCGCCTCCTGCTGTTCGGCCCTCCGCGCCACGAACGCGTACGCGCACATGGGCACGGCGTTGCCGGCGATGACGGCGAGCCAGATGGCGACGCCACCCGCCGTGGACTTGTCGACCCCGTACGCCTGGGCCGTGCCCGCCACCACCGCGACCGCCGCCACACCGACCGGCTGCCAGGGAAAGGCGATCGTCCGGAAGGTGTAGAAGTACGGCACCGGCGTGAGGAACCCGAACAACGGGTTGAGCACCACCAGCGCTCCCGTGAGCACGGTCAGTCCCACGGCGACCACCCACGGTCTGACCCTCAGGGCCGTCCCGGCCGCCAGCCAAGCCGCCACGACCACGCACAGCACGAGTTCGGCGAGCGCGGGCCGTTGGTCGAGCGTGGTGGCGAGGGCCAGCAACGCCAGCAGGACGTACGGCCACCGTGCCACGGGAATGCTCATCCGCGTTCCTCCCCCTGGTTCGGGAGCCTAGCCAGGTTCGATCGCGAGGGCGTGCTCGAAGACGTTGCGCGGATCCCAGCGGGCCTTGATCCGTTGCAGGCGCGGGTAGTTGTCCTTGTAGTAGAGTCGCTGCGCGGACACACCCGAGGTGTTCCACGCAGGGTCCGCCAGGTCGGCGTCGGCGTAGTTGATGTAGGAACCGTCGTTGACGTCGTTCGGCACGGGCACGCCACCGGTGTCGGCGTACACGTCGCGGTAGAGCGCGCGCACCCAGGCGAGATTGGCCGCGTCTTCGTGCTCCTCGGTCCAGACCGACTGGTAGACCGCCTTCACCACCACGTCCCGTTGCGCGATCGCGGTGTCCTGCGGCCGCACCGCGTTGGCCTGGCCGCCGTACCCGATCAGCAACACGCTCCCCGCCCCGCCGTTCGGGCTGGTGAGGTTGCGCCACAAGGCGTTCAGCTGCCTCGGGGTGAACGACCGGCGCAGGTAGGCCGCCTTGATCTTGTACCGCCGCGTGAGCACGTCGCCCGGTTCACCCGTCCCCGGCCACGTCATCCGGTGCAGCCACGGCATCGTCTTGCGCAGGTCGTACACCGGCGTGAGCCCGAGCCCCGCCGACACGGCGTCCACGAACTCCGTCACCATCGCGTCGACGCCCGGCAGGTCCGCATCGGCCTGCACCGCGAGCATCGCCACTCCGCCGGCCTGGTGCTTGACCTCGAGAACCCCGTACAACCCTGCCTGCGGCGCACCCGGCGCGCTGTTGCGCTCGTGCCACGTCCCGAAGTTGCGCAGCAACCCGCTCAGCTTCTCCTCGGTGAGCTGCCCCCAGTCCCAGAAGACCACGTGCTGCACCATGTTCCGCGGCACCGGCGGCAACAACCGTTCGCCGTCGTCCGGCGACCGCAACCAGTACTTGGTGACCACACCGAAGTTGCCGCCACCGCCCCCGGTGTGCGCCCACCACAACTCCCGGTTGGGATCCCCCGGCTCCCGCGTCGCCACCACCACGCGCGCCCGGCCGTCCTTGCCGACCACGACGACCTCGACGCCGTACAGGTGGTCCACCACGGCCCCGTACCTGCGCGACAACGGCCCGTACCCACCGCCCGCGAAGTGCCCGCCGGCCCCCACCTCCGGACACCCACCACCGGGGATCGTGACACCCCACCCCGCGCACAACGCCCGGTACACCTGCCCGAGCGTCGCCCCCGGCTGCACCGAGAACGCGTTGCGCTGCGCGTCGTACCCGACGTCGTCCATCCCCGAGAGGTCGAGCAACGTCCGGACCTCCGGCGCGGCCGTGAGGTTCTCGAAGCAGTGCCCGCCACTGCGCACCGCGATCCGCCGCCCGGCCCGCACCGCCTCGTCCACCGCGCGGACCACCTGGTCCGCCGACGTCGCCACCCGAATCTCGTCTGGCTGCCCGACGAACCTAAAGTTGTTGCCCCGCAACAGGTTCTCGTACCGCACATCGCCCGGCGCGATCCGCACGGCACCGGCCTGCGCAGCGGTTTCCACCGCACGACCGTGTGCCACCGGACTGCCCGCAGCCCGGCCCTGTCCCATCAGGCCGCCCGCCGCCACCGCGCCCGCGATCAGCGCTCGCCGGCTCACGTGCCCGCCCCCGGAGTTGCTCATCCCGATCCCTTCCGCCTTGGTGGTTCTCACCGTGGCGGAACGGGATCGCCGGGACATCAGCCGATCACCCGGTCAGGAGGATGAGTCGCGACCCAGCCGATCGGCTGGGTGGGCTCACCGCCGACGTGGGCGGTGAGTGACTCGGCAACCGGGCGCTGGCCAGACGGCCTTTTCTCACAGTCAAGCCTGCGCGGCCACCGGCTTGCGAACGCGTCGGGCGCCCGGCCGCCGTTTCCGGGCGACCGTCCCCTCGCCAACCTCCGCAAACCACCCGCGCGGCCGCCACTCCGGGCAACCGCCAGAGCAAGCCGTCCCCAGGCGCCCACTTCCCAGGCACGCCCCACGGGCCGTCCGCGCTCCTCCGGCGAGCCGTCCGCACCGCGGGCGGCCCCTAGATCAGTTCGTCTGCGACACCTCGACGCGTTCGCTGAACTTCGGCGTCGGCAGCACGCCGACCACCGGAGGCTCGGCGAACTGGGTGTTGTAGAGGTCGGCGTAGCGGCCCTCGGCCGTCATCAGCTCGGTGTGCGTGCCCCGTTCGACGATGTCGCCGTGCTCCAGCACCAGGATCTGGTCGGCCGCGCGGATCGTCGAGAGGCGGTGGGCGATCACCAGCGACGTGCGTCCGTGCAGCGCCTCGGTCAGCGCCTCCTGCACCGCGGCCTCGGACTCCGAGTCCAGGTGTGCGGTGGCCTCGTCCAGGATCACCACGCGCGGCTTGGCCAGCAGCAGGCGGGCGATGGTGAGGCGTTGGCGTTCGCCGCCGGACAGGCGGTAGCCGCGCTCGCCGACCACGGTGTCGAGCTGGTCGGGCAGCGAGGCCACCAGGTCGAGCAGGCGGGCCCTGCGCAGCGAGTCCCACAGGTCGTCGTCGGTGGCGCCGGGTGAGGCGTACTCCAGGTTGGCGCGGATGGTGTCGTGGAAGAGGTGCCCGTCCTGGGTGACCACGCCGACGGACGCGCGCAGCGCCTCGAAGGTCAGGTCGCGGACGTCCACTCCGGACAGACGCACGGAGCCCGAGTCGACGTCGTAGAGCCGCGGTACGAGCGACGCGAGGGTGGACTTGCCCGCGCCGGACGAGCCGACCAGGGCGACCAGCTGGCCGGCCTCCGCCTTGAAGCTGATGCCGTGCAACACTTCCTCGCCGCCACGGGTGTCCAAAGTGGCCACGGACTCCAGCGAGGCCAGCGACACCTTGTCCGCCGACGGGTACGCGAAGCGCACGTCGGAGAACTCGACCGACACCGGGCCGTCGGGCACCGGGCGGGCGTCCGGCTTCTCCTTGATCATGGGGTCCAGGTCGAGCACCTCGAAGACGCGCTCGAACGACACCAGCGCCGTCATCAGGTCGACACGCGCGTTCGCGAGAGCCGTCAGCGGGGCGTACAGGCGGGTCAGCAGCAGCGCGAGCGACACCACGGCGCCGGCCGCCAGGTGCCCGGTCAGCGCGAGGTAGCCACCCAGGCCGTAGACGAGCGCCTGGGCCAGCGCCGAGACCAGCGTCAGGCCCGTCATGAACCAGCGGGTGGCCATCGCGGTCCGGATGCCGATGTCGCGGACCTGCGCGGCCTTCTCGGAGAACTCCTCCTCCTCGCGGGCCGGACGGCCGAACAGCTTCACCAGCGTCGCGCCGGGCGCCGAGAAGCGCTCCGTCGACTGGGTGACCATCGAGGCGTTCAGGGTGGAGGCCTCGCGCTGCATGTCCGCCATGCGGCGGCCCATCCGCTTGGCGGGCAGCACGAACACCGGCAGCAGCACCAGGGCCAAGGCGGTGACCTGCCACGACAGCGTGAACATGACGGCCAGCGACAGCACCAGCTGGATGATGTTCGTGACGAAGCCGGACAGCGTCGAGGTGAAGGCGCGCTGGGCGCCGATCACGTCGTTGTTCAGGCGTGAGACCAGCGCACCCGTGCGGGTGCGGGTGAAGAACGCGACGGGCATCTTCTGCACGTGGCCGAACACGGCACGACGCAGGTCGTAGATCAGGCCCTCACCGATGCGCGTCGACTGCCAGCGCTCGACCAGGCCCAGACCGGCGTCGACGATGGCGATGAGCGCGATCGCCACGGCCAGCCACACGACCACGGACGGCACGGAGCCGCGGACGATCGCGTCGACCACGCGGCCGGCCAGCAACGGCGTCGACACCGCGAGAACCGACGAGACGACCGTCAGCAGCAGGAACACCAGCAGCTTCGCCCGGTGCGGCCGGGCGAAGGCCAGAACGCGGCGGAACGTACCCCGGCGCACCTTCGAAGGCGCGTCCGACGTCGCTCCCATCATGAATCGCCAAGAGCTGTATCCGTCCACGCTGTCTAGAACAGCACAGCGGTCCGACAATTCCTTCGCGGACGGCTACAGCGGCGGCAAGGTTCAGCTTTGAGCGGACAGGGCCGCGAACGACTGCAGCCGGCGCAGCTGGGCGGCACGCTCCAGCACGAGCTGCGCCTCGGCCGTCGGCGACTCCGCGGCGGCCAGGACGAGCGCCAGCGTCTCCGACACGGCACCGGCCATCGGCTTGAGGACGGCGGCCACGAGCTCGTCGACAGCGGCGTCGAGCCCGTCCGCGGGCACGACGGAGTTCGCGAGGCCGATCCGCAGCGACTCCTCCGCCGACACCCGGCGGGAGGTCACGCACATCTCGGCCGCGCGCGAGTACCCCACGAGTCGCACCAACGGCAGCGTGCCGCCGAGGTCGGGCACCAAGCCCAGCCCGGTCTCGGCCATGCAGAACTGCGCGTCCTCGGCGAGCACGCGGAAGTCGCACGCCAGCGCCAACTGGAAACCCGCGCCGATGGCATGCCCTTGCACCGCGGCGATCGTCACGCGGGCGGGGTCGCGCAGCCAGGTGAACCCGGCCTGGTACGACGCGATGCGGGCGTCGGCCTCCGCAGCGGGAAGCGACAGGATCGCGCCGAGACCACCGGGTTCGCCGTCGACGGGCTCACCGGTGAACATCCGCCGGTCCAGCCCTGCCGAGAAGGCACGGCCGGAGCCCCGGACGACCACGACTCGGACGTCCGGGTCCAGCTGTTCGCCGATGTGCCGCAACGCCTGCCAGGTAGCCGGCGTCTGCGCGTTCAGCACGTCGGGACGATCGAGCGTGATGGTCGCGCGCGGCCCGGAGATCGCGAGCCGAACGCCACCGCGCTCGAGCACACCAGCGTCGATGGAAGGCACTGGCATGGTCGTTACCTCCGGCGGACTAGAAGCTAGTTACCGGAGAGTAGCAGTCTGAGTTCTGGTTACTTCTTCTTCGTCCGGGTGGCGCCACCGCGACCGCGCAGCGTGACCCCGGATTCTGAGAGAACCCGGTGCACGAAGCCGTAGGAACGCCCGGTGCTCTCCGCCAAAGCCCGGATGCTCGCGCCCTTTTCGTACTTCTTCTTCAGGTCAGCGGCCAGCTTGTCCCGTGTGGCGCCGGTGATCCGGGCACCCTTCTTCAGGTCAGCCACCTTGTCCCGCCTTCCGTACGAGCAGGTGGGCCGTTTGACGGCCCCTGTCGTCGCAATGATCGAACAGGAACCGGCAGAACGCCAGGTGATCAAGCAAAGAGATCGGTGAACGGTCGATTCGATCACACTCAGTTGATCACAGAACGCGCTCGGTAATCCTTTGACGGGTGGAGATCACGCCAGCTGAACGAGGTCGAGGTAGTCCTCTGACCAGTGGTCCTCGGTGCCGTCGGGCAGCAGAATGACCCGTTCGGGCTCCAGTGCCTCGACCGCGCCGGGGTCGTGCGTCACCAGGACGACGGCACCCTCGTAGCGCCGCAACGCGTCGAGCACCTGCTCACGCGAGGCCGGGTCGAGGTTGTTCGTCGGCTCGTCGAGCAGCAGCACGTTCGCCGCCGACGACACCAGACCGGCCAGCGCCAGCCGCGTCTTCTCGCCACCGGACAACGTGCCGGCGGGCTGGTCGAGCTGCTCACCGCTGAACAGGAACGTGCCGAGCAACGACCGCAGCCGCTGCTCCTGCTCGTCCGGCGCCATGTGGCGGATGTTCTCCCACACCGACGCGTTGTGGTCGAGCGTCTCGTGCTCCTGCGCGAAGTAGCCGATCTTCAGGCCGTGACCGGGGACGACGCCACCGGCGTCCGCCTTCTCGCTACCGCCCAGCAACCGCAGCAGCGTCGTCTTGCCGGCGCCGTTGAAGCCGAGCACGACGACGCGGGAACCCTTGTCGACGGCCAGGTCCACGCCGGTGAAGATCTCCAGCGAGCCGTAGGACTTGCTCAGACCCTCTGCCATCAAAGGGGTCTTGCCGCACGGGGCGGGCGACGGGAAGCTGATCTTCGCGACCTTGTCGCTCTGGCGCACGTCGTCGAGACCGTCGAGCAGCTTCTGAGCGCGCTTCGCCATGTTCTGCGCCGCAACGGCCTTCGTGGCCTTCGCGCCCATCTTGGCGGCCTGCGTCATCAGCGCGCCGGCCTTCTTCTCGGCGTTGGCGCGCTCACGGCGGCGGCGCTTCTCGTCCGTCGCACGGGCTTCGAGGTACTTCTTCCAGCCCAGGTTGTAGATGTCGACCTCGCCGCGCATCGCGTCGAGGAACCACACCTTGTTCACGACCTCGTCGAGCAGCTCGACGTCGTGCGAGATCACGACGAGGCCGCCGTCGTGCGACTTGAGGAAGCCGCGCAGCCACGTGATCGAGTCGGCGTCGAGGTGGTTCGTGGGCTCGTCGATCAGCAGGATCGTGCTCGACTTGGCACCGATGCCCGCCTCGGACGCGGCGAACAGGATGCGGGCGAGCTCGACGCGACGGCGCTGGCCACCGGACAGCGTGCTCAGCGGCTGCGCCAGGACCCGGTCCGGCAGACCGAGGTTCGAGCAGATGCGGGCGGCCTCGGACTCGGCGGCGTAACCACCGAGCGAGGAGAAGCGCTCTTCGAGCTTGCCGTACTTGGCGACGGCGACGTCGAGCTGGTCCGGGTCGACCAGCTCGGCCATCTTCGACTGGGCCTTCTCCATGTCGCGGAGCAGCTGGTCGAGACCGCGCGCGGACAGCACCCGGTCCTTGGCGATGACCGACAGGTCGCCCTCGCGGGGGTCCTGCGGCAGGTAGCCGAGCGCGCCCTTGCGCATGATGGTGCCGGCGTAGGGCTGACCCTCACCGGCGAGAACGCGCAGGGAGGTGGTCTTGCCGGCACCGTTGCGGCCCACGAGGCCGATGCGGTCGCCGGGCTGAACGCGCAGGTTGGCGCCGCTCACCAGAATGCGTGAGCCCGCGCGCAACTCCATGTCAGTTGCGGTGATCAAAAGAAACTCCGAGTAGCTACAAGAACTCCGGGCATGGCAAGGGATGGCACGTCCGGTTCGGCCTACTCCAGGAGGATCACGCGACCATCCTACGGGATTGCGACCATCGAATTTCCCACCTGTGGCGGGACGCATAGATTGCGGCCATGAGCGAAGACTTCTCGGGCAAGGCCGCGCTGGTCACCGGCGCGTCCCGCGGCATCGGCCACGGCATCGCGCGCGAGCTCCTCTCCCGCGGCGCGTCCGTCACGATCACGGGCCGCAAGGCCGACCAGCTGGACGAGGCGGCCAAGCAGCTGGCGGCCGACACGGGCGGTCGCGTCCTCGCGGTCGCGGGCAACGCAGGCGACGACGCGTCACGCGAAGAGGCCGTGGCGCGCACGGTCGAGGAGTTCGGCCGCCTCGACGTGCTCGTGAACAACACCGGCATCAACCCGCAGTTCGGCTTCCTGGTGGAGGCGGACCTGAACGCCGTCAAGAAGATCTTCGACGTCAACGTGGTGGCCGCGCTCGGTTTCGTCCAGCTCGCGTGGAAGGCGTGGATGGGCGAGCACGGCGGCGCGGTCGTGAACATCGCGTCGATCGGCGGCATCCGGTCCACGGGCGTGATCGGCGCGTACGGCGCGTCCAAGGCGGCGTTGATCCGCCTGACCGAGGAACTCGCGTGGCAGCTCGGCCCGAAGGTGCGCGTGAACGCCGTCGCGCCCGCCGTGGTGAAGACGAAGTTCGCGGAGGCGCTCTACGTCGGCCGCGAGGAGGAAGCCGCGCAGCAGTACCCGATGAAGCGCCTCGGCACGCCGGAGGACGTCGCCTCCCTCGTGGCTTTCCTGTGCTCGGACGGCGCTTCATGGATCACCGGCGAGACCGTCCGCGTCGACGGGGGTCTGCTCTCCACGGGCACCGCGGGCTGAATCACGCCACCACGGCCTGAATCACGCCACCACGGCCTGAATCACGCCACCACGGCCTGAATCACGCCACCACGGTCTGAGTCACACCATCGCGGTCTGAGTCACGCCACCACGGGCTGAGTCACGCCACCGCGGTCTAAGTCACGCCATCGCGGGCAACGCTCACGCAGGGGTCCCCCGCAGGGGGTCCCCTGCTTTCATCCTCTCAGGCACCACCGACAGTTTCGGGCACTCCGAGCACCTCCAGGAACGCCGCCGCCGCCGGAGTCAGCCCACCGGCGCTCCACACGAGGTGCTCCACCCGCGAGGGCCCGTCCACGATCGGCACGGTCACCACCCCGCTCAGCCGCGGCGTGTACCGCGACGGCAGCACGGCCACCGCGAGCCCCTCCCGGATCAGCCCGGCCATCAACTCCGCGGTCGTCACCTCGAACGCGACCTCGCGGTGCAGCCCCGCGATCGAGAAGGCCTGGTCCGACTGCGTCCGCCCCGGCGACCCCGCCGGGAAGTCGGCGAACAGCTCCTCCGCCAGGGTCCGCAGGTTCGTCGACTCCTGCCGTGCGAGCGGGTGCTCCGGCGCCATCACGGCCACGTGCTCGTCGCGCGCCAGCTGCCGGCCCCGCACGCCTTCCGGCCGCACGCCGAGCGGCAGGCCGAGGAACGCGAGGTCGAGCCCTCCCTGCCGCACCTGGTCGACGAGCTCGTAGCTCGACTGCATCCGCAACGCGACCCGCACCTGCGGATAGCGCTCGCGGAACACCTTCAACGCGGCCGGCAGGTCCACGGCGGCAACGGTCGGGATCACGCCGACCACCACCCGTCCGCGCACCTCCCCCACCGCCGCCGCGACCTCGGCCGCCGCCCGTTCGGCCAGGTCGAGGCACTGCCGCGCGGACGGCAGGAACGCCGCACCCGCCGGGGTCAGCCGCACGCTGCGGCTGGTGCGTTCGAACAACCGCGCGCCCAGCGACCGTTCGAGACGGGCGATCTGGTGACTCAAGGCCGACTGCACGACCAGGCACTGCCGGGCGGCCTTGGTGAAGCTGCCCGTCTCGGCGACCGCCACCACGTACCGCATCTGCTGGAGCTCCACGCCATCCATCTTGAATCACGATGGATCGGATGAAAAGCATGTGTTGGACTCATCGATCGAGCCCGCCAACACTGGACGACGTGAGAAACAGCGACCTCTCCCGCACCGCGCTCGCGGCGTTCGCACCGGTGGTCTGGGGTTCGACCTACGTGGTCACGACCGAACTGCTGCCGGTGGGCCACCCGCTCTTCGCGGGGTTGCTGCGCGCGCTTCCCGCGGGACTGGTCGCGCTGGCGCTCACCAGGACGCTGCCGCGCGGGTCGTGGTGGGCGAAGGCGGCCGCGCTGGGCGTGCTCAACATCGGCCTGTTCTTCCCGTTCCTGTTCATCGCGGCCGAACGCCTGCCCGGTGGTGTCGCGGCCACCCTGGGCGCCGCTCAGCCGCTCGTGGTGGCACTGCTGGCGGTCGGGGTGCTCAGGGAGAGCCCGTCCGCGTGGCGACTCGCCTGGGGCGTGATCGGCATGCTCGGCGTCGGGCTCGTGGTCCTCGGCCCAGCGGCCGGGTTCGACCTGGCCGGCGTGCTGGCCGGACTGGGCGGCGCCGCGACCATGGCGCTCGGCGTGACGCTGACGAAGAAGTGGGGCAGGCCGGCCGGGGCGAGCCCGACGGCGTTCGCGGGCTGGCAGCTCACCGCGGGCGGGCTGTTCCTGGTGCCGGTGACGTTCCTGTTCGAGGGCCCGCCGCCGGCGATCGGCCTCACCGCGCTGCTCGGCTACCTGTGGCTCGGCGGTGTCGGCGGCCTGCTCGCCTACGTGCTGTGGTTCCGCGCGATCGGCACGCTGCCGGTCACGTCCGTCTCGATGCTCGGCCTGCTGTCCCCCATGGTCGCCGCGGCGCTCGGCGTCGTCGTCCTCGGCCAGACCCTGGACCTGGTGCAGCTCACCGGGTTCGCACTCGCCCTCGCCGCGATCGTCGCCGCCCAGCGACCGGCACCCGTTCTCGCCGAAGGAGCTCTCCAGTGAAGATCGCAGTCGTCGGCGCGTCCGGCATGGTCGGTTCGCGGGTCGTCGCCGAGGCGGTGCGGCGCGGACACGACGTGACAGGTGTCTCCCGCGGCGCCGGCGGTGACGCCACCGACCGGGAGCTGATGGACGGCGTTCTGTCCGGAGTGGACAGTGCGGTGGTGGCCACCACGGGCGTCACCTCGACGGTGGTGCTCGACGCGGCGTTCGCGACACGCACACGGGTCATCGTCGTCGGAGGCGCCGCCCCGCTGCGCACACCGGACGGCCCGGGGCTCGTGCTCGACGACGAGCGGTACGTGCCGGCGCACATCCGTCCCGTCGCCGAGGCGAGCATGCGCCAGCTGGAGGAGTGCCGCGCCCACCAGGCCGAATGGGTGTACCTGAGCCCGCCCGCGCTGCTCGAACCCGGCGACCGCACCGGCTCCTACCGGCGCGGCACGGACGAGCTGCTGACGGGTCCGTCCGCGATCTCGGCGGAGGACCTCGCCGTGGCGGTGCTCGACGAACTGGAGTCCCCCGGCGCGGACCGGCACTTCACGGTCGCGAGCCCGGGCCCAGGTCCAGCCGCAGGATGATCTCGCCGTCGTCGTCGGCCTCGCCGGTGGGCACGAACCCGAACCCTCGGTAGAACGGCTCCGGCGACCCCTCCCCCGGCACGCAGCTGGTGAGCAGTTCAGCGGCCCCGGCGGCCCTCAGCAACGCCACGACCTCGCCGAGGATCGCGCGGCCGTGACCACGGCCCTGGTGCTCGGCGCCGACGAGCAGCCGCCACAGGAAGTACGGCCCGTACAGGCCGGGGCCGGGAACGTTGTCCCAGCTCAGCATCACGAACCCGACCGGCACGTCACCGTCGTAGGCCGCGCGGAACCACGGCTTCGCGTCGGGGTTCTCCCGAGCGTCCACGAAGGACTTCTTGACGGAGGCGACGAACCGTTCCTGCGCGGGATGCACGCGCACGGCGACCACGGCGTCGCGATTGGCATCGGTGATCTCGACCAGGCGGATCTGAGCGCTCATGGCCCGGATCATGCCGCTCAGCGCGAGGTCTGCGGCACCGAATCAGCAACGGAGGACGACGAGGGTGGCTGCACGGACGTCGGCGGCACGCCCGGCTTCGTCACCGAGCCGGGCGGCGGCGTCGTGGAACCCGGAGCGGTCGTCAACTGGACCGGCGGTGTCTGCGGTGCGTGCGAACTGGGCGGGTTCAACGTCGTCGGCGTCGGCTGCACGGAAGGCGATGACGGCGAGGTGGTCGGCGGAACCTGCGACGTCGTCGAGGACGGCCCCGGTGTCGCCGGTTCCGGGGGTGCCGCGGCCGGCAGCACGGCGAGCGCCACCGCCACGACCCCCACGGTCGCGAGCCCGCTGCCGACCACCGCGATGGTGCGGCGCCGGGACCGCACGGCCTGGCCGCGCTGGATCACGTCGGCCGCGGTGACGGCACGCGGCGGCGCCCCTTCCTGGTGCAGAGCGGAGAAAGTCGCCCGCAGGTCGTCTTCGCGAACCATCACACCTCCAGCCTCAAGTGGTCGAATTCCGGTCCCAGCTTGCGCCGCAGCGTCTCCAGGCCCTTGCTGCTCTGCGACTTCACCGTGCCCGTCGAGCAGTTCAGCGCCGTCGCGGTGTCCTCGACGCTGAGATCGTGCCAAAAGCGCAGCACGAGGACAGCGCGTTGCCGTGCGGGCACGGCGGTGAGCGCCTGCCACACCACGAGCCTGTCCTCCGCCGTCGTGACGGAGGACAGGCCCTCTGGGGGTGCGTCAGTCAGCTTCTCCCTGCGCCACCGCACCTTGCGGCGTTCCGCGAGGAACGTCCGCACGACGATCTGACGCAGGTACGGCTCCAGCCCCGACCGGTCCGAGAGCTTCGGACCGGCCAGGTACAGCTTCAAGAACCCCGACTGCATGAGGTCTTCCGCCTCGTGCCAGTTCCCGCACAACAAGAACGCGGTGAACCGCATCGAGTCGGCGTACCGGTCGAAGCAGTCGGTGAACTCGGCCTCCCAGTTCAGAGGTGACTCCCTACCGGGCGGTGGACGACGGAGCCGGCGTCGTGGCGGGCGGGGTCCACGTCGTGGGGCTGTGGCTGACCGGCGGCGTCGGCAGGACCGAAGGCGTCGGCAGGACCGACGGGGGCGCGGTCGTCGGCGGGTACGCCGGGTGCGACGACGGCGGCAGCACGGTCGTGGGCGGGTGCCCCGGCTTCGACGACGGAGGAACGACGGACGGCGTGACCTCGGGCGCGGTCGAAGACGGCGGCAGCACCGAAGGACTGGTCGAGACCGGGGACGACGTGGGCGGCTGCGGAGCCGAGGTCGTGGGCTGGGGCGCGCTGTCGCCGCCGCTCAGCGCGAGGGCGGGCACCGCGATGCCGATGGCACCCAGCGCGACCGCTCCGGCCACGATCACCATTCGTTTGCGCACTTGCAGCTCCAGCAGGTCAGTGGCGCCAGGATCAGGCACCCTCACCCGTATCCATGTGGCTGGGCCCCGGTCCGGTTGCCCGTGTGTCCTGGATCACGATCTCGACGCAGCGGGCTCGTTCCGCGGCCTCGTCCAGCACAGTGCGCCGGGGTTCCGGGACGTCCAGCACGCGGTCCTCGGCCCTGCTGAAGACGCCCGAGAGCCTGCGGTCGTTGCGCAGCACGTCCAGCGCCTGCCAGTCGCCGCCCAGCACGACGCCGTCGAGGTAGGCGAGCCGCGGCACGAGCACCCTGGCCACGTCGTCCGCGGCGGCCTGCAGCGCGACCCTGGCCTGACCCTCTCGGCGGCGGGCGAACCGCTGCTGCGACCACCCGCCGGCCCGGATGCGGCCGTGGACCTGCTTGCGGTCCGTGGCCGACACCTCGACCTTGCCGCCGAACGCCACCCCGACGCTGTGGCCGCCGAGCCGTACGAGGACCAGCCCGATCCTGCGGGGCTCGGTCAACTTTTCAACTACCTCTAATAGAGAGGTACCGCCGCGCGTCGCGAACGTGGCCGTCGCGCCGTCCTCGGCGGTGATGACGACCTCGGCTTCGGCCACACGGACCTCGGTCGCGCCGTGCCGGTCCGCGAACCGGTCGATCCACCCGAGAACCCGCTCCGGTTCGACCTCGACGGCCCTTCCACCGGGGACCGGACGCACCCTGCTCACCTGGCCGCCACCCCCTGAGCCCCGTGGCCGGGGCCGATCATCGTGCACGCAGTAGAACCGGTCCGACACAGGCCGTGAACGCACAGAGATGTTACTGGTGGGTTCGATTCACTTGACAGATGAGTCTCGAAAGCGTGAACTCATCAACCGTATGGATTAACCATTGACTCCATCCGGCTCCGACCAGCGATGTTCACGGACGGGTAGGGTCACTGGGGCGTGATCTTATGACAGCGGGGAGTCACCATGACGACTGCTGCCGGTCGACCAACACTGACCGTCGAGGACACTGACTCGACGGGTCACGGCAGCCTTGCGCAACTCTTGACGACGGGACCGTTCCCGGAAGCGTTGAGGGCGGCGATCAAGGCTAGCCGACTCAGTCTCGACCGCATCCAGCACCGGTTGGCACTGCGCGGAGTGACCATCAGCGTCGCGACGCTCAGCTACTGGCAGTCAGGACGACGAAGGCCTGAACGCCCTGAGTCACTGGAGGCGCTGCGGCACCTCGAGTCGGTTCTGGGAGTGCCTCAGTCGGGTCTGTCGGCGTTGCTCGGTCCACCTCGTCCGCGAGGCCGCCGCTGCCGCCCGACGACGATGATGCCGATCGACGCCCTGTGGGCGCGAAGGGAGCGGGTCGCGAACCTGCTCTCGAAGGTCGACACGTCCTCTGACCTGAAGCTCGGCCGGATCAGCCAGCACGACCGCATCGAGATCTCTGCCGACGGCGGGCAGAAATCCGTGTGGGTGCGGCAGATCCTCCGCGCGGAGCAGGACGGGCCCGACCGCTGGGCGCTCGTGTTCGAGACCGAGGAGTCCGACGTGCTCCCCGAGATCCTGAACGTGCGCAACTGCCACCTCGGCCGGATCGCCCGTGACCACGAGGCCAACATCATGGTCGCGGAGATGATGTTCGAACGGCCTCTGGCCCGCGGCGAGACCCTCATCATGGAATACCAGCTGGTGTTCCCCGAGGGCCACGCCCCCAAGGGCAACAACACGTTCGCGCGCAAGTTCCGGCTGCCGGTGCGCGAGTACGTGATCGAGGTCCGGTTCGACGAGACGAACCTGCCGTCGCGCGTGCAGCAGTACAGCGTGCCCGCGGGCGACGAGACGCCTTCGCGGCGGCGCAACCTCACCCTGGACTCGGGTGGCGGCGTGCACGCCGTGGCGCTCGGGTTCGGTCCCGGCGTGTTCGGCATCCGGTGGGAGTGGCCGAACCGCTAGCAAGGCCTTGAACGACGTCAGGGGCGCTTCCCGATCCGGGAGGCGCCCCTTTTTCCGTTCGGGCTTCAGGACGGCACGGAGAAGGCCCCCGGCTCGCGAGCCGGGGGCCTTCCGTCAGGTCGAGCTCAGGTCATCAGACCCAGCCGGCGGCGCTGAGGGTCACCGAGCGGATCGAACCGCGGTCGGAGCCCACCACGTCGGCGACCTTGAACACCCACGTGCCGTCGACGGGCTCCGCGGTCAGCGAGGACAGCGGCGCACCCGCCTTCCACGAGCCGGTGAACGGCGCGTTGGCGCTCGTCACGCTCGAGAACGGCGACGTGGCCGCGTCGTCGAACACGGCCTGGCAGATGTTGTTGCCGGTGCCGCCCGCCCGTGAGAACAGCGTCACGGACTTGCCGGACGGCGAGGTGAGCGTGCCCACCAGGTCGCCGACGAAGGTGTGGTCGATGCCGACCGTCGTGGAGCCCTCGGTGGCCGAGCACGTCGCGCCGTCCACGGAGAACTTCAGGTTCGACGCCGCGCCGACACCCGTCACCGGCAGCGAGACCGAGACACCGGTCTGGTCGTTGTCCGGGATGGCGAGCGGTTCGCCGGTGTAGGCGAACGTCTTGAACTCGCGCGACGGCTCACCCACGCGCAGCGTGAACGAGCTCGTCGTCGGTGACGTCGAACCCGCGTAGGTCACGCGTGCGTCGAGCTTGACCGCCGAACCGAGCGCGGCCGAGGCCGGCACGGTCACCTTGTAGGTGTTGCTGACGGTCTGGCCCGGGTCGATGTTGCCGTAGTACTTGGAGCGCGGCGCGATGGTCACGCCGGCCGACGTCGTCGACAGCACGACCGAGGTCGACGCGGCCGAGCCGTCACCGTTGTTGGCCACCGGCACCGTCACCGTGGCACTGGTGCCCGGCTTGAGGAAAGCGCTTCCGTCGGCGTCGTTGACGATCGTCGGCTTCTGCGCGCGGGCCAGTGCCTGCGGCGACGCACCCGTGTACTGCAGGACGCGGTCGGCCATCACGATGCCGGCGCCGGTGCGGTTGTCCACACCGGACTCGACGATGTCGATCGCCGTCGCCACAAGGGCTTCCTTGACCTCGGCGGGCGTCAGCGTCGGGTTGCCGGACAGGACCAGGCCGGCGATCGCGGCGGCGTTCGGAGCAGAGGCGGACGTGCCGAAGAACGGCGCGAAGCCCGGCACCGACGTGGTCACGCCGTCGGCCGCGGTGATGTCCGGCTTCTGCCGGGTCTCGGCGAGCGGTGAGCCGTCCGGTGCGAAGAACGTCTTGCGCGGGCCGTCGGAGGTGAAGCGCTCCGGCTTCTGCGTGCCGTCGAAGGCGTTGGGGTACGGGCCCTTCGGGTTGGCGGGGTCGCCCGGTTCGAGGTCGAACGGCAGTGCCGCGGCGGCGGGTGCGGCCGCGACGGAGATCGCGCCCTTGGCCGCCGAGTGGCCGCGCGTGGTGCCCGGCGTGACGTACTTCTTCAGGCCGTCGTTGGTGTCGGCGAACCGGCCACCGAACAGCGACAGCGCGAAGTACTTGTCGTCACCGCGGTACTTCACGACCGCGAGGCGCGTCCCGGTCGAGCTCGCCGGGGTGTTGATGCGCTCGTACGGGTCCTGTGCGCCGTCCTGGTTGTTCTGGCTGAACGTGACGACGTTGCCCTGGGCGTTGACCAGGTAGAGGTCGTAGTCGTTGGCCGACTGGCCGAGCGGGTCGGCCCAGTGCAGCACCGTCGGGGTGTCGCCCGAGAAGTTCGACAGCGGGTTGAACAGCTGCTTGGCGTTCGGGTCCGGGTTGAAGTCGTGCGCGGAACCGGCGAACTTGCCGACGCCCACACCCGAGTCGACGAACTGGCCCTCGTAGTGGCCGGAGGTGCCGTCCTCGACGTTGCCCTGGTTGCCCGCGCTGGAGAAGAACATCGCGCCGTCGGCGACGACCGCGTCCACCGCGCGCGCGATGATGCCGTCCTGGAACGGCGACTCGTTGAAGTAGATGACGTCGTCGACGATGACGTCGCAGCCGAGGTCGAAGCGCAGCTTCTTGATGTTGTCCGCGAAGCTCGCGTCGCCGTTGAACGCCGTGGCGAAGCCGAGCTCGGCGTTGGGCGCGAGGTCGTGCAGGATCTCGAGCATCGCGGTGCCCTCGTCACCGGAACCCGCCTGACCCGGCACGATGTCGACGGCCGGCAGTTCGCCGGAGGCCTGCGACACGGTCAGCGAACCCACGCCGTCCGACAGCGCGCAGAGCTTCACGCCGACACCGGTCACGCGGAAGGAACCGCGTGCGGCCTCGGCGTTGTGCGCCTTGTCGCTCTCCGCGACCTTGGCGGCCTGGACGGAGAGCTGCTTCTCCGAGAGCCGGCGCTCGACCTCCCGCGACTTGTCCTCTTTGGACGGAGCCTTGCGGGACTTGGCGTCCTTCTTGTTCTTCACGTCCTGGGTCATCGCGTCGCTGCCCGGCTCGACACGGGCGACGTCGGAGCGCCCGGCGATCTCGGCGATCTTCGCGACCGGAACCTCCGCACGCACGGTGCGGTGCTCGGGGGACACTGCCCGGATCTGTCCGCCCGCCGCGCGGACAGCGTTGACCAGGTCCTCGGAGTACTGCTTGGCACGGATGTCGACGAGAGTGGTGGACTTCGGCGTCACGGCAACGCCGGTCTGCACCTGCGGAAGGGCGCTCGTGGTACCAGTTGAGACGCGCTTGCGCGCCTCCACGACCAGTGCGCTGTCCACCTTGGACTCTGCTGGGGTGAGCGACTTCTTGATGCTCTGCAGCGCGGAGATCTGCGCTGCCGTGCGGTCGCTGATGGACTTGGACGCCTTGCCCGGATCAGCGGACGCCGGCGTGACTGCGGTGAGTGCGGCCAGAAGAACTGCGGTACCTGCGGTGACTAAGGTCGTGCCTCTTCGAGATCGGCGCACAGGAGTTTCTCCCCCGAACGTTGGCGTGCCCCCGAGCACGCGGCCTGCGACCGGAGATTCCCGGTCGAGGCGCCAACGTATGGTGCTTGCCTGATCACAGTCAGCATCCGATTGGGCTACTTCCCACTTAGCAGACGCGATCACACTTCACAGAACAAAAGCGTCAGTCCACAACTGACCGGTTCGCCCGGAAAGGGCTTCCAGCAGTGCGGCCGCCTGGTTGTCCGTCAGCGACGCAACGAAGTCGACGACCGCGCGTCCGCGTGCCAATCCCCTGACGGCATCTGGCCCTACCGGAAGCTCGCCGGCGGCACCGACCAATGTGGACGGCTCCGTCCGGGCGAGCGCCGCGTACTCCGTTTCGGCCAGCTCCACCAGATCGTGCAACCTGCGCGGCAACCGGTCCGCCTCCGCCCGGTCGGTCACCCACTGCTCCAGGGCGTCCACGAGCGAACTGAGCAAACGCGCCTGTCCACGTTGGTGCAACGCCAGATCCGGCCGCAGCAACACAAAGCGGCGGTGCACGAACTTCAACACCTGCACCTCGTGCCACTGTGGAACCGCGAGCACCACGTGCCCGGAACGCGGTGTGGGCTCCTCGATCACCCCGACCGCGTCGACGAGCCGGCGCGTCCACCGCGCACTGAACCCGGCGACCGCCTGCTCGGCCTCGACCGACCCGTCGAAGGGCACCGACAGCAACCCGTCGACGAGCTCCTTGCTCACCTTGCGCACCGCCATCGCGAACGCTTCGTCGCTCATCACCCAGGAGTCCTTGAGGTGCATGCGCCTGCGGAGCGTCTCCAGCGACCGCCCGGGCATCCGGATCTCGGCGTAGAGCTCGGCGTCGCTCAGCCCGGCGAGGTCGAGCGCCTGGGCCTGCCACGTGCCGAGCTCGGCGGCGACCGTCGCGTGCTGCAGCACACCGACCCGGTGGAAGTCCTCCAGGTCGTGGATCGCGTACGCGATGTCGTCCGCGGTGTCCATGACGCTCGCCTCGACGGTCTGCTGCCACGACTCGACGCGGCCCTCGAACGGTTCGCGCGCCTGCCGCAGGTCGCTGATCTCCGTCACGTACGCGGAGAACTTCGAACTGCCGGTGCCCGGCATGTCGTCCGGCTCGGCCGCACCACGGGGCGCGACCGGCAGGTCGAGCGACTGGTGCCGCGTCCACGGGTACTTCAGCATCGCCGCCCGCACCGCCACGGTCAGGTCGAGGCCGAGCGCCTTGGGACCCCGCACGTCCGTGGTCGTGACGATGCGGAACGACTGCGCGTTGCCCTCGAACCCGTCCGGCAGCCCGAACCTGTGCCGGGCCAGCCGATCGAGGACCTGTTCCCCGAGGTGGCCGAACGGCGGGTGTCCCAGGTCGTGCGCGAGGGCGGCGGCCTCGACGACGTCGGGGTCGCACCCTCCCAGCTTCTCGAGCACCGCGGTCAGTTCGGGGCGGTTGGTCAGGCGCTCGGCGATGGCGCGCGCGGCCTGGGCGACCTTCAGGCTGTGGGTGAGGCGGTTGTGCACGAGCAGACCCGAGCCGGTGGAGCTGACGACCTGGGTGACTCCGCCGAGCCTCGCAAAGAACGGGGAACTCGCCACGCGGTCGCGGTCGACCCGGAACGGGTTCGTGGCGAGGTCTGCGGTCCTTCCCACGCCGGCTGACCTTCGGGCGGTGCGGTGCTCGTTGTGCATGGTGGAGAAGGTACCGGGCAGTCAGGAGTCTCGGCGTTCCACGCGCCTTCGTCACCGAACGGTGGCGCTGATGATCGCGCCGAAGCCGGCGAACGCAGAAAACCCCCGAGGGGAGCGCTTGTGGCGCTCGACCCTCGAGGGTTTTCTGTACGTAAGTTCGGCGGCGACCTACTCTCCCACACCGTAACCAGTGCAGTACCATCGGCGCAGAAGGGCTTAACTACCGGGTTCGGAATGGGACCGGGTG
>NZ_QQAU01000021.1:0-188822 GCF_003350445.1 Lentzea flaviverrucosa
ATAAGGATTGTGTTTGATCGCTCCAGACGGAATATGTCTGGCATCAATCTAGTCTTGCCTCAAAGGAACTACCTCGACGAGGAGGTAATTCATATGTTACTGGCTGTGTTTCGGCACGCTGTTGAGTTCTCAAAGAACACGCGCACACCGCAGCTAGTCTCCGAAGAGAGTCACTTCCGGGGCTGTGTCAGGCTTAGAAGTCTTTCGCCGCACTCCGTTCCGGCTGTGTTTCCCGGCCCGTTCCGTGCTGGCATGGAGAAATTTACACGGGGCCCCCAGGAGATCCAAATCGGGGGTCACTAACGGCGTAACCGCAGGTCAGACACCACGCGGACGGCTCAAACCCGCCGAGATCGACGCAGAGTGTGACCGGGACCACGCCGACAATCTTGTATCCGGCCTCAGCGAGGTGCGGCCGGCAGGTGCACGGTGACCGACAGGCCACCGGTCGGCACGGCCACTGCCTGCGCAAACCCGCCGTGAGCGGCGACCGCGGCGCGCACGATCGAGAGCCCCAGACCCGTGCCGGACTGGCTCGTCCGGTCCTTGACCCCGCGGCGGAACGGCTCGAACAGCTCCTCCACGCGGTCCGGCGGGATCAGCGGACCGGACGACGACACCCGCAGAACGGACCACTGCGGCCCCGTCTCCACCACGGTCTCGATCCACCCGCCGACGTGGTTGTGGCGGACGGCGTTCTCCAGCAGGTTGCCGGCGATCCGCTCCAGCAGCGCGGGATCCCCGATCGCGAGCGCCGGCACGCACCGGAACACCGTGCGCAGGTTGCGTGCCTCGGCCTCGGCCCGTGCGGCCCTCCACGCGGACTCGACCACCGCGGACAGGTCGACCGGTTCCCGGACGGCGAGCCCGATCCCGTCCGTGCGCGCGAGCAGCAGCAGCGCGGACACCAACTGCTCGGCACGCTCCCCCGCAGAACGCACGACGCCGGCCATGCGTCGCAGCTCTTCGACGTCGGCATCCGGATCGGACAGGGTCACGTCCAGCTCGGTGCGCACCACCGAGAGAGGAGTGCGCAGTTCGTGCGATGCGTTCGCCACGAACCGGCGCTGCGAGTCGAAGGCGGCTTCCAGCCGGTCGAGCATCGCGTCGAAGGTGTCCGCGAGCTCCGCGACCTCGTCGCGCGGGCCTTCCAGCCGCAACCGCGACCCCAGCGACTCAGCGGACAACCGGCGGGCAGCACCCGTCACGTCGTGCAGGGGCTTGAGGACGCGACCGGTGAACGTCCAGGTCAGCACTGCGGCGGCGACGACCATGCACGCGAACGCGATGAGCCCGGCACGCAGGAGGTCCTGTCGGGCGGTGGCTGTCAGCGCGTCGGTCAGCACCTTCACGGTGACGGTGACGCCGTCCACCGTGACCTGGGTGTCGGAGGGGAACGAGGGCGACGAGTCGAAGACCCGCCCGACCAGCGTCCACCCGAGGAACAGCAGGACAGCGCTCACCACCGCGACGAGCGCGGTGGTGAGGAGCGTGATCCGAAGGCGAAGCCCTGGTCCGCGCCTTCGCATAGGTCAGTCCTCAGCAGATCCGTTCGAAGCACTCGGCACCCGGTAGCCGGAGCCCACGACGGTGTCGATGATGCCCGGTTCCCCGAGCTTCTTGCGCAACGTCATCACAGTTACGCGCACGGTCGTGGTGAACGGGTCGGCGTTCTCGTCCCACACGCGCTCGAGCAGCTCCTCGCTGCTGACGACCGAGCCCTTGGCCGCGAGCAGCACCTCGAGGACGCCGAACTCCTTGCGGGTCAGCTCGATCGGCTGCCCGCCGCGCGACACCGTGCGCCGCGCCGGGTCCAGTTCCACGTCCTGAGCGGCGAGCAGCGGAGGCGTCGCGGGAGTCGCGCGCCGGGCGAGCGCCCGTACGCGCGCGACCAGTTCGGGGAACGCGAACGGCTTCGCGAGGTAGTCGTCCGCTCCGAGCGACAGCCCGGACACGCGATCCTCGATGGACCCGCTCGCCGTCAGCATCATGACCCTGGTGAGCGCGCCGGAGCTGAGGATCTCCTTGCACAGCTCGTCGCCGGACATCCCCGGCAGGTCGCGGTCGAGCACGACCACGTCGTACCGCGTGACGGTCGACTTCTCGTGCCCGGTCTCGCCGTCGTAGGCGATGTCCACGGCCATACCTTCGCGCCTCAGGCCGCGAGCGATCGCGTCGGCCAGAGGCGCCTCGTCCTCGACTACCAGAATCCGCACGCCTCAAAGGTGCCACACGCACCTGAGAAGGCGCTTAACGACACCTTCACTTCCTGCGTGCAGGCCGATCGACGACGACCGTCGAGGCGGTCTGCAGTGCCCGGAGCTCCAGCAACGCCGGGTGCTCCTCCGCCAACCGGGCCGCGTTCAGCAACGACCGCAGCGCAGCCGTCTCCCCGCGTGCCCGTTCCAGCGCCGCACGGCCCTCGGACGCCGCCACCAGCTCGGCCAGGGCGGCCCGGCGCAGCTCACCGGGCATGACGACGTCGCGCACGGCCACGTCGGCAACGGACACACCCAGCTCAGCGGCCCGCGGAGCCACGCCAGCCAGCACCTCGGCGGCGATGGCGTCGCGCTCGGCATCGACGGCTGAGTGTGCGCGCGTGAGAACCGCACCGCGCAGTGCCAGTTGCACAGCCGTGTAGAGCTCAGCCTCAGGACCGGCCGACGCCACCACGAACGTCGTCGGCGAGGACACAGCCCATCGGACGACGACGGTCACACGGACCAGCACGCCGTCGGACGTGGGGACGTCCTGTGCGGCGGGAGTGAGCGAACGCGGACGAACGTCGACACGGTGCAGCACGACGTGACGCGGGAACTTGTGCTGTCCGGGCTCCACCTCACCCACCAGCACGCCGCGGTCGAACCGAACGCCCCGCTCCCACGGGAACAACGTGTGCTTCATCGTCTCCACCTCCGTCCAGGTAGACCAAGACCCCGGCCGGCGAGGCCGCGAACGGGAGTCCACAAGGGACTCGCAAAGCTCGCGACCCCCGTGTGCGACCGGGGTCTTGGCGTTCAGGATTAGAACCTGGTGCCCTTACAGCGCCATGCGCCGCCCCGATCGCGGAACCCGGCGAGGAAGGCCTGCCGGGCCGCAGGAGGCTGCGCGTGGTGGAGGTTAGCCGATCTGCTTGTCCGCGGGCGCGTCGATTTCCACGGGCAGGCACTCCAGGCGAGCGGCCCACTCCGTCACGCGGCGTGCGACGTCCTGCGCGGTGATGCCGCACAGCGCGAGCACCTCGCCACGCTCACCGTGGTCGTGGAACTGTTGCGGCAGAGCGATGTCGCGCAACGGCACCTCGACGTCGGCGTCGCGCAGGGCGGCCGCGAGAGAGGAACCGAAGCCACCGTGGCGGCCACCGTCCTCAACGGTCACCACGAGCTTGTGCGACGACGCCATCTCCACGAGGTCCACCGACATCGGGTAGATCCACCGCGGGTCGACGACCGTCACGCCGATGCCCTGGTCCTCCAGCCGTTGCGCGGCCTCGAGACCGAGCTCGCCCAACGCGCCGACCGTCACCAGCAGCACGTCGGAACCCGACCGCCGAAGCACGTCCACGGAACCCACGCGCTCCAGGGCGGGCAGGTCCGGGCCGACGGAGGCCTTCGGGTAACGGATCACCGACGGTGCGTCCGAGATCGCCACGGCCTCCCGCAGCTCCTCGACCAGGGTGCCGGCGTCACGCGGCGCCGCCACGTGGACGCCGGGGATCACGCCGAGGATCGACATGTCCCACATGCCGTGGTGCGACGCGCCGTCCGGGCCGGTGACGCCGGCCCGGTCCAGCACGACCGTGACGCCCTGCTTGTGCAGTGCGACGTCCATGAGCAACTGGTCGAACGCCCGGTTGAGGAACGTCGCGTAGACGGCCACGACCGGGTGCAGACCACCGATCGCCAGACCGGCGGCCGAGGTCAGCGCGTGCTGCTCGGCGATGCCGACGTCGAAGAACCGCTCCGGGAACGCCTTCGCGAACGCGTCCAGCCCGGTGGGCCCCTGCATCGCTGCGGTGATCGCCACGACGTCGGGGCGCTCGCGGCCGACCTCCACCAGCGAGTCCGAGAACACGTGCGTCCAGGTGCGGCTGGCCGGCTTGACGTTCTCGCCGGTGATCGGGTCGATGACGCCGGTGGCGTGCATCTGGTCGGCCTCGTGGTTCTCGGCCGGCGCGAACCCCATGCCCTTGCGCGTGACCGCGTGCACGATCACCGGGCCGCCGAACGATTTCGCGCGCTGCAGTGCGGACTCCAGCGTCGCCATGTCGTGCCCGTCGACCGGGCCGATGTACTTGAGGCCGAGGTCCTCGAACATCGCCTGCGGCGCCAGCGCGTCCTTGATGCCGCGCTTGGCGGCGTGCAGGGCGGCGTAGAGCGGCTTGCCGAAGAACGGCGTCTGCTGAAGAGCGCTCTTGCCCTTCTCCAGCACGCGCTCGTAGCCGGGCCGCAGCCGCAGCGACGACAGGTGGTCGGCGAGACCACCGATCGTCGGCGAGTACGAGCGGCCGTTGTCGTTGACCACGATCACGACCGGACGCGTCCTGTCCGCCGCGATGTTGTTCAACGCCTCCCAGCACATGCCGCCGGTCAGCGCGCCGTCGCCGACCACCGCGACCACGTGGCCGTGTGCGCCGTTGAGCTGCTTCGCCTTCGCCAGGCCGTCCGCGTAGGACAGCGCCGTCGAGGCGTGCGAGCTCTCCTGCACGTCGTGCTCGGACTCCGACCGCGACGGGTAACCGGACATCCCGCCGCGCTGGCGGAGCCGGTCGAACCCGTCACGGCGGCCCGTGACGATCTTGTGCACGTACGACTGGTGACCGGTGTCGAAGACGATCGGGTCCTGCGGCGAGTCGAAGACCCGGTGCAGTGCCACGGTCAGCTCGACGACACCCAGGTTGGGGCCCAGGTGCCCGCCCGTCTTGGACACCTTGTCGACCAGAAAACGACGGATCTCCTCACACAGCTGCGACAGCTGCGCCTCGTCCATCCGTTTCAGATCAGCTGGTCCGTGCACGGACTCCAGCAGGGTCACCACGCCCACCTCACTCCTGAAGACTTCGGCTCAGTCTACGGAGACGCGACTGAGACGCAGCTTCAGCTCATCTCAGGTACGAGCAGGGCGATGCACTCCATGTGGTGCGTCATGGGGAACGCGTCGAATGCGCGCAGTTCCGCGAGCCGGTACCCCTGAACTGTGAATTCGGCCAGGTCGCGTGCCAGTGCGGCGGGGTCGCAGGCGACGTAGACGACCCGCTCGGGGCGGCGTCGTGCGACTTCAGCCACAACGACCTTGCCCGCACCCTTGCGAGGGGGGTCGAGGACCACGACATGGGGGTTCTCGACGGGCAGTTTGCGCGTCACGGCGAGTTCCACCTTGTCCGCGACCCACTCGACCTGGGACATGCGCCGGAGGTTGCGCCGGCCGTCCTCCACCGCACCGGGGAAAGACTCCACGACCAGCACGGATCCGCTTTCTCCGACCTGCCGTCCGAGCACGGAGGCGAAGAGCCCGGCGCCGCCGTAGAGGTCCCACGCGCGTTGCCCCGGCTCGGCCGCGGCCCACTCCCCCACGACGGACGCGAACGTGTCCGCGGCGGCCGGGTGGACCTGCCAGAAACCATCCGCGGAAACTCGCCACTTTCGTTGGGCGGCGGTCTCGACGGCCGTACCGGTTCCGGCGCGTCGCGCGGTGTGTCGGCCGCGCACCTCACCCACATGACGGTTGCCGTCACCGTCCTGGACGATCGTCAGCTCCTGCGCCCGCCACTTTCGGTCGGCCACGGCCTCGACCATGCCCGGCCGGGAGATCACACAGTGGTCTACCGGGATCACATCGTGGGAACGCAGGCCCCGGAAACCCGGCTTCCCGTCGCGGCCGACGGCCATCCGGATCCGGGTCCGCCACTCCAGCGGACCGCCCGGCAGCGCCTCGACGACCACGTCCCGTTCGATCTTGGCGAGCCTGGACAGCTGCTCCTGGACGACCTGGGCCTTCAGTTGCCGTTGCGCGTCCCACGCGACGTGCTGGAAGTCGCAGCCGCCGCACATCCCGGGCCCGCTGAACGGGCACGGCGCCTCGACGCGGTCCGGTGACGCCTCCAGGACCTCCACGGCGTCCGCGCGGCAGAACGAGCCGCCGTTGTCCTCGTACACGGACACCACGACGCGTTCGCCGGGCAGCGCGTGACGCACGAACAGAACGCGGCCCTCGTGCCGTGCGATGAAATGCCCGCCGTGTGCGACGGGCCCTACCTCTACCTCGAACCTGCGTCCGGTCCAGTCTTCCTTGGTCGTGCTCATCGGTCGTCAAGTCCCCTTCGGACAGCGCCGGGCGCGATGACGTCCTTGTCCTTGACCTTCACCGAGGACTCGAGCTGCCACGGGACGCTGGTCACCATCACACCCGGCTGGAAAAGCAGCCTTCCCTTGAGCCGCAACGCGCTCTGGTTGTGCAGTAGCTGCTCCCACCAGTGGCCGACGACGTACTCGGGGATGAACACCGTAACAACGTCGCGCGGGTTGTCCGTCCGGACGCGCTTGACGTAGTCGAGAACGGGCTTGGTGATCTCCCGGTAAGGGGACTCGATCACCTTCAGCGGGATCCTGAAGTTCTCCTTCTCCCACTCCGCGACGAGCTTGCGGGTGTCGCCGTCGTCGACGTTGACCGTGACGGCCTCCAGCACGTCCGGACGCACGGCCTTGGCGTAGGACAGCGCCCGGATCGTCGGCATGTGCAGCTTGGACACCAGGACCATCGCGTGGTTGCGCGCGGGCAGCGTGCGCACGCGCTCCTGCTTGCGCAGTTCCTCGGCGACGGTGTCGTAGTGCTTGCGGATCGCCGTCATCAACGCGTAGATGGCGGCCATCGCGGCGATGGCGATCCACGCGCCCTTGGTGAACTTCGTGATCAGCACGATGATCAGCACCGTCGCGGTCAGCGCGAGACCGAACGTGTTGATCGCCTGCGAGCGCCGCATCCGGCTGCGTGCCTGCTCGTCGGTCTCGGTCTTGAGCAGCCGCTGCCAGTGCTTGATCATGCCGAGCTGGCTGAGTGTGAACGACACGAACACACCGACGATGTAGAGCTGGATCAGCCGGGTGACCTCGGCGTCGAACGCGATCACCAGCACGACCGCGAAGCCGGCCAGGAACAGGATGCCGTTGGAGAACGCCAGCCGGTCGCCGCGGGTGTGCAGCTGGCGCGGCAGGTAGCGGTCCTGGGCGAGGATCGAGCCGAGCACCGGGAACCCGTTGAACGCGGTGTTCGCGGCGAGCACCAGGATCAGTGCCGTGACGCCGGCGATGAAGTAGAAGCCGGGCGGGAAGTTGTCGAACACGGCGTGCGCGATCTGCGCGACCATCGTCTTCTGCTCGTAGCCCTGGGGCGCGTTGGTGATCTGCTGGGCGGGGAACTCGGCCATCCGCACGTCGGTCAGCTGGGCGAGCACGATCAGGCCCATCAGCATGACCACCGAGATGCTGCCCATCAGCAACAGCGTCGTCGCGGCGTTGCGGGACTTGGGCTTGCGGAACGCCGGTACGCCGTTGCTGATCGCCTCGACACCCGTGAGAGCGGCGCAGCCGGACGAGAACGCCCGCAGCACCAGGAACACGAACGCGAGCCCCATCAGGTGGTCCTGCTCGGCGTGGATCTCCAGGCCGGAGCTCTCGGCCCGCATGTCGTCGCCCATCACGAACCCGCGGAACAGGCCGTAGCCGATCAGGCCGAAGACACCGATCATGAACGCGTAGACCGGCACGGCGAACGCGCTGCCGGACTCCCGGATGCCGCGCAGGTTCACCGCCGTGAGCAGCACGATGGCCGCGACCGCGAACTCCGCCTTGTGGGTCGCGACGAACGGGATCGCCGAACCGATGTTCGCCGCGGCCGCCGAGATCGACACCGCGACCGTGAGGATGTAGTCGACGAGCAGGGCGCTCGCCACCGTGAGGCCCGAACGGCGTCCGAGGTTGACCGTCGCGACCTCGTAGTCGCCGCCGCCGGACGGGTAGGCGTGCACGTTCTGGCGATAGCTGGCCACCACGGTGAGCATCACCACGACGACCGCGACCCCAACCCACGGCGCCATGGCGTAGGCGCTCAGGCCCGCCACCGACAGCATCAGGAAGATCTCCTCCGGCGCGTAGGCGACCGACGACATGGCGTCGGAGGCGAACACGGGGAGGGCGATGCGTTTGGGCAGGAGGGTGTGCGCGAGGCGATCACTGCGGAACGGCCGTCCGACCAGGAGGCGCTTGGCAGCGGTGGCGAGCTTGGACACGGCCAGAGCGTAAGGGGTCCGCTCACCGGGACGGGCTAATGCTCGGTAGGTTCTGCGGAGAGTTCGCCTGAGGAGGCATGTCGTGCACGTGGTGATCATGGGGTGTGGCCGGGTGGGGGCGTCCCTGGCCAGGGCCCTGGAGCGACTCGACCACCAGGTCGCCGTGATCGACAAGGATTCGCAGTCGTTCCGCAGGCTGGGCAGCGACTTCCACGGACAGCAGGTCATCGGCAACGGTTTCGACCGCAATGTCCTGATCGAGGCCGGTGTCGAGCGCGCGGGCGCGTTCGCGGCGGTCTCCAGCGGCGACAACTCGAACATCATCTCGGCGCGGGTCGCGCGCGAGACGTTCGGTGTCGAGCACGTCGTCGCGCGCATCTACGACCACAAGCGCGCCGCGGTGTACGAGCGCCTGGGCATCCCGACCGTGGCGACGGTGCCGTGGAGCACCGACAGGTTCCTGCGGATGTTGCTGCCCGAAGGGGCGTCGACCGCGTGGCGCGACCCGTCCGGCACCGTGGCGGTGCTGCCGATCGAGGTCGGCGAGGCCTGGGTCGGGCGGCCGGTGCGCGAGCTCGAGGAGGCGATCGGCGCGCGTGTGGCGTTCGTGATGCGCTTCGGCACGGGTGTGCTGCCGGACGCGAAGACCGTCGTGCAGGCCGACGACTCCATCTACGTGGCGGCGCTGTCCGGCACGATCACCGACGTCGCGGCGGCGGCGCTGCAGGCACCGGAGGAGAGCTGATGCGGGTAGCGATCGCTGGTGCGGGAGCCGTGGGACGGTCCATCGCGCAGGAGCTCGTCTCGGACGGGCACCAGGTCATGCTGATCGAACGGGACCGGGCGCACTTCGACCCGAACTCCGTCGAGCAGGCCGAGTGGGTGCAGGCCGACGCGTGCGAGTTGTCCTCTTTGGAGGACGCGGGCATGCAGCTGTGCGACGTGGTGATCGCCGCGACCGGTGACGACAAGGTCAACCTCGTGGTGTCGCTGCTCGCCAAGACGGAGTTCGCCGTCCGGCGCGTCATCGCGCGGGTGAACGACCCGACGAACGAATGGCTCTTCACTGAGTCGTGGGGTGTCGACGTGGCCGTGTCCACGCCACGGCTGCTGGCCGCCATGGTCGAGGAGTCCGTGACGATCGGCGACGTCGTGCGCCTGATGACGTTGCGGCAGGGGCAGGCGAACCTCGTGGAGATCACGCTCGACGACGCGACGCCGTTCGCCGGCCGGGCGGTCTCGGAGCTGTCGATGCCGCGGGACGCCGCCCTGGTGACGATCCTGCGCGGCGGGCGGGTCATCGTGCCGCAGCCGGACGACACGCTCGAGGGCGGCGACGAGCTGTTGTTCGTCACGACCGCCGCCGTCGAGCAGGACATCAAGACCGCTCTGGGGTATTAGGCGCGCGCTCCGCTGCGTATCTGCGCAGCGGAGCCGGGCACCTACTTCGTGTGAGCGATCAGCTGCCCCTGGTCGGGCGCGAAGAAGAGTTGCGGACCGCGGTGCGGGCATTGGCCGTGGACGGCGCGGTGCTGCTTACCGGTCCATCGGGCGTGGGAAAGACACGGCTGGCCTGTGAGGCGCTCGCTGCGGTCCCGCATCCGGTCGTGCGCTGTTACGCCACGGCCGCCACGTCCCGGATCCCCCTCGGCGCGATCGCGTCGCTCGTGCCTACCGATCTGCCCGCCTCGCAGAGGTCGATTCTGCCGTCGTCGTCCGTGCGCGCAGCCGCCGAGCACCTCTCTCGTGGCGGGCGGCGGGTGTTGTCGGTCGACGACGCGCATCTGCTCGACGATGCGTCGTTGTTGGTGTTGCAGCACCTTGTGCGTCACCGGCTGATGCGAGTCATGTGCACCGCACGGCCCGGTTGGGGCATGGAGCGGTTGACTGTCATCGCGGTCGACGCGCTGGATCGGGAGCGCGCGGACGCGTTGCTGGCGACAGCTCTCGGCGGGCCGGCCGATGCCTCGACACGGCACCTGGTGTGGACGAACAGCCGCGGAAACCCGTTGTACCTCAAAGAACTCGTCGCGGCGGGCCGGCACCGCGGCGCGTTGACCGAGACCGTGGGCGGGTGGCACTGGAGCGGGCCGCTGGAGCTGTCCGGGCGGCTCGCCGAGCTCGTCGACCTCGCGCTGGGCCGGCTCGCGGATCCGCAGCGGCGGGCGCTGGAGCTGCTCGCGTACGGCGAACCGCTCGAAGCCGGGCTGATGTCCGTGCCGCAGGACCTCGTGGACATGGGATTCGTGCGCGTCGGTGACGACGGACGGGCGCGTGTCGCTCATCCGCTCTACAGCGCGCGCCTGCGGGCCACCTGTCCGACGTTGCGGGCACGGGCACACCGGCGTGCGTTGGCCGATCGGCTGGAGAGTGCCGGCCGTCCCGGTGACGCGCTGCGCGTCGCGACGTGGCGGATCGACAGCGGGACGGCCGAGTCGCCCGGCGTGCTGGCGCGAGCCGCCGAGCAGGCACTGTCCGCTCAGGACTGGGAACTCGCCGAACGGCTCGCGCGTGCCGCGGTGGCCCGTGGGGCGACAGCGCGCGTGGGACTCGTGCTGGGCCTTGTGCTGATGTACCAGCGTCAGTGCGCACAGGCCGAGGACGTGCTCGCCGAGGCCATGGCGGCGGGCGGCGACACGCTGACGTTGATCCAGGTCGGCTGTACACGCGCGTTCAACCTGTTCTTCGGCCTCGGAGACGAGGACGCCGCCGTGGCCGTGCTGGATCTCGTGACAGAACGGAAACTGTCCGCCGAGCTGGAGCACGCGGTGTTGTTCTTCTCGCTGACGATCGCGCTGGAGGCTGCACCGTTGTGCGTCGCACGGCTGGGCGGTGAACTGCTGCTCGCGGAGGGTGGCTGGGCGGCGACGGCGGGACGGCAGGTGCTGGCGTTCACGGACCAGTTAGCGGGCCGCTACACCGCGGCCATCGCACGGACCAAGGACAACCATCAGGCCGTGCAGGCGACAGCGGGGCGGTTCCCGTCGCTGATGAACGCAGCGCAGGGCGTGCACACCGAGAGCATGCTGCGGTCCGGTGACCTGGTGGGTGCGGAGAGGCGGGCTGCGCAGGCGCTGGCGGAGGTGATCGAGGAGGACCGCTGGGCGGTCACCCAGGTGCCGCCGCGGGTGCTCCTGAGCCAGAGCGCGCGGGTACGCGGGAAGGCCGCGTCGGCCGTGCGGATCTCCGCCGAAGGCGTGCCGGACCCGGCCGCGCTGCCGATGATGTGGGACGTGCTGCTGCTGGCCGAGCTCGCGGCCGGCGCGGCGTTGCAGGGGCAGTCGGATCGTGCTTTCCGGGCCTTGGCACGTGCGGAGACCGGTTTGCGGCCCGCGTGGCGTATCGCGCGGTTCGCCGTAGGGGCCGCACGGTCGTGGGTGCTCGCGGGTGCCGGACGCGTCCACGAGGCGATGCAGGCCGCCCTGCACAACGCCGCCCTGGCTCGGGCGCATGGCGCGAACTCTGAGGAGATCGTGTCGCTGCACGACGCCGCACGGTTCGGTGCGGACACCTCACCTCGTCTGCTGGAGCTCGCGAAGTCACGCAAGGAGCCGCTCACGACCGCGTACGCCTCGCACGCCCAGGCGCGCGCGTTGCGTGACCCGGCGGGGCTGGAGGAGGTGGCGGCGGCGTTCACGGCGTGCGGTGCCACGTTGTACGCGGCTGAGGCGCTCGCGGAGGCCAGCAGGCTGTCGCGTCTGCACGACCGGCCTCGTGAGGCGGACCGGCTGGAACGGCAGGCGGCGGCGCTCTCGGAGACGTTCGACGGCGCGACCACCCCTGGTCTCGTGATGACTCGCACGCTCGCCGCGCTGACGCCACGCCAGCTGGAGATCGCGCGTCTCGCCGTGGCCGGACTGACGAACGTCGAGATCGCCGAACGGCTGGCGATCGCCAAACGGACCGTGGACAACCATCTGCACACGACGTACGCGGCAGTGGGCGTGACGGGACGGGGTGGCTTGCGCGAGTTGTTCGGCCACGGCGCGTAAATCGATGTGCGCGGCGGGCGGGACCTTCGGCACACTGCGAGTCGTGTGGCCGTTCGTGGGCAGGGTGCGGGAGCTCGAGGACGTGATGTCCGCGCTCACGTCAGGCAACGGCGCCGCGCTCGTCGGACCCGCCGGTGTGGGCAAGACGCGACTCACGGACGAGGTCGTGGCACGGCTGGAGCGCTCCGGACTCGCCGTGCGGCGCTGTTGTGCGACGGTGGCGACGTCGGCCATCCCGTTCGGGGCGATGGCCGCGATGCTGCCCGCTGACCTGCGCACGGCGAACCCGCTCGGTCGCGCCGTGGAGCACCTTCTGTCCGAACAGCCGCCGTTGGTGATCGTGGTGGACGACGCACATCTGCTGGACGACGCCTCCATCGCGTTGCTGCACCACGTGATCCGGCACGGACACGCACGGGTGCTCGTGACTTCACGGCCAGGTGAGCGCATGGAGTTGTGGCAGGAGGGGCTGCTGCGCCGTTGCCCGCTCGGCGACCTGTCGCGCGCCGAGTCCGACCTGCTGCTCGAACGCGCGCTGGGCGACCCGGTCGACACGCGGTCGGCGTCGCTGCTGTGGTCCGCCAGCGCGGGGAACCCGTTGTACCTCAGAGAACTCGTCGTTTTCGGGCGCGCGGTGGGCGCGTTGCGCGCAGACGACGGCATCTGGTCGTGGCACGGCCCGATCGAGCTCGGCGGGCGGCTCGCGGAGCTTGTGCAGTCCAACCTAGGCCGGTTGGAACCGTCGCACCGGCACGCGCTGGAACTGCTCGCGTATTCCGAACCGGTGGAACTGGACCTGCTGGCAGCGTTGGTGTGCGAGGAGGCGCTGGACGACCTGGAGACGCGCGGGTTGATCCGTGTCGTGCCCTCAGGGCGTCGCACGGTCGTGCGGCTCGGAGACCCGTTGTACGGCAGCCTGCTTCGTGCGACGTGCCCGACGTTGCGCGCGCGGGCACACCAACGCGCGCTGGCCACCGCACTGGAGGCAACGGGCGCGCGCCGCCGTGAAGACCTCATGCGCATCGCCACGTGGCGGCTCGACGGCGGCTCCCCCACCTCGGTGACCCTGCTCGCCGAGGCCGCCGAACAGGCCTGGGCCGCGCAGGACGTGACGCTCGCCGAACGCCTCTGCCGCGCCGCCGTCGAGGCAGGCGGCCTGAGCCGGGTCGGGCACGTGTTCGGCCAGGTGCTGATGCACGGCCACGAACCGTCGCAAGCCGAAGCGACCCTCGCCGACGTGATGGCCGGCCCGCTGTCGGCGGAGGACCTGAGCCATCTCGCCGCGACCCGCGCGATGAACCTGCACTTCGGCCTCGGCGACGCGGACACCGCCGCCGCGACGCTCGACGCCGCCGACACGCCCGGCCTCCCAGCGGACGTGCACGACTGGCTGCAGGTCGTCCGGGTCATCCTCGACGCACAACACCATCACGTGGCAACGGTGCTCGAACGCAGCTATCGCCCCGTGGCACCGCATCTCTCCGTCCACATGCGACGCACCAGAGCGTTGTGCCTCCTGCACGCGGGCCGTTATCGCGAGGTCGCGCGGGAGATCACCGCCTACGAGGCACTGGAAGACCCTGCCGGACCAGACGACGGCGCACTGCGCATGCATTGCTTCGCACTGGCGTTCGCCGGCCGTCTCGCCGAGGCGGAGGCTCTCGCGCTGACGATGTACGACCGGCCGTTCGACGACCTGGCGTTCACGGGCGCGACATCGCTCTACAGCGTGCTGTCGTTCTGCGCGCGCATGCGAGGCAACGGCACCCAAGCCCTGCGCATGGCCCGCGAAGGCAGCCCGAAATCCCGCACGGGTCCCCTGATCTTCGACGCCATCGCCCTGGCGAACCTGGCCGTCGCCGCGGCGATCTCCGGCGACACCACCCTGGCCCAGCAGTCGCTGGCCCGCGCCGAGAAGGCCCGCCGCCCAGCCTGGCGCCTGACCGGCACCACGGTCTCGGTGACCCGCTCCTGGGTGCTCGCGAGCACCGGCGACATCCGCGCCGCCGCCGACACGGCCATGGCCGCCGCCAACGAGTGCGCCGAACTGGGCGCGCACGGCAGCGAGGCCATGGCACTGCACGATGCCGCCCGCTACGGCGTGGACACGTCCACGCGCCTAACGGCCCTCACAACCACCATGGACGACCCGATGACGAGGGCCTACGCCTCACACGCGACCGCCCTCGCGCACGCCGCACCGACCGCCCTGGAGACCACTGCAACGGACTTCCAGCGCATCGGCGCCACCTTGTACGCCGCTGAGGCCCTGGCCGCCGCCACCCGCCTGCACCGAACCCAGGGGAACGCCCGCGCCGCCTCCCAGGCCTCCGCCCGGCAGGCGCTTCTGATGCGCGACTTCGACGGCGTCCACACCCCGGTCCTGCACGCCGGCGACCTCACCCACCTGACCCGCCGCCAGACCGAGGTGGCGCACCTCGCCACGTCCGGGCTCACCAACCAGCAGATCGCCGGGCGGCTCCACACGTCCAAGCGCACCGTCGACAACCACCTGCACGCGATCTACGGGGTTCTCGGGGTGACGGGCCGCGACGAACTACGTGCCGTGCTCGGCCCTTCCCGAACCAGCTGATATCCAATATATCGCATTTTGCTCAGTAGGCCGCAGGGTCGACATTTCCCTGTCGAGGCGCATTGTCGCTGGTCCAGCCGCCGAGCGCGCGTCTCGGCCGACCGCCTCGTCCTCTGCCCCCTTTGCAATGAGTCTTTTGCCGTCGTCCGCAAACGTCTTTTGCATCCGGTCGGTGCCGAGGCGAGCGCAAAGCAGCACCTAAGTCAGTCGTCGCACGACGCCTGCCGCTGTCTCCAGCGCGACGACTTCGCCGCGGACTTCGCGGCCGACGCTCTCCAGCAGATCCCGTCCCGGTCAGCCTCGAACAGGCCGGCGGCGAAGTGCCCACAGGCCCTCGCACTCGATCACCACATCGCGACCGGAAAACGACGCGGCCGGTGCCCCCGAGAGGAGGCACCGGCCGCGAAGGTGGAGCGGGTCAGTCTCTGGACTTGTCGCGGGACTCGGCGTCGACGACGCGCTTGAGTTCGTCCATGTCCGGCGTGAGCAGGTCGTCGGCCGTGCGTGCGAGCACTGCCTCCGTCGCTGCTTCGGCATCCGCCTTGGCCTTGGCCTCGGCGGCTTCCTCGGCCGCCTTGAGGCGCTTGTCCGCGCGGCGGACCGCCCAGACGGTGGCGAGGAGGGCGATGGCCATCAGCGGGTAGCCCATGCCGAGGCGGGCGACGGCGAGCCAGCCGACCTGGTCCTCGTCGTAGAGCCAGCGCTGGACCACGAAGCGGGCGAAGAACACCAGGGCCCACACGAAGGTCGCGATGTCGTAGTCGCGGACCGAGGCCTTGTCGTCGCGCCAGGAGCGGTCTCTGCCGTTGAGGAACGTCCAGATCACGCCGGCGAGCGGCCGGCGCACGATGATCGACAGCAGGAAGGCGCTGCCGTACACGACGCTCTGCCAGATGCCGAAGAGGAAGAAACCCTTGGCTTCGCCTGTCTTGTACGCGATGAACGCCGCGATGCCCACGCCGAAGACGGCGGAGATCGCGGGCTGGATGGTGCCCTTGCGCACGGCCAGGACCACGCCGATGACGACGGCGGCGGCGAGCGAGCTGATGATCGCGGCCATCAGGTTCTTGGTCGTGAAGTTGACGATCACGAAGACGAGCACGGGCAGCGACGAGTAGAGCATTCCGCTCACGCCGCCCATCTGCTCGAGGACGGTGGGCTGCTTTTCTTCGGTCTTGACTGAAGTCATGAAGCGTTCTGCAACTCGTAATAGGGGTTGTAGAGCACCTTGCGCCCGTCGCGCACGGCGATGCGGCCTCGGGCCTTGATCGTCCGACCAGGCTCGATTCCCGCGATGCGACGGCGGCCGAGCCAGACGAGGGTGACGCCCTCGGTGCCGTCGTAGAGCTCGGCTTCCAGGGTGGCGGCCGCGTCCCGCGGGCAGAGCTCCACACTGCGGAGCCTTCCGAGGACGGTGACCTCCTCACCGGACTTGCAGTCGCAGGCCTTCACCGCGCCGACGGCCTCCGCTTTTCGCGACAGGTCGTCCGCGTCGAGCTCGGTCACGTCGCTGGTCAAGCGACGTACCAAGCGGCGCCAATAGCCGCTCATCCCCGACTCCTGCATTGCTCAGGTGGCCCCGTGGTGTGGACCGTCTGACAGTGAGGGTACGCACGGGCGACGACAATCCCGGGCGTGCCTGCCGAGACTGTGCTCCTCCTGCCCGGAACCGCCTCTGACGAGGTGTTCGTCCGTTCTGTGTTCACCGAGCCGTTGTCGCAGGTCGGTGCCGTTCTCAGCGCACCACGTGTCCGCACACTCGGTGAACGGTTGACGGCCCTCGAAAATGCCCCGGCAAGCCACCCGATCGTGGTGGGTGGTGTCTCGCTGGGCGCGCACGTCGCCGCGCGGTGGGCGGTGGCCAACCCGGACCGGTGCGCGGGCCTGGTCCTGGCGCTCCCGGCGTGGACCGGCGCCCCGGACGAGGCACCGGCGGCGCTCGCGGCCAAGGTGAGCGCCCAGATCGTCAGGACCCAGGGCGTCACGACGGCGCTCGCCGGCACGACCGGCTGGCTGCGCGACGAACTGACGAGGGCCTGGCACGGCTACGGCGACCAGCTCGTGCCGCACCTCGAAGAAGCCGCCGAGTCGCTCGCTCCGACGCTCGAGGAGCTGAAGTCGCTGGACGTGCCGACGGGCATCGTCGGGTGCACCGATGACCCGGTGCACCCGATCGCAGTCGCGCGGGCATGGGCAGAAGCCATCCCACGCGCCGTGCTCGTCACAACGACGTTGGACGCCTACCCGCACGCGTTGGGGCGTGCGGTGCAGGCGTGGCAGCAGGCGCGTTAGCCCTGCTGTTGCTGGATGTGCCGGGCGATCGCTTCCGGCAACTCGACCGGCAGCGGGGTCCGAGGCGGCATCGGCTGCTCTCCACGCACGACCACCGTGCCGCGCAACATCTCGCGCAGCGCCTGCGAGTTCTGCTCGAAGTGCTCTTCGGGACCGGCCGCGACACCGCGCAGCATCCAGCGCGGGCCGTCGACGCCGACGAAGAGGATCTGCACGCCCTGATTGCGCGCGGTGATCTCCTCGCCCCACTCGCCGTTCTCGCGGTTGATGCGGGCGCCGTCCTCCTTGAGGCCGTCGATCAGCTCGGCGCCGACCTCCCGCCACAGGCCGCCCGACTTCGGCGCGGCGAACGCGCTGACCGTCAGCTGGCCGACGGACGTGAGGACGTGCACGGCGCGCACGGAGCCGTTCTGCTGGTCCATCTCGACCTGCAGCTGGGCCTCGTCCGGCATCGGGATCAGCACCGATCCCAGGTCGAGCCGCTCCACGTCGTCCTGGGGAGCGACCGTCGAGTCCCACGGGCCCTCGACGTCGTCGAAGACCTCGTCGTGCTCGGGACCGGTCTCGACCGCCCCCGAGGAGTGACGACCGCGCTTGCGGCGCCTTCCGAACATGCCCCTACCCCTCCGCCTTCATCCGGGCGAGCACCACGTGCCCACCGGTCGAGCCATAGCCTCCCGCACCGCGTTCCGTCTCCGGCAACTCGGTCACCTCCCGGAACACCGCGCGCTCGACGCGTTGCACGACGAGCTGGGCGATCCGGTCCCCACGTGACAGCGCGATCGGCTCACGGAGATCATGGTTCACGAGGCAAACGCGGATCTCACCGCGGTAGCCGGAGTCGATCGTGCCGGGTGTGTTCACCACGCTCAGCCCGACCCTCGCGGCCAGGCCCGACCGGGGGTGGACGAAGCCCGCGAACCCGTCGGGCAGCGCGATGGCGACACCGGTGCCGACCACGGCGCGCTCTCCTGGTGGAATGACCACGTCCGACGTGGTGACCAGATCCGCCCCCGCGTCGCCGTAGCGGGCGTAGGCGGGCACGGGAACCCCCGGATCGAGCCGGGTCAGCAACACCTCGACGCTGGACACGGCGGCCGAGATTACCCTGACGACGTGAGTGAGACTGCCGTGACCGCCACTACGACCTTCCGCGAACGCCTGTACGTGACGTGGTGGATCTGGCCGCTGCCGCTGCTCGCGGCCGCGTTGCTGGCCGCCGAGGTGCACATGGGCTTCCCCGGCGTCAGGTCCTGGCTGCCGTACGTGATCCTGCTGCCGCTGACGGCCGTCCTGATCGCGAAGATGGGGTCCACGAAGGTGGAGGTCGCCGACGGCGAGCTGCGCGCGGGTGACGCGCACATCCCGCTGGAGCTGCTCGGCGACGTCGAGGTCATCGCCCCCGAGGACCGCCGCCGGGCCATGGGCCGCGAGCTCGACCCCGCGGCGTTCGTCGTGCACCGGGGCTGGGTCAAGCCGCTCGTGCGGGTGCGCGTGACCGACCCGGAGGACCCGACGCCCTACTGGGTGATCAGCACGCGCCGGCCGGACGAGCTCGCCGCCGCGATCAAGTCCTGAGAAAACACAACTGGGCGCCACCCGCGAGGGTGAGCGCCCAGTTCTTTCTTCGGCGGACTGAACTCAGGCGCAGTCCCGGCAGATGTACGTGCCGCCGTTGTCCTCGGCGAGCCTGCTGCGGTGGTGCACCAGGAAGCACTTCGAGCACGTGAACTCGTCGGCCTGCTTGGGCAGGACCTTGAACGTGAGCTCCTCACCGGACAGGTCGGCGCCCGGAAGCTCGAAGTTCTCCGCGCTCGCGTCCTCGTCGACGTCCACGACGCCGGACTGCGTCTCGTTCCGCCGGGCTTTCAACTCCTCGAGGGAGTCCTCAGCGAGTTCGTCCGCCTCGCTGCGACGCGGCGCGTCGTAGTCGGTCGCCATCTTCTTCACCCCTGCGGTCTACGGAGACTGTTCGTGTCGCTGGTTAACGCTCCAGCGACCTCTTTTGTGCCCCACGTCAAGGTGACGTAGGTCTCGCACACCCGGCGGGCAAGCCAACCCCCTTGACGTGACCGTCGGCTTGATCGAAATGTGTGCGGAGCGCGCAGAGGGTAGCTCATTGCCCGAGTGCCTCGACATCGGGTTACCCCTTACCGACCGGACGGGTGACACAACCTTTCTACGCTGGACCGATACCCTGTGCGGGAGCACGTGTGCTCCGGCGTGCAACCTGACGCCGGGCCGGTACCGTCCTGACTGTGAGCAATCGGGGCGGTGCAGTGGGTCACGCCCGTCAGGGCGCACATCAGCCGGGTTGGGCCTAGGCTGATCTCAGGGACGGATCACGGGGAGGGCTCGATCGTGGGATCCGCATCGGGAAGCTTGACGCCTTACAAGAGGCGTCGGCCCGTGCCCGCGCTCGTCCTGTTCGCGGTGCTGTTGGTCAGTTCCGTGTTCGTGTGGGTGAAGGTGCTCGGCAACGCGAGCGACGTGGACGCGGCCATCAAGTGCAACGCGCCCGGCAACGTCGCGTCATCGGTGAGCGCCGCCGCGGATCCGGCCGCGGCCTCGACGCCGCAGGCCCCGCCGCTGGGCACCGTCCTGGAGCACGACGCGCTGGACCGCACGAACCCGGTGCCGGTCGGCGAGGTCAACTTCAAGGTCGTCAACGCCTCGACGCAGCGCAACCACGCGAAGGCCGTCGCGACGATGTTCACCGAACTGGGCCTCAAGCAGGCGGCCGAACCCGGCAACGACGCGATCTATCCGGCGGGCGACATGACCTGCCGCGGCCAGATCCGCTTCGGCGCGCCCGGCGCGTCGGCGGCCAGGACGCTGTCGCTGCTGGAACCGTGCCTGGAACTCGTGCGCGACGACCGCCAGGACGCCACCGTCGACATCGCGGTGGGCAAGAAGTTCGACGAGGTCAAGCCGAACAGCAACGCGCGCAAGATCCTCGACCAGCTCAGCGAGTGGGCGGCGCAGCAGCCGGAGCAGCAGGGTGGCCAGGTCGCCGCGGTCGCCCCGCCGACGCTCAACGCCGACAACCTGGTCGGCGCACGCGACGTGACCTGCTGACTTCCTGCTGGATCGCGCGCTACTTGCGCGCATGAGGGCTTTCTGAAGCCGGCCCCGCCGCACCACCCACGTCACCGGCAACGCGTCGTGACCGTTCCCGGAAGACCGGCGCGGTCGGTGAAGCTCGTCGACATCGACGGCCCGTTCCGCGCCGGGGAACTGGACGGGATCCGGACACATCAGGTCCGGCCAGCGGGTCATGCCCAACGATTACGACATCGAACGCGCTAGGTCGTCAACACTGCTGTCAACGTTGACGGGCTCCTCGATCAACGTTGATTCGACGTTGATTCGGAGCCGACCCCCAGCACCCTTGTGCAAAAGACGTTTGCGGACGACCGCGAACGTCTTTTGCACAACCACTACATTAGCGCTCTGACCTGCGGATTCAGACCTTGCCGTAGCCGGACTCGACGAGCGCGCTGTGCATGGCGTCGGCGATGCCGGGTGCGGCGGCGAACGTCGCGTCCTCCCCCAGTTCGGGCGACGACCCCGGCAGCCGCACGACCGCGCCGGCCTCCGCGGCGATCAGCCCGCCGGCCGCCCAGTCCCACCGGCCGAGGCCGTGCTCGGTGTAGGCGTCGAGCCGCCCGGCCGCCACCGAGCAGAGGTCGAGCGACGCCGCACCGGCCCGGCGCAGGTCGCGCACCCGAGCCGCCATCCGCGCCCAGGCGTCGGCCTGGCGCTGGCGCCGCTCTGGCCGGTAGGCGAACCCGTACCCCAGCAGAGACAGGGACAGGTCGGTCGTCGCGGAGACGCGCAACGGCGAACCGTCCAGGAACGAGCCGTAGCCGCGTGCGGCGGTCCACATGCGGCCGGTGGCGGGCTCGAACACCGCGCCCGCGACGGACTCGCCGTCGAACTGTGCGGCGATCGACACCGAGTACCAGGGGATTCCGTAGAGGTAGTTGACGGTGCCGTCGATGGGGTCGACGACCCAGGTCAGTCCCTCGACGACGGAACCTCCTTCTTCTTCGCCGAGCACGGGCTCGCCGGGGCGCAACTCGGACAGACGCGTCCGGACGAGTTGTTCTGAGGCGCGGTCCGCTGCGGTCACCACGTCCGTCGAGGTGCTCTTGGTGTCGAACGAGACGACGGCGGAAGCACGCATGCGCTGAACAAGTGCACCCGCCTCACGTCCGATGGCCGTCGCGATGTCGACGAGTGGCCGGGGATCGAACACGACCGGTTCCCTCCTGCGTCACTAGCACGGGACTATCGGACGACGTCAGGCTAATGTCTGCGCACCACAGGTGTACTGAATCGAAGCAAGCAGGATCTAGTAGGAAGGACCACGGGGATGGGCATCACCCGCGGGTTCGGTGTGGACATCGGCGGCTCCGGCGTCAAGGGCGGCCTGGTCGACCTCGAGGCAGGAGCACTGGACGGCGAACGCTTGCGGATCCCCACGCCCCAGCCTTCGACACCGGAGGCGGTGGCGGAGGTGGTCGCGGAGATCGTCGAGAAGTTCCAGTGGGACGGCCCGGTCGGCGTCACGCTGCCGTGTGTGGTGAAGCACGGGGTCGCCCTCAGCGCCGCGAACGTGGACAAGGGCTGGATCAACTGCGACGCCCAGCAGCTCTTCGCCGCGCGCCTCAAGCGCAAGCCCGAGGACATCGTGGTGATGAACGACGCGGACGCGGCCGGCATCGCGGAGATGTCGTTCGGCGCGGGCGTGGGCAAGAACGGCACCGTGGTCCTGCTGACGTTCGGCACGGGTATCGGCAGTGCGGTGTTCCTCGACGGCAAGCTCGTCCCGAACACCGAGTTCGGCCACCTCCAGGTCGACGGGCACGACGCGGAAACGCGCGCGGCCGCCTCCGTGAAGGAGGAGAAGGACCTGTCCTGGGAGGAGTGGACGCCCAGGGTCACGCGGTACATCAACGTGCTCGAGGACCTCATCTGGCCCGACCTGGTCATCGCGGGTGGCGGTGTGAGCAAGAAGGCGCACAAGTGGTTGCCGTTGCTCAAGGTCCGCACCGAAGTGGTCGCCGCCGCGCTGAAGAACGACGCCGGCATCGTGGGCGCGGCGTGGGCCGCCGCGCACGGCGTCAGGCCTTGACGAGCGTTCGACACCGAAACGTGTCCGACTCGATCTAGCTGCGGGAACGCAGGTGAGAGCGCCTCGAAGCACCTCGGGGCGCAACACCGCGTCACGGACGTCGTTACAATGGAACGCACACCCGCCAAGCAAGATCGGCGGGGAGATCCCCCGAACTCTGGCGACCGAGGTTTCGCGCCCTCCGGTTTGCCTTGAACGACCGTCGCGAAAGGGCGTACGTGGCAGCCGCAGAAACCGCAACCCGACGCTCCAGCTCCGCCGCGAGCGCCGCCAAGACCACCAAGGCGACCGCGGCCGGCGAGGCCGAGGAGAAGCCGAAGCGCAAGACGACCGCTGCGGCAGCGAAGAAGCCCGCAGCCGGCGCCAAGGCCCCGCGCAAGACGGCCGGCAAGGCCGATCCTGCCGCGAAGGGCACCGCCAAGAAGGACGGCGACGACCCCGAGGACATCGAAGGCGCTCCTGGCGCCGAGGACTTGGTCGAGGACGTCGAGATCGTCGACGAGCCCGTCGTGGACGAGCCCGAGGAGGCGGAGGACACCAACAAGGGTGACTTCGTCTGGGACGAGGAGGAGTCCGAGGCCCTGCGCCAGGCGCGCAAGGACGCGGAGCTCACCGCCTCGGCCGACTCGGTCCGCGCCTACCTCAAGCAGATCGGCAAGGTCGCCCTCCTCAACGCCGAGGAGGAGGTCGAGCTCGCCAAGCGCATCGAGGCGGGTCTCTACGCCGCCGAGCGCGTGCGCCGTTCCGAGGAGGAAGCGGAGAAGCTCACGCCGCAGCTGCGCCGTGACCTGCGCTGGATCGTCCGTGACGGGGAGCGCGCCAAGAACCACCTGCTCGAGGCGAACCTCCGCCTCGTCGTGTCGCTGGCCAAGCGCTACACCGGCCGTGGCATGGCGTTCCTGGACCTGATCCAGGAGGGCAACCTGGGTCTGATCCGCGCGGTCGAGAAGTTCGACTACACCAAGGGCTACAAGTTCTCCACGTACGCCACCTGGTGGATCCGTCAGGCGATCACCCGCGCGATGGCCGACCAGGCCCGCACCATCCGCATCCCGGTGCACATGGTCGAGGTCATCAACAAGCTCGGTCGCATCCAGCGCGAACTGCTCCAGGACCTGGGCCGCGAGCCCACCCCGGAGGAGCTCGCGAAGGAAATGGACATCACGCCCGAGAAGGTGCTGGAGATCCAGCAGTACGCGCGTGAGCCCATCTCGCTGGACCAGACGATCGGCGACGAGGGCGACAGCCAGCTCGGTGACTTCATCGAGGACTCCGAGGCAGTCGTCGCGGTCGACGCGGTCTCGTTCACGCTGCTGCAGGACCAGCTGCAGTCCGTGCTCGCGACGCTGTCCGAGCGCGAGGCGGGCGTCGTCCGGTTGCGCTTCGGTCTCACCGACGGCCAGCCGCGCACCCTGGACGAGATCGGCCAGGTCTACGGCGTCACGCGTGAGCGCATCCGCCAGATCGAGTCCAAGACGATGTCGAAGCTGCGTCACCCGTCGCGTTCGCAGGTTCTGCGCGACTACCTCGACTAGGTCTTACCCAGTCATACGCAGACAGCCCCGCACCGGTTCGGTGCGGGGCTGTTCTGTTTTCGGAAAATGAGTACCCCTGTACTCATGCGCCCTCTGCCCGTCCCCGGCCAGCATCGGTTCCGGACAACGGAACGAGGGGGCGGGAGAACGTGGGCAGATCGGTACTCGAAGGGGCTTTCTCACTGCTGGAAGAGCTGATGGACGAGGGCGAGCTGGGGCTCACGCAACTCGCTGTCCGCTGCGAGATGCCGAAGACGACGGTGCACCGCCTGCTGGAGCAGATGGAGTTTCTCGGCGCGGTGGAGAACGTGCGCGGCCGCTACCGCATCGGTGCGCAGATGTTCCGGTTCGGGCAGGCCTGGGAACCTGCTCCGGGCGTCCTGCGGGTGGCGCGGCAGCCGTTGCGGGCGCTGTCCGCGACGATCAGGACGTCGGCGATCCTCACGGTGCCGCGCCTCGACCGGGTGCTCGTCGCGGCGGCGAGCATCGTGCGGGCCGAGGACGTGACCCGTTTGCGGCCGGGGGCGACGGTGCCGGCGGGCATGGAGTTCGTCAGCGCACCGGTGCGCACGCCGTCCAGCAGCGTCATCGGGACCGTCTCCGCGGTCCTCGACAACGGCCGCAGCGCCACGGCTCTGAGCGGGGCCGTGGGGCACGCCGCACGAGCGATCAGCGCAGCCCTGGCGAGCTGATCGGACGGTCCGGAACAAGCATTCGGCCGGGATTTCGATCACGGTTCCGCGTCCGAATCGTGGGACGTTCGTGACCTGTTCGCGGAGGGCGGACAAGGGCAACCGATATCACACTCCCGGCCGCACGCAACCGACCGAATGGCCCGAACACACTGCTCCACCAGCGGGTTTCCGGTCGCTCAGCGTGCATGTCAAGACGGTGAACCGGTGGCGAACGCAGGTGTGATCGTGCTGCAGGCGGGTAAATCGCATAGTGACGCGAGTCGCCACGTACACGGGAACACTGACTATCGCCGAAACGTCTGTCAGAGTGGAGCCAGCGAGCACCGCGCACCGGCCAGGGGCGCTGTGGTCGCAGCTTGGTAAGAGGGCACCGAAACACACCGTTTCCGGTGCTGGGACGGAGGGAGATCCATCATGACTGCAGCACTCACCCGCCCCGAGTTGACCGCTGCCGACCGCTGCGACCGCTGCGGGGCTGCTGCCCAGGTTCGCGCCGTTCTCCCGTCCGGGGGCGAGCTGCTGTTCTGCGGGCACCACTCCCGCGCACACAGCGAAAAGCTGCGCGAGCTCGCTGCTGAAATTCAGCAGGGCTGACTTCCACCCCACCTAGCCGCTCGGGGCGGAGATCCTTCTGGGTCTCCGCCCCCTTCGCTTTCTAGATGGCGTCCAGGACGGGCTCGAAGGCGAGCTCAGCCGCTCCGACGAGCTTCGCGTCACGGCCCAGGGGTGATGTCACGACCTGGGTCCCGCCGACCGCGCGGGAGACGAGACTGCGCACCTGCACGGCGGAGCTGACCGAGTCGACGACGGACGCCGGCAGTGCGGTGTAGAGGTCGCCGAGCACGACCATCTCCGGGCCGAGGACGTTGACGATGTTCGCGAGCCCCAGTGCGAGCCAGCCGGCGAACTCGTCGAGCACCGACGGGTCGTCCAACGCCCGCAGCGCGGCGACGACGGCGCCACGCGGAGCGTCGTCGGGAAGGCCCAGCGCCCGGCACAGCGCCGGTTCGCCCACCTCGGTCTCCCAGCAGCCGTCGCAGCCGCAGTAGCACCGCCGGCCGCGCGGGTTGACCACCATGTGCCCGAGTTCGCCGACGTAACCGCCGGAGCCGCGCAACGGCTGCCCGGACAGGATCACTCCCCCGCCGACGCCGACGTCCGCGGAGATGTAGACCATGTCCGAGGACGAACGGGCCGCGCCGCGCACGTGCTCGGCCAGAGCACCTAGTTCCGCGTCGTTGCCGACCTGGACCGGCAGCTTCAGCACTGCCTCCAGGCGTTTGCCGAGCGCGACACCGGTCCAGTGCAGGTTGGGTGCCTCGTGGACGTGCCCGTCGGCGCGGCGCACGACGCCGGGCACCGAGACCCCCACCCCGACGGCGGTGGCGTCGAGGTCGTCGGCCATGAGGCGCGCCGACTCGACGATGTGCGTGATGACCTCCCCCGGATCACGTGTCCGGTGCAGGTTCCAGCTGTCCCGTCCGAGGATCTCCCCGCCGAGGCCGACGAACCCCATCGCGACGTGCTCGACGCGCACGTCGATCGCGATGACGACGGCGGCGTTCGGCTGGGGCAGCACGAGCAGGGACGGGCGGCCCGCTCCGCTGCGCAGAGCGGGCACGCGTTCGGCGACGACACCGGCTTCGGCGAGGCCGTCCACCAGGGCCTTGATCGTGCTGCGGTTGAGGCCGAGCTCAGCCGCGAGCGACGCCCTGGTGGACGGTCCGTCGATGTGCAGGCGGCGCAGCAGCGCCGTCCTGTTGTGCCTGCGGATCTCGTCGGGACGAGTGCCGGACGTGGGGCCGGTCACCGCGTCATCGAGCCGCGGTGGCCGCCCGGCGGCGGGACAACGCGTCGACGCTCGCGGCGAGCAGCAGGACGAGACCGGTCACCATGAACACGACGGCGGAGGGCTGCTTGAGCAGGCCCATGCCGTTCGCGATGACCGCCAGCACCGCACCACCGATGACGGCGTCACGCAGCCGGCCCTTGCCGCCGAACAGCGACGTGCCACCGATGACGGCCGCGCCGACTGACATCAGCAGGGTGTTGCCGCCACCGGCGTTCGGGTCGACGGAGCCGACCTTGGAGGAGTAGACGATGGCGCCGATCGCCGCCGCCGAGGAGGCGATCACGAAGACGCTCATCCGGATCTTCTCCACGTTGATGCCTGCGCGGCGCGCGGCCTCCTTGTTGCCGCCGACCGCGTAGAGGTGACGGCCGTAGCTGGTGCGGTCGAGCACGAACGTGCCGATCACCAGCAGGACGAGCACCAGCGGCACGACGTACGGCACGCCCGCGATCACCACGAGGGTGCTGGGCGACCGGTTCTGCGTCAGTGCGAACGTGGCGACCGCGGCCAGCAGCGCGAGGCCGCCGATCTTGGTCAGCACCAGCGCGGTCGGCTGGGCGACGAGTCCCTTGCGCAGCCGCGTGAAGTGCCGGTTGAGCACGAGGGCCGCGTAGCCGCCGACCGCGACCACGCACAGGATCCACGACCCGGCGGTGCCGATGTTGCCGTTGGCGACCTGGAAGATCGTGTCGTCACGCAGGCCGAGCGTGCCGCCCTGGCCGATGAACTGCAGCACCACACCGCTCCACACGAGGAACAGTGCCAGGGTCACGACGAACGACGGGATGCCGATCTTCGCGACCAGGTAGCCGGTGATGCAGCCGATCGACGCGCCGACGCAGATCGCCAGCAGCATGCCGATCCACGCGTTCGCGGGCACGCCGAGCAGAGCGATGACCAGCGCGATGCCGGACAGCACGGCGCCGGTCCACAGGCGCATCAGCAGCGAGAGGCCGACCGCGAGGACCAGCCAGCCGCAGAAGACGTAGAAGACCCCGTCGCCCATGCCACCGAGCAGGTTGCCGCCGTGGATCAGGTCCAGCGCCATCACCGAGGCCGTCACGCCGGACGCGGTGCCGGCGGACAGGTCGATCTCGCCGAGCAGCAGCACGAACACCAGGCCCATCGCGATGATGGTGATGCTGGCGCCCTGCTGGAGCAGGTTGGCGAGGTTGCCGAGGGTGAAGAACGAGTCGGACAGCGAGCTGAACACGATGAGCAGCACGATCAGTCCGAGCAGAGCGGGCAGTGAGCCGAGCTCGCCACCGCGGACGCTGGACCAGTAGTCCCTGATGGCTTCGCTGGTGGAACGGGAGGTCGTGTCGATGCCGAAGTCGGAGATGGCGCCCTGCTGGGCAGCCTCCGACTCGTGCGTTTCGGTGGTGTCGGTCATGCTGTTCGCCTCTTCGGTACTCATCAGATCGTCGCCGCCTCGGGGCGGGCGATGCCCAGGTCACCGGAACGGCCGGCGGTGATCAGCTCGACCACCTGTCCGTGAGTGACGTCCTTGGTCGACACGACGGCGGCCATGCGGCCGAGGTAGAGGCACGCGATCTTGTCGGCGACCTCGAACACATCGTTCATGTTGTGGCTGATCAGGACGACGCCCAAGCCCTGCTCCGCGAGACGGCGGACCAGGTCGAGGACCTGGCGCGTCTGCGCGACGCCGAGTGCGGCGGTGGGTTCGTCGAGCAGCACGACCTTGCTGTTCCACAGCACGGCCTTGGCGATCGCCACGGTCTGGCGCTGACCGCCGGACAACGACGACACCTGCGTGCGCACCGACTTGACCGTGCGCACGGACAGCGACGCCAGGGTCTTGCGCGCAGCCTGCTCCATGTCCGACTCGTCGAGCAGGCCGCCCTTGGTGCGCTCGCGGCCGAGGAACATGTTCTGGACGATGTCGAGGTTGTCGGCCAGAGCGAGGTCCTGGTAGACGACCTCGATCCCGAGCTCGGCGGCCTCACGCGGGCCCTTGATGTGGACCGGCTGGCCCTCGAAGAGGACCTCACCCGAGTCTGTCGGGTGGATGCCCGCGATGCACTTGACCAGCGTCGACTTGCCCGCGCCGTTGTCGCCGACGAGGGCGGTGACCTCGCCGGGGTTGACGTCGAGGTCAATGTCGTGCAGGACGTGCACGGGACCGAAGCTCTTGTTGATGCCGCGCAGCTCGAGAATCGGCTCGCTCACTGGGGTTTCCTCCGTGGTTACCACGCGGCGAGAGGCGGGGTGCGTCAGACGCGCACCCCGCCTTCACCGCGAGCGGTGTTACTTGATGCCGAGCTCGGTGCAGGCAGCCTGGGTGTCGGCCACGCAGATCTCCGACGCCTTGACGAAGCCGGCGTCCACGACGGTCTTGACCTTGTCCTTGGTGATCAGCTGGGACGTGAGCAGCACGGACTTGACGTCGCGGTTGCCCTTGGTGTCCTTGGTGACGCCAGAGGCCAGCTTGTCGGCGCCGGCGGTGTCGCCCTTGGCCAGCAGACCGGCCAGCTTGGCGGCGGCCTCGGCCTCTTCCTTGATCGGCTTGAACACCGTCATGTACTGGTCGCCGCGGAGCACGGCCTGCAGGCCGTCCGGGGTGGCGTCCTGACCGGTGACCGGAACCTTGCCGTTGAGGCCGACCTTCTTGAGGACCGTGATCACAGCGCCGGCGAGGCCGTCGTTGGCGGCGACGACGCCGTCAACCTTGCCGCCGTTGCCGGTCAGGATCTGCTCGAAGACCTGGCCACCCTTCTGGTTGTCCCAGTCGTCGATCGGCTGCGACTGGACGAGCTTGAGCTTGCCCGAGTCGTACAGCGGCTTGAGGATCTTCTTCTGGCCGTCCGCGAAGAGGGTCGCGTTGTTGTCCGTCGGCGCGCCCTCGATCTCGATGACGTTGGCGCCCTGCGGCTTGTCCTTGAGCGCGTCGGCCAGACCCTGGCCCTGCAGCTCGCCGACCTTCACGTTGTCGAACGACACGTAGTAGGACGAGGTGCCACCGGTGTTCAGGCGGTCGTAGTCGATGACCTGAATGCCCTGGGCCTGCGCCTTCTTGGCGACGGAGGCACCGACCTCGCTGTTGGGCGTGGCGATGATCAGGACCTTGACGCCGTTGTTGATCATGCCGTCGGCGAGGGTGCTGAACTTCTGGACGTCGCCCTGGGCGTTCTGGATGTCAGGGTCGAGACCTTCGGCCTTCAGAGCCGCCTCGAGGAGGGGCTTGTCGAAGCCCTCCCAGCGGGCGGAGGTCTTGGTCTCGGGCAGGATCACGCCGACCTTCGCGCCCGTGCCGCTGCCAGTGTTCGATTCAGTGCTTCCACCGGTGCCGGAGGAGGTGTTGGCGCCGCATGCCGAGACTGCCAGGGCGAGGCCCGCGGTCACGGCGATGGAAGCGAGAGTCTTGCTGCGCATCCGCCATCCCTTTCACTGCGCTGTGTCACAGAGAATGTTGTGGCGCACAACGTATGCCTGACATATGCGTGACCGGAACCACACTGGATCGATTAAGTCGCAACGATGCGGTAACCCTGGCGAAATCTGGTCACTGAGAGTTGTGAGAGCGTTACCACCGCGCTACAGATTTCAGCGTCGATGTATCGGACGCCGCTCGCGGCGGACGCTCACCCGTCACCTCCCGGACATCCCTAGGTTGGGTGCATGACCGTCTACAAGGAAGCCGCCGAAAGACTGGCGAACTCGTTCGGTGCCGAGGCGGCCCGCTACGACCGCACCCGGCCCGCCTATCCCGGCGAGCTGATCGCGAAGATCGTCGCCGCCACTCCCGGGCCGCGGGTCGCCGAGGTCGGCTGCGGCACCGGCGTGCTCTCGCGGCAACTTCAGGCAGCCGGACTGGACGTGCTGGGGGTGGAGCACGACGAGCGGATGGCCGGGTTCGCCCGCGGCACGGGCGTCACCGTCGAGGCGGCGAAGTTCGAGACCTGGGATCCGGCCGGTCGCGAGTTCGACGCCGTCGTCGCCGGGCAGTCCTGGCACTGGGTCGACGCCGAGGCGGGCTTGGCGCAGGCCGCGCGGGTACTGCGGCCCGGCGGGGTGTTCGTGGCGCTCTGGCACGTGTTCGGGACGCCGGAACCGATCTCCGAGGCCTTCGCCGCCGCCTACGACAAGGTGGCGCCGCAGATGCCGCACCGCGTCGGTCACTCCTACGACGAGGCGTTCAAGGCCTACCAGGAGCGCTGCGTGCGCACGGCCGGCGAGTTCGCCGGCACGGGCGAGTTCTCCGGCGCCGAGCAGTAGTCAGCCGACTGGGAGCGGAGCTTCACAACAGCCGAGTTCCTCGACCTCACGCTCACCATGAGCCCGATGTCCATGCTCAGCGCGGAGCAGACCACCGAGCTCATGTCCGACGTCGGCAGAGCGATCGACGCGATCGGCGGCGGGTTCACCATGCGCTACAGCACGCTCGCCGTCGCCGTCACGCGCGACTGACACCTCGGACACCGGCTCTACCAGGAGCGCAGCGTCGAGATCCGTTCTTCGAGCTGCTCGATGGTGGCCATCGCGGTCGGCGGCCCGCCGCAGTACTCGCGCAGCTGGTTGTGGATCTTGCCGTGCGGCTTCTTCGTGCGGTGGTGGTGCATCGCGACGAGGGTGTTGAGCTCCTTGCGCAGCGACGTGAGGCGTTCCTGCACGCCCACGGGCCGTGCCTCGCGCACCGCGACCTCGGGCTTGGGGCGCTTGGCGGCGATCGCCATCTGCTCCTCCTGCCGCTGCAGCAGCAGGGTGCGCACCTGGTCCGGTTCGAGCAGCCCCGGCAGGCCCAGGTACTCCTGCTCCTCGTCGGAGCCCGCGAGGGTCGGGGCGCCGAACGACGAGCCGTCGTAGATCACCTGGTCGAGCTCGGCGGTGGTGCCCAGCGCGGTGAATGCGCGTTCGTCCTCGCCGGGTTCGTCCTTGACCGCGTTGGCCGCGGCCATCAGCTCGTCGTCCCAGCCGTCCTTCTCGCGGTGCGGCTTGCCCAGGACGTGGTCGCGCTCGGCCTCCAACTCGGACGCGAGCGCCAGCAGCACCGGCACCGACGGCAGGAACACCGAGGCGGTCTCGCCGGGCTTCCGGTTGCGCACGAAGCGGCCGATGGCCTGGGCGAAGAACAACGGCGTCGACGACGACGTCGCGTACACGCCGACCGCGAGCCGCGGCACGTCGACGCCCTCGGACACCATGCGGACGGCGATCATCCAGCGCTCGTTCGTCGCGGCGAACTCGGCGATCTTGCCGGACGCCTTCGGGTCGTCCGAGAGGACGAGCGTCGGGATGTGGCCCGTGACGCGCTGGAGCACCTGTGCGTAGGCCTTCGCGACGGTCTGGTCGGTCGCGATCACCAGGCCGCCCGCGTCGGGCAGGCCGTTCTCGCGCTTCTGCGTGAGTCTTTGGTCGGCGGCACGCAGGACGGACGCCACCCAGTCGCCGGCCGGGTCCAGCGCGGTGCGCCACGCCCGCGCGGTCTGCTCCTGGGTCAGCGGCTCGCCCAGGCGCGCGGTGAACTCCTCGCCCGCACTGGTCCGCCACGACGCCTCACCCGAGTACGCCAGGAAGAGCACGGGCCGCACCACGCCGTCGCGCAGCGCGTCGGAGTACCCGTACGTGTGATCGGCCTTGGACGTCTTGAAGCCGCCCGAACCCTCTTCGTAGGTGACGAACGGGATCGGCGAGTCGTCCGAGCGGAACGGCGTGCCGGTGAGGCACAGACGACGCACCGCGGGCGTGAACGCCTCACGGATCGCATCACCCCACGACTTGGCATCACCGCCGTGGTGCACCTCGTCGAGCAGCACGAGCGTCTTGCGGTTCTCGGTGCGCACCCGGTGCAGCGTCGGATGGGCGGCGACCTGCGCGTACGTCACGGCCACACCGTGGTAGTCGCGGGAGGTCATCGCGTTGGTGTTGCGGAAGTTCGAGTCGATGTGGATGCCCTGCTCGGCAGCCGCCTTCGCCCACTGGTGCTTGAGGTGCTCGGTGGGCGTGACGATCGTGACGGCCTCGATCGTCCTGTCGGCCAGCAACTCGGCGGCGACGCGGAGCCCGAAGGTCGTCTTGCCCGCTCCGGGCGTCGCGACGGCGAGGAAATCCTTGGGTTTGACGGCGAGGTACTTGGTCAGCGCGCGCCGCTGCCATGCCCGCAGCGGTCGCATTGCTGCTGTCGCTGTCACAGACGTGTTTCTCCTCATTTATGCAGGTCAAACATGGCAATACCCTCAGGCAGACCGTGGCCGAGGGCACTGCGACTCTACCTGTTCCGAGCGTCGATGCCGCGAAACGTGGCGGTATGCACCATGCTTGTCACTGCGATGGGTTCGCCTTCCGACAACGACGCACGCAGGTCCGGCCGCAAGGGGCCGCTGCGTCTACTCGCGCGCACGTTGTCGAAGGCGTGGCAGGGCAACATCTTCTCAGAAGCCGCCGAAGCCGCGTTCTGGCAGACGCTGTCGTTCCCTCCGCTGCTGCTCGGAGTGCTGGGCTCGATGGGCTGGATCGGCACCTGGTTCGGCCCCGAGATCGTCCTCTCCGTGCAGGAGAAGATCATCGGGTTCACCCGGACGATCTTCAGCGCGGACGTCGTCAACGGCGTGATCCAGCCGACCGTCGCGGAGATCCTGTCGACCGGCAAGGGCGAGATCGTCTCCATCGGCTTCCTGATCTCGCTGTGGGCGGGGTCGTCGGCCATGTCGTCGTTCGTCGACGCGATCACGGTCGCCCACGGCCAGTACGGCGTGCGCAACGAGGTGTGGCAACGGTTCTTCGCGTTGCTGCTCTACTTGGTGTCACTGGTCGCGCTGGTGATCGGCCTGCCGGTGCTGGCGCTGGGCCCGGACATCCTGCCGGAGCTCTTCCCGGCGTCCTGGCAGCCGTACATCGCGACGTGGGTCGGCCGGTTCTACTACCCCGGCGTGGCGCTGCTGCTGGTGCTCTCGCTGTCGATGCTCTACAAGGTCGCGCTGCCGCGAAGACTGCCGTACCACCGTGTGCTGCCCGGCGCGATCCTCGCGATGGCGTTCTTCATCCTGTCGTCCATCGGCCTGCGCCTGTACATCCAGTGGATCACCACCACCGGCTACACCTACGGCGCGCTGGCGACGCCGATCGCGTTCCTGCTGTTCGTGTTCTTCATCGGCCTGGCGATCACGATCGGCGCGTACTTCAACAGCGCCGTCCAGGACATGTGGCCGGCCCGGATGACCCGCCGCCAGCGCCGCCGCTGGCGCAGGCTCGAGATGGAGCGCGCGGCGTCCCGCATCCGATCCGAGGAGAACGCGCCCAAGCAGGAGGACGACAACACGGGCTACTCGGCGCCCTCTCCCGCGGACACGCAGCTCACGACGCCGCTGAAGATCCAGGAGCAGCGGTCGCACAGCGAGGAAGAGAAGCAGCGGGGCTAGTCCGCCGTCACCTCGTAGTCCTCATCTGGAAAATCTTCCGTGAGGAGCGGGCACACGATGTCCCTGCGCAGAATTCCGGTGAGGAAGCTCAGCATCGTTCCCTCGTACGTCCACCACTCGTGGACGGTCGTGACCACCACCGGCCACTCGTCCGGCTCGCCCGTCATGAGCCAGCAGAGGAAGTCGTTGTTGTCGGTGACTCCCCAGGGAAGCAGGCCGCCGGGCTCGGGGTACAGCGGGTGCGGCACCGCCCTGGGGACGTCCACCCGCAGCTTTCGCCAGTTGCCGAGCGTCTGCTCCGCGAACTCCAGCAGGTCGAACTCGTCGTCCTTCTCGCTCACGACGTGGAAGACCGCCATGAAGTCGTCGACGGACAAGCCGGGGTAGTTCTCGGCCAGCACCCTGTAGTCGGCGGGCAGCGCGGTGCCGAGCCGGGACTCGACCGCGGGCCAGTCCACCGCGGGCGCCGGCTTCCCGACGTCCCCCAGCACCGCCCGCCACGCAGCAAGAAGATCCACGCCGTTCCTCACGTCGACCCGAGACAGCAGCGCCCGCCGCCTCGAGTCAGCTCAAGGCGGCGGGCGCCGTGAGGCTCTGGGTGCGACTAGTCGCCGTCGCCGCCGGGCGGGAGGTTCTCGTAGATCTTCTTGCAGTCCGGGCACACCGGCGAACCGGGCTTCGGCGACCGCGTGACCGGGAAGACCTCGCCACACAGCGCGACCACGTGCGTGCCCATCACGGCGCTCTCGGCGATCTTCGCCTTGCGCACGTAGTGGAACATCTTCGGCGTGTCGTCCGAAGACTGGTCGGTCTCATCCGGCCGTACGTCGACCTCGGGAAGAGTCTGGGTGCTCACGCGCCCAGGGTACCTGGGATGATGCCCACTCGTGACCACGCTGCACATCGCTGAAGAAGTTGCCACCGCACTGGCCGAGAACCGGCCGGTCGTCGCTCTCGAGAGCACCATCCTGTCCCACGGCCTGCCCGCGCCGCGCAACCTGACGGTCGCCGCACGCCTGGAGAAGGTGGTGCGGGAGGCCGGTGCGGTCCCCGCGACGATCGCCGTGCTCGACGGCGTGCCGCGCATCGGTCTCTCCTCGTCCGAGCTCGACCGGGTCTGCAACGCGGGCGACCTCGTGAAGCTCTCGCTGCGCGACCTCGGCCCCGCCTACGCCCTGGGACGCAGCGGCGCGACGACCGTGGCCTCCACGACGGCCCTGGCCCACCAGGCGGGCATCCGCGTGTTCGGGACCGGCGGTCTCGGCGGCGTGCACCGCGGCGCGCGCGAGACGTGGGACGTGTCCGCCGACCTCGACGTGGTGGCGACGACGCCGGTGCTGATCGTCTGCTCGGGTGTGAAGTCGATCCTGGACATGGGCGCGACCCTGGAGGTCTTCGAGACCCGTTCGGTGCCGGTCGTCGGCTACCGGACCTCGCGCTTCCCGGCCTTCTACCGCCGCGAGTCGGAGTTCGACCTGTCGTGGCGGGTCGACACCGCCGCCGAGGCCGCGGCCGTGTTCGCGGCCGGTGGTCGCGGCATGGTCCTGGCCAACCCGATCCCCGCCGCCTTCGAGATGGACGCCGCCCTGCACGACCGCCTGCTCGCCGAAGGCCTGCAGAAGCTCGTCGACCAGGACGTGCGCGGCAAGGACGTCACCCCCGTCCTGCTGGAGCACTTCCACACCGCGAGCGCCGGCGTCAGCCTCGACGCCAACGAGGAGCTCGTCGTCAGCAACGTCTCCGTGGCCGCCGCTGTCGCCGTCGAGCTGTTCCAGTGAGGCCGGTGGTCGTGGTCGGTGACGCGGGCCTCGACGTGGTGGCCCGCCACGCCGGTCCCATCGCCCACGGTGGCGACGTCCGCGCCAAGGTCACCATCGAGCCGGGTGGCGCGGGCGCCAACACGGCGGTCTGGCTCGCGGCCTGCGGCGCCTCGCCGGTCCTGGTGGCCCGCGTGGGCGCCGACTCGGCCGGCCGCCAGGTCCACGCCGAACTGACCACGGCGGGCGTCCAGTGCGCCTTCGCGGTCGACCAGGACCTGGCGACCTGCTGCGTGGTCGTCCTCGTCGACGAGGACGGTCAGCGCTCGATGCTCCCCGACCGCGGCGCAAACGCTCGCTTCTCCCCCGCCGACCTCGCCCCGGGCCTGCTCACCGAGCCCCACGGCCACCTGCACCTGTCCGGCTACGTCCTGCTCGACGCCACCTCACGCCCCGCCGGCCTGGCCGTGCTCGAGGCCGCCCGTGCCGCGGGCTGGACGACGTCCGTGGACCCCCAGGCAGCCGTCCTGATCCACTCGCCCGAGGCGTTCCTGGCGGACGTGCGCGGCGTCGACTTCCTGCTGCCCAACGCCGACGAACTCCTCGCCCTCACCGGCTCCTCGGAGCCGTCGTCGGCGAAGTCGCTGCTCTCGCACGTCGGCGCTGTGGTGGTGACCTCGGGCCCCGATGGTGCGTCCTGGGTCGACGCCGACGAGCTGATTTCGGTCCCCGCTGAAGTTACCGAGTGCATCGACTCGACGGGTGCCGGCGACGCCTTCGACGCGGGCTTCCTCGCGGCTTGGCTGTCCGGTGCGTCGAAGCGCGACGCTCTCCTCGGCGGCGTCCGCGCGGGCTCTCGCGCGGTCAGCGTCGTGGGCGCCCAACCCCCTCGCTAGCTCTCCGGCTGAACCGATATATCAGTTCTCGGCTGATATATCGGTTGCCCGCACGCCTGGCATGACCGCTTTCCCGCCCACCGGATGCAAAAACGTTTGCGGTCGACGGCAAAAGACTCATTGCGAAGGCACGAGCGGCGTCGGACCGGTGTGCGATTTCGAGCAGGTTCGGACGGTCAGCCGTCGATGACGGTGGTGCTCTTCGGGGCGATGGCGCGGCGCTCGACCTCGTAGCGGTTGGCCTTCTCGGTCTTACGCGGCGGCCGGTCGTTCGCGATCAGCACGGCCATCCACGGCAGCGGCACGGACAGCACGATGAAGAACAGGGCCAGCCACCAGGTGTGGGCGAACAGCGCCGCGAGGATGAGGCACGGGAAGCGCAGGCTCATCATGATCGCGTACTTCCGGCGCCGGGCGGCGTGCTGCTGTTCGTAGGAAGGAGCCGCCTCGGTGATCAACACCGGGGTGTCGGTCCGGTCGGGACTGCTCACGACACCACCTCGTCCAACTTCCATCGGCTACGCCTCCATAGTCCCACGTCCGAGTGACGCCGGGGACGCCCGGTTGGCGGTTAACATCCGCGGGTGGTCGCCCTTGATCGCCTCGTGGACGTGCTCGGCAGCCTCGGCACGCACCTGGCCTGCGCGCCGAGGGGGCGCGACGCCGAACTCCGCGGGGTCGCCCTGCACGATCCGGCCGAGAACACGCCGGCGGCCGCGGGGGACGTGCTTCTCGGGCTGGGTACGCCGTCGGTAGCGGCGGCGGTGCGGCTCGTGGCGTCCACGGTGGCGTCCGCGGTGGTCCTGCACGGCAAGCCGCCGCTCGACGAGCGGGTGGTCGCCGCGGCCAAGAAGTCCGGTGCGGCCGTGTTGCTCGTGGACCCTTCCGTGCCGTGGAGTCAGCTTGCGAACGTCACGCAGACGCTGGTCAACGGCGGTACGCGGACCGGGGACCTGTTCGGGCTGGCCGACGTGATCGCGGGCGTCGTGGGCGGGCCGGTGACGATCGAGGACCAGCAGTCCCGCGTGCTCGCGTACTCCTACCGGCAGGAGGACGTCGACCCCGTGCGGGTGCAGACCATCCTCGGGCGGCGGGTGCCGGAGGAGGCCCGGCGGGCGCTGGACGAGTTCGGCGTGTTCACGCACCTCGCGTCTTCGGACGAGCCGATCTTCGTGCCCAAGCTGACCCCGCAGCTGGGCAACCGGCTCGTCGCCGCGGTGCGGGCGGGCCGTGAGCTGCTGGGGTCGGTGTGGGTCGAGGTGACGGGACCGGTGGACGCCGCTCGAAGTGCCGCGTTGGTCGACGGCGCGCGCACGGCGGCGTTGCACCTGTTGCGGTCGCGGGCGTCGACGGACCTCGAGCGCCAGGCCGAGGCCGATCTGGTGATCAGGCTGCTCGACCAGCCCGAGTCCGCGGACGTCGCGCGCCTCGGGCTGCCGTCCGCCGATCTGCGGGTGATCGCGGTGCAGGCCCACGCGGGCGAGGGCGAGCACGGTGCGGCGGTGCTCGCGTTCCAGCGGGCCACCGCCGGCTTCGGCTGGTCGCGGCCTGGGCGCAGCGCGTTGTTCGGCAACGTCCTCTACACCGTCATCCCGGCCGCCGACGACGCCGTCGCGTGGGTGCGCTCGCTGGTGCGCGAACTGCCCGCCGAGGCGACGGTGCTGGCGGGCATCGGGGGGCCGGCCGAGGCGACGCAGCTGCCGACGTCACGGCAGGAGGCGGACGAATGCCTCGCGCTTTCGACCGGTGTACCGGTTGTGTACGACGACGCGTGGGCGCAGGTGCTGCTGCACCGGCTCGCCGCCGTCGCCGAGGCTGGACGGCTGCCGACCCGCGGGCCGATATCCACCATAGTGCGGCACGACGCCGAGAACGGGACGCAGTACGCCACGACGTTGAGGGCGTGGCTGGCGGCCCAGGGGGACGTGCGGGCGGCGGCCAGGGATCTCAAGGTGCACCCGAACACGTTGCGGTACCGCATGCAGAAGATGTCCGAGGTGACGCCACTCCCCCTCGACGACCCCGACCAGCGTCTCGCGATGGCCATCGCCCTCCAGATCACGCGGTGAACCACGGGGCGTGAAAGCATCTCCACCCGTGCACCCCGATCTTTCCGTTGAACTGTGCGCCCGTTTGCGCGAGGCCTTCCTGAACACCGGTTACACCGCGGACGGCGTCGTCGACGCGCTCGGCCTCCAGGCCCACGCCGCGCTCGGCCGCGGCGAGCCGGAGCCCGCCCGCCGCGCGAGCAAGGACGCCGGGCCGCTCGGCACGCTGATCCGCATGTTCCTGCTCGGCGACCACGAGCCCGAGCAGGACGTCCGCAAGGCGCTGGACGGTGTCGACATCGACGACGCCGTCCAGAACGAGGTCCTGTCGTCCGTTCCCGGTGCGAGCAGCCTGCGGGCCGGGCTGGACGTCCGGCCGTACGAGGACAACTGGTGGGTCGTCGCCGACCTCGACTCCGACCTGCGCGGCAGCGCCGTCCCCGAGGACCACGTGCTCGGCGTCGGCCACGCGTCCATCAGCCTCGCCCGCGCGACCAAGCGCACGCCCGTCGGCACGGTGCTCGACCTCGGCACCGGTTGTGGCGTCCAGGCGCTGCACGCCAGCACGCACGCTCAGAAGATCACCGCGACTGACCTGTCCGAGCGCGCGCTGAGGCTCGCGCAGGGCACGTTCCGCCTGAACGAGCTCGACGTGGAGACGCTGCAGGGCGAGTGGTTCGGGCCGGTCCGGAACCGGCGGTTCGACCACGTCGTGTGCAACCCGCCGTTCGTCGTCGGCCCGCCGCGGGTGGACTTCGTCTACCGCGACTCCGGTCTCGGCGGCGACGACGCGTCGGCGCTGGTCGTCCGGCAGCTGCCCTCCTTCCTCAACGAGGGCGGCGTCGGCCAGCTGCTCGCGTCGTGGGTGCACCGCGAGGGTGAGGACTGGGAGGAGCGCGTCTCCGGCTGGCTCCCCCGCGGCGGCATCGACGCGTGGTTCGTGCAGCGCGACATCGCCGAGCCCGCCCTGTACGTCGGCACGTGGCTCAAGGACGCGGGCGTCGACCCGCGCAGCCCCGAGGGCCGGCAGAAGGCCGCGGCGTGGCTGGACTGGTTCGAGGAGAACGACGTCCAGGGCGTCGGCTTCGGGTACGTGACGCTGCGCCGCACCGACGAGATGCACTCCCAGGTCATCTGCGAGGACCTGCGCCACGCCTACGACGACCCGCTGGGCCCGGAGGCGGCGCGCTGGCTCGACAACGTCGCGTGGCTGCGCGCGAACCCCGACCTGCTGAGCCGGCGTTTCCGGGTCGCCGACACCGTGCTGCTCGAGGAGGTGTCCGAGCCGGGCGACGAGGGCTGGCGCAAGGTCGTCGCACGGCTGCACCGCACGGACGGGCCCGGCTGGCAGCACGAGGTCGACGAGGCGACCGCCAAGCTCGTCGCCGGTTGCAACGGCGCCTTGCCGCTGGAAGACCTGCTCGCACTGCTCGAGTTCGCTTACGGGGAAATCGATGCGGAAGCGGCCTTGCCGATCGTTCGTGATCTCATCCGGCACGGAATGTTGATTCCCGCGTGAAAGCGGTTGTGGCGCGCGTCACAGAAGCGAGTGTCGAAGTCGAAGGGGCGATCGTCGGCGCGATCGACGAGCCCGGATTGCTGGTGCTGCTCGGCGTTCACCACGACGACACGGCCGAGCACGCCCGCAAAATGGCGCAGAAGCTGCACGGTCTGCGCATCCTCGACGACGAGCAGTCGTGCGAGTCGACCGGTGCTCCGTTGCTGGTCGTCAGCCAGTTCACCCTTTACGGGGACACACGCAAGGGCCGCCGTCCGTCCTGGACGGCGGCCGCCCGGCCCGAGCACGCGGAACCGTTGGTGAACGCGGTCGTGCAGGAGCTACGCCAAAAGGGCGCGCGCGTCGAAACGGGACGATTCAGAACCGAGATGAAGGTACGGAGCGTGAACGACGGTCCGTTCACGGTGATCGTCGACCTCTGACTAAACGGTTCTCAGGGAATCCTCAGATTAGTCGCGCAACCGCTGTGACTGTGGTGACGTCTTCAGGTCATGGAAGTCGGGAACGAATTCGGAATCGTCTTCGTTACCCAGGTATCAGCCAGCTAGCGATGGGATCCCGAGCGGGCCCGCCGCAACCGGCAACCAGGGCGCAGCGCCGCGCCGCCTTGACCGCCACGCGCGACTGTCCTGACCGACAGCAGCGTCGCCCGCACCAGGGGGAGGGAGATCCATGACCGTCACGAGGATCTCCGACCGTGAAGTCGGAGAGAACACGCCCACCGTCGTCGAGCACGAACTCGACGCGCAGGGACCAGCAGCCGACCTCGTTCGAGTCTACCTGAACGGAATCGGCAAGACCGCGCTCCTCACCGCCGAGGAGGAGGTGGAGCTCGCGAAGCGCATCGAGGCAGGTGTGTTCGCGCAGCACGTCCTCGAGACGGCCAAGCGCCTCACCCCCACCCGCCGCGATGAGATGGGGGCGCTCGTCCGCGACGGCCGCCGCGCCAAGGACCACCTGCTCAAGGCCAACCTGCGCCTCGTCGTGTCGCTGGCCAAGCGCTACACGGGCCGCGGCATGCCGCTGCTGGACCTGATCCAGGAAGGCAACCTGGGCCTCATCCGCGCGGTCGAGAAGTTCGACTACACCAAGGGCTTCAAGTTCTCGACGTACGCGACGTGGTGGATCCGCCAGGCGATCACCCGCGGCATGGCCGACCAGGGCCGCACCATCCGCCTCCCCGTCCACCTCGTCGAGCAGGTGAACAAGCTCGCGCGGATCAAGCGCGACCTGCACCAGACGCTCGGTCGCGAGGCGACGAACGAGGAGCTCGCGAAGGAAGCGGGCCTCAACCCGGACAAGGTCGCCGACCTGCTCGACCACGCGCGTGACCCGGTATCGCTGGACATGCCGGTCGGCACGGAGGAGGACGCTCCCCTCGGTGACTTCATCGAGGACTCGGACGCGACCGACGCCGAGAGCGCCGTCATCTCCGGGCTGCTGCAGGACGACCTGCGCCGCGTTCTGGCGACGCTGGAGCCGCGCGAGCAGGCCGTGATCCGGCTGCGCTACGGCCTCGAGGACGGCCAGCCGCGCACCCTCGACCAGATCGGCAAGCGCTTCGGGTTGTCGCGCGAGCGGGTCCGCCAGATCGAGCGCGAGGTCATGTCGAAGCTCCGCCAGGGCGAACGCGCCGCGAAGCTGCGGGCCTACGCCTCGTAGTCCCGAAGTCGTCACGGTCGGGTCTCACCCGCTGAGCAGTATTGACTTGTGACTCAACTCACGGCACGGTCGGGCGTTACCAGAGCCAAGCGACGCCCGTCGTGAGTCGGGTTTCGCACGCGAAGGAAGGTCGGGACGGCCGGGGGCCGCCTCGGCCTTCCGCGTTTGCGGCCCCTGCGCGGAACACGGTTGCGAAGAACACGGTGGACGGGGACCAGCACGTCCCTTTGATGGCGGTACGGTTTTCTGATCCGAACTGCACACCGTTGGAGTTGTGTACCCCGTGCCCACCACATTCGAGTACACCGACGTCCTCCCGCTCGCGAAGGACACCGAGACCGAGTACCGCCTCGTCACCTCCGACGGGGTCAAGCTCATCGAGGCCGGTGACCGCAAGTTCCTGGAGATCGCTCCCGAGACGCTCACGCTGCTCGCGAAGGAGGCGATCCGGGACATCCAGCACCTGCTGCGCCCGTCGCACCTCGCCCAGCTGCGCAAGATCATCGACGACCCCGAGGCCTCCGGCAACGACCGCTTCGTCGCCATGGACCTGCTCCGCAACGCCGCCATCTCGTCCGGCGGCGTGCTGCCGATGTGCCAGGACACCGGCACGGCGATCATCATGGGCAAGCGTTCGGAGACCGTCCTGACCGGCGGCGACGACGAGCAGGCCCTGGCCCGCGGCGTCTACGAGGCCTACCAGGAGCTCAACCTGCGCTACTCGCAGATGGCCCCGGTGACGTTCTGGGACGAGAAGAACACCGGCACCAACCTGCCCGCGCAGATCGAGGTGTTCCACAAGCCCGGCCAGGAGCCCGTGTACGAGTTCCTGTTCATGGCCAAGGGTGGCGGCAGCGCGAACAAGACGTTCCTCTACCAGGAGACGAAGGCGGTGCTGAACCCGAAGCGCCTCGCGTCGTTCCTGGACGAGAAGCTGCGTTCGCTCGGCACCGCGGCGTGCCCGCCGTACCACCTCGCGGTCGTCGTCGGCGGCCTGTCCGCCGAGCAGAACCTCAAGGTCGCGAAGCTCGCCTCCGCCCGCTACCTCGACACCCTGCCGACCGAGGGCTCCGCGACGGGCCACGCGTTCCGCGACACGGACCTCGAGCAGCAGGTCCTCGAACTCACCCGCAACTTCGGCATCGGCGCCCAGTTCGGCGGCAAGTACTTCTGCCACGACGTGCGCGTCATCCGCCTCCCCCGCCACGGCGCGTCCCTCCCGGTCGGCATCGCGGTCTCGTGCTCGGCCGACCGCCAGACCAAGGCCCGCATCACGGCCGAGGGCGTGTTCCTGGAGCAGATGGAGCGCGACCCGGCCCGGTTCCTGCCGGAGATCGAGGGCGAGGACCTGTCCGACGAGGTCGTCCAGATCGACCTCACCCGTCCCATGACGGAGATCCGCGACATCCTCACCAAGCTCCCGGTGAAGACCCGCGTCTCGCTGACCGGCCCGCTGGTCGTGGCACGCGACATCGCGCACGCCAAGATCAAGGAACGCCTCGACGCCGGCGAGGAGATGCCGCAGTACCTCAAGGACCACCCGGTCTACTACGCCGGCCCGGCCAAGACGCCCGAGGGCTACGCCTCCGGTTCGTTCGGCCCGACCACCGCCGGCCGCATGGACTCCTACGTGGAACAGTTCCAGGCCGCGGGCGGCTCGCTGGTGATGCTCGCCAAGGGCAACCGCTCCAAGCAGGTGACCGACGCCTGCTCGTCGCACGGCGGCTTCTACCTGGGCTCGATCGGCGGCCCGGCGGCGCGGCTGGCGCAGGACTGCATCCGCAAGGTCGAGGTGCTCGAGTACCCCGAACTGGGCATGGAGGCGGTCTGGAAGATCGAGGTCGAGGACTTCCCGGCCTTCGTCGTGGTCGACGACAAGGGCAACGACTTCTTCGCGGAGACGTCGACGCCGACCCTGCAGATCAGTTTCCGCCGTTAGACCCCTTCACCGAGCCGCCCAGGTCTCGCCGAGTCGTCGGCGGGGCTTGGGCGGCTTTGTGGTTTGCGGGTGAACCGCAACGAGGCCGGCGTGGCGATGTCGACCGGGTCGCCGCGGCGGTGGCGGTGGGCCATCAGGTTTTCTGGGCGGACCCGGCGGAGTCAGCGGTCGTGCGAGGGCCGGGCAACAGGGCGGCGCACGCGAGGGCGTGAGGTGCGCCGCCGGAGTCCGGCCACCGCGAACTTCACGACGCCGAGCGAATCGGCGACATGCGATCTGTCAGCCGGTTTCCTCGCGAGCCTCGAGGACCAGGCGGCGGTTGCCGAGAGGGGCGTCCAGGCGGACCGTCAGTGGCACCTGACGGATCTCCTGGCTGCAGATGGTACCCGCGGGCTGCTTGGTGATCGTGACCAGCGTGATCTGGACGACGTCGGCGGACTGGCCGGTGATCTCGGCGCGGGCCTCCTTGCAGCCGCCGCCCACGCCGAAGACCTCGACGTCGCGGCCGTCTCCGAAGACGTAGGCCTCGTCGCGGTAGGTGTCTGACAACGATGTCGTGTCGACCTTGTCCTTCGCCACAGGCGTGACGTCGGGCGGGATGACGGGCTTCTCCTCCGAGATCGAGACCGGAGGCTGGACGGGCGCGCTGGGGTTCGCACCGGACGAACCGGGGGTGCCGCTCGAACCGGGTGCGGTCGTGCCCGTGGGCGTGGCGCCCGACGAACCGGAGCCGGGTGCGCTTGATTGCGTGCCGGACGAACAACCGGCGAGCACGACGGCGAGAGCAACGGCAGCGACGGCGTTTCTCATGCGCACCATCCTCGCAAACCGGGACGAGAAGTCCCTGTCAAATGTCTTACGACCTGTCCGGTCGAATGTTCCCGGACCAGCCCCCGAAAAAGCTGTCAGAAATGGTTGGGAAGTAGAGATGCCCGGCCGACGGGGCAGTTGCCGACCGGGCACCGTGGGGGAGGGAGGTCTACTTCTGTTCCTGCCGCGACGTCAGCACGACCGTGCGCTCACCGAGGGGCTCGGACAGCTGCACCGTCAGCGGGGGGAAGCGGATGTCCATGGTGCACATCTGCTTCGTCAGCGGCAGCGTCTCGAGCAGCTCGATCTTCACCGTGGAAGCGTTCTGCTCCAGCACGGACGCGCTCGCCTTGCCGCATCCGCCCTCCTGGGCCACGACTCCGACGGTCTTCCCGTCGCCCTGGGTCCACGCGGTGCGCGGCTGGTCCGGCGGCAGCGCGCCGGCGTCGAGCTTCGTCACGGGTTTGCCATCCGGCGGCACTTCTCCGGGGGCGACGTTCGGGGGCACCTCGGAGGACGAGGTGGCGGTCGGCAACTCCTGACCGCCACCTGCCCCGATGCCCGCGTTCTGCGCACTGCCACAGGCCGAGATGACCAGCAGCAGGACGCCAGTGCCAACTACGGTTCCTATGTGCCTCATGTGGAGAGGACGGAACCGCGCTCACAACGGGTTGCAGTGAATTCCCTCAGGGACTTCTCTTCACAGTTAGCGGCTAACGGCCGTTACAGCCTCTCGCAAAGCTTCCAACCGTGCCGCGGACGCGAGACCGCCGTGGTAGAGGTGGAACTCCTCCACGCCTGCGTCCAGGTACGCGAGCCATTCCTTCGACAACGCCGCACCGTCGGCCGGCTTCGGCGGCAGCCCCAGCACGTACGCGGCGATCCGCGTGTCCGGGGCGGCGGCGCGAAGAGCCTCGATGCCGGGAACGGCGACCTCCGGGCCGGGCCAGCACATGGTCGTCAGGACATCGATGTCGGCGTCGACACCACCGGCCACGGTCGCGAACGGCCCGGTTCCCCAGGGGTCCGCCGTCACGTGCATGCCGATCCGGGTCGAAGGCGCGGCAGCGCGGATCTCCGACACCAGTCGCTGCCGCAACGACCGCACCACGCCGGTGCGCACCGCTCGAACGTCGTCCGCGAGCGCGCCCAGCGCGTCCTCGACGCTGGACGCTCCGCGATCGACCCCAGTTCGGACCGCTTCACGCAGGGCATCCGGGTCGGCGTACAGGGCGGTGCAGGCAGAGCAGAAGCACAGCGACAACAGCTTCTGCTGCACCGCGTTCCAGTCCGTGCCGTCGGTCTTCTCGTGGTGCCCGCCGTGGAAGAACCCCAGCGGCCCGCAGGCCTCCAGGATGATCCCGTCCGGCGCGCCGAGCTCCAGCACCTCGGACACCAGCACCGACGTGTAGTCCACGACGTCGGGCTGCGCGGTGCACAACGCGTACGGGTAGCGGTCTCCGAACGCGTTCACCACGGTCACGTCGGGGTGCAGGTCGCCGAGGCGCGAGTTGTGCGTCAGCACGGTCCACGCGTACACCGGCAGACCGGCGGCACGAACCAAAGCCGCCGCCGCGCCGAACGAGTCGGAACCGTCCACCCAGGACGGTTCCGCGGGCACGAGCCGGCCGTACTTCTCCGACCGCACCGGCAGGTAGAACGCCGCGTGCCGCGCATCGACCATCCGATGCGACGGGTGAAGCGGCGTCGCGGCCCGCACGGTGTGATAGGACGCCGCGAGGGCGATCGCGTCGACCCCGAGGTCCTGATACCGCGCGACGGCCTCAGGGTCTCCGATCAGGTCCCACGGATAGGCGTGGACAACCGACTTCACCACCGGGGGCGCTTCCTCTCGTAACTCGGGTCGAACTTCTGCATGTAGCCCGTGTCGTCGCGAGCCGTGATGCCGCAACGGACGTAGTTCTCGGCCAGGCGCGCCAGCGCGTCACGGTCCAGCGACACACCGAGCCCCGGCGTCAGGGGAACCGGAACCGCACCGTCCACGAAGGACAGCACGCCCGGTTCCACGACCTCGTCCTGGGCGTTCCAGGGGTAGTGCGTGTCGCAGGCGTAGTTCAGGTTCGGCGTCGCCGCGGCCAGGTGCGTCATCGCGGCCAGCGAGATGCCGAGGTGCGAGTTCGAGTGCATCGACAGGCCGATGCCGAACGTCTGGCAGATCATCCCCAGCTGACGTGACCGCTGCAGTCCGCCCCAGTAGTGGTGGTCGGACAGCAGCACCTGCACGGCGTCCTGTTCCACGGACGGCTTGAGGTGCTCGAACGCGACCACGCACATGTTGGTGGCCAGCGGCATCGGTGCCTTGGCGGCCACCTCCGCCATCCCGGAGATCTCCGGCGTCGGGTCCTCCAGGTACTCCAGCACGCCGTCGAGCTCCGCCGCTACCTTCAACGACATCGCCGCCGACCAGGCCGCGTTCGGGTCCAGCCGCAGCGGGTGGTCCGGGAACGCCTCGCGCAGGGCGCGGATCGCCTCGATCTCCTGCTCGGGAGGGAAGACACCGCCCTTGAGCTTGATCGACCCGAAGCCGTACTGCCCGATCATCTTGGTGGCCTGGGCCACGATGCCGGCGGGGTCGATCGCCTCGCCCCACTCGTCCGGTTCGGCGCCGGGGTGCCCGTCCCACTTGTAGAACAGGTAGGCCGAGTAGGGCACGGACGAGCGGACCGCGCCGCCCAGCAGGTCGTGCACCGGGCGTCCCAGCGCCTTGCCCTGGATGTCCAGGCAGGCGACCTCGAACGGCGAGTACACGCGGTCGACGGTGCTCTCCGCCGTGATCTTGCCGGTCAGGCCGTGCTTGTCGAGCCCGGCCTTGCCACCGAGAACGGTGGCGACCCGCGCGTGCATCTCGTTGAGAGCGAACACGTCGAGGCCGATCAAGGAGTCCACAACGGACCGTGAGCGTTCCAGGTGCCCGAGGTCGCCGTAGGTCTCCCCCAGCCCCGAAATGCCTTCGTCGGTGTGCACCTCGACGATCGTGCGCAGCGCCCACGGCTCGTGCACGCCGGCCGAGTTGAGCAATGGCGGGTCCCGGAACGCGATCGGTGTCAGGACAATCTCGGTGATCTTCATGCCGAACGCCCTCTCAGCTCAGCAGGGCCTTGCCCGCGGCGATGATCTTGTCGAGAGCGGCCAGGTGCTCGTCGAGCGGGTCGATCAGCGGCGGCCGCACGCCGCCGACCTCGAGACCGTTCGCGCGCACCGCGGCCTTCACCAGGGCGACCGCGTAACCGGGGACCTTGTCGCGCAGCTCGACCAGCGGCTTGTAGAACTCGTAGAGGAACCGGTTCACGAGCTCGATGTCGCCGGACTGCACGGCGTTGTAGAAACCGAGGGAGATCTCCGGCGCGAAGCAGAACACCGCCGACGAGTAGAGCTCGACACCGATGGCCCGGTACGCGAGCTGCGTCATCTCCGCGGTCGGCAGGCCGTTGAAGAACTGGAACGGCTTGTCAACGTTGGCACGGACGGACAGCACGATCCGCTGCATCTGGTCGAGGTCGCCGAGACCGTCCTTCAGGCCCACGACGTTCGGGATGCGCGCGACCTCGACCGCGGTCTCGGGCGTGAACCGCGCGTTGTTGCGCTGGTACACGATGATCGGCAGCTCGGTGGCACCGGCGACCTCGGCCACGTACCGCACGAGACCGGCGGCCGGGTTGGTCACCAGGTACGGCGGCAGCAGCAGGATGCCGTTGGCACCGGCGCGTTCCGCCGCCTGCACGAACTGCTTGGTCGCCGCGACCGATCCACCCGCTCCGGCGAACACCGGCACCTTGCCCGCGGTCGCCTCGACCGCGACCGCCACCGCGCGCTCGAACTCGCCCAGCTCCAGCGCGTGGAACTCGCCGGTGCCGCAGGCGGCGAACACCGCGCCCGGCCCGGCGGAGACACCGTGCTTGACGTGCTCGGCGAGCACGTCGTACGCGATGTTCCCCTCGCTGTCGAACGGGGTCACCGGAAAGAACAGCACACCATCGAGTTGCATAACCAGACTCATCCCTTGATCGCTCCGGTGGTGATCCCACGCAGGAAGGACTTCTGCAGCGACAGGTACACGACCAAGCTCGGTACCAGCGCCAGCAACGCACCGGCCAGCACGATGCCCGTTCCGACCATGTCGTCGGATCGAAGCGCGAGGAGTGCGACCGTGAGCGTGTAATCGGAGGGGTCAGCGGCGACGATCAGGGGGAGCAGGTACTGCTCCCAAATCATGTTGAAGCCGAACACGGCGATGACGCCGAGGGCGGGCTTGCACAGCGGGAGAATGATCTGCGCGAAGAGGCGCAGCTCCCCGGCACCGTCCACTTTGGCCGCCTCCTCCAGTTCGCCGGGGATCTCCTTCATGAACTCCGTCATGACGAAGATGGAGAATCCCCAAGCCCCCAACGGGAGGATGACGCCGAGCAGGGTGCCCTTGAGACTCACGTGCACCAGAGGCAGGTCTCCGATCACCAGCGACAGCGGGATCGCGATGACCTCCTCAGGCAACATCATCGTGGCGAGAATGACCAGCAGGGCGATGGCCTGACCGCGGAACTTCTTGCGCGCCAACGCGTATGCGGCGAAAACGCTCACCGACAGCTGCAGCAGCAGCGCACCACCCGCGATGATCAACGAGTTCATCAGGTAGTGCCAGATCTTGTTCTCCGCCGCGACCTGGAAGTTGATCAGCGACGGGTTGGCCGGGATCACCGACAGCTTGGTCGGGTCCGGGTTGTGGTCGAACGCGCCGGAGAAGATGACCAGCAGCGGGCCGCAGAAAAGGATTACAGCGAGGGCGCTGAAAAGGAACCGGACACCCCTGCTGACCCACGCGTCCGGGCGGGCGGACCAGCCGATGGCGCTGTCGAAGCGGCTTGAGTTAACGGTGCTCATCGCGCTTCCCTCCTGCGGCGGTACCACTGCACGCTGACCGTCAAAATCAAGGTAACCAGGAACAAGAGCACGGAGCCAGCGGATGCCAGTCCGGCTTCGGACTGTTCGAACGCCGTGGTGTAGACGCGAGTCATCCAGACGTCGGTCGACCCGGCGGGACCACCTCCAGTGAGCACGTACACCTCGGTGAAGACGCGCAGGCCGCGGATGGCCGCCAGCGTCAGCAGGATCGTGATGACGGGCCGCAGCGCGGGGAGCGTGACGTTCCAGATCCGCTGCGGCGTCGTGGCGCCGTCGATCGCGGCGGCCTCGTACTGCTGGCGGTCGATGCCGGCCAGCCCGGCGAGGATCAGCACCATGTCGTACGGCGCGTGCTTCCAGATGCCGACGAACATGACCGACACCAGCGAGGTGTCCGTGCTGTGGATGTACTCCCAGGGCCCGAGGCCGACCCACGAGATGAGCTCGTTGAGGAAGCCTTCGGGCGCCGGGTAGAAGAACAACCGCCAGATCTCGCCGATGACCGCGGTGGCCGCCACGACGGGCAGGAACACCGCGGACCGCACGAACCACAGCGACTTGGTGTGACCTTCCAGCAGCAACGCCAGGAAGAAGCCGATCACCATCGCGCCGATCGTCTGACCGCCGGCCAGCACGAGGGTGTGCCAGCTGGCGGTCAGGAACTTCTCGTCCTGCAGGATCGTCGCGTAGTTCTTGAAGCCGACGAAGATGTCGCCGAGGAACGGCCTGACCTCGAACAGCGAGAGCCGGATGCCCTCGGCCATCGGGATGAACTTGAAGACCAGGAAGATCAGCGCGGCGGGGAAGAGGAAGAGCCACGGGATGAAGGTGGCTCCCGTGAGGCGGCGCCGGCGGCGCCGCCTCACGGGGTGGGTTTCGACGGCACCGCCGCCACTAGCCGTCGAGCCCACGTCTCGGGTGTCGCCGAGTGGTTGAACAGCCGTCACTTCGACGCCTTCTGGTTCTCGAGTTCCTTCTTGAGCGCGTCCGCGAGCGTCTTCAGCTCGGCCGAGGAGTCGGCGGGGCACTTCGCGAAGATGGAGTTCAGGGTCTCCGACGTCTTCTGCCGGAACGGCGCGAAGTTCGGAACGCTGGGGAACGGCCGCGCCTCGCTGGAGTACACGCTCGCCACGGTCGCCCAGCGCGGGTCCTTGTACGTCGCGTTGACGTCGACGGTCTTGTTGACGGGCAGGCGGACGACCGGCTGCGGGTCGCCCTTCATGCCGGCCTGCTGCGCCTCGGGCGTGATCAGGTACTCGGCGAGCTTCTTCTGGTCGGCGGTCTTGGCGGAGCCTGCCATCTGGTAGATGTTCTCGCCCTCACCGAGCACCGTGGCGCCGGCCGGTCCCTTCGGGGACGCGACGACCTCGTACTTGTCCTTGCCGATCGACTTGTCGAAGCGGCCGATCATGTACGGGCCGGTGAGGTAGATGCCGCTCTTGCCCGACTCGAACAGCGGGTGGGCGTCGTTCGTGCCCAGGGTCAGCGAGCCGGGCTGCATGACCTTGTCGTCGCAGAAGAGCTTGCGCAGCCGTTCGACGGCCTTGGTCGACTCCGGCGAGTCGATGCCGACGCGGAACTTGCCGTCGCCCTCGTCCTCGAGGATGTCGCCGCCGCCCTGCCAGATGTAGCTGGCCGCCCACCAGCCGAGGTATCCGCGGTCGGTCGTGCCCGGTACGAGCATGCCGTAGGTGTCGTTCTGCCCGTTGCCGTCGGGGTCGTCGCGGGTGAAGGCCCTCGCGAGGTCGTCGAGCTCCTCCCACGTGGTGGGGACGGGCTTGCCCAGCTTCTCGCGCCAGTCCTTGCGGATCAGCGTGACCATCGCCTGGGTGGAGTAGGGGATGGCGTAGAACTTGCCGTCCGCGCCCTTCCCGTTGTTCCAGGCGCGTTCGACGATGTCGCCGCCGCCCGCGATGTCGCTCTGGCTGACCTCGGTCGTCCAGCCCTGCTTGACGAAGTTGCCGAGCGAGCCGGTGTCGGTGATGACGACGTCGGGGAGGTCCTTCGACGCGGCGCGCTGCTGCACCTGCTTGTCGAAGTCGTTGAAGATCGGCTTGTAGTCGACCTGCACACCGGTCTTCTCGGTGAACGACTTGAAGATCTTCTCGTAGACCTTCGCCGTTGCCTCCGTCGAGCGGGTCCACACCTCGAGGGGCTTGTTCGGGTCCTTGCTCGACGCCGCCGTGGTGCCACCGCCGCCGCAACCCGCGAGCAGCGCGGCCACGCCCAGCGTGGCAAGTGTGGTGGCAGTTCTACGGCGCATCGTCGGAGCCCTTCGCGTTCAGATACGTGAATCTGGGTCGTACTTGTGAACCTGGTGCAGGACTGTAAGAATCGGCACAGCAACGTGTCAAGGGCAAGTTGCTTTCCTGTTACGAGGAGGCCAGGTGGCGTCGCCGATCGACAAGGGCACAGCTCGTCCGGGCGCGGTCAAGTCCGCCGACCGCACGGTGGAGCTGCTCGAAGTGCTGTCCGCGTCAGACCGCAGGCTGACGCTCACCGAGCTGCACCGCGAGCTCAGCTATCCCAAGTCCAGCCTTTACATGCTGTTGCAGACGCTCGTGGCGCGTGGCTGGGTGGAGGTCGACTCGGACAGGGGCACGTACGGAATCGGCGTGCGCGCGCTGCTCGTCGGTACGTCCTATTTGGACCACGACCCGGTGGTGCGCGCGGCGATCCGCGTGATGGAGCAGGTCCGCCAGGAGATCAACGAGACCGTCCACCTTGCCCGTTTGGACGGCGCGGACGTCGTCTACCTGGCGAGCCGCGAGTCGGAGCACCACCTGCGCGTCGTCTCGCGCGTCGGCCGCCGGCTGCCCGCGCACTCGACGTCGCTGGGCAAGGCCGTGCTCTCGACGCGCACGCCGGAGGAGGTCGATCTGATCCTCCCCGGCGAGCTGGCGCCGCTGACGCCCAACACCCTGGTCGACCGGGCGGCGTTGCACGAGCAGCTCGCCGGGTTCCGCAACGTCGGGTACGCCCACGAACGCGAGGAGAACACGCCCGGCCTGGGCTGTTTCGCGGTGGCGCTGCCGTACCGCAATCCCGTGCTGGACGCCATGAGCTGCTCGGTCCCGCTGGGCAGGCTGACTCCGGAGCACGAGCGGCAGGTCATCTCCGCCCTGCTCGACGCCGCCCGGACGATCACCGAGCTCCTCCGCCAGTTCGGTCGCTGAGATTTGCCGGAACACCTGAACAAGACGGAGGGGTCCAACCCGTGACCGCACGCATCCTGATCACCGGCGCCGGCGGTGGGGTGGGCACGCTCATGCGCACCCGCCTCGCCGCGGAGGGCCGCGTCCTGAGGCTGCTGGACATCGCGGAACTGCCCGCGGCCGCCGAGGGCGAGAACGTCGAGCTCCTCGAGGCGTCGGTGACCGACATGGCCGCGATGGAAGCCGCGATGAAGGACGTCGACGCGGTGATCCACCTCGGTGGCCACAGCCTCGAGGAGTCGTGGGACAAGATCCTGCGCGTCAACATCGACGGCACGCACACGGTGCTGGAGGCCGCGCGGCGTTGCGGCGTCCGCCGGGTCGTCCTGGCCAGCTCGAACCACGCCGTCGGGTACCTCGAGCGCGCCGACGGCGAGGCGGGCGACTACGCGTTCCCGCGTCCGGACACCTACTACGGCGTGTCCAAGGTGGCGTTGGAGGCGTTGGGCTCGCTGTACGCCGACCGCTACGGCATGGACGTGATCGCGATCCGCATCGGCTCGTGCTTCGAAAAGCCGCGCGACGTGCGAATGTTGTCGACGTGGATGTCACCGGACGACGGCGCGCGCCTGTTCGAGGCGTGTCTTTCCGCTCCGTCGCCGGGATTCCGGGTCGTGTGGGGCGTTTCGGACAACAAGCGCGGCTGGTTCTCGCTGGACGAGGCCCGCGCTCTCGGTTACGAACCGCAGGACGACTCCGAGGAGTACGCGGCCGCCGTGCTGGAGCAGCACGGCGAGCTGGACCCCTCATCCCCCGCGGCGAAGTACGTGGGCGGGGCCTGGTGCGGCCCCGATTTCGACACGGCAGTCAAGGAGGCAGGGCGTTGAGCCACGTCGTGCAGGGATACAACCCGCGCACCGGTCAGCCTTTCGGCGAACCGGTTGCGAAGACCCCCGACAGCGAGGTCGACCGCATCGCGTCCGCCGCGGCCGTCGCGTTCTCGGCGTGGTCGGTCGTTCCGGCGGCGGATCGTGCCGTGGTGCTGGAGAAGGTCGCGGACGCGCTGGACGCCGAGTCGGCGTTGCTCGTGGAGACGGCGGACGGCGAGACGGCGCTGGGCGTGCCGCGGCTGACGACCGAGCTCAAGCGCACGACGAACCAGCTGCGGCTGTTCGGCGAGGTGCTGCGCGAGGGCAGCTACGTCGAGGCCACCCTGGACACGGCGAACCCGGACATCATCCCGCCGCGGCCGGTGCTGCGGCGCGTTCTCCGTCCTTTGGGGACGGTCGCGGTGTTCTCCGCGTCGAACTTCCCGTTCGCGTTCTCGGTCGCCGGCGGTGACACGGCGTCCGCACTGGCGTCCGGTTGTTCCGTTGTGGTGAAGGCACATTCGGCGCACCCGTCGACGTCGCGCGAGACCGCACGAGTGGTGATCGACGCGCTGCGCGAGGCCGGTGCGCCCGAGGGCGTGTTCGGAATCGTGTACGGCACCGAGTCCGGTGTCGCGCTGGTCAAGCACTCCGCGGTGCGCGCCGTCGGTTTCACCGGCTCGACCGGTGGCGGCCGGGCGCTGTTCGACCTGGCGCAGGGCCGGCCGGACCCGATCCCGTTCTACGGCGAGCTCGGCAGCGTGAACCCGACGGTGATCCTGCCCGGTGCGGCCACCCCGGAGATCGCCGCCGGTTTCGCGCAGTCGCTGGTGATGGGTGTCGGGCAGTTCTGCACGAACCCCGGCCTGGTGTTCGCGCCGGAGTCGATCGTGGAGTCGCTGGGCGAGGCGGTCGCCGCCTCGTCGGGTGGCGCGATGCTGAACGAGCGGATGTGCGACTCCTACAAGGCGGGCACGGACGCGCTGGCCGCGTCGGACCTCGTGTCCGTGGTGTCGACGGGCGTCCGCCCGGACGAGGCGTGGGCCGTGGCACCGTTGCTGTTCAGCACGTCGGTGAAGGTGTTCGAGGAGAACCTCGAGAAGCTGACCGAGGAGCACTTCGGCCCGGCCGCGCTCGTCGTGACGTACTCGTCGCCTTCGGAGCTGCACTCGGTGCTGGCGAAGCTGCCGGGCACGCTGACCGGCACGGTGCACGCCGCCGAGTCGGACCACGCGGAAGCCGGTGAGGTCGCTGAGATCCTTCGCCGCGTGGCGGGCCGGATCATCTTCAACGCCTGGCCGACCGGTGTCGCGGTGGCGTGGGGTCAGCACCACGGTGGCCCGTGGCCGTCGACGACGAACCCGCTGCACACGTCGGTGGGCGCCACGTCGATCCGCCGCTGGATCGCGCCGGTGACGTACCAGTCGTGGCCGGACGCGTTGCTGCCGGCGGAGTTGCAGGACGCGAACCCGCTCGGCATTCCGCGCCGGGTGGACGGTGTGCTCGGCGTGCACTGAGACGACAGCCGGATGAGCGGGGCCGCTGACACGTGTCGGCGGCCCCGTTTTCGTTGGGAGGACGTGAGATGGTCGGTCGTCGAGCCTACGACTTCATGTACCGGACCTGGGCACCGTGGGAGGGCGAGGCCCGTCCCGAACTCGTGGACCTGGTGACGTCGGGCCGGATCGCCCCCGGCCGCGCGATCGACCTCGGCTGCGGCAGCGGGGCGAACTCGATCTTCCTCGCGGAGCACGGCTTCGACGTGACGGGCGTCGACCACTCCCCCGTGGGCCTCGCGAAGGCCCGGCGCGCGACGCCGCCGTCGTTGTCTGTCGGCTGGCTGCCCGGCGATCTGACCGCGACCTCGATCCCCAGGGGCTCAGAGACAGCTGCCGAGCTGCGGCTGTTCGGAACGTCGTTCGAGATCGAGCGACTGGCCGAGCCTCCTCGCGGAAGCGGTTCGCGCGCTTCCTGATGAGGCGCACCTGATCGCGCTGTCTCAGGCTCTCCCGACCCTCGCGGCGATCACCCTCGCGCACTCGACCGCCTCGGACTTCGCGCTGTCGACCTCGACGTCGTAGGTCATCCCGCGATGCACCAACTCGGCCTGCGCCTCGGCCATCCCGGCGACCCGGTCACCACGGGCAAGCTCCCGCCCGGCGGCGACGGCGGCGTCACACCGCACCCCGACCCACACCACGTCCAGCCCGTCGAGCGCCTTCTCCCACCGCCGCCGGGACTCGGCACCACCCAGGAACACGTCGTCCACGATCACCCGCGCCCCCGCACGCACCATCGAGGCGACGCCCGCCATCCACGCGTCCTCCAGCACCCGGAACTCGGCCCCGACGCTGACCTCACCGTCACCCGCTAACCCGATCCCCTCCGAACCGAGCCGCAACCGAGCGGGCATCACGTCGATCAACGTGTCGACCCCGACCGCCAGCCACGCCTGCGGCAACACCGCCTGCAGACACCGCGCGATCCCCGACTTGCCCGAGCTGGACCCACCGTTGAGAACGATCACCTGAGTACTGGACGACACGTCCCGACCGTACCCAGACGACCTCGCTCTCACCCCTCGTTCGCCTCTCGCCACGGCCTTGGCAACGGGTCTTTTGCCGACATCGTCAGAAGACTCATTGCAAAGATCGAAGTCGAGAGTGGCGCAGGCACTACGGCGAGCGTCGCCGAGGGAGTCAGCGGCGGCCGGCGGCGGCCCGCCGTTCCTGCTGCAGCTCCCGCTGATACCCGAGGAAGTCGACCTCCAGCGTGTGCCGCTTCGACTTCACGTACCGGCGCCGCAGCCTCTCCCGGTAAGCGGTGATCTCGGCCTTCATCTCCGGCACCGGAGGCAACGCCCCACGCCCGGAGATCAGGTCGGCGACCCACTCCGCCTGGGCCTCGGCCAGCGGCATGATCGCCCCGAGCGGCTGGATCAGCCCGAGGAAGTACAGCCCGGGATGCGCCGGGTCCACGACCCGCCGGTACAGCGACACGTCGTTGTCGGCGGACGACACGGCGGGGTACTCGGCGGCGGAGAGGAACGGGAACTCCACCTTGTAACCGGTGCAGTAGACGATCACGTCGACGTCCTCGCGCGACCCGTCGGCGAACACGACGCCGGAGCCGTCCAGCCGCGTCAGGTTCGGCTTCACGGTGATGTCGCCGTGCCCGAGCCGGGTGAGGAGGTCGTCGGACACCGTCGGATGCGCGGCGAGGATGCCGTGCGACGGTTCGGGCAGGCCGTAGTCGGAGAGCTTGCCCCGCGCCAGCCGCAGCATCACCCGCACGGACAGCGCCTGCAGCCACGCGGGCGCGAAGCGGGCGAGCGGCGAGGTGGTCAGGTGGTCGGTCGGCATGCCGAAGAGGTACTTGGGCATGATGTGCGCTCCGCGGCGCATGGCGAGGAACGTCCGCGACGAGACGCGCGATGTCTCGACCGCGATGTCGCAGGCCGAGTTGCCTATGCCGAGGACCAGCACCTTCTTGTCCGCGAACCGTTCGGGCGTCTTGTAGAAGTGCGCGTGGGTCTGTTCACCGTCGAACGTGCCGGGGAAAGCGGGCTCGGGCATCCGCGGCGACCAGTGGTGCCCGTTCGCGACGATCACCGAGCCGTAGACGCCGGACATCTCCTCGCCGGTGTCGCGATCGCGCGTCGTGACGGAGTAGCCACCCGGCGCGACGGAGACCGACGTGACCTCGGTGCGGAAGCGGATGCGGTCGCGGAACCCGTGGTGCTTCACGAAGTCGTCGAAGTACTCGGCGATCTGGAAGTGGGAGGGGTACGCGGGCAGCCGCGCGGGCATCGGGAAGGACTTGAACTCCATCATCTGCCGCGAGGTGTTGATGTGGAGGGACCGGTAGGCCGACGACATGCCGTTGTCGTTGAGGTAGCGCCAGTTGCCGCCGATCTCCGACCCGGCCTCGAAGCAGTCGAACTCGATGCCGCGGGCGCCGAGCACCTGACAAGCGGCGATGCCGGACGACCCCGCACCGATGACGCACACGCGTTCCATGCGACCGAAGTATTTTCACGTTCGCAGCGGCTGTCAATCACCGGACTCGATCGTGGCCGAACGCCTGCTCGGAGCCGCGGGGAGGCGAGGCGCGCGTCACCGGGCTCGGTAGCCCGCTGAGTGGAACGGGGTGCACCAGACCGGCCCCGGCCAATACGTTGTGGCCCATGCGAAATCTTCTCGTGGCAGTCACGTCGGTACTGGCGTTCGCGGTCTCCACCGGCACGGCGGCGGGCGCGCCGCTACCGTCCCCGGAGATCTTCGCGTCGAACAACACCGCGATCATCACCGATCCCGCCGACCCGAGGTTGCGGGACAGATTGGTGCGGTTCGACCGCGAGGTGCGCGGCATCGTGCGCGCCAACGGCGGCCTCACCACCCGTTCGACGCTGCTCGACGGCGTGTTCTGGTCGAGCGACCTGCAGCAGACGACGTTCGAACGGTCCCGCAAGTTCGACGTCACCCTCGGCGAGGAGGGCCTGCGCCACACCGCGTCCACGATCAGCAAGCAGTTCCGGCAGGAGTCGGTGCTCACGTTCCGCTTCCTGCCCGCGAACTCGCCGGAGGTCGACGCCGTCCAGGTCGAGGTCGACGGCATCACCGCGACGCAGGTCCGCGAAGGCCTGCTCGAGGACGCCGTCGCGCGCGAGAAGCTCGGCGGCGGCAGCGTCACGTTGCAGAACAAGGCCATCCTGATCGCGGACGTCAACGACCTCCCGACGGTGCGGGCGTTCGTCACGAACCTCGGCGGGGACATGCGCAAGGCCAAGGTCCGCAAGGGCACGTGGGAGTTCGTCAGCGCGGAAACTCCTTTGTGGAACCGGCAAAACGCGGCCTAACCTCGTTGTCATGGCAGCAACTGTGGTCCGCGGCCAGAACGTGGACATCCGAATGTGGACTCGGCCGGACGAGGTCGAGGAGTTCGCCATGCGACAGCTCCAGAACATCTCCGCGCTGCCGTGGGCCGTGAAGCACATCGCGGTCATGCCCGACGTGCATTACGGGAAGGGCGCCACGGTGGGCTCGGTGATCGCGCTGCGCGACGCCGTCTCCCCCGCGGCGGTCGGCGTGGACATCGGCTGCGGCATGGCCGCCGTGCGCACCTCGCTCACGGCCAGCGACCTGCCGGAGACGCTGCGCGGGTTGCGGTCCCGCATGGAGGCCGTGGTCCCCGTCGGTTTCGGCCAGCACAAGGCGACCGCGTTCACCGAGAGGGACGCGTCCGACTGGGGCACGTTCTGGAGGAAGTTCGACGACCTGACGCCGGCCGTGAAGGCGCGCGCCGACAAGGCGATGCACCAGATGGGCACGCTCGGGGGCGGCAACCACTTCCTCGAGGTCTGCCTCGACACCGCCCAGCGGGTGTGGGTCATGCTGCACTCCGGATCGAGGGGCATCGGCAACGAGCTTGCGCAGCACCACATCGCGGTGGCGCGCACGCTCGCGCACAACTCCGAGCTGCCGGACCCGGACCTCGCCGTGTTCCTCGCGGGCACGTCCGAGATGGCGTCGTACCGTCACGACCTGTACTGGGCTCAGGACTATGCGCGACGCAACCGCTCGGTGATGCTGCGCCTGGTCTGCGACGTGCTGCGCGCCGAGTTCCCGCAGATCGCGTTCGAGGAGCCGATCAGCTGTCACCACAACTACGTCTCCGAGGAGAACCACTTCGGCGAGGACGTGCTGGTGACGCGCAAGGGTGCGATCCGCGCCGGCCGTGGCGAGCTGGGCATCATCCCGGGCTCCATGGGCACCGGTTCGTACATCGTGCGCGGGCTCGGGAACCCCGACTCGTTCGAGTCGGCGTCGCACGGCGCCGGCCGGAGGATGTCGCGCAACAAGGCCCGCAAGACGTTCACGACACAGGATCTCGCTGACCAGACAAGTGGTGTCGAGTGCCGCAAGGACTCCGGGGTGGTGGACGAGATTCCGGGTGCCTACAAGGACATCGACACCGTGATGGCGAACCAGTCCGACCTGGTCGAGGTGGTCGCCAAGCTCAAGCAGGTGGTTTGTATCAAGGGTTGATGTTTCCCTTGTGGGTGAACGGGAAGCCTCCGGGACAGCAGAGTCTTACAGCCTGTCTTGGAGGTTTTCCATGTCAACGGGCGCCATCATCGGCCTGGTGGTCGCGGTACTCGTGGTGCTGGTGGTCCTCGCGTTCGTGTTGAGGCCCGCCATGCAGCGCAAGAAGCTGCGTGACCGCTTCGGCCCTGAATACGACCGCGCGGTCACCGAGAGCGACAGCAGAACCGCTGCGGAGAAGGAGCTCGCCGAGCGGGAGCACCGCCACAGCGAGTTCGATCTGAAGCCGCTTTCCCAGACGGCGCAGGAGAGTTACCGCCGTCACTGGGCGAACGTGCAGGCGAAGTTCGTCGACTCGCCGGAGAGCGCCATCGCTGACGCGGACCGGCTCGTGACCGACCTGATGGCCGAGCGCGGCTACCCCACCGAGGGGTACGAGGCGCAGCTGAGCGTCCTGTCCGTCGAACACGCGAAGACGCTGGAGCACTACCGCAAGGCGCACGACATTTCGGAGCGCCAGGAGATCGGCGAGGCGAGCACCGAGGATCTTCGCACCGCGATGGTGCACTACCGCGAACTGTTCACGGATCTGCTCGAACACGGCACCGAGCCGCGTAAGAACAGGGAAACCGTGCGGAAGGAGAAGACCGATGTCTGAGGCTCCCACCCACGCCGCTGGGGTTCCCACTCCGGCTCGGCCGCAGCAGGCCGAGCGCACCCCGCAGCAGACGCAGCGCACCGACGCGGAACGGACTGACGCCCAGCGCGTTGAGGCCCAGCGCGTCGATGGTCAGCGCACTGACGCGAACCGCACCGAAGCGCAGCGGACCGACGCCCAGCGCACGGACGCTCTGCGCACGGACGCTCAGCGGACCGAGCACCAGCGCTCCGAAGCGGTGCGCACCGAACGCGAGCGCGGCGAGCAGCACCGCACCGATCAGCAGCCGACGGGGTCGCAGCGCGCCGACCAGTCGCGCACCGAGCAGAAGCTGTCGAGCAAGCTCGAGGACGAGTGGCAGGCAGTGCAGTACGAGTTCGTCGACGACCCGAAGTCGGCCGTGCGCAAGGCGGACGACCTCGTGACCCGCGCGCTCGAGGAACTGAACACCCGGCACCGTTCCCTCACCAAGCAGCTCGAGGGAAACAGTGATCCACAGACCGAGGACCTGCGACTGGCTCTCCACCGCTATCGGGAACTCTTCAAGTCTCTGGTCGCCGTCAAATAAGTGCTGGAAGCCCCGGCGCCGTGGCCGTAACAGGTGGCGGCGCCGGCAGGCGTTTCCAGATCAGCTGGGCAGCTCGCGGATCTCCATCTCGAGGACGTCGATCTCGTCGCTGATGGCCTCGTCCAGCATGTCGTCCAGCAACTTGCGGCACTCCGCCGATCCGCATCGCGGTAGTCCCGTGCCGAACCTCGGCACCTGCTCCCACCACACCGCCGGGTTGTTCCAGAACGACCCGGACCCCTGGTCGACGCCTTCGAGGCACCGCAGTCTCTGATCGGTCGCCGGAAGAGCTCGAACGAACTCGATGAACAACGCGAGAGCGTCGGGATTGCTCACCGGAACCGCACCGTAACCGCGCAAGCAGTCCTCGAGTTCTGCGAGGAACTCCGCCTTGAAGGACACGGCACACCCCCGCTCCTCCGCACCCTCGCGGACGTCCTGAAGTTCGTGACAACAACAGTACCTCCGCAGCGCGGGCGGGAAACGAGTGCGAACGGGCGGTATCTTCCTGTGCGCACACGGGGTCCCGGTGACCCGCAGTCACGTCACCCGGTGGTCACGTTCCTTCGTGCGAGACGTGGTGCGACGCGAGGAAACCGTTGTCCAGCTTGATGCTCTGGCCCACGACCAGCTTGCCGGCCGGGTCTGCGCCGAACGTGCCGCTCGCGCCGGTCCGGTCGAACGTCAGCCTCCCGGACGCGCCCGGGAAGTCACGCAAAGTGCGCAGCATGTCGTAGAGGTTTCTCATGACGCCCCAACGGAGGTGTGCCGCGACACGACGCTGACGGCGTCATGGGCGAGCAGAACGGGTCCGTTGGGGCCCGAAAGGAATGCCTGGGCGCGTGCTTCTTCTGGGCTGCCTCGTACGTGGTGAAGAACTGTTGCGTCGACTGGGAATCGGCTCGCGGCCCGACGTCCACGCGAACGTCGCGAAGCAGAGCCGGCTGTCGACGAATCGTTTGATGTCTTCCAATCCGTGGAGTTCGTCGTCTCGAGCTGCATCAGGTCGTCACCGCCGAACACCACCGGGTCGGTGCAGTTGCTGTGGCTCAGCTCCGACAGCAGCCCGCCGGCCTCCGCGGTGCGGCCGGTGTAGCGGATGAGCGGGTTCGGTGACTTCCTGCAGATGTCCGTCACCAATCGACCCAGCTGCGTGGTCACGGTGCTGGCGGTCGTTGGCCGGGGCGACGCGGAAGAAGTACGGCTTCTGGCTGAAGGTCGTCGACGACAACGACGAGCCGACCATCGGGCCCAGCACGGCGAGCGCGGACTGCGTGGTCTCGCGGCTCTGGCCGAGCCCGGTCACGGTGATCACCGACGGGGTGCGTTCGACGTAGGCGCGGATCTACTCGGCGACCTTCACCGCGTACTTGGACTCACCGCCGAAGTTCGCGAGCACGAGTCGCACCAACGGGTTGCGGCCCAGTCCGTCGAACTGGTTCCGGTCGCACTGCACTCCGTCCACCTTGGACGTCTGCGTGCGTTCGCCGGAGAGGTTCGCGACGATCTCGGCGGGTTCCAGGATGCCGTAGCGCAGGCAGTGCGTTCTTCCTGGAGTTAGAAAGCCTTGCCGCACAAGACAGACAGCACCGCAATGAGATAGGCGGCCACGCGACGCATCGAGTTGCGGCCGGGCCAGGCGCACCACGCTGTCGTAACGGCGGTGCAGGTTCCGCGTGATGCCGCTCCTCAAGCGCTCCCACCAAGTGCGTGGTTCTTCGTCGTGCTCCGGTTCCCTCTCGCCGGGCGGCATCGAGGCTTCGGCGATGGCGGCGAGCTCGGTGCAGCACGAAGTTGTCGCCGTCCTGCCTCACGAAACTGAGCTGTGCCAGCAGAGCGCGCTCCTGCAGTTCCTCCACGAGCGCCTCGAACTCGACCGTGCTGCTGCGCGTGCGGTACCTAGGCACGTCGCTCGGCGAGCAGGCTGAGGAAGTCGGTCGGCCGTGCGGCGGGCCGTGGCCGTCTCGGTGGCAGGTAGGAATCGATGCCGTCGAGCAGCAGAAGGCTGTTCATCCTGCGGTAGCGGCGGAACCGGTAGGCCGCCGTGGATGTCGGCGAGGAACGCGGACACGAGCAGGCGGTCGATCTCCAAAGTCTCGCCGGCGCGGCTCAGGGTCCACATGTGCATGAGCACGGCGTCGAACTTCGGGCGTCCGGCGTAGTTCTCGAACCAGCGCAACGCACTCGCGACCCGCGGCCGACCTTGGCCGTGGGCGCGTCGCGGTAACGGCGGCGGACGTGGTCGAGCAACGACGCCTTGCCACTGCCGCCGGGGCCGAACGCGACGATCACCGGCAGGGGGTGTTTCGCGCGGCGTTCCTCCAGGGACTCCACCAGTGCGGCGATGTCGTCCCTGCCGACGAGCCCGATCTCCGGTTCCAGCGCCATGATCCTCAGTCGCCGCGGGGACCGCTGGTGTTCCGTGCCGGCTGGATCGGACTAGCGGTCGGCGTGCAGCCTCGCGACGAAGCTGAACCGGTCACCGCGGTAGAGCGATCGGGCGCGTTCGATCGGGTGGCCGTCGACGTCGTAAGAGACGCGGTGCAGCAGCAGCATGGGCAGCGCCGGGTTCGTGCCGATCAGCAGCGCCTCGCGGGGCGTGGCGAGCACCGTCTCGACGCGTTCCTCGGCCTCGGCGAACCGCACGCCCAGCCGTTCGGTGAGGCACGCGTAGAGCGATCCGGCGGGGTCGAGCTTCTCCAGCAGGTCCGGGAAGCGGCCGAGGCTGAGGTAGGTGGATTCGAGGCCGATGCGTTCGTCGTCGGCGAGCAGGACGCGCTCGAGGTGCACGATCGGGTCGCCCGGTTCGATCATCAGGTCGCGGGCCAGGCCGTCGTCGGCGCCGAGCTCCTCGACCGTGATCACAGTCCGGTTCGGCTCCACACCCTGCCGGCGCATGCCCTCGGTGTAGCTGACCAGCGACAACGGCTGCACGAGCTTGGGCGGCGCGACGAACGTGCCACTGCCCTGGCGGCGGATCAGCTTGCCTTCGAGCACGAGTTCGCTGACGGCCTGGCGCAGCGTGACGCGCGAGACGGAGAACCGTTCGGCGAGCTCGCGTTCGGACGGCAGGACGGTGCCTTCACCGAGGTTCTCGACGAGGTCGAACAGCTCGGCCTTGACCGCGTAGTAGCGCGGGACTCGGCCGTGTTCTGGGATGCCCGCGCGAACGGGTCGATCAGCGCGGTGCGGCGGGACGCGGTTCACGTGGCGTGAGCCTACGTGACGCCCCGTGTGATCACGGGGCCAGCTTCGGCGGATCGGGGATCTTGTAGCCGGAAGATCCGATGTTGACCTCGAGCGACTTGCGCCAGGCACCCGTGTCGATCATCTTCTGCATCGCGGCCTGGACCTTGGCCTTGCTGTCCGGGTCGTCGCGGTGCAGGCCGACGCCGTACTCCTCCTTGCTGAACGGGTCGCCGACGACCCGCAGGAGCTCCGGGTTCTGGGCGGCGTAGCCCGCGAGCAGCACGTCGTCGGTGGTGACGGCGTCGACGTTCTCGGCGAGCAGCGCCGTGACGCAGTCGCTGAACTTGGCGTACTCGACCATCTTCACGTCCTTCGCGAACTGGTCGCGGACGTACTCGGCGGACGTGGAGCCGGCGGTGGAGCACAGGCGGAGGCTGGCGTTGAGCGACTTCGGGCCCTCGATGCGGCTTTCGTTCATGCGCACCAGCAGGTCCTGGCCTGCGACGAAGTACGGGCCGACGAAGTCGACGATCTGCTTGCGCTTGTCCGTGATCGAGTAGGTGGAGACGACCATGTCGGCCTCACCGCTGGTCAGGAGCGTCTCGCGGTTGCCCGGCTGCGCTTCCTTCCAGGTGATGTTCTCCTCCGGGACGCCCAGTTCGTTCGCGATGTACTTGGCGACGTCGACGTCGAACCCGCGGTAGCTGCCGTCGAGCCTGCGCACCGCCAGTCCCGGCTGGTCGTACGACACAGCGATGACCATGCGGTCGCTCGAGCTGACCTTGCTGGCCATGCCGGACCCGCCGCCGCCGGCGCACGACGCGAGCAGGAGCACGGCAGCACATGTCGTTGCCACCAGGCGGAGAAGTGCTCTCGGCGTCATTCGTCCCTCTTACAGCGGTTATCAGCTACATCGCGTATTCCACGGGCATGCGCCTGCCCACCTCGTTCGGCGCTGCCCGGTGATGCGGGAAACCTAAGCGCCCAAAGGACGCATGTCCATACCTGCGCGCGAATGAAACATCGGAATCGTTGCGGTAACTCATCAGTACCGCGGTCACCTCAGACGGCGTGGACCGGCGTCGTGCAGGGACGGAGGCGGGCCGATCACGATGCGCGCGCTGCTCACGAAAGCCCCTGCGGCAGAAGCAAGAACGGGTTCGAGCTTGAGCGAACGCACCTCCGGAAGGTCCTCGGCCAGTGCCGCCAAACGGAGTACCAGATCCTGAAGTGCTTTCAGGTCCGCTGGTTCATCGCCTCGGTAGCCGGTGAGCAGAGGCGCTGCTTTCGGTGCCGCAACGAGTTCCGCCGCGTCGGTGTCGGTGAGGGGTACCGCCCGGTAGGCCCGGTCGCCGAGTAGGTCGCTGACCAGACCCGACAGTCCGAACCAGACCAGCGTGCCGAAGCTCGGGTCGTCCTGCAGGCCCAGGACGCAGCTGACTCCCTTGGGGGCCATGCGTTGCACGTACACGTCCGGTTTTCCGGAGAGTGCGGCGAGGTCGTGGTAGGCGGCCTTGACCGATTCCCCCTGGGCGATGTCGAGCCGGACGCCGACCAGGTCGGTGCGGTGGCGCAGGCGTTCGCTGGTCGCCTTCATCGCGACGGGGTAGCCGAGCTCGTCAGCCGCCTCGACGGCCTCGGCCTCGCTGTGGGCGATGCGGAACGGGACGACGTCGATGCCGTAGCACTCCAGCAGTTCGACGGCCTTGCGGTCGTCGAGGCGGAGCTCGCTGACCGGGTTGTCCACAATGGATCGGGCTCGGTCGAGGTCGATGCCGCCGGGCCGGACGAAGGTGCCCTGCGGTGCGGCGCGCCAGCGGGCGTAGCGGATGGTGCGGGCCAGGGCGAGCACGGCGCGTTCGGGACTGGCGTAGCTGGGGATCGAGCCCTTCCCGGGCATCTTGAGCTCGTCGGGGATGCCCTCGACCGCGAGGAACGTGGAGACGATCGGTTTCGTGCGGTGTGCGGCTTCCTTGAGCGCGCGGGCGTAGGCGGCGCCGGGGACCGCGATCGGGGGCACGAACACGACGACGAGGGCGTCGGTATCGGAGCGATCCAGGGCCTCCTGGACGGCCTTCGCGAACTCCTCAGGCGTCGCCTGGGCGCCGACGTCGACGGGATCGCCCGCGAGGTCGAGGTCCTGGGCGAGCAGCGTGTCGGCGGCGAGCAGGCCGATCGCGGTGGAGTTGCCGACGACGGCGACGCGCCTGCCCTTGGGCAGCGGCTGGTGGGCCAGCAGGAGCGCGGTGTCGAACAGTTGCGCCAGCGAGTCGACCCGGATCACGCCGGCCTGCTCGAACAGGGCTTGGACGCTCGCCTCGTCGACCTTCGCGCCGGTCGCGGCGAGGCCGGGGACGACGGCGTGCCGGCCGGACTTCACCGCGACGATGGGCTTGGTGCGGCCGAGCCTGCGGGCGAGCCGCGCGAACTTGCGGGGGTTGCCGAACGACTCCAGGTAGAGCAGGACGACGTCGGTGGAGGGATCGGTCTCCCAGTACTGCAGCAGGTCGTTGCCGGAGACGTCGGCGCGGTTGCCGGCCGAGACGAACGTGGACAGGCCGAGGCCCCAGCCCGCGGCGTTGGCGAGGATGGCCGTGCCGAGGGCACCGGACTGGCAGAAGAACCCCGCGCGGCCGCGTGCGGGCAGCTTCGGGGCGAGGCTCGCGTTGAGGCGGACCTTGGGGTCGAGGTTGATCACGCCCAGTGCGTTCGGACCGACGACGCGCATGCCGTGCGCTCTCGCCTCCGCCGCGAGCCTGCGTTCGGCCGACAGCCCGTCGGGTCCCGTCTCGCCGTAGCCGGAACTGACGACGACGAGCGCCTTCACGCCCTTGGCGAGACACCCGTCCATGACCTCGTCGACGCTGGCCGCGGGCACGGCGACGACGGCGAGGTCGACGTCGTCGGGGATGTCGAGGACGGTCGGGTAGGCGCGGACGCCCCGGACCGCCCGGTGCTCGGCGTTGACGGGGTAGACGGGTCCGTTGAAGTCGGCTTCGAGGAGGTTCTTGAGGACCGCGTGCCCGATCTTGGTCGGGTCGGTGGACGCGCCGATGACGGCGATGCTGCGCGGGTGCAGCAGGTTGTGCACGCTGCGGGCCTCGGCGGCCTGCTCGCGTGCTCTGGCGACGGCGACGGACTCGTCGGTCGGGTCGATCGCGAACTCCAGGTGCAGCACGCCCTCCTCGAACGCCCTGCTGACCTGGTAGCCGGCGTCGCGGAACACCCGCACCATCTGCCCGTTCTCGGCGAGCACCTCGGCCTCGAACCGGGCCAGCCCGACCTCCTTGGCCGCGGCGGCGAGGTGTTCGAGCAGGATGCTGCCCAGCCCGCGCCCCTGATGCCCGTCCTCGACGACGAACGCGACCTCGGCGCTGTCGCCCCGATGGGCTTCTCCCCGGTGGTCACCGTGTTTGTCACCCTGGAGCCGGTCGAACCGGCCGACAGCGACGATGTCGTCGCCCAGCAGGGCGATGAGCGCCACCCGGTCGTGGTGGTCGACGGTGCTGAACCGCTCCAGGTCGCGCTGCGGGATCCGCGGGTACGGCCCGAAGTACCGGAAGTACCGCGTCCGTTCCGACAGCCGGCCGTGGAACTCCCGCAGCTTCTCGCTGTCGTCAGGTGTGATCGGCCGCAGGTGGACGGTGCGGCCGTCGCTGAGCACGACGTCCGCCTCCCAGGTCCTCGGGAAGTCGAACGGATCTCTCGCGCTGTCCGGCACCGGTGTCAGTCCCTGGGGTCGTCGGGATCAAGTCCGTGCAAGGGGAATACCGCGCGACGCGTCTCGCGAACCGCCTTGTCCACCGGCTCTTCCGCGTCTCCGCCCCACGGCTGGTACCCAGCGTCGCACCCATCGGTCATGGACGCAGGCAAAGGCCACTCGGGTGCGATCCGCGTCGCATGGGCCACCCAGTCGGCCGGCAACGGCCGGTTCGGGTCGACGTCGCGGTCCAGCACCGTGGCCAGCAGGTGCGTCCACGACCGCGGCACCACCCTGAGCAGCTCGTACCCGCCGCCACCGAGTGCGAGCCACTTGTAGCCGTGCTCGATGACCAGGTCGCGGAACGCCTGATAGATCGCCCGGTGCCCGTCCACGCTCAACGACAGGTCCGCGAGCGGATCCTCCTTGTGCGTGTCGACACCGCACTGCGTGACCAGCACCTGCGGCCGGAACGCCCGCAACAACGACGGCACCGTCGCGTGGAACGCCCGCATCCACGCGCCGTCCCGCGTCCCGGCGGGCAACGGCACGTTGACCGCACTGCCCTCGGCCCCGGCGCCTCCGACCTCACCGGCCCACCCGGTGCCTGGCCACAGGCTCATCGGGTGCTGGTGCAACGAGATCGTCAGCACCCGCGGGTCGTCCCAGAACGCCGTCTGCACCCCGTCTCCGTGATGCACGTCGACGTCGACGTAAGCGATGCGCTCCACCCCGCTGCGCAGCAACCACTCGATGGCCACCGCGCAGTCGTTGTAGACGCAGAACCCGGCCGCGCTGTCCGGCATCGCGTGGTGCAACCCTCCGGCGATGTTGACGGCCCGGTCCGCCTCACCCGACGCGATGGCACGAGCCGCCGCCAGCGACCCGCCGACCACCAGCGCCGAAGCCTCGTGCATCCGCTCGAACACGGGGTTGTCCGGCGTCCCCAGCCCGTGCCCGACGTCCCACCCAGCCGTGGGAGCCGCCTGCACGGCACTCAGGTAGCCCGGCTTGTGCACCAGCTCGATCTCGTCGTCGACGGCCGGCTCGGGCACCCGCATCTCGATGCCGTCGAGCACCCCGAGCGCCGTGGCGAGCCTGATGGTCAGATCGAGCCGCACCGGATTCAGCGGATGGTCGCCACCGAGGTCGTACCCCAGGAAGGACCTGTCCCAGACAACAGCGGCTGGCTTACCCATGCCCAGCAACCTACAGTCGCGAGCCCGGAACCGATCTCACCGAACAGGGGTCAGAGGCGACATGCACCTGCGACCAGCGGCCGTCCTCCTCGCACTGGGCCTGACCCTCGCCGCCGTCTCGGGGTGCGCCGAACAGGTCAAGGGCCAGGCCAGGGCCGACGCCAACGCGACTCAAGAAGCCCCGGACCCCACCACGCCCTCGAAGAAGCCGCCCACCAGCACCGCGGCCTCGAAGCCGGCGGACCCCACCCCGCAGAAGCAGGGCGATGTGAAGATCGCCACCAAGAAGAAGGCGACCGGCCTCGAGACCTGCGGCATCCTCAAGACGGCGGACATCGAGGCGGCCACCGGCGGCAAGTCCTCGGCGGACGGCGGCTGCATCCACACCACCACCGGCCCGTCGACCGTCATCACCCAGATGGTCACCGTCCCCGACGTGGTGGACCAGGAAGGCGAGAAGAAGCAGATCGAGATCGGCGGCAACACCGCGTGGCAGGTCAGCGCCTCCAAGGAGGACTGCCAGGTCACCGTCATGCTGACCGACGACCCGACCGTCATCACGTCGGCCTTCTCGGTGAACGTCCTCGCGATCGAGGAGATGGACACCTGCGCGACGGCCCTGAAGCTCGCCACCGAGGGCTTCAACCGGATCCCCGCCGCCTGACGCGAGCGTCCGGCGGCTCCCGGGCCAGTCAGCCGCCGGTCGCGACCTCCCGGTCCAGCGCACACCAGTTGGACCACGACCCGGCGTACAACGCCGCCGGCCCCCCGGCCGACGTGATCCCCGCGACCTCCAGCGCGAGCACCACGGACGAGGCGGTCACCCCCGACCCGCAGTAAGCACCGATAGCCACATCACCCGACACCCCGAGCCCGGCGAACCGCGCGGCCAGCGCCTCCGGCCCGAGCCACCGCCCGTCTGCTCCGACGTGCCCGGTGGTCGGGGCGTTGAGCGCACCTGGGATGTGCCCGGCCTTGGGATCCACAGGCTCGGTCTCGCCGCGGTACCGGGCGGCCGCCCGAGCGTCGAGCAGCACGCCGTCCTGAGCGAGCGCCGCCGCCTCGTCCGCGTCGAGCACGGGCATCTGCCCGGGCCGCACCACCACGTCACCGGCGGCATCCCCCGTCAGCGGCGCCGGCACCTCCGCGGTCACCGGCAGCCCGGCGGCCTCCCACGCGGCGAACCCGCCGTCCAGCACCGCGACCTCGCCGAACCCCGCCCACCGCAGCAGCCACCAGACCCGTGCGGCGACCGAGCCGTCCGCTGCGTCGTACGCCACGACCTGAGCACCCTCACGCACCCCCGCGGCGCGCAACACCTCCTGCAACCGCTCCGGTTCCGGCAGCGGATGACGGCCCCCGGCACCGGGCGGAGCGGACAGCTCGGTGTCCAGATCCAAGTACACCGCGCCGGGGACGTGGCTGACCTCGTAGTCTTGGCGTCCGGGTGGTCCGCCGAGACGCCACCGGACGTCCAGCACGACGGTGGCCGAACGCGCACTCAGCGCATCGGCGAGGGCCTCAGGAGTGATCAAGGGATGCACGGCTCACATCCTGCACCCGCGCGGACACCTGTGTCCCCCGGCACGACTACCATCGACACCATACGAAGGGGAGCGGGTGTGAACGACCTCATCGACACCACGGAGATGTATCTCCGCACGATCTACGAGCTCGAAGAAGAGGGCGTGGTGCCTCTGCGCGCCCGCATCGCCGAGCGCCTCGGCCAAAGTGGACCGACGGTGAGCCAGACCGTCGGCCGCATGGAACGCGACGGCCTGGTGATCGTGGCGGAGGACCGCCACCTCGAGCTCACCGAGCAGGGCCGCAACCTCGCGATCGCCGTCATGCGCAAGCACCGGCTCGCCGAGCGCCTCCTCGTGGACATCATCGGGCTTGAGTGGGAGCACGTGCACAGCGAGGCATGCCGCTGGGAGCACGTGATGAGCGAGGCCGTCGAGCGCAAGCTCATCAAGCTGCTCGGCAACCCCACCACCTCGCCCTACGGCAACCCGATCCCCGGCCTCGACAAGCTGGGCGACGGCGAGCCCGCCCCGCCCGCCGAGGCGGACCTGGTGCGCGTGGACGAGGTGGCCCGCCGCGGTGGCGGCCGCGTCGAGGTGCGCCGCATCGCCGAGCACGTCCAGCTGGACCCGGACCTGATGGCCGAGCTCAAGGCCGCCGGCGTCGTACCGGGCGGCACCGTGGAGGTCGAGGCGCTCGGTGGCGCCAAGGTCATTCACGTGCGCGGCGGCAACGGCACCGCGGCAGAGCTCGACCCCGCGGTCGCCCACGCCGTCATGGTGCTCGCCCGGTGACCCAGGCGACGACACCGGCGGCGAAGGCGGCCGAGGCGTTCCAGCGCCTGCACGGACGCGCGCCCGATGGGGTCTGGTCGGCCCCGGGCCGCGTCAACCTCATCGGTGAGCACACCGACTACAACGACGGCTACGTGCTGCCGTTCGCGTTGCCCCACCGCATCGCGGTGGCGGCATCGCCCCGTGCCGACGGCGTCATGACCGTCAGCACGATGGGCGACGACGGCGGGCTGCAGGAAGCGGACCCGGTCGTGGTCGCCGACCTAGTCCCCGGCACCGTCAAGGGGTGGGCCGCGTACCCCGGTGGCGTCGCCTGGGCCCTGCGGGAGCAGGGGATCGCCGTCACCGGCGGGGCGGACCTCGTCATCGCGGGCGACGTGCCCGCCGGCGCCGGCCTGTCCTCCTCGCACGCCCTCGAGTGCGCCGTCGCGCTCGCGCTGCTCGGCCTCGCCGGCTCCGACGCCGAGCGGGCGGACATCGCGCGCTGGGTGCAGCGCTCCGAGAACGACTTCGTGGGCGCTCCGACCGGCATCCTGGACCAGACGGCATCGCTGTGCTGCATCGAAGCGCACGCCTTGTTTTACGACGTGCGCTCCGGCAAGCCCGAGCAGGTCGCGTTCGACGCGGCTGCCAGCGGGCTCGAGGTCCTCGTCATCGACACGCGCGCCAGCCACGCCCTCGTCGACGGCGGCTACGGCGCCCGGCGGGCGGGGTGCGAGCGCGCCGCCGGCATCCTCGGCATCCCCGCCCTGCGTGACATCGACATCGCCGAGCTCGACCAGACGCTCGTCCGGCTGCCCGAAGAGCTGCGTCCGCTGGTGCGGCACGTCGTGACCGAGAACGACAGGGTCCTGCGCACCGTCGAGCTGCTCCGCGCGGGCCGGCTCGCCGAGGTCGGGCCTCTCCTCTCGGGCTCCCACGCAAGCCTCCGGGACGACTACCGGGTCTCGTGCCTCGAGCTCGACGTCGCCGTCGACTCCGCGATGGCGGCCGGCGCCCTGGGTGCCCGGATGGTCGGCGGCGGTTTCGGTGGCTCGGCCATCGCCCTCGTGCCCGTCGAACGGCACGACGAGGTCGAGCGGTCCGTGCTCGCCGGTTTCGCCTCGCGCTCGCTCACGCGGCCGAGGCTCTTCACGGCGGTTCCGTCCGCGGGCGCGGGCAGGGACCGGTAGCCAAGAACGATCTTGATCAGGAATGCGAGGACTGTGGTGAAGCTGCTCGTCACGGGCGGGGCCGGATACGTCGGCAGTGTGTGCGCTGCCAGGTTGCTCGAAGCCGGGCACGAGGTGGTCGTCCTCGACGACCTCTCCACCGGCCACGAGGACGCCGTCCCCGCGGGAGCGCGCTTCATCCGGGGTGACATCGCCGAGGTGATCGGCGATGTCCTCGCGGAAGGGTTCGACGGCGTTCTGCACTTCGCGGCGAAGTCCCTCGTGGGCGAATCCATGCAGGACCCAGGCAAGTACTGGACGGGCAACGTCCTTACCGCGATTCGTCTCCTCGACGCGATGAAGGAGCACGGCACGCCGAAGCTCGTCTTCTCCTCGACTGCCGCGACGTACGGCGAGCCGCGGGAGGTTCCGATCCCCGAGACCGCCCCGACCGCGCCCACCAACACCTACGGCGCCACCAAGCTGGCCATCGACCACGCGATCACGTCGTACGCCGCCGCGCACGGCCTGGCGGCGACGAGCCTGCGGTACTTCAACGTCGCCGGCGCCTACGGCAGCATCGGCGAGCGGCACGCGACCGAGACCCACCTCATCCCGCTCGTGCTGCAGGTCGCGCTCGGGCAGCGCGAGCACATCTCGATCTACGGCGAGGACTGGCCCACCGAGGACGGCACCTGCGTCCGCGACTACATCCACGTCCTGGACCTCGCCGACGCCCACCTCCTGGCGCTCGAGAACGCCACCGCCGGCGAGCACCGGATCTACAACCTGGGCAACGGCACCGGCTTCTCGGTCAAGCAGGTCGTCGACACCTGCCGCGAGGTCACCGGCCACTCGATCCCCGCCGTCGTCGCTGCCCGCCGCGCCGGCGACCCGGCCGTGCTGGTCGCCTCCGCCGAGCGGGCTCGCGCCGACCTCGGCTGGAAGCCCGAGCGCGCCGACATCACCGGCATCGTCCGCGACGCGTGGGAGTTCACCCGCGCCCGGCACGGAGCCTGAGCCGGGATGACCGACTTCGCCTCCTTCGAGAGCTACACCGCCACCGCGCGGCTCGCGTCGCTCGCGCTGTCCCCGGACGGCACCCGGCTCGTCACGGTCGTGTCCACACTCGCGCCGGACGGCAAGACGTGGCAGGGGGCTCTCTGGGAGGTCGACCCCACCGGCGAGCGGGAGGCCGTCCGGCTCACCCGCTCCGCCAAGGGCGACTCCTCCCCCGTGTTCGCGGCGGACGGGTCGCTGCTGTTCCTCTCGGCCCGCCCGGACCCGCTCGCGAAGCCGGGCGAGTCCAAGGAGAAGAAGGCGCTGTGGCGGCTTCCGGTCCGCGGTGAGGCCGCCGAGGTGCTGCGACCGGGCGGCGGAGTCGGTCAGGTGCGTGCCGCCGGGGAGACGGTGCTGTTCACGTCGTCGGCGTACCGCTTCACGGAGTTCGGCGACGAGGACAACGCCAAGCGCAAGGCCCGCGAGGACGCCGGCGTGACAGCGATCCTGCACGAGTCGTACCCGATCCGGTACTGGGACGCGGACCTCGGTCCGGCCTACCCGCGGCTGCTGGCGGCGTCTCTCGCGGGCGTCACCGCCGAGACGATCACCGACCTGAGCCAGGACTCCGAGACCAGGCTCAGCGACGAGGACGTCGCGCTCAGCCCGGACGGGAAGTGGGCTGTCTACGGCCACGCCGTGGACGTCAGCGCCTCCTACGGCCGCAGGACAGAACTGCGAATCGTGGCCACGAGCGGTGGTGCGTCGAGGGCGATCGCATCCGAGGAGGGTTTCTCCTTCCACGGAGCCACGTTCACGCACGACTCCTCTGCCGTGATCGCCATCCGGTTCCGCGAGTCCACTTCGGACTCGCCACACCGGCGCGAGCTGGTACGCGTCGAACTGAGCGGCGACTCGATCACGCCACTGGCTGCCGGTTTCCAGGAGGAACCGGACCACCCGGTGGTGAGCCCGGACGGTTCGGCTGTCTTCTTCACCGCGAGCCACCTCGGCCACCAGCCGCTGTGGCGGCTGGACCTGGGAACCGGTGAGGTCACGAAGCTGACGGTCTCCGGTTACTACAGCGATCTGGTCGTGAGCCCGGACAGCAAGACGCTGTATGCGCTGCGCAACTCGGTCGACCACCCGCCGCAGCCAGTGCGGTTCGCCGCCACCGGAGCCGATCAGGACCCGGAACGGCTGCGCGCGCCCGGTGCCATCCCCTCCGTGCCCGGCACCCTCACCGAGATCTCCACGGTCGTCGCCGACGGCAGGACCGTCCGTTCCTGGCTGGTGCTGCCGGAAGGCGCCTCCGCCGACTCCCCCGTCCCGCTGGTCCTGTGGGTCCACGGCGGCCCGGTCATGAGCTGGAACGGCTGGACCTGGCGCTGGAACCCGTGGCTGATGGCCGCGCGCGGCTACGCCGTCCTGCTGCCCGACCCCGCTCTGTCGACCGGCTACGGGCCCGACTTCATCAAGGCCGGCTGGGGCCGCTGGGGCGCCGAGCCCTACACCGACCTCATGGCCATCACGGACGTCGCGGTCGAGCGGGCCGACATCGACGCGTCCCGTACCGCCGCGATGGGCGGGTCGTTCGGTGGCTACATGGCCAACTGGATCGCCACCCAGACCGACCGGTTCCGCGCGATCGTCACCCACGCGTCCTTGTGGCACCTCGACGCCTTCTCCGGCGCCACCGACAGCTCCTACTTCTGGATGCGGGAGATGGGCGATCCCCTCACGCAGCCGGAACGGATCCTGGCGAACTCCCCGCACCTGCGGGTAGCCGACATCAAGACCCCGATGCTGGTCATCCACGGGGACAAGGACTACCGGGTTCCCATCGGTGAGGGGCATCGCCTGTACTTCGACCTCGTCCGCCACGGGGTCAATGCGAAATACCTCTACTACCCAACCGAAAACCACTGGATCCTCACCCCTGGAAACTCTCGGATCTGGTACGAGACGGTGTGGGCTTTCCTGGCCGAGCACGTCCTGGATCAGGACTGGGAGCGGCCCGAACTGCTCTGAGTGCCGGCGAGGAGCTCACGGGCGCTGTCCATGTACTTGACCGACAGCTCCCGGATCTCCGACGGCGGGAACGCGGCGCTGACGACGGCTCGGACGAGCTTGGCGAGCGCGTGGCCGGGACAGGCTTCCTCGGCCACGTCGAGCGCGATGGACGCGATCCCGCCGTCGCCGCGCTGGTAGGCGTAGAACGCGAGCAGGCACGCGGGCTCGGCTCGTTCCGGTGCCGGGCAAGTTCTGGTGAGCTCGAGCCACAGGCGTTCGGCCAGCCTGGACCTGGGTTGCGCTGCGAACCCCATGCTCGCGTCGCGCACCTCGGGCACCGCCAGCGCCTTCGCGAGAGCGACGATCTCCTTGTCCGGCAACGATCCCTTGCGGTGCTCCACGGCGTCGATCGCGTCGCTCACCCGGCGCAGTTCGGTGCACGGGTCGGCGTCGGGCGAGCTCGTCATGAGCTCGTCGAGCAACGTGGATCTGCGTTCCAGAGCTTCAGGTGGATCCAGCGTGAGGATCGCGGCCATGGCGGCGCGCGACTCGAACGTCACGTTGCCCTCGTGTGCCGACGCGGCGGCGACAGCGGACAGCTGAGGATCCGGCAACGTGCCGTGACAGTCGATGTCGAGATAGCACAGCCACTGCGCGTCTTTCTGGCACGACGGCAGCCACACGGCTTCGACGACCTCGATGCCTATGCCGCCCAACCGGTGTCTGAGGGCGGTGACCAGTGGCTCGTGCGGCAGTTCTTCGGGCATGTGCTCGGATGGCGCGCATACGACGACGAGGATCAGTTCCGACGCGCCGTGTTCCTGCAGCGGGCCTTCCAGCTGGGCCGCGAGCAGACCCCTATGTCGTGGGCGTGGAAGGTCGACGCGCATGGTCATGCTGACCAGATGGTCTTTCAGCACCAGCACGACCAGCGAGTCGGCCGGGTGGAACCCCATCAGGTGCGGGATCGCGGCGTAGAGATCGCCTGCGTCACGGACTCGGATCGGCTTCGAGAGCGTTGAGGGCATGGGCCCACTGTGGAGGGCGGGCCGGGGTGGTGAGCCGGGTCGCCGCGAGGTTGTGGACAACTCAGCGGCTGTGGACAGGTTGAGATCTTGGAGTGCTCGGGAGCGGGGTTCTGTCGGGGGTGGGTGCTAGGTTGCCGCGCTTCGGCCCCTGGAGACCGAAGCGCGGCGACACGTCAGAACGACTGGAAAACGGAACGCCAGCCGCCGACGACCGGCAGCTCCACCGACGTCCGGGTGAGGTCCAGCGACAGTCCGGCACCCGGCTGCGGGCGCAGCGTGTAGTCGTAGTCGCTGGAGATCACGACGAACTCGAGCCGGTGACCGGCCTGCAGGACGTAGTCGTCCGGCACGATCGGCACCGCGACGTCGTAGAACTTGCCGGGCTTGATCGGCGACGTCTTGTCCGGCCGCTCCCGGTTCTGCGGGTCGGTCGAACCGCGCGTGATGACGTGCGACCTGCCGTCCGGCGCGCGGTCGACGAGCAGCGTCGTCACGTTCGCCGCGGGCCGGTCGAATGCAACCCGCAGGTTCGCCGTCGACCTGCCCGACAGCCGCACCGGCTTCTTCGCCGGCTCCGACGTGTAGGAGAGACGGTTCGGCGAGGTCGCCAGGTCGATCAGCGACTCAGCCGTCTTCGTCGCGTCGTCGGTCAGCTTCTCGACACCGCGACCGGGCAGGACTCCGATACCACCCTTGGCGGACCCGCCCGCGGACAGCCGCAGTCGCACGTCGGACGTGCCGGGAGCCGGCCAGTCCTTCTCGTCGACCCACGTCTTGTCCTCGCGCTGCAGCGTCGCCTTCGGTTCCTTGTCGACGCCGTTGCGGTGACCCCAGAGGTACTGAGTGAACCAGCGGTTGAGCGTGCGCCGCCACTCGACCGAACGCAGCGTGTCGGCGTCCGTGTGCCCGGACTGGTGCAGCCAGATCTTGTGCGGCGCACCGGTCTTCTTCAACGCCGAGTACCACTGCTCGACGTGGGTCATCTTGACGTTCCAGTCGTTGAGCCCGTGCACCGCCAGCACGGCCGCACGGACCTTGCGGACGTCGTTCATGTAGTTGCGCTTGTCCCAGAACCGGCTGTAGTCACCGGTGACGCGGTCCTGGTCCTTCGCGATCTCGGCGATGATCGGCTTGCAGATTTCCCTGTCCGCGCGCGTGTAGACGTACTCGGCGAGCACGTCGGCGTCCTCGCCCTGGAACGTGCCGGGTGCGACGACGGCGCCGTCCGCGCGGTAGTAGTCGTACCAGCTGGAGATCGCGGCGATCGGCACGATGGCTTCGAGCCCACGTACGCCGGTCGAGGCGACGGCGTTGGGCAGCGTTCCGTTGTAGGAGACGCCCATCATTCCGGTCTTGCCGGTCGACCACGTCGCCTTGATGGCTTCACCCGTCGCGGTGCGAGCGGTCGCACGGCCGTTGAGCCAGTCGACGACGACACGCGCGCCGACTGTTTCGTTGACGTCGCCCGTCGTCGGGCAGCCCGTCGACTTGCCGGTGCCGAGCGACTCGGCGTAGACGACGGCGTACCCACGTGCGATGAAGTAGGCCTCGTAGCGACCCGACGTGATCGGGTTCGGGCCGAGGGCGGCGGTGATGCGTTCGTCGGAGGAGGCCTTGAGCAAACGGCCGTTGCGCTTGTCCGGCACGTACAACTCGACGTCGACGTTGTGGTTGGCGACGTCGTTGCCGCCGGAGAAGTACGGGCTGACCATGTAGACGACGGGGACCTTGAGACCGCGTTCGGTGGCGCGTGGCCGGACGACCTCGGTGTAGACCTCGTCGTCCTTGCCGTCGCGGTCGCTGTCGACCGGTGCCCGGACCCAGAGGCTCTCCTTCACCACGTCCTTCGGATCGAAGACGGGTTGCGCCTCGCCGTCCTTGAACACCGGCCCTTCGGCGGCTTGGGCCGTCGTGGGCAGGAATGGCAGAACCAGCACCGCTGTCAGCAGTGCAACTCTTCGTGCGCCCCTCACGAGGCACCCCCAATGCGGAAGCCAGAGACAGGGATCGCCCTGCACCCTCTCCTTTGACTGCAAGACATGTCACCCGTCGAACGGCCCTTGACCTGAGAGCATGGACCGTGCACATTTCCGACTTCGTCCACGCGTTGCCGAAGGCCGAACTGCACGTCCACCTCGTGGGCGCGGCTTCCGTCGACACCGTTCTCGCGCTCGCGCGCAACCACCCGGGCGGGCGGGTGCCGGCCGACGAGGCCGCTTTGCGCAAGTTCTACGAGTTCAGGGACTTCCGCCACTTCATCACGGTGTACGGCATCGTCAACGACCTCGTGACCACCGGCGAGGACGTTCGCACGCTCGTCGTCGGATACGCGCGTGACGCCGCACGGACCAATGTCCGGTACGCAGAGTTGACGATCAGCGCGACCAGCCACCTTCGAGCGGGTATCGGGCCCGACGAACTCGTCGAGGCGTTGAAGGCAGGCCGCGACGAGGCGCTCGCCGTGCACGGCGTGACGTTGCAGTGGATCTTCGACGTTCCCGGCACCTGGGACCGCGACTGGGGCATGACGAGTGCGCGGTTCGCGACCGAGTACCGGCCCGAGGGGCTGGTCGGGTTCGGCTTGGGTGGATTCGAGTCGGACTCGCCGAGGACGAAGTTCCGCGAGGCGTTCGCGATGGCACGCGACGCCGGGCTGCACATGGTGCCGCATGCCGGTGAGACGACGCAGCCCAGTGAGATCTGGGCGGCGCTGCGCGATCTGCGTGCCGAACGGATCGGGCACGGCGTCAGCGCTGTGCAGGACCCTGACCTGGTGCGGCATCTCGCCGACGAGGGCGTCGTGGTGGAGGTGTGCCCGACGTCGAACATCCGCACGGGTGCCGTGATGTCGCTGGACGAGCATCCCTTGCCACGGCTGGTGGAGGCCGGCGTGCCGGTGACGATCAGCACCGACGACCCCGGCATGTTCCACACCGATCTCGACCGCGAGTACCTGCTGTGCCACGAGCGGTTCGGGTTCGGCCGCGACGAGCTCGCCGGCTTCGCACGGGAAGCCGTGCGGGCGTCGTACGCGCCCGCCGAACTGAAGGACCAGCTGCTGAAGGAGATCGACGCCCTGTGAGTGGTGCGAGTGTGGTGACGACGACGGTCGGCTCCGCCGAGGCTGCCGAGATCCTGGCGAGAGGCATCGTCGAGGCGCGACTTGGCGCGTGCGTGCAGATCATGCCGATCCGCAGCGTCTACCGGTGGGACGGCGAGGTGCGCGTCGACGACGAGTGGCAGTGCGTCGTGAAGACGTCTGCCATCCGCGCCGACCAACTCGTCGCGCACATCAAGGCGAACCACGACTACGACGTGCCGGAGGTCGTCGTCACCCCCGTGATCGGGGGTAACGACGACTACCTCACGTGGGTCTCAGAGGAGACCTCGTAGGTGACGTGGCAACGGTTCGGTGTGCAGGACGCCGAGCCGTTGCGTCGCCCTCGTCAGCGCCACGTACAGCTCGCTGGGTGACATGCGTTGCGGTTCGACGACGAGGACGACGTCGAACTCCAGGCCCTTCGCCGCTTTCGGCGGCATCCAGCCGTCGCCGATGACGGCGATCGTCCGTTCGTTGCACGCGTCAGCGTGCGCGTCGAGTTCGTCGCGAACCGCCGCCGATATATCAGTGACGTGGCAAGCCCACGGACGTACTCCGGCCTTGCGCACCGACACCGGCGCCGACGCGTCGGGGTCGACGAGCTTCAGGACCGGGGTGGCGACGGCCATGATCTCGCCGGGGGTGCGGTAGTTGACCTCCAGCCTGCGGTAGGTGAACCGGTCGAACACCGATCCCCAGCTCCGGACGCCGCCCGCCGCCTGGCGCTGGGCCAGGTCGCCGACGACGGTCATGGACCTGTTCGGGCAGCGACGCAGGAGCACGCGCCAGTCCATTGCGGACAGTTCCTGCGCCTCGTCCACGACGACGTGACCATAGGTCCACGTGCGGTCGCCGGCGGCTCGTTCGGCGAGAGTGCGCTGGTCGCGGGTCTCATGCCGGGCGGCCAGCACCTCTGCGTCGACGAAGTCCGTGACGATGTACTCGTCGGAGTCCGCGCGCCTGTCGATCGACAGGACGTCCATGACGCCGCGCGCGTATTCGAGCTGCTCCTCCTCTTCTCGCTTCGCCGCGCGCTCCGCGGCTCCGTCGGACCCGAGCAGGTCGGCGAGCTCGTCCAGCAACGGCACGTCGGACACCGTCCACGCTCCGGGATCTGGCCGGTGCAGTTCCGGTGCGCCGATCCGGAGACAGCGGTCGTCGTACAGGTCGGCGAGCAACTGCTCCGGTGTGAGCAGCGGCCACAGCCTGTCGACGGCGTCGCGCAATGCGGCGCTGCGCCGGAGTTCGTGGCGGACGTCCTCCTCTATCTCCGGCCAGTCGACGCCGATCAGCCGCATCGCCGGCGCGACGAGTTCCTCGGCGAGCGCGAGGAAGAAGTACTTGCGCGCGGCGTTGTGCGGCAGTCCGTAGTAGCGCGTCTTCTCCCGCGCGACGGCGGCAACGTGCGCGTCGAGCGGGACGACGACGTCCTCCAGCTCGATCTCGATGGGCTCGTCGGGAAGTTCCTGCCGGTCGGCGACGGCGACGGCCAGCAGGTCCAAGACTGATATGTCGCCCTTCAGCCGTTGCAACGCCGGAGTGTCCTCGACGTCGGTGACGATGCCGGGATACAGCTCGCCGGGGGTCGCGAACACGACGTCGGTCTCCCCCAGCGACGGCAGGACGTCGCCGACGTAGTGGAGGAAGCCGGTGTTCGGGCCGACGATCAACACTCCATGGCGCGACAGGCGTTCACGACGCGTATACAGCAGATATGCCACGCGATGCAGGGCCACGGCGGTCTTGCCCGTGCCTGGACCACCTTCGATCACCAGCACGCTGGGGCCCGAGTAGCGGATGATCTCGTCCTGCTCGGCCTGGATGGTCGAGACGATGTCACGCATCGTCGCGGTCCGCGGCGCGTTGAGGGCGTCGAGCAGTGCGGCCGTGTCGGTCAGCAGTTCGTCGTCGTGGAAGTCGCACAGCTCCCGGTCACGAACCCGGAAGTGCCGCCGCAGCACGACACCCTCCGGGTTCGCGGCGGTCGCCGTGTAGAACGGACGCGCCGCGGGCGCGCGCCAGTCCAGCAGCAGTGGTTCGAAGTCGTCGTCGAACAGCCCGACTCGTCCGATGTAGGTGCAGTCGCCGTTCTCCGAGTCGATGCGGCCGAAGCACAGACCCACCTCGGCCGCGCGGTACTTCCCCAGTTCCCTGGTGAGCACCTCGACGGAGGCCTCCCGGTCCAGTCGCGGGGTGACGGTGTCCCGCAGTGCAGCCGCAAGACCGGCGGCCGCTTTGTTCCGTTCTTCGTCGAGCCTTTCATACAGAGAGGTGATCCGTGCCTGTTCGCTCGCCAACACCTTGCCCCCTGTGATACAATCCTTTTATCTTCTCGGAAAATTCATTCCGAAAATCCAAAGCCATTCTTTTTATCACACTTCAGTCGCGCGCGGCACCCTTTGCGGGAGCCCGCGATGAACGTGATCGCCCTGGTCAGCGGCCTCGCAGAGCGTTCGCAGGCTTCGCCTCATACCAGCAGCGGTTCGACTGCCGAACGTCCGGCAATTCGCAGTAGACCGCACCTGGAAATGTAGGATTCAGCGAAGCGGCCGCCACCGCGGAAGAGGCCTGAATGGATGTGGTGAAGGCATGAAGCTGGTCATCCTGGGTGGGGGCGGCTTCCGCGTGCCACTCGTCTATCGCGCGTTGCTCGCCGATCGCTCGCCTGGTCGCGTGACCGAGGTCGTGCTGCACGATCTCGACGCTGCCCGGCTGTCCGCGATCGGAGGCGTTCTCGCCGAACTCGCGACCGACATAGCGGATGCACCGGCCGTGACGGCGTCGACCGACCTCGACGAGGCGTTGCGCGGGGCGGACTTCGTGTTCTCCGCGATCCGCGTCGGCGGGCTAGACGGACGCGCGGCCGACGAGAGCGTCGCGGCGGGCTGCGGTGTGCTCGGGCAGGAGACCGTTGGCGCCGGCGGCGTTGCATACGGTCTGCGTACCGTGCCCGTCGCACTCGACATCGCGCGTCGTATATCAGTGCACGCTCCGGACGCATGGGTCATCAACTTCACGAATCCCGCCGGCATGGTCACCGAGGCGATGGCGGCACACCTCGGCAGTCGCGTCATCGGCATCTGCGACTCTCCTGTCGGCCTCGGCAAACGGGTCGTGCGGGCGGTCGGCGCCGATCTCGCAGACGCGTGGCTCGACTACGCCGGCCTCAACCACCTCGGCTGGCTGCGGGGTGTCCACGTGCACGGGCGGGACGTGTTGCCAGACCTGCTCGCGGACACCGAGCGGCTCGAGTCGTTCGAGGAGGGCAAGCTCTTCGGCTCGGAGTGGCTGCGGACGTTGGGTGCTATTCCGAACGAGTATCTGCACTACTACTACTTCACGCGTGAGGCCGTGGCGTCCGGCGCGTCACGCGGGGCGTTCCTCCTGGAACAGCAGAAGCAGTTCTACGCGGCTCCTTCGTGGGGGAGCTGGGAGCGGACCCGTCTCGAACGCGAGCAGACGTACATGGCCGAGACCCGCGAGGACGAACGCGATAGCGACGACCTCGACGGCGGAGGCTACGAGCGAGTCGCCTTGGACCTGATGCACGCCATCGCGTCCGACAACCGAGCCACCTTGATCCTCAACGTGCCCAACAAGACGACGCTGGCGTGTCTGGACGCGGACGCGATCATCGAGGTGCCGAGCCTTGTCGATGCGAACGGCGCACGGCCCGTCTCGGTCAGCCAAGTGCCGGACGAGGGCGTCGGACTCGTCACCGCACTCAAAGTCGTCGAACGCGCCACCATCAAAGCCGCCATCAGTGGTGAGCGCGCACATGCGGTGAAAGCGTTGGCGCTGCATCCGCTCGTTGACTCCGTGAACATCGCCCGCAAGATCGTCGACGCGCATCCGCTCCTGTCCGGAGTTTTCCGCGCTACGTTCTGAGGTCGGGGAAACACAGCTGTTGCGACAAGCTCAACGACGACGTCTGGTACCCGTTCCCGCATGCTGCGGTCGGCTGGACGCGCCGGCGTTCCTGGGTCGAGCGCATCGTGGCGCACGAAGTCGCGAGCGAGCGCGGCATCTTCCAGCTCATGTCGACTCGGGCGGATGGCGACGAGCACACGTTCTATGGCCGCTTCCACACCTGCTCGCAACGCACGGACGGACGGTGGCGCATCTGCGTCGACTACGACACGGGCGAGCGATCGGCGACGCTGGACGAGGAGTTTCACGCGGCGATCGACGTTCACGACGTCGACGCGTTCAAGGAGTGACGAGGGTCTGATGCCGAGTGGTGGCGTTCTTAACTACGCTCGACCGCAAATGGACACCACCACCTCTCGCCGCGTGCCGCTCGTCATGGGCATCGCCGTGCTCGTGCTGCTGCTGGACCAGGCCACCAAGTTCTGGGCCGAGAGCGCGCTGACCGGCCGCGCGCCCATTCCCGTGCTCGGGGAGTTCCTGCAGCTCAGGCTCCTCTACAACCCCGGCGCCGCGTTCTCGATCGGCGCGGGGTCGACGTGGATCTTCACCATCGTCGCGGCCGTCGCCGTCGTGATGCTCGCGCGGTACGGCATGCAGCCGCAGACGAGGCTGCGGGCGGCCGCGCTCGCGTTGATGCTGGGCGGCGCGACGACGCACCTGCTCGACCGGCTGTTCCGGCCGCCGGGCTTCGCGCGCGGGCACGTCGTCGACTTCCTCGACTACAACGGCTGGTTCGTCGGCAACGTCGCGGACATCGCGCTGGTCTGCGGTGCGATCCTGCTCGTGCTGCTGAGCTTCACCCCGACGAAGCAACCTGCCGAGTGAGCGTGTCGGCGCGGCGGGTCGTCTCGGGCAGCCGGTAGCGCGGGGCCAGCCGCAGCACTTCGGCGCACGCCCGGTCCAGGTCGATCTTGTGGCCGACCGACACGAAGACGGGCTTCACGCCGTCCTGCGTGCGCAAGGCCCTGCCGACGACCTCGTCGCCGTCGTCACCGCCCATGACGAGGTCGTTCATCGAGCCGCGGGCGTGGCCTGGCTGCTCGAACGCGCCCATCGGGTTCTTCGCGACACCGATGCTCGGGATGCCCGTGTGCACACCGAGGTGGCACGCCAGGCCGAACCTGCGCGGGTGCGCGAGGCCCTGACCGTCCGCGACCAACAGGTCGGGTGCGACGGTCACCTGATCGAGGGCCCGCAGCAGGACCGGCATCTCGCGGAACGCGAACAGCCCGGCGATGTACGGGAAGTCCGTCGTGCCCTCGACGACGACCTCGTCGAGGATGGCCAGCGTCTTTGCATCGAACACCACGCAAACGCCCGCAACCGAGTCATTGCCACGGTAGCCGACGTCCAGGCCTGCGACGGTGTCTATCCGCAGGTCAGGGGCGCTTGTGGTGATCACCTGGGTCCGCAGGCGTTCTTGCATCGCGACGGCGTCGTCAACCGTTCTGGGCCACTCCACGGACGACAGTGTGCCGTGACGCGTCGTAGTGGGCGGCGAGGAGGTCGTCGCCGAAGTCACCTGAATGGCGACGCCAGACCGTGTGGACGTGATTGGCCTCGTTGGCCGTGTTGTCGTACTCGATGAGCAGGTTCGGGCCCTGTACTCGGTAGTAGTGGCCTTCGCCTCGGCGCAGGGAGCCTTCCCACGAGAAGTGCAGGCGCTCCGGGTCGATCTGGGCGAACTCCTCGTCGGCCAGTTCGTAGGAGAGCCGGTCGAGGTAGAAGCGGACGATGTCGACTAGCAGCTCCACTGCTGGTTTGCCGAGTTGGGCCGGCGTCACGCCGATCGGTTCGGACGGGCTGATTCGCGGCGAGTTGCCGCTGCGGATGTCGTGCGGAGCGGTGTCCGCGACGACGGCCAGGCGGCGGGCGGTCGGGCCCATGCGGTCCAGGAGTTCGCGGGCGAGCTCCTCTTCCAGTCGCAGTGGCTGGCTCACGACGCGGCCGCGGTAGGTGACGCGCGCCGGGTTCGCGCCCAGGAAGAACGGTGTCGCCGAGACGCGGCCGTCGGCGATGACGACGTTCACCGACAGGTGGTGTCCCTCGACTCGCCAACCCCACGGGTCGTCGCCGCCGGGCGTTCCGAACAGCACCGTCCAGAAGTCGCCGCTGTGCCGATCGCGGTGTCCGCCTTCGCGGTGGTCGAGCACGTCTTCCAATGCCATCACCGCTGCGGCCTGCGCATACGCGTGCGGGCTGAGCACGGTCGCGAGCATGCCGTGCACCGCCTTGCGCTGGTCCCGCTGAAGCTCACCTAGCGCGAGTCCGGGGCGTGTACCGGGTGTATACGCCCAGCGGTGCCTCAGGTCGTCGTCGGTGACCGCGCGGATCGCGTGTTCGCGCTGGTCAGCGGCGAGCAAACTGATATATCGGTGCGTGGCGTCTGCGACGTCGTGCAGCATGGTTCGAACTTATAGGCCTTGATGTCGCGGAGCAGCGGCTAGCGGGTTCGCGCCTGAGCCCTGGAGAGTCAGGCTCGACACCTCGACTCATAGGTGTTAAAAGCCTTACGTAATGAAGTTGCCACATGATGATGACGTCGTCTGGCGTGCCCTCGCGAATCCCCTGAGGCGCGCGATTCTCGACGTCCTGCGCACCGGACCGCGCACCACGGGCGAACTGGTCAAGGCGCTGGAGGCCAGTCGGCACGTCGTCATGCAGCACCTCGGCGTGCTCCGCGAGGCCGATCTGGTGCTCGTGGAGCCGCGGGGACGGAAGCGGGTCAACCACCTGAATCCCGTGCCCATCCAGCAGATCCACCAGCGGTGGGTCGCGCACTACGAGGAGAACTGGGCAGCGGCGCTGGTCGGCTTGAAGCTCACGGTCGAGAGCGCCGGACAGGAGGACGAGGACGTTGGCTGAACCTGGCACCGAGCTGTTGCACAGCATCGTGATCGCCGCGCCCATCGAGAAGGTCTGGGCGGAGATCACCAAACTCGACGGCAAGCAGCGCGCGATGATGGACGCGGTGCTCGACTCCGCGCTCGAACCGGGCGCGCCGCTGTACTACCGGTCCACCGATGGCAAGCGGGTCTTCGTCGTCGGCCGCGTCATCGAGGTCGACCCGCCCAGGCTGCTTTCCCACACCCAGCGGCTCACCATGCGCGACGATCCGTGGACCGTCGTCTCGTGGGAACTCGAAGAGGTCGACGGCGGCACGCGCGTGACGCTGCGCAACTCCGGTTGGCCCGAGGGCGTCAAGCGGCTCGACAAGGTCGACATGACCTGGAAGGGCATCCTCGCCGCGCTCAAGCAGGTCGTGGAGTCCGGTGATGTCGGCGCCGCGCTGAGGTTCCAGTACGCGATCATGCACGCCTTCATGTGGGCGATGCCGGCAGGCACCAAGACCGAGAACGTCCCTGAACCTCCCGGCATCGACCGGGCCGTCTGAACGTGAAACCTGGTTTGGCAATGACTCTGTTGACGTCGACGTCAACAGAGTCTTTGCCAAACAGCAGGTCAGAGCTGCGCGAGAAGTGCCATTGGGTGGCGTCAGGCGTGGCAGGCGATGGGGCCGCCGTGGAGTTCCATCATGTCCATCCAGACGCGAGGCAGTTCGAGGCGCTCGGAGAGCGGCTTGCCGTCCAGCTCGTGGTAGGCGCGGTGGAGGTTGCCGACCAGGCGTTCGGACTCCTGCCACGACGAGAAGCGCGACTCCCCCGCCTCCAGGACGACTTCCATCGGGGTCTTGCCGGCGGCGTGGCCGGACTTGGCGAGGTCCGAGAGGTAGGTCGTGTAGGCGACCAGGTCGTCGAGAACGCGAGCGATTTCGGGGCCTCGCAGTAGCGGACCGTGACCGGGGACGATCACGTCGGCGTTGAACGCGCGCAGGAATTCGAGTGCTGACAGGTAGCCGTGGATGCTGCCCTCGGCGAGGAACGGCTGGCCGCCTGCGAAGACCAGGTCGCCGGTGAACAGGACGCGCTCGGCCGGGAGCCACGCGACGGTGTCGCCTCGGGTGTGCGCTGGGCCGGGGTGGTGCAGTTCGACCACGCGCGTGCCCAGGTGCAGCGTCAGGGTTGTGCTGTAGGTGAGCGACGGCGGGCGGACCTCGATGTGACCGTAGTCCGGGCCGGTCAGGACCTGCGCGGCGATCAGGCCGGCGGCGAGCACCTCTTCGCGGCATGCCTCGTGGCCGATGATCACGGTCGAGGGCGGTACGAGCCAGTTGCCGAAGGTGTGGTCGCCGTGGTGGTGGGTGTTGATCACGTAGCTGGGCGCGGCGGCGGACACCGACGCCACCGAGGCGAGCAACGCGCGGTTGCGTGCCTCGGTGGACGTGGTGTCCACGAGCAGCAGCGTGTCGTCCGAGCCGACGACGACACCGGTGTTGTTGATCATCCAGGACCCGTCGGGCTGGATGTAGGCGTGGACCCCTGGTGCGACCTCCACCAGTTCTGGGACGAGTTCGGGCCGGTCAGGCGAAGGTTTCACCCGATCCAGCGTACTGAGGCGTCCCGGGTCCGCCGCCGGTCAGCCTTGGGAGATGTAGGCCTGCAGCTGGTCCTGCGATTGTTCGAGCTGCCCGATCCGGCTCTTCACCACGTCGCCGATGCTGACGATCCCGACGAGTCGCCCGTCGGACAGCACGGGTACGTGGCGGAAGCGCCGCTCGGTCATCACGACCGTGAGGCTGTCCACCGTGTCCGACGGCGAACAGGTGAAGACGTCGGCGGTCATGATCGCCGACACGGGAGAAGACAGCAGTTCGATGCCGACCTCGTGCAGCCGGCGCACCACGTCGCGCTCCGACACGATCCCCGCCACGCCGGAAGAACCGACGACGACGATCGCGCCGATGTTGTGTTCGGCGAGCGCTCTGAGCAGTTCGGACACCGGGACGTCCGGGTCGATTGTCGCGACCGCCGATCCTTTGGTACGCAAAACGTCAGCGATCCTCACCTGGCGCCTCCGATCCTGTCGGTCCGGTAGCAACTCAGGCTAGATCGGATCCGGACAGAACGGGAGATCAAGCCCACGAAGGGAGCAGGGGACGTAGCCGTTCGGCCACGTCCCCTGCCGGTGTCGCGCCTGGTTCGGCGTCGGCTACGCGGATCCTCCGCGGCGACGGGTCGCGAACTGGCGCGGATGGACCAGCGGCACACGCTGCTGCGGCAACTGGAAGTGCGTGTTCTGGTCCTGCTTGCCCCGCTTCTGCGCACGTCGCGCAGCACGGTTGCCCGGCTCGGGCTGGGGTTGGGTGGTGTCAGGCATGCGAAAGCCTCCTCGCGAAGAGGGCGTGCAAAGGGCACGGCGAAAAGACGGCCGTGAGAGATGGACCCGCGCATGGGTCACCGGAGACGCGCGCGACGACGAGGTCGCGAAGGGGCAGCGTCGAGAGCGCTGCGGGGCTTCATCAGATGAAGAGCATGTCCACAACGCTAGCGGGGCCGCCGCCCCGTGCCAACCGAATTAAGCCGAGTCTTAACCCCGGGCCCTGGCGGCGGCCGCGCCGGCACCGAGCATCACGAGGATGACGGTGACCATCGCCCACTTGCGGGACTTGGTCATCGGCGTGGTCTCCGGGTCGAGCGCGAGTTCCTTGCGCGGCTCGGGTTTCTGACGCGCGGCACGCACCGGCACCGGTTGCTGCGGCGCGACGGGCGGCGGCGTGGCCTCGGTGGGTGCCGGCGGCGGCACGACCGGTGCGGGCGCCGGAGCCGGAGCCGGGACCGGCGCGGGAGGAGCGGGCGGTGACGGGGGCGCCGGTACCTCGGGGCGGGGTGCGGGAGGTTCGACGCGCGGCGGCATCGGGTTCGGCAGGCAGCCCGCCGCGTCGATCATGCCCATCTGCGGGCCGGTCGAGAGTTCCGCGGCCGTGGTGCCCGTGATTCGGTAGACGCGGCTGCGGCCCTTGTAGCCGTTGTTGATGGCGTAGACGGTGCCGGCCGAGTCGATCAGCACGGCGCCGTACGTGGACCTGCCGGGCAGTTCGGCGATCTCCACCTTGGTCAGCACGCGCCCGGTCACCGGGTCGAACGTCACGACCTCGCCCGGCCCCCAGCCCGCGGCCGACACCCCGGTCAGCTTCCCGGTCACCGGGTCGGCGGTGAAGTCGTCGAGCGTCAGGGCGGGCCAGTCCAGCACCACGGAGCGCACGATCTTGAGGTACGACGGGCTGTCCGGGTCGATGTCGATGGCGTGCAACAGGGCGTGGTCGCGCACGTAGAACGTGGTGCCGACGACCCCGCCCGCCGACACGTCGTCGGTGCGGAACCAGTGCGCGTCAACGGGTCCGAGGTCGTTGACCACTCCCCTGGTGTCGATCAGCACGACGTGCGACGGGTTCTTCCACCAGCGGTGGCCCTTGGACGTGAGTCCGACCAGACGGCCCAGCGCCGACGAGTACCCCAGTGCATTCACCGCGTAATCCAGGCGAGCCACTTCTGTCACTCCACCGGATGACGCGTCCACTTTCGTGAACATCGAAAAGTCTCCACGATGGGATGAACGCACTTGATAAGCATCACAGTTCGGTGGTGCGGCTTGAGCAACGGCGCTGGTGAACGGCGCGGAAAGCACCAATAGCGACGAGACCGCGCCCAACGCGAGTGAATCCCGCCGCCACCGGTATGGAGTAACCCAATACGACAACCGGGTATTTGTGCTGTTGCCGCGCATTCCCACCTGACCATTACTCGTTAACCAGACCGTGCTGTACCGGTCACAGTAGACCGTGGTCTAATCCCACACCAGAAAGGAGCCGAATTGAGCATTTACCTCAGCGGCACGCTCTGGGTTCTCGGTGCCGCAGCCATCTCCGCCGTTCTCGTCGTCATCAGCCGCCGGTTCGGCTCGGAGGAAGTGGGCGAGAAGAACCTCGGCGCGGGCGGATCGGTGTTCAGCATCGTCGCCGGTCTTCACGCGGTGCTCGCCGCGTTCATCCTCATCTCCCTGTTCGACTCGGCGAACGGCGCCGAGGAACAGGTGCAGAAGGAGGCCAACGCGCTGGTCGCCGTCGACTGGTCGTCGGACTCGCTGCCGGACCCCGCGAAGTCGAAGGTCGACGAACTGATCCGCGACTACGTGTCGACCGTCGTCGACGACGAGTGGCCTCGTATGCGCGACGGCGAAGAGATCGGCAACCAGGGCTGGACCACGTTGAACCAGCTCAGGGACACGATCTCGACGGCGGCGCCGGACGGCGGCTGGCAGGAGGACCGCAAGGCCGAGGCGGCGAACCAGCTGTGGGAGGTCTACCAGGCCAGGCAGGAACGGCTGGACGCGGCGGACAACGGGGTCAACCCGGTCGTGTGGCTCGCGCTGCTGATCGGCACCGGGCTCTCGCTGCTGTTCCCGTACCTGTTCGGCGGGCCGACCCTGACCTCGCAACTGCTGATCACGATCACGCTGAGCTCGACCCTGGTCCTGCTGCTGTTCGCGATCTACCAGTTGCAGAACCCGTTCAGCGGCGGCGTGCTCATCCCGCCGGACGCGTTCAGTTCCGCGCTGGACCGGCTGAGCTAACGCTGATCGGTCGTTCCGTCCGCTTCCTCGATCTCGACGGACAGCACCTCGCCGTCGATGAACTTCGGCAACACGTCCGTGTGAGTGAAGTAGCGATTCGCGAATGCGCCGACCGCCCTGGTGGACGCGGCGTCGACGCCACCGCCGATGACGCCGCCCAGCAGCGGAACGCCCTTCGCCACGACCGTGCCGAGTTTTTTCGTACCGTATTTTGTGATGAGTGCCGACGCGGCCTTCTTGGTGAACTGCTTGATGCCGACCTTCTTGAACAGTTCGGTTCCGGCATTGCCGAGAAGGCACAGCAGGATCGCCATCTGCACCTCGTCGCTGTCCACGTCGTGGCCGCGCACCGCCGCGATGGACGCGATGAGGTGCGTCTGGATGACGTAGGTGGCCGCGACGTTGGACGGCAGCGAGATCGGTAGCGTGATCAGGCCGCCGAGGTTCGTGATGAAGCCCTGCGCGCCCGCCAGCGCCACGTGCGTGCGGACGAGGTGCTTGATCGCGTCGGTCTCGTCGCCCTTCTTGACGAGCGCGTCGGACGCCGCCTCGCGAGCGCTCTTGAACGGCCCGAAGCCGTCGACGCCGGCGCGCAGCAGGTAGTCGGCGATGCCCTGCTGGGCCTTGTTCAGCTCACCCTTGGACTCAGCCACGAACCCGACATTACGCGTCCGGCCGCCCTTCTGAGACCTCGACGGGCGACTCCAGCGTGATCACCGCGCCCGTGCTGCCGTCCACGGTGATCCGCTCGCCGGTTCTGATCCGCGTCACGGCCTCGCGCACGCCCACGACCGCCGGAATGCCGTACTCCCGCGCCACGACCGCGCCGTGCGAGTTCGCGCCGCCCATCTCCATCACCAGGCCGCCCGCCGTCAGGAACAGAGGCGTCCACCCCGGGTCCGTCGACGGCGCCACGAGGATCTCGCCCGGTTCGAGGTGCGCGCCGACCGGGTCCATGACGACGCGTGCGATGCCGGTGACCGTGCCCGCCGACGCCGGCGTGCCGACGAGGTCGCCCTCCGCAGGGACGCCGTGGTGCACGGCTTCGGGTTCCGTGCCGTCCGACAGCAGCACGCGCGGGATGTGCCTGCGCCGCATCTCCCGGTCGTAGACCTCACGGCGCCCGGCCACGACCGGACGCAGATCTCCTTGCGGGGACCGCATTTCCTCGAAGCTCAGGAAGAACACGTCTTCCACCACGTCCAGCCGCCCGGCCGCGACGAGTTCTGCTCCGATGGCGGCGACGCGCTTCCGCAGCGCACCGAACAACGTGATGATCAGGTACTTCGGGTACTCCCGCAGGCCGGCGAGCACCCTGGTGCGGCGCAAGGCGAAGCGCACGAACCAGCCCCGGCCTCGGGCACGGCGGGCGAGCGTCTCGATCATCGCCTCGGCTTCGGCGGCACCGCGCGCGAAGACCGCGTCGGGATGGCCCTGGTCGCCTTCCAGGCGCAGGAAGTTCTTGATGACGCCTATGACGTGCGCCGGTTCGTCGGACCACCGCGGCAGGCCCAGGTCGATCTCGGCGACGGCGCGGTGGCCCCACCGCGCGAGGAAGCGGTCGAGCGCGGCGGGGCGTTCGCCGTTCTGGAACCGCCGCAGCGCGACGGGATCGTGCCGGATCTCCTGCGCGAGGGCCCACATCGCCATGTCCATCTCGGTGGTGACGTTGTTCGGCAGGCCGCGCAGCACGGTCTGCAACTCCCCCGGCCCGGTCCTCACGACCTTGCCGACCAGGCCGAGCATGGCGAACCCGACCAGCGCGGTGGGCGCGAGACGGGGCAGCACGGGCACGACGCACTGCTGCAGCGCCTGCTCGATCGAGAGGGTCGCGGACTTCTCCAGGATCTGGCGTTCCCACCGCAACGCCTCGCGCACGGCCTTCTCGGGGTTCACCAGCGCCTTCATCGCCGTCACGGGCACGCGGAAGCGGCGGGCCAGCCGGAGAACGCGCTTCAACGCGGGCGTCGGTGACGAGTTCCTGATCGCGAACCTCGGATCGTCGAACAGGCCGCGCAGCACCTCGGAGGAGCGCGCCTCCATCACACCGAGCAGGCGTGTGACGAACTCGCGGCCCACCTTGCTCTGCAACACCTTGGTGACGTCGAAGAAGATGCGCTCGCCGGTCTCCACATAGGACTTGCTCCGCGGATCGCCGATCACGATCTCGAGGGCGGACTTGGAGATCTCCCGGAACGTCGCGCGCCCCATCGGCGTGATCGGTCGTTCGAGCCCCTGTGCGAGGCTGAAGCAGAAGTAGGCGTGCGCGGTGCCGTCCGGGTTGTCCGGCAACGGGAACAGCGTCGTGATCGGCCGCGCCTGGGTGAGGTGCAACTCGCCGTCGTCGTCGATCGCCCACTCGACGTCCTGTGGCGAGCCGTAGTGCCGCTGCACCTTGCGGCCGAGGACGGCGAGCCCGTGGATCTGCCCGTCGGTGAGGCATTGGGCGTCGCCGTCGCCGACCTCGACGTGTTCGGTGCCGCCACCGGGCAGCGAGCGGATGACGAGCTTCTTGTCCCCCAGCCGCTTCTCGACGATCTCGCTGCCGTCGACGACGAAGTGGTCGGGATTGACGGCACCGGACACCACGGCCTCACCGAGACCGGGGCTCGCGTCGATGACGATCTGGTCGCGCGTGCCGGTGACCGGGTTCGCCGTGAACATCACGCCGGACACCGCGGACTGCACCATCCGTTGCACGACAACGGCCAGGTAGGTGCTGGTGTGGTCGATGCCGTTGGTGTCGCGGTAGCTGACCGCGCGGTCCGTCCACAGCGACGCCCAGCACCGGCGCACGGCGTCGACGACCTCGTCCTCGCCGACGACGTTGAGGAACGTGTCCTGCTGGCCCGCGAAGCTGGCGAACGGCAGGTCCTCGGCTGTGGCACTGGACCGCACCGCGACCGGGACCTCGTCGCCGAGCTCGTGGTACTCGGCGACGATCGCGTCCCGGATCTCCTGCGGCACAGCGGTTTCCCGCAACGTCCTGCGGGCGTTCTCCGGAGTGGCTCTCGCCAGTTCGTCGGCCTGCGCGACGGCGCGGTAGGCGTCGGTGGTGACGCAGAAACCCGGCGGTACCGGGAAGCCGGCCCTGGTGAGCTCACCGAGGTTCGCGGCCTTGCCGCCCACCGTGGCGAGCATCGTGCCGTCGATGGACTTGAAGCCGATGGTGAGCGTCATGGTGCACCCCTCCAGGTTCCGCCTGAGGAGGAGGCTACGAGCATTCGGCCAGAAACTCAACACGTGATGAATAAATCACGCGCTCAGGACGACACCTCCCGATCGGAACGCTCGACCCAGTCCGGGAGGGGCTCGCGCTCCCGCCGCCACTCCTCTGGCGGGTTCGCGACGATGCCGCCGACGATCGCGGCCGTCGTGTCGACGTCGCCGCCGGCCCTGACGCACGCCGTGATGGCGGCGCGGTAGTCGTCGAGGTGGTGGGCGGCGACCCAGAGGGTGAACGGCACGGTGTCCTGCGCCGTCACCCGCGACCCGTTGCCGAGGACGTACACGGCCTCTTCGGCGTCACCGATCTTGCGCGCCTTGTCGATCCCCTTGCGCACGAACGAGTCTTCGAGGTGGTCGAGCACCGTTCCGAGCAGATCTCGTGGCGGCGTGCCCGTCAGCCGTGCTCTGGCCGCGACGGCCGCCGCGTGTGCCACCGCGAGGCCTCCCATGACGCCCTCGGGGTGCTGGTGCGTCACCTCGCTGGCCCGGATCGCCTGCGTCGTCACGGTTCGCGGGTCGTCGGCGAAGTACGCGCCCAGCGGTGCGATCCGCATCGCCGCCCCGTTGCCGCACGAACCTTGCCCGTCGAACGCGCTGGAGGCCGCGTCTTTCCACGGCGTGCCCTGGCGGATCTTGCGCAGGATGGTGAAAGCCCCAGCGCCGTAGCCGCGGTAGGGCTCGCACCGTTCGGCGAACGTCGTCGCGAGCCGATTCTGGTCGACGTCGCCGTGGTCACGGAGCTCGGCGACGAGGTTGCAGGCCATTTCGGTGTCGTCGGTCCACTCCCACGGACCCCGTGGCGGCTTGCCGGCCACGAGGTCGGGCAACGAGCGGCCGACCATGAAGAACTGAGCGCCCAGAGCGTCGCCGACGGAGAGCCCGTCGAGCGAGGCGTATGCGAGGTCCAGGCGCGCACGAGTGTGCAGGACTATGCGCATCACCTGCGATTTTACCGGTTTGGCCTACCCCGGGGCACGTGAATTCGGGTCGATCGAGGAGTTCATCGCGACAGCCCGGCAGGTGTGAAGACGAAGCTGTCGCGGAAGCCTCCGTCACCACGCCGCGTCGCCATCAGCCGCATCTCCGGCATGAAGTGGAAGAACACCAGCGCCCCCGAACGGTCCGGGTAGCCGAGCGTCTTCGAGTACTTGGGGTTCGTGCCGCCCAGCCACAACGGCGGCTCGCCGTACTCGGCGATCACGTCGTCGAGCAGGCAGTCCCGCTCCCCCAGCACGCCGGGGATCCGGCTGTCGGCGTCGAGCGACAGCCAGCCCTGCCGGTGCGCGAGGTCCGCGTACACCGAGGCCATGACGTCCTCGCTGCGGTGGCCGAGCGCCTCGTGCACCGCGCCGCTGACCATCGCCGCGTTCGCCGCGCCGCGCTTGACCAGCGCCTCGAGCTCGGTCTGCCACCGGTCCGTGCGGTCGTCGGCGAACGCCAGCGCGTCGAGCAGGGTGAGGATCACCGCCTCACCGCCGTACATGCCGGGGCGCCGGACAGCCGCGTTGAGCTGACCGAGCAGGTACCGGCGCAAGTCGTCGAACGAAGGCATCTCTCCCCCTTGATGCGAGATGTTCTATCAGTTGCGGGTGGGCGAAACGGAATCGCCTTCATGACCGACAGGGGAGGCAACAACTGGGGAAGGACCACATGAGCATCAGCAACCAGCAGATCGTCGCGTACCGGGTCGAGCACGAGGTCGAGCTCGTCATCGACTGGAGCACGGCTCACGAACGGTGCTGGCGCTGCGGTTACAGGTCCTCACTCGAGCAACACCTCGTCGTGCCTGCGTCGATGGGTGGCAGTCGCACCACGGACAACCTCGTGTTGTTGTGCGGGCGGTGCGTCAGCGAGTCGCCGAGCCACCAGGACCCGCAGTACCTGTGGCGGTGGCTGCGCGCGACCTCCGCCTCGTCCTACGACACGTACTGGACGTTGCGCGGGTGGGAGGAGTTCGAGGTCATCTTCGGCCGCAGGCCGCTGGAGTGCTTCGAGGAAGCGGCGGTCAACCACCGGTCGCTGAACGCGGAGTGCCGGGCGCTGGCCGCGGACGAGTTCGCGAAGACCGTCATGCGCTTCGGGGAGGGCCGGCTCAACCCGTCGACGATCGCGTGCGTGATCGCGGAGGTCGAGAAGAAGCTGGCGGACCGCCACGGCATCACGCTGCCATGACGGTCCGCCACCGGTTCAACTACGAGGATCAGCTGCAGCCGGACGTGCTGCCGCAGCCCTCGCACAGGTAGCACGAGCCGGCCGGACGCATCTTCGTGCCGCAGGTCATGCACAGCGGCGCGTCCGCGGCCTTGCCCAGGTGCAGCTCCAGCAGCTCGGTCGAGCTGCCGACGTGCTTCGGCGTCTCCACAGCGGCCTCGACCTGCTTCGGAGCGGCCTCCACGGAGCCGCGCAGACCCTCGAGGTCCACATCGGACGACGCCGGCGCGCCGTACTCGCCGGCCACCTGCGCCGAACGCTCGTCGGCGGTGAAGATGCCGAGCTGCGCGCGCTTGTCGTAGGACAGGTAGTCCAGCGCCAGGCGGCGGAACAGGTAGTCGAGCACCGACGTCGCGATGCGCACGTCCGGGTCGTCGGTCATGCCCGCCGGCTCGAAGCGCAGGTTCTGGAACTTCGAGACGTAGAACTCGAGCGGGATGCCGTACTGCAGGCCCACCGAGATGGACATGGAGAACGCGTCCATCACGCCGGCGAGCGTGGAGCCCTGCTTGCCCAGCTTGACGAAGATCTCGCCCAGGCCGTTGTCCGGGTAGGAACCGGCGTGCAGGTAGCCCTCGGCGCCACCGACCGTGAACGACACCGTCTGCGACGGGCGCTTCTTCGGCAGGCGCTTGCGGACCGGGCGGTACTCGACGACCGTCTCGGTCTTGGCCTCGGCGCCCTTGTTCGCGCCCTTGCCGGCGGACAGCGGCTGGCCGACCTTGCAGTTGTCGCGGTAGATCGCGAGCGCCTTCAGGCCGAGCTTCCAGCCCTGGTAGTAGATCTCCTCGACGTCCTCGACCGTGGCGTTCTCCGGCATGTTGACCGTCTTGGAGATCGCACCGGACAGGAACGGCTGCGTGGCCGCCATCATCCGCACGTGGCCCATGGGCGCGATGGAACGCTCGCCCATCGCGCAGTCGAAGACCTCGTAGTGCTCGCGGCGCAGGCCGGGCGCGTCGACGACGTGGCCGTGCTCGCCGATGAACTCGACGATCGCCTCGATCTGCTCGTCCTGGTAGCCCAGCGACTTCAGGGCGCGCGGCACCGTCTGGTTGACGATCTGCATCGAGCCGCCGCCGACGAGCTTCTTGAACTTGACCAGGGCCAGGTCCGGCTCGATACCGGTGGTGTCGCAGTCCATCATCAGGCCGATGGTGCCGGTGGGGGCCAGCACGGACGCCTGGGCGTTGCGCCAGCCGTTCTTCGCGCCGATCTCCAGCGACTGCTGCCACGCCTCGGTCGCGACCTTGTGCGTGGCGGCGTCGTTTCCGCCGTAGGTGCGGATCAGGTCGTTGGCGGCGGCGTGCTTGCGCATGACGCGCTGGTGGGCCGTGGCGTTGCGCTTGTAGCCGTCGTACGCGCCGACCATGCCCGCGAGCTCGGCGGAACGGCGGTACGAGACACCGGTCATCAGCGAGGTGATGGTCGCGGCGAGTGCGCGGCCGCCCTCGGAGTCGTACGCGTGGCCGGTCGCCATCAGCAGCGCGCCGAGGTTGGCGTAGCCGATGCCGAGCTGGCGGAACTTGCGGGTGGTGTCCGCGATCGGCTCGGTCGGGAAGTCCGCGAAGCAGATCGAGATGTCCATCGCGGTGATGATCAGCTCGACGGCCTTGGCGAACGTGACGGCGTCGAAGCGGCCGTCGTCACCGAGGAACTTCATCAGGTTCAGCGACGCGAGGTTGCAGCTCGAGTTGTCGAGGTGCATGTACTCGGAACACGGGTTGGACGCGGTGATGCGGCCCGACTCGGGGCAGGTGTGCCAGTCGTTGATCGTGTCGTCGTACTGGATGCCGGGGTCGGCGCAGGCCCACGCCGCCTGGGCGAGCTTGCCGAACAGCGACTTGGCGTCGACGCGCTCGATGACCTCACCGGTCTGGCGCGCGCGCAGGCCGAAGTCGTTGCCGCTCTCGTAGGCGTGCATGAACTCGTCCGACACGCGGATCGAGTTGTTCGCGTTCTGGTACTGCACCGACACGATGTCCGCGCCGCCGAGGTCCATGTCGAACCCGGCGTCGCGCAGCGCGCGGATCTTGTTCTCTTCCTTCGCCTTGGTCTCGATGAACTCCTCGACGTCCGGGTGGTCGACGTCGAGGACGACCATCTTGGCCGCGCGGCGGGTGGCGCCACCGGACTTGATGGTGCCCGCGGACGCGTCGGCGCCGCGCATGAACGACACGGGGCCCGAGGCGGTGCCGCCCGAGGACAGCAGCTCCTTCGAGGAACGGATGCGCGAGAGGTTCAGGCCGGCACCGGAGCCGCCCTTGAAGATCAGGCCCTCCTCGCGGTACCAGTTGAGGATCGACTCCATCGTGTCGTCGACCGCGAGGATGAAGCACGCGCTGACCTGCTGCGGCGAGCTCGTGCCGACGTTGAACCACACCGGCGAGTTGAAGCTGAACACCTGGTGCAGGAGCATGTAGGTGAGCTCGTGCTCGAAGATCTCGGCGTCGTGCTCGCCCAGGAAGTAGCCGTGCTCCTTGCCGGCGCCCACGTAGGTCTTCACGACGCGGTCGATCAGCTGGCGCAGCGACTGCTCGCGCTTCTCGCTGCCGACGGCACCGCGGAAGTACTTGCTGGTGACGATGTTCGTGGCGTTCACCGACCAGAACTCGGGGAACTCGACACCGCGCTGCTCGAAGTTCACCGAGCCGTCACGCCAGTTCGTCATGACGACGTCGCGGCGCTCCCACGTGACCTCGTCATAGGGGTGGCGGCCTTCGGTGGTGTAGACGCGCTGGATCTTCAGCGCGGCAGGCTTCGCAGCCGCCCGTGCGGCTGTCTTCTTGGCTGAGCCGCCGACGGTCTCGGTCACGGTGGATCTCCCTCGTACTGGTGCTTAGAAAAGATGATGGTCACGCGCGCTTGGGCGCACGCGGATCACTGCTCGGCCGGTGAGTCCTCGGCGCGGGCAGTGCGAAGATCAAGGATTTCCTTCTCGAAGTCCTCTACCGAGGAGAAGGAGCGATACACGCTCGCGAAGCGCAGATAAGCGACCTCGTCGAGCTCACGCAGGGGGCCGAGAATGGCGAGACCCACCTCGTGACTGGCGATTTCCGCGCATCCCGTCGACCGGATCGACTCTTCCACCCGCTGGGCGAGTTGCTGGAACGCGTCCTCGTCGACCGGGCGGCCCTGACACGCCCTGCGCACGCCGACGACGACCTTGTCGCGGCTGAACGGCTCCGTCACCCCGGAGCGCTTGACCACGGCGAGAACCGCTTCTTCGACCGTGGTGAACCTGCGGCTGCAGCTGTTGCAGGAGCGGCGGCGACGGATCACCTGTCCCTCGTCGACCTCACGGGAGTCGACCACCCGTGAGTCCGAATGACGGCAGAACGGACACCGCACGCCACTTCCCCCTTCTCAGCGCAGCACCCATCGCAGCAGCCGCACTGGTCGGGTTACCCACAACCTGTGGACTACTTACGACGGTGTAACCACTAGATGTAGGGGTAGAACCTAGATCGCTGCGGACGGCAACGCAACTCGACACACCACTCGAACGGGGGAACGTTGCGCCGAACAGCGACGATTACGCAAAAAAGCCCGCCGGTGACGGAGCGTTCACGTCACGGCGGGCACCGAAACACAAGATGTAGGGGCAGGCCTACGGGGTGACCCCCGCCTGCTGTAGGTAGAGCACGCCGAGCGCGACCACCGTGAGCGCACTCAGGACGCCGACCGCGATGAGCTCGAACAGCGACTCGCGCTTCGGCCGGACCTCGCACGAACTCGACTCGCGCGACGAGGGCACCACGAGCGGACGCGGCTTGGTCGCCGGCCTGCGGGGCATGACACGAGGGCCCGAACGGAGTGGACGTCCCGCTGCTACGTCCGCGTCTTCGACAACCCGCATCCGCTTCTCGACGAGCACCGCCATCACGACCTCCATCGCAGGTCAACCACCTTGATCGAACAGGGGTTCGATCGAACGTCCGTGCGAATTTCTACCAGACCCGCCGCCCTGACGCCACAACACGCGCCCAAATACCTCGAACAGGTGTTTGATCTGTGCAGCAAACACGACTACCGTCGACCACGAAGATCGACGGAGGCCGGAATCCCATTCGTACTGGGGGCGGCGAGGAGGACAGCGACCGTGGCAGGCAAGACGATCGAGCCGGACCCAGCTCTTGTGGGCGCAGCGGTGAGTGAGATCGCGGGAAACGCCGGCCTCACTTTGCGCCAGCGCAAAGTGCTCGACGTGATTCGCGATTGGGTCGACCGATTCGGTTACCCGCCGAGCGTGCGTGAAATCGGTGAGGCCGTGGGCCTGACGTCGACCTCGTCGGTCGCGTACCAGCTCCGCGCGCTGGAGCGGAAGGGCTTCCTGCGCCGCGACCCGAACCGCCCGCGTGCGGTGGGAATGCTGCCCAACGAGATCGACGCGGGCCTCGACCCGATGTCCAAGCCGACGCCCGCGTACGTGCCGATGCTCGGCCGGATCGCGGCCGGTGGCCCGATCCTGGCCGAGGAGTCGATCGAGGACGTGTTCCCGCTGCCGCGCGAGATCGTCGGCGAGGGTGAGCTGTTCCTGCTGCGCGTCGTCGGTGACTCGATGATCGACGCCGCGATCACCGACGGCGACTGGGTCGTGATCCGCAAGCAGCCCACCGCCGACCAGGGCGAGATCGTCGCCGCCATGATCGACGGCGAGGCGACCGTGAAGACGTTCAAGCGCAAGGACGGCCACGTGTGGCTGATGCCGCACAACACGGCCTACCAGCCGATCAACGGCGACGAGGCCACCATCCTCGGCAAGGTCGTGACGGTGCTCAGGCGCCTTCCCTGATTTCTCCAACAGCCCGCCGTCCAACTCGAGTCAGCTGGACAGCGGGCTGTTGCACGGGGACGGGAAGGGCTCGTAGGTGTTGTTGGCAGGGTCCTGCGCGTAGGCGGTCCAGCGCCCGTGGTCCCGTGCGGCCAGACGCGCGCCCAATGCGACGGCCATGGCGAGTCAGCCGCCTAGGAAGATCGCGTGCTGCCCGGTGCGCGCACTTTCGTGCAGCGACGCCCCCTGCCACTCGCGGCAGACCAGGTCCACCACGCGCGCGAGTGCCGACGCACTCCCGTTGCGCAGCGCGGGCGGCGAAGTGATCATCAGCAACAGGCCGATCCCGTCGCGCCTGCACGTGGCCTTGACCCGGTCGAAGTACTGATCGCCTGCGCTTTGCAGGTCCAGCGCGATGGCGACACGCGTCAGGTCGCCCCTCTCGATAGGCCGGAGCCGACCGTAGTACGACGTCTCCTCGGGAGCCGGAAGCGGACCTGGACCGGCTCGTCGCGGTGCTCGAACAGGCCCTGGTCCTGAACGACGGCAAGGCTCAGCAACGCACCGGTGATGCCGAGTTCACCGTGCACCGCGAACTGGGCGACGACGGCCGGGGGGAGGTCGACGTCGTCAAGCGGAACACCGGCGGTTCGATCGTCGGACGCCTGACCGGTCGCGTCCACGCGGCTGACCTGCCTCGGATGGCCGCGTTCCTCGCCGATCCTCCGGAGGCTCCCTAGGCGCGGCGGCGGAAGCGCAGGCCGATGACCAGGGCGGCGATCAGCACGAGGCCGCCCAGGGTCAGTGCCAGGGGCCAGTTCTGCCAGGACGACGACGCTGGCGGGGCCGCTTCGGACTGGTCGGCGGCGGGCGGCTGTGTCGTGGTCGCCGGCGGGGGTGGCTGGGCCAGGGCCGCGGCGCCCGCGACGGCGCGGATCGGGGTGCCGGTTCCCTCGGAGGCGGAGAGCAGGGTGCCGTCCGGGTCGAAGGCGATGGCCTCGCCCTGGGGTTCGTTCGGCAGCGGGACGCGGACCGGGTCGCCGGCCAGGGCCTTCACGACGTCGCCGTCGGGGACCGGGAACAGGTAGGCGTCGGTGTAGGTGCGCAGGGCGATGACGGAGCCGTCGGCGGTCGAGGCGGCTCCGGTCACCAGGCGCGAGTCGAGGGTGCCTTCCAGCGGGCCGCCCGGTGTGTCCGTCGACGACAGCGACACGCGTGTGACCTGCTCCAACGGCACCGGTGCATCAGTTCGGAGCGGGGCCGTCGGGCGATAGACCAGTGCGGAACCGAGAGGTTCTTTGGTGATGATGTACGGCGTCCCGGACTTGTCGATGAACAACGCCTCGGCGTCGTGCTTGCCGTCCGGGTAGGTGACGCGGAACCGCTCCACGGCGCCCGAAGGCGAGACCTTGTGCAGGGCGACCGTGGAGCGGGACTTGCCGTTGTCGCCGGTGTCGGACGCCCAGAGGGTGCCGTCCGGCGTCATCGCCAGGTCTTCGACGTCGTACGGGTCGACGGGCGCCGTGATCGTGCGCGTCACCACGCAGTCACGGCCCATGACCTGGATGCGCAGCGTGCCGTTGTCGCTGTCGCTGACGGCGAAGAACTGCTTTCCGTCGGACGTGAGCCCGGAGAGCTCCTGCATGGCTACCGGGCACACGTCCACCGGTGGAGGCGGGAGGATCAAGCAGGCGTCCCGTTCGTCGCGAACTCCTCGAGCACGTCGGCCAGGTCCGGGCGCACGCGGGCGTTGAGCAGCGTGCCCGACTCCGTGTGCTTCTCGGACAGCACCTCGCCGTCGCGGTGCACGCGGGCGACGACCTCGCCACGCGCGTACGGCACGAGAGCCTCGACCACGACCTCGGGGTGTGGCATCAGCTCGGCGATGCGGACCTTCAGCTCCTCGATGCCGAGGCCCGAGTGCGCCGACACGAACGACGCGTCCGGGAACAGGTGCCGCAACCGGGCCATGCCCAGGTCGCCCACGGCGTCGATCTTGTTCACGACGAGCAGCTCGCGCGGCATCGGCGTGTCGGTCTTGTCGTTGATCTCGGAGAGAACCTCGCGCACGGCCTTGACCTGCTTCTCCGGCATGCCGTCGGAACCGTCGACCACGTGCACGAGCAGATCGGACTGGCCGACCTCCTCCAGCGTCGAGCGGAACGCCTCGACCAGCTGGTGCGGCAGGTGCCGGACGAAGCCGACCGTGTCCGTCAGCGTGTACGGCAGGCCATCGGGCGTCAGCGCGCGGCGCGTCGTCGGGTCGAGGGTGGCGAACAGCGCGTCCTCCACCAGGACACCGGCGCCCGTCAGCGCGTTGAGCAGCGACGACTTGCCCGCGTTCGTGTAGCCCGCGATCGCGATGCTCGGGATCTCGTTCGCCGTGCGGCGGCCGCGCTTGGTCTCGCGGATGACGCCGATCGCGGCGATCTCGCGGCGCAGCTTGGAGATGCGCGCGCGGATCCGGCGACGGTCGGTCTCGATCTTGGTCTCACCGGGACCGCGCAGACCCACACCACCGTTGCCGCCACCGGCACGACCACCGGCCTGCCGCGACAACGTCTCACCCCAGCCGCGCAGGCGCGGCATCAGGTACTGCAGCTGGGCCAGCTCGACCTGCGCCTTGCCCTCCTTGGACCGCGCGTGCTGCGCGAAGATGTCCAGGATGAGCGCGGTGCGGTCGATGACCTTGACCTTCAGCTTCTCCTCCAGCTGACGCAGCTGGCCGGGAGAGAGCTCGCCGTCGCAGATCACCGTGTCCGCGCCGGTCGCCTGCACCACGTCACGCAGCTCGGCGACCTTGCCGGAGCCGATGTACGTCGCCGCGTCGGGCTTGTCGCGCCGCTGTACGACGCCTTCGAGGACCTCGGATCCCGCGGTCTCGGCGAGGCGGGCCAGCTCGGCCATCGACGCGTCGGAGTCCGCGGCGGTGCCCTCGGTCCACACCCCGACGAGCACGACCCGCTCCAGGCGGAGCTGCCGGTACTCGACCTCGGTGATGTCCTCGAGCTCGGTGGACAGGCCCGCGACGCGGCGCAGCGCGGCGCGCTCGACGCGTTCGTAGTCACCTGTGGAGAAGTCCTCCTCTTCCCAGGTGGCGTCGAACTCCGGGTCGAACTCTGTGCTCTGGATGTTTTCCGTCATTTGCCCTTCATCGTCCCACGGACAGTTAGTCCCCCGGATACACCGCGAGGTAGATCGCCACACGGGGAACATCCGGATTGACCGGTTGCGCGGCCAGCTCATCCATCAACGACGCGAGCCGCTGCTTTAGTTCCTCGGGGTCGACGGTGACGACCAGACGGCTCTGATCCACGTCACTGAGCCCGATGTCGGCAACCTCGCCGAGGAAAGCGTGCAGCATCGCCTCGCCGACGGCGACCGCATTTTCGCTGTTGTCGAGCTGCCAGGAAAGCCCTGTCGACCGATAGGGGATCTCCTTGGCTCCCCGGTTGCCCGCGCGGGACGGCATCGCCTCCAGGAATCCCGCGGCGACGAGCTTGCGCACGTGGTGCAGCGTCGTGGCGGGGTCCTTGCCCAGCCGCTGCGCCAGCTCCTTGTTGGTGAGCGGGCGGTCGAACGTCATGCGGATCATCCTCAGCCGCAGGTCAGAGCTCAGAGCGGCGGCTTCCTCGCTCGTCGCTGGACGTCTCTTCCGGGAGAGTGGCACGCGCCCAGCCTAAGCGATTGACAGTTTCCAATCACTCAGCGCAGACTCCCCCGCATGGCGCTTTGGGGGCATCACGACTTCCGCCGGCTGTGGATCGGCGACACCATCAGCCAGTTCGGCGCGAGTGTCGGCATCACGGTCATACCGCTGCTCGCGGCCGGCGTGCTGAACGCGACACCGTTCGAGATGGGCATGCTCGCCGCGGCGAGCACCGTCGCGTTCCTGCTGATCGGACTGCCCGCGGGCGTCTGGGTCGACCGGATGCGCCGCAAGCCGCTGATGATCGCGATGGACGTCGTCCGCGCCGCGCTGATGCTGAGCGTGCCGCTCGCGTGGTGGTTGGGGGTCCTCGACCTGCCGCAGCTGATCGTCGTGAGTCTCGCGATCGGCGTGTGCACGGTCTTCTTCGACGTCGCCTACCAGTCGTACCTGCCGTCACTGGTGGGACGCGACCAGCTCGTCGAAGGCAACTCGAAACTGCAGGCCAGCATGTCCGTGGCCGAGGTGTCGGGGCCGGCGATCGGCGGCTACGTGGCGCAGTTCCTCGGCGCGGCCAACGGCGTGCTCGCGACCGGCCTCGGCTACCTGAGCTCGGCGTTCTTCCTGTTCCGGATCAGGAACGTGGAGCCGGTGCCGGAGCGGCACCCCGACCCGCACCTGCGCCGCGAGGTCATGGAGGGGCTGCGGTTCGTCTTCGGCAACCCCACCCTGCGCAAGATCGTGGCCTGCACCGGCACGTCGAACTTCTTCCACGGCATCCAGAACGCCGTCAGCGTGCTGTTCCTGCTGCGGGTCGCCGGGCTGAACGAGGGCACGGCGGGCCTGGTCTTCAGCGCGAGCGGGATCGGCGGCGTGCTCGGCGCGATGGTCGCGCACCGGCTCGGCCTGCTGATCGGCCAGGCCAGGCTGATCTGGCTCGTACCGTTGCTGACCTGGCCGTTCGTGTTGCTGATGCCGTTCACCAAGCCGGGCTGGGGCGTCGTGTTCGCCATGGCGGGGCTCGCGATCAGCGCGTTCGGCGTCGTCGTCTACAACGTCGGCCAGGTGAGCTACCGGCAGGCGATCTGCCCCGACCACCTGCTGGGCCGGATGAACGCCTCGATCCGCTGGGTGGTGTGGGGCGCGACGCCGCTGGGCGCGCTGCTGGGCGGCGGGCTCGGCACGTGGATCGGGATCGTGCCGACGCTGTGGGTCTCGCTCGTCGGCTCGGTGGCTGGGATGGCGTGGGTGCTGTTCTCGCCGTTGCGGTCTATGCGGGACCTGCCGACCACGTCTAGCGTCGAGGCCCATGGCTGAGGCACAAAGAGCAGGCACCACGGTGCTGCGGGACGGTCTCCACTTCGGCGAGGGACCGCGACGCGGCCCCGACGGCCGCCTCTTCTACTCCGACTTCTACGCGGGCGAAGTGCACGCGCTCGACCTGACGACGGGCGAGGACGAGCTCGTCGTCGCCTTCGACGGCCAGCCCTCGGGCCTCGGCTGGCTGCCCGACGGACGCCTGCTCGTCGTGTCGATGCTCGACCGGACGGTCCGCCGCCTCGAAGGCGGTGACCTCGTCCTGCACGCCGACATATCGGACATCGCGACCTTCCACGCCAACGACATGCTCGTCGACGGCGAGGGCCGCGCGTACGTCGGCAACTTCGGCTTCGACCTGCACGGCCTGATCGACGACGTCGGCATCCCGCGGCTGCTCGAACCGGACTTCGACCCGCCGGGCGCCGCGCTCGCGCTCGTCGGGCCCGACGGCTCCGTCAGCGTCGTCGCCGAGGACCTGAAGTTCCCGAACGGCATGGCACTGCTGCCCGACCCGACGGGCGAATCCGAGAGCGGCAACATTCTGGTCGTCGCCGAGACCGTTGCGTTCAAACTCACTTCGTTTTCGGTCGACCGCAACGGATCGTTGCAAAACCGCAGGTTGTGGGCCGACGTGAAGGAGTTCGGGATCGCGCCGGACGGGATCGCGGGCGACGGGGACGGCGTGTGGGTGGCGCCGGCGTTGCAGCCGGCGGCGTTCCGCGTGACCGAGGGCGGCAAGATCACGCATCGCGTCGAGACGACGCAGACGGTGTTCGCCGTCGCGGTCGTCGACGACCACCTCGTGTGCCTGACGGCACCGGACTCGAACCCGAGCGTGGTCAAGCCGGACAGGCTCGGGAAGATCGAGATCTACAAGCTGAACTGATACGTCAGTTCACGCGAGGGCGTCCCACCAGGACTTGTCGAGCTCGCCGCGGGCGACGAGCACGGCAGGTCCGGTGAGGGTCGACGTCGTCGGCTCGATGGTCACGAAGACCTGGCCGCCGAGGACGTCGACGGTCGCCGAGCCGGTGGTCCTGCCCTGGCCCGCGAGCCAGGAGGCGACGGACGCGACGGTGCCGGTGCCGCACGAGCGGGTCTCGCCGACGCCGCGTTCGTAGACGCGCATGCGCAGCGCGCCGCCGCGAGCCGACTCCGGATCGATCACGTTGATGAGCTCGACGTTCACGCCGTGCGGGAACATCGCCGGGTCGAACCCAGGCGGCACGGTCAGGTCGAAGCTCCCGACCGGGACGTCGGTGACGCACGCCAGGTGCGGGTTGCCGACGTCGACCGCGAAGCCGCCGATGCCGGCGCCGTCGACCGCGGCGATGGACGTGCCGGTGACGCGTGCGGGGCCCATGTCGTTCGTGACGGAGCCGTCCGGGTGCGTGGTGACTGTCTTGTTGCCCGCGCGAGTGGCCACGACGAACGAGCCCTGCGGCTGGTGGCCCGCGTCGACCAGGTAGCGGGCGAAGACGCGCAGGCCGTTGCCGCACATCTCGGCGATGGAGCCGTCGGCGTTGCGGTAGTCCATGAACCACTCGGCCCCGGACTCGACGCCGGCGCGCACGACGCGCAGCACGCCGTCCGCTCCCAGGCCGCGCTGCCGGTCGCACAGCGCCTGCACGCGGGCGACGGTCAGGTCCAGCTGGTCATCGAGGTCGGGCAGGACGACGAAGTCGTTCTCCGTGCCGTGCCCCTTCACGAACTCCACGGGACAAGATTACCGGCGGCGTCCAAAAGATCAGGGCGAGCACCGTCGAGCCAGGTGATGCGCTGGTCACGCCGGAACCACGACCGCTGCCGACGCACGAACCGGCGGGTGGCGCGTTTGGTCTCCTCCGCGGCGAAGTCGATCGTGCAGGCACCGTCCATTGCGGACAGCACCTGCTGGTAGCCCAGGGCGCGCGACGCGGTCTTGCCGTCGCGCAGGCCGATCCGGACCAGGGCGCGCACCTCGGCCTCCAGTCCATCGGCGAACATCTGGTCGACGCGCAGGTCGACCCGCGCGTCCAGTTCGGACACCTCGCGGTCGACGCCGATCTGGACGGTGCCGTAACGCGCGGGGCCGGGCTTGGGGAGGTTCGCCGAGAACGGTTGGCCCGTCAGTTCGATGACCTCCAGCGCGCGCACGATGCGGCGGCCGTTGGACGGCAGGATCGCGATCGCGGCGGCGGGGTCGAGCTCCTGCAGGCGCCGGTGCAACGCCTCGGGGCCCGCGGACGCCAGTTCGGCTTCGAAACGCAGGCGCACGACGTCGTCGGTGCCGGGGAACTTCAGGTCGTCGAGCACCGCCTGCACGTAAAGCCCCGAACCACCGACGAGGACCGGCGGGCGCCCGGACGCGAGCAGGTCCTCGACGACGGCCCGCGTCTCGCGCTGGTAGGCGGCCACGGACGCCGTCTCGGTGACGGACAGGACGTCGAACAGGTGGTGCGGCACGCCCCGGCGCTCGGAGACGGGCATCTTCGCCGTGCCGATGTCCATGCCGCGGTAGAGCTGCATGGCGTCGGCGTTGACGACCTCTCCCCCGAACCGCTCCGCGAGCGCGACGGCCAGGTCGGACTTGCCGGTCGCGGTGGGTCCGACGACGGCGATGGGCGTGATCAAGGGCGCTCCCAGGCAGCGACGTGGTAGCCCACGCCGAACGGTGCGAAGAACTCGGCTCCGGAGCAGCGCCACGGTCCGGGCACGCCGGCGAGGACCTGCCACGCCGCACGGCCCTGCGCGCCCAGCTCGCGGGCGAGTTCGAGGTCGAGGCCGAGCAGGCCGTCCACGTCGGCGGTGGACAGCAAAGTGTGGACCAAAGAGTCGAAAGGTCCCGAACGCTCGTCTTCGGAACCGGGCGAGCGGGGGCCGTGGCGGGTGGAGCCGTCACCGAGGACCAGCAACCCGCAGTCCTCCTCCGCCAGTTGCCGTCCAAACGAGACACATTCGGAGGCGGGCAGGTCACGGGGAACGAGTTCAACGCGTGACACCTCGACTGCGCAGCGTTCGCGCAGCCACGCGGTGATCAGCACCGGCAACGGAATGCGGGCGTCCGGCGGCAGGTCACCGCCGAGTGACACGGGCAGATCGACCCCATAACCGAGAAATGTTCCCGACAACGGGGGCACGTACGTAGCACGACCGTCGTCACCCACCGCCACCGCGACCCACGGACCGGGCAGTTTTCCTGCTGCGGCAAGGGTTGCGGCGCGCACGGGCTCGGTTTCGGCGGCGGCTCCCACGACCAGTTCCGGCACCAGGAGGGGTGGGTGCGGCACCACCACAGCGCGCGTGATCACAACGAACGAGGCTACCTATCGTGGACTCCCAGTACCGAGTCGAGCTCTGACCTGTTTGAATGCGCGCGGGGAACTGGGGACGGGAGACCCTCCAGCGCCCGTATTGCATCGGCCCCGCCAACGGCGGGGCGCCCGTGGCAGGCACGGGCGTCAGATGGGAGGAACCGGCGATGTCGGAGCAGGACAGCACACCGGAGGCCGTGGCCGTGGCCACCCCCGTGGAGGTCGCAGCCGAGGGTGTGGTCGAGGAAACGCCGAAGGAGACCGCGCAGGCGACGCCTCCGGCCGTCCCCGTGGCGTCGGACCACCCTGACCGCTGGGGGCGCGTGGACGCCGACGGCACCGTGTACGTGAAGACCGAGGACGGCGAACGTGCTGTCGGGTCGTGGCAGGCCGGTGAGCCGGTCGAGGGCCTCGCGCACTTCGCGCGGCGCTTCGACGACCTGCGCACCGAGGTCGAGCTGCTCGTGTCGCGGCTCAAGTCCGGCGCCGGCGACCCCAAGCACGCCATGACCAGCGCGAAGCACGTCAAGGAGCAGCTCGCCGAGGCCGCCGTCGTCGGTGACCTCAAGGCGCTGGCCGCCCGCGTCGAGCACGTGCTGGTGCAGGCCGAGGCCGGCATGGAGAAGGCGAAGGAGGCCAAGGAGGCCGCCCGAGCCCAGTCCGTGGCGCGCAAGCAGGCGCTGGTCGACGAGGCCGAGTCGATCGCGACCGAGTCGACGCAGTGGAAGGTCGCGGGCGACCGGCTGCGCCAGATCCTCGACGAGTGGAAAACCATCCGCGGCGTCGACCGCAAGACCGACGAGCAGCTGTGGCGCCGGTTCTCGAAGGCGCGCGACGCGTTCAACCGCCGTCGCGGCTCGCACTTCGCGGACCTCGACCGCCAGCGTTCGGTGGCGAAGACCTCCAAGCAGTCGCTGGTCGAGGAGGCCGAGAAGCTCGTCGACTCCGACGACTGGGGCACCACGGCCGGTCGCTACAAGGAGCTCATGGTCGAGTGGAAGGCCGCCGGGCGTGCGCCCAAGGAGGCCGACGACGCGCTGTGGCAGCGGTTCCGGGCCGCGCAGGACGCGTTCTTCCAGAAGCGTTCCGAGGCGTTCAGCGAGCGGGACGCCGAGTTCACGGCCAACGCGAAGCTGAAGGAGGAGCTGCTCGCCGAGGCCGAGGCCATCGACCCGTCGGGCGACCTCGAGTCCGCGCGCAACGCCCTCTACAAGATCCAGGAGCGCTGGGACGCGATCGGCAAGGTGCCGCGCGAGCGCATCCGCGAGCTCGAGGGCAAGCTCCGCGCCATCGAGGAGCGGGTCCGCGGCGCGGTCGACGCCCAGTGGCGCCGGTCCGACCCCGAGGCCGAGGCGCGGGTGGCGCAGTTCCGCGAGCGCGTGGAGCAGTTCGAGGCGCAGGCCGCGAAGGCCCGTGCCGCGGGCGACAAGCGCCGCACCGAGCAGGCCGAGGCGCAGGCAGCCCAGTGGCGCGAGTGGCTCGCCGCCGCTGAGCAGGCGCTGGCGACCCGTTAGTTCGTGACGCGCTGAGGGCCCCTCTCCCGTGCGGAGAGGGGCCCTCGGGCGTTTCTGGCGGGCAATGCGGCACTGCTGGCCGGCGCCGCGCCCGTCACGCCCAGCGAATCGGGGGCGCGACGGGGTTCGTCACAGCTGCGGCGGCCGCGAAGCCGCGATCTTCACCCACTTCACCAGCAGGACGATGACCGCGATCGCCGCGATGATCAACCCGATCCCGGGGCCGGGACCGATCGTCTTGTTGCTCGTGGTCGTCTGCTGCGTCCAGATGGACAGCACGCCGATGATCGACCCCGCGAACAGGCCCAGCGAGCACACCCACGCGAGACCCCAGCGCCGCACGGCGAGCGTGATGCCGGAACCGAGCACGCCGACGCCCAGCGCGAGGTACGAGAACAGCCGTGGCAGGAACAGTTCCGACTCGCCGAGCAGGACCGCCAGCCCCGTGTGCTCCCCGACCCACGGCAGGATCAGCGAGACCAGCAACGCCAGCACGGCGATCGAGATCGTCAGCGCGCCGGTACCGGGGTCGATCCGCTTGGCCGCCTGGTGCTCGACCGCGTCGATCTCCTTGCGCAAGAAGTCCTCATCACTCACTGGGCTGCGCACCCCGACACGGCGGGCAGCGGCTCGGGCGCTCCGAACGACGGCAGACCGAGGCCGATGCCCGCGGTCTTGGGCTTGATGCCGGCCTCGGAACGGTCACCGGCCTTGGTGCGGCGCCACGACAGCGGTTCGCCGTCCGCGACGAGGTAGTGCGGGGCCCCGTACGTCACGACCGTCTCGACGACGTCGCCAGGACGCGGAACCGTCGTCCCCGGCGCGAAGTGCACGAGACGGCCGTCGCGCGCACGGCCGCTCATGCGGTGCGTCTCGGCGTCGCGCTTGCCCTCGCCGGTGGCGACGAGGACCTCGACCGTGCGGCCGACCTGCTCCACGTTCAGCGAGTGCGTCATCTCGTTCTGCAGCGCCACGAGCCGTTCGAAGCGCTCCTGCACGACGGCCTTGGGCAACTGGTCCGGCAGATCGGCGGCCGGGGTGCCGGGGCGCTTCGAGTACTGGAACGTGAACGCCGACGAGAAACGGGCCTGGCGCACCACGTCGAGCGTGCCCTGGAAGTCCTCTTCGGTCTCGCCGGGGAAGCCGACGATGATGTCCGTGGTGATCGCGGCGTCCGGCATGGCGGCGCGGACCTTGTCGATGATCCCCAGGTACTTCTCGGTGCGGTACGAGCGGCGCATCGCCTTGAGCAGGCGGTCGGAACCGGACTGCAGCGGCATGTGCAGGCTGTGGCACACGTTCGGCGTCTCGGCCATGGCGGCGATGACGTCGTCGGTGAAGTCCTTGGGGTGCGGCGAGGTGAAGCGCACGCGCTCCAGCCCGTCGATCCCACCGCAGGCGCGCAGCAGCTTGCCGAACGCGAGCCGGTCGCCGAACTCGACGCCGTAGGAGTTGACGTTCTGCCCCAGCAACGTCACCTCCAGCACGCCCTCGTCCACGAGCGTCTGCACCTCGGCGAGCACGTCGCCGGGACGGCGGTCCTTCTCCTTGCCGCGCAACGACGGCACGATGCAGAACGTGCAGGTGTTGTTGCAGCCCACCGAGATCGACACCCAGCCCGAGTAGGCGGAGTCGCGCGCGGCCGGCAGCGACGACGGGAACGTCTCCAGCGCTTCGAGGATCTCGACCTGCGCCTCTTCGTTGTGGCGGGCGCGTTCGAGCAGCACCGGCAGCGACCCGATGTTGTGCGTGCCGAACACGACGTCCACCCACGGGGCGCGCCGCACGATCTCGCTGCGGTCCTTCTGCGCGAGGCAGCCGCCGACCGCGATCTGCATGCCGGGGTTCGCCGTCTTCTGCGGGGCGAGGTGGCCGAGCGTGCCGTACAGCTTGTTGTCGGCGTTCTCGCGGACCGCGCAGGTGTTGAAGACGACGACGTCGGCCTGCTCGGCCTCTGCGGCCCGCGCGTAGCCCGCGTCCTCCAGCAGACCGGCGAGCCGCTCGGAGTCGTGCACGTTCATCTGACATCCGAACGTGCGTATCTGGAAGGTCTTCTGAACCTGCACGGTGCTCACGCCCATCACGATAACCCCTGGTCAGTGGCCCAACTTTGGCGGACCGCACAAAGCCCGCCCCATCCGCGCGCTGACCAGGCAGGACCTTCGTCGGGTGCAAGGGCCCGCCTGCCCCGTGGCACGATGCGCTGGTGCTGGGACGACTGCATGCCGCCTTGAGCCTGCTGACCGCCGCGACGGTCCTGACGGGCTGTAGCAGCACGGTGTCGGACATCAAGATCACGATGGCCACCGGCAGCGAGAGCGGCGTCTACTACTCGCTGGGCAACGGCTTGGCGGACATCTGGAGCGGGCGGCTCGGCATCGCGCGGCCCCAGGTCGTCCGCACGGACGGGTCCAAGGACAACGTCACCCGGCTCGTCAACGGCCAGGCCCAGGTCGGCTTCTCGCAGGCGGACGCGGTCGAGGGCGTCGAGGGTGCCTCCCGGTTGCGTGCGCTGGCGCGCATGCACGACGACTACCTGCAGGTCATCGTCCGCGCCGACCTGCCGGTGACGAAGCTGCGCGAGCTGTCGGGACGGCGGGTGTCGATCGGTGCGACCGGATCGGGCGTCGAGATCATCGCGAGCCGGCTGCTGCAGGCCGAGAACGTCACGCTCCAGGCGGTGAACCTGAGCCTCAACGAGTCGGCCCAGGCGATGCAGGAGGGCAGGATCGACGCGTTCTTCTGGTCGGGCGGCCTGCCCACGAGCAGGATCACCGACCTCACCAAGGGGCTCAACGTGCGGATGCTCGACCTGAAGGACGAACTGCCGAAGTTCCGCCAGCAGTTCCCGGTGTACGGGTCGGCGACGCTGCCCGCCTCGATCTACAACCTGCAGTCCGGTCCGGTCATCACCCTCGTCGTGCGCAACTTCCTGCTCGTCGACGAGGCGATGCCCGACGACGTGGCCGAGGCGCTCGTGCGGCAGCTGTTCGAAGGCCAGCCCGAGCTCGTGAAGGCCCACTCGGCGGCGCGCACGATCGAACAGCGCTCGGCGATCGAGACGTCGCCGGTGCCGTTGCACAACGGCGCCATGCGCTACTACCGCGACACGAAGGTCTAGACGGCTCAGGCTCAGACAGCTGGGAGCGTGATCACGACCTTCAGGCCGCCGTCCTCGGGCGACTCCAGCGACACGGTGCCGTCGACGCGTTCGACCAGCAGCCGCACGATCGAGAGCCCCAGCCCGGAGCCCGGCACGTTCTGGTGAGCGGGGCTGCGCCAGAACCGGTCGGTGGCCCGCTCGAGCTCGTCGGGCTGCAGGCCGGGCCCGTGGTCGGCGACGGAGAGCCGGATGGCGCCGTCGGCCTTGCGGGCGTCCACCACGATCAGCGTGCCCTCCGCGGTGAACTTCAGCGCGTTGTCGAGCAGCGCGTCCAGGATCGTCTCGACCCCGCGCGGCGGGACGAGGGCCATGCCGACCCGTTCCCCGTCGAGCACGAGGTGCACCTCCTTCGCCGCCGCGGCCGCCGACCACGCCGACAACCGCGCCGCCACGGACTTGTCGACGTCGACCGGCACCGGGTCCACGGAACTGGACTCGGCGCGTGCCATGGAGAGCAGTTCGTCGAGGATGCGGTTGAGCCGGTCGGTCTCGCTCAGCGCCTCGACCTGGTGCACCTCCGCCTCGGAGTCGACGTGACCCTCCAGGTTGGACAGCCGGAGTTTCAGCGCCGTCAGCGGGTTGCGAAGTTGATGTGACGCGTCGGCGACGAAGGCCCGTTGCGCGGCAAGCACATCGCTCACGTTCGCGGCCATCTGGTCGAACGACCGGGAGAGCTGACGCAGTTCCGGAGGCCCGGACTCCGCGCCCACCGGTGGCACCGGCCTGCCCGACACGACCGCGGCGAGCAGCTTCCCGGTCGCCTCGTCCAGCGCCTGGACCGGCCGCAACGTCCAGCGCACCACCGGCAGCGCCAGCAGCACCGCGAGGGCCAGCACCAGCAGGCTTCCCGCGAGCAGCAGGGCCCACCAGGCGAGCACCTCGAAGCGGGTCTTGGCCGTCGGCGAGAACGTGATCACCGCACCGCGCACCTCGCCGTCGACCAGCACCGGTTCGGCGAGCACGACCTTGGAGGCGCTCCACGGTGCGAACAGCTCCGGTGCGACCGGCAGGCGCCCGGCCAGCGCCTTGCTGACCAGGTCCTGCACGGCCGGGTCACCGAGCGCGAGGTCGTTGCGCGAGGCCACCAGCGGCACCGTCGGGGCGTCGCGCGCCACCACGGCCACGCCGATGTCGTACAGCTCGTCGTAGCGCTCCAGTTCGGCGCGCATCAGGTGCGGGCTGTCGTCGATCAACGGCCGTTGCGCCAGCGACGCGAACCGGCTCGTGTCGGTGAGCCGGTCGAGGAACATCTCCTGCTGTTCCGCGGCCGCCACGTTGCGGCCCAGCGGTACTCCGAGACCCACGAGCACCAGCACGATGAGGGCGAGCACCACGCCCAGCAGTCGAGACCTCACAGCCCGTCACCCCACCCGGTCACGACACGCCGACGAAAGATCACCCAATCGAGATCACACCTGCCCCAGCCGATATCCGACGCCTCGCACGGTCTCCAGCAACGACGGCCGCCCGAGCTTCGTCCTCAGCGTGGCGACGTGCACGTCCAGCGTCCGGTTCGCGCCGGACCACGTGCGGCCCCACACCTCGGCGAGGATCCGCTCGCGCGTGCACACCGCGCCACCCGCCGCCATCACCAGCGCGAGCACCTGGAACTCCTTGCGCGACAACGCGACCGACTCCCCCGCGACCGTGACCTCGTGGCGTCCCAGGTCGACGCGCACGTCGCCGGTCTCGAACACCTCCGTGGACACCGCGCCCACACCGACCGGGTCGGCACCGCGGCGGCGCCGGACGGCGTGCACGCGCGCGACCAGTTCTCCCACGTCGTAAGGCTTGACCAGGTAGTCGTCGGCCCCGGCGTGCAGGCCGAGGATCCGGTCGTCGATCTCCCCTCTCGCGGACACCACGATGATCGCGACGTCCGAAGCGGCCCTGATGGCACGGCACAGCGTGACACCGTCCATGTCGGGCAGGCCGAGGTCGAGCAGCACCACGTCGACGCCGGCGAGGCGGTCGAGCGTGCCGCGGCCCGTGGCTTGGCGGTCCACTTGGAAACCCCTTCTGGTCAGGGCTGGGACCAAGGCCTCGGCGACCCTGTCGTCGTCCTCGACGAGCAGCACGCGCACTTTCGCTACCTCCCGGGCAACCGATGTCTGCCTGTGACAGAGTTGAGACCCTAAGTCTTGCTCAATGTCCTGGACTGGTGTGGTGGCGGACACCTAGGTTTCCGCCAACGCCGACGACCCCATATGGAGGACTGGATGACTGCCGCCTCTGCACCGCCGATGATTCATGTGGCGGGTGTGGACAAGTTCTTCGGCCCGTTGCACGTGCTCAAGAACGTGCAGCTGGAAGTGCCGAAGGGGCAGGTCGTGGTCGTGCTGGGGCCGTCGGGTTCCGGTAAGTCGACCCTGTGCCGGACCATCAACCGCCTCGAGCCGATCGACTCCGGCGTCATCGAGGTCGACGGGCAGCCGCTTCCCGCTGAAGGAAAAGAACTGGCTCGCCTCCGTGCCGACGTCGGCATGGTGTTCCAGTCCTTCAACCTCTTCGCGCACAAGACCATCGTCGAGAACGTCATGCTCGCCCCGGTGAAGGTGCGCAAGACGCCCGCCGCCGACGCGCGCAAGACCGCGATGGAGCTGCTGGAGCGGGTCGGGATCGCGAACCAGGCCGACAAGTTCCCCGCACAGCTCTCCGGTGGGCAGCAGCAGCGCGCGGCGATCGCCCGCGCGCTCGCGATGAAGCCCAAGGTGATGCTGTTCGACGAGCCGACCTCGGCGCTCGACCCGGAAATGGTCCAGGAGGTCCTGGACGTCATGACGGGCCTGGCCAAGGACGGGATGACCATGCTGGTCGTCACGCACGAGATGGGCTTCGCCCGCAAGGCCGCGGACCGGGTGATCTTCATGTCCGACGGCGAGGTGGTCGAGGACTCGACACCCGAAGAGTTCTTCTCGGCCCCGAAGTCCAACCGCGCGAAGGACTTCCTTGGCAAGATCCTGACTCACTAGTAGTCAGCCCACTTTCGAACGAATGGCAGGAGAAGGACGATGAGGGTTCGCACCCTTGCGGCGGTGCTGCTGACGGGCGCACTGGCCCTGACCGCGTGTGGCAAGGAGGGCAGCCCGACCGACCAGCCGGCGCCCGCCGGCCTCTTCGAGGTCGCCAAGGACGTCAAGGTCGACGGCTCGCCCACGTTCGAGAAGATCAAGGCGCGCGGCGAGCTCATCGTCGGTGTCAAGGAAGACCAGCCGGGTCTGGGCTACAAGGACCCGACGACGAACAAGTACAGCGGCTTCGACATCGACATCGCGCGCCTGATCGCCGCGAAGCTCGGCTTCGACCCCGAGACGAAGATCCAGTACAAGACGATCCAGTCCGCCGCCCGCGAGCAGGCGCTGATCAACGGTGACGTCGACTACTACGTCGGCACCTACACGATCAACGCCGGCCGCAAGGAGAAGGTCGCCTTCGCCGGACCGTACTTCGTCGCCGGCCAGGACCTCCTGATCAAGGCCGACAACACCTCGATCACCGGCAAGGAAACCCTCAAGGGCAAGAAGGTGTGCTCGGTGACCGGCTCCACGCCGGCCAAGCGCATCAAGGAGGAGAAGCTGACCGAGGACGGCAACGTCCTCGAGTTCCAGGGCTACTCGCAGTGCGTCACCAAGCTCCTCAACGGTGAGGTCGACGCGGTCACCACGGACGACGCGATCCTCAAGGGCTACGCCGCCGCCGAGGAGGGCAAGCTGAAGGTCGTCGGCAAGACGTTCTCCAGCGAGCCGTACGGCATCGGCCTGCCGAAGGACGACAAGGCCCTGCGCGACAAGGTGAACGACGTCCTGCAGGCGTCGCTGGACGACGGCTCGTGGCAGAAGATCTACGACGGCACGCTGGGCAAGTCCGGCTCGTCCGCCGAGAAGCCGAAGATCGACAGGTACTGACGGTTCCTCACGTGGCCGGTGGATCCCGCGTGGGTCCGCCGGCCGTTCCTTTGAAGGCGGACGGACGGCAAGGAAACCGATGAGCGTCCTCACCAACAACCTAGATCTCTTCCTGCGCGCTTTCGGCCAGACGCTCCAGCTCTTCGCGGTCTCCGCGGTGCTGTCGCTGGTGCTGGGCACGCTCCTCGCGGCGCTGAGGGTCAGCCCGGTGCCGGTGTTCCGCGGTGTCGGAACGACGTACGTGACGGTCGTGCGCAACACCCCGTTGACGCTGGTCTTCGTGTTCTTCGTGTTCGCGTACCCGCTGCTGGACATCCTGAAGATCGAGCCGTACACCGCCGCGGTGGTCTCGTTGTCGCTCTACACGGCGGCGTTCGTCTGCGAGGTCGTGCGATCGGGCATCAACACCGTGCCGGTCGGGCAGGCCGAGGCCTCCCGCGCACTGGGTCTCACGTTCACGCAGATGCTCGGCTCCGTGGTGCTGCCGCAGGCGTTGCGCTCGGTCGTGCCGCCGATGACGAGCACGATGATCGCGCTGCTGAAGAACACGACGGTCGCGTCCGGCTTCGCCGTCGTCCAGGCGGGCAACATCCGCGAGCAACTGGCGGATCAGGGTGACAACGTCCTCATCGGACTCCTGTGGGTCGCACTCGGGTTCGTCATCCTGGTGATGCCGCTGACGTACGTCCAGCAGGTCTTCGAGAAGCGGTGGAGCGTGGCCCGATGAGCATGGTGCTGTTCGACGTCCCGGGTCCGAAGGCCCGCGTCCGTCACAAGATCATGGCCGTCGTCGGCATCGCGGCGGTGGCCGCGGCGCTGGTGTACGTGGTGATGCGGTTCATCGTCACCGACCAGTTCACCGCCCGCAGGCTCGACTGGATCAACTACAAGCAGATCCAGCTCTCGCTGGTCGAGGCGATCGGCAACACGCTCACCGCGTTCGTCGCCGGCGCGGCGCTGGCACTGGTGTTCGGCGCGATCTTCGCGGCGGCGCGGCTGTCCGACCACGGGTGGGTGCGCGCTCCGGCGGCGGTGATCGTCGAGGTCTTCCGCGCGATCCCGCTCGTGATCATGATGTTCTTCTTCTACTACGGCCTTCCCGTGGCCGGGGTGAAGCTGAGCGCGTTCACGGCCGTCGTGATCAGCCTGATGCTGTACAACGGCTCGGTGCTCGCGGAGATCTTCCGCGCGGGCATCAACTCGCTGCCGAAGGGCCAGAGCGAGGCCGCGTACGCACTGGGCATGCGCAAGACGCAGGTGATGACGTTCGTGCTGCTGCCGCAGGCGTTGCGGGCGATGCTGCCGACCATCATCAGCCAGCTCGTCGTGCTGCTGAAGGACACCGCGCTCGGCTTCCTCATCACCTTCGAGGAGTTGCTGCGGTGGGGTACGCGCATCGGCGGTGACGCGGTCAACTTCGGCCGTCCGATGATCCCGGTGATGATCGTGGTCGCCCTGATCTACATCGGACTCTGCCTGTTGCTGTCGTGGTTCGCCACGTACCTCGAGAAGCGCAACCGCCGCAACAAGAAGGTCATCAAGACCGACAACCCCGACGTGGAGAAGCCCGTCCTCATGGACGCTTCGGCCGCCGGCTGACGGAACACGAGCGGAACGGGGCGCGTCCACATCGGACGCGCCCCGTTCGCTGTTTTCCAGAGCACTGCTTCGCGATTGTTCGTCACGTAGCCGCCGCCTGGTCACCGCGTCGGCTCGATGTCCAACCCGGCGAAGTCAGACGTTCCAGTCGACGACACCGCACCAGTCCTGCCTCGCTTCCCCTACGACGTCGAGGCAGAACGTGGTGCCGGCACGGAAGTTCGTGCCGAGCAACCGGCGCGAGCGGTCACCCGCGGGGAACAGCACGGGGCTGCCCGCCACCCGGTGGTCGCCGTCGCGGGACCACCGGATCTCCAGATCGACCGGACTGGCCGTGACCCGGAGGTAGACGTCCGAGCCGTCGACGGTGATCGTGCGGACGGCGTGCAGGTCGGCGGATGCGGTGCGCATGTCGCGGAACGTATCGGCGTGAACGGAACCGGGTCGTCTCACGAAGAGTGGATCTCCCGTCAACTTTCGCGGTACGCTCGTGGTGGGGGATCTACCGCGGTGACGTCACATGAGTGAGGGGCATCGTGGCGCGCGTGCTTGTAGTGGACGACCAGCCGTTGTTCAGGGCCGGCCTGGTCGCGTTGCTGAACGCTTCACCTGATCTGACCGTCGTCGGCGAGGCCGGGGACGGTGTCACCGCGTCCGCGCTGGCCGAGTCGTCGAGACCGGACGTGATCCTGCTCGACATCCGCCTACCGGGACTGGCCGCGCTCAAACGCGTCGCGGCGTCCTCGCGGGTGCTGGTGCTGACCACGTTCGACCTGGACGAGTACGTCCACGAGGCGTTGCGGCTGGGCGCGGCGGGGTTCGTGCTGAAGGAATCCGAACCGGCCCGCCTGATCGCCGCCATCACCGCCGTCGCCTCGGGCGAGATGCAGTTCAGCCCCACGGTCATGCGCAGGCTCGTGGCGGCGTACCTGAGGGGTGATTCGGCTGTGTCGCCGTGGAGTTCGGTCGGGCTGGACGAGCTGACGGACCGCGAGCGCGAGGTGCTGCGGCTGGTCGGCACCGGGCTGACGAACACGGCGATCGCCACCCGGCTGACGGTCACGGAGGGCACGGTGAAGACGCACCTCAACCGCGTGATGACGAAGCTGCGGCTGACCAGCCGGGCGCAGGCCGTGGTGATGGCCTACGAGTCCGGGCTGGTCATACCGCAGGCCGTCGCTAAGACCGCTTGAACAGCTTGTTGCCGAGCCAGACGATCGGGTCGTACTTGCGGTCGGCGACGCGCTCCTTCATCGGGATGAGCGCGTTGTCGGTGATGTGGATGTGCTCGGGGCACACCTCGCTGCAGCACTTGGTGATGTTGCAGAGCCCGAGCCCGTGCTGGTCCTGCGCCTGGTCGACGCGGTCCGCGGTGTCGAGCGGGTGCATCTCCAGTTCGGCGACCCGCATGAGGAACCGCGGCCCCGAGAACGCCTCCTTGTTCTCCTCGTGGTCACGCACCACGTGGCAGGTGTTCTGGCACAGGAAGCACTCGATGCACTTGCGGAACTCCTGCGAGCGCTCGACGTCGACCTGCTGCATCCGGTACTCGCCCGGTGCCAGGTCCTTCGGCGGAGCGAACGACGGGACCTCGCGTGCCTTGGTGTAGTTGAACGACACGTCGGTGACGAGGTCGCGGATGATCGGGAACGTCCGCATCGGCGTGACCGTGATCGTCTCCGACTCCTCGAAGATCGACATGCGGGTCATGCAGAGCAGCCGCGGCCGTCCGTTGATCTCCGCCGAGCACGAACCGCACTTGCCCGCCTTGCAGTTCCACCGCACCGCGAGGTCCGGTGTCTGCGTGGCCTGCAGGCGGTGGATGATGTCGAGGACGACCTCGCCCTCGTTGACCTCGACGGTGAAGTCCTCCAGCCCACCGCCGGAGTCGTCGCCGCGCCACACCCGGAACTTCCCCTGGTAGCTCATGCCAACTCCTCGGCGGTGAGGTACTTCTCCAGCTCGCTGCGGTCGAACAGGTCCAGCAGGTCGTGCCGGATCGGGATCTGCGCCTTCTCCGTCACCTCGGCCCCGTCGCCGTCGGCTTTGCACACCAACAGCTTCCGGCGCCACTCGGCGTCCATCGACGGGTGGTCGTCGCGGGTGTGACCGCCGCGCGACTCGGTGCGCAGCAACGCCGCCTTCGCCACGCACTCCGACACCAGCAGCATGTTGCGCAGGTCGAGGGCGAGGTGCCAGCCGGGGTTGAACTGCTGGTGGCCCTCGACGGTCAGCGCCTGCGCGCGTTCCTTGAGCTTCTCCAGCCGCTGCAACGCCTCCTGCATCTCCCCGGCTTTCCGGATGATGCCGACGAGGTCGTTCATGGACTGCTGCAGCTCCATGTGCAGGGTGTACGGGTTCTCGCCGCCTTCCTGCTGGAAGGGTTTGAGCGCCGTGGCGCGCGCCTCGGTGACGATGTCCTCCGCCACGACAGGGCGTTCGGCCATCGCCCGCACGTACTCCGCGGCACCCGCACCGGCCCTGCGCCCGAAGACGAGCAGGTCCGACAACGAGTTGCCGCCCAGCCGGTTCGAGCCGTGCATGCCACCGGAGACCTCACCGGCCGCGTAGAGCCCTGGCACCGAGGAGGATCCGGTGTCGGGGTCCACCTCGACGCCGCCCATCACGTAGTGACAGGTCGGGCCGACCTCCATCGGCTGCGCGGTGATGTCCACGTCGGCCAGTTCCTTGAACTGGTGGTGCATGGACGGCAGCCGGCGGCGGATCTCCTCGGCGGGCAGACGTGTCGACACGTCGAGGAAGACGCCACCGTGCGGTGATCCGCGCCCTGCCTTGACCTCGGAGTTGATCGCACGGGCGACCTCGTCACGCGGCAGCAGTTCCGGTGGTCGCCGGTTGCTGGCCTGGTCGGTGTACCAGCGGTCGGCTTCTTCCTCGTTGTCGGCGTACTTGTCCTTGAACACCTCGGGGATGTAGTCGAACATGAACCGCTTGCCGTCGGAGTTCCGCAGCACACCACCGTCACCGCGGACGGACTCGGTGACGAGGATGCCCTTGACGGACGGCGGCCAGACCATCCCGGTGGGGTGGAACTGGATGAACTCCATGTTGATCAGCGAGGCACCGGCGCGCATCGCGAGCGCGTGGCCGTCGCCGGTGTACTCCCAGGAGTTCGAGGTGACCTTGAACGACTTGCCGATGCCGCCGGTCGCGAGGATCACCGCGGGCGCCTCGAACAGCACGAACCGGCCGGACTCGCGCCAGTAGCCGAACGCGCCGGCGATCTTGTCGCCGTCCTTGACGAGGTCGGTGACGGTGAACTCCTGGAACACCCGCAGACGTGCGTCGTAGTCGCCGAACTCCTTGAAGTCCTCCTGCTGCAACGACACGATCTTCTGCTGCAGCGTGCGGATCAGTTCGAGGCCGGTGCGGTCGCCGACGTGCGCGAGCCGCGGGTACTCGTGGCCACCGAAGTTGCGCTGCGAGATCCGGCCGTCCTTGGTGCGGTCGAACAGCGCGCCGTAGGTCTCCAGCTCCCAGACCCGTTGCGGCGCTTCCTGTGCGTGCAGCTCGGCCATGCGCCAGTTGTTGAGGAACTTGCCGCCGCGCATGGTGTCGCGGAAGTGGACCTGCCAGTTGTCGCTCTCGTTCGCGTTGCCCATGGCGGCGGCGATACCGCCCTCGGCCATGACGGTGTGGGCCTTGCCGAACAACGACTTGCAGAGGACGGCGGTGCGCAGGCCGTGCTCACGGGCCTCGATCGCGGCTCGCAGACCGGCACCACCCGCGCCGATCACGAGAACGTCGAACGAATGCCTTTCCAGCTCGGGCAAAACCACTCCTTAGTTGATGAAGCGGAGGTCGGAGATCGTTCCCGAGGCGACCAGCGCGACGTACAGGTCCGTGAGGCAGACGAAGATCAGCGAGGCCCAGGCGAGTTGCATGTGCCGGTTGTTCAGCTTCGAGATCTGCGTCCACGTCCAGTACCGGACCGGGTGCTTGGAGAAGTGCTTGAGCCGCCCGCCCGCGATGTGCCGGCACGAGTGGCACGACAGCGTGTACGCGGCCAGCAGGCTCACGTTGACCAGCAGGATGATGTTGCCCAGGCCGACGCCGGTGCCGAACGCGAGGACCGCGTCGTAGATGTTGATCAGCAGCAGGAGTGACGCCGCGTAGAAGAAGTAGCGGTGCAGGTTCTGGGCGATCAGCGGGAACCTGGTCTCACCGGTGTACTTGCTGTGCGGCTCGGCCACCGCGCACGCGGGCGGGGACGCCCAGGCCGCGCGGTAGTAGGCCTTGCGGTAGTAGTAGCAGGTGATCCGGAATCCCAGCAGGAACGGGATGATCAGCAGCGGCGGCGTCAGGAAGCCTGGCAGCGCCGGGAACCACTGACCGAAGTGCGAGGCCGCCGGGATGCACTCCTCCGTGAGGCACGGCGAGTACATCGGTGTGAGGTAGTGGTACTGGTCGACCCAGTAGTAGTCCCCCTGGAACGTGCGGAACGCCGCGTAGATCGAGATGAGCAGCAGGCCGACGAATGTCGTCAGCGGCGGCAACCACCATCGGTCCGTGCGCAGAGTCCTGGCGGCGATCTCTGCCCTCGCCATTGCTCACCTTTCTGGGGGTCCACGTCGTTGTGGAGGAAACGCGTAACGGCCCCCGCGGTCTGCGAGGGCCGTAAGTAAGGGCTGGGTCAGGTCCGGTTCCGGTACCCACCGAGTCCTTCGTCGTCCGCGTCCTTCCAGAGCGACTCGTCGTAAGGCGTGTCTGGCACGACCACGACCTCGCGTTCCACTTGAGGCGCTTCACGCTGCCTCGGGGTGCTCAGGTCGACGAGTTCGGTGGCGTCGATGTCCATGCGTTCCACGTCGTTGGCCAGGCGTTGCACGGCTGCCACATCGCCGTACCTGGTGCGCAGGTTGCTGACGGCATGCCGCATCTGGCCGATGACCCGGCGCAGCTCGACGATCTCCGTGGAGTTCATGGGACACCTCCGTTCCAAGGTCGTGCCCCGCACTCTGCCCAATCTCAAGCCATGTGACAAGCACCACACGCCAAGATTCAAAACTGGTCGCCTCCCATCTACTGAATCGTTTTTGTGTCCGCGACCAGCCATGACTTACTGTGTGTGGCGTCACGCCCGTCTGTGGGACGCCACCGTTGTCGTCTCGTAAGGGCCCCACCACGGCCCGTGATGACCCGGAGATCCCCATGACCGAACTGCATCCTGTTCTGACAGAGGTGACACGCCGGATCGCCGCCCGAAGCGCCGATTCACGCCGTGCGTACCTCGAGCGCGTGGCCGCCGCCGCGCAGGACGGAACGTCCCGGTCCGGCTTCGCTTGCAGCAACCTCGCGCACGGCTTCGCCGGAATCACCGGCGGCGACAAGGCCGCGCTGCGCGCGCTGCGCAAGTCCAACGTCGCGATCGTGTCGTCCTACAACGACATGCTGTCGGCCCACCAGCCGTTCCAGGAGTACCCGGCCTGGATCAAGGACGCGGTCCGCGCCGTCGGCGGCGTGTCCCAGTTCGCGGGCGGCGTGCCCGCGATGTGCGACGGCATCACCCAGGGCCGCGAGGGCATGGAGCTGTCGCTGTTCAGCCGCGACGTCATCGCGATGTCGACCGGCGTGGCCCTGTCGCACGAGATGTTCGACGCCGCGGTGCTGCTCGGCGTGTGCGACAAGATCGTGCCGGGCCTGCTGATCGGCGCGCTGTCGTTCGGGCACCTGCCGTCGATCCTGGTGCCCGCGGGCCCGATGTCGTCCGGCCTGTCGAACAAGGAGAAGGCCCGCGTCCGGCAGCTCTACGCGGAGGGCAAGGCGTCCCGCGAGGACCTGCTGGAGGCCGAGGCCGCCTCGTACCACTCCCCCGGCACCTGCACGTTCTACGGCACCGCGAACTCGAACCAGATGGTCGTCGAGGTCATGGGCCTGCACCTGCCGGGCGCCTCGTTCGTGCCGCCCGGCACCACGCTCCGCCGCGCCCTGACCGAGCACGCGGGCCGCCGCGCCGTCGAGATGGCCAAGGGCGAGGGCTACACCCCGATCGCGCACGTCGTCGACGAGAAGGCCGTGGTCAACGGCGTGGTCGCGCTGCTGGCGACCGGCGGCTCGACGAACCACACGATGCACCTGGTGGCCATCGCCGCCGCCGCGGGCATCGAGCTGAGCTGGGACGACTTCTCCGACCTGTCCGCGGTGGTGCCGCTGATCGCGCGGGTCTACCCGAACGGCGGCGCCGACATCAACCACTTCCAGGCGGCGGGCGGCGTCCAGTTCGTCGTGGGCACCCTGCTGGACTCGGGCCTGCTGCACGCCGACGTCAACACCGTCGCCGGCCACGGCCTGGACCGCTACCGCCAGGAACCGATGCTCGCCGACGGCGAACTGATCTGGGTCGACGGCCCCGGCCGCTCCCTGGACCTCGAGGTCCTGCGCCCGGCCTCCGACCCGTTCGCCTCGGACGGCGGCCTGCGCATGCTCACCGGCAACCTGGGCCGCGCCGTCATCAAGGTCTCGGCCGTGGCGACGGAGAACCACGTCGTCGAGGCCCCGGCCCGCGTCTTCACGACGCAGGAGGCGTTCCAGGAGGCCTTCCAGGCGGGCGAACTGGACCGCGACGTCGTCGTGGTGGTCCGTCAGCAGGGCCCCCAGGCCAACGGCATGCCCGAACTCCACAAGCTCACCCCGCCGCTCGGCGTCCTGATGGACCGCGGCTACAAGGTGGCGCTGGTGACCGACGGCCGCATGTCCGGCGCCTCGGGCAAGATCCCGGCCGCCATCCAGCTCACCCCGGAAGCCGCGGTCGGCGGCCCGCTCGGCCGGGTCCGCGACGGCGACGTCGTGCGTTTGGACGCCACCGCCGGAACCTTGGAGGTCCAGGTGTCGGTGGAGGAGCTGGCGACACGTCCGTTGGTGGACTTCCCGCCGACCAGCCGCGAGTGGATGGGCACGGGCCGCGAGCTCTTCGCCGCCCTGCGCCGTAGCGTCGGACCGGCCGACCGCGGCGCGACGGTGTTCGGCCCGATCACCGCCGACCACTTCGCCCCGGTCACCCACCACTAGCCGTCCGACCCGGCAGCACCAATATCTTGGTTCCAGCACACAGCTGACCTCACCACCCAGCCCGTCCGTGACCGCCCTGCCACCTGCCCGGATGCCATTGCAATGAGTCTTTTGACTTCGTCCGCAAACGTTTTTTGCATCCGGTTGGGGGCAGCAGGCACGAGCCCGACGGGCGTGAGGACAGCCGGCGCGGAGCGACAGGCAGACTGATAGCGATATATCGGTTTCAGATGCACACCCGGCCTCAGATTCGGCCCAGTTCGGCAAGGAGAGCAGCAGTGACCAACGGTGACAATCTTCGGGTGACGACCGGCGCGGACCTCCTCGGCCTGTCGCCCGTCATCCCCGTCGTCGTGGTCGACGACGCCGACCACGCGGTGCCGCTCGCCCAGGCACTGCTGCGCGGTGGCGTTCGCGTCATCGAGCTCACGCTGCGCACCCCTGCCGCGCTGGCCGCGATCGAGAACGTCGCGCGCGAGGTCCCGGAGATCGTGATCGGCGCGGGCACCGTCACGGCACCGGAGCACGCGGAGCAGGCGGCGAAGGCCGGGGCGGCGTTCCTCGTCACTCCCGGCACGACCGACCGGGTGCTCGACGCGGCCGACGCGACCGGGCTGCCGTACCTGCCGGGGGCGGCGACGGTGTCCGAGGTGCTGCGGCTCGCAGAGCGCGGGCTGACCGCGCTGAAGTTCTTCCCGGCCGAGGCGGCGGGCGGGGTCGACTACCTGAAGTCGATCGGCGGCCCGGTCCCGCACGTGCGGTTCTGCCCGACCGGCGGCATCACCCCGCAGACCGCGCCGAACTACCTCGCGCTGCCGAACGTCGGTTGCGTCGGCGGCTCGTGGCTGGCGCCCAAGGACGCGCTCGTGCAGGGCGACTGGGACCGCATCGAGACCCTTGCCCGCGAGGCTTCGCAGCTGGGGTAGCCCGGATCACGAACCGGTTGCTGGTCGCCGTCAGGACCACAAGGCGGCGACGAGCTCAGCTCGTCCCGTGATGCCGAGCTTGCGGTAGGCGCTCGACAGGTGCAGTTCCACCGTGCGCCGGGTGAGGTGCAGGGCTTCGGCGATCTGCCGGTTCGTCAGGCCCTGCGCCGCCATCCGCGCCACCCGGTTCTCCTGCTTGGTCAGGCCCTGCACCTGGTCGTCCTCGTCACGGACCTCGTTGCCCGCGAGTTTGGCCAGCGGGTGCGCGCTCAGCTGGCGGGCCAGTTCGAACGACCGCCGCAGGTGGTCCGCGGCCTCGTCGGTCCGGCACTTGCGGCGCAGGTGGTGGCCGAGCCAGTACAACGACTGGGCGTGCAGCAGGCGGTGCGGTGACGAGGCGAGGAGCTGTTCGGCCTCGGTGAGGACGTCGATGTCGTCGGTGCTCATGCCGACGCTCATCAACGCCGTGCCGATCACCCTCGTCGACCCCCACCGCTTGGCCAGGTCGAGTTCCTCGTGCGCGAGCCGTGCGGCGTCGTCACGGTTGCCCAGCGCCAGGTACGCGCGCACGGCGTGGTGCCGCCACGCCATGAGCGCGGGGTTGGGCATCTCGCGTGCGGCGAGCCGGCGACCTGCCTCCAGCAGGTCCTCCAGGGCCCCCTCGGCGTGGCACGACGCGAGCTTGAGCCGGCCGCGGGCGTAGACGATGTTGATGTGCTGCAACAGGTTGCCGTCCTCGGCGACGAGTGGGGCCGCCTCGTCGAACTGGCCCATCTCGATGCAGACCTCGGCGAGCTTCGCGGTCGCGAGCACGACGGCCGGGCACTCCACGTTGCCCGTCGAGACCGGCGGCGTCAGGAACGTGTACGCGCGCGCCAGGTCGCCGCTGTTGTGGAAGGCGCAGGCGCGGGCGATCATGCTGAGCATCCCGCGGCGCAGGTGCGGGTCGTGCGAGACCGGCGCGGTGCTGTGCGAGCGCCAGAACTTGTTGATGTGCGCGGGGTTGTCGCCGAGCACCGGCACGAGGAACGTGAAGATGTAGGACGCGCCGAAGACGTCGATCCACTCACCGTCCAGTGCCTCCAGCGCGTACTCGACGGCTTCGGAGTACGAGTCGCCGCTGCGGGCGTTGCCGACCGCGAGCAACGCGGACCGGGCACGCTTGAGGTTCGGGTCCTGCGGGACGTCGCTGACGAGGTCTTCGAAGTACTTGCCCGCGCAGTTGGCCATGTGCGCGTCGCGGTTGGCCGCCAGCAGATAGGTGGTGCAGACGAGGTTCCAGACCAGATCACGGTCTTCCGGCAGCAGGCGGGCGACGACCATGATCGCGAGTGAGACGGCGAAGTGCGCGTCCGAACCCGTGCACATGCGCTGGACCAACGCCAGCGCGACGTTCGCGGCGAGGTGCGGGTCCTCGCACCGCACCAGTGCGTCGCGGACCCGGTCGCGGCCCAGTGCGTTGTCCCGCAGGTGTTCCGTGTGCCCGAGTTCGACCACGACCGCCAGGCGGTCCTCTTCGGACAGGTGCTCTTCGAGCGCCCGTTCCAGGTGCTCGACGCCGCCGACCTCGCGCAGCAGGTCGACGGACCACGGTAAGCGCACGGACCTGGCTTTCAGCACGTGCTCGGCGACGCGCTCGTCCGGGGCGTCCGACTCGAACAGCAACCAGGCGGCGCGGGCGTGCGCGGCGGAACGGACCGCGATCGGCATGTCGGCGAGGATGCTGTTGCGCACGAACGGATACCGGAACGTCAGCGGGTCGGTGTCGGCGAGCACGCCGAGGCGGACGAGCATGTCGACGGCGGGCAGCGCGTCGAAGCCGGTGAGGGCGGAGAGCAGTTCCAGGCCGGCGTCGCTGTCGAGGACCGCCGCGGACCGCGCGACCTCGGCGGCGCCGGTGTACTCGCGCAGCCTCATGCCGATCATCTCGCCGACCGCGGCCGAACCCTCGCCTTCCTCGCGGAGCAAGGCTTGCAGCAGATAGGGGTTGCCGCCGGTGAGCTCGTGGCAGCGCTTCGCGTCCCGGCCGGGGAGGTTCTCGGTGAGGCTTTCGACGGCGGTGACGTCGAGACCGGCGAGGTCGAGGCGGTTCGGGTGGGCTCCGGCGATCTCGGGCAGCGTGACCTCGTCCGTGGCGAGGTAGCCCTGGGACGCGCCGAGCGCGATGACGACCGGCATCTCCTGGAGCCGTGGGCGCAGGTACGCGAGCGCGCGCTTGGAGAAGGTGTCGGCGACGTGCACGTCGTCGATGACCATCAGGATCGGTCCCTTGCGCGCGGAGTTCGCGGCGCGGGCGTACAGCTCCTCCAGGTCGTGCTCGTTCGCGAGGCACGGTGCGAGCTGCCGCACCACCGCGCCGGGGAGGTGGCTCTCCAGGCGGGCGCTCTTGGCGAGGCGGACGGTGAACCCGCGTGCGCGGGCGTCGGCGGCGAGCGCGTCGAGCACCGCCGTCTTGCCGATGCCGAACCCGCCGGTGACGACGACGCACGAGCCGGTTCCCTGGACGGCGTCGTCCAGCAGACGTCCGAGAGTCGCGAGTTCCGAGTCCCGGCCGAGTAGTGGAGATGTCACCTCTGTCTACCCCTGCCTTCGGTACCGAGAGGACCGCAGGTCGAAGGTTTCGGTGTTCCTTCGGTGCCGACCGTAGAGACCTGCGCTTCGTCGTCGGGCAAACTTACCCACAGGTAACGACTAACGGAACTGTGAGCTGTTCGCAGTGGTGAGCGGGTGCAACGCGATGATCTTCGCGAGGCTGGTGCGCGGGTGGTTCCGCCTCGCCTGCCTGCTCATCGGCTCCCGCCAGGGTTCACACCGGGCCCACCAGCGGAAACCTCTCGGCGTGGACAGATTCCGCGCGAGTGAGGGCGCCGGTGTCGACGGGGTTGTCCGCGTGCGAGGCCAGCGAGTCCACGACCGACAGCACCGCGGCGATGGCTACGACGACGCCGGCCGCCACCAGCAGGATGCTGCGGGCGATCGCGCACGGCTCGCGCACGCCGGGTGGGCTTACGGTCAACGCCGGCCGCAAGACCGGAGCGAACGCGCCGAAGTCAGCCGCGTCGCTCCGGCAGTCTTCGCACCCGGCTAGGTGCCGGGAGAAGCTCACGTGCTGTGCCGGGTCGAGGACCCCCAGCGCATACGCCGCCACATCACCGCACGGCCCTTCCGGGCTCGTGCGGTTCTCGTCGTCCTCCTGATCTCGGTCTGGTCCTGCTCCCGCGTGCTCGTGATGTGGTTGACGGGTCACCATCACTAGCTCCTGTCCTGCAGCGCCCGGCGGATCGTGTGCATCGCCTTGTACAACCGGGACTTGACGGTTCCTTCCGGGACACCGAGAACGATCGCGGCCTCCTTCACCGTTCGACCCATGACATACGTTTCGTAGATCGCTGAACGGTGTTCATCACTCAATTGGCGTACCACATCAGTGATGACCATTACTGAAAGTGTCTGTTCCGTGTTGTCCGGAGATTCGGCGATGTCCGGACGCAACAATTCGACTTCCTGCGGGCGGGCCTGCCGGCTCCGCCATCCGTCGATCACAATGCGACGAGCCACAGTACAAAGCCAGCCGCGCAACATACCCGGTTCACGAACGAGGTGCGCGGAGTTCTGCCAAGCCCTGATCAACGTCTCCTGGACGACGTCTTCCGTCCACTGGCGGTCGTAGTTGGTCAGGCACAGGACCTGCGAGAACAACATCCGCTGGAACTGCCCGTAGAGCAACGTGAGCAATTCTTCGTCCTGGTGGGCTTGTGCGACCTTGCCCTGATCAACCATGAAGCTGACAACCTCCCCAGATATCGGCGACAGGTTCGCTTCGGGTGGCGGTCCTAGCGACTCGGTGGCCGAGCACGGAATCGTCCAGATACTACATCGTGAACACGAAAAGCTCTCGGGTACGTAAATCACGACCGAATGGTTCGCGATTCCTCATGTGATGCACGTCACATGCATGCCTGGCCATGTCCTGTGAACCCCGACCCCACCTGCGCGTATCACCTTCGAAGGCAGCTCGATCGCGGGAGGGAACGGGCACTATGCGTTACCGATTGGACACGCTGGGACAGCACGTAGCGCTGTTCACCATCCTGTCTGTCGTATTTCTGGGGGCTTTCATCGGAGCCGTCCCGGCTAATGCGCAATCGACAGAAGTACAACAGTCAGACCGCTCGTTCATGGTTTCTCTGAGGCAAGCGAACTCTTGGTTGGTGCCGGTGAGCAAAGAAGCTCCGGCGCGTTCCACGGACGCCGGCATAAGCAATGCCGGGCGAGACGTCTTCGAAGGTCATTCACGACTGGACATCGATCTCCTGAAATCCGCCGAAGGACTGGGGGTGGTTCTGCCGAACGACGTCAGCAGTGAACACCAGTCACTCATCGATGAGATGGCAGGACGCACCGGGGACAACCACGACCGCGCCTACGCGACAATCGTCCGACAGGCGCAGGGCGGCCTTCTCATAATGGCCGTGCAAACGCGATCGACAACGCAGAACACCACAATTCGCACGCTCGCTCACCAAGCTTCGCAGATGCTGATTCGTACAATGACGGTCCTGGAGAACACCGGCAAGGCCGACGCGTCCGCATTCGAATTGGTGACCGCCAAGGCACAGGTGAACGCGGTCCGCGTCATCGGCCAGAACATCGAACCGTCGGACCGGGAATTGCTCGTGCTGCTCACCCAGCATTCGCTGTGGCAGAAACCGGCCAGCCGCGAGAGCTCCAACCGGGCCCGCGACGCGAAGGTCCGCAAGGTCGCGGGCCAGCTCGCCGCCGAGCACACGCAGCTGGCCCAGTCGGTCACGGAGGCCGCCCGCCAGATCGGCGTGGACCTCCCCTCCGAACCGACGACGGAACAGAAGTCGTGGGCGAACGCCATCTCGTCCAGCTCGGGCGAGGAGCTCGACAGCATGTACGCGAACCTGTCCCGCGCCGCCGACGGCTCGCTCATCAACCAGGTCGCCCAGGCCCGCGCGACGACCAGGAACGTCCCCGCGCGCATCGCGGCCCAGACGGCCCTGACCGTCCTGCTCAAGCACATGCTCCTGCTGGAGAGCACCGGCCTGGTGAAGGCGAACTCACTGCAGATGACCGACATCCCGGCCCTCACCCAGCCGAAGGCCAGCAGCAGCCCGCCACCGACCGGCGACTCGTCCACGAGCGTCGGCTTCCTCACCGGCATCGCCGTCCTGGTGGTGGCCGCCGCGGGCACCCTCTGGCTGGTCCGGGCAGTCGGCCACCACGGAGAACACCGCCGCTGACACTTGCTCACCGATGTATCGGCTGCCGCCCTCGCCAACCGATGTATCAGCGTCCGGCGGGCCTCCGCCAGCCCGCCGGACGCACCCATCACCCCTTGGCGATGAGTCTTTTGACGACGTCGTCAAAAGACTCATCGCCAAACCGCAGGTCAGCACGATGCCAGGTTGACATGACCAAGGTGAACGCTCGCGCAGCGACGTTCACGCCGCACCGGCGAACCTCAAGAGCGGGCCGAGGGCAGTGCCGTGTCCACCCGTTCGACGACGTGCGCCTCGGTGGGGTCGACCGCCTCCCACTTGCCGACGAGCCGGTCGATCACGGCAGCCGGCACCGGCTCCGGGCGGGCGCGGTTGCGAGCGTGGACCACGTTCCTCGGTGCTTCGAGTCCGACCAGGGTGATGCGAGCGCGGTAGTCGGCGGCGAGGCCGATGCAGCGCTCGCGCAGTTGCTGGGAGATGTTGGTCGCGTTCCAGACGAACCGCTCCCCCGCCCGCAACAGCACTCGGGCTTCCTCGAACGCGGCGGCGGACACAGCGCGCTGGTCGCCGTCGGGCGCGATGCCCAGTCGCGAGCGCACCGCGTCGAGGCTCACCACCGGCCAGCCTGGACGGTGGGCGGCGATCCAGTGGTCCTTGCCGACGCCCGGCAGGCCGGACAGCACCGTCACCTCGACGCGCGTGTCGTCGTAGGCGGCGTAGCCGGGGTCCCGGCCGGGCGTGCGGAAGTACTGGAACCGGGCGTGGTCGGACGGGAAGGCACGCGGCCGGTCCAGGCAGTCGCGTTCGCGGCAGTACTCCTCGAACAGCGCGATGTTCTCCAGCACCGAGCCGGCGTCGCCGCAGATCCGGCCGAGGATGTCGGCGCGCGCGAGTGTCGCCAGGTCGTCGTTGCGCGCGAGCAGGCTCACCCGGAACGCGATGCGGTCGAGGTCGGGGCGTTCCAGCGCCCAGAACGGCACCTGGTGGTGCCGCACCAGCGCGGCGACGTGCTCGCGCCAGGCGATCGGGCGTCCCATCTCCCACAACAGCTTGCGTGCCAGCAGGTCACCCGCACGGGAGTGGCCGTGCGCGGTGACACGGCCGTCGGCGATCTGCGTGCGGAACGGCTTCGCGGCGTCGTGCAGCAGCACCGTCGCGAACAGGCGCACTCGGTCCGCCTCGGAACGCGACCGCCATTCGGGCAGCGACACCAGGGCCTCGCACGCCATCCGGGTGTGCGTGGCGACGTCGCCCTCGGCGTGGTGCACGGGGTCCTGCGGCACGCCTTCGAGTGCGCGCACCCACGGGAACGCCGAGCGCACGGCGTCCCAGTCGAGAATCCACTGTGGACCAGCAGGGCAGAGTTGCTCAAACACGGGTCACCACCTGGTTCGGCAGGATCGGGCGGTCCTGCCAGTGGCTGCCCGAGTCCAGCACGGCGGTGTGGAACGTCGGCCGCACCCACTTGTAGCGCTCGACCGTGCGCCCGTTCTCCTCCACCTTGATGTAGAGGCCTTCCATGTCGTCGTCCGAATCCGTCTCCGCGACGACGACTTCCGGGTTCTGCCCCGCCGCCCGTGCCGCGTCGACCAGTGCGTCACGCCACCGAAGGGTGCGGCACGTGGACGGCCCGAGCAACGCGGTCAGGTCCTTCAAGCGGCGCAACGGTCCCTCGTGCAGCACCGGCACGGACACCACCGGCGTACCCGCGAGCACGCGACGGCGTTCCGGTGTGGACAGGAACTCTCCGGTCGTGCGGTCGAGCAGGTCGAACTCGCAGAAGTGGTGCGGCAGCGCGTCGTAGAACACGGTGTGCTTGGCGTACAACCATTCCCCGTAGAGCACGTACCGCGTGCCGAGCCGCTCCCACAGCACGCCCTGGTGCGTCGCGGCCCACGCCTTCAACGGCGCGAACTGCCGTTCTCTCGGCCCGCCCGCCAGGAAATGGCCGCGTGACTGGAGTTTCAGCACACCGCCGGAGTCGAAGCTGATGCCCGCGTTGGCACCGTCGAGCTTCTCCTCGACGACGAGGTGCCGCCCCGCGATCGCGCGGAACGGCACCTGGTCGAGGTCCTCGTCGCCTGGTTGCAGGCGCGAGCCCTCGAGGTGGGGCGTTCGCGGGTACTTGCGCAACATGCCCCGATTTGTATCCCGTCCGTACGCCCGCGAGCGAACGGTTTACGCCTGGCCGACGAACGCCGCCTTGTCGGAGTTGAAGGTCGGCTCGAACACGAGCTGCATCTCGCCGGGCTGCGCGCCGACCGAGTACGCGACGTGGAAGGTGTAGGCCTTGCCCGGCAGAACGGTCGCCGAGTCGAACGTGCTGTCACAGCCGCCGCTGGAGTCGAACACCATCTGGGCCTTCTGCCCGTTGAACTGCGCGTCGGTGCCGATCGACATCAACGCGGTCTCGAACGCGGCGCTCGTCCCGTTCGTGATGGTGATCTCGAACTTCACCGCACGGGCGATGTTCTGCGGTGCCGAGAACTGGCCGGGCGTGCACGCGACCGGTGCGGCGACGTCGACGGACAGGCCGTTCGCCCACGAGTACCGCTTGCCCCAGGTCGGGTTCTGGGCGAGCGCCTCCTGCTTCGGGGTCTGCCCGGCTTCGACGACCTGTCCCTGGTTCGTGGTGCCGTCGAGGATCTCGACCGCGGCCTGCGTCGCCATCACGGTGAAGGTGATGGCGGCGACGCACAGGACGACGCCGATGATCGCCAGGATCCTGCGGGTGCCGAACAAGGCGATGACGCCGAGCACGATCCCGACGGATGCCGCGATGGCGGTGAGGATGTTCAGGAAGATGACCCACGAGCAGACGACGCCGACGATCCCGAGGATCACCGCTGTCCACGCGAGCGCACCGAACTTCGTGGGCTTCTGCGGTGCGATCGGAGGCTGGGCGTAGACGGGCGGCGTCGGATAGGTCATGAAGGCTCCCGGCGGTTGCGATGTGTGACCACGACGTCGATTGGTCCGCTTCACCCGTTAGCCCCATCCAATTGCACCACCCGATCGAGTTACGAACGGCCAGTCGGATGACTCCTGCACGTAGCCGAGTGGCTACGATCCGTACATGGCACGACGACTCGCCGCGACCCTGCTGACCGTGATTGCCGCATTGGGAGTGGCAACGCCGCCCGCGCAGGCCGCCGTCGACTTCACCGGCACGGTGAAACTCAGCAACTGCTCCGGATCGCTTGTCCGCCTGCCGGGTTCGCGCCCCGCGGACAAGGCGCTCGTGCTCACCAATGGGCACTGCGTCGAGCTCATGAAGGTCGGCCAGGTGTACGTGGACCAGCCCGCGGACCGCACGTTCACACTGCTCGACGGCTCCGGCGCGGAGATCTCGACGCTGCAGAGCACCCGGCTCGTCTACGCGACGATGACCGGCACCGACGCCGCGTTCTACCGCCTCGACAAGACGTATCAGCAGATCCAGCGGCAGCACGGTGTCCGCGCGCTCGAACTGTCGGCCACGCGCCCCGTCGCCAAGGCGGAGATCCGGATCGCCTCCGGCTACTGGAAGAAGATCTACTCCTGCCGGATCGACGGATTCGTCCACCAGGTCAAGGAAGCGAGCTGGACCTGGCACGACTCGCTGCGCTACACGCCGTCGTGCGACACCATCGGCGGCACGTCGGGTTCGCCGATCATCGACGACGCGAGCGGCAAGGTCGTGGGCGTCAACAACACCGGCAACGAGAGCGGCGGGCGCTGCACGATGAACAACCCGTGCGAGGTCGACGCCGGCGGCAAGATCACCGTGCGCAAGGGCACCAACTACGGCCAGCAGACCTTCGGCTTCGCCGCCTGCTTCGGCCCCGGCACCGAACTGAACCTGTCGCTTCCCGGCTGCGAGGTCGCGAAGCCCTGAACGCGAAGAAACCGGGACGCCCCTGCCCGCGTCCCGGTTTCTTCGTCTTTCCCACTACCGCGCGGCGCGCACGATCAGGTCGGCCACGGTGTCCGGGTGCGACACGGCCACCGAGTGCGAGGCTCCCTCGACCTCGACGACCGCACGGCCGTGGGCGCGCTCGGCCATCCACTTCTGCGCGGCGATCGGGATGTTCTTGTCCTTGCCCGCCACCACGAAGTACGACGGAACGGCGTGCCACGCGGGCTCGCCGGCCTTCTCGGTCAGCGCGGTGTCGTTGATCGGTCGCTGTGTCGCCGCCGCCAGCGTCGCGTCCTTGCGGGACACGTCGGCCGCGAACTGCTGCCAGTACTTGTCCTGCTGGATCGTCAGGTCCTTGCTGCCGTCACCGATGTCGATGGTGGACAGCGTGTCTCCGAGGGTGCTGCCGGGGAACTTGTTCGACAGTTCGAGGGCGCTCTCGCCCTTCTCCGGTGCGAACGCCGCGACGTAGACGAGCGACTTCACGTTCGGGTTGCCGAGCGCCGCGGCCGACTGGACCATTCCGCCGTAGGAGTGTCCAGCGAGGACGATCGGCCCCTCGATGGAGGCGAGCACCTGGCGGAGGTAGTTCGCGTCACCGGTGACGGACCTGAGCGGGTTCGCCACCGCCACGACCGGGAATCCCTTGCGCTGTAGGCGTTCCACGACACCGTTCCAGCTGGATGCGTCCGCGAACGCGCCGTGCACCAGCACGATGGTCGGCTTCTTGGCGCCCTGCTTCTGCGTGTCCTCCGCCGCACCGGCACCGGACGGAACAACGGCGGCCAGCGCCAGGAGGGTCCCCAGAACCGCGAACACCTTGCGAACTCGCATTGGTCTCTCACTCTCTCGTCGGCCACCGTGGCGGTGGTTCATCGTGCTCGATTAGGTCGTGCACGATGTAAGTTACCCGACGAGTTACCTCGCACGCGATGTGTTTCAGCTCACTGGCGCTCTGCGCCGTGCTTCACCCTGTTCAGCGCCCTGCGGAGAATGGTGATCTCCTCGAGGGTCATGCCGAGCGCCTTGCCGAGCTGGTTGAACATCTCGGCACCGATCCACCGCAGCTCACGGCCCTTGTCCGTGAGCTGGACGAGCACGGAACGCTCGTCGTCGGGATGCGTGACGCGCACCAGCAGACCGCTCTTCTCCAGCCGCTTGATCAACGGCGAGAGCGTGCTGTACTCCAGGTCGAGCTCGTGCACGAGCTCCCGGATCGGCCTCGAGTCCTTCTCCCACAACAGCAGCATCACCAGGAACTGCGGGTAGGTGATGCCCGCCTTGTCGAGGATCGGGCGGTAGAAGCCGGTGACCGCTCGCGACGTCGTGTAGAGGTCGAAGCAGAGCAGGTCGGAGACCGTGGGGGTCACGACTGACGGCGCGTCGGGAGTAGTGCTCACGCTTTTCAGGCTACTCGGAGCCAACCACCCAAGCGGCGTGATCGGTTACGGCACCTCGAACGGGACCGGCCCTGGCCTACGACCAGGGCTCGTCCATCGCCGAGGCCTCGGCCCCCGCGGCACGCAGTTCGTCGCGCACCACGCGATAGGCGAGGCCCTCCGCATAACCCTTGCGCGCCAACGCACCTACGAGACGGCGGATCTTCGTCGTCTCGTCCACGCCGGACAGGGTGCGCAGACGTTTGCGGACGAGTTCGCGGGCACGTTCTTCCTCGGCCTCGTTGTCGACCGCGGCGACGGCCTCGGCCACCACCTCGTCCGCCACGCCCTTGCGGCGCAGTTCCATGACCAGGGCGCGACGACCCAGGCCGTTGTACGTGTGACGGGAACGCACCCACATCTCGGCGAACTGCGCGTCGTCGATCAGGCCGGCACGGTCGAACTTGCCGAGAACGACCTCGGCGACACCGGGACTGATCTCCTTGCGCAGCAGGGCGTCGTACAGCTCCTGCCGGGAGCGGGCCCGAGCGGTGAGCAGCGCGTAGCAGATGTCCCGCGCTTTGCGCTGCTCCTCAGCCTCGTCCAACCCTCACGACCTCAGAACTCGACCGGCGCGACGGGAACCGTCTCGTCGGCGTCGAGGGTGGCGCCGATGCCGAGCTTGTCCTTGATGCGCTTCTCGACCTCGTTCGCGATGTCCGGGTTGTCCAGCAGGAACTTGCGGGCGTTCTCCTTGCCCTGGCCCAGCTGGTCGCCCTCGTAGGTGTACCAGGCGCCGGACTTGCGCAGGATGCCCTGGTCGACACCCATGTCGATGAGCGAACCCTCGCGGCTGATGCCCTTGCCGTAGAGGATGTCGAACTCGGCCTGCTTGAACGGCGGCGCGACCTTGTTCTTCACGACCTTGACCCTGGTGCGGTTGCCGACGGGCTCGCCGCCGTCCTTCAGGGTCTCGATGCGGCGCACGTCCAGACGCACGGAGGCGTAGAACTTCAGCGCCTTACCACCGGTCGTGGTCTCCGGGGAGCCGAACATGACGCCGATCTTCTCGCGCAGCTGGTTGATGAAGATCGCGGTCGTGTTGGAGTTGCTGAGCGCACCCGTGATCTTGCGCAGCGCCTGGCTCATCAGGCGGGCCTGCAGACCGACGTGGTTGTCGCCCATCTCGCCCTCGATCTCGGCGCGCGGCACGAGGGCGGCGACCGAGTCGATGACCAGGATGTCGAGCGCGCCGGAGCGGACCAGCATGTCCGCGATCTCGAGCGCCTGCTCACCGGTGTCGGGCTGGGAGACCAGCAGCGCGTCGGTGTCGACGCCCAGCTTCTTCGCGTACTCGGGGTCGAGGGCGTGCTCCGCGTCGATGAACGCCGCGATGCCGCCGGCCTTCTGCGCGTTCGCCACGGCGTGCAGCGCCACCGTCGTCTTACCCGACGACTCCGGCCCGTAGATCTCGACGACCCGGCCGCGCGGCAGGCCACCGATGCCGAGCGCCACGTCCAGGGCGATCGCGCCGGTCGGGATCACGGCGATCGGGGCACGGCCCTCTTCGCCGAGGCGCATCACGGAGCCCTTGCCGAACTGCTTGTCGATCTGCGCCAGGGCCAGCTCGAGCGCCTTGTCCCGGTCGGGTGCTGCGGGTGCCATCTTGGGTCCACCTTTTGTCGTCTGCCGTTGCTTCGTCATGTTGGACCTGACGCTACTGGCGGGGTCTGACAATTCTGCGAAGCCGGGGGTCGGAGCCACTGTAGCCGAACACGTGTTCGAGCACACGCGACACTCCCGGCGCCTGGTTCAGCGGCGATTTTCCGGAACGTCGAACGCTTCGCAGATCGCGATCCAGACTTCCTTGGCCCCGGTTCCGGCCTCCAGCGCCTCGTCGGCGGTACGGCCGCTGAGCGCCGACAGCACGTGGTCACGGGCGATCATCTCGGCCCTGACCTGGCCGAACTCCCCCGCCATGAGTTTGCGGAACATGGTGATGCGCACCGGGAGACCCTAACGAACAGGCCTGCGCAGCGATGCGAAGAGGCACACGACCAGCAGCGGCAGCGCGGTGAAGCCGACGATCAGCCCGAGCGCCGCGTACGACCACGCCGTCACGACGACACCGGCCACCGCTCCCCCGATGGCGCCGCCGACGTTCATCATCAGATCGGACAGTCCCTGTGCGGCGGGCCGGTCGTCGACCCGCACGGACTCCGTCAGCAACGCGGACCCCGCCACCAGCCCGGCCGACCAGCCGAACCCGAGCAGCGCCAGTCCCGCGGCGAGCTGCGGGGCGTCGTGCGAGGGCGCCATCCCCGCGACCCCGGACGCCGCCACCACCAGCGACGCGCCGATCGCGAGCACCGGCACGCGGCCCATCCGGTCCGCCATCCACCCGAACAACGGGCTCGCGGCGTACATCGCGGCGACGTGCAGGCTGATCACGACGCCGACCACGCGCAACGAGGACCCGGCGTGGTTCATGTGCACCGGCGTCATCGACATCAGCCCGACCATCGCCGTGTGGCACAACATCACACCAACGAGTGCAAGTCGTGCCATCGGACCGAGCGTCGCCCAGATCTTCAGGCCTCGGGGACTCTCGCCGCTGGAGCCTCCGGCGCAGCAGTCCGCGGATTCAACCGGTCGTGTGCTCTTCACGACGACCAGCGGGTCCGGTCGCAGCCCGAACTGGATCACCAGCACCGCGGCCGCGAGCACCACGGCCGCCAGCAGGAACGGCCCGACGCCCGCCGGGAGACCCAGCGCACCGGCCGCGCGCCCGGCGGGATCGGCCAGGTTCGGGCCGATGATCGCGCCGATCATGGCCGCCCACACCACGCGGGAGAGTTCGCGCGCGCGGCGATGCGGGTGCGCCAGATCCGTTGCGGCGTACCGCGCCGCGTAGTTCGCGCTGGACGCCCCTCCGAACAGGAGGAGGCCCACGAGCAACATCTGCCACAGCCCGAGGCCCACGGCCACGGCGGCGATCAACGCGCCCAGCCCGCCCATGCCGTAGCCGAGGACGAGCGCGGGACGACGCCCGCTGCGTTGCGCGAGCCGGGCTCCCGGCAGGGCGAGCAGCGCGGCACCCGCGACGGCCGCGGTCTGCGCGAGCCCGCCGACGGCCTCGGACCCGGACAGCGATGCGGCGATCAGCGTGCTGAACGCGAGGCCGATCGTCACCGCCGCCGACCCCAGGATCTGGGTGCCGGTCAGGACCCGGACGACCTTGCGCTGCACGCGTTCGACCTGCGGCGCGACGGTCACCATGATCACGATCGTGACATGGCCGAACGTCTCGCCGACAGGTCCATCAGGGGCGGTTACTCCCCCGGTTGCACGGACTTCTCGAAGAAATCGGCCATTTCGTCCGCCTTGAGCTCGTCCGCGTTCTCCTCGGCGGTCTTGGTGAGGATGCCGAACATGGGACGGCCCTTGGCGGTGAACACCAGCACGCCGGTGCCGCTCGACGTGGCCGCGCGGTAGTCGCCTTCCAGGCCGTTGCCGGTCCAGTCGGCCTCGACGCTGTCGGTCTGGAACGACTTCGAGATGGAGGCCGCGTTGTTCTCCGCGCCGGTGACGCTGTCGGTGAGGATGTACTGGACCGCGTAGCCGTCGCGGATCGTGCAGCTCACGACCGTGCCCTTGATCTCCTCCATGCCGGTGATCTGCGCGGAGTCGGCCTTCTCGCAGCCGCCGCCGTCCGGCACGGTGCCCGCGAGCTGGCGCAGGCACTTCGTGAAGCCCTGGCCGTCCTGCGCGGTGTCGTCCTTGCACTCGTCGGCGCTGGGCAGGCTCGGGCCGGAGAACGCGAAGATCGCGCCGATCACGCCCGCCACCACGAGGACCGCGGCGCCGGCACCGATGAGGACCTTCTTGTCGTCCTTCTTCGGCGCCTGCTGCTGCGGGAAGTTCATCGGGTAGTTGCCGCTGGTGTTCGGGTTCACCTGATAGGTGCCGCTCGCCGAGTACGCACCGCTCGGGTACGAGCCACTCGGGTAGGAACCGCTCGGGTACGACCCGCTGGGGTACGAGCCGCTGACCACGGGGTTCGGGCCGCTGACGTTCGGGTTCACCGGGTGCGGACCGGTCACGGCGGGGCTGACCGGCGCGGTGACGACCGTGGGCGGCTCGACGAACTTGGGTTTGTCGTCCTCGGCCTTGAGCGTGATCATCGCCCGGTCCACGACCTGCGCGCCGGACGCGACGATCGTCTCCGGGTGGTCGGGGTTGGTCGGGACGATGCCGACCTTCTCCGCGATGATCTGCGCGACCAGCGGCATCCGGCAGGAACCGCCGACCAGGTAGACGTGCTCGGGCGTGACGCCGGCGCTGCGGACCGTGGAGATGAGCACCTCGGTGCTGCGGATCAGGCTCGGCCTGATCAGCGCCTCCAGCTCGCCGCGCGTGATGAGGACCTTCTCGAACGGCTCCGGCATGAGCACCTCGACCTGGGGCAGCTCGGAGAGGTCCTCCTTCGCGAGGCGCAGTTCCTCGCGCAGGCCCAGGCGGGCGCGGTGGTCGTCCACCGTGACCGGGCGCATCAGCCGCTGCCAGCCCGCCGGGTCCTTGTGGGAGACCGTGCGGCCGATGTGCTCCAGCAGCGCCTGGTCGATGTCGAGACCACCGACGTCGCTGAGGCTGCCGTCGGCGAGGATGCGGTGCTGGGAGTCGAGCACGGAGACGTCGAACGTGTCGGCGCCGAAGTCGTAGACGGCGAGCGGGCGGCCGCTGCCGAGCGAGGCCACCGCGATGGCCTCGGGAACGGGCACGAGTTCGCCGGTCATGCCCGCGAGCCGCGCCGAGGACAGCAGCTTGTTGCGCCTGCTCGGGCCCCACTCCGCCGGGTGCGTCAGGCGGATCTCGTCGAGGTGCTCGCCCTTCAGCAGCGCCGTCACGGCCTCCAGCACGCGGGCGTAGATGGCCGCGAGCGCGTCGTTGACCGGCAGGTTCTGCTCGCCGAGCTTGATCGTCACCTTGTCGATGTGGCGCTTGGGGTTCGCCTCGTAGCGCGAAGGGTCCTGGCGCGAACGCCGGTCCGCTTCTCGCCCGACGCGCAGGGAACCGTCCTCGTCGAGGTAGACGGACGAGGGCATCGTGGGCCCACCGTCCACATCCACCACACCGTGGTCGGACAGCACCGCAACCGTGTTGGCGGTGCCCAGGTCGACGGACAGGACGCGCACCGTGCTCCCCTCGCAGGACGTACCCGGTGATCGTGCCACAGAGGGCTGCGACGGGTGCTCGGACCTGCGTAATCAGAAATTGTCGGACCTCGGCGTCATGATGGTCGCCATGGACGTGATGGAGGCATTCTCCCCGGCGACCAGGCAGTGGTTCGCCGGGGCCTTCGCCGCGCCCACCCAGGCGCAGACGGGTGCGTGGGCGGCCGCGGCGGCGGGCGAGCACGCGCTGGTCATCGCCCCGACGGGTTCGGGCAAGACGCTGGCCGCGTTCCTGTGGGCGCTGAACAGGCTGGCTTCCTCCACCGCGCCGTCGGAGCCGAAGCGGCGGTGCCGGGTGCTCTACGTCTCGCCGTTGAAAGCGCTGGCGGTGGACGTCGAACGAAACCTGCGCGCCCCTCTGGCCGGCATCAGGCAGGCGGCGCACCGGCTCGGCCTGACGGAGCCGTCGATCACCGTGGGCATGCGCACGGGCGACACGTCGCCGGAGGAACGCCGGGCGTTCGGGCGCACTCCCCCGGACGTGCTGGTGACGACACCGGAGTCGTTGTTCCTGCTGCTGACGTCGTCGGCGCGCGAGTCGTTGCGCGGCGTGGAGACGGTGATCGTCGACGAGGTGCACGCGGTGGCGGGCACCAAGCGCGGCGCGCACCTCGCGTTGTCACTCGAAAGGCTGGACGCGCTGCTCGACCGGCCGGCGCAGCGGATCGGGTTGTCGGCGACGGTGCGGCCGGTCGACGAGATCAGCACGTTCCTGTCCGGCGGGCGGCCGGTGTCGGTGGTGCAGCCGAAGACGCCCAAGGTCATCCAGGTCGAGGTGGAGGTGCCGGTCGAGGACATGGCGCAGCTCGGCCAGCCGACGGGTGAGGTGTCGGGTTCCGCCGCCGGGGCCGAGCAACGCACTTCCATCTGGCCGTCGGTCGAGGCACGGATCCTGGAGCTGGTGCGGGCGCACCGCTCGACGATCGTCTTCGCGAACTCGCGGCGGCTCGCGGAACGGCTGACCGCGAGGTTGAACGAGCTCGCCGAAGAGGCCACCGAACTGGAGTCGTTCCCGGCCGAGGCCATCGGCCAGTCGGGCATGACGGTGCAGAAGACCGCGTCCGTCGCCCGCGCGCACCACGGCTCGATGTCGCGAGAACAGCGCACGGCCGTGGAAGAAGACCTGAAGTCCGGCCGGCTGCCGTGCGTGGTGGCGACGTCGTCACTGGAGCTCGGCATCGACATGGGTGCGGTCGACCTGGTGGTGCAGGTGGAGGCGCCGCCGTCGGTCGCGTCCGGGCTGCAGCGCGTCGGCCGGGCCGGGCACCAGGTGGGGGCGGTGTCGCGGGGCGTGATGTTCCCGAAGTTCCGCGGCGACCTGGTGTCGTGCGCGGTGGTGGCGGAACGGATGCGCGACGGCGCGATCGAGGCCGTGCGGTTCCCGCGCAACCCGCTCGACGTGCTGGCGCAGCACATCGTCGCGATGGTGGCGATGGAGACGTGGACGGTCGAGGAGCTGACGGCGCTGGTGCGACGGGCGGCCCCGTTCGCCGGGCTGCCGGAGTCGGCGCTGAACGCGGTGCTCGACATGCTGTCGGGCCGGTACCCGTCCGAGGAGTTCGGCGAGCTGCGGCCCCGGATCACCTGGGACCGGGTGAACTCCGAGCTGCGCGGACGTCCCGGTTCGCAACGGCTGGCGGTCACCTCCGGCGGCACGATCCCCGACCGCGGGATGTTCGCGGTGATGACACCGCCGTCGGAGAAAGGGCCCGGCTCACGCGTCGGTGAGCTCGACGAGGAGATGGTCTACGAGTCGCGGGTCGGCGACACGTTCCTGCTGGGCACGTCGTCGTGGCGGGTCGAGGACATCACGCACGACCGGGTGATCGTGGTGCCCGCGCCGGGTCAGCCCGCGCGGATGCCGTTCTGGAAGGGCGACGCTCCGGGGCGGCCGCTCGAACTCGGTCGTGCGATGGGGAAGTTCCTGCGCGAAGTGTCCACGATGGAGGATTCGGCGGCGCGCGAACGCGCCACGTCCGCCGGTCTGGACGAGTGGGCGACGGACAACCTGCTGGCGTACCTGGGCGAGCAGCGCGAGTCGACGCGGCACGTGCCGAACGACAGGATCGTTCTGGTGGAACGGTTCCGCGACGAGCTGGGCGACTGGCGGCTCGTCGTGCACTCCCCGTTCGGCGCTCAGGTCAACGCGCCGTGGGCGCTCGCGATCGCGGCTCGCCTGCGGGAGAAGCGCGGTGTCGAGGTGCAGGCGGCGCACTCCGACGACGGCATCGTGCTGCGGCTGCCCGACGCCCTGGACCACGAGGGCGTGGAGGTGACGGCGGGCGCGGAGGACGTGCTGCTCGACCCCGACGAGGTCGAGCAGATCGTGGTCGCGGAGGTGGGTGGCTCGGCGTTGTTCGCGGCCCGGTTCCGCGAGTGCGCGTCCCGTTCGCTGCTGCTCCCCCGCCGTGATCCCAAGCGCCGCACCCCGTTGTGGCAGCAGCGGCAGCGGTCGGCGCAGCTGCTGTCGGTCGCCTCGAAGTACGAGAGCTTCCCGGTGGTCCTGGAGGCGATGCGCGAGTGCCTGCAGGACGTGTACGACGTGCCGGGCCTGAAGGAGCTGATGTCGGACGTCCGCGCGCGCAAGGTGCGCGTGGTCGAGGTCGAGACCCCGTCGCCGTCGCCGTTCGCCCGCAGCCTGCTCTTCGGGTACGTCGGCATGTTCCTCTACGAGCTGGACGCTCCGCTGGCGGAACGGCGGGCGGCGGCGTTGTCGCTCGACTCGACGCTGCTCGCGGAACTGCTCGGCTCGGAGGCGATCCGCGAGCTGCTCGACCCGGAGATCGTGGCCGAGGTCGAACGCAGCCTGCAGCGCCTCTCCGAAGACCGCCGTCCGCGGCACGCCGAGGACGCCGCGGACCTGTTGCGGTTCCTCGGAGATCTCTCGGACGCGGAGGCGCTCGAACGCGGGGTGCCCCGCGAGTGGCTGGACGAACTGGTGGCCGAGCGCCGGGTGATCCGCGTCCGGATCGCCGGCGAGGAACGCAGCATCTCGATCGAGGACGCGGGCAAGGTCCGCGACGCGCTCGGCGTCGCTCTTCCGGTCGGCGTGCCGGAGGCCTTCACCGAACCGGTGGCGGATCCGCTGGGCGACCTGCTGAACCGCTACGCCCGCACCCACGGGCCGTTCCCCGCCTCCGAGCCCGCCGCCCGCTTCGGTCTGGGCGTGGCCGTGGTGACGGGTGTGCTGGAACGGATGGCGGCCACGGGCCGGTTGGTGCGCGGTGAGCTCCGTCCCGGCGGCACGCACACCGAGTACTGCGACGCGGACGTGCTGCGCCGCCTGCGCCGGGCCTCGCTGGCCCGGCTGCGGTCCGAGGTGGAGCCGGTCGAACCGGCCGCGCTGGGCCGGTTCCTGCCGCAGTGGCACGGCCTGGGCCGGCGGTTGCGGTCAGCGCCGACGGTCGACGACGTGTTCTCGGTGGTGGAACAGCTCGCGGGTGCACCGCTGCCCGCGAGCGCCTTCGAATCGCTGCTGCTCCCGTCCCGGCTGCCCGGTTACTACCCGGCGTTGCTCGACGAGCTGACGGCGTCCGGCGAGGTGACGTGGACGGGCTGCGGCTCGCTGGCCGGTGGCGACGGCTGGATCGCGCTCGCCCCCGCCGACGTGGCCGACCTGTTGCTGCCCGACCTGGTGCCGGAGTCGATCCCCGAGTCACCGCTGCACACCGCGGTCCTGGAGGCGCTGTCCGGCGGGGCGTTGTTCTTCCGCCAGGTGGTCGACCGGGCTTCGCTGTCCGTGACGTGCACGGACGCCGAGGTCGTCGGCACGCTGTGGGACCTGGTGTGGGCGGGGCTGATCACGAACGACACGTTGTCGCCGTTGCGCGCGTTGGTGTCCGGTGGCGGCGCGGCGCACAAACCCCGCCGCAGTGCTCCGCGTGGCCGTTATGCCCGCCTGCGTTCTCGTCCCGACATGCCTTCTCGCACGGGTCCGCCGACGGCCTCCGGCCGCTGGTCTCTGGCGGTGGCCCCGGCCGGCAACCCGACCCGCCGGGCGCACGCGCGTGCCGAGGCTTTCCTGGAGCGCCACGGCGTGCTGACGAGAGGCGCTCTGGACACCGAACGCGTGACGGGTGGGTTCAGCGGCGTCTACAAGGTGCTGCGGGCCATGGAGGAGTCGAACCAGGTCATCCGCGGTTACGTCGTCGAGGGGCTGGGTGCCGCCCAGTTCGCGGCACGGGGCGCGGTGGACCGCCTGCGGGCGTTGTCACGCCCGCCCGGTCAGCCCTCGCAGACCGACCAGGCCGCGGTGGTGCTCGCCGCGACCGACCCGGCCCAGCCCTACGGAGCCGCTCTGGCGTGGCCGGATCCGTTGGGCGAGGGCAAGCACAGGCCGGCCCGCAAGGCCGGCGCCCTGGCGGTGCTGGTCGACGGCACCCCGGCGCTCTACGTGGAGAGAGGAGGGAAGTCGCTGCTGTCGTTCACCGACGACGATCCGACCCTGCGCACCGCCGCGAACGCCCTGAGCCGGGCTGTCCGCGACGGCTGGCTGGGCCAGCTGGCGGTCCAGCGAGCCGATGGCGAGGTAGCACTCACCTCGCACCTGGCGACGGTCCTGCAGGAGGCCGGCTTCCGCGCCACTCCGAAGGGACTGCGCCTGCGGGCGTGACCTAGGCGGGAAACAGCGAGCTGTAGGCGTTGAGCGCCGGCTGCCCGCCGAGGTGGGCGTAGAGGACGGTGGAGTCGCGGTCGATCTCACCCGACGACACGAGGTGGATGAGCCCTGCCAGGGACTTCCCCTCGTACACCGGGTCGGTGATCATCGCCTCCAGGCCGGCACCGAGGCGCATGGCCTCCAGTGTGGACTCGTCGGCGATGCCGTAGGTGCCGGCGTGGAAGCGGTCGTCGAGGAGGATGTCCTCTTCGGACACCGTGACCTCGCGGAGCTTCGCGGTGTTGTGCGCGATGCGGGTGATCTGGTCCAGGGTCTCGGCGGGTTCGGCGGACGCGTCGATGCCCAGCACGCGACGGTTGGTGTCGTTCGCGAACCCGGCGACCATGCCCGCCTGGGTGCTGCCGGTGACCGAGCAGACGATGATCGTGTCGAAGAAGACGCCGAGCTGGGCTTCCTGCTGGCGGACCTCGTCGGCCCAGTTCGCGAACCCCATGCCGCCCAGCGGGTGGTCGGAGGCGCCGGCGGGGATCGGGTAGGGCTTGCCGCCGTTCGCGCGGACCTCGTCGATCGCCTGTTCCCAGGCCGGTTTGACGCCGATGCCGAACTCCGCGTCCACCAGCCGGACGTCGGCTCCCATCATGCGGCTGAGCAGGATGTTGCCCACGCGGTCGCTGCCGACGTCGGACCACTCGACCCAGCTCTCCTGCACCAGCACGGCCTTCAGGCCGGCGCGGGCCGCAGCGGCCGCGACCTGGCGGGTGTGGTTGGACTGGATGCCGCCGATCGACACGAGCGTGTCGCAGCCGGTGGCCAGGGCGTCCGCGACGAGGTACTCGAGCTTGCGGGTCTTGTTGCCGCCGTAGGCGAGGCCGGAGTTGCAGTCCTCGCGCTTCGCCCAGACGGCGGCGCCGCCGAGGTGGGCCGTGAGGCGATCCAGGCGGTGGACCGGAGAGGGACCGAAGAGAAGCGGGTATCTGTTCACAGTTCCTCCTTCAGGGTGCTCCAGTTCTGGTCGACCAAGGACGCGGCGAGCAGGTCGTCACGCTGCTCGCACGCCTCGATGATCTGCTGGTGCTGCGTCACGGAATGCCGTGCGTTCGGCGAGGAGAAACGGCTGTGCTCGATCCTGCGCACCAGCGGGGTGAAGCGGTCGATGGTCGCGGCGATGGCGAAGTTGCCGCAGCAGCGGACGGCCACGGCGTGGAACTCGTCGTCGGCGGCCAGCGCAGCACCGGCGTCGTCGGCGTCGAGCGCCTTCTTGAAAGCCTTGTTCGCGAGGCGCATCGCGGCGATGTCCTCGTCCGTCATCTTCGGCACCGCCAGGCCGATCGCGAGGGAGTGCATCGACTGCACGACGACGAGCGCGTCGCGCACGGGTTCCGCCTCGAGCGCGGTGACACGGGTGTACGCGTGCGGCTTGGTCTCGACGAGACCCTCGTCGGTCAGCGTGGCGAGCGCCTCGCGCACCGGGGTGCGGGACAGCCCCAGCCGTTCCGCCAGTTCGACGTCCTTGATGGGCGTGCCCGGCTCCAGATCACCGCGCACGATCGCCGACCGGATCTCGGCCGCCGCCCGCTCCTTCAGTGACCCATATCCAATATATTGCATATCGGCGAGACTAGGGCCGGAGCCAGGTGATCGCAACCAAAGCGACCTGACCTGCTGATATACAGACTTGCGCGCCAACCCACGCCTCACACCACGCCAACCCAGCACCCATTGCAACGAGTCTTTTGCGGACGTCCGCAAACGTTTTTTGCATGGCGATGACGCTCGACATGGCCGAGCCGGTAGGGCGGGGACCGTGCGCGTTCGGCTACGTCATGCCCGAGAAGAGCGGGCGGCGCAGGAACCGGACAGACCTTTGAGCCTGCTGGTCAGACCGGCAGTTTGCGGCCGAGGACCGCGAACGGGCGCGGGTCGCCGGTGAACTGGTAGTGCCGCAGCACGTCCTCGAAGCCGACGCGGCGGTAGAGCTTCCACGCCTTGCTCGGGCCTTCGGGTGTGGAGAGCAGCACGCAGGAGGACCGCACGCCCTCCAGCAGGCGGCGCAGCAGGTCCTCGCCGAGGCCACGGCCCTGCGCTCGCGGCAGCACGTGCAGTTCGGTGAGCTCGAAGTAGTCGGTGAGCCAGCTGTCGACGACGGCGGGGGGCGAGACCTGCATCAGTCCGCGCCGCACCTGCTCGTGCCACCACTGGCCGTTCGCACCTCGGTAGCCGTAGCCGATGCCGACGAGTTCGTCCTGCTCGCCCAGTGCGACGACGCAGCGCCAGTCCTCGCGCATCATGTGGGCGAGCCACATCGGGGCGCGCTGCTCGACGGTGGCGGGCGGGTAGTTCATCGCCGTCACGTAAAGCGCGAGGGCTTCGCCCAGCCGCTCGTTCAGTTCCGAGGCGGTGATCTCGACGATGCGCTCCAGGCGCGGCGAGGCCGTCATGCCTTCACCGCCGCGACGCGTCCGCCCGTCAGCGCCACCAGATCGGCGAAGGTGGTGGGGTAGACGGCGTGCGGGTGGCCCGCGGCCGCCCAGATCTCCTCGTAGCCGGACAGCGACTCGTCCACCACGGTCTCGATCGGCGCCGGGTGCCCGACCGGCGACACGCCGCCGATCACCTGGCCCGTGTGCTCGCGGACGAACTCGGGGTCGGCGCGCTTGACGGCGTCCGCGCCCACGAGTGCGGCGACCAGTGACGTGTCCGCGCGGTGCGCGCCCGAGGTCAGCACCAGCAGCGGGGCCGCCTCGCCGTCGCGCACCGCGGCGAACACCAGGCTGTTCGCGATCGCGCCTACCTGCACACCTACCGCCTCAGCCGCGGCCGCCGCGGTCCGCACGGCGTCCGGCAGCACGACGATGCGTGCGGCGGTGGCGGGCGGCAGGGCTTCCGCGACCTTGCGGATTCCGGGGTGTTCGAGCGCACTCACGTCTCCATGAGACCACGACTCGCGCCTACGCGGTGGGGCGGGTTGAGGAATCCATCGGCTGGCAGTTACTCTGAGGGGGACTCGAACAGGTGTTCGAGTCTCACCATGCCTCGGAGGTGGGGTGGGGGAAGCACCCCACCTCCGAGAGCCGCCGGCTTCCCCTCGGCGGTGACGTCGTTCACCGACGCCACGAGGAGGCCGAGATGACAGCCGATCTTTCGAATCCGGCAGCCTTCCCCATCCCGTTGCCACCCGCGTCCGCGCTCGTCCTGCTGAGGCAGGCCCACGACTCGCTCGCCGAGTCGGAGCGCACGCCCGAGCCCCCGGAGCGGTTCGCGACCGCTTACCTAGCCGCGTTGCGCGCTGCAGCCGCGGTGCTCGCTTTACGTGGACGACCCCACCGCGGGCGGTCGAGGCCGACCAGCGCGTGGGTGCTGCTCGCCGCGATGGCGCCGGAAATGACTGAGTGGGCCGCTTTCTTCGCGTCGTGGTCGTCCACACGGGCCGCCGTGCTCGCAGGGATCACCAGGCACGTCAACGCGCGCACGGCAGACGACCTGGTGCGCCAGACCCATCTGTTCGTGGCGCTCGTCGACCGCGTGATGAGCGAGGCGCAGCGGTGAACCACCTGGAAGTACTGCGCCGTGAGGCGGAGTTGCTCGTCATGTCCGCGATCGGCCAGCCACCGCACAAGGGCGTGCCCGCCTGCCCCGGCCTGAACCTCGGGGAGACGGTGCGGCACATCGGCGGCGGCTATCGCGGCGCGCTGGCGTGGATCAGGCTCGGGCGCGAGCCCGAGATCGGGGAGTGGCAGGACTTCCCGGAGCCCGGTGAGGACGCGCTGGAGTTCATGCGGTCGGGCGCGGAGGCCGTGATCGCGGAACTCGAGGCGCACGACGAGGACGAGCCGTGCGCGACGTGGTGGCCCGATCAGCAGAACTACGGGTTCTGGCGGCGACGGCTCGCACACGAGACGACGGTGCACCGCATGGACGTCCAGGGCGCCGCGGGCATGGAGGTCGGTGCCGTCGCCGACGAGGTCGCGGCCGACGGCGTCGACGAGGTGCTCACGTTGTGGCTGGGGCACAAGCTGGACGTGCTCGGCGTGCGGGGGTCGCGGGACAGCCTCGTCACCATCCAGGTCGAGGACCACCTGTGGCTCACGCGCTGCGGCCCGCACGGCGCGTCGGCGTGGCGCGTGATCGACCCGGAGGACACGCACGTCGCCGACGCACAGGTGTCCGCGGGCCCGATGACGATGTACCGCTGGCTGTGGGGACGGTTGCCCGACCGGATGGTCGAGGTGGTCGGCGACCACGACGCGATCGCGCAGTTGTGGGCGCTACTGCGACTCGCGACCAAGTAGGACGCTCGCGGTCTCCTCGCCCGCTGCCGAGATCAGCCGGTAGCGGGCGCGGCGGCCGTCGAAGTCCAGCAGTGCCACGGAGTTCCCGAAGTGCGGGCCGCTGGTCTTGCGCCAGTGCACCAGGTCCTGCGGCACACCGACCAGCGTCGCGAGCCGGCGGAACACCCACGAGGCCGGGCGGGACCACGACAGCCGGAACCCCGGCCGCAGGAACTTCGGCGCCTCGTTGTGGATGGGCGAGCACACGAGCTGCGCGACCACGGCCTTGGTGGGCCTGGAGAACTCGGCCTCCGCGACATAGCTGTGGTGGACGTCGCCGGAGAGCACGCACACCGTGGCGGAGCCGTTGTTCGCGGCCTTCTCGATCATGCGGGAGAGCCGGTCGAACGACTCTCGGAAAGCGGGCCAGTGCTCCAGGTCGACCGCCTGCCTGATGCCCTCCGCCGCCTTGCCCTGCCAGCCCGGCTTGCGCGCGCCGATCTCGTTGATGGACTGGAGGTGGCTGAGCGCGTGCGGCATCAGCCACGGCAGCGACGAGCCGATCAGCAGGTGGTCGAAGTCACCTTCGGTGTTCCGCTCGATCCACTCGAACTCCTCGTCGCTGACCATCTGCCGCTTGCCCTCGTCGAGGATGCGGCCGCAACGCGTGTCGACCATGAGCAGCCGCGCGCGGCCGAACTCGCGGCGGAAGCTCCACCACGTCGACTTGCGGCCCTCCACCTCCTTGTCCGCTTCCTCGGCGAACTCCTCCAGCAACGGCAGCACGTCCGTGTCCTGGGCCTTCACCTTGGCGTACAAGGCGTTGCGCGCGAGCTCCTCCGGGCCCAGGTTGCCGAGGTGCTGGTAGACCCAGTAGGAGGAGATGGCGCCGCGGATCCTGTCGCGCCACCACGGCTTGTCCGCCATCTCCCTGCGCCACACCGCGGACGTGTTCCAGTCGTCGCGCACGTCGTGGTCGTCGAAGATCATCGACGTCGGCACGACCGACAGCAGCCAGCGGATCTCCGGGTCGCCCCAGGTCTCGTGGTAGAGGCGGGCGTACTCGCCGAAGTGCACGACCTCGCCGTCGGGTTCCTTCGTGCCGTCCCTCTTGTCCCGCAGCCACTGCTTGGTGGCCTCGGTGGGTTCGTCGGCGTAGACCTGGTCTCCCAGCAGGACCAGCGCCTGCGGCCACGCCTCCTCCGGCAACTTCATCAGCCGCTGCGCGAACGCGTCGAGCGCGTCGGGGCCGACCGGCTGGTGCGGGGCGGCGCGACACGACCCGAAGGCGATCTGGCGGACCTCACCGGTGCGGATGACCGGTTTCGGGAAGTCGCTGCCGGGTTCCGGCCAGACGGTCTCGCCGTCCAGCCTCACGTCGTACTCGGTGCGGGGCCCCAGGTCCTCGAGCCGGACGAGCGCGAAGTGCTGCCTGCCCGCCTGGAACGTGCGCGCGGTGTGCCCGGCGATCGTGACCTCGCACGAGGCGTCGGTCTCGACCCACACCGTCGCGGACGATGCGTCGACATATCTGAGGAGGGGTCCGAGCACCAGCTTCGCCACGCGCGAGACAGTACCCTCGTACGAGTGGAAATCACGTTCGAGGCGGCGGATCCCTCCGCGCTGGCCGCGTTCTGGTCCGAGTTCGCCGGTGACGAGATCGAGCTGACGTTCGTGTGGAGCGACGCTCCGAAGATAGAGAAGAACCGGGTGCACCTCGACCTGGCGTCGACGTCGCCCGAACACCAGGCGGACATCGTGGCGCGGGCGTTGAAGCTCGGCGCCGAGCACGCCGACGTCGGTCAGGCCGACGTGCCGTGGGTGGTGCTGCGCGATCCGCAGGGCAACGAGTTCTGCGTCCTCGAACCCCGACCCGAGTACCCCGGCGTGATCGCGGCCGTGGTCGTCGACTCGCGTGATCCGCTGGCGTCGGCCGAGGCGACCGGGCACCCGGTGGCGCGCAGCGGCGACGGCTTCGCCTCGGTGCGGCCCGAACCGGGTCCGTGGCTCGAGTTCGTGCGGACCGACGACCCGGAGCCGATCACGAACCGCGTTCGCGTCCGGTGGGCCGATCCGGCGTAACTGCCGGAAGTGCCGCTCCGTCCGGCGGCAGCCTCACCGGCACGGCTTCGACATCCCCACGCGTCGTCGGCGACCACTGATATCCGATATATCAGCGCACCGATATCAGCTTGTGCAAAAAGACGTTCGCGGACGTCCGCGAACGTCTTTTGCACAAGGGTGGGTAAGCGCTGGTCAGGGCGTTGCGCCGGGTGGTGGCGTCAGAGGGCGGCCAACCGTTCACGAAGGGTGTCGAGGCCCATCGCGCCCATCTCCAGGGCCTCCTTGTGGAAGCGCTTGAGGTCGAAGTCGGTGCCCTTGCGGGTCCGCGCGTCCTCGCGGGCGGCGAGCCACAGGCGCTCGCCGATCTTGTACGCCGGTGCCTGGCCCGGCCAGCCGAGGTAGCGGTCGATCTCGTCGCGGATGTGCGCGGGCTCCGAGAGGGTGCGGGTCATCATGAACTCGAGACCGAGTTCGGGGGTCCAGCGCTCGCCGGGGTGGAAGCCGGTGCCGGCCGGGATCTCCAGTTCCAGGTGCATGCCGATGTCGATGATCACGCGGGCCGCGCGGAACAGGTGCGCGTCGAGCATGCCGAGCAGGTCGCCGTCGTCGTCGAGGTAGCCGAGTTCGCGCATGAGGCGTTCCGCGTAGAGGGCCCAGCCCTCGCCGTGGCCCGACACCCAGCACATGAGGCGCTGGAAGTCGTTCAGCGTCTCCGACTGGTACACGGCCGTCGCGCACTGGAGGTGATGGCCCGGCACGCCCTCGTGGTAGACCGTCGAGGTCTCGCGCCACGTCGGGAACACCGACTTGCCCTCGGCGATCGACCACCACATGCGGCCCGGGCGGGAGAAGTCGGCGGTCGGCGGCGTGTAGTAGGCGCCGACGGCACCGCCGGGCGGGGCGATCCTGCACTCGAGGTTCATCAGCGCGTCCGGCAGGTCGAGGTGCACGTCGCGCAGGTCGAGCAGGGCCTTGTCGGACAGTTCCTGCATCCACGCCTGCAGGCCGTCCTGGCCGTGCACCTGGTAGCGCGGGTGCTCGTCGAGGAACGCCGCGGTCTCCGCCAGGGTGGCGCCCGGCTTGAGCCGCGCGGCCACCTCCTTCATCTCGGCCTCGATGCCGAGGAACTCCTCCCAGCCCCATGCGTAGGCCTCGGCGAGGTCGAGCCGCGAGCCGGTGAAGTAGCGCGAGCCGAGGCGGTAGCGCTCCTCGCCGACCGCGTCCTTCGTCGGCGCCTGGGGAGCCAGCGTCGTGCGGAGGAACGAGGCGAAGTCCGCGTAGGCGGCGGCAGCGGCGGTGGCGCCGGCGTCGAGAGAGGTGCGCACGGAGCCGTCGACGTCGGCGGAGGCGGCGAACGGGCCGAAGAACGTCGTGGCGAAGGTGTCGCACTGCTTGGCGACCTGGGTGACCTGACGCAGTGCGGAGACGTGGCCGCGGGAGGCGGCGTGTGAGAGAGAAGCGCGCAGGCCGTCCAGTGCGGCGGGCACGGCGGAGAGGCGGCGGCCGATGGTGGCCCACTGCTCCGGCGTGTCGGTCGGCATCTGGTCGAAGATGTCGCGCACGGACTGGATCGGGCTCGCGATGACGTTCAGCGAGGACTCGGTCTCACCGGCCTCGTACAGCTCGTGCTCCAGGCCCGTGCGTTCCAGGAAGACGGCGCGGGCCGCTTCCTCCGAGGCATCCGCGGGCTGTGCGGCGGTGATCGCGGCGAGAGCGCGGACGGCGAGTTCGTCGCGCGCCGCGTGCCCTTCCGGGGAGAGGTCCGTCAGCTGGTCGTCGGAACCCGCGAAGCCGAGACTCGTGGCCGCGATGGGGTCGAGCGCCACGTAGTCGCTGACGAATTTGTTGCTGATCTCGTGCACGGATGCCATGCGCCGAGACGCTACCTCGCGCCTCTCGACACCAAAAGGTAGTTAGTCAAGCTCACGACCTTCGGAGGGAACCTGCGTCGTTTGGGCCGTACTGGCAGGATGTCCGCCGTGCGTCGTTCCCGGGCACTGCTGCTGCCGGTCTTCTTGCTGCTCACCCTGTTCTCGCTGAGTGGTTGCGTTCGCGTGTACGCCGCCATGGCCGTGTCCGACGACGACCGCATCTCCGGCGAGATCGTCGCGGCCACGCCACCGACGCAGGACAACGACCCCGGCCCGCAGCTCAAGGTGCCGCCCGAGCTCGCGAGCCGCGTCACCACCAAGCCGTACCGGGTGGAGTCGTACGCGGGCACGCAGCTGTTCTTCAACGGCCTGTCGTTCGACGAGATGCGGACGCTGTCGACGTCCACCAGCTCGTCGAACAGCCGCTACAGCCTCAACTTCCGCCGGTCGGGTGATCTTGTCACGCTCTCGGGGTCGGTCGACCTGACCCAGGTGCCCGTCGAACGCGCGGACATCCAGATCAAGGTCAGCTTCCCCGGCAAGGTCGTGAACACCAACGGCCGCGAGGAGGAGAACAACACGATCGCGTGGTCTCCGAAACCCGGTCAGGCGTCGATGCTGCAGGCCACCGTGCAGTACGCGGGCGAGAACTCCAGCTCGTTCTTCGGCTGGGCGCTGCTGGTCGCCGGGCTCACCGGCGGTGCCGCGCTGATCGTCGTCGTCCTCGCGCTCATCGCGCACAAACGCAACGTCACGCTCTAGTGGTGTGGCTCGGAGGTTGCCGGGCGAATTCGCGGTCAGACGGATGTCTCGTGGTGCCCTGCTGAGCGTGAACCACCCCAGCCAGCCCTCCGAGCCACACCACTAGGCGCGCGTCACCAGGCCCAGGCGCCCGAGCACTTCCTTCGTCGCCTTGGACCTGTTCATCGTGTAGAAGTGCAGCGCGGGAACGCCCTCGTCGAGCAGTCGCTGACACATCTCGGTCGCGATGTCGATGCCGGCCGCGCGGAACCCGACGGCGTCGTCCAGGTACGGCTCCAGCCGGCGGGAGACGTCGAGCGGCAGGTCCGCGCCGGACAGCTCCACGATCTTGGCCAGGCCGCGCGGCGAGAGCATCGGCATGATCCCGGGCAGGATCGCCGCGGAACAGCCCGCGGCCGCCACCCTGTCGCGCATCCGCAGGAACGGCTCCGGCGCGTGGAACAGCTGGGCCACCGCGTAGTCCGCGCCCGCGTCGAGCTTGCGCAGCAGGAACTTGAGGTCGGTGTCGAGGTCGCCCGAGCGCGGGTGCCCGTACGGGAACGCCGCCACGCCCACGCAGAAGTCGCCGAGCTCGCGGACCAGTCGCACCAGCTCGTCGGCGTAGTTGAGGCCTTCCGGGTGCGCGACCCACTCGCCCATCGGGTCGCCGGGAGGGTCGCCGCGCAGCGCCAGGATGTTCCGCACGCCGATCGCCGCGTACCAGCCGATGACGTTGCGCAGCTCCGCCACCGAGTGCTCGACGGCGGTGAGGTGCGCGACGGGGAGCAGCGTCGTCTCCTGCGCGATGCGGCCGGTGGCGCGGATCGTGCGGTCGCGGCGCGACCCTCCGGCGCCGTAGGTGATCGACACGAACGCCGGGTCGAGGCCTTCCAGTTCGCGGACGGCCTTCCAGAGGACCTTCTCGTCCTCCGCGTCACGGGGAGGCAGGAACTCCACCGAGAACTTGGGTGACTCACCCCGGAGTCGCTCCACCACCGACGTCATACGACCAACCCTAGTGGGTCTTCCGGCAGGTGGGACTGCTGCTCACCATGTGGTACGCGGCCCCCGACATGCGGGTGGCCCCGGACACAGCGGAACATGGACGTGTGTCCCACCACCCCATCGACGTTGCGTTGCCCCAGCACGTCGAAGCAGCGTTGACCACGTATCTGGCCTCCCGCCGCGCGTCCGGCGAGGCGATGGACCCGAGCTTCGCGAGCGCCGTCGACGCGCTCTCCGGCTTCGTGCTGGGTGGTGGCAAGCGCATCCGCCCGACCTACGCGTGGTGGGGCTGGCGCGCGGCCGGTGGCGATCCCGACGGCGAGCTCGCGGACGAGGTGCTCACGGCGGTCAGCTCGCTGGAGCTGATCCAGGCGTGCGCGCTGATCCACGACGACCTGATGGACGCCTCGTCGGTGCGCCGGGGCAAGCCGACCGTGCACATCGCGTTCGGTGAGAAGCACCGCGAGCAGGGGTGGCTCGGCTCGGCGGAGCGGTTCGGCATGTCGGCGGCCGTGCTGATCGGCGACGTCGCGCTGGCGTGGGCGGACGACATGCTCTTCGCCGCCGGGCTGCCGTCCGAGGTGCTGCGCCGGATGAGCGAGCCGTGGCGGGACATGCGCACGGAGATGCTCGCGGGCCAGTACCTCGACGTGCTGACGCAGGCCCGGGGCGACTCGTCCCCCGACGCCGCGTTGCGCATCGACCGGCTCAAGACCGCCGCGTACACCGTCGAACGGCCGCTGCACATGGGCGCGGCGATGGCGGGCGGCTCGCCCGAGCTGATCGACGGGCTGCGCGCGTTCGGTGCCGACATCGGCGTCGCGTTCCAGCTGCGCGACGACCTGCTCGGCGTGTTCGGCGACCCCGGGGTGACCGGCAAGCCCGCGGGTGACGACCTCGCCGAGGGCAAGCGCACGCTGCTCGTCGCGCTCGGCATGCAGTTCGGCGCCGACGTGCTGGACACCGCTCTGGGCAGGCCCGACCTCGACCTCGACACCGTCGAGCAGGTCCGGCGCGCACTCGTCGAGGTCGGCGCCGTCGACGCCGTCGAGGAGCGCATCGAGGAGCTGACGAAGAGCGCGCTGGCCGCCCTCGACGACGCTCCCGTGGCCGAACCGGCCGCCACCAAGCTCGCCGACCTCGCGATCAGCTCGACGAAGCGGACCTTCTGAAGTCGATCATGCACCTCGTTCGCCGAGGGTTGATTAAGTCCTCGTGACCGTGTGGGCCGTTGCTTGCTGACGCTTACGCGCGTTGTGCAACGATGTTCGGGCGATGGCAGCAACTCCGTCCCTACCCCGCACGAGCTCCGAGGCGTCGATACAGGAGCTTCAACCAGTCGTGCGCACGAACACCTACGCCATCCCCATCCGCACGACCATGCTCGGCCTGCTGGGCGTGGCGCTGATCGCGCTCGGGGGCATGGGTGCCGGCGCGATCCTGGAGCGCGACCCGCTGCTCGCCCAGGTCGGGCTGAGCTGGCTGCGCTACGGCCACGGCCGCGACCTCGCGAGCATGGTCCTGTACCTGGGGCTCGGCCTCGTCATCTGGGCGTGGATCCGGCTCGGCCGCCTCGTGCGGTGGGGCGAGATCGGCGACTTCGCGGTGCTGGTCGCGGTCACGGTCTGGACGTTGCCGCTGCTGTTCGCGCCGCCGCTGTTCAGCAAGGACATCTACAGCTACCTGGCCCAGGGCCAGCTCGCGCTGAGCGGCTACGACCCGTACACGGTCGGGCCCGCGGTCCTGCAGAGCACTCTCAGCGAGAACGTCAGCTGGGTGTGGCAGCACACGCCGGCGCCGTACGGGCCGTTGTTCATCCTGATCGCCAAGGCGATCGTCTGGATCACGGACGCGAGCGTCATCCTCGGCGTCGTCGCCATGCGCTTCTCCCTCGCGGGCGGCCTGGTGCTGCTGTGCTGGGCGCTGCCGGGCCTGAGCAGGCACCTGGGCGGCAAGTCGGCGATCGCGCTGTGGCTGGTCGCGGCGAACCCGCTGGTGCTGATCCACCTGATCGGCGGCGCGCACAACGACCTTCTGATGATCGGGCTGATGGCGGCCGGCGTGCTGCTGGTGCTCGACCGCAGGCACGTGCTCGGCTTCGTGCTGCTCGCCCTCGCGTTCTCGGTGAAGGCCACGGCGGTCGTGGTCGTGCCGTTCCTCGTCTGGATCTGGGCGGCGCGCCTGGAGGGCGACAAGCGCGCCCAGTTCCGCAAGGCGCTGCTGCCGAGCCTCGTCGCGTTCCTCGGCACGTTCGCGGTGTGCACGGTCGTCGCCGGGGTGAACCTCGGCTGGATCCCGGCGCTGCGCAGCTCGTCGATGATCATCAACTGGTTGTCGCTGCCGAGCGCGGTCGGCGACTTCGTGCGCATGGTCGTGAACTGGTTCGTCTACGTCGACGGCGGCATCTTCATCGGCGTGGCGCGGGCGCTGGGCTCCGTCGTGCTGATCTGGATCGCGTACACGCAGTGGTGGGCGGCGCGCGACGGCGAGGTGCGCGACGCCATCCGGCGCGGCGCGCTGACGATGCTGGCCGTGGCGCTGCTGTCGCCCGCGACGCTGCCCTGGTACTTCACCTGGCCGCTGGCGCTGGCCGCCGGGTTCGCGTGGAGCACGGGCGCGCTGGTCACGGTGACGATCGCGTCGCTGTTCCTGCTGCTGGTGACGTTCCCGAACGGCGACACGGCGCTCTACTCGTGGGGCTACCTGTTCTTCGCGCTGGCGGTGTCGGGCCTCGCGGCGCGGTCGCTGGTGAAGCCGGACCCGTTCGGCCTGTCCACGCGCTACGAATGAGCCCCGGGACCGTGGACCTGGGCTCCGCCTATGCCGCCTGCCGCCGGGTCAACGCCCGGTACGGCCGGACGTTCTTCCTGGCGACGACGCTGCTGCGGCCTGACCAGCGGCCCGCGGTGCACGCCTTGTACGCGTTCGCGCGCTGGGCCGACGAGATCGTCGACGCCGCCGGCGTGAACGACCGCGCGGGCGAGCTCGACGAGGTGGAACGACTCCTCGACGAGGAGCCGTCGAACCCGGTCCTGCTCGCACTGGCCGACACGGTGCGCCGCTACGACATCGACAGATCGCTGTTCACCGACTTCCTCGCGTCGATGCGGATGGACCTCGACGTGACCGAGTACGCGGACCTCGACGCGCTCGGTGTCTACATGCACGGCTCCGCGGAGGTCATCGGGCTGCAGATGCTGCCGGTGCTCGGCACCGTCGTGCCCCGCGAGGAGGCCGCACCGCACGCGGCACGGCTCGGGACGGCGTTCCAGCTCACGAACTTCCTGCGCGACGTCGGCGAGGACCTCGACCGAGGACGGGTGTACCTGCCGCAGGACGTGCTCGCCGCACACGGCGTCGACCGAGATCTGTTGCAATGGGTTCGTCGTCATCGGCGCGCAAACGACCGGGTGCAAAGGGCGCTCGACGACCTCGTCGCGCACTCGTATGCGACATATCAGTCGGCGGAGCCGGGCGTCGACATGCTGTCCGCGGTGTCGCGCCCCTGTGTGCGCACTGCATACACGCTGTATCGCGACATCCTCGGCCTCATCGGCTGCGAGGTGCTGTGGCGGCGCGTGGCCGTTCCGAACTCACGACGGCTGGCCGTGGCGGTGCCCGCCGCCGGCCGAGCCCTTCTCGCCCGTGCGAGGACCCGCGGGGTGTCGGGGTGAGCCCCGGCTCCTTAGCCGCGCACAGGGGTTCCAGACGCCTCTCACCTTCGGAGACGCCTGGAACCGCCGTGGTCGGTGAACTAGAAGCCCATGGCTTGCGCGCGGCGCTTTACCTCACGCCCACGGTCTCCGCGCAATGCTTCGATCGGAGTGCCGGGGAGGCTTTCGTCCTCCGTGAAGAGCCAGCGCAGGATCTCGTCCGTGGAGAAGTTCTGGTCGCGCAGCACCGTGATGGTGCCGGTCAGACCCTTCACCACCCCTCCGGCAGCGATGAACGCCTCGGGGACGACGAGAACGCCGGCCCGCCGCTCGGCGAGCAGTTGCCCGTCGCGCAACATTTGGTGGACCCGGGTGACCGGAAGTCCCATTCGGTCGGCCACCTCGGGGAGAGGAAGAACCTCCAGGTCGGCAGCCAATACATCCGCAGCGGCAGGAATCGCACTCACGGGGGTCACGATGCCATAACCGAACTGGGAACGCCCTTCCGCCAACCGGGTCATCCTGAGCTTTACCATCTCGCACTGTGGAGAGGTCGGTTTCGAACGTGATGGGTGGACTGCTGGAGCAGCGCTACCGGGTGGACTCCGTGCTTGCGCGCGGTGGCATGTCCACCGTCTATCGAGGTCGCGACACCCGCCTCGATCGCGATGTGGCCATCAAGGTGATGGATCCGCACCTGACGGCGGACCCGGCGTTCGTCGCGCGCTTCGAGCGCGAGGCACGCGCGGCGGCCCAGTTGCACCACCCGGCAGTGGTGTCCGTGCACGACCAGGGCGTCGACGGTGACCAGGTGTACCTGGTGATGGAGCTGGTCGACGGCGGCAACCTCCGTGACCTGCTCAACCAGCGCGGCAAGCTCGTTCCCGCCGTGGCGTTGAGCATCCTCGGGCCGGTGCTGTCGGCGTTGGGCGCCGCACACCGCGCCGGGCTCGTGCACCGGGACGTGAAGCCGGAGAACGTGCTGATCGGACCTGGTGGCCAGGTGAAGGTGGCCGACTTCGGACTGGCCCGTGCGATCGCCGAGAACGGCGTCACGAGCGACAGCGAGATACTGGGCACCGTCGCCTATCTTTCACCTGAACAGGTGGAATCTGGTTCGGCGAACGCGCGCAGTGACGTCTACTCGGCCGGGATCGTGCTCTACGAGATGCTGGCCGGTCAGGCGCCCTACCGCGGCGAGACGCCCATCTCGGTGGCCTACCAGCACGTGAACTCGGACGTCCCGTCGGTTCCGGAGATCCCGCTGGCGCTCGACACGCTGGTGCGCAAGGCGACGCGGCGCGACCCGGTGCTGCGGCCCCCGAACGCCGACGCGTTCCTGGCCGAACTGGAGCGCGTGGGCTCGGAGCTGGGCCTCACACCGCAGCCGGTGCCCGTGCCCGGTTCGGCGCCCGAGAACGACAGGACCGTCATCATGCGGCCGGTCCCCGTCGCGGTCGGCGCCACTCCCCCCTCGGCCGCCGAGCTGACCAGGCCGGTGGTGCCGAAGCCGCCCCTGAACTCGGCGGCGATGACGACAGTCAGCACCGGGCCTCCTCCGACGCCGCCTCCCGGCATTCCCCTCGGCAACTCGGCTACGCGCACGATGCAGCGGCCGGAGCCGCCGCGCCGCCGTCCCCCGCAGAAGCGCAAGCCGAAGGTCGACCCGGTCGAGGCGGAGCGCAAGCGGCGCAAGAAGCTCTTCACGATCTGGGGTTCCGTGGCCGCCGTCGTGGTGGTCCTCGTCGGGCTGTTCTTCTGGTACGTCAGCGCGAACCGCTACACGGAGATGCCGTCGGTGGCCGGGCAGTCCGAGCAGAACGCGATGCTGCTGCTCTCGAAGGCCGACCTCACCGGGCTGGTCGAGAAGGTGCCGTCCAACGACGTCCCCAACGGCACGGTCATCAGCTCCGACCCCGGACCTGGAGCCGAGCTGCGCAAGAACGAGCAGGTGAAGCTCGTCGTGTCGCGCGGCAGGCCCGTGGTGCCGTTCATCACCGCCGGTGCCGAGCAGGAGGCCGCGACCAAGGAGATCCAGGCCGCGGGGTTGAAGACGGCCAAGGACCCCGCGAAGGACGCGTTCCACGACACCGTGCCGATCGGCAAGGTCGTGGGCGTCGACCCGCGTCCCGGAACGGCGCTCAACCTCGACGCGCCCGTGACCCTCATCCTGAGCAAGGGCCCGCCGCCACGCTTGCCCGTGCCGAACGTGACGGGCAAGACGAAGGACGAGGCGACCGCTGAGCTGCAGCGCGCCGGTCTGGAGGCGGTCGACGCGGGTGGCGAGGACGCGCCGGAGAACAACGGGTCACGTGTGGTGCGGACGGATCCGCCCGCGGGCACGGTGCTGGACCCGACGCAGAACAAGCGCGTCACGCTCTTCTACCAGAACAACCAGGAGATCGAGGTCCCCGACGTCACCCGGCAGAAGGTGCGGGAGGCCAAGGAGGAGCTCGAACGAGCCGGCCTGAAGGTGAAGGTCGAGTTCAACAAGAGCAACAACGCGACCGTGGTGAACCAGTCGATCCCGCCGCGCACGCGGGTGAAGCGAGGAACCGAGATCACGATCGTCGGCCTCTGACACGGGCAAAGCGAAGGGCCCCGCGTTCTCGACGCGGGGCCCTTCGTTCTTCAGCTCGTCTTCAGGAAACCGTCAGGACCGCAGCATCTCGGCGACGAGGAACGCGAGCTCGAGCGACTGCTGCGTGTTCAGGCGCGGGTCGCACGCCGTCTCGTAGCGGCCGGCGAGGTCGTCGTCGGAGATCTCCTGGGCGCCACCGAGGCACTCGGTGACATCCTCACCCGTGAGCTCGATGTGGATGCCGCCGGGGTGCGTGCCGAGGCGGCGGTGCACCTCGAAGAAGCCCTGGACCTCGTCGACGATGCGGTCGAAGTGCCGGGTCTTGTAGCCGGTCGACGACTCGTGCGTGTTGCCGTGCATCGGGTCGCACTGCCAGATGACCTTGTGGCCGCTGGCCTCGACCTTCTCGATGATGGCGGGGAGCACGTCGCGCACCTTCTGGTTGCCCATGCGCGAGATGAGCGTCAGGCGGCCCGGCTTGTTGTGCGGGTCGAGGCGCTCGACGTACTCGACGGCCATCTCCGGCGTCGTCGTCGGGCCGATCTTGAGACCGATCGGGTTCGCCAGCATCTCGGCGAACGCGATGTGCGCGCCGTCGAGCTGACGGGTGCGCTCACCGATCCACACGAAGTGCGACGACAGGTCGTACAGCTTGGGCTCGTCGCCCGTCGTGTCGAGGCGGAGCAGCGCGCGCTCGTAGTCGAGGAGCAGCGCCTCGTGCGAGGCGAAGATCTCCGTGCCGTGCAGCGACTGGTCGTTCACGCCGCACGCCGACATGAACTTCAGGCCGCGGTCGATCTCGCCGGCCAGGGCCTCGTAGCGCTCGCCCGCGGGCGAGGTGCGCACGAAGTCGCGGTTCCAGTCGTGCACGCGGTGCAGGTCGGCGAGACCCGCGCCGGTGAGCGCCCGCAGCAGGTTCATGGCCGCGCCGGCGTTCGCGTACGCGCGGATCATGCGGCCGGGGTCGGCGACACGAGCCTCGGGCGTCGCGACCAGGGAGTTGATGATGTCGCCGCGGTAGGACGGCAGACCGAGCGCGTCGATGCCCGACGAACGCGGCTTGGCGTACTGGCCGGCGATGCGGCCGACCTTCACCACCGGAAGGCTCGCGCCGTAGGTCAGCACGACAGCCATCTGCAGCAGGGTCCGGATGTTCGCGCGGATGTGCGGCTCGGTGTTGTCAGCGAACGTCTCCGCGCAGTCACCGCCCTGCAGGAGAAATGCCTCACCGTTCGCGACCTGCGCCAGTTGCGTGTGCAGCCGGTCGATCTCGGCGGGCACGGTGATCGGCGGCACGCTCTCGAGCACGGTCCGCACGCGACGCACCTGTTCGGCGTCGGGCCATTCGGGCTGCTGGGCAGCCGGGCGCGACAGTGCGTCGTCCAGGCGCTTGCGCATCTCGGGAGGCAGCGGCGGAAGCTCGGGAAGCGTGTCGATGGGCACGTCCACGGTCCAGTTCACGCTGCTCATCCTAGTTGTCCCACACTGAGAGACCGGGCCGGGCCTGTCAGCGCTCGCAGGGGTGCCGGCCTGGGCGTCATCCGGTGCGGCGGCCGTCACGTCCGGCGGGGTGAAGTCTGTTACTTGTCAACTACCGCCCTCTGCCCAGTTGAGACGTCGCATTGCATGATGTGGCCATGAACGCCACCCGTTTGGATGACAGCACCGCGACCCGGCTGCTGGGCATCGCGGTCGACAACATCCAGCGCGACCACCCGGTCCACTGGACGCACGTCATCGACGGCGACGACCGGCTCGTGCCGCAGCGGGTGCTGCACCCCGTGTTCGCCGGGTCGTTCGACTGGCACTCGTGCGTGCACCAGACGTGGCTCGCCGTGCGCCTGCTGCGGCTGCGTCCCTCTCTCGCAGGAGCGGACACGGCCCGCAACGCCCTCGACAAGCTGATCACCCCGGACAACTGCGCCACCGAGGCCGCGTTCTTCGCCTCCCCGGCCGGGCGGCACTGGGAGCGGCCGTACGGCTGGGCGTGGCTGCTGCTGCTCGACGCCGAACTGCGCACCTCCGGACTGCCGTGGTCGGTGGCACCGATCGCGGAGGTGCTGCGCGACCGGTGGCTGGAGTGGGTCTCGGCGGCACGGCTGCCGATCCGCACCGGCACCCACAGCAACACCGCGTTCGCGACCGGCCTCGTGTTCGACGCAGCCCAGGCGACCGGCGACACCGAACTGGCCTCCGCGTGCGCCGCCGCGGCACTGCGGTGGCACCGCGACGAAGCCGGGTACGGCGGTTTCGAACCGGACGCCGCCGACTTCCTCTCCCCCGCGCTGACGACGGCCGACCTGATGCGGCGCGCCCTGGACACAGCGGAGTTCGCCGGATGGCTCGACGCCTACCTGCCGGAGCTGGAGTCGGAGCGGTGGCGCGTGCTGCGCGAGCCCTTCCCTGTCGACGACCCCAGCGACCCCTACGGCTCGCACCTCGCCGGGCTCGCGTTGTCGCGCGCGTGGAACTGGGAGGCGATCGCGGAGGCACTGCCGGATGGGCACCGGTACACCTCGCTGGCCCGCGCGGCGTCGTCGGCGCATCGCGAAGCCGGGTGGACGTACGTGTTCGGCGGGCACGGCTACATGGCCGACCACTGGCTCGGGACGTTCGGCGCCTACCTTGATGCCAAAGCTTTCTGACCTGCGCATACACCCCTTGCGCAAAGAACGTTTGCGGACGTCCGCAAACGTCTTATGCGCAAGGTCGGGCAGCGATGTGTCGGATGTCAGGTGCCGGACGACAGCGTGGCGCGCCGGATCAGGGTCAGCGCGATGCCCGTCGCCGCCGCGTGCACCGAGGCCGCGTGCGCACGGGGGTCGAACCGGGTGGTCGGCCCGGCGACGCTGACCGCGGCCACCACGGCACCGTCGTGGCCGAGCACCGGCGACGCGACGCAGGCGAGGCCGACCCTGGACTCCTCGAACTCGTAGGCCACGCCCGTCTGCCGGATCGTGGCCAGCTGACGGCGGAGCATGCCGGGCGTGACGACCGTGCGCAGGGTCAGGCGGGCCAGCGGGGCGGACAGGACCCCGGTGCGCAGGGACGGCGGGGAGTGGGCGAGCAGGGCCTTGCCGATCGCGGTGGAGTGCAGGGGCATCCGACCGCCGAGGCGCGACGGTGAGGACGCCTGGCGGTGGCCGCCGATCTTGGCGGCGTGGACGACCTCGTTGCCTTCCAGGAGTCCCAGGTGGACGGTCTCGTGGGTGCGTTCGTAGAGGTCTTCCAGGTACGGCGTGGACACCTCGACCAGGCGGCGTTCGACCGACGCGCGGATGCCCAGCTGGAACAGGTGGCCGCCCAGGCGGTAGCCGCGTGCGCCGCGGTCGAGCAGGCGGACCTCGGCCAGGTCGCCGAGGAGGCGGTGCAGGGTCGCCTTCGGGAGGCCGGTGCGCCGGCCCAGTTCCGCGAAGCCGAGCTCGTCGTCGTCGGCTCCGAACGCGGTCAGCACCGACATCACCTTGCCCAGCAGGGTGTTCGGCACCTCGGTCATCACTCGATCGTGCCACCGAGTTCCCGTCAGCGGAACTCCGCAGTCACCGGATCGCCGCGGGCACCGCCACGATGGGCGGCATGAGTGAAGTCCGAACCGCAGCGGAGCGCCTGGCGAAAGCGGCGCGCGAGAAGGTCACCTGTGCGCCCGTCCGGGATCTCGTCGGTGACGCCGAGGCGTACGCGGTCCAGCAGCACAACATCGCGGCGCGCATCGCGGCCGGCGCCGGCCGGGGAAGAGCAGCGCGACGACGGCGAAGATCAGCAGGCCCACGGTTCACCTCACCGCCGGCAGGTCGCTGGACATGCGCAGGAACTGCTGGACCAGCGGTCCCCGCACCAACGGCCCGATCGCGCGGACGAACTCCTGGACGTACGGCTCGGCGAGGTGCTTCTCGAGGTCCTGCTTCGACCGGAACATCTCGTAGATGACGAACTGCGACCGGTCGGCGCGGTCGCGGTGGACGTGGAACTCGATCGAGCCCTCTTCGGCGCGCAACGGCTCCACGAGGCCGAGGATCAGCGCCTCGACCTGGTCCTCGCAACCGGCTTTGGCCGTCGCGAACCCGAGGTGCGTGTAGGGCCCTGTCTCGTCGGCGTCCGGCTCTGGCAGGACGACTCTCGCGTGGCTCATCAGGTCTCCCTCAACTGCTCAACGGATGGTGGATTCACCATCGCAGTCAGCGAGAGCCGGGTCACAGCGCGAGTCCCAGCGAGCGGGACTTTCCGCTCCAATGCAAAAGACGTTTGCGGTCGTCCGCAAACGTCTTTTGCACAGGCGGTGTGTCGGATAGCCGATATCGCCGGATCAGGCCAGGTCAGAGGCCAGATCAGGCGCCGAAGAAGACCTCGGCCTCTTCGTAGCGCTCGGTCGGAACCGTCTTGAGCTCGGCCGTCGCCTCCGACAGCTTCACGCGGACGATGTCCGTGCCGCGCAGCGCGACCATGGTGCCGAAGTCACCGGCGGCGACGGCGTCGACGGCGTGCAGGCCGAAGCGGGTCGCGAGGACGCGGTCGTAGGCGGTCGGCGTGCCACCGCGCTGGATGTGGCCGAGGACGGCCGCGCGGGACTCCTTGCCGGTGCGGTCCGCGATCTCCTCCGCGAGCCACTGGCCGACGCCACCGAGGCGGACGTGACCGAAGGCGTCGCGCTCACCGGAGTGCAGCACCTCGGCGCCGCCCTCGGGGATCGCACCCTCGGCGACGACGATGATCGGGGCGAACTCGCTCTCGAAGCGGCGCTCGACGTGCTCGACGACCTTGTCGACGCTGAACGGGCGCTCCGGGACGAGGATGACGTTCGCGCCACCGGCGAGACCGGAGTGCAGCGCGATCCAGCCCGCGTGCCGGCCCATGACCTCGACGACGAGCGCACGGTGGTGCGACTCGGCCGTGGTGCGCAGGCGGTCGATGGCCTCGGTCGCGATGTGGACGGCCGTGTCGAAGCCGAACGTGTAGTCCGTGGCGCCGAGGTCGTTGTCGATCGTCTTCGGCACGCCGACGACGCCGATGCCGTCATCGGTGAGGCGCTTGGCGACACCGAGGGTGTCCTCGCCGCCGATCGCGATGATGGCGTCGACCTGGTTCTCCGCGATGGTCTCGCGGATGGCGTCGACACCGCCCTCGACCTTGTAGGGGTTCGTGCGCGACGAGCCCAGGATCGTGCCACCGCGGGTGAGGATCTCCTCGACGTCCGCGAGGTCGATCGACTTGGTGAGGTTCTCGATCGGGCCCTGCCACCCGTTGCGGAACCCGACGATCTCCCAGCCGTGTGCCTTGATGCCCTTGCGGACCACGGCCCGGATCACGGCGTTCAGACCGGGGCAGTCACCACCGCCAGTGAGCACACCGATGCGCATCTGCTTCCCCATCTCTCGTGTTCTGTGTCACGCAGACTGTCACGAGCTGTATCGGTGCAGCAACGCGGGTCTCACTTACCGGACGGGAAACCCGATTTTGAGCCGCTGTTCCTCGATCACCTTCCAGCGCGCGAGGTTGTGCCGCGCGTCGGCGAGAGCGTCGTGCGCGTCCACCGGAGGGGCCGGCAGCTTGGGGCGGCCGACGTCGTCCCAGCGTTGCCGCAGGTCACGGGTGAACCGGGGCAGCGAGCGCGGCAACGCCGGCATCGCACCCCACAGCTGCGCCAGCGCCACGTGGTCGTAGGCGGCGAACCAGGCCCACAGTTCGATCTCGTCACGCGCCGCGTTGCGGGCGCCGAGGAAGTCGAGCAGATCCTCGCGGATGCGCTCGCGGCTGCGCCACGCCTTGTCCGCGGGCGAGGGCAGCTGGTTGAGGACGTTCTGCCGCACCCACGGCCCCGCGCGATCGGGGTCGAACTCGGTGGACACGGCGTAGAACTCGCGGCCTTCCTCGTCGACCACACCGATCGACACGAGGTCGATCGTCAGCCCGTCCTCGATGAACTCACAGTCGTAGAAAAACCGCACCGCGACACCCTAGGGGTGCGGTCAGCTCGCCTTCTTCTCGGGCACCCGGTCGCCCTTCCCGCCCTGTTCCGACGCGGCGGCGGGCAGCTCCTTGGCCTTCGACGCGTAGACGTCGACGTACTCCTGACCGGAGAGCTCCATCAACGCGTACATGATCTCGTCGGTGATCGACCGCAGCACGAACCTGTCGCCGGACAGGCCCTCGTAGCGGGAGAAGTCGAGCGGCTTGCCGATCTTGATGCGGATCGGGTGCGGCTTCCACATCCTGGAGCCGATGGGGTTCGCCTTGTCCGTGCCGAACATCGCCACGGGGATGACCGGCGCACCGGACTCCAGCGCGATCCACGCGACGCCGACCTTGCCCTTGTAGAGACGGGCGTCGGGCGAACGCGTGCCCTCGGGGTAGATGCCGAGCAGCTTGCCCTCGCGCACGATCCGGACACCGGTGTCGAGCGCCCCCTGCGCGGCGGACGCGCTGGACCGGTCGATCGGCACCTGGCCGACGCCGGTGAAGAACCACTTCTGCAGCCTGCCCTTGAGTCCCGTGCCGGTGAAGTACTCGATCTTCGCCGGGAAAGTGACGCGCCGCGACAGCATCAGCGGCAGGAAGAACGAGTCGGAGACGGCGAGGTGGTTGCTCGCCAGAATGGCTCCGCCGTCCTTCGGGATGTTCTCGGCGCCCTCGATGATCTTCGGCTGGAAGAACAGCCGCAGAACCGGTCCCAGGAGGACGTGCTTCATCAACCAGTACAGCACCTTGGGAAGCGCCTCCCTTAAGACCCCGCGGACCTTGATCCCGACAATCAGCCTACGGAGCCGACCGCACCTCACACAACGAGTCCCGGGTTAGTGCGTCACGGCCGTGCCGGATACACGCGACCGGGACGCACCGGGAACGTTCCCGAGAACGTGACTGAGCCGACTGCCGTAACCCGCAACACATCGCGGCCGTGCAACGATGTGGGGTCAGAGGGTTGCGGCTTTGTGGAGAGGCTCTGGATGAACGCCCGGCGCGACTCGACCGACGGACCGGAGAACGTCGACGAGCTCTTTGCCGAGATCGTCGCGGGTCTCGAACGGGACGGGGTCGGCAAGGACTGGCTCGACCTCGACGAGGTGAGCCCGGAGAAGAACACGGAGACCGGGCACGACGAGCCCGGGCCACGCACGGTCGTGGCGGAGGATCCGGCACCGGACCCCGCCGACGAGCCCGAACGCCGTGATCCGGCCGACGAGGACCACTACGTCCCGCCGGAGCCTCCACCGTTCCCGGTGCTGCGCGCCTCGACCCTCGCGGCCCTCGGACTGTTCGTGCTGGGCATCCTGCTGCTGGTCGCGCCCGGCATCTTCGGGCTGCAGTCGCGGATCGGCACGCCGCTGTCGCTGGTGGCGCTGTGCGCGGGCGTCGGCTGGCTGATCCTGCGCATGCGCAACTCCCCTCCGCCGGACTCGGGATGGGACGACGGCGCGCAGGTGTGACACGTCACGACTTCGTCGGTAACGACGTGATAACGGCCACTCAAACCTTCAGATAACGATTCGGTCATGCCTACCGTGTGCGCCATGGACCAGATGCAGCACCTGATGATGGCCCGTGCCATGGCGACCCTGAGCAAGAAGGACGCGGCCAAGCGCCGTCGTCCGCGCATCCTGCGCCTGCTCGGCCGCTAGTCCCTCAGACCGAGTGTTCGCGGCGAGCGAACAACCCCGACGAGCTCGCCGCGAACACTCATTTCTTCTTCTTCAGCGCTTCCGGCTTGTGGACCGCGTCCCTGCCGCTCTTCGCGCTCTCCACGCGGTACTGGGGCTCCTCCTTCGAGGCCTTCACCTTGCGCCCCGCCGCCTCCTTCTCCGTGGTGATCTCTTCCTTCACTTCGCCGTGGGTCTTCGAGCCGTGGCTCGACCACTCGACCTCGTCGCCCGGCTTGTAGGGGTGCTTCGTCATGCCCGCCGGGTACCCCGACCGGACGAGTCAATCCGTCCAGGAGGAGGACACCCGTGAGCGACGACCAGGAGCAGATCCGGAAGGACTTCGGCGAGGCGGTCAACATGACCGCGGCGGAGTTGGAGAAGTGGCTCGGCACCGACGAGTCCAAGGAGGTCGGCGACAAGTCGTCCGGGGAGTCGACCGGGCACGCGTCAGGCCGCCGAATCGTCACGCTGCTCAAGACGAAGCGCGACGACCTGACCGACAGCGACTACCAGCACATGCGCAAGGTCGTCGGTTACGTGCACCGCCACCTCGCCCAGCGGCCCTCCGGCGACGTCGAGGACAGCCGCTGGCGTCACTCGCTGATGAACTGGGGCAACGACCCGCTCAAGAACTAGACGCGGCGAGAATGGTTCTTGGACGTCCGTGAGGCCATCTGGCCCGCCATCTCGCGGGCCAGGGTCGCCGCGCCCACGATGCCCGCGTCGTCGCCGAGCTGGGCGGTGCGGATCCGGGCCAGCGGCCGGTGGCCGGCTCCCGTCACCACGGCGGAGTAGCGCTCGCGGGCGTCGTCGAGGAACAGCGGTGCCGAGGTCGACACGCCTCCCCCGATGACGATCACCTCGGGGTCGTAGACGTCGGCGACCAGCGCCAGGCCCTCGCCGAGCCAGCGGGCCAGGTCCGCCATCGCGCGCTTGGCCAGCGGGTCGCCGTCGCGGGCCGCTCCGGCCACCCGGCGGCCGGTCACCGCGCGCGAGTCGCCCGCCGCCTCGCGGGCCAGCACGGTCGAGACGCCGGGGTGCTTGGCGAGCAGTTCCACGGCCGTCGCGCTCAGGGCCGTGCCGCTGCAGTAGCGCTCCCAGCAGCCGTTCTTACCGCACGGGCAGGGGCGGCCGTCCGGGACGACGCGCAGGTGGCCCAGTTCGGGGGCCACGCCGTACGCGCCGCGGAAGACCTCGCCGTCGAGCAGCAGCGCCGCGCCGATGCCCGTGCCGATGGCGACGAGAACGGCGATCTTGGCGCCCCTGGCCGCGCCGAAGCGGTGTTCGGCCAGGGCGGCGGCGTTCGCGTCGTGTTCCAGCACTACCGGCATGCCCAGGCGGTCGCTCATGCGGTCGGCCACGTCCGCCTGCCGCCACGCCAGGTGGGGCGCGAAACGGACCGTGCGGCGGTCTGAGGCGATGAAGCCCGCCACGGCGAGACCGACGGCGCTCACGGCGTGGCGGGTCGCCACCTCCTCCACGGCGGCGACGATCGCGTCTTCGAGGGCGCGTTCGCCTGCGGGCGTGGGGGCGCGTGAGGTGTCCAGGACCGAGCCGCGCGGGTCCACGACACCGGCGCGCACGCTGGTGCCGCCGATGTCCACTCCGACGGTGAGCACTAGTCCGACTTCCTGACGACCTTGATGTGCTGCACGCGCTGCCCGGCGTCGGGAGCCGGTTCGTCCCCGGCGGGCGGTGACGGCTGCGCGGTGCCGGGCTCGCGCAGGGCTGCCCGCAGCACGGCGACGAGGCCCGCCGCGTGTTCGGCGGCCTTGGCGGCCAGTTCGGAGCGGTCGCCGCGCAGCAGCGCCACGCCGTTGCACAACGGGCACCAGCCGCACGTCTCGGGCGTGTGCGTGCCGTCGCCGGCCTCGGAGACGCGCTGCAGCCACGGCTGCATGCGCTCGGCGGCCGTGTCGATGAGCAGCCGCAGCTCCTCGGCGAGCTTGCCGGTGTTGTCCTGGGTCATCTACCTGCTCCTGATCAGCGCCACAGGGACGGGTCCGGCCGGAATCCCACCGTCACGCCACCCGAATCCATCTCCGCACCGGTGACGATGCAGCGCCGCAACAGCGACGGCAGCGCCACGAGCCGGCGCCGGCCGTCGACGGTCAGCGCCAGGTCGTCGCTCACGCGCGCGAGGTCCAGCTCCGTGTCGTCGGACAGCGGCAACGCGATTCGCAGCGAGTACCGGGCGTCGAGTCCGCGTCCGCTGCCCGACACCTCCAGCAACGACTCCGACACCGCGGCACCGGGCAGCGGGTCCGAGTCGCCGTAGAGCTGCTCGGCGACCTCCAGCAGCGCCGGCACGCCCACGGGCTCCGACGCGCGGTGGTCGACCGTGCGGATCTCGCCGATCCCGGTCAGTTCGGCCAGCACGGCGTCCTGCTCGTGCCGGCGGGTGCGCAGCCAGGAGGCGGCGGCACCGCGCGCGGCCCCCGGCGAGGGCACCAGCCGGTTCGCGATCACGCTGTCGACCCGGATTCCCTGCAGCGCCAACGCGGTCAGCGTGCGGCGGGTCTCGGCGGCGACGACGCGTTCGGGCGTCAGCACGAGCCGCACCGAGCACGACGACGAGTCCGCGAGCATCGAGCGCAGCGCGTCCAGCCGCTCGGCGAGGCGGCTCAGCGCGTCGGCCGTCGCGTCCCACTTCTCGACGGACCCGGTGCCCGCGACGCCCGCGAGGAGCCCGCGCACCACGCGCCGGTGGGTGGGGAAGAGCCGTTCGAGGTAGCCCGCGAACGCCTCGGGCAGCGACAGCAGCCGCAACGTCTCCGCGGTCGGCCCGCAGTCGACGACCACGACCTCCCACGGCCCGGACGCGGCGAGCCGCCGCACCTCCGCCAGCGCGAGGAGTTCCTCGACGCCCGGCAGCACGGTCAGCTCCTCGGCGTCGAGCTCGTCGACACCGGCGCCCGCCAGCACGGTCCGCAGGTGCCCGCGCAGGTCGCCCCACGCCTCGTCGACGAGGCCGCGCGGGTCGATCTGGCAGGCGAACAGACCGGCCGCGCCGTCCACTTCGGACGGTTCGGCGCCGAGACGCACGTCGAGCGCGTCGCCCAGCGAGTGCGCGGGATCGGTGGAGACCACGAGCGCCTTGCGGCCGTGCGCGGCCAGCGAGGCGGCCGTCGCGGCCGACAGCGTCGTCTTGCCGACCCCGCCCTTGCCGGTGAAGAGCAGGACCCGGCTCAAGCCGCCTTCTCCGCGCGCTTCTTGAGTTCCTTGAGAGCGGTGTCGAGGATCATCTTCTCGGCCTTGCGGCGGAACAGCCCGATCATCGGGATCACCAGCTGCACCGACAGCGTGTAGGTGACCTTGGTGCCGGTACCGGACGGCGCGAGCACGTAGCTGCCCTGCTGCGCCTTCTGCATGGTGCCCTTGACGAGTTCCCACTTCACCGACAGACCGTCGGCGGCCCAGTCGTACTTCAGGGTGTACTCGTCCTTCACGGGACCCTGGTCGATCGCGAACCGCACCTGCTCGGCACGGCCGTCGTCGCGGGCGTCGAGGACCTCGACTTCCTTCATCCCGTTCGCCCAGTCCGGGTACGACGGGAAGTCCGCGATGATCGCCATGATCTTCTCAGGCGGAGCGTCGATGACGATGGACTGAGTGGACTGGTCGGCCATAGACGTGGAGGTTACTCGCGTGGCTACCAATTCAGGACGTGAGGCTTGCCGCTGCGCTGGAAGTGCCCGACGTTGACGCACTCGGTGTAGCCCACGCGCACGCGCCGGGCCAGCGGCTGGTGCACGTGGCCGAACACCGACCAGCGCGGCCGTTCGCGCTGGATCTTCTCCAGCGCGGCCCGTGAACCCCACTCGGGGCGGCGCGCGACGACGTCGTAGGTCAGCTCCGGGACGAGGGGCGGGATGTGCGTGCACAGCACGTCGACCTGCCCCATCCGGTCGAGCGCCGACGCCATGTCCTCCTCCGTGCGCAGGTACGGGAACCACGGCGCGTCGGGGTTGCGGGCCAGCCCGGGCACCATCAGCCCGCCGCCGGCGAAGCCGAACCTGAGCCCGCCGATCTCCGCGGCCTCACCGTCGAGGACGTGCACGCCTGCTCCGGCGAACTGCGGCCACAGGTGCGGACTGTCCACATTGCCCGGTGTCGCGTACGTCGGCGCGGACATGGCGCTGAACAACGCGTGGTACTGCTCCAGCACCGCTTCCTCGACCACGGAACGGGCGTCGGCGAGACCGTCCCACAGCGATCGGATGTAGCTCGCCGTGTCCGCGCGCCTGGTGCCGCGTCGCAGCTCGGCGAAGACCCCGACCTTCTCGGCGCCGAAGACGCGGCCGAGGATCCCCTTGGAATGGTCGTGGTAGTCGACGAAGTCGATCAGGTCGCCGAGCACGACGAGGGCGTCCGCACCGTCACCGGCGCGCGCGAGCGCCTCCGCGTTGCCGTGCACATCGGAAACCACGTGAACCCGCACGGTTCCAACTTAGTTGACGCCGCATGGAGGTGTTCTGCGAGACGCGCGTCAAGCAAGATCACCCGTGCGGCGGGCAGCCGGCCGGACGACCGTCCTCCAGGGTCAGCTTGAGCCCCAGCGAGACCGACTTCGCGTCGAGCTGGCGCCGCTGCACCTCACGGCGGGCGTTGCGCGGCGTGAGGGACCCCGAGGGCGGATCAGCGCGGAGGAAGTAGTGCAGCACGGTGCCGTCGAGCATGGGCTCGAGCCAGATCTCCATGGTGCCGACGAGCGCGCCTCCGACCGTCCAGCGCAGGCCCTCATCGCCCCTGTCGGCGTAGACGGCGAGCTCCAGATCAGGCCAGAACTCCCTCCACGAGGAGGGCGAGATGAAGGCTGCGGCGACCACTCCGGGTGGTACCGCGAGGAAAGTCTCGTCGACGACGTCCACGCTGGCCATGAGGACAAAAGGTAACGGAAGGGCGTACCAGCCTTTGTATCGCCGGAATCACACGCTAGGTTTCCCCACCAGTAACATTTCACCGTACGGAGGTTGACGTGCGCGAGTTCAGCGTCCCCGCCACGGCCGCAGTGGCTCCGGAGGAAAACCTCACCGACATGGTGTGGGCCAACGCGGAGCGCTTCGGCAACGCCGTCAGCTTCCGCAGGCAGATCGACGGCACCTGGGTCGACATCACCGCGCGTGACTTCGCCGCGCAGGTCATGGCAGTTGCGAAGGGCATGGTCGCAGCCGGGCTGGAGCTCGGCGACCGGGTCGGCTTGGTCTCCAAGACCCGCTACGAGTGGTCGTTGCTCGACTTCGCCATCTGGGCGGCGGGCGGCGTCGTGGTGCCCATCTACGAGACGTCGTCGACGGACCAGATCGAGTGGATCCTGTCCGACTCGGGCGCGACGGCGGTGTTCGTCGAAGCGTCCTCGCACCGGGCGATGGTCGACGACGTCGTCGGCAAGCTCCCCGAGCTGCGCCACGTGTGGCAGATCGACGGAGCGGCCGCCGCGGTCGACGAACTGACCGCGCTCGGTGCCGAGATCACCGACGAGCAGGTGCACGAGCGCCGCGGGCAGGTGAAGGCGGAGCACACGGCGACGCTGGTCTACACGTCCGGCACCACCGGCCGTCCCAAGGGCTGCACGCTGACGCACCGCAACCTGCTGGCCGAGGTGCGGTCGGCGCTGTCGCGGTTCCCGGAGATCCTCACGGCCGGCAACTCGCTGCTGCTGTTCCTGCCGCTGGCGCACATCCTGGCGCGTGCCCTGGCCGTGGCCTGCGTGTACTCGCGGGTCACCATCGGCCACACGGCCGACGTGAAGGACCTCGTCTCCGACCTGGGCCAGTTCCGCCCGACGTTCGTCGTCGCGGTGCCGCGCGTGTTCGAGAAGGTCTACAACGGCGCGAAGCAGAAGGCGCACGCCGGCGGCAAGGGCAAGATCTTCGACGCCGCCGAGGCCACCTCGGTCGCGTACAGCACCGCGCTCGACAACGGCGGTCCGGGCCTCGGCCTGCGGATCAAGCACGCCGTGTTCGACAAGCTGGTGTTCACGAAGCTGCGCGCCGCCCTGGGTGGTCGCGCGATCGCGGCGGTCTCCGGTGGCGCTCCGCTGGGTGCACGGCTGTCGCACTTCTTCCGCGGCGCGGGCATCCCGGTCTACGAGGGCTACGGCCTGACCGAGACGTCGGCGGCGGCGTGCGTGACGTTCCGCGGCCAGGAGAAGGTCGGCACGGTCGGCCTGCCGGTGCCCGGCACGTCGGTGAAGATCGCCGAGGACGGCGAGATCCTCATCAAGGGCGACATCGTGTTCACCGGCTACTGGAACAACGAGGCCGCCACCAAGGAGGCCTTGGAGGACGGCTGGTTCCACACCGGTGACATCGGCGAGCTCGACGGCGACGGGTTCCTGAAGATCACGGGCCGCAAGAAGGAGATCATCGTCACCGCCGGTGGCAAGAACGTCTCCCCCGCGCAGCTCGAGGACCGGATCCGGGCGCACCCGCTGATCTCGCAGTGCATGGTCGTCGGTGACAAGCAGCCGTTCATCGGCGCGCTGATCACGATCGACCCGGAGTTCTTCCCGGCGTGGAAGGAGTCGCACGGCAAGCCGGCGTCGGCCGAGGTCCCCGACCTGATCGAGGACGCGGACCTGCTGGCCGAGATCCAGGCCGTGGTGGACGACGCGAACAAGTCGGTGTCCAAGGCCGAGGCGATCCGCAAGTTCCGGGTGCTGCCGGTCGACTTCACCGAGGCGGGCGGCGAGATGACGCCGTCGCTGAAGCTGAAGCGCTCCGTCGTGGCGACGACCTTCTCGTCCGACATCGACGCGATCTACGCGAAGTAACAGCAGGTCGAATGCGCGAAAGGCCCAGGAGCCAGAGAGTGCTCCTGGGCCTTTCGACCCCCAGCGATCGTGATCCGCGAACTTTCCGCGGAACCCGAGAAGTGTGTTGCCCCGGCCCCCCGACCGGGACGTGGAGAAGATTGCCGTACGGCGCTGACGTATCGCTGACGCGCCGATGTCACCCGGCGACAGCGCGCTAATAGGGTGTGGGCCAGACGGGGTAGATCTGGCTCGCGCGAGGGGTTGGCAATGGCTTCGGGTCCGCAGTTCCGGCTGCTCGGCCCGTTGGAAGTACGCCTGGAAGGCTCCGCCGTCGTGTTGCGGGCGGGCAAGCACCGGGCGTTGCTGGCGGCGTTGCTGCTGCGGCCGAACCGCGTCGTTCCCGTGACGGAACTCGTCGAGCACGTGTGGGGGGACACACCGCCTGCGCGCACGCGTGGGACGTTGCAGACGTACGTGATGCGGCTCCGGGCGGCTCTGGGTGATCCGTCGTTGATCCAGACGGCCGCGGACGGTTACCGGATGCGGGTGGACCCGCTGGCCGTGGACGCGCATCGCTTCGCTGACGCGGCGGCTCGCGGACGTGCGGCCTCGTCGTCATCCGACCTGGTCACGGCCCGGAAGGCGTTCGCGGAGGCCTTGGAGTTGTGGCGCGGGCCGGTGCTGTCGGACGTGCCGTCGGAGACGTTGTACTCCGAGCACGCGCCGCGGCTGACCGAGCTGCTGATGAGGGTGCACGAGCAGCGGATCGACGTGGAGCTCGCGCTGGGCAACCACGCGGACCTGGTGCCGGAGCTGTTCGGGCTGACGCGGGACCACCCGTTGCGGGAGCGGTTCTGGGCGCAGCTCATGCTCGCGCTGTACCGCTGCAGCAGGCAGGCGGAGGCGCTGGAGGCGTTCCGGCAGCTCGACCGGGCGCTGGACGAGCAGCTGGGCATCGACCCGTCGGAGGAGCTGCGGTCGTTGCACCAGGCGATCCTGATGGGTGCGCCCGAGCTGGCGGCGCCGGTGGTGGCGCGGGAGCCGGAACGCGCGCCGCCGTCGCCGATGCGGCTGCCGGACGACATCGCGGACTTCACCGGGCGGTCCTGGCACGTGGAGCGGGTCTCCGGGCTGATCTCCGGCGGGTCGGTGCCGATCGTGACGCTCGCGGGGCAGCCAGGGGTGGGCAAGACGACGCTGGCGGTGCACGTGGCGCACCTGCTGCGGGACCGGTTCCCGGACGGGCGGCTCTACGTCGACCTGCGCGGGTACGCGCTGGGGGCGCCCGCGGACGGGGTGGACGTGCTGTCGCGGTTCCTGCGGGCGCTGGGGGTGCCGCCGGACGAGATCCCGCCGGACGCGGACGAGCAGAGCACGATGCTGCGGTCGTTGCTGTCGGGACGGCGGATGCTGCTGGTGCTCGACAACGCCTCCGCACCGGACCAGGTGCGGCCGTTGCTGCCGGGGACGGCGTCGTGCCGGGTGATCGTGACGTCGCGGGACGACCTGCGCGGGCTGATCGCGATGAACGGCGCGCGGACCGTGCCGGTGGACGTGTTCCCGGCGGCGGAGTCCGAGTCGTTGCTGGAGAAGCTGCTCGGGCCGGGTGATCACGCGGAGCTGGCGGCGCGGTGCGGGCACCTGCCGCTGGCGTTGCGCGTGGCGGCGGCCTACCTGGCCGGGCGCGACGGCGTGACGATCTCCGGTTCGCCGATCGAGCTGGCCTACGCCGCGCTGCCGCCCGCGCCGCAGCGGTTGTTCCGGCTGTTGTCGCTGGTGCCGGGGCCGGACTTCACGCCGGAGGCCGCGTCCGCGCTGGCCGACGTGGACGCCGACGGCCTGCTGACGGTGCTGGCGATCGCGCGGCTGGTGGTGTCGCCGGTCCCCGGCCGCTACCGCTTCCACGACGAACTGGTCCGCTACGCCGCCACCTTGCGCGAAGAGGCGGACAGTCCGTCCGAGCAGCAGGCGTCGTGGACGGCGCTGCTCGACCACTACCTGCGCGGCGTCGAACGCTGCGCCGAGCTGCTCTACCCCGGGATCGTGCGGCTGCCGTCGTCGCCGGCGGGCCCGGCGCCGCGGATCTCGACGTCGGCCGAGGCCCTCGCGTGGCTCGACGCGGAACGCCCGAACCTGATCGCCGCCATCCGGCACGCGGCCGAGCACGGCCCGGTGGTGATGGCCTGGCAGCTGGCGGACGCGCTGCGCGGCTACCTGTGGATCGGCCAGCACGTCGGCGAGTGGCTCGCGACGGCGCACCACGGCCTGCAGGCCGCCCAGGAGTCCGCGCACCGCCCTGCCGAGGCCGCGATGCACGCGAACCTCGGCACCCTCTACCTGCGGCTGGGCGAGTACGCGCGGTCCGTCGAGCACCACGACCACGCCATCGAGCTGTACCGGGCCCTGGGCGACAGGGACGCCGAGGCGGGCGCGCTGAACAACCTCAGCCTCGTGCACCGCCGCTCGGGAGACCTGGTCGCCGCGAAGGACACCCTGGTCCGCTGCCTGGAGATGCTGCGCTCGGCCCCGGCGGACAGCGTCAGCACCGGCCTGTACAACCTCGGCCAGCTCGCCGTGGAACTCGGCGAGATCGACGGCGCGGTCGAGCACTTCTCGCAGGCGCTGACCCTGGCGCCGAACGCCGACAGCCACACCTACCTCGGCATGGCCCTGCGCCTGCAGGGCCGTCTCGACGAGGCGCGCGCCCACCTCGAACGCGCCCTGGAGATCGGCAACGTCCCCGCCGGCGAGTCCGAGACCCTGGAGAACCTCGCCGCCCTGGAACTCGCCTCCGGCAACACCGACTCCGCCCTGTCCCTGGCGTCGCGCGCACTGTCCCTCGTGGCCGACGGGGGCGACCAGCAGGTGGCGACGTCCGTGCGGATCACGCTCGGCGAGACCCGCCGCGCCCTGTCCGACTTCGACACGGCCGCCGAACTGTTCGAGCAGGCCCTGACGACGGCCCGGCGGATCGGCTTCGCCTCGGGCGAGGTCCGCGCGCTGATCGACCTGGCCGTGGTGCTGCGCGATCTCGACCGTCCCGCCGACTCCCGCTCCGCAGCCGACCAGGCCGCACGGCGCAGTGCCGAACTGGGGTTGCGCGCTCTGGAGAACCGGGCCCGCGAACTCGCCTGACGCTGTCAGAGCCAGTCCGCCTCGATCCCGCGGGCACGCAGCGTCTCCAGCGCCTCCTCGTTGCCCGTGTAGAGCAGGGTCATCGACTTCAGGTTGGGAAAGTGCCGCAGGTCGGCGAACTCGTCGACGTCGAATAGCCCGTCCTCGCCGTCCCAGTTGGGCGCGATCTCGAGGTAGATCTCGTTGCCGCCGTCCATCTCGATCTCGGTGATCTTCTCCGCGAGCTCGGCGGGGACCTCGAGCGCCTCGAAGTAGGCGAGAGCCTCCGGCACCGCCTCGAAGCTCCCGGCGTCGTAGGTGAAGCCCTGCTCGGCGGCGTGCGCACGCAGGTCGAACCTCGGCAGGAGGCCCTGGTTGTACATCAGCTCCTGGACGACGGCGAGCTTGAAGTTGGTGTCGGTGAACGGAATCGGCTGGCTCATGCCCGAACCGTATAGGCTGCCGAACTTCTCCCAGCCGGGTCAGCCGATGAGGTTCTCGAGGCGCTGCGCGAGCTGGTCCCAGCGCCAGTGGTCGCTGACCCACTCCCGGCCGGCACGCCCCATCTTGGCCGCCGTCTCAGGATCGGCGAGCAGCGAGGCGATCCGCGCGGCGACGTTCTCGACGTCGAGCCCGTCGACGACGTTGCCGGTGATGCCGTCGCGCACGGTCTCCGGGGCGCCGCCGGACCGTCCGGCCACGACGGGCAGCCCGGTCGCGGAGGCTTCGAGGTAGACGATGCCGAGGCCTTCGACGTCGAGGCCGCGGCCGCGCGTGCGGCAGGGCATCGCGAAGACGTCGCCTGCGTTGTAGTGCGCGGGCAGTTCCTCCCACGGCACCGAGCCGGTCAGCACGATGTCGCGGGAACCGGCGGCCATCTTGTCGAGCGTCTTGCGGTACGGCCCGCCGCCGACGATCAGCAGGGCGGCGTCCGGCACCGTGCGCTGGATGAGCGGCAACGCGCGGATCAGGACGTCCTGGCCCTTGCGCGGCACCAGGCGCGACACGCACACGATCACCGGCCGGTCGCCCAGCCCGTACCGGCGACGCATCTCGGCACGCGCGGCGGGGTCCGGGCGGTACTGCTCGGTGTCCACACCGGACGGAAGGTGCTCCAGCGCCGCCATCGGCCCGAACGCCGCCGAGAACCGGGAGCGGGTGTAGCGGCTGACGTACGTCACGACGTCCACTCCGGACCCGATCGCCCGCAGCGCCTGCCGCGCCACCGGCAGCATCGACCAGCCGACCTCGTGCCCGTGCGTGCACGCCACCGCGCGGCTCAGACCGAGTGACGGCGCCAGCAACGCCAGCGGTGCCGCCGCCCCGAACCACGCGGCCTCGCACGACTCGGCGCGGGCGATGTCACGCGCGCGGGCGAGGACGTCCGGCGTCGGCAGCATCAGCGACGTGGGGTGCCGCACCACCGGGAACGGCTGCTCGGCGTCGAACTCCTCCGCGCCCTTCCACTTCGGCGCGTAGACGACGAGCGAGTCCGCGGGCAGGCGTGTCGCCAAAGCGTGCAGGTAGGACTGGATGCCACCGGGACGGGGCGGGAAGTCGTTGGTCACCAGCAGGGTTCGGCGCACGAACTCAACGCTATCCGATGGTCGTTCTCAGGAACTCACGCCAGCCCGCCACGTCGACGACACGAGCGTCCACTGCGGACGAGGACGCATACCGCAGGAAGAAGTCCACGACACCGCGCTCCCCGAGCCGCGACTCCAGGTAGACCATGATCGAGTACGCCTGCTGGTACGCCAGGTCACGCCCCGAGCCGCCGAAGTCGACCGGCAACGCCGAGACGTCCGACCTCAGCAGCGGTGCGGCCTGACGGAGCGACAGCCCCGTGCCGTGGAACGCCACCCAGTCCGCGAACCCCTCGACCAGCCACAGCGGGGCCGAGTCCGAGGTCAGGTCGCGCGTCGCGACGTGCGTGATCTCGTGCCGCAGCAGCACGCTCAGCTCCACGTCCGACAACGCCGACGCGCGCACCCGGTTGATGACGACGCGCTGCCCGGAACCGTCCCTGATGGCGACCCCGGCCATGTCCGCGAACGCGGGCCCGACGAGCGACACGAGCTCGGTTTCCGACGCCGGGACGACGACGTCGACCCGCCGAACCCAGCTGATGTCCACTACGTCGGCGACCTCGCGCACCGAGGAGTCCAGCAACCCCGACACCCGCGACGCCAGCGCACCATCACAAGAACTGCTGCTCACAGTGCCCGACGCCGCCGTCAGCACCATCTCATTGCAATGGGGTGTTGCGGCCGGCTGCAACTCAACGGGCCGTAGTGCAACGCTGACGCCCAGCAGGAACGTCATGGCGACGGTGACCGCCAGCAACGTCCGGAGGTGCTTCACCGGCGCAACGCTATCCCTCGATGCGCCGGATCACCGCGATGGGCCCGATGGCGTCGATCGGTGCGATCTTCACCGGCTGGCCCTCCGTGGAGGCGTGCACCGCCCGCGCGTTGTCGACGGCCATGGCCACGTGCGACCTGCTCGAGTAGTAGACGATCAGGTCGCCCGCGCGGACCTCTCCGCGCGACACCGCGCGCCCGACCCCGGCCTGCCCGCCCGAGGTGCGCGGGATCGTGAAGCCCGCGGCCGCGTAGGCCTTCATCGTCAGTCCGGCGCAGTCCCACCGGTCAGGGCCGGTGGCGCCGTACTGGTAGTCGTCCCCGCGCTGGCCCAGCGCGAACGCGAGGGCGAGACCCGCCACCCCGGAGGGCACGCTGACCTGCGAGCGGTCGCCGGGGTCGCGCAGCCGGCTCACGACGGGCGCGGGCAGCCGCGTCAGCGCCGTCCGCACCTGGTTGATCTGCGCCTGCAACGCCTGGTTGCGCGCGTCCAGGTCGCTCTTCAGCTTCTCGGCCGCCGCGGTGGTCTCCGCGGCGCGCGCCCGCGCGCTCTCCGCCACCTGGTGCGCCTGACGGGCCTTCTCCACCGCGGCGGACAGCCGCGCGAGCGACTCCGCCTTGTCGGAGGCGAGCACCCTCATCATCTCGAGGCGGTTCAGGAAGTCCTGCTGCGAGTCCGCGACGAGCAGCGCGGAGAGCTGGTTGAACCGCGCCCCCTCGAACGACGCCTGGGTGATCAGGTCGACCTGGCCCTGGTAGTCGTCCTCGTCGCGCTTGGCCTGCCGCTCGATCTGCTGCGCCGCCGCCACCGTCGCCGTCGCGCTGCCGAGCTCCGCCTTGCGCTGCACGAGGTCTTCCTGCGCGCGCAGGACCTCCTCGTTGAGCTTCGTCGCCTGCGCCGTCAGATCCGCGTACGCACGCGCGGGATCGGCCGGCTGCGCGGCCGAGGACACGGCCGGAGCGACCGGGAGGAGCAGCAGGAGAACCAGGAAACCACGGGTGAAGTTGCGCGACATGAGGTCGCCGATCCCCCTCGCCAGAACAAGACCGCCAAGATCGACGGCGTCAGGCTACCGGGTGATCAAACGCGCCCGAGACGGGCCAGCAGCACGGCGGACGGCACCGGGTGGGCGCCACGGCGGCGCACCGAGTCCGCGACCGCTCGGTCCGACGTCACCACCACCACGGGCCGCCCCTCGGGCTCCGCGGTGACCAGTGCGCGAATGACGTCATCGGCCAGGACACCGGGGTCGCTGAAGAGCACGCGCACGCCACGAGGAGCAGCCGCGGGCACGGCCACCACTCCGGCGCCGTCGAACACCAGCGTCACCTCGGCGCCCGTGCGCGCCGCCAGCACCGCCAGCTGGTGCACGAGCCGATCGCGTTGATCCGACAGCGACAGCTCCGGATAACCGGTCTTCGTGACGTTGTAGCCGTCCACCACCAGGTGCACCGCGGGCAACGCCAGCAGCCGGTCCAGGGCCGCGGGGTCCTCGACCCGGCCCACGACGCCCTGCGACGCGCTGGCGCCCCGCACGAGATCGGCGGGACGCGGCCCGGTGCCCTCGCCCAGGGCAAGCTCACGGCGCAGTCCCGTCACGGCACCGTCGAGGGTGTCCACGAGCAGCGCGAGCCGCACCTCGTCGGCCTGGCGGGCCTCCCGTGCGGACTGCCGTGCCACCTCGGCGTCGGCGATCGCCCGCTGGGCCTTGCCGCGTTCGGTCTCGGCGCGGTCGCGCTCCCGGTCGCGTTCGGCGGACAGGCGCTTGACCTCGTCCGCGGTGCGTTCCTCGATCTTGCGCACCTCGGCGGCGGCTGCCGCGGCGGCGTCCTTGGCCTCGCGCAGCTTCACGCCCTGCTCTCGCAACCGCTTGCGCAGCCGTTCCAGCTCGACCTCGGCGTCGGCGCGGACGCGTTCGGTGGCGCCGTCGAGCTGGGAGCGCTCGGACCGCAACCGTTCCAGCTCGCTCTCCAGCCGTTCCGCGCGTGCGGCGGCCGCGTCCCGTTCGGCTCGCAGCGTCGCGTCGCCCACCCGGCGCGTCACCAGCTCCACGTAGTGCAGCGCGACTTCGTCACCGGTCAGCACCGCCGCCGCGGCCGCCGTCACCGGGTCCGGTGAGGTCACCTCGAGCGTCGACGGCCTGTTCTTGCGCAGCCACTCGACCACGGCGGTGCGGAAGTTCGCCGAGTCCCGCAGGCCGGCCACGACCTGAGAACCGCCCAGGCGAGCGCGTTTGGTCGGGGCGAACTTCGCCACCGGCCGCAGGTGCTGGGGCACGTCGACCTTCGCCATCTCGCCCAGCGCGTCCGCCCCCAGCTCGGCGAGCCGCACCCGCAACGGCTCCGGCAGGGCCGACCAGTCCACAGAGGATTCGACAGTGGAGTCATCCGCGGACTCACCTGCCTCATCGGCAGGCTGGTCGAACTCGGGCTCGGGCATCGGGTCGGGCACACCACCAGGCTAGAGCCCCGGCACTCGATCAACGCACGGACGTGTCCGCCCTGGGCAACAACGATCTGGAAAAGATCACCCGATCACCACTCCAATGGAGCAGCCGCAGGTCAGAGCTCCACCGAAGATCAGCTCCGAAAATTGTCAGACCCCGTCGCTAACGTCAGCCACGTGACCGGACAACTGTCCTTCGACGAGCTCGGGACGCCCCTGCGCGACACGACGTTCGTCGTCTTCGACCTGGAGACCACGGGCGGCAGTGCCGAGGAGGACGCCGTCACCGAGATCGGCGCGGTGAAGGTGCGCGGCGGCCAGGTCGTCGGTGAGTTCGCCACGCTCGTCGACCCGCAGCGCGGCATCCCGCCGATGGTGGCGCAGCTGACCGGGATCACGCAGTTGATGGTGACGGGCGCGCCGACCATGAAGACGGTGTTGCCCGCGTTCCTGGAGTTCGCGGCCGGTTCCGTCCTGGTGGCGCACAACTCGGGCTTCGACGTCAGCTTCATGAAGGCCGCCTGCGAACGGCACGGCTACCGCTGGCCGAAGCCGTCGGTCGTGTGCACCGTGAAGCTCGCACGGAGAGTGCTGAGTCGCGACGAGGCGCCGTCGTGCCGTCTGTCGGCGCTCTCGGACCTGTTCCACACGGAGACCAAGCCGACGCACCGGGCGCTGGCCGACGCCCGCACCACCGTCGAGGTGCTGCACGCGCTGCTGGAACGCGTCGGGAACGTGGGCGTGCACTCGCTCGAAGAACTGCTCGCGTACCTGCCCGAGGTGACACCGGAACAACGTCGCAAACGCTCGCTGGCGGCCCACCTGCCGTCCACGCCCGGCGTGTACCTCTTCCGCGGCCCGAAGGAGGAGGTCCTCTACGTCGGCACCGCGTCAGACCTGCGGCGCCGGGTCCGCCAGTACTTCACGGCGAGCGAGGGCAGGCGCAGGCTGCGCGAGATGGTCGCCCTCGCCGTGCGGGTCGACGCCGTGGAGTGCTCCCACCCGCTGGAAGCCGAGGTGCGCGAACTGCGGCTGCTGCGCGCACACCGCCCCGCGTACAACCGGCGCTCGAAGAACCCCCACCACGCCTGGTGGCTGACCCTGACCGACGAGCCGTTCCCCCGGATCTCGCTGGTCAAGGTCCCCCGGGACGGCGCGCTGGGCCCGTTCCGCACCCGGAAGGCAGCCGAGTCGGTCGCGGACGCGCTGCTGGACGCCGTGCCGCTGCGCTCGTGCACCATCAAGATCCCGGCCACGAACCAACGCGCCTCCCCGTGCGCCCTGGCCGAGCTCGACCGCTGCAAAGCGCCCTGCGCGGGCCGGCAGACGGTCGACGAGTACTCCCCCGCCGTGGTCGCCGTGCGCGATCTGGTCGTGGGCAGGAGTGCGGACCCGTTACGCACGCTCATCACCCAGCTCGGCGGCCTGGCCTCGGCCGAACGCTTCGAGGAGGCCGCCCGCCGGCGCGACCGCCTGGCGGGCCTGGTGCGGTCCCTGGACCGGGCCCAGCGCCTGGCGGCCCTCGCCGCGCTCCCCCAGCTCGTGGCCGCCAGACCCGACCGCGAAGGCGGTTGGGAGTTCTCGGTCGTGCGCTACGGCCGCCTCGCCTCCGCCGGGGTCGCCCGCCGCGGCACCCGCCCGATGCCGGTGGTCGACGCACTCGTCGCCTCGGCGGAGACGGTCATCCCGACTCCCGGCCCGCTGCGCGGCGCTCCCCCGGAAGAAGCCGCCGTCGTCCTGCGCTGGCTCGACCAGCCGGGCACCCGCCTGGTGTACGCGGACGAGCCGTGGTCGTCTCCCGCCGGCGCCGCCGCGGCGTGGGTGCCGTGGGCCGAACAAGCCGCGGGCGCCCGTCCTATTCACGACCGCTGGAACTGACCCGGAACGCCTCGTTGCACAGCCCTCATGCAAGAAACGTTTGCGGACGTCCGCCAACGTTTTTTGCATGAGGAGGGTAAGCGCAGGTCAGAACGGGTGGCAGCAACCGATCTATCAGCCAGTAAGTCGACAAAGAGACACGCGCGGGCCGTGCGCGGCTCGGCCCTCGTGAGCGGCGACGTCCTCACGCAGGTGATCAGGCGGTAGGGCAGACTACGGGTGCTTGAGACACCGGAGCCCAGACCCGAGGAGGACGCCGTGGTCACCGCCATCGTGCTGATCCAGGCCGCCGCCGAACGCATTCCCGAGGCCGCGCAGGAGATCGCCGACATCGACGGAGTCACCGAGGTGTACTCCTGCGCCGGTGACGTGGACCTGATCGCGCTGGTGCGGGTCAGCAAGCACGAGGACCTCGCCGCACTGGTGCCCGGCAAGATCAGCAAGGTCGCGGGCGTGCTGAACACCGACACGCACATCGCGTTCCGCAGCTACTCGAAGCGCGACGACGAGGCAGCGTTCTCCATCGGCCTGGACGACGCCCAGTAGTCGACCCGGTGACCGAAGGCCACAGACACGACGAAGGCCCCCGTGAACATCACGGGGGCCTTCGTCGTGTTCGTGCGGTGGATCAGGCCTTCGGGTCGGACGGCTTGCCGGCGAGTTCGCTGGCCTCGTCCTGGGAGCTGAGACCCTCCGAGGCGTGGGCGTGCTTGCGCGCGTTCTGCAGGGCCACGGTCTCCTCGACCGGGTCCGGCGACCACGT
>NZ_QQAU01000022.1:0-142451 GCF_003350445.1 Lentzea flaviverrucosa
GGAAGACCCGCCCCGGCGGGCCAACGCCGACGCCGCAAGGCGCCGGCTGCCTGAACACAGTGGACTCACATTCACTCACACCTCAGGTAACGGTAGAGGGGGTGCTTCGCGGCCAGGTGTGCGACGCGAGCGGACAGGTCGTCCTCGTCGGAGGACGGATGCAGAGCAGTCGCGATGATGTCCGCGACCTCGGCGAAGTCGTCGGCGCCGAAGCCCCGGGCGGCGAGCGCGGGGGTGCCGATCCGCAGGCCGGACGTGACCATCGGCGGGCGCGGGTCGAACGGGACGGCGTTGCGGTTGACGGTGATCCCGATGCGGTGCAACCGGTCCTCGGCCTGCTTGCCGTCCAGTTCGGACTCGACGAGGTCCACGAGCACGAGGTGCACGTCGGTGCCGCCGGAGAGCACCTTCACACCGGCTTCGGCGCAGTCGGGCCGCATGAGGCGTTCGGCGAGGATGCTCGCGCCTTCGAGGACGCGCTCCTGGCGTTCGCGGAACTCACTGCCCGCCGCGAGCTTGAACGCGACGGCCTTGGCCGCGATGACGTGTTGCAGCGGCCCGCCCTGCTGGCCGGGGAACACCGCGGAGTCGATCTTCTTGGCCAGCTCCCGCCGGCAGAGGACGACACCGCCGCGCGGACCACCGAGCGTCTTGTGCGTCGTGGTGGTGACGATGTCGGCGAACGGCACGGGGTTCGGGTGCAGGCCGGCCGCGACGAGACCGGCGAAGTGCGCCATGTCCACCATGAGCCTGGCGCCGGCGAGGTCGGCGATGCGGCGGAACTCGGCGAAGTCGAGCTGCCGGGAGTGGGCGGACCAGCCCGCGATGATCAGCTTGGGCCGCGACTCCAGCGCGAGCCGTTCGACCTCGGCCATGTCCACGCGCCCGGACTCCCGGTCCACGTGGTAGGCGACGACGTCGTAGAGCCGGCCGGAGAAGTTGATCCGCATGCCGTGCGTCAGGTGGCCGCCGTGCGCGAGGTCGAGACCCATGATCGTGTCGCCGGGCTGCAGCACCGCCGCCATCGCCGCGGCGTTGGCCTGCGCGCCGGAGTGCGGCTGGACGTTCGCGTGCTCGGCGCCGAACAACGCCTTCACCCGCTCGATCGCCAGCGCCTCGATGACGTCGACGTGCTCGCAGCCGCCGTAGTAGCGGCGGCCTGGGTAGCCCTCCGCGTACTTGTTGGTCAGCACCGACCCCTGCGCCTGCAGCACCGCGACCGGCGCGAAGTTCTCGGAGGCGATCATCTCCAGCGTCGACCGCTGGCGGTGCAGCTCGGCGCGGATCCCGGCGGCGACCTCCGGGTCGAGTTCGTCGAGGTCCTGGTCCAGAACCGTGGTGGTGGGAACGGAGAGCGACAACGGGCCAACCCTTCCGAGCAAGTTCCGTAATACGCAACCAAGTTCGCATTATGCAACTGCAGCCGCATCACGGTGCGACCCGCACGAGCCGTTGTCAACCCCATGTCGCACGGACGGAGGCATCCAAAAAACTGAAAGAGCCCCCGGCCGTGGCCGAGGGCTCTTGTCCCGAAGGTCTTTCACAGCACGGGATGCCCCATGCGGACGGAGAGGTCCCGCGACGCGACCCGCAGCTCCTCGACGATCTCGGGCATGCGCTTCTGCGAGAGCCGGTAGGCGGGTCCAGCAGCGCTGATCGCCGCCACCACGTCGCCACGAGAGCCGAACACGGGCACGGCGACCGCGTGCAGTCCGGCCTCCAGTTCCTCCATGCAGGTGGCGAACCCGTCCTCGGCGGTGCGGCGCAGCACGCAGCGCAGCTTCACGGGGTCGGTGATCGTGCCCGGGGCGCAGGACTCCAGGTCGCCGGAGAGCAGGCGCTCCTGCTCGGCCGGTGGCGCGGCGGCGAGCAGGACCTTGCCGCTCGACGTGGCGTGCAACGGCGTGCGCTGGCCGATCCAGTTCTGCGCGGCCACCGCCGAACTCCCCCGCGCCTGGCTCACGTTGAGGGCCACGTCGCTGTCGAGGATCGCGATGTTGACGGTCTCGCCGAGCCGGTCCGCCAGCGCCGAGCAGACCGGACCGCCCACCCGGACGTAGTCGAGCTGGCCGCTCACCGCGCCGGCGAAGCGGAGCATGCCGATGCCGATCCGGAACGGGCCGCGCTCGCCTTCCTGCTCCACGAGCTCACGGGCCTGGAGCGTGTAGACGAGTCTGGACGCGGAGGACTTGTGCACGCCGAGCTCGGCGGCGATCTCGGTGATCCCCGCTTCCCCGTTGCGGGCCAGCAACTCGAGCACCGCCACCGCCCGGTCGACCGATTGCACCAGCGCCGGGTCGCGCGCCTCCCCGTTGTTGCTCATCACGCAACGGTATCCGATTGGCGCAACGCTGTGTTGCGGATGAACAGCAGGGCGTTGCCCCGAGAGAGCGACGTGCACAGGTGCGTGACTTTGGACCCTTGACGCGTCGCGAGCGCCTCCGTCATCCTCCTGTTGCGTATCGCACACCCAGTTCCGTAATACGCAACGGAGGGTTTCTGATGATCACCGCATGCGCCGTCGACGACCTGCCACCGGGCGAGTCCATGCGGATCGACGGCAAGCCGGCGATCGCGGTCTTCAACGCGGACGGCGAGTTCTACGCGATCGACGACACCTGCAGCCACCAGGACGCGTCGCTGTCCGAGGGCTGGCTGGAGGGGTGTTTCGTGGAATGCCCGCTGCACGCCGCCCTCTTCGACCTCCGCACCGGCATGCCGACGTGCCTGCCCGCCAAGAAGGCCGTGCGCACGTATCCGGTCGTGGTGCGGGACGGCGTGGTCTACGTGGACACCGGTGGCCGCGAAGCCGTGGCGTGACAACGGCTTTCTAGGGCGTGTCCCGTAAGTCCGTTCGATGAGAGTCACGGTCGAGAGACCCGGAGGCGGTGCCGCCCCGGCGCCCTCATACCGGGCGTATTCGGGTGTTGCGGCGGTGCCGCCTCCGGGGCCCTCGACCGCGACTATCGCGAACGAGACTTACGGGACACGCACCTAGGCCAGGTCCTCGGCCTGCAGCTCGGCCCGCGACGACACCCCGAGCTTGCGCAGCACCCGTGCCGCGTGCTGCTCGACGGTGCGCGGTGACAGGAACAGCACGTCGGCGATCTTGCGGTTGGTGTGGCCGGCGACCAGCAGCCGGGCGACCTCCTGCTCGCGCGGCGACAGTTCGTCGCCGTAGCCGCGCCTGCCGCGCCGCGACGGTTTGCCGCCGCCGATGCTGCGCAGCTGGTGCCGGCAGCGGGCCGCGTCGCGGGTGGCGCCCAGGCCGTCGAACGTGTCCACCAGGGCCGAGAGGAGCTCGGCCGCCTTCTCGTGGTCGGACGGCAGCAGGCAGGCGGCTTCGCGTTCGGCGACCAGCGCGGCCGGGTAGGGCGCGGGCAGTGCCGAGTACCGGTCCCCCGCCTCGCGGAGCAGCGAGATCGCGGTGTCGAACCGGCCGCGGGCCTCGGCGAGCAGGCCGCGGCACCAGGCCAGGGCGGCGAACGCCATCGGGGCGTCCCTGCCCTCGATCCCCGCCGCGATCTGCTCGATGAGCGTCTCGGCGTCGGTCTCCCGCCCGGCCGCGAGGAACGTGGCCACGGCGACGGGGCCGAGTTCGGTCGCCCACACCCACACGCCCTTCGTGCGCACGATCGCGAGGCCGCGGTCGACGTCCACGCAGGCGCGGGTGATCTCGTCCTGGGCCAGCATCGTGCGAGCGAGCGCCGCGCAGCCCGCGACGGCGACCGGCGTGATCGACTCCTCCGGGGCGAACGCGCCGGTCTCGGTGAGGTAGCTGGTCGCCTCCGCCCACTCCCCCCGCGCCATCGCCAGCGAGCCGAGGACCAGGCACAGCTCGCTGGCCAGCGGGAACAGGTCGCGGTACTCGTCGAGCAGGCTCAAGGCCCGGTCGGCCAGGCCGTCCCAGTTGCCGGTCATCCAGTCGAGGCGGGTCCTCGTCGCGTGGGCGGTGCTCGCGGTGAACGGGGCACCGCACTCGGCGGCGAACCGCAGCCCGTCGCGCAGCAGGTCGGCGCACCGGCTGAAATGGCCGGTCGTGGTCATGGCGTCGGCGAGGTTGCAGTGGGCGCGGGCGAGCTGGCGCAGTTCGCCGGAGGTGGACGCCGGCCGGAAGTCCCACTCGGCCAGCACCGACGGGTCGCCCGTGTGCATCTTGGAACCGACCTCGTTGGCGTACAACGCCATCTTCTGCTCGAGGTCGGTCTCGGCGGCGCGGGCCCGGCTGACGCGGTCGAGCCAGGGCTGGACCTCGCTCATCGGAGTCATGCCCAGGTAGGACAGCCCCAGCACGGCTTCTCCCCGTGCGGCCAGCTCCGGCAGCTCGGTCAGGTCGGCGACGGCCCGTTCGAGCTCGGAACGGGCCTCCTCGATCCCGCCGGCCTGGCGGATCAGCAGCACACCCCGGTAGTGCCGGACCTGCCCGCGCGCGGCGGTCGACAGGCGCCGGTCCGACAGCAGGCGCTCCAGCGCCTCGGTCGGGTCCAACTGGTCGAGGCCCTGGTGGGCGACCTGACCGAGCTTGATCGCGAGCCGGTCGACGTCGGCCACGGGCACGGCCGGGTCGCGCAACAGCCGTTGCAGCAGGGCGGTGGCGGTGCCCGCGTCGCCGTTCTCGACCGCCCTGTCCGCGGCGGCCTCGCCGTAGCGCAGCCACTCGGACGTGCGCCCGGCGCGTTCGCTGTGCTCGGCGAGCTGCACGAGCGGGCGGGGTTCGACCCGGTCGAGCACCTCGACGGCGCGACGGTGCAGCTCCTGGCGGTCCGGTCCGCTCAAGGTGTCGTAGACGGCCTGCTGGGCCAGCGCGTGCCGGAAGCCGTAGCGCCGTGCGTCGACCTCGTGCAGGACGTGGCCCGTCAGCGCGTGCGTCAGGGCAGCACGGCTCTCACCGATCTCGGCCACCTCACCGAGCAGTTCGACGGACGCGGGTGCGCCCAGCACCGCCGCGGCCTCGACCAGCCGGGTCGCGGCGGCGGGCAGCGCGGCCAGGCGTTCGGCGATGGCGTCGCGCAGCAGGACGGGAACGTCCACGTTGTCGAGCAGCCTGCGGGCCGTGGCGCCGTCCGCGTGCACGGCACCGGCGGGATTCCGCAACGCCCGCAACGTCTCCTCGACCACGAACGGGATGCCCGCCGTGCGTTCGTGCAGCTTCGCCGCGAACTCCGCCGACACCGCCTCACCGTCGAGGATCGCGGACGTCAGCGCCCGCACCTCGGCCACGTCGAGCGGTTCGAGCTCGAGCAACGCGCTGGTGATGCCGGTGGGCGGCCGGTACGCCGAGCCGAGCGGCACACCGCCGGGCACGTCCTCGCGCCGGTAGGTGACCACGATGGACAGATTGGCCGGCGGATCGCCCATCAGGAACCGCAGCAGCTGCCGGGAGCCGTCGTCGGCCCAGTGCAGGTCCTCGACGACGAGCAGCACCGGCCCGAGCACGCCGATCAGCTCGCGCATCGCGCGGAACAACCGATGGCGGTCCGCGCGCGGATCGCCGGTCGGAGGCAGGGGCGCGGGGAGGTACCCGGCGAGTTCCGGCAACAGTGAACCGAGCACACCCGACACCGGGCTCAGCCGCGAGTGGTTGCGCGCCAGGCGATCCGTGCAGTCGCGCAACGCCTCCAGCACCGCGCCGTACGGGAACGGCTCCCCCACCGGCTGGCAGTGGCCCATGAGGACGGAGAGCGGCCCGAGATCGGCGTCCAGCAACTCCCGCACCAGGCGCGACTTCCCGACGCCCGCCTCGCCCTCGATCATGACCACCGCGGGCTGGTTCGGCACGGCCGCCCGCAGCGCGCCGAGCTGGTCACCCCGGCCCACCAGCACCGGCGAGCTGGTGCGCATCAGTCCGCCGGGGTCGCAGCGCCGCGCCCTGGACTTCGGTGTCCGGCTCATCCGCACCGATGTTAGGCGAAAGACGGGTATCCCTACGTAGAGATATCCGGATTGTTCGCCGTTCGGCCTCGATCGATGGTGATCGGCACGTGCCGCCCATCCCTGCAGTGGCGGCCAGAACGGAGAACCCGAGATGCGACTCGATCGCACGACACGCGTGCTCGCGGCCGCCGGCATCGGCCTGGCCGTCGCGGCGGCGGTGAGCAGCCCTGTTTCCGCTCAGACGGGCTCGATCCAGAAGAGCGACAAGCCCGTCGCGGGCAGCTACATCGTCGTCTTCAAGGACGGTGCCAGCGACGTCCCGACCACCAACGCCAAGGCGCTCGACCTCGCCCGCAAGCACGGCGGCAAGGTCAGCAACACCTACGTCGCGTCGGTGCGCGGCTTCGCCGTGAAGCTGGACGAGGCGGCGGCGCGGCGGCTCGCGACCGACCCGTCGGTGGCCTACGTGCAGCAGGACGGCTGGGCGAGCATCTCCGACACCCAGACCAACCCGACCTGGGGGCTGGACCGGATCGACCAGGCGAACCTGCCCGTCGACGCGAAGTACACCTACCCGAACACCGCGCCGAACGTGACCGCGTACGTCCTGGACACCGGGATCTACAAGGCGCACACCGAGTTCGAGGGCCGGGCAAAGGACGGCTACGACTTCATCGACAACGACCCGGACGCCTCGGACTGCCAGGGCCACGGCACGCACGTCGCCGGCACGGTCGGGTCGAAGACGTACGGCGTGGCGAAGAAGGTCAACCTGGTCGCGGTCCGCGTGCTCGACTGCTCCGGCAACGGCCAGTACTCGCAGATCATCAAGGGCATCGACTGGGTGGCCCAGAACGCGAAGAAGCCCGCCGTGGCGAACATGAGCCTCGGCGGCGGCGCGGACTCCACTGTGGACAACGCGGTGAAGCGCGCGATCGCGGCGGGCGTGACGTTCGGCCTCGCTGCGGGCAACAACAACGGCAACGCCTGCAACACCTCCCCCGCCCGCGTGCCGGAGGGCATCACCGTGGCGGCCAGCGACTCGGCCGACAAGCGGTCGATCTACACCGGCGGGCAGGCCTCGAACTGGGGCTCCTGCGTCGACCTCTTCGGGCCCGGCTCGAACATCACGTCGACCAAGAACGGCGGCGGCACCACGTCCATGGGCGGCACCTCGATGGCCACCCCGCACGTCGTCGGTGCCGCCGCGCTGTACGTGTCCGCGAACCCGTCCGCAACCCCTGCCCAGGTTCGCGACGCGCTGGTGAACAACGCCACGACCGGCAAGATCACCGACCTCCAGGGCTCGCCGAACAAGCTGCTCAACATCAGCTTCATCGGCGGCGGTGGCCCGGACCCCGAGCCGTGTGCCGCGGCGACCAACGGTGACGACGTGTCCATTCCGGACACCAACACCGCTGTCACGTCGCCCGTGAACGTCACCGGCTGCACCGGCAAGGCCTCGGCCACCACCCAGGTCAAGGTCGACATCAACCACCCCTACACCGCTGACCTGGCCATCGACCTGGTCGGTCCGTCCGGCGCGACCTACAGCCTCAAGAAGGCCAAGGGCGCCACCTCGTCCGCCGGTGTGCACGAGACCTTCACGGTCGACGCCTCCGCGGAGAACCGCGACGGCACGTGGAAGTTGCAGGTGACCGACGTCTGGACCTACGACGCCGGGAACATCGACACCTGGACCCTGACGTTCTGACGACGCCCGGAAGGACTTCCCATGCACCGCACCACCTGCGGGCTCGCCGTTCTGTTCGTCGCCTCCGCCCTGCTGGCAACTCCGGCGCAGGCGGCTGAGGCCGACTTCGTCAAGGCCCGCAACCCCGCGGCCGGCGGCAGCTTCATCGTGTCCCTCAAGCCCGGTGCCGCCGTCCAGGCGTCGTCGAGCGCTCTCACCCAGAAGTACGGCGGCACCCTCGACGCCGTGTTCTCCCACGCCATGCGCGGCTTCCAGGTCAAGAACCTGACCGAGGCCGCGGCGCGCAAACTGGCTGCCGACCCCGCCGTCAAGGCCGTCTACCAGGACGGCACCGCGAAGGCGCTGGACGTGCAGACGAACCCGACGTGGGGCCTGGACCGCGTGGACCAGGCGAACCTGCCGCTGGACAAGAAGTTCACCTACCCCAGCGGTGGCGCGTCGAACGTGACGGTCTACATCACCGACACGGGCGTGAAGACATCGATCGCCGACTTCGAGGGGCGCGCGTCCGTGGGCGCCGACTTCATCGAGGACGGTCAGAACGGTCAGGACTGCTCCGGTCACGGCACGCACGTGGCCGGCACGGTCGGGTCGAAGACCTACGGCGTGGCGAAGAAGGCCAAGCTGGTCTCGGTCCGCATGCTCGGCACGAGCTGCGGGAGCAGCGGTCCGGACTCGGCCGGCGTGAAGGCCATCGAGTGGATCACGGCGAACGCGCAGAAACCCGCCGTGGTCAACGCTTCCTGGACCTTCGACACCGCCGACATCGGCAACGACGCCATCGCCGGCATGGTCGCCTCCGGCGTGCAGATGGCCGTCGCGTCGGGCAACAGCTCGGCGAACGCCTGCTCCACCGGCCCCGCCAAGATCGCGTCGCTGATCACGGTGAACGCGACCTCGTCCAACGACGCACGCGCCTCGTTCTCGAACTACGGCTCGTGCACGGACATCTTCGCCCCCGGTGACGGCATCACCTCGCTGGGGCTGAACGGCGGCGCCACCACCATGTCCGGCACGTCCATGGCCACCCCGCACGTCGCGGGTGTCGCGGCCCTGTACCTGTCGGCCAACCCGTCCGCGAGCCCACAGGCCCTGCGCGACGCCCTGGTGAACGGCGCCACCGACGGCAAGGTCACCAACCCCGGTACCGGTTCGCCGAACAAGCTGCTGTACAGCGGTTTCATCGGCGGCGGTCCCGACCCGGTGTGCGGTCCCGGCACGAACGGTGACGACGTGTCCATTCCGGACACCGGTACCGCCGTCTCGTCGTCGGTGACGATCTCGGGCTGCACCGGCAACTCCACGGCCTCGGCAACCGTCAAGGTCGACGTCAACCACACCTACACCGGCGATCTGGCCATCGACCTGGTCAGCCCGTCCGGCAAGTCCTACGTGCTCAAGAAGGCGGGCGGCGCTTCGTCGTCGGCGGGGGTCCACGAGACCTACACCGTCGACCTGTCCTCGGAGACGCGCAACGGCACCTGGAAACTGCAGGTGAAGGACGTCTACACCTACGACGTCGGCAACATCGACACCTGGACCCTGACGGTCTGATCGTCGTGCGGCAACGAGAAGCGCCCCGGAGCAGTGCTCCGGGGCGCTTCCCGTTCCCCTTGCGGGGTCTAGCGGGTGACGGTCAGCGTGAACGTGGTCGTGCCGGTCTTCCCGTCGGCCGAGGTGGCCTTGACGGTGATCGGGTAGGTGCCGGCGGGGGTGGAGAAGTTGGTGAAGATCCAGACGTTGCTGCTGCCGTACTGGCCGATCGTGGCCGGGTTGAACGACAGCTGCGCGCCGGTGGGCACACCGGACGCGGTCAGCGTCAGGTTTCCGGTGCCACCACTGGCCTTCACCACGGTCTGGCCGAGCAGCCCCTGCTTGACGGTGGCGGACGACGGCGACGCGGTCACCGTGACCTCACCGGTCGGCGGTTCGCTGCCCTCGACCGTGAGCGACACCGTCGTGGTGGCGGTCTTCCCGCCCGCGTCCGTGCCCGTCACCGTGATGGTGGACGTACCGGCGGTCGCGCTGCTGGAGACGTCCAGCGTCAGCTTGGACGAACTGCCCGCACCCACCGAGGCCGGCTGGAACGTGGCCTTCACGCCGCTCGGGACGCCCGACGCCGACAGGCTGATCGTCTGGCCGTCGCCGTTGGAGGAGATGGTCGTGGAGACGTACTTGCCCTTGGCCGCCTTCACACCGCTCGGCGAGGCTCCCAGCGTGAAGTCGCCCGGCTGCGGGTCGCCGCCACCGGTGACGGTCAGCGAGTACTTGCCGGACGCCGTCTTACCGCTCGATGTGGTGCCGCCGACGGTGATCTCGTAGGTGCCGTTCGGCGCCGTGGTGCTCGCCTCGAACGTGACCTTGGCCGAGTTGCCGGTGGTCACCGACGCCGGCTGGAAGACCGCCTTCACGCCGCTGGGCAGACCGGAGGCGGACAGCGTGGCGTTCTCAGCGCCACCCGAACCGGCCGTGGTGGTGATGCCCGCGGACACCGTCTTGCCGACCGCCACCGAACCGCTGCCCGGCGCGACGGTCAGCCCGAAGTCACCGACCGGGGGCTGCTCGCCGACCTCGGTCTTGACCCAGTCGCCCATCTCGTTGTCGAGACGGCCGTAGATCGAGTACCACTTGAAGTCCGACCGGCTCCACGACGCGACGCCGTAGATCTTGCCGTCGAAGATCAGCGGGCCACCGCTGTCACCGGGCAGGATCGTGGTCCGGCCGTCGGAGTACCCGGCGCAGATCATGGTCGCCGACTTGAAGCCCGCGCCGACGCCCTGGCAGACGCTGTCGCCGTTGACGACCGGCAGGCTCGCCTTGTCGAGGGTGACGTCGGCCGAGCTGTCGTTGAAGTCCTTCTTGCCGTAGCCGAAACCGAGGCCGGTCTTGCCCGGCGCGGCACCACCGGCGTCCGCGGAGGTGGCGAACTTCGGGTACGCGGCACCGCCCTTCAACGCGATGTCGCGGTCCACGGTCACGACGGCGACGTCGTACCCCTGGTCGAAGTTGACGTACTTCGGGTGCTTCTTGTAGCTGACGACGTTCACGGCGAAACCGGTGCCGGAGCCGCCCTTGAAGTCCTTGAGGTCGTCGAGCCCGTAGACGAACCTCTTCTCCCCCTGGGCGTCCGCGCAGTGCGCCGCGATCAGGATCTTGCGCGGCGCCACGACCGTGCCGGAGCAGGTCTGGCCCTCCGGCCGGGTGCCACCGGCGCGGATGCCCGCGATGATGCCGGGGAACTCGCTCACGGTGGCGTTCTGCCCGCCGACGAACATGGGCGAGGCGTCACCGAGGTTGGCGGGGACGGTGTCCCCCAGGTAGTTCGCCGCAGGGGCGTTCGGCGGTGCGGCGTTCGCGATGCTGACCGGCGTCAGCACCGTGGCCGCGACCAGGGCCAGCAGGCCCCAGGACCGTGGTGTTCTCGTCACGTTGGTTCCTCTCCGGATCTCGGAACGGCCTCCTCAGGGCAGGGACGGCGGCCGTTCGCTGCGATCACTGTCGGAGCCGCGCACGTGCGGAACAATCAGGGTTCGCATCCGTAGGGGTACGGAACTTTCTCCAGACCTCGGCACAGGCCGTGCCCTATGGGCGGCGGAAGATCGTGATGGAGTGCCCCACGACGTCGATCGGGGTGCTCGTGTCGATGAGCGCTCGCAGCACGTCGTCGGCCTTGGCGATGGCCGTGTTGGACACGACGAGCAGCCCCTGCACCTGGTCCGGCGGCACCTCGCGCGGGTCGGCGGCGCTGATGCCGTAGTGCTCGGGCACGCCGGAGCCCTTGTAGACGAGCCACTTCCGCTCGCCGGAGTACCGCTTCAGCCGCTCGGCCAGCCTGCCGAGGTCCTGGCCCCAGTCGACGTTCGAGTCGTGCAGGTGCAGGTGGGTCTTGGACGGGCCGCCGAAGATCTCGTTGGAGTAAGGCAGGTAGTAGGGGAACGTCCACAGTGAACTGGCGGCGACCGCCACGACCGCGAGTGCGGCGTAACGGCGGTGCGCGACCACCGCGGCGGCGACCGCGAGGAACATGGGCACGAAGATCGCGTACCGGACGCCGAGGTCGCGGTTGCCGGTCATCGCGACGAGCAGCAGGACGGCGGCGGGGGCGAGGACGTAGGCGGCCGCCGGGCGTTCGACCATCGCGACGGCTCCGGCCGCCCAGAGCAGCAGGGCTCCCAGCGGTGTCTTCACCAGCAGCGCGGCCGGCAGGTAGTACCAGTGTGAGCCCTCGTAGTGCGTGCCGAACAGGTAGCCGCCCCAGACGCGGTTCTCGAACCCCAGTTGGACGCGCATGCCGTCGAGGTAGGGCTCGGGGAACGGCAGCAGGCCGACCGGCGCACCCGGCAGGCCGGGCGGGGTCTCCCAGCGCAGCAACGGGTCCACGGCCAGGTACGACGCCCACACCACCGCGACGGCGACCAGCACCATGACGAGCACGGCTTTGACGCGTGCGTGCCAGAAGGCCAGGAACAGCAGCACCGGGACCGCGGCCAGGGTGTTCATCTTGGTCGCCAGGGCCGCGCCGAGGGCCAGTCCGGCGAGCGGCAGGTAGAGCCCGGGGTCGGTGCGCGCACGCCACAACAGCCAGGCCGAGGTGAGCAGGAACCCGGCCGCCGGAACGTCCAGTGTGGCCAAGGATCCGTGGGCGATGAGGTCCGGCGAGAACGTGTACAGCGCGAGCGCGACGAGCCCGCCGGACGTGTTCGTGACGTCGCGGGCGAACAGGAGGACGACCACCCCGAACAGCAGCGTCAGCACGATCATCGGCAGCCGCGCCGCCAGCAGCAGTGCGCCGGGGTCGTTGCCCGACTCGTAGAGCACGTGCCGGCCCAGTTCGGTCTGGTCGCCCTGGAAGCCGGGGTCGAGGTGGACGTCGGCGAACGCGAGTCCGGTCGCCATGATCAGCTTGCCCAGCGGCGGGTGCTCGGGGTTGTACCGGAGGCTGTGCTGCTGCAGCTGGACGACCGTCGCGCCGATGTAGACGGGTTCGTCGACGGTCGGCGTCTGCGTGACCGCCGTGGTGACCATCGCGATCGCCATCTGCGCCAGCAGCACGGCCGCGGCCAGCGCGAACAGCCGGCGCCGCGGTGCTCTCACCGGCACCGGTGGCGGCAGCGCCTCGACAGGGCGCTGGATCGTGGCGAGCGACAAGACCGCTTGGTCCTCTCACGGGGGGTGAACAAACCCGACACTTCCCGAAACGGGATGCCCGCCGGATCGGTTGCTCCACACATCCGCTACAGATCGTTGCGAAATCCTCTGTCGCATTTCAGCTACACCTTGTAGCTTTACTGGCCCCCGGACGAGGGAGACCAGCCGTGACCCCGCACAACTCCACCCGGCCCGCGATGGCGGTCCTGGCCGCTCTGGCCGTCACGATCGGCGCGCTCGAGAGCATCCCGTTCCCCGCGCTGCCCCTGCTGCAACGAGAGCTCGGCCTCGACCCCGCCCAGGCCGGCCTGCTGTCCACGACGTTGATCATCACGTCGGCCATCACCATGCCGGTCGTCGCGAAGATCGCCGACGACCGCGGCGGGCGCCGCACCCTGCTCGTCCTGACCTGGTGCATCGTCGCCGGGGCCGTGCTGTCGGCGTTCGCGACGTCGTTCCCCGTGATCCTGCTCGGGCAGTTCCTGCAGGGCCTGGGCGGCGGCGTCCTGCCGGTGTCGTTCGTCGTGGCGCGGCAGCTCTTCCGCGACTCGACGCCGGTCGCGGTCGGTGTGCTCACGGGACTGTTCACGGTCGGCAGCGGCCTGGGCGTGCTCGTCGCCGGGCCGCTCGCCGACGCCCTGTCGCGGCAGTGGATGTTCCTGCTGCCGGCGCTGGTCGTGGCCGCCGTGGCGATCGTGGCGCCGTCCGCGCTGCCCGGTCCGCACACCGTGCGGCGAACCCGGCTGGACTGGCCGGGCGCGACGCTGCTGGCGTTGGCGCTCGCCACGCTCATGCTGGCCGTCTTCCTGGCTCCACAGGGACTTCTCGCCGCCGTGGTGCTGCTCGTGGTGGCGTTCGCGTTCGGCGCAGGGTGGGTGGCGGTCGAACGCCGCGCCGACCATCCCCTGGTCGATCTCGGCATCCTGCGGGCGCGCGGGGTGTGGACGGCGAGCATCACGGCCGGGGCGCTCGGCGCGAGCTACTCGGCGACGTACTTCCTGGTGCCTCAACTGCTTTCCGGATTCGGTGCCACCGCCAGCGAGATCAGCCTGTACCTCTTCCCCACCGTCGCCGTCGCCGTAGTGGTCGGGCCGTTGTCCGGGGTGTTCGTGCGACGCGCGGGAACTCGCGCCGCGCTGGTGACGGGGCTCGCGCTCACCGCCGCCGGGACGTTGTTCGTGGCCGGGTGGCACGAGGCGCCGTGGCAGATCGCGGCCGGGATGCTGGTGACGCTAGGGCTCGGCGTCGGGACCGCGTCCACCGCCACCTACACCACCGTGATCGCCTCGGTCCGCGACCAGGACACGGGTGTGGCGGCGGCGACGTGCGGGATCGCCCGTGCGATCGGTGCGGCGCTGGGAGTGCAGGTCGCGGCGGCGTTGCTCGTGGCGGGGAGCTCGTTCCGGCTCGGTTTCGTGCTCGCCGCGGTCGTCGTGCTGCTGCCCTTGGTGCTGCAGCGGAAAATTCGTTTCAGCGAGACGGCGGCACAGGGCTAGCCTGCGCGAATGCCGTTGGGAGACTTGGACAAGATCGCTGAGGACACCGGTTTCTCCGGCGTGGTCCAGGTCGACCGCGCCGGGGAGATCGAGTTCGCGAAGGCCTACGGGCTCGCCAACCGGGCGTACGGCGTGCCCAACACCGTCGACACCAGGTTCGGCATCGCCAGCGGCGGCAAGGGCTTCACCGCGCTGACCGTGCTCTCGCTGGTCCACGAGGGCAAGCTCTCCCTCGGCACCACCGCCCGTTCACTGCTCGGTGACGACCTGCCGTTGATCGCCGGCGACGTGACGGTCGAGCACCTGCTCACGCACACGTCCGGCATCGGCGACTACCTCGACGAGGAGACCGACTGGGAGGCCGACGACTACGTGATCGGCGCCGTGCACGAGCTGACCACGACCGAGGCCTTCCTGCCGCTGCTCGACGGGATTCCGGTCAAGTTCAAGGCCGGCGAGCGGTTCGGCTACTGCAACGGTGGCTACGTCGTACTGGCTCTCCTCGCCGAGCGAGTCAGCGGAGAGGGCTACCACGACCTCGTACGCTCCAGGGTGCTCCGCCCGGCGGACATGACCAGGACAGACTTCCTGCGCTCCGACGAACTGCCCGCCGACGCCGCCGTCGGCTACCTGGAGGGCGGCGACCGCTCGAACGTCCTCCACCTGCCGGTGCTGGCGAACGGTGACGGCGGCATCCACACGACCGCGGGCGACATGTCGAAGTTCTGGCGGGCGTTGTTCGCGAGCGGGGACGCCGAGCTGGTCACGAGGCCTCGGCACGACGTGCCCGAGGAGTCGCTGCGCTACGGCCTCGGGTTCTGGCTGCACCAGACCAGCGACACCGTGATCCTCGCCGGGTACGACGCCGGCGAGTCGTTCAAGTCCACTCACGACCCGCACACCGGCACCACCATCACCGTCCTGTCGAACACCTCGTCCGGCGCCTGGCCGATCGCGCGCGCACTCATGTCCTGACGGGACTGTTCTGAACGGGTGACGGATGCGAACATGTGTTCGTGAGCACCCCGATCCTGCACGCCGACCTCGACGCGTTCTACGCGTCGGTCGAGCAACGGGACGATCCGAGCCTGCGCGGCCGTCCGGTGATCGTGGGCGGCGGAGTGGTGCTGGCCGCGAGCTACGAGGCCAAGGCGTTCGGCGTGCGCACGGCGATGGGCGGCGAGAGGGCACGACGCCTGTGCCCGCACGCGATCGTCGTGCCGCCGCGGATGTCGGCCTACTCCGCCGCGAGCAAGGCGGTGTTCGAGGTGTTCCGCGGCACGACACCGCTGGTCGAGGGCCTGTCGATCGACGAGGCGTTCCTCGACGTCGGCGGCCTGCACCGGATCGCCGGCCCGCCGGAGGTGATCGCCGCACGACTGCGGGCGGACGTGCTCGCGCGGGCCGGTCTGCCGATCACGGTCGGGGTGGCGCGGACGAAGTTCCTGGCCAAGGTCGCGAGTGGGGTCGCGAAGCCGGACGGACTGCTGGTGGTGCCGGCCGACCGAGAACTGGAGTTCCTGCACCCGCTGCCCGTCGAACGGCTGTGGGGCGTCGGCGAGGTGACGGCGGCCAAGCTGCACGCCCTGGGCCTGCGCACGGTCGGCGAGGTCGCCGGGCTCGGCGAGGCCGCGCTGGTCTCGATGATCGGCCGGGCGGCGGGGCGGCACCTGCACGCGCTCGCGCACAACCACGACCCACGTCCGGTCCGAACAGGACAGCGGCGCCGCTCGATCGGCTCGCAACGCGCGCTGGGCCGCCGGGAACGCACCTGGGACGACCTCGACGCCGTCCTCGCCTCACTGCTCGACGGCATCTCACGGCGGCTGCGGACGGCCGAACGCGCATGCCGGACGGTTGTGCTGCGCCTGCGGTTCGCGGACTTCACGCGCGCGACGCGGTCGCACACGTTGAGGCACCCGACGACGGAGACGGAGGTGCTGCTCGCGGCGGCGAGGGAACTGCTCGGCACCGCGAGGCCGATGATCGAGGGCCGGGGCATCACGTTGCTGGGCGTCTCGCTGACCAACCTCCAGAACGAGGCGCCGATGCAGCTGGCGCTGCCGTTCGAGGAGCGGAAGCCGGCGGCACTGGACGCCGCGCTGGACCACGTTCGCGACCGCTTCGGGTCGAGGTCGGTCACGCGGGCGACGCTGCTCGGCCGCGATCCCGGCATCTCCGTGCCGCTGCTGCCGGACTGACTCGGTCCGCACGCAAAACTGTGGAGCGAGCGGCCGGGGCCGATCACTCCACAGTGGACCTACCAGGTCTAGACGAGGCGCACGGCGCGAGCCTGCGGCCCCTTCTGCCCCTCACCGATCTCGAACTCCACGGCCTGGTTGTCGTCAATGCCATGGTGCCCGTAGTCCTGCACCTCGGACTGGTGCACGAACAGGTCGGGCCCGCCGCCCTCGGGAGCGATGAAGCCGAAGCCCTTGCTGCCGTTGAACCACTTGACAGTTCCTCTGGTCACCTGCGTGCCCCCTTATGCGTGAAGTGCGGTGGAGGCCGGCAGGTTCGCCAGGCCGAGCATGGACAGCAGTTCACGGCAGTCGACGGCATCATGCGAACGTCCCGCCACGATCTTGGCGGCCTGACGCTGGTGGTTGATCCCGGTGATCTCGGCGTCCAGTCGCGCTTGCGCGAAGTCCTGAGCCGCGTGACGCGGCTTGCCGAATCCAAGAGAAGAAGGCGAAGTCTGGCGTTCCGGCTGCAAGCCGGTTCTCCTGTCTCCGGCCGCAGAACGCCGGACCGGACGGGGGTCGGGAACCGCATCGGCCCGATGCCGCTCGCTGGTGCCCCGACTCACCCACAGTAGCCCACTGAGCAGGGGCGAGCGCCAGACCGCGCCGCGTATCGTCGATCCATGCCCGAAGACGAAGGTGGACCGGCGCTCGCGCCCACGCTGTCCGAATGGCTCAAAGCACGCGAGGAAACGGCCCGCCACCTGGCCGCGGGTACCGCGCGAACGGTCGACGAGGCGTGGGTGCAGCGGCTCGCCGACCTGCTCGCGACCGAGCGGTCGTGGCAGGAGCAGTACACCGAACTGGTGGCGCTCGGCAGCACGGACGGCCGCTTCCCCCACTCGAACCGCTGAACACGCGTCCGAACCCGTCCTGTCTCACGGCCGAAGTTCCGGTTCGTCAAATTATTGCGTGATCCTGTTGACATCTTGCACTCTGGAGTCGAATCGCCGACAAAGGAGTTCGCGATGTCCCTGTCACGCCGAACACTGCTCAGCACCGCGCTCGCCGCTCCCGCCCTGGGGCTCCTGTCCGCCCCGGCGCACGCGGCAAGCCCACCCGGCGACGTCGTCGGCAAGATCACCGTCGGGTACCAGGGCTGGTTCGCCTGCCGCGGAGACAACTCCCCCATCGACGGCTGGTGGCACTGGAACGACGACTGGAGCCAGCCGCCCGCACCGCCCACCAGCTCCATCGTCGCGTGGCCGGACGTCCGCGACTACGCGCGCACGTACCCGACCGCGTTCGGCAACCTCGGCGACGGGCGGCCCGCCACGCTCTTCTCCCACTACGACCGGCAGACCGTCGACGTGCACTTCCAGTGGATGCGCGACAACAACATCGACACGGCCGCCCTGCAGCGGTTCGACCCGACCGGCGGTGAGGGCCCGATCCGCGACGCCGTGACCGCGCACGTCCGGCCGGCAGCGGAGGCCACCGGGCGGAAGTTCTACATCATGTACGACGTCACGAACTGGACGAACATGCAGTCGGAGATCAAGGCCGACTGGCTGGGCAAGATGTCCGCCTACACGTCCTCCCCCGCTTACGCCCGGCAGAACGGCAAACCCGTCGTGTGCATCTGGGGCTTCGGGTTCAACGACCCCGGCCGGCCTTTCGGGCCGGAGGCCTGCCAGGACGTCGTCGACTGGTTCAAGGCGCGCGGCTGCTACGTGATCGGCGGCGTCCCGACCCACTGGCGGCTGGAGGTCGAGGACTCGCGGAAGGGCTTCGGCGGCGTCTACCGGTCGTTCGACATGATCTCGCCGTGGATGGTCGGCCGGATCGGCACCCCGGCGGACACGGATCGCTTCCACACCAACGTGAACACGCCCGACCAGACCGAGTGCAACGCGCGCGGGATCGACTACCAGCCGTGCGTGCTGCCGGGCGACGTCGGTTCGCGGCAGCGGTTGCACGGCGACTTCATGTGGAGGCAGTTCTACAACATGGTCCGCCTCGGCGCGCAGGGCATCTACATCTCGATGTTCGACGAGTTCAACGAGGGCAACCAGATCTGCAAGACCGCCGAGACACTGGCCGACGTGCCGGTCGGGTCCGGCTACCTCGCACTGGACGAGGACGGCACCCGGTGCTCCGCCGACTACTACATGAGGCTGACCGGCGACGGCGGCAGGATGCTCAAGGGCGAGATCGCCCTCACCGCGGTCAGGCCCACCCAGCCGTGGATCGGCGGTCCGCCCACGCCGGACGCCGACCTGGCCGCCGGGCGCCCGACCACCCAGAGCTCGCAGACCCAGCACTACGGCAGCGGGTTCGCCGTCGACAGCGATCCCCACTCCTACTGGGAGAGCGCGAACAACGCCCTCCCGCAATGGATCCAGGTCGACCTCGGTGCGGCGCACGCCGTGCGCAGGGCCGTGCTCGCGCTCCCACCGAACCCCGCCTGGGGCCGGCGCACCCAGACCGTGACGATCGAGGGCAGCGCGGACGGCCAGACCTTCAGCCGGCTCGCCGGTCCGTCGGGGTACGTCTTCGACCCGGCGACGGGCAACTCCGCCACGGCCACGCTGCCCGGCACCCAGGTCCGGTACGTGCGGCTCACGTTCACCGGGAACACGGCCTGGCCTGCGGGCCAGCTGTCGGTCCTCAAGCTCCACAGCTGATCGAGGAGCGGGTTTCTCGCCGGATGGGCGCTGTACAACTAGAACGTGTTCTAGGTAATCTGCACCACATGATCGCCACAGTGGTGTGGGGCACCGGCAACGTCGGCCGTGCCGCCATTCGCGCCGTCGATGCCCATCCGGCGCTGAAGCTGACGGCCGTGGTCGTCCACAACCCCGAGAAGGCCGGCCGCGACGCCGGCGATCTCGCCGGGATCGAGCAGAAGCTCGGAGTCGCGGCCACGAACGACATCGACGCCGTGCTCGCCACGAGTCCGCGGGCCGTCGTCTACGCCGCGTCCGGTGACATCCGGCCGGACGACGCGCTGGCCGACATCACCAAGGCGATCCGCGCGGGCGCGGTGGTCGTCACGCCGTCGCTGTACGCGCTGTACGACCCGCGCAGCGCCCCGCCCGAACTTCGAGAACCGGTTCTAGCCGCGATCAAGGAGGGCGGCGGGTCGCTGTTCGTCTCCGGCGTCGACCCCGGCTGGGGCAACGACATCCTGCCGTTGCTGGTCAGCGGGCTCGGCCACACCATCGACGCCGTGCGCTGCCAGGAGATCTTCGACTACTCCACCTACGACCAGCCCGACGCGGTGCGGTGGCTGATCGGGTTCGGGCAGCCGCTCGACTACCAGGCGCCGATGCTGATGCCGACGGTGCCGACCATGGTGTGGGGCGGGCAGGTCCGGTTGATGGCCAGGGCGTTCGGGGTCGAGCTCGACGAGATCCGCGAGACCGTCGACCGGCGCGCGCTCGACGAGACGGTCACGACGCGGACCATGGGCGAGTTCGAGAAGGGCACGCAGGGCGCGATCCGGTTCGAGGTGCAGGGAATCGTGGACGGCGAGCCGCTCATCGTCATCGAACACGTGACGCGCATCCACAGCTCGTGCGCGACGGACTGGCCGATGCCCCCGTCCGGCGACGGCACGCACAAGGTGATCATCGAGGGCCGGCCGCGCATCGAGGTCTCGGTCGAGTCCGCCGACGAGGGCGAGAACCGTTCCGCGGGAGGCAACGCGACCGCCGTCGGCCGCATCGTGAACGCCATCGACTGGCTCACCGAGGCAGAGCCGGGACTCTACGACGCGCTCGACGTCCCGCTGCGGCCCGCGGCGGGCAAGCTCGGAAGGAGCAGGTCGTGAACATCGACATCCCCGAGGGCAAGGACCCCATCGGCTACGTGTGGGGCGAGCTCGTGCCGGGCATCGGCATGGCCGCCGCGAACCTCTCGCTGGCCGTGTACCAGCACACCACGCTGGGACTGCGCGAGTTCGAGGCGGCGCGGCTGCGGATCGCGCAGATCAACGGCTGCATGTTCTGCCTCGAGTGGCGGACCGAACGCGACGGTGAGAAGGTCGAGGACGACTTCATCGACGCGGTGACCCAGTGGCGCACCACCGACGCCTTCGACGACCGGGCGAGGCTGGCCGCGGAGTACGCCGAGCGGTACGCACTGGATCACCACGGTCTCGACGACGAGTTCTGGTCTCGCATGACCGCGCACTACAGCCAGGTGGAGATCGTGGAACTCACGATGAGCGTCGGGGCCTGGCTCGTCTTCGGCAGGCTGAACCGGGTGTTCGGCCTCGACGCGATCTGCGTGCTACCGAAACTCTGAGGTCCACCCCGGACTCAGAGGTCGGTGGCGATGATCTTCTCGATGTTCCTCTCGGCGAGCGCCGTGATCGTGACGAACGGGTTCACCACGGTGGTGCCGGGGATCAACGACCCGTCCACCACGTACAGGCCCGGATAGCCGTGCAGGCGCCCGTAGTTGTCGGTCGCCTTGTTCAGGACGGCGCCGCCCAGCGGGTGGTACGTCAGGTGGTCGCCCCAGATCTTGTAGACGCCGAAGAGGTCCGTCCGGTAGATCGTCCCCTCCTTTGAGTTGATCTTGTCGAAGATGGTCTTCGCCGCGGTGATCGAGACGCTCTTCCACGCCGTCTGCCAGTTCAGGTCGACCTTGCCCGCGGCGGCGTTCCAGGTGAACTGGGCGCGGTTCGGGGTCTTCGTGATCGACAGGTAGAACGACGCGTAGGTCTCGATGCCGGTCGGCAGCGGTGCCACCTCGGCGAAGGCACCGCCCGCGGCCCAGTTGTCGATGCCCAGGGTCGGGATGGACGACTGCAGCTTGCCGGTCGGGTCCCACATGTGGTTCGCGCGGCCGCACATGACGTTGCCGTTGTCACCCCAGCCCTTGCCGACCTCGCCGTTCAGGTTCGGCAGCGCGCCCGTGGCCTTGAGCTTGACCAGGAGCTTGCTCGTGCCGACGCTGCCCGCCGCGAAGAACACCTTCGCCGCGGTCACCTCCTTGACCGCGACCGGGTCGCCGTTGGTGTTGAGCTGCTCGATGGTGACCTTGTAGCCGCCCGTGGCGGGCACGACGTTCACGACCCGGTGCAGCGGCGAGATGGTGACGCGCCCGGTCGCCCTGACCTTGCTGAGGTAGGTCTTCTGCAAGGACTTCTTGCCGTAGTTGTTGCCGTAGAGGATCTCTCCGGCCAACGCCGACTTGGGCGCCGTTCCCGCCGCCTCCTGTTCCATGTAGTTCCAGTCGTACACGGTGGGCACGAAGACGTACGGGAAGTTCGACCGCTGGGCGTGCTTCCGGCCGACCCGTGCGTACTGGTAGGCCTCGGTCGTGTCGAACCAGGCCGGCCGGATCATGTTGACCCCGAGCTCGGCGTTGGCGCGCGGGTAGTAGGTGCCGTACATCTCGTCGGGGTTCACCGTCGGCAGGACGTCGCCGAAGTGCTCGCGTTTCGGCGTCACGGCCATGCCGCCGTTGACGAGCGAGCCGCCGCCGACGCCGCGTCCCTGGTAGACGGTGATGCCGGCGAAGTCCTCGGCGTCGAGGATGCCGGTGTAGCGCGGGATCGCCTTGTCGATCGGGAAGCCCAGGAAGTTGCTGAGCGGCTGTTTCGTCTTGGTGCGCAGCCAGAAGGACCGCTGGTCCGGCGTGGTGGTGTTGGCGAAGATCTTCCCGTCCGCGCCGGGGGTGTCCCACGCCATGCCCATCTCGACCATGTGGACGTCGACGCCGGCCTGGGCGAGGCGCAGTGCCGCCACGCTGCCGCCGTACCCGGTGCCGATCACCAGGGCGGGGACGACCGCCGCGTCCGCGATCGAAGCCGCCGCCTGTGCCACCGGCGTGACACCACCGAGTGCAACAGCTCCCAGAATAGAACCTGTTCCAGTAATGAACGAACGTCGTGAAGGACCCTTGAAACCGTTGTCACACGTCATTGTGTGGGTCATGTGATCTTCCTCACTGTGGGCGCATGAGAACAAGTTATACCGGCGGTTGTAGATCAAGTCACTACCTGGTAGTCCCGGTTCGCCCAGGTGCGCGGCGCAGGTGAGGGTCTTGGCACCGAGAACCGGGGGCGCCGCGGACAACCCGTACGGCCCAGTACGACCACACGATCCGGGAATGTCGCGACACTCATGGCTGCCCGACAATCGAGCGATGCCCTCGGTATCTGGTGGTGGTGAGGACGCGAGACCGAGCGTCCTGGTGGTGGGTGCGGGGATCTCCGGCCTGGCGGCGGCACGCGCGCTGCGCGAACTCGGCCATCCCGTGACGGTGCTGGAGGCCCGCGACCGGGTCGGCGGCCGGATCTGGACCGACGAGCACGGGGTCGACCTGGGCGCGCACTGGATCCACGGCACGGACGGCAACCCGATCACCGAACTGGTGGAGGACCTGGGAATCCCGTACAGCTACGTGGGCGGGGACAGCGCCTACACCGGCGGGTTCGACAGCCTCGACCTGTTCGGCGCGGACCGGCGGGCGGTGAACCACCGCTACAAGAGCCGCACCCTCGAACTGGCCGACGAGGTCCTGCACGAGCTGGAACGCCGCGCCGCCGTGGCGCGCAAGGAAGACCGCCCGGACGTCCCGCTCGGCGAGGCGATGCGCCAGGTCCTGGCCGAACGCCGGCTGTCCCCAGAGGACGAACAGGCCGTGCGGTACCACCTGAACGTGATCCTGCGCGAGGACGCGGCGGAAGATCCGGACAAGCTCTCGTTGAAGCACTGGGAAGACGGCTACCTCGTCTACGGGTACGGCGACAGCACGTTGCACCAGGGCTACCAGTCCGTTGTGGACGCTCTGGCCGAAGGGCTCGACATCCGGCTGGGCCACGTGGTCACGCGCGTCGAGGACGGCCGCGTCACGACGGACCAGGGCATGTTCGAGGCCGACAAGGTGCTCGTCACGGTGCCGCTGGGGGTGCTGAAGGCCGCCGCGGTCGAGTTCGTGCCGCCGCTGCCCGAGGCCAAGCGGTCGGCGATCGCCCGGCTCGGGTTCGGCACGCTCAACAAGATCGCGCTGCACTACGACGAACCGTTCTGGCCGCGCGACCAGTACGTGTTCGGCTACCTCTGCCGCGACACGGACCGCTACCCCACCGTCGTCATCAGCATGTGGAAGTCGCACGGCAAACCGGTTCTGGTGATGCTGCTCGGCGCCTCGCTCGGCCGTGCGATGGAGACGTGGTCCTCAGAAGAGGTCTCGGCGTACGCGGCGGAGGTCGTCCAGGACCTCTTCGGTGAGGACGCGCCCGCGCCCTCCGGCGTCTCGCGCACGACGTGGTCCTCCGACCCGTACGCGCTGGGGTCGTACACCTGCATCGGCGTCGACTCGTCCTCGAAGGACATCGCGACCCTCGCGGAACCGGTCGGCGACAGGCTGTTCTTCGCCGGCGAGGGCACGAACCCGTACCACTGGGGCTGCGTGCACAGCGCGTACGAGTCAGGCCGCCGCGAGGCCGCGCGCATCAGCGGCGACTCGGACCTCTACACCCCGCCCAGCGCGGGCAAGTCCCGCGCCCAGTCGCGCAACACCGACCGGATGCTGCGGTTCGTGCGGATGCGGATGAACCACATCACCGAGCGCGAACTGACCGAGCGGGTGGCGTGCCTGCGGTGCAGCGTCGACCCGCACGGGGTGCGGTTGTTCGGCGCGCTCGCCGACTCCGAGCTGGAGACGCTCGCCTCCATGTTCGACGAGATCCCCTACGCGGCGGGCGACACGCTGTTCCACGAGGACGACGCGGCGCACGGCGTGTTCCTGGTCGCGTCCGGCCATGTCGAGATCGACTTCGGCGGGATCTACGAACGGTCGGTGCTCGGCCGGGGCGCACTGCTCGGCCACCACGACATGTTCTTCAACGCCCGCACCACCTCGGTGACGGCGCTGACCGACGACGTCGTGGTGTTCTACCTCGACCACTACCGCTATCAGAGCTTCCTGTACGCGTTCCCCGAGGTGATGATGCTGATGCTCGCGGACCTGGTGACGCGGTGGGAGCAACTGGAGAGCGCCCTCGGTTCCGCGACCGTGCCGAAATTGAGTGGAACGGTGCGACCCCAGGCCGTTACGTTCCTGCCGGACTGATCCCCGGGGCAAGGACGTGCCGTTGTACACCGTGTGAATTCTCCCAAGCACTTGGTTCTCGTTGCGCGACGCTCTCTGAGCGCCGTGCTCCCTTTGCTGCGGATTTTTCACCGAACGGTGTACTCCTGTGCTCATCACCTGGGCCGTCGTGCCCACCTGCCTTCCTCAAGTCCGCCGTCGTTGTCACGTGTGCGCCGCCGACCGATTCCGGGCGAGCGGCAAGTTCCGCGTCAACGCCAACCACAAGGTCCTCGACGCCTGGCTCCTCGTGCTCTGCACGGGCTGCGGGGACACGGCCAAGCTCACGATCTTCGAGCGGACCCACGTCCGCGCGGTCCGGCCCGCACTGCTGGACCGGCTGCACGCCAACGACCCGTCACTGGTAGCGGAACTGTTGCAGGACACCGTTCTGCAGCGCCGCAACCACGTCTCCCTCGACTGGGAGGGCGCGTGGCGGCTCGACACCGGCGGGTCCGATCACCTCGACCAGGAGGTGGCCGACGTGTCGGTCCGGTTCACGGCGCGGATCCCGGTCCGGCCGGTGCGGCTGATCGCGGACGCGTGCGGCCTGACGCGCGGTGAGGTCGAACGGCTGATCACCGAAGGCAAGGTCGTGTCGGCGATCCGGCTGACCGGCAAGGTCTCCGGCGACTTCACCTTCACGCTCAAGCGCTGAACGAGCGCGTCAACGCGGCCAGTACGGCGGCCACGCCCGGTGGGTCGGGCGGGTCGCCGTACGTCGCGGCGTGGATCTCGCGGTGCAGACCCACGAGCTCGGTGGCGTGCACGTCCGGCCGGCGGTGCGCCTGCAACCCGAGCCCGGCCAGGATCGCCACGCCCGCGCCGGCGGCCACGAGTGCCTGCACCACCACCATGTCGTCACTGTGCGAGGCGATGCGCGGCGCGAAGCCCTCGCTCCGGCAGACGGTCTCCAGCTCCTCCCGGCACGCGTCGCACCCGCCGATCCACGCCGAGTGCCGGTGGTTCGCCAGGCTGTCGTCCGGCCGCGTGCTGATCAGGTGGAGGGGATCGTCGCCGAGGTGGACGAAGCGGAAGCCCTTGAAACACCCGCTCTTGGGCGTTGGACGTCATGGGTCGGGCGAGCCACGCTGATCCCATGACCAAGGTGACGTGCGACCTCTCGATCTCCCTCGACGGCTACGCGGCAGGCCTCGGCCAGACCGAGGAACGCCCGTTCGGCGACGACGGCGGCGACGGCTGGGGCAGCGAGCTGCACGGGTGGTTCGAGGACCCCGCCGAGCAGAAGTGGCAGATGGACCGCATGACCGACACCAAGGCGTTCATCATGGGGCGGAACATGTTCGGCCCGGTCCGCGGCCCCTGGGACCGCCCGTGGAACGGCTGGTGGGGCGACAACCCGCCGTACCACGGTCCGGTCTTCGTGCTCACCCACCACGCGCGCGAACCCCAGCCGATGGAGGGTGGCACGACGTTCCACTTCGTCACCGAGGGCATCGCGGCAGCCTTCGAGCTCGCCCGCGAGGCGGCCGGGAACGGCGACATCTCCATCCACGGCGGCGCCGCCACCATCAACCAGTACCTCGCCGCGGGTCTGATCGACGAGCTGCGGCTGCGGATCGTGCCGATCACCATCGGGGCCGGCTCGCGGCTGTTCGACGGCGTTCCCAGGCTGAAGCTGGAGCAGGTCGACTCCCGTGCGGGCGCCGCCTTCACGCATGTGACGTACCGCGTCGTGCGCTGAATGGCCTCTTGATCGCTCCACATCGTCAGGCCAAGGTGAGGAAGGTTCAGGTACCTGAACACCTCGGAAGCCGACGGCGTCAGACGAGGAGCACGAATGCGGAAACGCACGACGATCGTCCCTCTGCTAGCCCTATTGAGCCTGGTCCTCCCCGCACCCGCGACCGCCCAGCCCAACGGCACGGTGGTCTCCGGGCAGGCCAGGTTCCAGATCCTGTCCCCCACCCTCGTGCGCTCCGAGTTCGCCGGGGATCGCCGCTTTGAGGACCAGGGCACTTACAACGTTGTAAACCGCACCTTCCCCCGCACGGCCTACACCTCGCGCGTGCAGGACGGCTGGCTGACCATCACCACGTCGGCCATGACCCTGCGGTACCGCGTGGGGTCCGGGCCGTTCCGCGCGGACAACTTCGAGCTGAAGACGGCCGGCACGACCGCGTCCCCGTGGCGGCGGGTGGTCTGTGCGACCGGGCAGCTCTGCGAGGCCGAGGACCAGCAACGGGAAGGCCTGCTGGTCGCGGCCGACCATGCCGGGCACTCCGGTGCCGGGTTCGTCGCCGGGTTCTCCTACCTCAACAACGGGATCACGGCGACGGTGCGCGCTTCCAGCGCGGGCAGGCACCGGCTGGTCGTGAAGTACGCGAACGGGCGCGGTGGTGACGGCAGGCACGAGAGCCGCACGCTCGGGCTCGCCGTCGACGGGCAGGCTCCTCGTCAGGTCACCCTGCCCGCGACCGCCGACTGGGGTGCCTGGCAGCAGGTGTCCACGGACGTCGACCTGTCCGCCGGCGAACATCGTGTGTCGCTGACGCGCGGTGCCGCGGATTCGGGCAACGTCAACGTTGACAGCCTCGCCCTGCTCAGCGGCGACCAGGCCTACCCCGGCGTGCGAGCGGTGGACGACTGCCGGTTCGGCACCAGCTGCGAGGCCGAGAACGGCGTGCTGAGCGGTTCGGCCAAGGTCGCCGTCGAGCACGCCGGGTTCGCGGGCACCGGGTTCGTCGCCGAACTCGTCGGGGGCACGCGGCTGAGCCAGCGCGTGACCAGCGTTCCGGCGGCGGGCACGTACCCCGTGGTGCTGCGCTATGCCAACGGTGTCGGTGGCGACGGCAAGCACGAGTCTCGGACCGTGCTGCTCAACGGTCAGGCCGTCACGTTGCCCGTCACGGCGAACTGGGGCACGTGGTCCACCGCGACGGCGCAGGTGTCGTTGCCCGCGGGCACTTCCGACCTCACCGTCACGTGCCCGGACAGGGGGTGCCACGTCAACCTCGACACCGTCGGTGTCAACAGCTCGGTCCAGCACCTGCCGCTCGGCGGCTACCGGCGTTCGCTCGACGGTTACACCGGCAACAACGGTGACCCGCAGCTGACGCCCGGCCTGATGTACCGCGACGGCTGGTACCTGCTGGACGACACGACATCCGCTCTGCGCGGCGGAACTCCGCGCGCGGACCGGGGCGCGCAGCCGTACCAGGACGGCTACGTGTTCGGCTACGGCCAGAACTACAAGACGGCGCTCGGTGACCTCACCGCGCTGACCGGCGGGCCGAAGTTGTTGCCGCGCTGGGCTTACGGCGTCTGGTACTCGGAGTACATCGACCGGACCGCCGCCGACTTCCGCGACCGGATCCTGCCGGCGTTCCGGCAGCACGGCGTACCGCTGGACGTGCTCGTGGTCGACACCGACTTCAAGGGGCACAACCTGTGGAACGGCTGGCGCATGGACCAGGCGAAGTTCCCGGACCCGCAGGGCTTCCTCGACTGGGCGCACGGTGAAGGCCTGCACAGCACGCTCAACATCCACCCCAGCATCCAGGGCGACGACCCGGACTTCGCCCAGGCGCAGGCCACCGCGAAGGGCAAGCTGGCCAAGGGTTCCTGCACGAACTGCTACGTGTTCGACTGGGGCGACCCCGACCAGCTGCGCGCGTACCTGGAGCTGCACCGGAAGATGCCGACCGACTTCTGGTGGCTCGACTGGTGTTGCGACGGCTCGGGTTCGTCCCTGCGCGGGGTCACGCCCGACTCGTGGATCAACGAGCAGTACGCGAAGATCGGCTCGTTCGCGTTCTCGCGCGGCTTCGGTTCGTTGCAGGCCGGTGGGTACAGCGGTTCCGGCCCGTTGCCGACCGGTCCGTGGGCCGAGAAGCGCAACACCCTGCACTTCACCGGCGACACGTCGTCGACGTGGGGCACGCTGAAGGCGACCATCGGCTACACCTCGGCCGAGGGCGTGTCGACCGGGATGTCGAACATCAGCCACGACATCGGCGGCCACAACGACACCACCGGGCTGCGCGGGTCGGAGACCTACCTCGACAACGGCCAGGTCCGCTACACCACCAAGATGCCGGACGACATGTACGCCCGGTGGGTGCAGCTGGGCGCGTTCCAGCCGATCACGCGGCTGCACAGCAACCACGGCGACCGGCTGCCGTGGCAGTACGGGGCGGCCGCTCAGGCATCGGCGACGAAGTTCCTGAACCTGCGCGAACGGCTCGTGCCGTACATCTACTCGCTGGCGGAGCAGGCGAACCGGACCGGCGTGCCGATCCAGCGGCCGGCGTGGCTCGAGTACCCGGGCAGCCCGGAGGCCTACTCCACCGCGGACAGCCAGTTCCTGCTCGGGCCGGACGTGCTGGTCGCGCCGATCACGACGCCCGGAGACTCCGGTTCGACGCGCGTCTGGTTCCCGCCGGGGCAGTGGACCGACTACTTCACCGGGCAGGTCTACCAGGGCAACACCTGGGCGACCGTCAGCGCGGGCCTGGACACCATGCCGGTGTTCATGCGCGCGGGCGGGATGCTGGTCGAACGCAGTGCCGACGTGGCCAACGACGTGCAGAACCCGGCCGGCCCGCTGACCGTGCACGTGACGGCCGGCGCCAAGGGCGAGTTCACGCTGTACGAGGACGGCGGGCGCACCCGGATCATCCAGCACGGCGACACGATCGTCCTGCTGTCCGGCAAGGTGTCCAAGCGGGACTGGAAGTTCGTCGTGCACAAGGCGGACGGGTCCAGCCACGTGGTGCAGGCGCGCAACTCGCCGGCGGTGGTCAGTCTTCGGGCACCCAGGTGAGCAGCCTGACCTTCGCGACGGTGCGGACGTGCTTCCGCATCGCCGCGGCGGCCTTCTTCGCGTCCCCCGCGGCGATGGCCTCGTAGATCGCCGTGTGCTGCGCCAGTGACCGGGACGGGCGCCCCGGCTGGCGCAGCGACTCGGTGCGGCTCTCGGTGATCTGCTCGGCGATGGTCTTCATGAACTCGGCGAGCAGCGAGCTGTGGGCGGCGGCGGTGACGGCGGCGTGGAAGCGGCGATCCCCTTCCACCCCGTTGTCGCCGCCGTCGATCTCGTCGCGCATGAAGTCCAGCGCCTCGCGGATGGTCTCCAGTTCGGCGTCGGTGCGGCGTTCGGCGGCCAGTTCGGCGAGCTTGGTCTCCAGCGCCTCGCGGGCCTCCAGCACCTCGGGGAGGCGTTTGCGGCGTTCGACGAGCTGCTCGACCGGTTCGACGTCGAGGGTGTCGCGCACCAGGTAGGTGCCTCCGCCGTGGCGTGCCTCGACCAGGCCCTGGACCTCGAGCACCACGATCGCCTGCTTCACCGACGCGCGGCTGACCCCGAGGCTCGCGGCGAGGTCGCGTTCGGCGGGCAGCCTGTCCCCCGCGCTCAGCCCGGCCTCGGTCACGTGCGCGCGCAGGCGTTCGAGCACCTGCTCGTACAGGCGGGACTTCACCATCGGCCTCAGTGCTTCGGACATCGTCCCAGGATAACCGGCCAAGTGGCTCAGCCACTAGGCCACCTCTTGACAGCGGCTGGACCGTGGGCGGAAAGTGGCTGAACCACTTGGCCACTGAGCCGGCTCAGGCCAACCCACCCGGACAGCCCCAACGACGGGAGCCCCGCATGTCCGCCGAACTGATCTCGATACTCGTGCTGGTCGTGGTGTTCGTCCTCGCCACGACCAGGTCGATCAACATGGGTGCGCTCGCCTTCGCCGCGGCCTTCGGGGTCGGCACGCTGGTGGCGGACATGAAGACCGACGACATCTTCAAGGGCTTCCCCGGCTCCTTGTTCGTCGTGCTGGTCGGGGTGACGTTCCTGTTCGCCATCGCCCGCGCCAACGGCACCACGGACTGGCTGGTGCACAGGGCGATCCGGCTGGTCGGCGGGCGGATCGCGCTGATGCCGTGGGTGATGTTCGCGATCACCGGCGTGCTGACGGCGATCGGCGCGGTGAGCCCGGCCGCGGTCGCCATCGTGGCGCCGATCGCGATGGGCTTCGCGGCCAAGTACCGGATCAGCCCGCTGCTGATGGGCGTCATGGTCGTGCACGGCGCGCAGGCCGGCGGGTTCTCCCCCATCAGCATCTACGGCACGATCGTCAACGGCATCGTGGCCAAGGAAGGCCTGCCGGGCAACGAGGTCGTGCTGTTCCTGGCCAGCCTCGTGGTGAACCTGCTGATCGCCGCCGTGGTGTTCGTGGTGCTGGGCGGCATGAAGCTCGCCAGGCAACCTCTGGAAGCGCCCGCGCTGGCCCGTACCGGTGGTGGTGACGACGCGCTCGGCGGCGGAGTCGGCGACGACGACACCCGCGACGTGACCGACGTGGCCGAAGAGCGCGTCGCCCTGACCGCGCCCCGCATCGCGACCCTCCTCGGCCTCGCGGCCCTCGTGATCGCCGCGCTGGTGTTCGACCTCGACGTCGGCCTCGCCGCGATCACGGTGGCCGTGCTGCTCAGCGTGGTGTGGCCGGAGACGTCCAAGCAGGCGATCACCCAGATCACCTGGCCGACGGTGCTGCTGATCTGCGGCATCCTCACCTACGTCGCCGTGCTGCAGACGATGGGCACGATCAAGTGGGCGGGCGACTCGGTCGCCGGTGTCGGCGCTCCCCTGCTCGCCGCCCTGCTGATCTGCTACATCGGCGCGATCGTGTCGGCGTTCGCCTCGTCCGTCGGCATCATGGGCGCGCTGATCCCGCTGGCCGTGCCGTTCCTGCTGCAGGGCGAGGTCAGCGCGATCGGCCTGATCGCGGCTCTGGCGGTGTCGGCGACCGTGGTCGACGTGAGCCCGTTCTCCACCAACGGCGCCCTGGTGCTGGCCGGCGCGCAGGACGTCGACCGTGACAAGTTCTTCAAGCAACTGATGGTCTACGGCGGGATCATGGTCGCGGCGGCGCCGCCGCTGGTCTGGCTCGCCCTCGTCGTCCCGGGAATCTGGTGACCTTGATGTTCGACCTGCAGTCCGACCGCGTCGCCCTCCGCTTCGGCGACCGCACCCTCACCCACACCGAGCTCGCCGCGTGCGCCGGAACACTGGCGCGGCAGCTGTCCGGTCTGCCGCGGGTGGCGATCTGGGCGACTCCGACGATCGAGACGTGCGTCGCGGTGGTCGCGGCCCTGCTCGCCGGGGTGCCCGCCGTGCCGCTCAACCCGAAGGTCGGCGAACGCGAGCTCGCGCACATCGTGGCGGACAGCGCGCCCGCGCAGGTGCTCGCGGCTCCCGGCACACCGCTTCCCGCTGGACTGGACTCGGTGCCGCGCCGCGACGTCACGCTCGACGGCGGTGACGTCGAGCCGTTCGCCGATCCCGGCGACGAGGCCCCGGCGTTGATCGTCTACACCTCGGGCACCACCGGTGCGCCCAAGGGCGTCGTGCTGCCGCGCCGGGCGATCGTGTCCACTTTGGACGCGGTCGCGGAGGCGTGGGAGTGGACCTCGCAGGACGTGCTGGTGCACGCGTTGCCGTTGTTCCACGTGCACGGCCTCATCCTCGGCGTGCTCGGCCCGTTGCGGCGGGGCGGCACGGTGCACCACCTCGGCAAGTTCTCCACCGACGCGGTCGTCCGGGCGCTGGACGACGACGGCACGATGATGTTCGGCGTGCCGACGATGTACCACCGCATCGCGGAGGAGGTGGGCGGCGACCTGAAGCTCGCCAACGCGTTGAGCGGGGCGCGGTTGCTGGTGTCGGGCTCGGCGGCGTTGCCGGTGCGCGACCACGAGCGGATCACCGCCGCGACCGGGCAGCGCGTGGTCGAGCGGTACGGGATGACCGAGACGCTGATGAACACCAGCGTCCGCGCGGACGGTGACCGCAGGCCGGGCGTGGTCGGCGTGCCGCTGCCCGGCGTCGAGGTGCGGCTGGTCGACGACGCCGGGCTGGCGCTGGACGACGTCGGCGCGATCGGCGAGATCCAGGTGCGCGGGCCGAACCTGTTCACCGAGTACCTCAACCGGCCCGACGCCACCACCGAGGCGTTCGCGGACGGCTGGTTCCGCACCGGCGACGTGGGCACGCGCGACGAGGACGGTTACTTCCGCATCGTCGGGCGCAAGGCGACGGACATCATCAAGAGCGGCGGCTACAAGATCGGCGCGGGCGAGATCGAGAACGCCCTGCTGGAGCACTCCGGTGTGAAGGAGGTGGCGGTGACCGGCGAGCCCGACGACGACCTGGGCGAGCGGATCGTCGCCTGGGTCGTGCCCGCCGGGGCGGAGCCGTCCCCGGACGAGCTCGCCGACCACGTGGCGCGGCTGCTCACCCCGCACAAGCGGCCCCGGGTGGTGCGGTTCGTGGAGTCGTTGCCGCGCAACGACATGGGCAAGGTGATGAAGCGTGCCCTGCGGGCGTGAGTCCGCTCGTGAGCTGATCGGCCGGCTGGCGCCGGCGTTCGAGGAGCTGCCGGACGACCTGGGGCACTTCGCCGGGGACGGACCGCTCGGCTGGCCGGGGTACGGCGACCAGCTCGCGCGGGCGGCCGCCTCGACCGGCGAACGCGAGTCCGTCGTCTGCGGGGTCGCGGACATCGGCGGCGTCACGACCGCGGTGGTGGCGTTCGAGTTCGGGTTCCTCGGCGGCTCGCTGGGCACCCGCACCGGCGCCCGCATCGAGCAGGCCTTCACGCACGCCCGCGAGCGCCGCCTTCCGGTGGTCTCGCTGGTCGCGACCGGCGGCAGCCGCATGCAGGAGGGCACGCTGGCGTTGATGCAGCTGCCCCGGATCGCCCGGCAGCTCACGCTGACCCGCGAGGCCGGGCTGCCGCACGTCGCCGTGCTGCGCGACCCCACGACCGGCGGCGGCTGGGCCACGCTCGGGGCGGGCGCGGACGTCGTGCTGGGACTGCGCGGCGCGCAGGTCGGGTTCGCCGGGTCACGGGTGCGGCCGCCGGGGTACTCGGTGACGCAGCAGTTCGCGGCCGGTCTCGTCGACCAGCTCGTGCCGCCGGAGGAGCTGCGCGAGCGGCTGGAGCGCTGGCTGCGGCTGCTCACCACGGCCACCGGCGGCCCCGCCCCCGTGCCGGCGGCGCTGGGCGAGATGACGTTGCCGAAGACAGGCTGGGACGCGGTGGTGCGCGCCCGCACGCTGGGCCGTCCGCGCGCCAAGGAGTACCTCGCGGCCTACTTCGACTGGCACGAGCCGGTCAACGGCGACCGCGGCGGCGGCGTCGACCCCGGTGTGCTGTGCGGGTTCGGGCACCGCGACGGGCGGACCATCGCCTACGCGGCGCAGTGCGGCACGGCGACCCGGCCCGCCGGGTTCCGCACGGCGGCCCGTCTCGTCCGGCTGGCGGACCGGCTGGGCATCCCGGTGCTGACGCTCGTGGACACACCGGGCGCGGCCAACGACGCGGCCGCCGAGAAGGCCGGGGTGGGCGCCGCGATCGCCGACATGTTCACCGCGGTCGCGGCCGCGCGCGTGCCGGTGACGACGCTGGTGATCGGCGAGGGCGGCTCCGGTGGCGCGCTGGCGTTCGCCGCGCCGGACCGGATGTGGGTGACGCCGAACGGCTACTTCGCGGTCATCTCACCGGAGCTCGCGAACGCGATCCTCAAACGGGACCCCGCGCGGGCGCGGCAGACGGCGGAGGAGTTGCGGTTGCGGCCGCAGGACCTGGTCGAGCTGGGCGTGGCGCGGGGGATCGCCCAGCTCGACCAGTCCGCTGATCAGGCCACGGCCATGTAGAGGAACGCCAGGAGCGAACTCGGGACGCAGATGGTCACGAGACCGATGACGCCGTAGAACGGCTCCTTCTTCTTCAGCATCGCGCCCAGCGCGCCGACACCGACGAGCACGGACGCGACGAGCAACACCAGAACGACGTACGACATGTGAGGTCCTCAGGTCAGGGGGTGGGTGGAGCCGGGAGCGGCCGCGTGCGGCGGTGCCCGGCTCGACCGGTGACCTGCGGTCGTCGCTTCTGCGTTCTGAGCGGCGGCCGCGACGACGGCTGCGCGGGCCGGTGGAGGGCACGGGCCGGTCGCGGGGCCGAGCAGCGCCCAGCAGGCGTCCGGGGACGCCGTCGTCTGCACGTGGACGGCCGAGACCGGAGCGTTGAGCCCCGATCCCGGCCGGTCCGCGGTCGTGTCGCGGGTGCTCGTGCCGACGAACGCCAGCAGCAGGGCCAGCAGGAGTGCCAGCCACCTCACTGAGCGGCTGCCCGCCTGCGGAGGAAGAACTCGCCGACCGGTTCGACGAAGCGCGCCGCGATCGGGCCGATGATCGCCATCAGCAGCACGTACGCGGTGGCGAGCGCGGCCAGTTGCTCGTTCACGTGACCGGAGGCGACCGCGAGCCCGGCGATGACGATGGAGAACTCCCCTCGCGCCACCAGCGCGGCACCCGTGCGGGCGCGGCCCATCAGTCCGATGCCCTGCCGTCGCGCCGCCCACCAGCCCGTCGCCACCTTCGTCACGGTGGTGATCACGGCCAGCAGCACCGCCATGCCGAGCACGGGCGGGATCGTGCGCGGATCGGTGTTCAGGCCGAACACCACGAAGAACATCGCGGCGAACAGGTCTCGCAACGGTTCCAGCAGGCGCGTGGCGTTCTCGGCGGTGGAGCCGGAGATCGCGATGCCCAGCAGGAACGCGCCGACCGCGGCGGACACCTGCAGTTCCGAGGCGATACCGGCGACCAGCAGCGCCGAGCCGAGCAGCTTGAGCAGGAACACCTCGTGGTCGGGGCTGTCCACGATGGCCGAGATGACGCGGCCGTACTTCAGCGCCACCACCAGGACGATGGTGATCGCGAGCAGCGAGATGCCGACCGACGTGAGCCCGCCGACGAAGCTGACACCCGCGAGCACCGCGGTGAGCACCGGCAGGTAGACGGCCATCGCCAGGTCCTCGAACACCAGCACCGAGAGGATCACCGGCGTCTCGCGGTTGCCCAGGCGGCCGAGGTCGCCGAGGACCTTCGCGATGATGCCGGACGACGAGATGTAGGTGACGCCCGCCATCGCCAGCGCGCCGACCGTGCCCCAGCCGAGCATCAGCGCGACGATCGCGCCGGGTGCCGCGTTGAGCACGATGTCGAGGACGCCGGCCATCCACGACTTCTTCAGGCCGGTGGTCAGTTCGGATGCCGAGTACTCGAGGCCCAGCAGGAGCAGCAGCAGCACCACGCCGATCTCGCTGGCGAGGTGGGTGAAGTTCTCGATGCCGTGCAACGGGATGAGTCCGCCGGACCCGAACGCGAGACCGCCGACGAGGTAGAGCGGGATCGGCGAGATGCCGAATCTCCAGGCGAGGCGGCCGAGCAGGCCCAGTCCGAAGAAGACCGCACCCAGTTGGATCAGCGCGATCGTGGTGTCGTGCACAGTTTCAGCCGCCCGTCAGGATGTCCGCGGCGGCATCAAGACCGTCCGCGGTGCCGACGACGACCGCGAGATCGCCGTTCTCGAACAGGAAGTCGGGGCCGGGCGACGGATGCGCGTTGCCCGCACGCACGACCGCGACGATGGACGCGCCGGTGCGGGTCCGCAGCGCCGTGTCGCCGAGGGTGCGGCTGGAGAACGCCGTGACCGGCAGCTGGCGGGTCGTGATCCCGGTGATGTCGGCGTGCTGTCTGGCGAGCTTCGAGACGAGCTGCGGCGCCCCGAGCAGCCCGGCGAGCGTGCCCGCCTCCTCCGGCGTGAGCGGGATCGACGCGGCGGTCGTGTCGAGATCATCCTGTTTGGACATGATGAGCTCGAACTTGCCGTCGCGGTAGGAGATCACGCCGATCCGGCGGCCGGAACGGATGGAGAAGTCCTGCCTGACCCCTATGCCGGGCAGGGGCGTCACTTCGACGTTCACTCGAGTGTCCTAGGGTTCGATGAGCCCGGCGCGGATCGCGTACCGGGTGAGCTCGAGGCGGTCCTTGAGCCCGAGTTTCTGCAGCAGGTTGGCCCGGTGCCGCTCGACGGTCTTGACGCTGATCACGAGCATGTCCGCGATCTCCTTGGAGGAATGGCCCTCCGCGACCAGCTTGAGGATCTCCTCCTCGCGGTCGGTGATCGCCTTGGCCGGGAAGCCGCCGCCCTCCCTGGCGCGGTCCAGGTAGTTGCGGATCAGCGAGTTCACCGCGCCGGGGTAGAGGAACGGCTCGCCGCGCATGGCCGCGCGGCAGGCCTCCACCAGGTCGCGGTCGGCGACGGACTTCAGCACGTACCCGGAGGCGCCCGCCTTGAGCGCCTCGAAGAAGTACTGCTCGTTGTCGTACATCGTGAGGATGAGGATCCGCAGGTCCGGCAGGAGGCGCGAGAGCTCCCGCGCGGCCTGCAACCCGGTCAGCCGCGGCATGGCGATGTCGAGGATCGCCAGGTCCGGCTTGTCCCTGCGCGCCAGGCTGATCGCCTCCGCGCCGTCGCCGGCCTCGCCGACGACCTCCAGGTCGGGTTCGTTGTCCAGGATCAACCGGACACCGCGGCGGACGAGCGCGTGGTCGTCCGCGAGCAGGATGCGCACGGTCATTCGCCCTCCCCCTTGGCCTTCACCACGAGCCTGACCTCGGTGCCCTCCAGCGCCGGCCCGACACTGAGGTCGGCGCCGACCAGCAGCGCCCGTTCCCGCATGCCGCGGATGCCCGCCCCCTCCTGGCTGTCACCGATCCCCCGGCCGTTGTCGCGCAGTCGTAGCTCCACTTCGGACGGACGAGCCGTCAGCGTCAGTTCGATCTCGTCGGCCTTCGCGTGCCGGACGGTGTTGGTGAGACCCTCCTGCGCGACGCGGTAGACGACCAGTTCGGTCTCGGCGTCGAGCGCGGGCAGGTTCTTGTCGAACGACCGCTTGATCGTGAGACCGGCCGGGTCGCCGATCTCCCGCGTGAGGGCCTTGAGCGCGCTGACCAGCCCCAGCTCCTCCAGCACACCGGGCCGCAGCCTCCGCGCGATGCGGCGGATCTCGTCGAGCGTGCTGCGCGTGGTCTCCTGCACCTGCAGGAGCTCCTCGCGCGTTTCCTGCGGCGACTGGTCCGCCACCCGCTTGAGACTCAGCAGCACCGCCGTCAGCGACTGCCCCACCTCGTCGTGCAGCTCCTGCGCCACCCGCCGCCGCTCCGACTCCTGCGCGGAGAGGGCGATCGCCGAGCTGTACCCGCGCTCGGTCTCCAGGCGGTCGATCATGCTGTTGAACGTGGTGATCAGCTCCGCGATCTCCCCGTGCCCCGTGGCCTGCAACCGGGGCCCGGGCTTGAGCAGGTCGATCGTGGTCATCGCCCGCGTGAGCCGCCCGAGCGGCGCCAGCCCCACCCGGATCAGCACGGCGTTCGCGATCAGCATCACCACCAGCCCGGCCGCCAGCACCACCACCTCGCGCAACGGCGCCGGCGTCGACACCGTCGCGGGCCCGAACACGAGCAACATGGCCGCGATCACCAGAACCAGGGCGTTGAGCAGGAAGATCCGCCCGAACAACGACACGCGCGCCGCCTCTCCGTGATCACCTCCCGCCACGCCTGCGAGGCTGACGGTCGAGAGCACCACCTGTCCATCCGTGGCAACACCCATGTTCGCCGGGGTCTGGCAGGTGTGCCGGTCGGCGGGCTGCGCGGCGAGCCGGGGTGGGGACGGTCACGCCCGGCGCAGCGGTGCGGATCGCTCTCCCAGGGGCCGGCACCCACGCCCGGAGCTGATCCCTCGTCCGGGCTGCCGCAGGTTGAGTGCCAGGACGGATCGCGGCCACCGGCGGGCATGACGGATCGTGGAGTCAGACGCCCTCAACCGCTCTGGAGGCGCCCGATGATCCCCACGACCACCCGCCGCACGCGGACCTGGCCCTTCCACCTCGCCGCTCTCGCCCTGGTGGCGGCAGGCCTGCTCGTGCCGCACGCCCTGCTCGTCGCCGCCGGACTGCTCCTGGCGGGTTCGGTGGCACTCAGGCCACGCGCGGAACGGTGAACACGCGCAGGAAGGTGCCGAGCAGCTTGCGGTCGCCCGCCAGCTCCACCGTTCCGTCCCGCATCGAGCTGACGATCGCGCGGTAGGACGCCAGTTCGTCGTCGTCCAGTTCCACGGTGATGGTCAGGTCGGGGCCCACCGGTGCCGGACCGAGGCCGGTGAGCAGCGCGCCGTCGGTGACGACCGCGTGCACCACCACGTCCCGGACGTGGATCTCCCACGACGCCGTCAGGCCGGCCGCCTCCGCGGACTGGAAGACCGCGCGGAGGTTCAGCACCATGCCCTCGGGGGTGACGACGTCGCCCTTCTGCGGCTCGCCCAGTTGCGTCGCGCCCCAGCGGGCCAGCGACAGCAGGGCCGGCTCCAGCGACCGGCCGACGGCGGTCAGTGCGTAGACGACGCCGCGGGCGGGCGCCGGAGCCACCTGGCGTTCCACGATGCCCGCCTGCTCGAGTTCCTTGAGACGGGTGGCCAGCACGTTCGTCGGGATCCCCGCGAGGCCGGTCTGCAGCTCCGTGTAGCGGCGCGGCCGCACGATGAGGTTGCGCACGATCAGCAACGCCCACCGCTCGCCGACCAGTTCCAGCGCGCGGGCGAGGCCGCAGTACTGGCCGAAATCACGTCGCTTCACAGCCGAACCATAGCAAGCTTGCACAAGCGCAGCTCACTGCGTGATTCAAAGTTCACTTGCAAAAACGAAGTGGACTCCCTTACGGTCGTCGCACCACCCCCTCGAACTCGAAGGAAGTGCGATGACCGCGCTGCTCGATCGCACCGGCACGGCTGTGCGGCGGCCGTTCCTGTCCCGCGGAGTCGGCTTCGCGGGCATCTCGGCCGCGATGGTCGCGATCCTCGTGGCGGCCGGCGCCCCGACCCCGTTGCTGCCGATCTACCAGCACCAGTGGGGGTTCGCGCCGTGGGTGCTGACCCTCGCGTTCGGCATCTACGCCTTCTCACTGCTGGTCTCGATCCTGGTGATCGGATCGCTGTCGGACTACGTGGGACGGCGGCCGTTGATGATCGCGGCGCTGGCCATCGACCTCGTCGCGATGGTGATGTTCCTGTTCGCGCCGAGCATCGGCTGGGTGATCGCCGCACGGGTCGTGCAGGGTGTCGCGACCGGTGCCGCGTCCAGTGCGCTCAGCGCTGCCGTCGTCGAACTGGCACCCGAGCGGTTCAAGAAGCTCGGCGCCCAGATGACCAGCATGGCGCCGCTCGGCGGACTGGCGATCGGCGCGCTCTTCGCGGGTCTGCTGGCGGAGTTCGCCTCGGACGCGACCTTCGAGGTGTGGCTGGTGCTCGCGGTGGTCATGGCGGCCGGGACGATCTTCGCGGTCTTCACGCCGGAGACCGCGACGCGCAAGCCGGGCGCCGTGGCTTCGCTGAACCCCCGCATCTCCCTGCCCGTCCAGGTCCGCAGGCTCTACTGGACTTCGGTTCCCGGCATCGTCGGCGGGTTCATGACGATGACGGCGTTCATGGGACTCGTGCCCGCGCTGCTGGTCGCGGTGTTCGCCGTGCAGAGCCCGATCGTCGGTTCGCTGCTGGCCTTCGTCGCGCTCGGAGCGTCCACTGTGGCCTCCGCGTTCTCCAGCGGTGTCAAGGCACCGCGGTTGCGGCTCGGCGGGACGATCGCGATGGTCGCCGGGGCCGTGCTGTTCATCGGCAGCATCGGCGCCACCTCGCTGCCCCTGCTCTGGGCCGCCGCGATCGTGGGCGGCGGCGGCATCGGGGCCTCGTTCGCCGGCACCACCCGCGGGCTCGTGCCCGAGGTCGCACCGCACGAGCGCGCCGGGCTGTTCACGGCGATCTTCTTCGTCGGCTACCTCGCGATGGGCAGCTCGGCGATCATCGCGGGGCTGTTCGTCGGTGTCGTCGGCGCGGCGACCATGGCGATCGGCTACGGGATCGCCGTCGCGATCGTGACGCTGGTCAGCGTGGTCGCGGTGGTGCGGGTCAACCGGGGCTGACCCGGTCGGCGTGGACGTGCGTGCGCACCCCCTGGGGGTCGAACAGGATCAGCAGCTCGACCGCGCCGCCGTCGGCGCTGCCCAGCCAGTGCGGCTTCGAGGTGTCGAACTCGGCGGCCTCACCCGGCGGCAACGTCAGGTCGAGGTCGTCGAGCACGAGCCGCAACCGTCCGTTCAGGACGTAGAGCCACTCGAACCCGTCGTGCGTCTGCAGAGTGGGCTCCAACGGCTCAGGCACGGCCGGGATGAGCATCTTGAACGACTGCACGCCGCCCGGCCGCCGCGACAACGGCACGAACGTCATGCCGTACTTGTGGATCGGCTTGAGGTGGATGCGCGGGTCGCCGGTCCGCGGGGCGCCGACGAGGTCGTCCAGCGGCACGTCGTAGACGCGCGACAACGGCAGCAGCAGTTCCAGGGTCGCCCGGCGCTGCCCGCTCTCCAGCCGCGACAGGGTGCTCTCGGAGATCCCCGTGGTCGTCGCGAGGTCGGCGAGCGTGATGCCGCGGTGCCGGCGCAGAGTGCGCAGCCGCGCGCCCACCCCGTCCAGAACGTCCTCGGTTTCGCGGTTCACCGGGCCGAGCTTGCCACACTGGCAAGTTTTCGTGCCAGATCCAGCAACCTCAGCCGAAGCTGACCGCATGAAACGCCTAGTACTCGCCCTGCTGCTCCTCATCACGGCCTGTGCCACACCCCAGGAGACCCCGGCGCACGCCGCCGTCACCCAGAACGACCCGGCCTTCCAGAAGACCTTCCGGCACGAGTTCGCCGACGTCGAGGGCGTGCGGATGCACTACGTGACGGGCGGCAGCGGCAGCCCGGTCGTGCTGATCCACGGCTGGCCGCAGACCTGGTACGGCTGGTGGCCGATCATGCCCTCGCTCGCCGAACGCCACACCGTCTACGCGCTCGACCTGCCCGGACTCGGCGACAGCACCGGCACGCCCAAGGCTTACGACAAGGCCACCCTCGCGCGGTACGTCCACGCGCTGACCAGCCGGCTCGGCCTCCGCGACGCCGCGATCGTCGGCCACGACCTCGGCGCGGCGGTCGCGTTCCAGTACGCCAGCCAGTTCCCCGAGGACACCGCCCGCCTGGGCTACCTCGACCTGCCGCTACCTGGCCCGGCGATCGACGCGCGCACCTACCGCACGCTCAGCTGGCACATCGCGTTCCACTCGCAGCCGGAGGTCCCCGAGGCGGTCGTCCGCGACGACGTCCGCGACTACCTCGCGCTCTTCTACCCGCAGGTGTCCTACCAGGGCAGCGCGTTCGGCGGCACGTCGACGAAGTCGCCGTTCGCGGACGACGAGATCGACGAGTACGCGCGCACCTACAGCTCCGCCCTCTCGAACGGCTTCGAGCTGTACCGCGCGCTCGACCAGGACGTCCGCGACACCGAGGCCGCCCGGCCCGTGCGGGCTCCGGCCCTGGTCATGGCGGCGGAGGGCCAGGCCGAGGCGATCAAGGGCACGGCCGCGCCGCGGATGACGAACATCGTGCGCACGCTCGACGTCCCGAAGGCCGGACATTGGCTGGTCGAGGAGAACCCGGCGTTCGTCACCGCCGAACTGCTGCGCTTCCTCAGCTCATGACCGGCATGCGGTCGGACCACGGCAGCGCCTCTTCGAGCTGCGCCGCGAGCTTGATCAGCAACGCCTCCCCCGCGAGCGGCGCGACGAACTGGACGCCGAGCGGCAGCCCGTCCGCCGTCCAGTGCAGCGGCAGCGAGAGGGCGGGCCTGCCGGTGATGTTCGCGAGCTGCGTGTACGGCACCCAGCCCAGGTTCTCGGAGATCATGTCGTCGACGATCTTGGTGTGCTTGAGGAACCGGGCCGTGCCGGTCTTGAGCAGCACGTCGGTCGCCCGCTGCAACGACACCGGCAGGTCGAACTGGCCGACCTTCGGAGGCGGGGTCGCGAGCGTCGGCGTCAGCAGCAGGTCGTAGGACTCGAAGTAGGTGCTGAGGCGGCGGGTGTGCTCGTGCCGCCGCTGCACCGCGTCCACGTAGTCGACGCTGCTCGTGGCCCGTCCCAGGGCGGCCATGAGCAGCGTGTCGCGTTCGAACGCGAGGTCCGGCGCCCCGGTCAGGCGCTTCGCGTCGGCGACCTTCCACGCGAGGTTCACGAACCACGTCAGCAGGAAGTCCTTGGCCAGCACCGCGTCGTCGAACGGCGCCTGCGGCAGTTCCTCCACGTGGTGCCCGAGGTCGGTGAGCACGCGGACGGCCGACGCGACGGCCGCGACCGCCTCGGGGTGCGGGTCCGGGTTGATCGCCGACGGCACCCGCACGCCGATGCGGAGCCGGCCGGGCGCCTGGCCGACGTAGGAGGCGAACGACTCCGGCGGCATCGCGGGCGAGTACGGCCCGGCCGGCTCACCACCGCAGATGACGTCGAGCATCGCGGCCGTGTCGCGGACCGTGCGCGAGACGACGCCCTGCACCGCCGCGCCGTGCATCATCTCGGCGGTCTCCGGCCCGAACGGCGTGAGGCCGCGGCCGGGCTTCAGCCCGACGAGCCCGCAGCAGGCCGCCGGGATCCGGGTCGAGCCGCCGCCGTCGTTCGCGCCCGCGCAGGGCACGATCCCGGCCGCGACCGCGGCCGCCGAGCCACCCGAAGAACCGCCGGGAGTCCGTTCCAGGTTCCAGGGGTTGCGCGCCGGGCCCCAGACGGTCGACTCGCTGATCGCCTTGGCGCCGAACTCCGGCAGGTTGGTCTTGCCGAAGATCACCAGGCCGGCGTCGATCCAGCGCTGGACGACGGTCGAGTGCCCGGCGACCTTCAGCCCCTTGAGCGAGAGCGACCCGTTCGAGGTCGGCAGGCCCGCGTAGTCCTGGCCCAGGTCCTTGATCAGGAACGGGACGCCGGCGAACGGACCGGTGAGGTCGTCGGACGGCTCGGCCGGAACGTCCCGCACGATCGCGTTGAGCCGGGGGTTGACCTCCGCGGCGCGTTCCCTCGCCACCGCGAGGAGTTCGGCCGCGGACACGTGCCTGTCCGCGACGAGCCGGGCCAGCCCGGTGGCGTCGTACTTCCGGTACTCGTCGAAGTCCACGCGCTCAAGGTAGCTGCTCGGCCACCCCGAAGATGGTCTCCCGCACCACGGCGGGGTTCTCCTGCGGGATGAGGTGCCCCGCGCCCTCGACGACGATCGTCCTGCCGCGCGGGACGGCGTCCATCAGCTCTGCCGTGTACCGGTTGAACAGCGGGCGCCACTTGGCCATCCCCCGCTCGACCAGACCGGCCTGCAGGCAGACCGTCGGAACGTCCGGGGTGCCCGCGTCCTGCACCCGGCGCATCACCGGCAGGGACGACGCGATCTGCGACGCCTCCCTGCTGCCCGCCTTCATCGCCCGCACGGTCGTGTAGTCGCGCGTCATGACCTCCACGTCGGCCGCGGAGATCTCCGGCGAGACGCCGTTGCGGAACGCCTGCCGCCTGATCAGCCCCTTGGCCCCCAGGCGGGCCAGCACGGCCATGAGGCCGAAGAACCCCGCCGCGACCTTGGCGTTGCGCGTCGACATGATCTCGGCGAGGGTCGCGTCCACGAACACCATCCCGGCCACGCGCTCCGGGTGCCGGTCGGCGAACACCCGGATGATCGGGCCGCCCCAGCTGTGCCCGACCAGCAGCACCGGCTCGGTCTCGCCGAGCGCGTCGAGCAGCGCGGTCAGGTCGTCCGCGATCCGGTCGAGCGTGCGGTCGTGCGGGTCGGCGTCGCTGCCGCCGTAGCCCGCGCGGTCGTAGGACAGCGTGCGGTAGCGGGCGCTCACCTCGCGCTGGGTGTGGATCCAGGACGAACCGGGCGCGCTCATCCCGGCCTCGAAGACGATCAGCGGGCCGGGGCCCTCCCCCGCCGTGACCGCGCGGATCCCCCGCCCGTCCGGGAGCGTGACGAACTCCTCCAGCATCACGAGGCCTCTCACTGGTGCCAGCTCGGCGGGTGCAGCTCGTCCCACAGCGCCGCGCTTTCCAGCTGTGCGGCGAGAGCGAGCAGTTCGGCGTCACCGCGGGCGCGGCCGACGAGGTGCACGCCGTGCGGCAGCCCGTCACCGTCCACATGCGACGGGAGCGAGATCGCGGGTACTCCGGCCAGGTTGGCCCACGGGGTGTAGCAGGACCACTTCAGCATCAGGTCGGCCTCGTCGCCGGTGTAGTGGCCGATCGGGACCGGCGGCCCGTTGCTCGTGGGCGTCAGCACGACGTCGTAGTCGTCGACCGCGGCGAGGAACGCGCTGGCGTAGCGGGCGAGCGTCGCCTGCCCCGCGACAACGCTCTGGACGTTCAAGGTCTCGTTCGTGGCGAGCAGGTGCCGCGTGTAGGGCCGGAGCAGGGGAATCCGCGGCGGCGCCACCGTGTTCCTGACCACGTCGGCGACCTGGTAGGCGAACCAGTGCGTGACCGCCCGCCGCATGTGCCGGTCCCAGCGCCACGGCAACGGGATCTCGCGCACGTCGTGACCGAGTGCGGTGAGGACCTCCGCGGTCCGCCGCACGGCCAGTTCGGCCTGCGGGTCGGTGTCCTCGTCGGTGCCGCTGTCCGTCCACATCGCGACCTTCAGCCGGCGCCGGAGTGTCAGCGCCGAGGCGAAGCTGCCCTCGTTGCGCCACCCGTACAGGTCACCCGGTGCGGGCGACGCCATCACGTCCAGCAGCAGCGCCGCGTCCTCGACGGTCCGCGCGATCGGCCCCTCGGTGCTCGCGAGCAGGAACGACGTGGCGGGCGCCGGGCTCACCAGGCCGCGGCTCGGCTTCATCCCGACCAGGTGGCAGGTCGCCGCGGGCGTGCGGATCGACCCCGCGCCGTCGCTGGCGTGCGCGACGGGCAGCAGTCCCGCCGCGACCGCCGTGGCCGCGCCACCGCTGGAGCCGCTCGAGTACCGCGTTGGGGCATAAGGGGTCACGGCCGGACTCGGGGTGACGTCGTTCTCGGTGTAGCAGGTCGCGCCGAACTCCGAGGTGTTCGTCTTGCCCAGCACCACCGCTCCGGCCCGGCGCAGCAGCCCTGCCGTCCAGGAGTCCTCCTGCGGCACGCGGTCCGCCAGCGCCGCGGACCCGAGCGTCGTGCGGATGCCCGCCGTCGCGGCGAGGTCCTTGATGCCCAGCGGCAGTCCGAGCAGCGCGGCCCGGTCTCCCCCGGCCAGCCGCTCGTCCGCGCGTGCGGCCTCGTCGAGCGCGTTCTCGTTGATCGTCACGAACGCGCCGAGCCCGGAGTGCCGTTCGACTCGGGCGAGGTAGTGCGCGGTCAGTTCGCGGGAGCTGATCTCCTTGGCGCGCAACGCCTCGATCTGCTGCGCGGCCGTGAGTTCGTGCAGGCTCATGGCTTCACGGTGGTTCCGGTCAGCAGGCGGTGCACCGACCACGTGACCACGTCGAGCTCCTCGGGCGTCATCGGTGCGCCACCGAACATCCGCCGGTGCATCACCGGGCCCTCCAGCAGGTTGCCGACGAACGGCAGCTCCGGCACCTCGGTGATCTCCCCGCGCCGCACGGCCCGCGCGATCGCGTCGACCAGCGGCTGTGACCGGCGCACGGCGAGGGCGCGGAACGTCCGCCCGGCCTCGGCGTCACCGCGCAGGTCCGCCAGGAAGCCGACCAGGCCGTCGTTCCACGGCTCGTCCCAGGCACCCGCCAGGTCCTGCGCGAACGCCCTGAGGTCACCGTGCAACGTGCCCGTGTCGGGGTCCGGCACCGGTGGTAGGTATGCGTCGAGCACGTCCGCCACCAGCCGCACCTTGCTGCGCCAGCGCCGGTAGACGTCCGTCCTGTGCGCACCGGACTGGGCCGCGACCTGCGTCAACGTCAGCGCGTCGTAGCCGTGCGAGGTCAGCAGCGACCACGCCGTCGCCAGCAGTCGCTGTTCGAGATCGGGATCCCGCGGACGCCCTGCCACCGGCACCCCTCCAATTCACTACAAGTTGTAGCGATACCGTAGGGCTCCCGGCACGGCATCACAAGTGCCCGTTGCCCAGGTGGCTCATCGCGGCCTCGACCCCGACGTCCAGCGCGTCCTGCATGACGCGCCGGCGGCGTTCCGTGCGGCCGATCACCGCGCTGCCCAGCGGTGGCCGGATCTGCAGGCAGGCGGGGTGGGTGGCGAGCAGCTCCTCGTCCTTGGCCCTGATCTCCTCGCGGCGCAACCAGTTCGCCACGACTCCCGGTGCGTGCCGGGCGAACCAGCGCGACAGCACGAAGCGTTCGCCACGGGACGGTGGCACGCCGAGGAACTCGTCCTCGCGCCGCGTGCGCAGTGCGACGACGTGCGTCGCCCCCTGCGAGATCGCCGTGCCGACGGGGATCGTCTCGCTCAGCCCGGCGTCCACGTACGGGCGGCCGTCGATCCGGACGGGATCGCCCGCGAGGAACGGCATCGCGGCCGACGCCCGCAGCGCGGTCTGCAGGCTCAGCTGGTCGCGCACGTACCCGTGCAGGTCGACCGCGTCACCGGTGAGCCCGTCCGTGGTCATCGGGTGGAACTCGACGGGACTGTCGAGGATCTCCTGGAACCCCATCGGATGCACCTGCGTGTAGACGGTGTGGACGAGGTGGTGGGTGTCCACGACCGGCCGCCGGGTGAACGCGCGCCTCGGGTTGATGGTGGCGCGCATGACGGCCGGGTCCCACCAGGCGTGCTTGCTGCTGTCCGCCCGGCCGCACAGCAGCCAGGCCGCGTTCAGCGAGCCCGCCGAACTGCCGTAGACGGCGTCGAACAACGGCAGCAGCCCGAGCCGTTCGATCGCGACGGTCATCCCGCTGGAGTAGACACCGCGCGAGCTCCCGCCCTCGACCAGCAGGACGAGCCGCGCGTCGTCGTTCCGTTGCCCTGGAACGCTTTGATGCTGCTTGCGCTCGCGCAGCAACTCGAGAACCGTCATGACGAAAACACTATCTGCGGACCTCCGGGGACGCTGCTACTGTGGAAGTGAGATCAACCGCCCTCGATGAGGAGCTCGACGTGCTGGTGGGTGAAGACGACATCTCAGGGTGAGCCCTGGATGTGACAGGCCATCGTCCGCGATGGCCGTTCAGTCGTCCCCTTTTCCACACGCGCGCTCGTTGCGCGCGCGGCACATTCCTGAGGTCTCACACCCATGTCCGACGCATTCATCGTCGTGTCGTCCCTGTCCTTCTCCTGGCCGGACGACACCCCTGTGTTCGACGGCCTGTCCGTCTCGGTGCCGGGCGGGCGCACCGGTCTCGTCGCCCCGAACGGTGCCGGGAAGTCGACGCTGCTCAAGCTCGTGGCGGGCGCTTTGGCGCAATCCGGAGGCAGCGTGTCCGTCGAGGGCGTCCTCGGCTACCTCCCGCAGGACCTGCCGCTCACCGCCGGGCTGACCGTGGCCGAGGTGCTCGGTGTCGCGGACGTGCTGCGCGCCATCGCGGCCGTCGAGTCCGGTGACGTCGGCGAGGAGCACTTCACCACCATCGGCACCGACTGGGACCTGGAGGAACGCACGCGCGCCCAGCTCGACCGGCTCGGGCTCGGTGACCTCGCGCTCGACCGGCCGCTCGGCACGCTGAGCGGCGGGCAGGTCATCTCGCTGGGGCTCGCGGCCCAGTTGCTGAAGCAGCCGGACGTGCTGCTGCTCGACGAACCGACCAACAACCTCGACCTGGACGCCCGGCACCGGCTCTACGACGTGCTGGACGACTGGCGCGGGTGCCTGCTCGTGGTGAGCCACGACCGGGCGCTGCTCGACCGGATGGACCGGATCGCGGAGCTCGACGGCGGTGAGATCCGGTTCTACGGCGGGAACTTCAGCGAGTACGAGGAGGCTGTGGCGGCCGAGCGCGAGGTCGCCGAGAAGAACATCCGCAGCGCCGAGCAGGAGGTCAAGCGCGAGAAGCGGGAGATGCAGCAGGCCCGCGAACGTGCCGCGCGCAGGGCGTCCAACGCGCAGCGCACCCTCTCGAACGCAGGGCTGCCGAAGATCTTCGCGGGCACCATGAAGCGCAACGCGGAGGTGTCGGCGGCCAAGGCCGACGGCACGCACGCGAACCGGCTCGGCGCGGCCCGCTCGAAGCTCGACCAGGCCGAACGGGCGTTGAAGGAAGAGCAGAAGATCAGCCTGGAGCTGCCGCAGACGGCGGTGCCGGCGGGCCGCACGCTGTTCCTCGGCACGGACATCCGGGTGCGGGACCTGTTCGACGACCTCTCGCTGGCGATCCGGGGGCCGGAACGCATCGCGCTCGCCGCCCCGAACGGCGCCGGCAAGTCGACGCTGCTGCGGGTGGTCCACGGTTCCCTGGCGCCGGACAGCGGTGAGGTGAAACGGGCCGACGGCCGGGTCGCGTACCTGTCGCAGCGGCTGGACCTGCTCGACGACTCGCGCACGGTGGCGGAGAACCTGGCCGCGTTCGCCCCGGCGATGCCCCCTGCCGAGCGGATGAACCTGCTGGCGCGCTTCCTGTTCCGCGGCACGCGCGCGCACCTGCCGGTCGGCGTGCTGTCCGGCGGCGAACGGCTGCGCGCCACGCTGGCGTGCGTCCTGTTCGCCGAACCGGCGCCGCAGCTGCTGTTGCTGGACGAACCGACGAACAACCTCGACCTGGTCAGCGCCGGGCAGCTGGAGAGCGCGCTGAACGCGTACCGGGGCGCGTTCGTCGTCGTCAGCCACGACGAACGGTTCCTGAGCGAGGTGAGGATCGACCGCCGGCTGCGCCTGGAGGACGGCAAGCTGCTGGAGGCCACCCATGGCTGAGGCACTGGTCGCCACCGAACTGGTGCGCGGGTTCGGTGGCCGGCGCGTGCTCGACGGGGTGTCGCTGACCGCGGCACCCGGCCACCGCATCGGACTGATCGGCGAGAACGGCGCGGGCAAGTCGACGCTGCTGCGGCTGCTCGCGGGCGTCGACCAGCCCGACGGCGGTGTCGTCACGAGACCGCCGGACCTGGGTTTCCTGCGCCAGGAGATGCCGTTCCCGGACTCCGCGACGGTCGCCGAGGTCCTGGACGACGCGCTGGCCGAGGCGCGGGAGGACCTGGCCGAGCTGGAACGGCTGGGAGCGCTGGTCGCCGACCCCGCCTACCTGGAGGAGTACTCGGAACGCCTGGAGCTCGCGCAGCGGCACGAGGCCTGGGACGCGGACCGCCGGGCCGGCATCGTCCTCGCCGGACTCGGGCTCGGCGAAGTGGCTCACGACCGCACGCTCGGGTCGTTGTCCGGCGGTCAGCGGCGCCGCCTCGACCTGGCCGCGCTGGTGATCCGGCGCCCGGCCGCGTTGCTGCTGGACGAGCCCACGAACCACCTGGACGACGACGCGGCCGCGTTCCTGGAGGAGCAGCTGCGCGCCCTGCCCGGCATCGTCGTGCTGGCGAGCCACGACAGGGCGTTCCTCGACGCGGTGTGCACCGACCTCGTCGACCTCGACCCCGCGGTGGACGGCCCGGTCCGCTTCGGCGGCACCTACACCGACTACCTGCGGCAGAAGCGCGCCGACCGCGACCGCTGGGAACGCCGCCACGCCGAGGAACAGGAGGAACTGGCCTCGGTGCGCGACTCGCTGGGCCTGATCGCGGGCCGCGTCGCACCGAACCGGGCCATGCGCGACAGCGACAAGATGGGCTACGGCGTGCGCGCGAACCGCGTGCAGAGCCAGATCTCCCGCCGCGTCCGCAACGCCACCCGCCGCCTCGAAGAGCTGGAACGCGACGCCGTGCCCGCTCCCCCGCGCCCGCTGCGGTTCGCACCGGACACGGTCGCGCTGCAGGCGGAGGACCTGGTGTCGCTGCGGCAGATCAGGGTCCCCGGCCGCCTCGCACTCGACTTCCTCGACGTGCGCGACGGCGACCGCCTGCTCGTGACGGGCCCGAACGGCGCAGGCAAGTCGACGTTGCTGCTCGTCCTGGCCGGCCGCCTCCCGGCCTCGGGCGTGCGGCGGTCTCCCGGCGTCCGCGTCGGGCTGCTCGACCAGGACACGTCGTTCGCGAACCCCCGCCTCACCGCGCGAGCCACGTACGGCCGCGCACTCGGTGCCGAACGGATCGCGCAGGTGCCGCTGGAGTCGTTGGGGCTGCTGCACAAGTGGGACCTGGGCAAGCCCGTCGGCGCGCTGTCGGTGGGCCAGCAACGCCGCCTCGCGCTGGCGTTGCTCGTGGCGAACCCGCCGCACCTGCTGCTGCTCGACGAGCCGACCAACCACCTGTCGCCGACCCTGTGCGACGAGATGGAGGACGCGCTGGGGCCGGGTCCGGGGGCGATCGTGCTGGCGAGCCACGACCGGTGGCTGCGACGCCGGTGGGAGGGCGCGGAGATCGGGCTGTGAGAGTCTCGGTGGACCACTGTGCGCGGTGGTGCGCTTCGCACCCGGTGCCGTGCAGGTTGCCGGTGAGCCGGACCCGGTGCGGCCGTGGGATGCGTTCGACCGGGACAGGGTGCCGCTGACTGATAGCGGCCTGTGGTGGCCCAGGCGCGTGGGGATCGCAGACGTGGTCGCGCTCGCCGCGCGGGACGCGCCTGTGGCCGCCGCGGACGGGCCTGTTGCTGACCTGTTCCGGGGCATCTCGACGCGCTGAGGCGGCCAGGACGAACTCCGCGGACCTCGGGTGCCGGCCGGGCCAGGCAAGACCGCCCGAGCCGATCTCCCGATGGTGCCCCGGGCATCCGCAGACAGGGGAGACCTGGCCCGCGCCGGGGACGGCCGTACCGATCTCGGTCCGGCGAGTGATGTCGAGACGGCGGAACCAGCTTCGACGTGGTTGTGCAAGGACTCACCCGCACACCACGGAGGACTGATCATGACCGGACGCCCGCCCGCCGCCGACCTCGCCACCTGGCAGCAGGCCCGTGACGCGCTGCTGGTCCGCGAGAAGGCCCACACCCGCGAGGGTGACGCGATCGCGGCCGAACGCCGGAAGCTGCCGATGGTCGAGTTCGACGGCAAGGTCGAGGTCGTCGGCGCTGAGGGGGCCGTGCCGTTCGTGGAGCTGTTCCAGGGGCGTGACGAGCTCGTCGTCTACAAGCACATGTGGTGGGACGGCGCGCCTCACCAGGGGCAGTGCGAGGGGTGCACCCACGTGCCGTGGCACTTCGACGACGCCGCGTACCTCAACGCGCGCGGGGTCTCGTTCGCGATGCTGACCACCGGGGAGTGGGAAGAGGTGGCGCCGTTCGTGGAGTTCATGGGCTACGCCCAGCCGTGGTACTCCGTGCGCGGAGTGGACGGTCCCGCCGGCGGCGACATGGGGTACCTGACCAGCTACCTGCGCGATGGTGACCGCACGTTCCTCACCTACTCCACGACCGGGCGCGGTTGTGAGCGGGTCAACGGGTCGCTGGGGCTGCTCGACATGACCGTGTACGGGCGTGGCGAGGTCTGGGAGCAGCACCCGGAGGGCTGGCCCGCGCCGCGGGAGGCGGGGTGGTTCTGGCGGACGAACGCCGACGGCGACTCCAGCTGGGGTGAGGACAGCAGGCCCGTGCCGCAGTGGACGCGGCCGGGTGCGACGCCGGTGCGGACCCTGGGGCGGCAGGGCCACTGCCACTGATCAGCGGGGTCGGGTCGCGGTGGCGAGGACGCGGCGCTTCCGGTCGAAGGTCTCCAGGACGCTCCGCGCCTCCTTCCGCATCGACGCCATCGCGGGGTCGCCGGGTGCGTCGGTGGCGAGAGCCTCCTCCCACATCCGCTTCTCCTGCTCCCGCCACTCCGGCCGGTCGACCACCTCGACGTCGGCGAAGCCGGCCTCGGGGAGCTGACGGGCCAGGTCGAGCTCGCGGATGCGGCGCCAGACGCGCTCGTCCGCGGGCTCGGCCGCCTGCCAGCAGGTGATGACGAGCCGTCCGCCGGGGCGCAGGACGCGCAGGCACTCCCGCAGCGCGTCCGGCTTGGACTCCGCGAACTGCACGGAGTCGACGACCAGCACCGCGTCCACGGAGGCCGTGCTCAGGCCGGTGGCGGTCAGCGTGCCGACCCGGAAGTCGCCGCCGTCGCTGGCCTTCCTGGCCTGGTCGACGACCACGGCGGAGAAGTCCACACCGACCAGGCGGCACCCGGTGCGGCGCGCGATCTCCAGTCCGTACCCGCCCCGCCCGCACGCGAGGTCCAGCAGCACCCGGCCCGCCGCCAGGCGCAGTGCCGGCACGACCTCGTCGAGGCCCTGCCCGCCGAGCAGACTGGTCGACTCGAGGCCCGGCGGGAGGCCGAGCGTCCGGCGCACCAGGTCATCGGCCAGCGGCGAGGTGGCCCGATCGGCGTACCAGCGGTCGAAGTCCTCAGCACTCGTCACCGCGCAGACCTTGCCAGAAAACGCGTTTGTGCTCGTGGCTTTCGCCCGGTCCACTGTGGCGCGTGCAGATCCGTTCCACGACAGCGCAGGACCTCGACGTCTTCCTCCGCACCGTCCACACCGCGTTCGGGCGCTTCCCCGAGACACCGGACGCCCACGGCGGTGGTGTCTGGTGGTCGGCCTTCGAGATGGACCGCGGTGTCATCGCCGAGACGGCGGGCAGGGCCGTCGGAACGGCCATCTCGTACCCGTTCGAACTCACGTTGCCCGGCTCGGTCCTCGCCCCTGCGGCCGGGATCACCTCGGTCGGCGTGCTGCCGACGCACCGGCGGCAGGGCGTCCTCACCGCGATGATGCGGTACCAGCTCGGCGCACTGCGGGACAGCGGCGAGTTCCTCTCCGTGCTGCTGGCGACCGAGGGCGGGATCTACGGCAGGTTCGGTTACGGCCCGGCTACCTACACGCGCCGCATGACCGTGCAGCGCGCGCAGAGCGCCTTCAGGACCCAGGTGCATTGGAGCGCGATCGAGGTCCTCCCCCGGTCCGAGGCCACGGAGATCATGGGGGAGGTCTACGACCGCTACCGCCGCACCCAGCCCGGCGCGTTGTCGAGGCCGCACCGGTGGTGGGCCCTGGGCGCGGGAATGCCTCCCGTCGCGCCCGCGCCGCGCTACGTCGCCGTGCACCGCGACGCTCACGGCGTCCCGGACGGCTACACCACCTACGTGCTCGACAACGGCACGCTGACCATCGACGAGGTCATCACCGCCGACGACGCCGTGTTCGCGGCGCTGGCCCGGTTCGCGCTGGACCACGACCTGGTGACCGAGGTGGTGTTCAAGCACGTCCCCACGGACCATCCGTTGCGGTGGGTGCTCGCGGACTTCGACGCGGGCCCGACGAGCGGCGAGATGGACTGGCTCTGGGTGCGGCTGCTGGACGTGCCGAGGGCGCTCACCGCGCGTGGCTGGCTCACCGACGGTGAGATCGTGCTCGACGTCGACGACCCGTTCCTCGGGGAGCACCACCGGTATCTGCTGACCGTCGAGGGCGGGATGGCCGAATGCGTGGAGACGACCCGTGATCCGGACCTCTCCCTGGACGTGCGTGACCTGGGCTCGGTCTACCTGGGAGGAACGACGCCCAGTACTCTCGTGCGCGCCGGACATGTGAAGGCGCACGGATCAGTTGTGAAAGCTGACGCTCTGTTCCGTGCCGAACGCCCTCCGCATTGTCTGCACTGGTTCTGACACACGTCTGGACCAAAGTATGACGGCGCGTTAGGCCCAGGTATGACGCGAGCGGGCGGCCACGTCGTTATTGTCCGTTCCGTTGGACACCGTCAGCCGTAACCCCCTTTCCGCCGGAGGGACAGCCGCGTCATGTGGGAAGTTCTGCAGTCAGCGACCGACGTCCGGTCGCGCGTGACCGAGTGGATGGGGAAGCGGTTCCTCGCACACCTCAGCAAGACCGGGTTCGACCTCGAGTCGTCCTGGTTCGTGCCCTCCCGGGTGCTCGCTCCGCTGCGGCGCAACGGCTTGGACCCCGTGCCGGAGATGGCGCGGATGCAGGCCCACGGCCCGGTGACGAGGCTGCCGCTGCCCGTGACGGTGTGGCTGGTGACGGGCTACGAGGCGTCCAAGCAGGTGCTCGCGGACTCCGTGGCGTTCAGCAACGACTTCGGGCACCTGCGCGAGCTCGGGCTGTTCTCGGACGAGGCGCCGGGCGGGCTCGGGTTCAGCGACCCGCCGGAGCACACGCGGCTGCGCAAGGTGCTGACGCCGGAGTTCACCATGCGCCGCCTCTCCCGGCTCGTGCCGCGGATCGAGGCGATCGTGGCGGACCAGCTCGACCTGATGTCCATGAAGGACGGTCCCGTCGACCTCGTCGAGCACTTCGCGATGACCGTGCCGGCGCTCACGATCTGCGAGCTGCTGGGCGTGCCCGCGAGTGAGCGCGAGGAGTTCCAGCGCCGCAGCGTCTCGCGGTTCGACCTCGGCGGCGCGGCCACGACGTCGCTGTCGGCCGTGTCCGAGTCGATCGTCTACTTCCGGGAGCTCGTGCGGGCCCAGCGGCTGGCCCCGACCGACGGGCTGCTCGGCGAGCTCGTCCGCAAGCACGGCGACGACCTGGGCGACGACGAGCTCGCGGGCCTCGCGGACGGCCTGCTCACCGGCGGGTTCGAGACGACGGCGAGCATGATCTCGCTCGGCACCCTCGCGCTGCTGCGCGACCCCGGCCTGCGCGAACAGGCGCTCGGCGACGACAAGGCCGTGAACGGGCTGGTCGACGAGCTGCTGCGGCACCTGAGCGTCGTGTCGGTGGCGTTCCTGCGGATCGCGCGCCACGACATCGAGGTCGCCGGCACGAAGATCAAGGCGGGCGACATCGTGGCGTGCTCGCTGTCCCAGGCGAACCGCGACCCGAGCGCGTACCCCAGCCCCGACGTCATCGTCCCGGAGCGTCCCGCGGGCCAGCACCTCGCGTTCGGCTACGGCGCGCACCGCTGCATCGGCGCCGAGCTCGCGAAGATGGAGCTGCGGATCGCCTACCCGGCGCTCGTCAAGCGGTTCCCGGAGATGCGCCTCGCGGTCGCGCCGGGCGACCTGTCGTTCCGCAAGCTCTCGATCGTCTACGGGCTGCATTCGATGCCGATGCACCTCGGCGCGCAGCCCAGCCCGATCCAGCAGGTTCTTTGACGGAGGCGCGTGGGGGATGGCCTGATACACCCAACTTTTCGCCGTCGGGGTTGAGGGTCCATCCCTCATGCCTTCGCGTTCACGATCGAACAGTCTTTGCCTACCACCGCATTCCGCGAACGGAAGGTAGAGACCATGATCCGCCAGGCCATCATCGCCGCCGCCACCCTCTCGACCATCGCACTCCCGGCCGTGGCCGCCGCGGACCCGATCATCGGCCAGCCCGTGCCGTGCGTGAAGGTCGCCGACCTCGCCGGTGCGGACTTCTCGGTGAAGCAGTGCGGGGTCAGCGACGTCGACCAGTACCGCGCGGGTCTGGAGAACAACGGTGGCTCCTACTGCGGGCCGTCGTCGCTCTACAACGTGCTGCACCACTGGGCCCACGACAGGAACGCGCCGGTCGGCTGGCTGACCACGAAGGTCAAGAACCTCGACCCGAAGGACCCGGCCGACCACAACATCATCACCAACTCCGTCGGCCGGATCGGCGTCGACGCGAAGTACACCAGCAAGGGCACGAAGCTGAGCAACCTGCGGACCGCGTGGACCATCGCGACCAAGCCCGCCCGTGACGCGGGCTGGAGCACCGCCACCGAGGGCATCAGCCCGCACGGCAACGCGGACTTCGGCGGTGACATGGCGAAGAGGCTCGCCCGCGGGCCGCTGCAGATGCTCTACGGCCGTTACTCGGCCGGTCCGCAGAACAGCCTGCAGCGGGGCGGCGGGCACCTCGTCACGGTCACCGCGGTCGACGGGTCGTTCGGCGGCAACACCGTGCAGGTCCGCTACATGGACCCGGCCAAGGCGGCCGACCACGGCGTCGGTGACTACCTCAAGACGCAGTCCGCGTACTCAACGGTCACCGCGACGCTGACGAAGAGGTCCGTCTACGAGTACAGCCCGGTGACCGACAACCCGGACACCGACACCGACGAGAGCCTCACGCCGGGCACCTACCGCACGGTGACCCGCTGGCAGCTCACCACGGCGGGCTCCACGTCGACCACCACGGTCCTGGTGGAGGGCTTCAACTGGTTCGACATGGCCCCGCCCGTGGGCTGATGACGACGCGACAAAGGCCACCCGGTCCGGGTGGCCTTTGTCGCGTTCACTCGCGGCTGCCGATGGTGTCGATGGGTTTGGCGCGCAGCGACAACCGGGTGGACACCGCGATCGACACCAGGCCGAGCAACGCGGCACCGGCGAGCGCACCCAGGTAGACGAGGATCGACCCGGCGGGCAGCGGGCTCCCGGTGAGGCCGAGCGCGAGCATCCCCAGCGGCACCACTGCCACCAGCGACCCCAGCACGGCGGCCAGTCCGACCGTCAGCAGCGCCTCGGTGCGCATCATCCGGACGATCTGCCGGCGCCCGGTGCCGACCAGCCGCAGCAGGGCGAACTCGCGGCGGCGGGCGGCCGTGGACATCACCAGCGTGTTCGACACGGAGATCGCGACGTAGCCGAGGATGACGCCGACCGCGACCAGGTTGAGCAGGAACTGGGTCCGCTCGGCGCCGCGGTCCTGCGCCGCGACCCGTTCGGTCACCTGCAGGCCTGGGTAAAGGCTGGTCAGGCCGTTGAGAGCGGTGACGTCCGCGCCCTTCACGAGCACGGCGCTGTCCATGCCGGCCGTGGTGTGGGCACGGGCGTCGGCGGCGGACAGCACGTAGTCGCCGAACGCGAGATCGTGCTCGTAGGTCGCGACGACCTTCAGCTTCGCCTGCTGACCGTCAGCGAACCAGAACTCCACCGTGTCGCCGATGCCCTTGTCCTCCCAGGAGGCGTGCGCGTCGCTCAACGCGACCGTGCCCGTCCGGAGGTCGTCGAGGCTGCCGGACACGACGCCGAGGTCGACCATGCCGCTCGCCGTGGAGTCGAGGCCGTTGGCCGGACGGCTCTGCACCTCGACGCTGTCCCCGGTCCTGCTCGCGGTGATCACCTGCGTGCGCACCAGCGACGTGGCCGTCCCGCCCTGGACCTGCCGGACGACCTCGGCGGGCACGCCCGTGACACCGGTGATCACGTGGTCGGCGGTGATCGACCGCTCGGTCTGCTGCTGCACGGCGGCCGTGAGCGTCGTCTGGCTGTAGTAGTTCACCACCGCGAACCCGATGGCGAGCATCAGCGGCGTCACCGCGGCCGCGAGCCTGCGCGAGTTCTTCAGCACGTTCGCCGAGGCCAGGTAGCCGCTCACACCGGACGACCTGGCCAGCACCGGCGCGATCACCCGCACCGCCGCCCCGATCACCCTCGGCCCGGTGAGCGCCAGCCCGATGATCAGCACGAGTGCCGCCGACACGGCGAGCGCCGCGCCGATCTGCCCGCCGATGAACAGCGGCACCGCGGTCGCGCCGAGCCCGAGCGCGGTCAGGACCCACCCGATGGCCAGCCGGACCTTGCCGACGTCCCGCTTCTGCACCGCGGCCTCGCCCAGCGCCTCGACGGGATTGATCGACGACGGCCTGCGCGACGCGCTCCAGGCCGCGAGCCGCGCCGCGCCCACCCCGATCAGCAGGGCCGCGACCAGCGGAATCGGGCTGATCGAGAGGGCGAAGTCGTCCGGCACCACGCCGATCCGCGCGAACGCGGCGCGCAGTCCCTGGCTGACCCCGATGCCGAGCAGGCTGCCGATCACGCCGGCGACCACCGAGACGACCGTGGTCTCGACGCCGATGAGCTTGCGGATCTGCCGCGGCGTCGCGCCGACGGCCCGCAGCAGGGCGAACTCGCGGCGGCGTTGCTCGACGGTGAGGGCGAGGGTGCTGGCCACGACGAAGATCGCGACCAGGACCGCGTACCCGCCGAAGGAGGCGGCCAGGATCGCGAGGATCGACTTGGTCTGGCTGACGTCGTCGAACTCGGCGGCGCTGCGGTCGGCGCCGGACGACACCGTGACGTGGTCGTTCGCGAGGGCGTTCTCGACCTGCCGGGCGCCGGCGCCCAGCACGCCGATGGCGCTCACCTGCCCGGAGCGTCCGAACAGCGCGGCCGCCTCGGTCTCGCTGAAGAACACCGAGGCCTGGCGCGCCCGTCCGGTCGCCTCGGCGACTCCGGCCACGCGGTAGGTCTCGGGGACCGAGCGGGTCATGATCCGGACCTCGCCACCCACGCCGAGGCCCGCCTCGGCCGCCAGCGCCGAGTCCAGGACCACCTCGCCCTGCTTCGGCGCGTCGCCCGCCCTCAGCGTGAACGGCGCGAGCACGGCGGAGTCCCAGTTGTGGCCGTACGACCTGCTCGCGAGCGGCTGCCCGTCCTGCCCGACCACCACGGCGGGGAACGTCTGCTCGGGAACGGCCCGCGCACCCGGCACCGCGGCGATCTTGGCGACCAGCGCCGCGGGCACGGAGGGCTGCTCGGCGGCGTGTTCGAACGCCATGACGTCGCCGCCGGGCGGCCGCACGGTCCGGTCGCCGGTGACGACCACGTCGGCGGCCGCGTAACGCTGGGTCGGCACGCCGCCGCGCAGGCCCGACTCCATCAGGATCCCGCAGGCCGCGACGAGCGCGGTGCCGCACAGGATGGCGACGAACGCGCCGACGAACCCGCTGGTGCGGGCCTTCACGGTCTGCCAGGCGAGGCTCAGCACCGCCGGTCACTCCCCACGAACTTCCATGCGATCACCAGCGCGAACGCCAGCAACTCGGCGGTCAGGACCTGTCCCACGCTCACCACTCCCCCAGGTGCGTCATGCGCTCGGCGACCTTCTCCGGAGTCGGTGCGACCAGTTCGCCCGCCAGCCGTCCGTCGGCCAGGAACAGCACGCTGTGCGCGGCCGAGGCGGCGACCGGGTCGTGCGTGACCATCAGCACCGTCTGCCCCATGTCGTCCACAATGGACCGCAGCAGCGTCAGCACCTGGTGCGCGGTCCTGGAGTCCAGCGCGCCGGTCGGTTCGTCGGCCAGCACCACCTCGGGCCGGGCCACCAGCGCGCGGGCGATCGCGACGCGTTGCTGCTGGCCGCCGGACAGTTCGGACGGCAGCCGGTCGAGCCGTCCGTCGAGACCGACCCTGCCGACGACCTCGCGCAGCCAGCCCCGGTCCGCCGTGCGTCCGGCGAGGCGCAGCGGCAGGGTGACGTTCTGCTCGACGGTCAGCGACGGCAACAGGTTGTAGGCCTGGAAGACGAACCCGATCCGGTCGCGCCGCACCCGCGTCAGCGCGGCCTCCTTGAGTCCGCCGAGGTCGGTGTCGCCGAGCAGCACGCGCCCGGACGTCGGCCGGTCCATGCCCGACGCGCAGTGCAGGAAGGTGCTCTTGCCCGAGCCGGACGGTCCCATCACGGCGGTGAACGTGCCCCGCCGGATGCCGACGGTGACCTCGTCCAGCGCGGTGACGGCACCACCCCCGGAGCCGTACACCTTCCGCACCGCCTGCAGCGACAGCGCGTCTGCACTCATCACGTTCTCCTTGGCTCGCAACGACTTCTGAGCAAGAAGGTAGTTCTGCGAGGTGGCGCGGATCGATCACGCAGACTGCCGGGACCGGGGTGGAGCAGGCTCTACCACCGAGTGGGTTCGTCGGCGCGGACAGATCGGGGAGGCCAGATTCGTCCGCTGCGACGAGGTGAGCGAGAGGGCGCCGAACCTAGCGTTGGCGGTGACCGGAGTCACGTCGACCTGGATGGGGCGCGGATGTCCAAGCTCAACGAGATCAACGACTGGCTGCAGGAGAACCTGCCGCGACTGGTGGCCGAGCACGGCGTACCGGGGGCCGCTGTCGCCGTCACCGTCGGCGACGACGTGGCCGAGGCGGCGGCGGGAGTGCTCAACAAGAACACCGGCGTCGAGACGACGACCGACTCGCTGTTCCAGATCGGGTCGATCACCAAGGTCTGGACGACGACGCTCGCGATGCAACTGGTTGACGAGGACCTCCTGGACCTCGACGCACCCGTGCGCGACTACCTGCCCGAGTTCAAGATCGCCGACGAGGAGGCCGCCGCGCGGATCACGGTGCGGCAGTTGATGAACCACACGTCGGGCTTCGAAGGCGACCTCTTCACCGACACCGGCCGCGGTGACGACTGCGTGGAGAAGTACGTCGCCACGTTGCACGACACGCCCCAGCTCTTCGCGCCCGGCGAGATGTTCAGCTACAACAACGCGGGCTACTGCGTGCTCGGCCGGATCGTGGAGGTCGTGCGCGGCAAGTCCTACGACGACTGCCTGCGCGAGCACCTGTTCGCCCCGCTCGGCCTGACCCACGCCGCCGCGGACGCCTACGAGGCGATCCTGTACCGCGCCGCCGCCGGGCACCTCACCCACGACGAGGCCGCCGGGCCGCAGACGGCGCCGGTCTGGGCCCTGGTGCGGTCGAACGCCCCGGCCGGGTCGATGCTCGCGATGAGCCCTCGCGACCTGCTGAAGTTCGCGCGGATGCACATGAACGACGGCGGCGGGGTGCTGTCGCCGGAGAGCGCCGCGGCCATGCGGCAGGTCCAGGTGCAGGTGCCCGACCTGGCGTTGATGGGCGACGCCTGGGGGCTGGGCTGGGAGCTGTTCCACTACCCGCAGGCGACGGTCATCGGGCACGACGGCGGCACGATCGGCCAGAACGCCTTCCTGCGCCTGGTTCCCGAGCACGGCGTCGCCGTCGCGTTGCTGACCAACGGCGGCAAGACGATCGACCTGTACCAGGCGATCTTCCGGCACGTGCTGCGCGAGCTCACCGGCGTCGAACTGCCCGCGATGCCCGAACCCGCGGCGGAACCCCCGCGCGTGGACGGCGAGCGGTTCACCGGCGTGTACGTGTCAGCGGTCAGCGAGCGCGTTGTGACCCAGGACGAGGACGGCCGGATCTGGATGGAGGTCATCCCCAAGGGGATCATGGCCGAGCTGAGCCCGGAGTCCGCCGGCAAGACCGAGCTGGTGCCGTGGCGCGACGACACGCTCGTCGCCGCCGAGCCCGTCATGGGCATCCACATGCCGCACGCGTTCGTCGGTGACGACGGCAACGGGCGGGCGCTGTTCCTGCACACCGGCCGCGCGGACCGCCGGGTCGTCCGGTGATCGCGGAGGCATTCGCCGAAGCGGGCGTGGAGGGGTTCGTCCACGCCCGTGAGATCGGGGTAGACGGCCCGGAGGCCGGGCACGGCGCGGACGAGCAGGTCGTGCTGGCGTCGGTGTTCAAGATCCCGGTCGTCGTGGCCTACGCGGCCGAGGTGGCGGCGGGACGGCTCGACGAGACGGAGCGGACGCGCGTCACGCCCCGCTACCGCATCGGCGGGATCGGCACGGCCGGGTGCCGCGACGACGTCGAGATGAGCTGGCGCGACCTGGCCCTGTTCATGATGACCATGAGCGACAACGCCGCGACCGACGTCGTGTTCCACCGCGTCGGGCAGGCCGCCGTCGACGCGGTGGTGGCCGGGCTGCCGCGGACCCGGATCCTGGGCTGCTGCGAGGACCTCTTCGCCTCGGTGGTCGCGGACCTCGGCACCGGGGACGTCGAGGAGGCCATGACGGATCCCGCCGTGGTGCCGAAGCTGTCCATCGTGGACCCCGAGCGCACGACCTCCTCGACGCCCAGGGAGATCACGACGTTGCTCGACGCGATCTGGACCGATCGCGCCGCCGCACCCGAGGCGTGCGAACGGGTCCGGGCGATCATGGCCCAGCAGATCTGGCCGCACCGGCTCTCGTCCGGCTTCCCCGCCGACGTCCTGGTCGCCGCCAAGACCGGCACGCTGCCGAGCGTCCGCAACGAGGCCGGCGTCGTCACCTACCCGGACGGCCGCGCCTACGCCGTCGCGGTGTTCACCCGCTCGCAGTCGCTCGACCTGCGCAACCCCAGTGCCGACGCGGTGATCGGCCGCGCCGGACGCCTCGCCGTCGACCAGCTCCGGAGGACGTCATGAAGCGCGCGGTAGCCCTGTTCGCGGCCGTTGCCCTGGCCGGATGCGGAACGTCGGCGAACTCCGGCAGCCAGAACCTGGCCGAGGGCAAGACCTTCACGATGTCGGTCGGCGCCGATCCGGGTTCGCTCGACCCCGCACTGACCGTCCTCTCCGTGGCACGGCAGGTCGGCCGGTTCCTCTACGGCAGGCTGATCGAACGCACGTCCAGCGGCGAGATCGTGGCCGGTCTCGCCGAGAAGTGGGACGCCACCGTCACGACGGCGACTTTCACGCTGCGCCAAGGCATCACGTGCGCCGACGGCGCGCCGTTGACCGCCGCGGACGTCGCCGCGAACATCACCTTCGTCGGCGACCCCAAGAACAACTCGCCGCTGGCCGGACTCCAGGTCGCCCCCGGCACGACGGCCACGGCGGACGAGGCGACCCGCACCGTCACGGTGACGAGCGGCGCGCCCGACGCGTTCCTGCTGACCAACGTCGGCACGCTGCCGATCGTGTGCGCCAAGGGCCTGGGCGACCGCGCGTTGCTGGCCAAGGGCGAGCAGGGCACCGGCATGTTCACGGTCTCCGAGATCGTACCCAACGACCACTACACCCTGGTGCGGCGCAAGGACTTCGCGTGGGGACCGGGCGACTGGGAGAAGGACCAGCAGGGCCTGCCGGAGAAGGTCGTCGTCCGGGTGATCGCGAACGAGACGACCGCCGTGAACCTGCTGCTGTCCGGCCAGCTCACCGCCGCGACCGTGGCCGGACCCGACCAGGAACGCCTGCTGGGCCAGAAACTCGACCACGTCGACACCGCGACCCCGCTGGGAACGTTGTGGTTCAACCAGGCGGCCGGCCATCCCGGCCAGGACCCCGCCGTCCGGCGCGCACTGGTCCAGGGGCTCGACCTCGCCCAGGTCGGCAAGGTGCTGACCAACGGCAAGGGCAGGCCGTCCAAGAGCCTCGTGACCGTGGAACCCCGTCCCTGCACCACTGACAACGTGGGGCCGAACCTGCCCGCGTTCGACAAGACGGCCGCCGCCGGTGCGCTGGACTCGGCGGGGTGGCGTGCCGGATCGGACGGCGTGCGGTCGAAGGACGGCACACCGCTGTCGGTCAAGCTGCTCCAACCGACCGTCCTCGGCCCGACGCTGACCTCGGCCGCCGAGCTGATCCAGCAGGCGTGGCAAGCGATCGGTGTGCGGGTGGAGATCCAGCCCGTCGACGCCGCCGGCGTCAACCAGACGTTGTTCGGCACCGGCGCGTGGGACGTGTCGATGGCACCGGTGACGTTGTCGCTGCCGAGCCAGCTCGTTCCGTTCGCGTCCGGCCCGGTGCCGCCGCAGGGCGTGAACTTCGCCCACATCACCAACGCGGAGTTCGCCTCGGAGTCGAAGCAGGCCGCGTCACTGGCCGGTGCGCAGGGATGCGAGCACTGGGGCAAGGCCGAGGCCGCCCTGGTCCGCGAAGCCGGCCTGGTGCCGTACTTCGACGCCGTCGTGCCGACGTTCGTCAAGGGGGCGCGGTTCACCATCAGCGACAGCGTCGACCCGGCCTCGATCCGGATGCTCGCCTCATGACCACTGGCTGGGTCCCGTTCGCGCGGCGGCGGGCGCTGCGCTTCCTGACCTCGCTGTGGGTGCTCGTGACCGCGGCCTTCCTGATGATCCACCTGATCCCGGGCGACCCGGTCCGCGAGTCGCTGGGCCTGACCGCACCACCGGACCTCGTCGCCGCCCGCCGCGCCGCACTGGGCCTCGACGACCCGTTGCCCGTGCAGTACTGGCACTACCTGAGCGGCCTGTTCCGCGGTGAGTTCGGCACGTCGCTGATCAGCGGCACCCCGGTGGCGTCGCTGATCGGCGACCGCCTGCCCGCCACGATGCAGCTGGCGGTGCTCGCCTTCCTGGTGGTCGTCGCCGTGGCGGTGCCCGTGGGCGTCGTGATGGCCGTCCTGACGAAGGGCGGTCGCCGGCGCGGCGGCGAGCTGGCGTTCACGTCGACGAGCGTGGTGCTGGCCGCGATCCCGGAGTTCCTGCTCGCCGTGGGACTCGTGAGCCTCCTCGCCGTGCAGCTCAACCTGTTCCCGGTGGCGGGCAACGACGCCGCCGGATCGTGGGTGCTGCCGGTGCTGGCCCTGGCGATCGGACCGGCCGCGGTGCTCGCCCGCATCGTGCGGGTGGAGCTGCTCTCCGTGCTGGGCAACGACTACGTGCGAACCGCACGGGCCAAGCGCCTGCCGTCACGGCTGGTGTACGTGCGGCACGCGCTGCCCAACGCCGTCACCGCGACGCTGACGCTGGGCGGCATGATGCTCGCCGCCCTCGTCGCGGGGACCGTGCTGGTGGAGAACGTGTTCGCGTGGCCCGGACTCGGGTCGACCATCGTCGGCTCGATCCAGCAGAAGGACTACCCGGCCGTGCAGGGCATCGTGCTGGTGTACGGGGCCGGGGTGCTGCTGGTGAACCTCGTGGTCGACGTGGTGCTGGCGATGCTCGATCCGCGTTCGACGATCAGGGAGGCGTGATGCGCCCCGCACCACCGACGTCCGGGGAGGCGGCATGCGTCGCCTGACCTTCCTCCGCTCCCCCGTCGGCGCCGCCTCCGCCGTGCTGCTCACCGTCCTCCTCGCGCTGGCGATCTTCGCCCCGGTCCTCTGGGGCGACCGGGCCGCCGCCATCGACACCGATGCCCTCCAGCAGGGCCCCTCCGCGGACCACCTGCTGGGCACCGACCAGCTCGGCCGCGACATCTTCTTCCGGGTGCTCGTGGCCACGCGGCTCACGATCGGCCTCGCGCTGCTGGCGACGGTGATCGGCGTCGTCACGGGCCTCGTCCTCGGCTCCGTGCCCTCGGTGCTGCCGAGGTGGGCGGCGCGGATCGTCACCTCCGGGGTGAACATCGCCGTCGCGTTCCCCGGCCTGTTGCTGGCGTTGTTCTTCGCCGTCATCTTCGGCACCGGGACGATCGGCGCGGTGCTGGCCATCGCGTTCGCGATCACACCGTCGTTCGCGCGCCTCACCCAGACGCTGACGGCCTCGGTGAGCGGACGTGACTTCATCGCGGCCGCGCGGGTGTGCGGGGTGGGCCGGTTCCGGCTGCTGACCCGGCACGTCCTGCCCAACATCGCCGAGCCGCTCGTCATCAACGCCACCCTGGCGGCCGGGTCGGCGCTCACCGCGTTCGCCGGGCTGTCGTTCCTCGGCATCGGCGTGCAGGCACCCTCCTACGACTGGGGGCGGCTGCTCGGCGAAGGCCTCAACCGCATCTACATCTCCCCCGCGCCCGCGCTCGGGCCGGCGGTCGCGGTCGTGCTCGCGGGGCTGGCGTTCAACCTGTTCGGCGAGGCCGCCGCGGCAGGCCACCGGCAGCGGTCGCACCGCGCCACGGCCGTGCCGGCGACAACGCCGAGTGCACCGGACGACGGCGGGTTGCTGACCGTCCGGAACCTCCGGGTCAGCTTCCCCGGAGGCATCACGCCGGTGCGCGGTGTGTCGTTCACCGTCCACAACGGAGAGATGATCGGGGTGGTCGGCGAGTCCGGCTCCGGCAAGAGCCTCACCGCGCTGGCCGTGTCCCGGCTGGTTGAGCACCCCGGCACCGTCACCGCGGACGCGCTGGAGTTCGGCGGGAAGCCGCTCGACAAGACCCCGGACCGGGAGCTGGGCACGCGGCTCGCGATGGTGTTCCAGGACCCGACGACGTCGTTCAACCCCACCAAGCGCATCGGCCGGCAACTCGCCGAGGTGTCCGAGGTCCACCAGGGGCTCGGCCGCGGGGACGCGGCGCGCAAGGCCGTCGACCGGCTCGGCGCCGTGCGGATCCCGGAGCCGGAGCGCCGGGCCAGGCAGTACCCGCACGAGTTCTCGGGCGGCATGCGGCAGCGGGCGATGATCGCGATGGGGCTGATGGGCGAACCGCAGCTGGTCATCGCCGACGAACCCACCACCGCGCTCGACGTCACCGTGCAACGCGAGGTGCTCAGGCTGCTCGCCAGGATCAGGGAGGACCGCAGTGCCGCGGTGTTGCTCATCAGTCACGACATCACCGTCGTGGCGCAGACCTGCGATCGCGTGCTCGTGATGTACGCGGGCCGCATCGTCGAGGAACTGCCCACCGACGAGCTCTTCACGGCCGCGCGGCACCCGTACACGACGGCGTTGCTGAAGGCGGTGCCCGACCTCGACACGGACCGGGACGCGCCGCTCGCCGTCATCCCCGGCCGGCCACCCGAGCCCGGCGAGATCGGTCGCGGGTGCCCGTTCGCGCCGCGGTGCCCGCTCGCCGACGACCAGTGCCGCACCGAGGAACCCGAGCTCACGGACTTCGGGCCGGACCACCGGGTCGCGTGCTGGAAGTCGGAGACCGAACTGGCGGGTGTGCGATGAGCGAACTCGTCTTCACCAACGTCACCGTCCGCTTCGGCCACCACACGGCCGTCGACGACGTCAGCCTCACCGTGCCGGCGGGACAGGTCGTGGGCCTGGTCGGCGAGTCGGGGTCGGGCAAGTCGACGCTCGCCGCCACCGCGGTCGGCCTCCGCAAGCCGACGGAGGGCCACATCAGGGCGGACGGCAAGGTCCAGATGGTCTTCCAGGACCCCTACTCGTCGCTCGACCCGCGGATGAGCATCGGCAACTCGATCGCCGAGGCCATGCCGCGGGGCACCGACAAGAAGGCCGAGGTCGCCCGGCTGCTCGAACTGGTGAACCTCGACCCCGGCCGTGCCTCGGCACTGCCGGCGAGGCTCTCCGGCGGGCAACGGCAACGGGTCGCGCTCGCCAGGGCGCTGGCGGGAGACCCCAGGGTCGTCATCGCCGACGAGATCACCTCCGCGCTCGACGTGTCCGTGCAGGGCGCCGTGCTGAACCTGGTGCGGGACCTGCAGCGACAGCTCGGCCTCTCCATGCTGTTCATCTCGCACAACCTCGCCGTCGTGCGGTACGTGAGCGACCGCATCGCGGTGATGAAGGCGGGCAGGATCGTGGAGGAGGGGCCGGCCGGGCAGGTGCTCGAGGACCCGCAGCACGAGTACACGCGCGAGCTGCTCGCGGCCGCGCCCAGACGGCACACGAGGCTGGAGGCTTCATGATCGACGATCTGCACGGGCGCAGCGTCGTCGCGGACACCCACAACGACCTGCTGGACGCCATCGTCCACCGCCCGGTCGAGCGGTGGGTGCCGCACTTCCGCGAACGGTGGCTGCCGCAGCTCCAGCAGGGCGGGGTGAACCTGCAGGTCCTGCCGGTGTTCGTCGACGACGTGTTCCGGCCCGAAGGCGCGCTCAGGCAGACGCTGCGGATGATCGAGGCGGCGCACCGCATCGCCGAGGCGAGCCCGGAGACCAGGCTCTGCCTCGACGGCACCGACATCGACCAGGCGCTGGCCGACGGCCAGATCGCGCTCGTGCTCGCACTGGAGAGCGCACCGGGCGTCGGCGAGGACGTGGAACTCCTGGAGACCCTGCACCGGCTGGGCGTGCGGATCGCGTCCCTCGCCCACTTCGGCCGCACCGCGCTGGCCGACGGCAGCGGCGAGGACGCCACCGGCAGCAGGCTGACCAGGGCCGGAGTCGCCGCGCACGCCGAGATGGAACGCCTCGGCATGATCTTCGACGTCAGCCACCTGAGCGCGGCGGGCGTCGACCACGTCCTGGAGCTCTCGTCGCGTCCGGTGATGGCGACGCACTCGTCGGCACGGGCGCTGCGCGACCACCACCGCAACCTCACCGACGAGCAACTGCGGGGCATCGCCGCCAACGGCGGCGTGGTGTGCGTGAACTTCTTCGCGCCGTTCCTGCACGAGTCCGACTTCACGATCGACCGCCTGGTCGACCACGTCGAGCACATCGCGGGCGTCATGGGGGTGCGCCACGTCGGCCTCGGCCCGGACTTCGTCAAGGAGGTCCTCGAGGACGTCACACCGCCGTGCTGCGAGGCGCAGTTGATCGAGGGCGTCCCGACCGACCGGTTCCTGCCAGGGTTGGAGGGACCGGCGGGCCTGCCGCTGGTGACCGAGGCACTGCAGAAGAGGGGCTGGCCGGAGGAGGACGTCGTGCGAGTCCTCGGCCTGAACGTGCTCGACCTGTTCCGTTCCGAACTGAGGGGATCCGCAAAGTGACCACCATCGAGGACCTGTACGGCCACGCGCTGCCGGAGCAGCCCGCCATCTCACCCGACGGGTCCGAGGTCGTCTACGTCCTGCGCACCACCGACCGCGAGAACGACCGCGACGAACGGGCGCTGTGGCGGATCACGAACGGCACGGCGAAGCAGCTCACCAGGGGCAGGGCGGACACGTCACCCGCGTGGTCACCGGACGGCGCCAGGATCGCGTTCCTGCGCGCCCAGGACGGCCCGGCCCAGGTCTGGCTGCTGGACGGCGAGCCGGAGCAGCTCACGACGCTCCCGCTCGGCGCGGGCGCACCGGTCTGGAGCCCCGACGGCACGAAGCTGGCGTTCTCGGCGCCCGTGGACATCGCCGACGCCACCGCGCCGATCGTCACGAGCCGCCTCGACCACAAGTCCGACGGGGCCGGCTACCTGCGCAGCGTCCGCGCCCACCTGCACGTCCTCGACCTGGAGACCCGCGAGGTGCGCCAGCTGACCGGCGGCGACTGGCACGCGAGCGCACCCGCGTGGTCACCGGACGGCACGAAGCTCGCCTTCACGGCGGCTCGCGACGAGGACGCCGACCTGACCTTCCGCGTGCCGGTGCACGTCGTCGACGCCGACGGCGCCTCGGAACCGGAGGTCGCCGGACTCGCCGAGGGGCAGGCCGCGACGGTCACCTGGACCGAGGCCGGGTTGCTCGTGACCGGCCGCACCACCGCGGACGCCGGGCACCTCGACCTCCTGCACCTGCCGCCGGACGGCGAGGTGCGCACCCTGTCCGCGTCGCTCGACCGCAACGTCATGCCCGGCATGGCGGGCTACCCCGGCGGGCTGCCCGCCCTGCACGGGAGCACCGTGCTGTTCTGCGCCCGTGACCGCGGCTGCACCCAGCTCTACGCCGTGGACCTGGAGTCCGGCGACGTCCCACGCCTGGTGCTGGGCGGGGATTCCCGAGTCGTGGCCGGGCTTTCCGTCGCCGGCGACACCGCGGCGGTCGTGCTGAGCACGCCCACGTCGTTCGGCGAGGTCGCCACCGTCGACCTGACCACGGGCGAGGCCACCGTCCACACCGGACACAGCAAGAGCGAGCCCATCGTCCGTGAGGAACGCGAGTTCACGATCTCGGACGGCACGGTCGTGCACGGCTGGCTGGTCCGCGACCCGGAGAACACCGGTCCGTCGCCGCTGCTGCTCGACATCCACGGCGGCCCGCACAACGCGTGGAACGGCACCGCCGACCCGGTCCACCTCTACCACCAGGTCCTGGCGCAGCAGGGCTGGGCGGTGCTGCTCCTCAACCCGCGCGGCAGCGACGGCTACGGCGAGGCCTTCTACAAGGCCGCGCTCGGCGCGTGGGGCAAGTCCGACGCCAAGGACTTCCTGGAGCCGATCGACCAGCTGGTGGCCGAGGGGCTCGCCGATCCGGCGAAGCTCGCCGTCACCGGCTACAGCTACGGCGGCTACATGACCTGCTACCTGACCAGCCGCGACAGCAGGTTCGCCGCCGCCGTCGCGGGCGGTGTCGTCAGCGACCTGACCAGCATGGCGGGCACCTCCGACGGCGGCCACTACCTGACCGAGCTGGAACTGGGCGGCGCGGGCGACCACGTCACCGAGCTCTCCCCGCTGACGCACGTGGCCGACGTCCGCACGCCCACCCTGGTCTACCAGGGCGCCGCCGACGACCGGTGCCCCGTGGGTCAGGCCGAGCAGTGGTTCACCGCGTTGCGCCGCAACGGCGTGCCGGTCGAGCTGGTGCTCTACCCGGACGAGTCGCACCTGTTCATCCTCGGCGGCAAGCCGTCGCACCGCGAGGACTTCAACCGCCGCGTCGTCGACTGGGTGCGCGAACACGCCGAGAACCGCAAGCCGCTCGACCAGAAGCACTGGCAGCGCAGGCTTTCCGCGCTCTCGAAGAAGCACGGCCTGCCCGGTGCCGCGCTCGGCGTGCTGTACAAGGGCGAGACGATCCTCGCGCACCACGGCGTGCTGAACCTGTCGACCGGGGTCGAGGTCACCGACGACACGATCTTCCAGATCGGCTCGATGGGCAAGGTGTTCACGACGACCGTCGTGATGCGGCTCGTCGACGAGGGCCTGCTCGACCTCGACGCCCCGATCGTCGACGTGCTGCCCGAGCTGAAGCTCTCCGACCCGGTGGTCGAGCAGAAGGTGACCATGCGGCACCTCCTCACGCACACCAGCGGCATCGACGGCGACAACTTCACCGACACCGGCCGTGGCGACGAGTGCCTGGAGCGCTACACCGAACTGCTCGCCGACGCGGCCCAGAACCACCCGCTCGGCGCGACGTTCTCCTACAGCAACGCCGGTTTCGTCCTCGCCGGGCGCGTGATCGAGAAGCTCACCGGCAAGACGTGGGACGTCGCGATGCGGGAGAAGCTCTTCGCCCCGCTCGGGCTCACCCGCACCGGCACGCTGCCGGAGGAGGCGCTGCTGCACCGCGCCGCCGTCGGCCACGTCACCAAGGACGAGAAGCTCGAACCGGCGCCGGTGTGGATGCTGCCGCGCTCGGTCGGCCCGGCCGGCACGATCTTCGGCAGCACCGAGGACGTGCTCAGGTTCGCGGCGATGCACCTCGGCGGCGGCAAGGCGCAGGACGGCACGCAGGTGTTGTCGGAGGCGTCGGCGGCCGCGATGACCGAGAAGCAGACCGACGTGCCCGATCCGGAGGCGCTGGGCGACTCCTGGGGCATCGGCTGGATCCGGTTCGGCTGGGACGGGCAGCGGCTGATCGGCCACGACGGCAACACCATCGGGCAGTCCGCGTTCCTGCGCATCCTTCCCGGGCACGACCTCGCGGTCACGTTGCTGACCAACGGCGACACCGCCCGCGAGGTGTACCTGGAGCTGTACAAGGAGATCTTCGCCGAACTGGCGGACCTCGACATGCCGATGCCGCGCGTACCGGACGACGAACCGCCTGCCGTGGACAACTCCCTCTACCTCGGCAGGTACGAGCGGGCCTCCATGATCCTCGACATCGTCGAGGGAGAGAGCGGGCTGCAGCTGGACGTGACGCCCACCGGTCCGATGGCCGACATGTTCCCCAAGCCTCCCGCGGTCGATCTGGTCCCGGCCGGCGACGGGCGTTTCCTCTACCTGTGGCCGGACTCGAAGAGCTGGTCCTCCCTGGTGTTCTACTCGCTGCCCACCGGGGAGCAGTACGTGCACATGGGTGTCCGCGCCACCCCGAAGGTGTCCTGATGAACCTGCTGAACGACATCGAGCGGCTCGTGTCCTGCGAGTCGCCGTCCACCGATCTGGCGGCAGTGGCCCGCAGCGCCGAGGTCACCGCCGCGGTGGGTGCCGCGCTGCTCGGCTCGGAGCCGGAACGGATCGTGCTCGACGGCCGCACCCACCTGCGGTGGCGGCTGGGTTCGGGACCGCGCAAGGTGTTGCTGCTCGGCCACCACGACACGGTGTGGCCGATCGGCACGCTGCAACGGATTCCGTTCAGCGTGCAGGACGGCGTGCTGCGCGGGCCCGGCTGCTTCGACATGAAGACCGGCGTCGTGATGATCTTCCACGCCGTCGCGTCGCTGGGTTCTCCCGACGGCGTCACGGTTCTCATCACCGGCGACGAGGAGATCGGCTCGCCGTCGTCGCGCGGCCTGATCGAGACCGAGGCGGTGGAGCACACGGCCGTCCTCGTCTGCGAGGGTTCGGCGGACGGCGGCGCGCTGAAGACCGAGCGCAAGGGCACGTCGATGTACGAGGTGACGCTGCACGGCCGTGCCTCGCACGCCGGGCTCGAACCCGAACGCGGCGTGAACGCCACGATCGAGGCAGCGCACCAGATCCTGGCGGTCTCGCAGTTGGCCGACGCCGCCACCGGCACGACCGTGGTGCCGACCGTGCTCTCCTCCGGCACGACGACGAACACCGTTCCCGCGCAAGGGAAGTTCATGGTGGACGTGCGCGTGCGGAACCTCGCCGAGCAACTCCGGGTCGACGAGGACATGAAGGCCCTGCTGCCCGTGCTCGACGGCGCGAAGGTCGAGGTCGACGGCGGCCCGAACCGGCCGCCGATGGAGCTGTCCGCGTCCTCGGCGTTGTTCGAGCTGGCGTCGAGGCTCCTCCCGGGCATCACGCAGGCGGCGGTCGGCGGCGCGTCCGACGGCAACTTCACCGCGGGAGCGGGGATTCCGACGCTCGACGGGCTCGGCGCCGTCGGTGGCGGGGCGCACGCCGAGCACGAGCACGTGCTGGTGTCGGAGCTCGAGCCGCGCACCCGGTTGCTCGCGGCCCTCGTGAGGGAGCTGACATGACCCTGGTAGCGCAGAACGTCGTCGTCCGCCCGCTCACCGAGTTCGCCGAACTCGTTGCCACCCAACGGCTCTACGAGTCGATCTGGCGGTCGAACGGCAACACTCCCCCGGTCACCGCCGAGCTGCTGCGGGCGATGACCAAGGCGGGCAGCTACGTCGCGGGCGCGTTCGACGGTGCCGACCTGATCGGCGCGTGCATCGGTTTCTGCTCACCACCGGACGCGGGCGCCCTGCACAGCCACATCGCCGGGGTGGCGGCGCACGCGCGTGGACGCAACGTCGGCTACGCGATGAAGCTGCACCAGCGGACGTGGGCGCTGGAGCAGGGGTTGCGCGAGGTCACCTGGACGTTCGACCCGCTGGTGCGCCGCAACGCCCACTTCAACCTGGGCAAGCTCGGCGCGGACGCGACCGAGTACCTGCCGGACTTCTACGGCCTGATGCACGACGACATCAACGCCGGCGGCGAGAGCGACAGGCTGCTGGTCAGCTGGCGCGTCGAGTCCCCGGAGGCCGTCGCCGCCTGTGCCGGCCGGCCGAAGGTCGTCAGCGCCAGGGGTGCGGTCGCCCTGGGGATCTCCGACGGCGGGCTGCCCGTGCGGGGCACGTGCACGGGCTCCACCGTGCTGGTCGCCGTCCCCGCGGACATCGAGGCGCTGCGGGTCACGAACCCGGCCGCGGCCACCGAATGGCGTCACGCCGTGCGGGAGGTGCTCGGCGGGCTGCTCGCGAGCGGTGCCCGCGTCACCGGGTTCGACAGGTCAGGTTGGTACGTAGTGGACAGGAGCAGTTCGTGAAACTGGACGGGGTGGAGATCCGCTGGATCGAGATGCCGCTGAAGTCGCCGTTCCGCACCTCGTTCGGCACGCAGACCGTGCGGCAGCTGCTGCTCCTGCGCGCCGTCACGGACGAGGGTGAGGGCTGGGGCGAGTGCGTCGCGATGGCCGACCCGGTGTACTCGACCGAGTACGTGGAGGGCTGTGCGGACGTGCTGCGGCGGTTCCTGGTCCCGGCGCTGACCGGCCCGATCGACGGCATCTCGGTCGCCCCGCGGCTGGCGAGGTTCCGCGGGCACCGGATGGCCAAGGCAGCGCTGGAGATGGCCGTGCTGGACGCCGAACTGCGTGCGCGCGGGGTGTCGTTCGGCCGTGAGCTGGGCGCGGTCCGCGATCGCGTGCCGTGCGGGGTGTCGGTCGGGATCATGAACTCCGTCCCGGAGCTCCTCGACGCGGTCACCGGGTACGTCGACGAGGGGTACGCGCGGATCAAGCTGAAGATCGAGCCCGGCTGGGACGTCGAACCCGTGCGGGCCGTGCGTGAACGGTTCGCGGACGTCCTGCTCCAGGTCGACGCGAACACCGCCTACACGCTCGGCGACGCCCGGCACCTCGCGAAGCTCGACCCGTTCGACCTGCTGCTGATCGAACAGCCGCTGGACGAGGAGGAACTGCTGGCGCACGCCGAGCTCGCCAAGGTCGTGCGGACGCCGATCTGCCTGGACGAGTCGATCACCTCGGCGTCGTCGGCCGCCGACGCGATCAAGCTCGGCGCCTGCCAGATCGTCAACATCAAGCCCGGCAGGGTCGGTGGCTACCTGGAGGCGCGGCGCATCCACGACGTCTGCGCGGCGCACGGGATCGCGGTGTGGTGCGGCGGGATGCTGGAGACCGGCATCGGCCGCGCCGCGAACGTGGCGCTGGCGGCGTTGCCCGGCTGCACGCTGCCGGGCGACACGTCGGCGTCGGACCGCTACTACCAGATGGACATCACCGAGCCGTTCGTGCTCGACGACGGGCATCTGAGCGTGCCGACCGGTCCGGGTCTGGGTGTGACGCCGTTGCCGGACGCCTTGGACGCGGTGACGGTGAAGACGGAGTGGATTCCTGTGACATGAACGCTCTATCGACCTGCGGGAAGGCAACTCCCGCAGGTCAGTACGGCTGCCGGCCGCCCGGTGTGGTGGGGCGTCCACCACACCGGGCGGCCGGGGAGACCGAGCACGACTGCTTCTGCTTGGCGCACAGGGCCTTGTCGAAGAAGGCGAGGACCTCGGCCTGGCCGGCTTCGTCGTTCGTCACGGCGATGGTGACCGCACGGCCGTCCGGGGTGATCGCGGTGCGGCTCTGGAAGCCGCCGGCGTCGCCGCGGCGAGGAGAACTGCGGAAGTGAGTGCGATCGCTTTGCGATGCAGGGGGATCGGGTGTTCGGCCATGACGAGAACCCCAGGAATTTCCCGCTCGGTCAACGATCAGGCCAACCACCGACTTGTGGTGGTGCTGGATCCACTGCCAACGTGATGGTGCCAGCTCCACCATGAACGGTGCTTCACCCGGCTCAAGCGGTTCCGCGACCTCGCCACCCGCTGTGCCCAGCGCGTCACCTACGACCAGGCCGAACTCACCATCGCCGCCATCGTCCTCCGGCTTCGTTGCCTCACAGGACACTCACTAGGCCGATCTGGGGCCGGGCCGAGTCGTTGCCGTGATCACGGCAACGCAGGCTGGCCTCATGCGAGCTGGGGTTTTCCTGCGCTGGGTGGCGCATCCGCTGACCGTCGGGGCCACCGCGGTCCTGCTGCTCAACGACCACGTGTTCAAACAGGCGTGGCCGGGCCTCGTCACCGGCAAGCTCAGCGACGTCGCCGGACTGGTGGTGGCGCCGGCGGTGCTGGCGCTGTTGTCCGGCCTGTTCCGCGCCGGCCACATCGGCGCCGCGGCGGCGACGCTGCTGACGGGAGCCGGGTTCGCGTGGGTCAAGCTGACCCGCACGGGAGCCGAGGTGGCGTCGGCGGCGTGGTCTGTCGTCAACGGGCCTTCGGTCGTTCTGGCCGACCCGAGCGACCTGATCGCGCTGCCCGCGCTGGGCCTCGCGTGGTGGGCCTGGCGGCGGTCGGCGGCGGCTCCGCCACTGCCGGACCGCCCGGCTCACCGGTTGCGGGTGGTGCTCGCGATGCCGTTCGCGGTGCTGGCGATCGCCGCGACTTCCCCGCCCTCCACGAGGATTCCGTCGGTGGACTCCGTGCAGGTCGTGGGCGGGCAGGTGGTCATCGAGGTGGACGAGCGGCTGTACGGTTCCGGCTCCGGTGTCGGCGACTGGACGCTGCTGCCGGAGACGCCAACCGGACAGGTGCCGGAGCGTCAGCAGGTCGAGGCTTGCGTGCCTGATGACACCGCACACTGCTACCGGGTGCACGGCGGTGACCTCGACCTCGGCTCCGTTGAAGCGACGCCACGCGGCGGCCGGCTGCTCGGCGTCGACGAGACGACCGACGGCGGTCGGACCTGGCACACCGCCTGGGAGGTGCCGGCCGCCCGGTGGCTGTTCGTCAAGCGCCAGCACCCGTTCCCCGGCGGGATCGAACGCGTGTCCAAACTGGCCAGTGTGGACGTCCAGGTCCGTGCCGTCCCAGGCGGACACGAAGTGATCGTGGCCAACGGCGTCGAAGGGCTCGCGGTTCGCGGCGCCGACGGCGCGTGGCGACGCGTGCCGGTCGTGGTCGCCGCGGCCGGGCTGGAACTGCGCCCCGCGCCGCTCACCGGGTTCGGCCAGGTGATCGGACCCGACGTGAAGGAAGCCGGAACGATCATCCTGCTCGCTCTGCTGATCGGGATGTCGGTCGCGGTCTGCCGGACCCGCGCCCGGCTCGGACACGTGCTCGCCGCGGTGCTGCCACTCGTCTTCCTCCTCGCGGCGGAAGTCCCGATCTCCGGCGCGATGGCGTTCGCCAACTCCAGCTCCGGAACGTCGACCGTTCCCGCACTGGTGTTCGTGCTGTGTCTGATCGGCATCGGCATCGGTCTCACGATGGCGCAGGGCGCGGTGCGCCGGTCACGTGTGGCGGTGGTCGACGCCGCCGCCGTGCTGACCGGTCTGGCGTTCCTCGGCCCCGCACTCGGCTGGACCCTGGGCTTTCCTGCCGAACGCGGGACCGTCGACCACCTCGGTCTGATCCTCGCAGCGGGGTGCATGGTCCTGGTCGTCGCGGCCGGCTGGTGGGCCGGCCGCGACCCGGCGATCACCCACGACTCCGCCACCGACGCGCCCCGGCCGCCAGTTCCCGGCTCAGCCGGTTGAGCACCCCCGCCGTCCAGCTCGGCTCCGTCGCCGCATTCGTTGAGGTCGGCGATGCGCTCGTGCGTGTGAGTCCTGTGGCGGAAGGGGCGTCGTGCCGGTGGAGCTGGCCCAGAATCATCGGGTTGTGGTGCGTCACCGGATGAACTTCTGGACGCGTACCTCGCCCGGCGAGACCGCGTTCGAGTACCGGGACGCCGCCGCGGGCGAGGTGCAACGTCCAACGGACTGAGAACCGCTCGTGCGGCACCAGGTCCGGTGTGCCGTGTGCGCGCGTGAGCTGACCTTCGTCGTGCACAGCGTCGTGACGACGGAGCGCAGACGCGTGCGGTGGCGATGGGGCGTGTGGGCAGGCGGTGCACTCACGGCGCTCGGACTGGCGGGCCTGGTTTCGGGTAACTGTGCGAGGCAGGGACCTGCCCGGAATGCTTCCCAAGCACGCGGTCGTTCTGGATCCGTCTGCCCCGTGACCGGCGGCATCCACAATGGACCGTCTGCGTCGCGTGTCAGCCGGGCGTCGATCGGCCTGGACGGCATGTGGACACCCGGAGCCACTGAAGGGCAACTGAAGGGCAACTGACCAGCCTGAACACGCTGACGCGTCAGTAGACTCCAATCGTTGAACACTTGATGGGTTCCTCTGTAGACGGTTGGCAGGTGGTGGCATGAGCCCGCGAACAGGCCTCACCCGCGTGCTGGACGACCTGGGCACCACGCTGATCGACCTCGTGCGTGGTGATCCGGGCCGTGCCACCGACATCGGCGGCGTGGTGATCCACGACCCGGACGACGACCAGGTGCTGCCGCCGTCCGCGCTGGTGCTCGGCGTCGGTGTGCGCGAACCCGCTCCTCTCCTGGCCCTGCTGGGCCAGGAGGGGGCGGCCGCGCTGGTCGTGCGCGGCCCGATCGTCCTCACCGCGGAGCTCTCCGAGGCCGTCGACGCCTCCGGTGTGGCGTTGCTCGGCCTGGCGCCGGGCGCGTCGTGGACCCAGCTCGCCGCGATGCTGCGGTCCCTGCTGGCCGAGGGTGAGGTCGACCCGTCCGAGACCCTCGGCGGCGTGCCGGCCGGTGACCTGTTCGCGCTGGCCAACGCGGTGGCGTCGCTGATCAGCGCTCCGGTGACGATCGAGGACCGCAGCTCGCGCGTGCTCGCGTTCTCGGGGCGTCAGGACGAGGCCGACTCGTCCCGCGTCGAGACGATCCTCGGCAGGAAGGTGCCCGCGCGCTACACGCAGATGCTGGAGGCGCGCGGGGTGTTCCAGCAGCTCTACCGCAGCGACCAGCCCGTCTACATCGAGGGCCTGCGCGCCGACGACGGCTCGCTGTGCCTGCCGCGCCTCGCGGTGGCGGTGCGCGCGGGCGACGAGTTCCTCGGCTCGATCTGGGCCGCAGTCCGCGCGCCGCTGTCCCCAGACAGTTCCACCGCCTTCGGCGACGCGGCCAAGCTCGTGGCGTTGCACATGATGCGCCAGCGGGCGGGCGCCGACGTCGAACGGCGGCTGCGCGCGGATCTCGTCTCGACCGCGGTCGAGGGAGGCGCAGGTGCGACGGAGGCGGTGCGGCGGCTCGGTCTGGCCGACCAGGCGTGCGTGGTGCTGGCTCTGGCGCTCGCCCACTCGCACGGCGACGACCCCGCCGCGCACGCCCGGCTGCTGGCCGAACGCCAGCAGATCGCCGACGCGCTCGCCATGCACCTGACGGCCGTGCACCCCCGCGCCGCCGCCGCGTTGATCGGCGACGTCGCCTACGCGATCCTGCCCGCCGAGTCGGACGAGCGGGCCCTGCGGATCGCCACGGACTTCCGCAACCGCATCGGCAACCCCGTGCTGGTGGGCGTCGGCGAGGTGTCCGACGGCCTGACGTTGTCGCGGTCGCGGGCCGGTGCCGACCTGGTGCTGCGGGTGTTGCGGGCCGGGCGTGCGTCCTGGTCGGTGGCGCGGGTGTCCGATGTGCACGGTGAAGGACTGTTGCTGGAGTTGTCGGACCTGATCGCCGAACGCGGCGACACGCTGACCGGGCCCGTCGCGCGGTTGATCGCGTACGACCGCAAGCACAGCGCGTGCCTGGTCGAGACGCTCGGCGCGTGGCTCGACGCGTTCGGTGACGTCGCCGCCGCGTCCGCCGCCGTTTTCGTGCACCCCAACACCTTCCGCTACCGGCTGCGCCGGCTCTCGGAGGTCGGGGAGATCGATCTCAGCGATCCGGACGCGCGGTTCGCGGCGATGCTGCAGCTCCGGCTGTGGCGGCCAAGTGGCGCCGTGCCAGGGCGATGAACGCCTCGGTCGACGGGTGCGCCGTCGCCTCCGGCCACGCCAGGTGCACGACGATCGGCTCGGCGTCGGTCAGCGGCAGGTAGGTCACGCCGGGGTGGGGGTGGTGGTGGCTGGTACCGGCCGCCGTGACCCCGACCGTCGTGCCGGTCGCGATCGACGTGAGCCACTCGACCACGCCGGGCACGTCCACCGTGCGCGGGCGTGCTCCCGCAGGCCAGAGGTCGGCACCGGTGGTCGCCGCCGTCTCGCACACCGCCACGCACTCGCCCACGAGGTCGTCGAGCACCAGCGCGTCGCGGGCGGCGAGCGGGTGGTCGTCCGCCACCGCCGCGATCCGGGGTTCCTCGATGAGCGCCGCGTGGCCGAGACCGGCACCGGCAGGTTCGGTGCGCAGGACCGCCACGTCCGCCTCGCCGCGGCGCAGTGCCGCCTCCGGGTCGTCGGCCTGGCGGATGCGCACCAGGACGTCCGGGTGTTCGGCCCGCCACTCGCGCAGGAACGGGATCGTGAACCGGCCGAGCGCGGCCCAGGCGAAGGTGAGCCGGATCGGCTGCGGCTGGACGGCTTCGGCCAGGGCCGAGTCGAGCGACGTGAGGATGCGGTGGCTGTGCTCCCACAGGCGCAGGCCGGGCTCGGTCAGGGCGACGTGCCTGGTCGTGCGTTCCACCAGACGCACGCCGAGGCGCCGTTCCAGCTGCTCGAGCGTGCGGGAGAGCGCGGGCTGCGTGACGTGCAGCGCCTGAGCCGCCGCGGTGATCGACCGGTGGTCGCCGATCGCGGTGAGTGCCCTCAGATGACGCAACTCGACATTCATGACCGCCGATCATAAGTGCTGCACGAACGGCATTTCCCACCTCGCGAGACCGCACCTAGCGTCGATGGCATGAAGATTCTGCTCGTGGGAGCTACCGGCCTGCTCGGCACCGCGGTGCACGAGGTGCTCGTCGAACGCAAGCATGACGTCGTGACCGTCGCACGCACCGGTGGCGACCTGCAGTACGACGTGACCGACCCGGCCCAGGTGGCCGATCTCTACCGGACCGTCGGGCAGGTCGACGCCGTCGCGTCGGCCGCCGGGCACGTGCCGTTCAAGCCGTTCGGTGACCTGACGATCGCGGACTACCAGGCCGGGGTGACCGGCAAGGTGCTCTCCCAGGTCGCGCTGGTCCGGGAGGGGCTCGCCCACGTGACGGAGTCGTTCACGCTGATCACGGGAGTGCTGGCGCGCGAACCGATCGTCACCGGAGCCGCCGCGGCGCTGGCCAACGGCGCGGTCGAGGCGTTCGTGCGCGCCGCCGCCATCGAGATCGCCCCGAAGCGCGTCAACGCCGTCAGCCCGACCGTCTTCACCGAGGCGCTCGACGTGTACGGCGACTACTTCCCCGGCATGACGCCGGTGCCGCTGGCCGACGTGGCGCGGGCCTACGTGCGGTCGATCGAGGGACGGCAGACCGGGCAGGTCTACGTGCCCTGAACCTGGACCCGGCCGAGGAGGCGGTCCACCAGGTCGGGCAGCTCCTGCGCCCCGGCGCCCTCCAGCCACAGCGCGATGCCGGTGCGGATCGTGGTGAGGAAGGTCGCCGCCATCAGCCGGGCGACCTCCTCGTCCGGTTCGCGCAGGACGAGAACGGCGGCCAGGTCGCGTTCGAGCCCGACCTGGTCGCCTGCCTGCCGTGCGAGCAGTGACGGGTGCCGGCGCAGCAGCCGGAGCTGGGCCATCCACTCGACGTCGGGCAGGGGCCGGACGCGGTAGAGCTCGGCCGTGGACGCGCGCAGCGCCTGCCAGGCGCCCTCGTCGGCCGGACGCTCCCCGACCATGGCGACCAGTGCCCTGAGCCGCTCGCGGTCGGCGTCGAGCACCGCGTCCTCCTTGCTGGTGAAGTAGTTGGAGAACGTCCTGCGCGAGACCCCGGCCGCGTCCGCGATGTCCTCGACCGTCACTCCGTCCAACCCGTGTTCCATGGCGAGCCTCAGCGCCGCTCCGGCCAGTGATCGCCTGGTCACCGCCTTGTTGTGCTCGCGCCGCGTGGTGAGCGTCTCCATGCCGTTCAGCGTAGCGGGTGTAAGTTGCTCATTGCGCAAACTTGCACAACGCGCAAGAATTGTGGTGACGAAGGGGCGGCACGTGAAGATCGAAACAAGGGCGATGGGGCACCGGCAGGTGCTGGAGTCGCTGTCGGGACTACTGCTCGCGCTGTTCGTGGCCATGGTCAGCTCCACGGTGGTGTCCACCGCGCTGCCGCGGATCATCGGCTCGCTGAACGGCACGCAGACGCAGTACACCTGGGTGGTCACGGCCACCCTGCTCACGGCGACGGCCACCACCCCGCTCTGGGGCAGGCTCGCCGACCTGTTCAACAAGAAGACGCTGGTCCAGGCCGCGATCGTGATCTTCGTGATCGGCTCGCTGCTCGCCGGCTTCGCCCAGGACACCGGGCAGCTCATCGCCGCCCGCGCGTTCCAGGGCCTCGGCGTCGGCGGCCTGCAGGCACTGGTGCAGGTCGTGATCGCCGCGATCATCCCGCCGCGCGAACGCGGCCGCTACAACGGCTACCTCGGCGCGGTCATGGCCGTGGCGACGGTCGGCGGCCCGCTGCTCGGCGGCCTCATCGTCGACGTGTCGTGGCTCGGCTGGCGGTGGTGCTTCTGGGTCGCCGTGCCGATCGCCGCGCTGGCGTTCGTCGTGCTGCAGGCGACGCTGAAGCTGGAGACCGTGCGCCGCGAGAACGTGAAGATCGACTACCTCGGCGCCGCCCTGATCGCCGCCGGCGTGAGCGTGCTGCTGGTCTGGGTCTCGTTCGTCGGCAACTCGTTCGACTGGATCTCCTGGCAGAGCGGGACCATGGTCGGCGGCGGCCTCGTGCTGCTGGCCGCGGCCATCGCCGTCGAGCTCCGGGTCGAGCAACCCGTCGTGCCCCTGCACATCGTCGTCCAGCGCACCCCCGCCCTGGCCATCATCGCGAGCCTCTCCGTGGGCATGGCGATGTTCGGCGGCGCGGTGTTCCTCGGCCAGTACTTCCAGATCGGCCGCGGCTACAGCCCGACGGAGGCCGGCCTGCTGACCATCCCGCTGATGGCGGGCGTGCTGCTGTCGTCCACGATCTCCGGCCGCATGATCAGCCGGTCCGGCAAGATCAAGCCGTACATCGTCTCGGGCACGATCATCCTGGTGCTCGGCTTCCTCGGCCTCGGCTTCGTCGACCACGCCACCGCGCTGTGGATCGTCGGCATCGCGATGGCCGTCGTGGGCATCGGCGTCGGCATGACGATGCAGAACCTCGTGCTGGCCGTGCAGAACAGCGTGCCGCTGAGCGAACTCGGTGCCGCCTCGGCGTCCGTGACGTTCTTCCGCTCGCTCGGCGGCACGATCGGCGTGTCGGTACTGGGCGCCGTGCTCGCCAACCGCGTGACGGCGGACCTCTCCGCCGCGCTGCACGTGCCGGCGGGCCAGTCGACGGGCAGCACCAGCGCGCTGAACCTCTCCGCCCTGCCACCGCAGGTGCAGACGATCGTGCACACCGTCTACGGCGACGCGACGGCGCACATCTTCCTGATCTCCGCCGCGGTAGGCGTCGTCGGCATCATCGCGGCCCTGCTGCTCAAGCCGATCACGTTGCGCACCACGATCGATCTCGAGAAGAAGGAAGCAGACTCAGCGGTCGCACGATAACCGAGGAGCAACCATGAGCGCCGGCCTGCACAACGCCTTCCAGTCCACAGTGGACTGCTTCGGTCCCGCTCCCCTGCCGTCGTCGAGGACCATCATGGTCGGGATGGACGGCACCGACACCGCCATGCGAGCGGCAGCCAGCGCGTTCGGCCTGGCCCGCCGCCAGGGAGCCCGCCTGGTCGTCACGTTCGTGGCGTGCCACTCCTCCCTGGCGGCACTGAGCCCGGCCGTCGCCTCGGTGTTCGAGCACGAGGCAACGGTCCGGTTGCACGCCGAACTGAGCGACCAGGTCCGGTCGTTCGCCGAGGAGCTCGACGTGCCGGTGACGTTCGTGAAGACGTTCGGCGACCCGTACACGGTGCTGCGCGACTCGGCCGACCAGTGCCAGGCCGACATGGTGGTCGTGGGGGCCTCGCAGCAGGCGGGGCACCGGTTCGCCGGGTCGGTGGCGACGCGCTTGATCAGGTCGGGTCACTGGCCGGTTCTCGTGGTGCCCTGACGCTACACCTCGGACGACATGAAGCCCGCACTCGATGATCGAATGCGGGCTTCGTCGCGTCTACCAGCGCGTTCACGTCAAAGGATGGATCGTGAACGTCTTGTCTCGTTGTCATAGGTCGGAGCGCTGTACGGTACGTCCGGGCGTAGGGATTTCTAAACTTAATTTAGTATTTATTCTTGACGCGATCGAGCGACCGAAGGATGCTTTGGCCACTCGACGACGAGAGGTACGGGTATGCCGAGAACCCTGCTGTCCGCGGCCACCATCGCCTTGGCGCTATTGGCGCCCACGGCGCTCGCCGACGCCGCGCCGTCCACCCCGGCAGAACACGCGGGTGTCGACCAAGGCGCGCCCACCTACTACGACTCGGGCATCGCGCGCACTCCGTACATGGGGTGGAACTCCTACTTCGCCGTGGGCGCGGCGTCGGAGGAGAAGGTGCTCGGGGTGGCTGACCACCTCGTCAGCAGCGGCCTCGCGCAGGCCGGTTACAACATCGTGTGGATCGACGGCGGGTGGAACGCGAGCCCGCCGCGTGACGGCAGGGGCTCGCTCGTGCCCGACCCGGCGCGGTTCCCCTCCGGGTTCACCAAGCTGGTGGACACGGTGCACGCCAAGGGGTTGAAGGCGGGCATCTACACCGACGCGGGTGCGTGGGACGGCAAGAACTGCGCGGCCGGCAGTGGTGGTGGGTACTACGAGGCGGACGCCCGGCAGTTCGCCGGGTGGAGGTTCGACGCCATCAAGATCGACTTTCTGTGCGGCATCGCGCAGAACATGGACCCGGCCGTCGCCTTCACGCAGTTCTCCGCGGCGGTGCAGAAGGCCGGGCGCAAGATGATCCTCAACCTCTGCAACCCGGTCACCGACGAATGGGCCGTGCCGCACCGCTGGGACCAGACCGCGTACGTGGCCTACACGTACGGGCCTCGCGTCGGCGACTCGTGGCGCACCAGCACGGACGTCGCGTTCGGCACGCCGTACGAGGGCATCTGGCGCGACGTGCTGCGCAACATGGACCGCAACCTCTACCGGCCCGGCGCGCAGGGTCCCGGTCACTACAACGACCCGGACTACCTGATCCCGATGCGCAAGACCGAGCAGGGCACGTACGAGCTCAACGAGGAGGAGTCGACCTCGCAGCTCGTCATGTGGTCGGTGATGGCCTCGCCGCTGATCATCGGGTCGGACCCGCGCACGCTGCCGCCATCGATGATCGAGACGCTGAAGAACCCCGAGATCATCGCGGTCGACCAGGACCCGCTCGCCATCCAGGGCGTGCGCGTCGCGGGCTCGAACAACGTCGACGTCTACAGCAAGGTGTTGTCCGGCAGGGGTGAGCGGGCAGTCGCGGTGCTCAACCGCAACGACCGGCCCGCGGAGTTCACCGTCGACCTCGCCGACACCGGCCTCAAGGGGACGGTGAGCGTCCGCGACCTGCGCGCTCGTGCGGACCGCGGCACCGCGACCGGCACCCACACCGTCACGGTTCCCGCGCACGGCACCGCGTTCCTCAAGTTGCGCGGCGAGACGGCCGTTCCCGGCACCGACCTCGGTGGCGAGACCTCGGCCAGTCCGGCGCTGATCCGCTGGGACGACAGGACGATGGCGGCGTTCGCGCGCGACAGGTCCGGCCGCCTCACGCAACGTTCCATGGTGAACGGCGAGTGGCGCAACTGGGTCGTGCTCGGTGGTCCGAAGAACGGCCAGGTCCTCGGCCAGCCGTCCGCGTTCGCGAGCCCGGACGGCCGCATCGACCTCTTCGTCCGCGGCACCGACGACGTGGCCTACCAGAGGACCTTCGCGAACAACAGGTGGAGCAACTGGACGTCGCTCGGCGGATCACTGACCGACTCCGTGTCGGTGGCGTTCACCGGACCGGACGGCTGGAACCTGTTCGGCCGCGGCGCCGACGGTCGCGTGTGGACGCGCGACAAGAGCAACAGCACCTGGACGTCGGTCGGTTCGCCCGGCAACCAGCAGATCTACGGCAGGCCCTCTGCCGCGACGGTGGCAGCGGGCACGTTCGTCACGGTCCGCCTGCAGGACGACTCCGCCTGGTACCGCAAGCGCACCGCGAACGGCTGGTCCGCGTGGGCCTCGCTGGGCGGCGTGATCAGCGGCAGCCCGACGGCGGTCGCGAACGGTGACCGCGTCAACGTCTTCGTGCGCGGCAGCGACTACACGCTGTGGCAGCAGGACCTCGTCGACGGCGCCGGCACCTGGTGGACCAAGCGCGACCAGTTCGTCAGCAACGCGCTGACCGGCGCGGCCGGCGGCGCCGCGGGTGCGGGCGGCTCGACCTGGGTCGCCGTGCGCGGACCCGACAACGCCGTGCACGTGTCCAGCCTCGACGCCCGCTGACCAGCGCCCTCCCAGGAGCACCACGGATGACCCTTCACCGTTCCGTCCCCCAGACCACCGGCCTCGCTGGAGCCCAACGATGACCTCACGCCGCAGCTTCCTGAAGGCCACCGGCGCGCTGGGGCTGGGCGCCATGGCCCTGCCCGCCTTCACCGCGCACGCCGATCCCTACCGCCCGACGTCCACCCAGCTCAACCCCAACCCGACCACCCTCTGGTACCCCGCTCCCGCCGACGAGGCGAAGATCATCGAGCAGGGCCTGCCGATCGGCAACGGCCGCCTCGGCGCGCTCGTCGGCGGTGGCGTCGAGAAGGACTTCCTGTACCTGACCGACGTCACGCTGTGGACCGGCGAGCTCAACGACGCACTCGAAGGCGACGGTCAGCTGCCGTACGACTCGCGCTTCGGCACGTTCTCCATGCTGGCCAAGCTGTACGTCGAGGTGCCGGGCCATGCGGGAGCCACCGGGTACCGCCGCGAGCTCGACCTGAGCAACGGCCTCGTCACCACGAGGTACACCCACGGCGGCAAGCAGTACCGGCGCGAGATCTTCTCGAGCCACCCGGACGACGTGGTGGTCGTCCGCCTCGCCGGCCCGGACCAGTCCGGCAAGATCACGCTCCAGGGCGCGCACGGTGAACCGGCCGTGGGCGACGCGCCCCACACCGCGGCCGTCTTCACCGGCTCGTTCGCGAACAAGCTGGCGTACAGCGGTGTCGTCACGGCGTTCAGTCCTGATGGAACGGTCGAAGTAGACGGTGCCGACCTGTCGTTCTCCGGCTGCTCGGACCTCGTGATCGTGTTCTCCGGCGGCACGAACTACGTCCCGGACGCCTCGGCGGGCTTCATGGACCCGCTCGTGGAACCGGCGAAGCTCGCGCTGCGGAAGGCGGCTGTGCGCGTCAAGGCCGACGCTCTGCTGCGCACGCACGTCGCGGACTACCGCAAGAAGTACGACCGGCAGAAGGTGGACCTCGGCCGTTCCACCGACGCCCAGCGCGCGATGGACACGTGGACCCGTTTGCAGGCAAGGGCTTCGGGCACCACGCCCGACCCGGAGCTGGAGGCGAGCTACCTCCAGTTCGGCCGCTACCTGGCCATCACGGGGTCGCGCGACAACCTGCCGATCAACCTGCAGGGCCTGTGGCTGTCGAACAACAACCCCGACTGGTACAGCGACTACCACACCGACATCAACATCCAGATGAACTACTGGCTCGCGGACCGCGCAGCGCTGTCGGACACGTTCGACGCGCTCGCGAACTACTGCGTGGCGCAACTGCCTGCGTGGACGAACACCACGCAGTCGGTGTTCCAGGACTCGCGCAACCGGTTCCGCAACACCAACGACCGGGTGGCCGGGTGGGCGGTCGCCTTCTCCACCAACATCTACGGTGGCAGCGGCTGGTGGTGGCACCCCGGCGGCAACGCGTGGCTGTGCATGTCGTTGTTCGAGCACTACGAGTACACGCTCGACCGCGACTACCTGGCCAAGATCTACCCGTTGCTCAAGGGCGCCTGCGAGTTCTGGGAGGCACGTCTGGTCGAGACGCCGGAAGGCCTGGTCGACGACCACGACTGGTCGCCGGAGCACGGACCGCAGGACGCGCGTGGTCTCACCTACACGCAGGAACTGGTGCACCACCTCTTCGGCACGTACCGGACCGCGACCGACGTGCTGCGCCGCGACCAGTCCTACGGCCGGAGGATGTCGGCCCTGCGGGACAGGCTGTACCTGCCGGTCGTCAGCCCGAAGACCGGCATGCTGCAGGAGTGGATGTCGCCGGACGACCTCGGCGAGACCACGCACCGGCACCTGTCGCCGCTCGTCGGCTTCTTCCCCGGTGACCGCATCAACCACGACGACTCCCCCGCCGCGCTGGTCGAGGGCGTGAAGCAGCACCTGATCACCCGCGGCATGGAGAGCTTCGGCTGGGGCCTCGCGTGGCGGGCGGCGTGCTGGGCGCGGCTGAAGGACGCCGACCGGTCGTACGAGCTGATCGGGAAGGTCATCCGGCCGTCGATCGGCTTCGCGAACGGCACGGCGCCGAACTTCTTCGACATGTACAGCTTCGGCGACCGTTCGATCTTCCAGATCGACGCGAACCTGGGCGCTCCTGCCGCGATGCTGGAGATGCTGCTGTACGCACGCCCCGGCGTGATCGAACTGCTGCCCGCGCTGCCCTCGGCGTGGAAGACCGGCTCGGTCACCGGCATCGGCGCCCGCGGCGGCTTCTCCGTCGACCTGGCGTGGAAGGACGGGAAGGTCACCAGCGCGACCGTCCGCAGCGTCGGCGGCACGGAGACCGAGGTGCGCTTCGGCCGCTGGAAGAAGCGGATCACCCTGCGGAGGGGCCAGTCGGTGACGCTTCGCCCGTAACGCGACCAGGTTCGTGGTCACCGGCCTAAGATCGGCCGGTGACCACGAACCCCGCTGAAGTCACCCTGACGACCCCTGGTTCGGCACGGGCCCAGCGCATCGTCGCCGGGGCGGCGATCGCCGCCGTGGTCCCCGCCATGGTCTGGCTCGCCTTCTCCGGCCAGCAGTGGTGGGCGATCGTGCTGTGGGAGTTGGGCTTGCTGGTGGTCCTCTTCGGCTTGCTGGCGATCTGGTCGACCGCGGCCGAGTCCGCCAAGGAGACCGTCGCATTGCGCGCCAAGGGAACCGTAGTGGTCGCCGAGGTGCTCGACAGCACCGCGCACGACGACGGCGAGGGCGTCAGCCACGAGCTGACGCTCTGGATCCCGTCAGGCGGCGGCTTCGAGGTCCACCACCGTTGTGGCCACTACAGCGGCGAGCAGCACCTTCGAGTTCTCGTCGACCCCGTCGTGCGCACTTGGGGTGTCGTGCACTAGACGGCGGCTGTGGAGCCTCTCACCACCAGCGTCGTCGCCAGCTCTATGTGCAACGCCTCCGGCTGATGCCCGTCCAGCACGCGCATCAGCTGCGTGACGGCGATCCTGCCCATCTCCTGCAACGGTTGCCGCACCGTCGTGAGTCCCGGGTCGGTCGCCTCGGCCAGGTCGATGTCGTCGAACCCGGCCACCGACAGGTCCTCCGGCACGCGCAGCCCTCGTTCCCGTGCGGCCTGCAACGTGCCGACGGCGACCTTGTCGTTGAAGCAGACGATGGCGGTGGGGCGCGGTTCGAGGTCGAGCAACTCCGCCGCGGCGCGCTTGCCGTGCGCCGTGGTGGCCTCCACGTGCCGCAACCGGTCCGGCGTCAGCAGAACGCCCGCCTTGGCCAGCGCCGCGCGGTGGCCCGCCAGGCGCGCGTCGCCCGCCAGCCACTCCTCCGGTCCGGCGATCACGGCGATGTCGCGGTGGCCGAGGCCGATCAGGTGGTCGGCGACGGCCCGCGCCCCGGACGAGTGCGCGGCCGAGACCGCGGCGATGTCCGGCGGTGGCGGGGTGCGGGGGTCGACCACGACGAACGGGAAGCCCGACTCGGACAGGGCGACCAGCTCGTCCCCCTCCTCCGGCGGCAGGATGAGGATCGCGGCGTCGACGCCGGCCTCGCGTGGCAACACCTTGAGCGCGTCGCTCTGCTGGCCCGACTCCCCCGCGTCGAGCAGCAGGCGCAGGCCGTGCAGCTTCAGCGTCTCGGCGATCGAGGAGACGATCAGGCCGAAGTAGTCGGTGAGCACGTACGGGCACCGGACGTAGACGGTCCTGAGCCTCGCCGGCGTCTCCTGCCTGCGCCGTTCGACGGCCTGGAGCACCAGGTCACGGGTCCGCGGGGCCACGCTGACGTGATCGTTCAGCACCCGGGACACGGTCGCGATCGACACGCCCGTCTCCGCCGCGATGTCACGGAGACTCGCGCGCTGTTTCACGTGTTCGATCTTGCGTTCCACCAGGTCAATGTACCGGAAATCATCCAGACCATTGACCCTCGACACGGCCGGGTGTTTCATCCTGGAAGCTGATGTTTCACAGTGATGATTGGGTGTTACATGAGACGAACCGTGATCGTGGCCCTGGTGCTCGGGCTCACCGCCGTCCCGTCGGCGGAGGCGTCCAGCGCGCCTCAGGTGCGGGTGTGGGTGACCACGCCCGATCGCGCGGAACTGATGCACGAACGGCCGCGCGTCACCTTCGGCACCGGCGAGTCGGCGCAGCCGACGATCGTGGTCGATCCCGGCCGCCGCTACCAGGAGGTCGACGGCTTCGGCGCGTCCATCACCGACTCGTCCGCCGAACTGCTCGCGGGCCTCTCCCCGGCGGTCCGCGCCGAGACCATGCGCAAGCTCTTCGACCCCGTGCACGGCATCGGTGTCAGCTTCCTGCGCCAGCCCGTCGGTTCGTCCGACTTCACCGCTGCGAAAGAGCACTACACCTACGACGACGTGCCGGCCGGGCAGACCGACTTCCCGCTCCGCCACTTCAGCGTCCGCCACGACGAGGCCAAGATCCTCCCGTTGCTGCGCGAGGCGAAGCGCCTCAACCCGCGCCTGAAAGTCATGGCCACGCCGTGGAGCCCGCCGGCGTGGATGAAGGACAACGACTCGCTCGTCGGCGGCAAGCTCAAGGACGACCCGAAGGTCTACGACGCCTACGCGCGTTACCTCGTGAAGTTCGTGCAGGCGTACGCGAGGGCCGGTGTGCCGGTCGACTTCCTGTCCGTGCAGAACGAGCCGCAGAACCGCACGCCCGACGCCTACCCCGGCACGGACATGCCCGTCGCGGCGCAGATCAAGGTGATCGAGGCGCTCGGCCCGAAGCTCAGGCTCGCCAGTCCGCGCACGAAGATCCTGGGTTACGACCACAACTGGGCCACGCACCCGAACGACGGCACGGCGGAAGCCGACTACCCGTACCAGATCCTCAGCAGCAAGGCCGCGAAGTGGCTCGCGGGAACGGCCTACCACTGCTACTACGGTGACCCGAGCGCGCAGACGGCACTGCGCAACACGTTCCCGGACAAGGGGATCTGGTTCACCGAGTGCTCGGGTTCCAAGGGCGCCACCGACCCGCCCGCCAAGGTCTTCAGCGACACCCTGCGCTGGCACGCCCGCAACGTCGTCCTCGGCACCACCCGCAACTGGGCGCGGAGCGCGGTGAACTGGAACATCGCGCTCGACAGCACCGGCGGCCCGCACAACGGCGGCTGCGGCACGTGCACCGGCCTCGTCACCGTGCAGCCGGACGGTTCGGTCGTCACCGACGCCGAGTACTACACGATCGGCCACCTCTCGAAGTTCGTGAAACCCGGCGCACGCCGCATCGCCAGCACGTCGTTCGGCACCACCGGCTGGAACGGCCAGATCATGGACGCCGCGTTCCGCAACCCGGACGGTTCCACGGCACTGGTGGTGCACAACCAGCACGACGACCCGCGCTCGTTCGCGGTCAACGTCGGCGACCGCACGTTCGAGTACACGCTGCCCGGTGGCGCGTTGGCGACGTTCACCTGGACGAGCCAGCTCCGCAGCAGGCTGGACGCCGTGCCGCTGACCGGCGCCACTGCCTCTCCCGACGGTGCGCACGCGATCGACGACGACGCGTCGACCCGGTGGTCGAACGGCGCGGCCCAGGCTCCCGGCCAGTTCCTGCAGGTCGATCTGGGGCGTCGCAAGGACTTCCGCCGCGTGGCCGTGGACTCCGGCGGCAACCTCGGCGACTACGCCCGCAACTGGGAGCTCTCGGTCAGCGACGACGGCACGTCCTGGCGTTCGATCGCGTCCGGCGCGGGCGTCGGCCAGCTGACGAACGTCGACGTCCGCCGCACGAGCGCGCGCTACGTCCGCATCACGTCCACCGGTGCCGCGAGCAACTGGTGGAGCATCGCCGATTTCCGCTTGTACAACTGAAGAAACTGCTGTCGGGCGCCCAAACCCCTGCAAGGAGCGCTTATGTCAAAGGCGACAAAACGTTGGCGCGGCATCACCATCGCGGCAGTCGTGGTGACGGCGGGAAGCACGCTGGTCTCCCCCGCCGCCACCGCCGCGACCAACGCGAGCGTGTGGCTGACCACCGGTGACAAGTCGAACGCACTGACCAAACAGGCGGACGTGACGTTCGGCTCGGGTGGCACCGGGTCGACGATCACCGTGAACCCGAACTCCACCTACCAGTCGATGGTGGGCTTCGGCGCGTCGTTCACGGACGCGGCGGCGTGGAACATCTTCAACTCGCCGCGCCGCAACGAGATCATGAACAACCTGTTCGACAAGAACAACGGCATCGGCATGAGCTTCCTCCGCCAGCCGATCGGCTCGACCGACTTCTCCCGGAGCTTCTACACCTACGACGACGGCGCGGCGGACCCGTCGCTCTCGCGGTTCTCGATCGACCACGACCGGCCGTACGTCCTGCCGCTGCTGCAACAGGCCAAGCAGCTCAACCCGCAGCTCGCCGTGATGGCGACGCCGTGGAGCGCGCCGGCCTGGATGAAGAACAACAACAACCTCATCCGGGGGTCGCTCAACGACAGCCGCATCGGGGTCTACGCCGACTACCTCGTCAAGTTCGCCCAGGCGTACAAGGCAGCGGGCATCCCGATCGACTACCTGAGCGTGCAGAACGAGCCGCTCTTCGAACCGCCGGGCTACCCGGGCATGTACATGTCACCGCAGCAGCAGGTCAACGTCATCAACACCCTGGTGCCGAAGCTGCGCGCCGCCGGTGAGCAGGCCCGCCTGCTGGGCTACGACCACAACTGGGACAACGTCGACTACGCGCAGACCGTCAACAACGGTGCGGGCGGCAACGTGATCGGTTCCGCCTGGCACTGCTACGGCGGCGACCCCGGCCGGCAGTCGATCGTGAAGAACAACCAGCCCGGCAAGGACGTCTTCTTCACCGAGTGCTCCGGCACGAAGTCGGCCAGCGACGCGGCGACGTTCCGCGACACGTTGCGCTGGCAGGGCATCAACCTGGCGATCGGCGCCACGCGCAACCACGCGCGCAGCGTCGCCATCTGGAACATGGCGCTGGACCAGAACAACGGCCCGGTGATCGGCAGCTGCACCAACTGCACGGGCGTCGTCACGACCAGCGGCGGCAACGTCACGTACAACGCCGAGTACTACGTCCTCGGCCACCTGTCGAAGTTCGTGCAGCCCGGTGCCGTCCGCATCGACTCGACCGGCTACGGCGAGGGCGGCATCCAGAACGTCGCCTTCCGCAACCCGAACGGCCAGATCGTGCTCGTCGCGCTGAACTCGGGCGGCCAGCAGAACTTCCGCGTCTCCTACGGCGGCCAGACGTTCGGCTACACCTTGCCGGCCGGTGCGATGGCGACGTTCACCTGGCCCGGCACGCTCGACCCCGGCCAGCCCGGCGGGCGCACCGGCGCCATCACGGGCCTGGGCGGCAAGTGCCTCGACGTCACCGACGGCTCGACCGCGAACGGCACCCTGCCGCAGCTGTGGACGTGCTTCGGCGGCCCGAACCAGACGTGGACCCTGCAGGCGGACGGCACGGTGCGCGGCCTCGGCAAGTGCCTCGACGTCACCGGCAACGGAACGGCGGACGGCGCGGCGGTCCAGCTGTGGGACTGCTTCGGCGGACCCAACCAGAGGTGGACGGCCTCCGGCGGCACGCTGGTGAACGCGGGCAGCGGCAAGTGCCTGGACGTGATCGGCAACAACACGGCCGACGGCGCGAAGCTGCAGATCTGGTCCTGCACGGGCGGGGCCAACCAACGGTGGACCGTGCCCGCGTAGGTAGGGGAAGGCCGGTGCCCGAAGACGGCGGGCGCCGGCCTCTCACATCCCGGTGCTTGAGGCCGGGTGGCACGGGTAACCGCGAGACATGACTGATCCCGTCAACCCGGAAGCACCGCACTCGCCGGGCACCCCGAGCCTCGACGACCTCGACACCGAGGAGCCGGAGGTCACGCAGGAGACCACCGAGGACGCGAGCGAGCCGCCGGACTGAGTTCTCCGGGCTGCTCGCCGGCGCCTACGACACCGACCACGACTGGCAGGAGGAATGGCGATGAGCACGCCGGAACCCGACCGCGTGACGGCGGAGAGCGAACTCGAGGACGCCGACATCGGCAGCGAGCACACCAGGCCGACCTACGCAGACGAGAACCCCGGCGGGCCGCACCGGGGACGTGACGAGTCGGAGCCTCACGACGAGGGCGGCATGGACCAGCGGAGCCTTTAGGCGCGGGCCGGTACCACGGCCCGCCGGCCAGGCAGGAAGCCCCGAGCCGCGGTCAGCAGCGTCCGCGCCTCCATGAGCTCGCCGTATTCCAGGTGCTCATCGGCGGCCGCGACGTGCTCCAACGCCCGCGCGGGCACACCTGGGGAGTCGTTCACGGCTTTCGCCAGGCACTTCCGCGCCTGCTCGGCCTGGTCGGCGAGATCCCCTCCGGCCGTGGTGCGCAGGAGGACGAGGGCGTCGCAGATCGCCCGGTCGAATGCCTTGGTGTTCATGTGCTCCGCCTTGCAGACAGTCGGGGGTCAGGGGCGCGCCGACTGCTTGACGCGCCCCTGACTACCCGCGCTGCCCAACGGTCAAACGAGACTTTTCGGCCTTGGTCACGACAGAGCGGCGGCCCGCTGCACCGGAACGAAGGCGGCGAAGTCGCGGTTGCCCTGCTCCCGCACCTGTTCCTCGTGCAGCACGCGGTCCACCCAGCCGGCCACGACGGCGGGTGCCGGGCGCGGCTCACCACCGAACCGTGCCACCTCCACCAGCTCGCCCAGCCGGTCCTCGACCGCCACCGACCAGCCGCTCTGCTCGTTCCACACGAGCGCCACGTAGTGGTCGGGGAAGTCGCGCAGGCGCCCGTCCAGCGCCACGTACGCACTGACGCGCGGCGTCATCTCGACGCACGAGCTGTCGCCGCGGAGCCCCAGCTTGGAGACGACCTCGCGGACGTAGCGCTGCACGTCGCGCGCCACCGAGTCGTCGAAGTCGATGTCGAAGGGAAAGTCGAAGCCGAAGTCGATCGTCATGTCGCGGTCCATGCGAGCCGTGCCTCCGTCAGCTGTACACCCAGTTCTGCGCAGGTCGGATACCCGTGCGGGGTGTCGGCCAAACGCTTCTCAGGACGTTCGTACGGTGAGGCGCGGGGCCGATGGCCGGTTGTGGGCCGAACGGGTGATCTCACCTCTCGCATAACGTGCTCGTCATGGACGCGCTCACCTCGGCATCGCTCCTCGGACGGGACGACGAGATCCGTTGTCTCGCCGGGATGCTCACGGCTGCCCGGGACGGGCGCGGCGGCGCCCTGGTCCTGCGCGGCGAGGCGGGCATGGGCAAGAGCGCGTTGCTCGGCCACGTGCGGGAGTCGGCGGACGGGTTCCGGGTGCTGGAGGCGTCCGGATCGGAGTTCGAGACCGAGCTGCCGTTCGCGGCGCTGCACCAGTTGTGCGCTCCACTGGTGGATTCGCTGTCCGGGCAGCACCGGGAGGCGCTGGAGGTCGCGTTCGGGTTGGCGAGCGGGAAGCCGGACGTGCTGCGCATCGGCATGGCCACGCTGGAACTGCTCGGCGGCGGCGACCCGGTGCTGTGCCTGCTCGACGACGGGCACTGGCTGGACGAGGCCTCCGCGCAGGTCTTCGCGTTCCTCGGGCGGCGGCTGGCCTCCGAACCGGTCGTGCTCGTGTTCGCCGCGCGCCGGCCGTGGGCGCCGTCGCGGCTGGACGAGTTGCCCGGTCTGGAACTGCGAGGGCTGGCCGACGCCGAGGCCCGCGCGTTGCTGACGTCCGGACCGGTCGCGGTGGTGGACGACAAGGTGCGGGAACGGCTGCTCGCCGAGGCGCGCGGGAACCCCTTGGCGCTGCTGGAACTGCCCAAGGCGGGTGGGTTCGCGCTGCCGGACGTGGCCTCGGTGCCGAACCGGATCGAACGCGGCTTCCAGGAACGTGCCGGGCGGCTGCCGGCCGGCACGCGGCTGCTGCTGACCGTGGCCGGAGCCGAACCGACCGGTGAGCCGCAGCTGCTGTGGGCCGCGGCGGCCGAACTCGGCATCGACGTGGCGTCCGCCTGGGTCGAGGCCGAGGCGTCCGGGCTGGTCAGCATCTCGGCGCGGGTGCGGTTCTGCCACCCGCTCGCACGGTCGGCCGTCTACCTGGCGGCCTCGCCCGCGCAACGGCAGGCGGTGCACCTCGCACTGGCCTCCGCCACCGATCCGCGCACCGACCCGGACCGGCGGGTGTGGCACCGCGCGCAGGCCGGCACCGGGCCGGACGACTCGCTGGCGGCGGAGCTGGAGCGGTCCGCCGACCGCGCCCGTTCGCGCGGTGGGGTGGCTGCCGCGGCGGCGTTCCTGGAGCGCGCGGCGGCGTTGTCGCTCTCGGCCGACCTGCGGACCGGGCGCACCTTGGCCGCGGCCGAGGCCAAGCTCGACGCGGGTGCGGTGGACGTGGCGGCCGAGCTGCTTACGACCTTCCCCGCGGATGACCCGCGAGCGGACCTGCTGCGCGGGCGGATCGCCTTCGTGCGCGACAAGTCGAACAACGGGCCGTCGTTCGTGCTGAACGCGGCTCGGCGGATGACCGGTGCCGCCGCTCGTGACGGTGTGCTGGACGCGCTGGAGATCGCGCTCGCGTTCGGGCGGCCCAGCGGCGTGATGGACGCCGTGGTGCGGGAGGCCCGCGGGCTTGGTCGTGGCTCGGATGCGTTGGAGGCGTTGGTGCTTCTCGCGGACGAGGGACACGGGGCCGCCGTTCCGTTGCTGCGGCGGTTGTTCTCCGGCGACGACCTGGCGTGGACCCGGCACCCCGCGCTGGCGACGGTCCTCGCGGGTGAGCTGTGGGACACCGAGGTGCACTCGTCGGTGACCGGCTGGCTGGTGAAGACCGGGCAGCAGAACGGATCGCCGTTCGTGCTGCGGCTCGGGCTCGCCCAGCTGGCGATCGGGGCGGTGATCACCGGCGAGTTCGGCGAGGCCGTGTCCGCCATCGCGGAGGAAGAGGCGATCGCCGATGCCCTCGGGCTGCCGCCGCTGCGCTATCAGCGGCTGCACCTGGCGGCGTTCCGCGGGCAGGAGCAGGAGGTGCTGGCCGAGATCGAGCACTCGCTGCGGGAGGCCACCCGGCGGGAAGGGTGCCTGATCGCGAACACGCACTGGGCGTCCGCCGTGCTGCACAACGGTCTCGGCGACTACCCGGTGGCGCTGGCCGCCGCCCGTGAGGCGGTCGCACCCGGCGATCTCTACCTGGCCGGGATGGCGTTGCCCGAGCTGATCGAGGCGGCGGTGCGGTGCGGCGAGACCGCTGTGGCCGCGGAAGCGCTGGAGGACCTCGTTTCCCGCACCTCGCCCTGTGAGACCTCGTGGGCCGCCGGTGTCGCGGCGTACTCGCAGGCTCTCGTCACGGGCGAGGAGGAGTCATTCGTGAAGGCGTTGCGGCAGCTGGGATCGAGTGCGGCCCGGCCTCATCTCGCCCGGGCCCACCTGGTCTACGGCGAGTGGTTGCGTCGCGCCGGCCGCCGCGTCGACGCCCGCACACAGCTGCGCACCGCGCACGATCTGTTGTCCTCGATCGGGATGGAGGCCTTCGCAGCCCGCGCGGCGGTGGAACTGCGGGCCACCGGGGAGGTCGCGCGCAGCCGTTCCGCCCAGGCCACCGACGAGCTGACCATGCAGGAGACGCACATCGCGCGGCTGGTGGCGACCGGGGCCACGTCCAAGGAGGTCGCCGCGCGGCTGTTCCTGAGCCCCCGCACGGTCGATGCCCACCTGCGCAACATCTTCCGCAAGGTGGGCATCAACTCGCGCCGTCAGCTCAAGGACGTCTTCAGCTCGGCGTGATCCCGAGCTGCTGAGCCGCCCAGAGGCCGTCCGCGTTGAGCCAGTACTCGGCGATCCTGCCGTTGTCGACGCGCAGGATGTCCGTGCCGTGGAACGAGACCGCGCCGGCCTCGGCGAACCAGCGCAGCACGTGGAACGGCTCCTGCGAGATCGGCCCCACCTCGACGGTGAACTTCAGCCCCGGCATGGTCTGGTGGGAGCCGCGCACCCACTCGACGAGCCCTTCGCGTCCGGTGTGGTCCTGTGAGGGCCCGCCGGTCAGCGGGGCGACGTGCCAGACGAAGTCCTCGTGGACGATGTCCTCGGCTCGGGCGAGGTCGCCGTTCCAGAAGTCGAGCCAGGCCTGCGTGAGGTCGCTCATCACTTGTCTCCGTGCTAGCCGGGGGCAGCGCTGCCCGTGTACTCGCCGAGGTCGGACACGAGCTGCGTGAGCTCGGGGTCGCTGTCGTACCGCTTCTGGTGCAGGGCGGCGATCTTCGCGCCGATCTCGGGGTCCTCGTCGTCAGTGATGTCGAACGAGGCGAACTTGTCCACGAGCGGCAGGCCGACGCGGTCGGTGTTGCGGTGCGCCGGGTGGACCAGGTACTCCCAGTACCCGTCGAGGTCCTCGATGACGAACGTGGCGCCCCACTCGTACTCGCCACCGAAGTCGCGACCGACGACGAAGGACTTGACGGACGGGATGACGCGTCCCTGGTTGCGCAGGCTCTCCAGTGCCTCCTCGACCTGCTCGGGCGAGGCGTCCTCGCGCAGCGTGAAGCGGTTGCCGTGGTAGATCATCGGTTCTTCTCCTTGTTCCCCAGGGCGAGGACCGCCCCTGCGACGGTGGTGACGACCCCGGTCCAGCCGAACGCGGCGGCGATGCCGGTCGCGTGGACGAGGGGTGCGATGACGAGCGGTGACAGGAACTGGCCGAGGAAGACGCCGGCGACCAGTCCACTCAGGACACGGCCACGCTGGGCCGGTTCGGCCATGTTCGCGAGGCCCACGTTGAGGTTCGGGACCACCAGCCCCACGCCGAACCCGCCGATCAGCAGTCCGGCGGCGACCGGCACGACCCCGTTGGCCGCACCGATGACGATCCACCCGGCGCCCAGCAGCGCGACGCTGATGGCGGTGATCTTCGTGGTGGTGAGTCTCGGGAAGACCAGGGCGCCCGCGACGCTGGTCAGGGTGCTGCCCGCGATGACGAACCCGATCGTGGCGGGACCGGCGTCCAGGTCGCGCAGCAGGAACGGCAGCTGCGTCGGGGCCATGTAGAACACCAGGGTCGCGACCAGGGCCAGCAGGTAGATCCCGATGGCCTTCCTCGGGAACGCCTGGGCTCCCGTGGCCTGCCGGTGGGTGCGTCGTTCGGCGGTGAGGCCGGTCGCCGCGGCCAGTGCGATCAGCGCGGCGACGCTGTAGAGCCAGAACGGCAACCGCCAGTCGACGCCCGCCAGCACGCCGGCCAGCGGCAGGAAGACGACCCCGCCCAGGCTCGCCGCGGCCTGCTGGAAGCCGAGGAACCTGCCGCGTTCCGGACCCTCGAACCAGTCGGTGATCAGGGCGCTGACGGCGGTCATGATGCCGCCCACCGCCAGGCCCAGCAGGGTTCTGGTGGCCAGCAGGACCGGCAGGCTGGTCACGAAGTACCCGGCCGTGCCCGCCACCGCGTAGAGGACGAGGCCGGCGGTGAGCAGCGGTTTGCGGCCCGTGCGGTCGGCCACCAGGCCCGCCAGCGGCGCGCTCACCGCGATGGCCAGCGAGGTGGTGGTCAGGGCCAGGCGGACCAGGACCCCCTCGCCGTACACCTCGCCCATCGCGGGCAGGCTCGGGGCGATGATCGCCGCGGCCATGATCGTGAGAGTGGCGGAGGCCAGGACCACCGCCCGGGCCGTTCGCGTTGGCGCAGTTCGTGTTGTCACGCTCCAAGGTTCGCGCCGGAGCGGGGTCGTTCGCGTCGGTGGTCGTTACGTAGATCGCGTAGGTAGGTGACGACCACCTTGCGGAAGCGACCGCGCTCGACCAGTCGGGCCAGCACGCGTTCGACATCGACCGGCAGGCGTTGCCGCTGATCCAGGACCTGCACCGGCAGGACGCGCACGGCCCGCAGTACGCCCAGGTGGTGCTGAACTTCTGGAACCGCCTGGTGGGCCGCGGTGATCACGCCAACGCGCTGGAGGGCTACCGCATCGCGACGCGCGTGCTGTACGCGCTGGTCGAGCGGTTCCCGTCCGCCTACGCGGCCGAGTGCGCCACCGCCACCGCGGCGATGGCCAGGTCCTTCGCCGTCCTGGACCGGTGGAGCGAGGCCGAGAACGCCATCCGGGGCACGATCACGCTGCACCGCGGCTGCGTTCGCGAATCACAGCCGTGGGTGATCCCCGAGCTGCTACCTGACGCTCAGCGAGCCGACCGCTCCAACTCCGCCGGACTGAGCGGCAGAGGCGGCTCGGCGTCGGCGGCATCCACTTCGGAGATCACCCAGCCCGGTTCGTCCTGCCACCGCCCCAGCAGTTCGGACGGCACCCAGCCGGAGGCCTGCGAGGTCTCCTCGACACCGCCGGTGAGACGCAGCAACGCGACTCGGCCCTCCTCGGCGCGGATCTCGACGAAGCGGGGCTCCGCCGAGGCGATCCTGCGCGTGACACGGGTGAGGCCGGACCTGGTGAGCGGCAGGGTGATCAGCGTGCGCGGCTTGCTCGTGCGCAGCCACTGGCCGTCGCGCAGGAACATCTCCCACTGCTCGGAGCCGTCAGCGGGGACGCGGAGGAGCGAGTACGCCTTGTCGGGGTTCGTGACGTCGTGCAGGCGCCGGAAGACGGCGAAGTGGAAGTGGCCGTCGATCGGCCGGGCGGCGCGGCGGGCGTTGCGGACGCGCAGGCGTGCGCCGAGGGCGGCGCGCTCGGCACCGGTGAGCGGCAGGGAGAACTCGTGCCGGCGCTGGAGCTTCGGCACGACGTCGTAGGCCGAGTCGAGGTCGAGGACGTCGGTCAGCCGGTGGAAGACCGCGTACCCGGCCGTCTCCTGCACCCGCGCGGTCCGCCGGCGGATGGTGAGGCGCGCCATCGTCTCGACGACGCTCGCCATGGACGTCCGCACGGCGGTCATGCGCGGCTCGCGGGTGGCCTGGGCGAGCAGTCTTGAGGGCTGCGGCTCCGGCTCACCGGTGAACGCGAGCTCACCGTGCTCGCCGTCCGGGTCGTCCACCACCTTCGTGACGGCGGCGACCGGCAGGCCGTCCACGAGGACGACGTGGTGGGAGCAGCCCCGGTCCCACTGCGCGTCGACGAGCCGCTTGACGTACGCGGCCTCGGTGAGGCTCAGCGCGACGTACTCCTCGTGCACGTCGAGGCCGGAGTCGATGCGGTGGAGCTTGTCGCTGGGCTCCCACGTCTCGTGCCCGGCGTACTCCTCCTCGACCTGGCCCTCCGGCCGGCGGATCAACCGGTCCACAGTGGTCAGGTCGAGCACGTCCGAGGTCTGCTTGAACGACCCGTAGTACCTGTAGTCGGTCAGCTCCGACTCGTGCGTCCGCGCGCGGATCGTCTTGACCATCTCGACCAGGAACTCGTTGGCGTGGCCGGCGTTCACGTCGCGGGCCTGCCAGTCCGGTTCGGACGGAACGCGGCTCAGCAGGTCCGACGGCTCCCAGCGCAGGTCGTGCGTGAAGGACTCCTCGGCCTCACCGGTCAGCCGCACGACGGCGAGCGGAAGCCGTTGCCCGTCACCGTGAACGACGACGTACCGCACGTCCGGACCTTCTTCGCTGGCGCTGTTGTCCCCCATGTCCGGGACACTCTACCGCTGGAACATCGTGCGCACGGCCACGGTGGCCCACGCGAGCACCAGCGCGCCGTACAACACCACGGCGACTCCGGAGAACATCGCCGACGGCACCCGGACCGCGAGCGCACTCGTGCCGGTCACCAGCGTGCCGAGCGGGAACACGAAACTCCACCACGTCAACGCGAACGGCAGCCCGCGCCGCGCGGTCCGCACGGTGACGGCCGCCGCGAGCGCGACCCACAGCAGGGCGAAGCCCCACGTGATCGTGCCGTACAACACGCCGAACGCGACCTGGCCCGGCAGCACGTGGACGCCCGAGAGCAGGTTCGCCGCGGTGATCGACTGGCCCAGCGGCCCGAGCACGATCCACAGCGTCGGCACGGTCGAGGCCGCGCCCAGGCCGTGCTGCACCAGCCGCTGCCAGATCTGCGGCACGATCACCATCGTCGCGAACAGGCTGACGCCGAACAACGCGTAGCAGCCGAGCACCATGGCCTGCCGCGACGACCCTTCCGGCAGGTGCTGCGCCAGCAGGGCGCCGGAGGCGGCGGACACCATCGGCGGCACCACGGGCATCAGCCAGCCGGCGAACGCGCGTTCGCCGCTGCCGATCATCCGCAACGGCACCAGCACCGACGTGGCCAGTCCGAGCAGCGTGCCGATCGTCCACAGTGTCCAGTCGACGGCCAGCGCCGCGGGCAGCCCGATCCAGTCCGTCCCGAGCAGCAGCGCTCCTGTGCCGACGGTCATCAACGCCATCGGCGGCGCGCCCCAGAACTGGGCCATCACGGGGTCGGCGAGCTGCGCGCGCACCGTCCTCCACGTCCAGCGCCGCAGGGCTGCGGCCACGAGGAACGCCAGCAGCGCGGCGTCCAGCGCCCACACGTACGTGGCGGCGGTGTGCAGGCCGGGCATCGAGGCACCGGCCGTGGCGACGATCCCCGTCCCCATCACGGACGCGAAGAGGTTCGGGCCGAAAGGCGCCGCTCGTCGCACCTCTGGGGCACGGTGTGGTCGAGGTGCGAGAGCGGTCACGACATGACAATCCTCGCGCAGGACCTGCCTCGGTAGACACCAATAGCCGATGTGGACATAGGCTGCCCCTATGCCTCTCCCGCCCAGGGTCACCGACCTCACCAGCTTCGACCTCCTGCTGAGCGTCGCCGAGCTGGGCAGCATCGGCCGGGCGGCCAAGGCGCACGGCATGTCCCAGCCCAGCGCCAGCGAGCGGCTCAGGACCCTCGAGGCCCGCGTCGGCGTGACGTTGCTGGAACGCACCTCGCGCGGCGCGCGGCTCACCACGGCCGGTCAGCTGGTGGCCGGCTGGGCGGCGCAGGTGATCGTCCGGGCGGCGGACCTCGACGCCGGCATCACCAGCCTGCGCGCGGACCGGCAGAGCCACCTCAGGATCGCCGCGAGCCTCACCGTGGCCGAGTACCTGCTGCCCGCGTGGCTGATCGCGCTGCGGTCCGTCAGCCCCGGCACGGCGACCGTGCTGTCGGCGGGCAACTCGGTGCACGTCGCCGAGCAGGTCCTGGCCGGGAAGGCCGACCTGGGGTTCGTCGAGAGCACCGACGTGCCGGCGGGTCTGGCCAGCCGCGTCGTCGCCACGGACGAGCTCGTCCTCGTCGTCGCACCCGCCCACCCCTGGGCCAGACGCCGCCGGGTCGCCGCCGCGAAGGCCGCCGCGACGCCGATGGTCAGCAGGGAGTCCGGGTCGGGCACGCGGCAGGCCTGGGAGCACGCCCTGGGCATCGCGGGCATCGGCGAGTTCGCGGCGCCGTTGCTGGAGATGTCGTCGACCACGGCGATCAAGGCGGCCGCGATCGGCGGCATCGGCCCGGCCGTGCTCAGCCTCCACACCGTGGCCACGGACATCGCCGCCCGCACGCTCGTCCGCGTCGAGGTCGGCGAGGTGGACCTGCACCGCGACTTGAGGGCGGTCTGGCCGTCCGGCCGGACACCCCGGGGCCCCGCCTCCGACCTGTTGACCATCGCGACGCGTACTCTCACCCACCGTGCCGACCGGCGGTAGCAAACAGGTTCGCGCCGCGCGCAAGCGCAAGAAGCGCATGGCTCGCGTCGTCCACGACCTCACCGATGCGCAGTGGGACGCCCTCAAGACGTCGTGGGGCGGTTGCGCGTACTGCACGGCTCCGGCCGGTTCGCTGCAGAAGGACTGCGTGCAGGCCATCTCGCGCGGCGGCCGCTACACGCTCGGCAACGTCGTGCCCGCGTGCGGGTCGTGCAACGCCAGCAAGTGCAACGCCGAGGTGACGGGCTGGCTGCGGCGCAAGAAGCTCGACGAGCGCACGTTCCTGGTGCGCCACTACGAGATCTCGAACGAGCTGACCGCCCGCTTCGTCATCCCACCAGACGCCGGCGCCAGTCCAGAGGAGTGATCGTGATGGACCGGCCGGGGTCGCGGTCCCACCTGGTCTGAAGGCCTGCCGCCTCCAGCGCCGCCACGACCTCGTCGCCGATGGCCGTGGTGGTGTCCGCCGTTCCGTCGAACCCGCCGTACAGCAGCGTCAGCCCGTTCCCGGCCGCGGCGGAATCCGTGCACTGGCTGTGGAAGTAGACGAAGCCGCGCGCACCCGGCGCACTCTCGCCGCCGATCTCGTCCTGACCGCAGTTGCGGCAGCACGTGAAGTTCTCGCGGGCCGTGATGCCGGTCTGCTCCAGCGCGGCGAACGCGCGGGTGAGGCGTTCGGGATCGGTCTCGCCCCGCCACGTGGCCTGCTGCGCGACCCGTTCCAGCCACAGCCGGTCGACCAGCGCCGCCGCCTGCTCACGCGACACGGGCCGGCGGTCCTCGGTGACCAGGTACTCCTCCGCCAGCTCGGTGAGCTGGGCGCGGGTGGAATAGCCGCCGGTCAGCGCCTCGCGGACGCGTTCCTCCAGCTGCGCGCGGGCGTCGTCGGCGAGGTCGAGCGGCGGTACCTCGGGCGCGGGCGGCAGACCCAGCAACGACCACGTGAGACCGCTGTCCCACCCGGCGTCCTGGCGCGCCCAGCCGATGAGCGCCGTGATCGTGCCGTCGAGTCCGGCCGCCGCCGTGAAGTGCCGGTCGGCTCCGCCGTCGCGGTGCTCGACCGAGTAGTCGCCGCCGGTCTCGTGCCAGACCTGGGCGAAGACGCCGGGCAGGTCGGGCACCCGCTGGACGACCAGGAACCGGTCGCCCTCACCACCGATGCGCCGCACCAGTGCGGCCAGCGCCTCGGCGGACACGCGCACGTGCCGCTCGCCGTTCTCGGTCTCCACCTTGATCTCGAGCATGCGGAGACTCTAATAGCGGCCCAGGCCCTGTTCTAAGCCGAGTTGCGAATGGCGTTGTACCCCTTGTAGAGCGCGTCCCACGCCTTCTTGCAGCGGGCGTTGAGCTGCCCGTCCTCACTCACACCACCGGCCGCGAACCACGGCTCGCACGGCACGATCTCGGTCAGCTGGCGACGCACCTCGCTGATCGCGGCCTGGCCGGCGGGCGGCAGCTTGGCGGACTGCTTCTCGACCTCGTCGATCACCCCCGTCACGTCCGGCATGACGTGGTTGCAGTTGTCGGCGGGCGCGACGGGTTCGCCGCGCAGCCGGGCGGCGCAGTCCGTGAGCAGGACGCCGATCGCGTCGAGCCGGGGCTGCAGGTCCGGCAGCGGCGAGCCGGTGGCCGAGGTCACGGCCGGGGTGATCGTGGGCAGGGACGACGTGCCGGTGCCGCACCCGATCAGGAGGAAAGCCAGCGCAATGGCGGAGTAGCGCATGCCGAGCAGAGTAGCGAGACGACGAGGCCGTCAGAGCCGGGGAGGCTCTGGCGGCCCTGCGTTCACCCGATCAGGTTCATGCGCGGATGTAGGACTTCACGCCGTCCGGGAAGCCGAGCGCGGTGGTGTCGGCGACGTCGTCGCTCACGACGACGGACTTGCCCTTGCAGCCCGGCTCGGACCAGATCTTCACGGCGCCGTCCGGGGAGAGCGACTTGAAGCCACCGCGGAGGTCGGCGCACTGGGCTGCAACCTTGACGCCGGTCGCGAAGTTGTCGCCGCTGAAGTCGTCGAAGTTCTTGCCGGTGAAGAAGGTCACCGAGTTCGCGGGCTTGGCGCCGGGAGCCGGCGGGGCGGGCTGGGTGGCGGGAGCCTCGGCGGGGGCGACGGCGCGCTTGCCCTCGGGGTTGATCACGAACCACTTGTTGCCGACGTTCTGGCCCTTGATGTCACCAGGCTTCTCGTCCTTGTTGAACAGGTAGACCGGGCGACCGCCGATCGTCACCTGGACCGCGCCGTCCTGGCGCTTGACGAAGCCGATGTTCTCCCGCTCGATGCCGGGGAAGAAGAGCTTGGTGCCCTTGGTGACCGTGATCGGCGCCCACGTCTTCGCGCAGTCACCGTTGCAGTTGGACACTCCGCCCTTCACCGGGTCGTCGCTGAACCAGTAGACCGTGAGTCCCTTCCCGTTGACGACGGCGGGCTCCAGACCGCCGGCGTTGGCGACGCGCAGTTCGACCCACTTCTGCTTCACCTCAGGAGAAGCGGCGGCCGGAGCACGGTCACCGGTGTTCTGGTCGGCCTTGTTGGAGTTCGCCGATCCGCGGAGGAAGTCCACACCGGACTCATCGGCGGAAGCCTGCTGCGCCTCCTGGGCCGGTTCCGTTGCGGGAACGGCAGATCCGGATTGCGCGACACCCTGACCGCAGGCCGTCAGAGCGACGACACCGACCGCGAAAAGGGCAGCAACGAACCCGACTTGCTTGCGACGCATTGTTTTTCTCATTCCTGAGTGGACTTTCGCCAACCTGTTCATCCGCATTCACGTACGGCTTCCCCGAAAGGTTCAACCGGGTTCGAGGTGAGAGCGCGATCACAGTCGCCGCGGAGCTCACCCGGTACCGTTGGAGGCGTGAACATCAGCCTGAGCAGCGACTTCGCGGACGCGGTGCCGGAGATGGCGGTCTCCTGGGAGGCCGTCCCGGTCGCCGAACCGGAACTCCTGGCACTCAACGGGCCGCTCGCGGCGGAACTGGGACTCGATCCTGCCTGGCTGCGCGCCGACGGCCTGCCCTTCCTCGTGAGCGGCAAGGGCGTCGCACAGGCCTATGCGGGTCACCAGTTCGGCGGTTACTCCCCCAGGCTCGGCGACGGCCGCGCGCTCCTGCTCGGTGAACTGACCGACGCCGAGGGCCGTCTCCGCGACCTGCACCTGAAGGGCTCCGGCCGCACCCCGTTCGCCCGCGGCGGCGACGGGCTGGCCGCGGTCGGCCCGATGCTGCGGGAGTACCTCGTCAGCGAGGCCATGCACGCCCTGGGCATCCCGACGACCCGAGCGCTGGCCGTCGTGTCCACCGGCAACGTCGTGCAGCGCGAGGAACCGCTGGCGGGCGCCGTCCTGGCCAGGGTCGCCGCCTCCCACCTGCGCGTCGGCAGCTTCCAGTACGCCCGCAACACCGGCGACCTGGAACTGCTGCGCCGCCTCGCCGACCACGCGATCGCCCGCCACCACCCCGGCAGCACGTACCTGGAGCTCTTCTCGCACGTCGTCGCCGCCCAGGCGTCCCTGGTCGCCCGGTGGATGCTCGTCGGCTTCATCCACGGCGTGATGAACACCGACAACATGACGATCTCCGGCGAGACGATCGATTATGGCCCGTGCGCGTTCATGGAGGCCTACGACCCGACGACGAAGTACAGCTCCATCGACCACCGCGGCCGCTACGCGTACGGCAACCAGCCGATCATCGCCGAGTGGAACCTCGCCCGCCTCGCCGAAGCCCTCCTGCCGCTGTTCGCCGACGACGAGGACGAGGCCGTCTCGCTCGCCCTCGCGGCGCTGCGGACGTTCGACGCGCACTTCGAGGAGGCCTGGACCAGCGGCATGCGGGCGAAGCTCGGCGTGTCCGGTGACGTCAAGCCCCTGCTCGAGGACCTGCTCGCGCTGATGCACGAGAACCACGTCGACTTCACGTCGTTCTTCCACCTGCTCGGCAAGGCGGCCAGGGGTGACGCGGAGCCCGCCCGTTCCCTGTTCCTGGACCTCGCGGCCATCGACGCGTGGCTCGCGCGCTGGCGGGAGCTCGGCCCGGACGGCGAGGCGATGGACCGCGTCAACCCCGTCTACGTGCCGCGCAACCACCTCGTGGAGGAGGCGCTGGCGGCCGGGGCGGCCGGGGACATGGGCCCGTTCGACCGTTTGCTGAAAGCGGTTACCTCCCCGTTCGGCGAACGGCCCGGCCTGGAATACTTCGCGGCCCCTGCGCCGCAGGACTTCAGTGCCACCTACCGGACCTACTGCGGGACTTGATGAAGCTGCAGCCGATCGGCCACGTCGAATCGCCCCTCACCGACCGCTCCGCCGCGCCCAGGCAGGCGGACGAGGGGGCGCCGGAGGCCTTGCTCGTGTTCGCGCCCGAGTACGCACGGGCGATGCGGGAACTGGAAGCGGGCCAGGAGGTCCTCGTCCTCACCTGGCTCGACCGCGCCGACAGGTCGGTGCTGGCGGTGCACCCCCGCGACGACCTGGACCGGCCGGAGACCGGCGTGTTCGCCACGCGGTCGCCGGACCGGCCGAACCCCATCGGCCTGCACCACGTCCGGATCACGGCGGTGGACGGCCTAGGGGTGCGGGTCGCGCACCTGGAGGCCATCGACGGCACGCCGATCATCGACGTCAAGCCGGTGCTGGGCTCGGAACGCTGACCTACTGGGGGTCGCGCGGGCACCCGCCGTCCTGCTCGAGCCCCGGCACCAGGTCGTCGCGGAACGGCAGCTCGCCGCACAGCAACCGCGGCGTCGAGGTCGTGTCGGTGTTGCCCTGCAACACCAGCACGGCCTTGTTCGACGGCAGCCTCGTGCTCGCCCCGAACCCGATCGTGCCGGTGGAGCCCTGGATGGCGTTGTCCGGCCGGATGCTCCCGATCCCGGCCAGCAGTCCCTCCCTCACCCGTGCGCCGGGGTCCGTCCGCCGCACCTGCCGGACCCCTTCCGCCAGCACCTGCATCGCGTCGTAGGCCGCGGCCGAACGCCCGTCCCCCAGCGTCTGGCAGGTCTTGCGGAACACGTCGAGGTAGTTCTTGTAGAACGGCACCTTCGCGCAGTCGGTCCACGCGGCGGGGCTCGCGAACGACAGGTAGTCCAGCCGCACGTTGGGGAACTGCGCCATGGTGCCCTCGAGGATGAACCGCGTCGACGAGTCGCTCGCGATCACCGGCGGCGTGCCTCCCTGGCACCTGCTGTTCATCCCGCGCAGGAACTCCGCCAGGTACTGGGCCCGGCCGGCGTAGAAGACCGCGTAGCCGGGCCTGCCCGGAGCCGGGCAGGCGCCCTGGCCGAGGCTGGCCGGCGCCAGGCCCTCGTCGTCGTTCGCGACCCGGTACGACTTGTACTGGCTGACCGTGATCCCTCGCTCGGCGAAGGAGAGCCGGGCGTCCTCGGCCAGGTTCTGGCTGTACCTGTCGCCGGGGTCGCCGGAGAAGAAGATCGCCACGTCCGTCACGTTCAGGCGGCTCCGCGCGTAGTAGGCGGCGACCTTCGCCTCGCGCAGGTTGTTGGGCCCGACCTGGTAGTAGTACTCGTTGACGCTCGCCATGTCGTCGGCGGACGTCAGCGTGCCGATGATCGGCAAAGCGTTGCTGCCCAGCCGTTTCACCGCGGACTTCGCGGTGTCGGTGCTGATCGACAACCCGGTCACCGCGACCACGCTGCGGTCGCGGGCGGCCAGTTCGATGATCTTGTCCGCAGCGACGTCACCGGACGCCAGGCCGCGCCCGCCCGGTCCTTCGCCGCCGTTGGCGAGCAGCACCTCGATGGGCACGTCGCTGTTCTTCTGCGCCACCCACACGCCGCGCAGTTCCTCCACCAGGGCGTGGAAGCTGTTGGCGGTGCTGGGGGTCAACACGCTGAGGAACACGATGGTGATCGCGTCCGGTCGCTGCGCCGCCCTGCGGTTCTCGGCCGTGATCCGGCCGTAGACGTCCTCCAGCGCGGGCCGGATGTCGGCCGGTGTCCAGTCGGGGACGAAGTGCCGCAACGGATCGGCCGACACCCCGATGCACTCCTCGCCGATCCGTTCCAGCGGTGAGCGCGGCGACGGCGACCACCACTCGTCGCACCGGGCGTGGTTGAGGAACGGCACGGCCACGAGCGATCCGGCCAGCACCAGCAGCACGAGCGGCGCGACGAGGGCTCTGCGCAGGCGCAGCGGCGGGAACTCGGAGAGAGCACCGACGATGCCGCGCGCCGGCTCGGTGGCATCGGTGTCCAGCGCCAGCACCCCGTTGCGCGACCGGGACAGGCGGCGGAGCCAGTCGTGATGACCCGCGAGCGCGTCCGCGGCGTGCGTCGCCGGAACGTCGGCCGATTCCTCAGCCACGATCACGAGCAGGGGATCCGGGCTGCTCAACGGGTTGACGTCGTACGACTGCTCGCTCTCGCCGGCGCCGCGAGCGCGGCAGATCGAGTCCACCAGCCACTGCCCCGCGCAGTCGCCGTTGTGGTTGTCGAGCAACAGCCACGGGTGCCCGGTCCGCCGGCGGCCGGTCCCGCGCACCGTCCAGCGCCGGTGCGAGCGCCGCAGGTCCTCCAGCAGAGCGCGCACCAGCAAGTCGTCGACGTCGTCCTTCACGTTCTCCGCCAAGCGGTCCTTCACGAAGGCCCGCGCGAGCCGGTAGAGACCGTGGTACGACCGCTTGTTCAGCGACTGCTCGCCCACCCACTTCGCCGGGCGCCACAGCAACGCCGTCAGTGCCAGGCCGATGCGCGGCATCACCCCGATGAGCAGCCCGACCCACCAGGGGAAGTTCTGCACGAGGTGCTGCGTCCCGTCCTGCGTCACCCGCGTGCGCCGGTGCACGTGGGCCCGGAACTCCCGCGCGATCTCCCGTTCCTCCTCGTCCGCCTCGACTCCCGCGGGCAACGTCAGGTCGAGCAACCACATGACGAGCGCGAACCGCGGGAACCGCAACCGGGCCACGCCCCGCACCTCGCTCGCGAGCTGCGAGACCACCTCGTCGAGCAGCTTTCGCCGGGACTCCACCGCGCCGTTGACGAGCGCGAACGGCACCCTGCGCCCACGCGCGCCGGCGGGCCGGTTCGCCAAGGCCTCGAGCGGTTTCGACGCACCCGGCGGCCGGCGCAGGGAGACGATCGGCAGCGGCACGTCACGAGACGGCCAGCGCGGGCGGCTGGAAAGTCGGTCCAGCAGCCGCAGCAGCTCGATGGCACCGCCGAACTGGAGACCGCGGGTCTGCTCGGAACCCAGGAACCACCCCTGTGACGTGATCTTGGACAGCGCCATCTTCCCCGCCCCCGTTCCGCTGGCCCCAAACGGAACCTGGTCGGATTGTCGATCAGGACGACCTCCGCATTAGCGGGAACGCGCTGATTCGAAGCGGTCGGGAATGCGGTGAGAAGGTTTGGCCGGCGGGTACCCCTCGGTCATGAGCCAACCAGTTCCGCCTGCGGAGCCCGTGCCGACCACGCCGGGCCCGGACCAGCCGCGTCCCACCGGACCCGGCCAGCCCCAGCCGCCCGGACCGGACCCGGATCCCTTGCGCCCGCCTGGGCCGGATCCGGACCCGCTGCCGCCGGAACCGAGGCCGATTTAGAGGTTTGAGCGACCAAGATCCGGGTAATGGCGGGGTGGCACTGCCGGAACCCACTCTGGAGCACGCCATGCTCAGTCGAGAGGAACACCAGCGGCTCATCGACATGGAGGGCCGCTTCCGGGTCTCCGACCCGGACCTGGCCCGCGCGCTGAGCGAAGGCCCTCAATCGCAGAGGAACCTGCGCCAGCGCGCGGCCGCCTTGCTGGCCGCCGTGTCGTTCAGGAAGCGACCGGGATCGATCGGCTGACGGTCGCGTTCGGCGGCGCCTCCGCCCGGTTCCAGCGCATCCGGGACCACGGCAGGTCCATGTCGCCCAGCGAACTGATCTGCCGTGGCCGCAAGTCCTCCGGCGCCGGCGCCTCCGCGTGCCGGGAGTAGGCCGCGTCGACGTAGCGGTGGCCGGTGTCCGGAGCGAGCACGACGACGTGCCGGTCCGGGTCCAGCCGCTGTTCCCACCGGGCCGCCAGGTACGCCGCCCCCGCCGACAGGCCGGCGAAGATCGCGTGTTCGCGCAGCAGGGCGACGCTGCCGGACAGCGCGGCGTCGAAGCCGAGCCAGTGCACCGTGTCGTAGAGCGTGTGGTCGACGTTGCCGAACGGGATCGAGCTGCCGATCCCGGCGATGATGATCTCCGGGTCGTGCACGTGCTCGCTGCCGAACGTGACGCTGTCGAACGGTTGCACGCCTACGAGCTCCACCTCGGGCGCGGTCTCGCGCAGGAACGTCGTCAGGGCGCCCGTCGACGCACCCGTGCCCACGCCGCCCACGACGGACAGCCTGGAGCAGTCGGCGTGGGAACGGATGAGGTCGGCGATCGGCCGGTAGCCGCGGTAGTGGACGTCGTCGTGGTACTGGCGCATCCAGTGGTGCCGCGGGTGGTCGCGCAGGATCTCCCGCACCCGTGCCACCCGGCGGCTCTGGTCGAGCTTGAGGCTCGGCGACGGCGGCATGGGTTCCACGGTGGCGCCGAGGATCTCCAGCTGCGTGCGCAACGTCAGGTCCACCGTCGTGGACGCGACGATGTGGCAGTGCAGGCCGTGGCGGTGGCAGGCCAGCGCCAGGGCGTGCGCGTAGATGCCGCTGGAGCTGTCGACCAGCGTGTCCCCGCGCGCGATGGTGCCGCGTTCGAGGAGGTGGCGGACGGCTTCGAGGGCCGAGGCGACCTTCATCGTCTCGAAGCGCAGGCAGAGGGTGCGGGAGTCGAGGCGTACCAGGGCGGGACGGCTGAGCGCGTCGGCGATGTGGTGGTCCACGTCTTCTCTCATGTTCGGGCTCGGTAGCGGTACAGCGCGGTCTCGTCGGCGCTGAACTGCGAGAACGGGAACGGCTCCGCGGACAGCGCCGTCACGCCCTCGCCGAGGAAGTGGCGGGCGACCGCGCTCGCGGTCTGGGCGTAGACGATCAGCGGGATCTCCCGCGAACGGCACGAGCGCAGGATCTCGTCGAACGTGCCGTTGCCGATCGTCATGCCCGTCGCCACGACGGCGTCCGCGACCCCGAGGACGTCCCGCATGTCCGGTGTCACCGGGTCGCCCCACTGCGTCGTGCGCAACGAGAGGTCGCACGGCAGGCACTCGGCGCCGCGTTCGCGGATCGCGGCCACCAGCGGGTTCACCACGCCGATCAACGCGACCTTGGCGCCCGGCGGCACGTCGAGCAGACCGGCCACGGCGGCGTCGCGGGCACGCGCCCGTTCCTCCGGCGTGCCGGAGGGCAGCAGGACCCGCTCGGCGTCCGAGGTCCGATGTGGACGGACGCTGCCGAGGTAGGCGTCGAGCGCCGCGACCCGCACCGGAGCCGGTGCTCCGGTCAGCAGCGTCGCGACCGGAGCGCCCGAGTAGTTCGCGCACACCGCCGGGTCGGCGTCGCCTTCGGCGAACGCGCACGCGCCGAACGCCGTTCCGACACGGGCCAGCACGTACTGGTTGCGGTAGGTGGTGTCGCCACCGGCCAGCCGGGTGCCGTGGTGCACCCAGAACACGCTGGTGGCCGCCACCTCCGCGGGATCGGGACCGTGCCGGCCCTCCAGCACCTCGGCTATCAGATCATCCACAGTGGACATTTGCTTCCCCCTCTCAGCGGACCGGCTCGCGATACCCGACGGCCAGGTGGCCCAGGCTGTCGCGCCCGATCTCGGCTTCCACGTCGAACACCTCGCGCAGCAACGGCGCGGTCAGCACGTCGGCGGCGGCGCCGTCCGCGACGACCGTGCCGCCGTGCATCAGGACCAGCCGGTCGCAGTAGCGAGCGGCCAGCGCGAGGTCGTGCAGTGCAACGACAACGGTTTGCGGTGTGCCGCCCACGAGCTCCATCAGTTCGAGCTGGTGGCGCACGTCCAGGTGGTTCGTCGGCTCGTCCAGCAGCAGCCCGGCCGTGCGTTGCGCCAGTGCCCGGGCCAGATGGGTGCGCTGCCGTTCACCACCGGACAGCTGCTTCCACGGCCGGTCGGCCAGCGCCGTCAGGTCCAGCCGCTGCAACGCGGCGGCGACGATCTCGTGGTCGGCGGGATCGGGGCCACGCCAGCGCGACCGGTGCGCGGTCCGGCCGAGCATGGCCACCTCGGACACCCGCAGATCGCTGTCGGTGTCGGCCGTCTGCTCGACGAACGCCATCCTGCGCGCCCGTTCACGGGCGGGCCACGACGCGATCTCCACGCCGTCGTACCGCACCACCCCGGCCGTCGGCGTGCGCAGACCTGCCACGCACCGCAGCAGCGACGACTTCCCGGACCCGTTCGGCCCGATCAGCCCGACCGTCTCCCCCGGCTCGACCGCCAGCGTCACGTCCCTGACGATGGTCTTGCCCGGCACACCCCAGCTCAGGTTCTCCACCTCGATCCTCACAGCTCACCCCGCTTGCGCAGGACCAGCAGGAAGAGCGGCACGCCGACCAGCGCGGTGAACACGCCCACCGGCACCTCGAGCGGCGAGAACACCACTCGGGTGAGCGCGTCCGTCCAGACCAGGAACACCGCGCCCACCACCGCCGACAACGGCAGGAGCTTGCGGTGCAACGGCCCCACGAGGAAGCGGACACCGTGCGGCACGATCAGCCCGACGAACCCGACCGCGCCCACTGCGGCCACCGCGACCGCGGTCAGCACGGACGTCGTCACCAGCAGCACGGCGCGTGTCGTGCGGACGTCGACGCCGAGCGAGGACGCGGTGTCCGTGCCGAACGCGAACCCGTCCAGCGCGGCCGAACACAGCCACACCACGAGCAGGCCCGCCGCGAGGACGGCCGCGCACACCGCGACGGACGTCCACCGGGCCGACGCGAGCGAACCCAGCAGCCAGTTGGTGACGGCGCGGATGCTGTCGGCGTCACCGGACGACAGCAGGATCAACGACGTGAGCGCCGCGAACAGCTGACCCACGACCACACCGGTCAGCACGATCCGCGAAGAGTCCAGGCCGGTGCGCCTGAGCAGCAGCATCAGCAGCCCGAACGCCACCAGTGCGCCGACCAACGCGCCGCCGGTCACCCCGAGCTGCGATCCCGCGAACCCCAGCACCACCACGACCACGGCGCCGGTCGAGGCGCCTGACGACACCCCGAGCAGGTACGGATCGGCCAGCGAGTTCCGCGTGACGCTCTGCAGCACCGCGCCGCACACCGCCAGCGCCGCCCCGACGAGCGCCGCGAGCAGGACCCGCGGCAGCCTCAGGTCCCAGATCAGCGAGTCGAGCAGGCGCGGCAACGGGAGCACCGGCAGCCCGAGGCGTCCGCCCGCGGCCCGGCCGATCTCGGCCCAGCTCGCACCCACCCCGATCCGCACGGCGAGCACCATCGACACCACGAGGACGACCAGGCTCAGCACGACGACGAGCGTGTTCTTCTTGCGTCGCAGGGGTTTCGGGGTCTTGAGGACGACACGATCGAGAACAGCCGCCTCAGCCACGGCCGGCGATCTCGTCGAGCTTCGCTCCGAAAACCTTGAGCGCGTCGACCGTGCGCACGGACGGGTCCATCTCGATGCCCGGCAGCTCGATCACCTTGTTCTCCCGCAACGCCTTGAGCTGTGAGACGGCCGGGTGTTCGCGCATCATCGCGAGCTTCTCGGCGGCCTTGTCGCCGGGGTTGCCGCGTTCGGACAGGTCACCGACGACGACCACGTCGGGGTCGCGACGGGCGACCTCCTCCCAGGACACCTCCGGCCACTCCTGGGCCATGTCGTCGAACACGTTGACCGCACCGGCGATCTTGCTCATCTGGCTGGGCATGCTGTCCCGGCCCGCCACGTACGGGACGCCCTTGAACACCGAGTAGACCCAGACGACCTTGACGGGATCCCGTTTGACGGCCTGGACTTCGGCGACGGCCGCGCGCTGGTCGGCGGCCAGCTGGTTCGCCCTGTCCTGGATGCCGAAGATCCTGCCGAAGTTCTCGTAGTCGCGGAACAGCCGGTCGAACGGCGCGGTCGTGCCGTCCGGGCAGTTCACCGCGCTCACGAACGTCGGCACGCCCAGGGTTTCCAGCTCGTCGCGCGTGCCGGCGCGGTCAGCGGTGAAGAGCTCCTTGAACGACGCCACCACCACGTCCGGGTTCGCCGCTCTCAACGGCTCCGAGGTGAGGACCTTGGGCGAGAGCACCGGGATCTTCGCGTAGGCGTCCGCGAACCTGGGCGCCACCTTGGTCTTGACGTTGGCGGTACCGGCCATGCGGTCCTGCAGTCCCAGCGCCAGCAACGTCTCCGTGGAGTTCTGGTCCAGCGTCACCACCCGTTGCGGCGTGCCGGCGAACGAGAGCTGCTTGCCGCAGCTGTCCACCACCACCGACTGCGCCGCCGGCGCCTGGACGCCTCCCGGTGTGGCGCAGCCCGCGGCGAGCACCGCGACCAGAGCCAGGCCGAATCGGCCGGGGTGAGACATCGGATCCTCCAGAAGTTCACTCGAACGGTGTGCGTTACTGTAACGACAATCATTTTCATTGCAACCCTGCCGGAAGGTCGACAGCGTGGTCCACGACACAGCGCGCAGCCCGTCGGTGCTGCGCAGCACCACATTTCTCCGCCTCTGGACCGCGACGACGGCATCCGGCATCGCGACCTGGGCACTGCCGTTCGTGCTGGGCCTGGCAGTGCTCTCCCGGTCGATCACGGCCGTGGAACTGGGTGTCCTGCTCGCCGCGCGCACGGCGGGCTTCCTCGCCGCCGTCCCGGTGAGCGGGGTCCTGGCCGACCGCTACGCCCGCCGCCGGGTGGTCCTGTGGTCCGGCCTCGTGTCGGCTCTCGCGGCACCTGTGCTCGCTGCCTTCGTGGGCGGTTCGCTGGTGGTGGCGGCGGTCGCGGCGGCGGCGATGGGAGCGGGCCAGGGCGCGTGCAGGCCGGCGTTCCAGGCGCTGACCGCCGAGGTGGTCGAGGGCGACCAGCGCCAGCGGGCCAACGCCGCGATGACGTTGTCCGTGCGGGTCACCACGCTGGTGGCGCCGGGACTAACCGCGTTGCTCGCCCTGGTGCTGAACACGCAGGTGCTGCTGCTCGGCATCGGCGCGCTGTGGCTCGTCGCCGCCCTGGTTCCGCCCGCGGGCACCGGGATCACGGCACCGGGCAGTGGTTCCGGCTTCGTGGCGGACTTCTGGGAGGGCGTGCGCGAAGCCCGCCGCCACCCGTGGTTCCTGGCGGGGCTCGGCGCGCTGACCGCCGTGATCGCCACCGGCTACTCGGCGACCGGCGTGGTGCTCCCGCTGGTCAGCCGCGACCGCTACGACACCGAGGCCGTGCTCGCCGGAGCACTCACGGCGTACACGCTCGGCGCACTGGCGGGCGCTCTCCTCATCGCACGCTGGCGGCCGCGCCATGCGGGCTGGACCGCGCTGTTCGGCCTGGCGCTGTACGGGTTCGCGCCGCTGAGCCTGCTGCTGCCGGTGCACCCGTTCGTCGTGATCGCCGCCTACGTCGTCGCGGGACTGGGCATCGAGCTGTTCAACGTGCCGTGGTTCACCGCGACGCAGCGCGAGGTCGAGCCCTCGAAGCTGGCCCGCGTGTCCTCTTTGGACTTCCTGATGTCCTACGGCCTCGCGCCCGTCGGCCTGGCGCTCATCGCACCGGCGATCTCGTCGTTCGGCGCCCCGGTCGTGCTGGCCGCCTGCGCGGTGATCTGCTTCGCGGCACCGGCACTGGCCGCGCTGGTTCCGTCGTCCCGCGACTTCGGGCCGCGCCGATGACGGTGCCGTGCCTGCAGGTCCTGGCGTTGCTCACCGCCTGCGGAGGCTGAGCACAGACGTGCGGCCTACCCGCGATCGCGAGTAGGCCGCACGACGAGCTCATTCGTACCGGCAGGCGCTCAGGAGGAAGCCGCCTTCTGCAGCTCCTTGCGCAGCTGCTCCTTGCTCATGCTCGAAGCACCGCTGACGCCGAGGTTCTTGGCCTGCAGGAGCAGTTCCTCGCGCGTGGCCTGGCCCGGCATCTCGCCGAGGTGGTCGGCGCGGCTGCGCGCGAACGCCTCGCCGAGCTCGTACCGGCGTTCCGCGCTGAGCCGCTTGCGCATGCCCGGCAGAACCGTCTTCTCCTCTTCCTCCACGTGGTGGGTGATGGAGTCGACGACGTCCTGCAGCGCCTTCTCGTACTGCGGCGAGTCGTAGCCGGTGTCGAGGAGCTTGGCGAGCAGCTGCTCGGCCTCGGCGTGCTCCTCCTGGCTGTGCTCGACCTCGTCGTCCCCGCCCGCCTCCTTGGCGGCCGGGTAGACCTCGCCCTCCTCCGCGCGGCTGTGGGCGACGAGCAGGCCGCAGAGCACCGGGGTGAGCAGCGGCCGTTTCTCCGGGTGGCTCTTCAGCTCGTCGAACAGGCGCTCCACCTCGCGGTGGTCCTGCATGATCAGGTCGACGACGTCGTACTGCATGGTGGTTCTCCTTCAGTTCGGGTTGTTCCTCGGATAGCGCGTGGAGATGGGCGCGATACCGCGCCGTCCGATTCGGCCGAGCACGATGCCGAAAGCACTGAACACGGCGATCGCGACGACCACGCTGACGACGATCGACCACGCCAGTGCGAGGCCGAGCAGACCGGCAGCCGCGCCGGCGATCACGCCGGCGACGAGTCCGTTGACGAGGTTCACGAGGCCCGCGACCCCCAGCGCGGTGCCGATCAGCCGTGGCCGCCTGGCCTTGCGCCAGCCGGTCTGGCCGGCGTCGGCCTCGACGCCGAGGGTGTCGTCGTGGAGCTGGCGCACGAACACGTCCCTCGTGGACGGTTCGAGTTCGGCGTAGACGGCCCTGATGCGGTTGATCCCCAGGCCCGCCTGGACGTCCTCGATGGTCAGCTCCACCGTGCGGAACAGGGTGGCCAGCCCGATCAGGAACAGCGCGGTGAAGACGACCAGCAGCAGCGTGAGGAGCACCGTCAGCGACACCACCTGGGCGACGAACCCGAGTGCGATCATGGACGCGGAGATCGTCGTCAGCAGGTGGCCTGCTCGTCCCGTCGCGTCGGTGATCGTCGCCGTGCGGATCATCTGCAGCGTGTTGTGCTCCATCGTGAGGATCGTCAGCGCCGACGTCTTGTCCACTTCCTGCACGTCAGCGTCCGAGCGCGGTGGCAAGTTCCTTCTTCGTCATGGCGGAACGGCCCTTCACGTTCTTCTTCTTGGCCTCGTTGTAGAGCTGTTCCTTGGTGAGGCCCTTCGGGCGGTTCGTGCCCGACCGCCGGCCGCCGCGCTTCTGCGGTGACATGTCCTCGGTGGACGACTTGCTCGCCGTCTTGGACTCACCGGCCTGGGCGCGGTTCTTGTTCACCGTGCGCGCGGCGATCTCCTTCGCGCGCTTGGGCGTCGCGCCCCGGTCCTCGGCGGAGTCCTTGATGTGCTCGTACTGGCGTTCGCGCTTCGCATTCGATCCCGCGGGCATCACGACCTCCTGACTCGATGCTGGTCCGCGAATACCCCCGGTCAGGACGATTCACACCCGATCGACCGGGTAGCCGGGGTCATGGCGATCTCATCCCGACTGGACACCGCGCGGGTGCTCGCGACGGTGCTGCTGCCCACCCTCGCCAAGGGTGTCATCGTGCGCCGGCCCGGCGTGATGGCGGCCGCCGAGAAGGTCCAGTCCGACACGAGGGCGATAGACACGATGCGGACGCTGCGCGACCGCTACGGCCCGGCACCGGTGCGCCTGCGCATCACCGGCCGCAGCGTCGCGATGCTGGTCGACCCCACCGACGTGGGTCGGCTGCTCGACGGGTCGCCGGAGCCGTTCGCGCTGGCCACGAGGGAGAAGAAGGCCGCGCTGAAACACTTCCAGCCGCACGGGGTGCTCATCTCGGAGGGGCCGGAACGGGATCGGCTGCGCCGGCTCAACGAACGCGCGCTGCGGCCGGAGAACGTGCCGGCGGAGGCGATCGTGCGCGACGAGGCCGACCTGCTCACCCGGCACGTGATGAGCACCGGCGAGCTGACGTGGGAGTCGTTCAACCAGACGTGGTGGCGCATCGCGCGCAGGATCGTGCTCGGCAACGGCGCCCGCGGCGACGACCGGCTCACCGACGACCTGAAGGCGCTGCGCGAGAACGCCAACTGGGCCTTCCTGCACCCGAAGCAGCGGGACCTGCGTGAACGCTTCCAGCGCCGGCTCGACAGGCACCTGGCGCGGCGTGAGGAGGGCAGCCTGGCCGCCCAGCCCGGCGACCTGTCGGGCCAGGTGCCGCACTGGCTGTTCGCGTTCGACGCGGCCGGGATCGTCACGCTGCGGGCGCTGGCCATCGGGGCGCGCGGCATGAACGGCGTCCTGGAGTCCGCGCGGTTGTGGCCGACGACGCCGGTGATCCTGCGGGAGAGCACGATCGCCACCCGCTGGCACGGCACGTGGCTGCCGGAGAACACCGAGTTCGTCGTGTTCACGCCGTTCTTCCACCGCGACCCGGACAGGCTGCCGTTCGCCGACCGGTACGCCCCGGAGCTCTGGGACGGGCCGCGCGACCCTGCGATCGTGCCGTTCAGCGCGGGGCCCGGTGAGTGCCCCGGCCGTGACCTGGTGCTGACCACCGCCGCGACGATGCTGGACACGCTGTCCGAGCACCTCACGTTCCCCACGCTGAGCGCTCCGCTGCCGGGCACGCTGAACCACTTCGGCATCCGCATGCCGGCCGAGCCGACGGGAACCCGCGTCTCATGAACACTCCCCGCTACGCCGTGGTGACCGGATCGGACTCGGGCATCGGCAAGGCCGTGGCCGTCGCGCTGGCACGCGGTGGCGTCGACGTGGGCATCACGTACCACGAGGACGCCGCCGGAGCCGAGGAGACGGCGCGGGAAGTGCGCGCGGCCGGTGTCCGGTGCGCGGTGCGGCGGCTCGACCTCACCGACCTGCCGGACGCGGCCGGCGTCGTGGACGAGCTCGCAGGAGAACTGGGCGGCGTCGACGTCCTGGTGAACTGCGCCGGCACCGGGAGCAGCCAGAAGGCGCTGGACATGCCGTTCGAAACCTGGCGGTCGGTGCTCTCGGTCGACCTGGACGGCGCGTTCCTGTGCTGCCAGCGCGCGGCCAGGCACATGATCGAGGCCGGGCGCGGCGGCCGGATCATCAACATCACGTCCGTCCACGAGCACCTGCCCCGCGTGGGCGCCGCACCGTACTGCGCCGCGAAGGCCGGGCTCGGCGCGCTCACCGAGGTGCTCGCACTCGAACTGTCCGAACACGGCATCACGGTCAACTCGGTGGCACCGGGCGAGATCTCGACGCCGATGACCGGCCAGGAGGACGTCGACCCGCACACCCAGCCCCGTCCTGGCGTCCCGCTCGGCAGGCCGGGCAGCGCCCATGAGGTCGCCGCCGTGGTGACGTTCCTGGCGACTCCGGCCGCCGGTTACGTGACCGGCGCGTCGCTCGTCGTGGACGGCGGGATGTCCCTGATGGGGCCGCAGGCGAGCCAGCTGATGACCGACGAGAAGTGGAGGCAGACCTGATGCGTGCCGTGGTGCTCAACTGCACCTTGAAGAAGTCACCGGACCAGTCCAACACCGACCTGCTCGCGCAGGTGGTGATCGACGAGCTGACCAAGAAGGACGTCGAGGTCACCTCGTTCCGGCTGGCCGACCACGAGATCCCGCCCGGCGTCGTCACCGACCTCGGCGGCGGCGACGAGTGGCCGAACATCCACCGGCTGCTGCTCGACGCCGAGATCCTGGTGTTCGCGACCCCGACGTGGGTCGGCCGTCCTTCCTCGCTCGCGCAACGCGCGCTGGAACGGATGGACGCCATGATCTCCGAGACCGACGACCAGGACCGCCCGGTCGCCTACAACCGGGTCGCGGGCGTGGTGGTGACCGGCAACGAGGACGGCGCGCACCACGTGATCAGCGAGATCTGCGGCGGCCTCGGCGACATCGGCTACACGATCCCCGGCCAGGCGTGGACGTACTGGAACCGCGGCCCCGGCCCCGGCCCGAGCTACTCCGAGACCGACGAGGGTCACGAGTGGTCGGAGAACACCGGCCGCACGATGGCCGCCAACCTGCACGCCGTCGCCCTGGCCCTGGCGGAACGCCCGATCCCGGCCTGAGCCAGCGCCACGAGCGCGCCGATCGCCAAGCCGCCCAGGACGTCCGAGGGCCAGTGCACTCGGGTCCTGAGGCGGCTGTAGGCGACGAGCAGCACCAGTGGCGTCACGGCGAGGCCGGCATCGCGGTCGGTCAGCGCGGTGGCGGTGCCGAACGCGGCCGCCGTCACCGCGTGCTTGGACGGGAACGACGACGAGTCCGGGTGTTCCGGCAACGCCTCCCGGGCCGGCATGGTCGCGACCTGGGGCCGGCGCCGGGGCACCGCAAGACTGATGAGGTGCCCCAGCGGCATGGCGACCGCGGCCGCGGTGAGCGCACGTTTCGCGGCTTTCTCCTTGCCGGACAACGCGAGCAGCCCGGCGACGGGCAGCCACAGGACGCCACCCCGGGCGGTCAGGCCGGCGGCGATGATGATCGGGTGAGGACGCCTGGTGGGCAGTACCTCGCTGTTGTGCAGCGAGTCCTCGTCCAGTTCTTCCAATTCGTCCTCACCCGTCATGCGGCTCATCTACCCAGAACCGGGCTGGCCGGAACCTCCCTGCCCTGTCCCATCCCCAGCACGAGGTCCCTGAGCGCTTCCTGGGCGTCGAACTTCGGCTGCCAGCCGAGCTCCGTCCTGGCGCGCGACGCGTCCAGCAGCGGTGACTTCAGGGCCAGGTCGACCCATCCGGGCGGAGTGGGTTGCAGGCGCAGCCCCCACGTCACGCTCGCCAGTGACCGCATCAGCTTCGGCGGAATCGTGAAGTGCCGGCCACCGAGCACCTCGGCCAGTGCCCGGGGCGTGATCACGGGGTCGGCGACCAGGTTGATCCCGCCGTGCGGCCGCTGGTCCAGGATCCGGGCCAGCCCGTCGGCGACGTCGTCGGCGTGCACGAACTGCAGCACCAGGTCGCGCGGGATCGGCAGGACGGGGATCCGGTGCCGGAACAGGACTTTCGGCACCAGGCTGCCGAGGAAGTAGTCGCGGATCTCGGACCCGGCTTCGGACTGCAGGATCAGACCGGGCCGCGGCCGGGAGATGAGCAGGTCGGCCTCGAACTTGTTCAGCATGTGCTCCACAGCGGCCTTGTGCCTGCTGTAGAAGGACGTGGTCACGCCGTCGACCGGCCACGACTCGTCCACGCGGCGGTCCTTGCTGCCCGGTGAGTACGCCCCGACCGACGACATGTGGACCAGGTGCGGCACACCGGCCTTCACCGCCGCGCTGAAGACCTGGGCGGACCCCGCCACGTTCGTCCGGTACAGCCCGCGTTCGTCCCGCGAGGGCTGGATGAGCCAGGCCAGGTGCACGACGGCGTCGGCCTTCTCGAACACGGTGCGCAGCACTTCCTCTGCGCCTGCTCGGCCGATCTCGACGGGCGTCCAAGGGACACCGCGGTAGGGCGGCGCGTCCGCGGGCGGGCGCCGCGAGATCCCGTGCACCTCGACGTCCGGCTCCTCGGCCAGCCTGCGCAAGAGCGCCGTTCCCACGTTGCCACTCGCTCCGGTGACGACGATCCTGCGTCCTGGCATGGTTCCTCCGCGTCTCGGCCTATACCGCCGGGTACCCGTTCAGGTGATGTCGAGACCCGCCTTCAGGACGATGTTCACGACAAAGGACAAGTCACCCCGCGCGACGTGGCCGCACCCGTGCCGAGGGGCTGGATCAGCCTTCAAGACGTGAGACGAGCACTCCCCCGTGCTCGACGAACGCCTCGGGCAACCACGGCTGGTCGACCCTGCGGCCGTTCCACCGCGTCTCCTGCACGTAGACCCCCGGTGTGCCGGTGGCGAGGACCGTGATGTTCTTCGCGGTGATCCGCGCCTTCGGGAACATCGGGCTGGAGACGTGCAGTTCGGCGCTGCTCGGCGTGCGCGGGTACAGGCCGAGGGCGGCGAAGACGTACCAGGCCGACATGGTGCCGAGGTCGTCGTTGCCCGGCAGGCCGGACGGACCGGTGCGGTAGACCAGCCTCGCCATCGCCCGCACCGTCTCCTGGGTCTTGCGCGGCTGCCCGAGCTCGTTGTAGATCCACGGCGTGTGGATGCCCGGCTCGTTCGTCGGGTCATACCGCAGCGCGTCGCCGCCCGTCGCCCACGAGCCGTCCGGGCGCTTGAAGAACCCGTCCAGCCTGGAGGCCGCGACGTCCTTGCCGCCCATGGCCTCGGCCAGGCCCTGGACGTCGTGCGGCACCATCCACGTGTAAGTGGCGCTGCTGCCCTGCGCGAAGCCCTGGTCGGAGGCCGGGTTGAACGGCGTCACCCAGGTGCCGTCGGCCTTGCGGGCCTGCTGGTGGCCGGTGGCGGGGTTGAACGTGTTGCGCCACCAGCCCGCGCGCTCCTCCATCTCCTCGCTGGGGCGGCCGAGCCTGCGGCCCAGGTCGGCGAGTGCCTGGTCGGCAACGGAGTCCTCGAGGGTCTCGGCGGCGCCTCCCCAGCAGTGGCAGGTGTCGTGCGGGGCGTAGCCGAGGCGCATGTACTCGGCGAGGTTCGGGCGCTGGCCCTCGCACTGGCCGGGGCAGCCCTTGTCGGACAGCCCGTCCGGGTGCGGGACGGTCGCCTGGCGCAGCAGTGACTCGTAGGCCGCGCGCACGTCGAAGTTCTTGGCGCCCATGGCGTACATGCCCGCGATGGCCGGGGCGGACGGGTCGCCGGTCATGACGTGCGTCGGGCCGGTGATGTGGACCCAGCGGTCCCACACGCCGCCGTTCTCGCGCGAGGTCTGCAGCAACGACTGGGCGTACCCGCTCGCGACGTCCGGTGCCAGCAGGGCCAGCAGCTGGGTGTGGGCGCGGTACTGGTCCCAGCCGGAGAAGTTGCCGTACCGGGTGGCCTGGCCGACGTCGCTGATCACGTTGGGCTGCAGGAAGGTGTGGTAGAGCGCGGTGTAGAAGATCGTGCGCTCGTCGGCGGTGCCGCCGTCGACCTCGACGGCGCGCAGCTGCTTCGCCCAAGCCTTCTTCGCTTCCTTCGCCACGTCCGCGACGGTCGCGCGCTTCGGGATCTCCGTCGCGAGGTTGCGCTTGGCGGCGTCGAGACTGGTGTAGGAGATGCCGACGCGCATCCGCACCTGTTTGTCCGCAAAGGACACGTAACCGCCGGAACCCTTGCCCGCGCGCGCACTTCCGGTCAGGTAGCCCTCACCGCCGCTCGCGGTGGTGCTGCCGGGCCTGAGCTCGCTGTTCACCCACGTGCCGTGAGCCGAGATCGGGCGGTCGAACGACGCCGTGAAGTGCAGGCGGTAGTAGGTCTTCTGGTTGTTCGTGCCGCCGTTCGCGCGCCGGCCGCAGAACGCGCCGGTCAGCACCGAGCCCGACACGGTGTTCGTCGCCGGGTCGATCGTGATGTCGGCGTCCTCGCTGCCGTTGAGCGAGTTCGAGGTGCGGAACAGCAGCGAGCCGTTGACCGGGAAGGTGAACTCGCCGACGCCCGCGCGGGTCGTCACGGAGAGGTCCGCCGTGGCGCCGGACTTCAGGCCCACCCGGTAGCGGCCCGCCTCGGCCTTCTCGTCGGCGTGGGAGAAGTCGCTCGCGAAGATCTGGTCCTTGGTGTCCGCCGTCGGCGAGGACGTGATCTCACCGACGTGCGGCATGATCGGGATGTCCCCGGCGGCACCGGGATGGCAGCCGGCGCCGTTGACGTGCGTGAGGCTGAACCCGCGCACCCTCGTCGCGTCGTACGCGTAACCGTTGGCAGCGCCCGTGTTCGTCTGGTCGCCGCGCGTCGACGTCGGACTCCACGAGATCATCCCGAACGGCCGCACCGCGCCGGGATAGGTGTTGCCGCCGCCCGCCGAGCCGATCAGCGGGTCGACGTAGCGGGTGTCGTCTCTCACCGCCGCACTCGCGGGAGTCGCCAGCGCGGCGGTGAGGACAGTGACCAGGAAGACCGGGAGCGCTCTCACGTCCTGGGACGATAACCGGATCTCAGTGAACGCAGGGTGGCCGGTAGCCGTCGATCTCCAGGCTCTGGAACTCGAGGTCGTTCTTCGTGTTGCCGACGAACACCAGGCCACGGGCGTCGTCGAGCGCGTCGGCGAGCGGGTAGGACGGCTTGCCGAGCGCGGGCAGGTATGTCCAGTTCTTCGTCTTGAAGCTGAAGAACCGCTTCACGAGCTTGCCGCCGGTGGACGGCACCTTCGTGACCCACTTGTCGCCGCCGCTCCAGAACGACGCGGGCCGCAGCTGGATGTAGAGGTCGCTGGTGGCCCGGTAGGTCATCCAGAAACCGTGCGAGTCGGACAGGTCCGCCTCGGCCTCGAACTCGTTGCCCAGCCACACGACCATCACAGCCCAGTCGTCGGCCAGGAACTTGATCTTCGCCGTGTACCCGTGCCGTCCCTTGGGCACGAGGATGCTGCCGGTCGCGGGCTCCGTGGCGCCTTCACCACTGGCGATCCACTGCTGCAACCGGTCGATGGACGGGGTGGCGCACTCGCGGCCGCGCGAGGCGTTCGCGACCGCCGTCGAGCTGAGCGTGAACAGCACCGCGCACGCGATCACCGCGACGCGGCCGAACGTCGATTTCAAGCGCATCTGGCGGACCGTAGCGGAAATTGGTTTAAACCATTTCCGTTCACCGTTGACAGCGCTCACCCGGCTACCTGGACAGCGGGTTGCGAGGGACTCCGACCAGGTTCACAGTGAGCCTCGTGCAGCCCGCCAGATGCATCGCATCCATAGGTGTCGTAACGGTTTTCGCCCTCCAACTCACCGCCCCGGCCGTCGCGTCGGCCGGCTGCTCCCCCGTCGTCGACGAGCGGTCGTTCGCCACGGCTCCCCAGCTCCGCGCTCTCAACGCCACCGTCGCCGGGTTCGGAGTCCGCGCCACCGGCAGCCCCGCGCACGACCACCTGATCTCCTGGCTGGAACGCCGCGTGGACCGCCTGCCGGGCGTGTCCGTGCGGTCCGAGCCCTTCGCGATCCAGCGCTGGCAACCCGGTCCCGGTCTGCTGTTCTCCGGCGGCGCCGTGCCGGTCGCCGGCGCGATCCCCTACTCCGCTCCCGGCCTGCGTTCCGGCGACCTGGTCCGTCTGCCCGCCGGTACCCCGATCACCGCCGCGAACGCCGGTGGGAAGGTCGTCCTGCGCGACTTCCCCGCCCTCGACCGCGGCTACCTCGCCGAACCGCTGCTGGACGCGGACATGGTCGACGCGGGCAAGGCGGGTGCCGCCGGGGTCGTCGTCGCCTTCCCGTTCCCGCACGAGCAGGTGAAGGGCTACTGGGACCCCCACCTCGGCACCCACTACCGCGTCCCGGGCGTGTTCGTCGGCTCCGAAGCGGCCGCGAGGCTCGTACCGGGCACCAGGACGACCACCGGCGTCCTCGCCGCGCGCGTCCCGGCCGTCACGCGCTCGCTGATCGCGACGCTGCCCGGCCTGAGCAGCGAGCGGATCGTCCTCGACACCAACACCGACGGCGTGGGGTGGGTGCAGGAGAACGGCACCGTGGCGCTGCTGGCGCTGGCCGAGCACTTCGCGCGCCTGCCGCTGCGCTGCCGGCCTCGCACCCTCGAGTTCGTGTTCGCGACCGGCCACCTGCACCGCCCGTCGGAGGGCAGCGAGTTCCGCGCCCGTTCCCTGGACGCCGAGTACGACTCGGGTTCCGTCGCCTTCGCGTTCGTGCTGGAACACCTCGGGACGCGGGAGTTCCTGCCTCGCGACGGCTCTCTGCAGCCGACGGGACTCGCCGAGCCGTCCGGCTGGTTCGCGGGCAGCCCGGTGCTGACCCGGACGGCGGCGACGGCGCTGGCCGGGCGTTCGGTCGACCGCACCTTCGTCCTGCCGGGCAGTGATCCGCCGGTGCCGGGCCGGGTGCCGCCGCAGTGCTCGTTCGGCGGCATCGGCACGCACTTCCACTCGCACCTGGTCCCGACCATGGCGATGATCTCCGGGCCGTGGACGCTCTGGGCACCGTCGTTCGGCGCTCTGGCCGTCGACCACGACCGCATGCGGCGCCAGGTGCTGGCCGCCGGTGACGCGGTCACGGCGCTGGCCGCGGTGCCGCGAGAGCAGATCGCAGGGCCGTACCTCGACCTGCGCCGGGCGCGAGCGGCCGGTGCGCCGACCTGTTCGCACGACCTGCCACCCGAGTGGGCGCCTAGATCCTGATGAGCGCCTGGACGGCGAGGTGGTCGGAGGGGTACTGGCCGTTCAGCTGGAAGGTGTTGATCGCGGCGGCCTCGACGGTCACGCCGCGGGTGAGGATCCAGTCGATGCGCGGGCCGTCCGGGACCAGCGGGCCGTACCCGTGGAACGTCCCGTACGCCGGGGTGGTCTGCGGGCCCGTGAGCCACGTGTCGGCCAGCCCGGCCGTCAGCGTGGCGTACGCCGGTGAGCCGGGGACGTCGTTGAAGTCGCCGGTGAGCACGACCGGCAGCGTCTGCGCCTGGAGCCGGTCGCGGACGAACTCGGCGCCGCACAACCGGGCGTTCGCCGACTCGTGGTCGAAGTGCGTGTTGACGGCCACGAACTGCTTGCCGGTCTGGCGGTCCGCGAACCGGACCCACGTGACCATGCGGACCACGTTGTTGCCCCACGACCGGGAACCCACGACGTCCGGCGTGGCGGAGAGCCAGTGGTGGTCGAACTCCAGCGGTTCCAGCCGAATCGTGTCGAAGAAGATCGCCATGAACTCGTCGTGGCTGCCGCCCGCGCGGCCGAGGCCGATCCAGTCGTAGTGGTCCGGCAGGTCGTGCGCGATGTCGTTCAGCTGTCCGTACAGGCCTTCTTGTGTGCCGATCAGCGCCGGCCGTTCCTCGAGCAGGAACTGGGCCATGACCGGACGTCTCACCGCCCACGAGTTCGGCTCGGCCGCCGAGGCGTACCGCAGGTTGAACGACATGACGCTCAATGGGTCCACTCGGCCGATCATGGCACAGGCCCGCCCTGGACCAGGGCGGGCCTGCTTCCAGCTATGCCGGCGCATAACCGGTCGGCGTGGCGGTGAAGCTGCCGCGGCCCTGCGTCCGGCTGCGCAACCTCGTGACGTAGCCGAACATCTCCGCCAACGGCACGCTCGCCGTCACGACCGTCGCACCGGGCCTGGCCTCCGAACCGAGGATCCTGCCCCGGCGTGTCGCCAGATCACCCAGCACGCCGCCGAGGTACTCCTCCGGCACGGTGACCGTGACCTCGGCGATCGGTTCGAGCAACGTCATGGCGCCGGCCTTCAGCGCCTCGCGCAGCCCGAGCCGGCCCGCCGTGCGGAACGCCATCTCCGACGAGTCCTTGACGTGCGTGGACCCGTCGGTGAGCGTCACCCGCACACCGGTCACCGGGTGGCCGAGAGGTCCCTCGGCCAGCGCGTCCCGGCAGCCCTGCTCGACCGCGCGGACGAACTCCTGCGGCACGCGCCCGCCGGTGACGGCCGAGCGGAACTCGAAGCCGGTCTCCAGCGGCTCGGTGTCGAGCACGACGTGCGCGAACTGTCCCTGCCCTCCGTCCTGCTTGACGTGCCGGTGGACGAATCCCGTGACGCCCCTGCCCACGGTCTCGCGGTACGAGACGCGCGGCCGTCCCGTGGTGAGCTCGATTCGGTGCAGCGTGCGCGCCTTCTCCACCGAGACCTCCAGGTGCAGCTCGCCCTGGCCGGACAGCACCGTCTGGCCGGTCTCCGGGTCCGTCCCGAACCGCAGGGACGGGTCCTCGTCGACCAGGTGCGCCAGCGCCTCGGTCAGCCGCGCGTTGTCCGCGCTGGTCCGCGTTTCCACGGCCACGGACACCACGGGATCGGCCGACACCGCGGGTTCGAGCAGCAACGGAGCGGCCGGCGTGCACAGGGTCGTGCCCGTGCGTGCCGACTTCAGCCCCACCACCGCGACGATGTCACCGGCGACGGCCTGGTCGACCGGCGTGTGCCGGTCGGCCTGGACGCGCAGGATCCGGCCGATGCGCTCGGTGCGGCCGCCCACCTGGACCGTCTCTCCCTTGTGGAGGGTGCCCGAGTAGACGCGCACGTACGCGAGCCGTCCGGTGGCGATGGCGTTCACCTTGAACACCAGCGCCGCGAACGGAGCGTCCGGGTCCGGCTGCCGTTCCTGGCCGTCGACGCCCCGCACCGGCGGAACGTCCACAGGGGACGGCAGGTACGCGATCACCGCGTCCAGCAACGGTTCGATGCCGCGGTTGCGGTACGCCGAGCCGCACAGCACGACGGTCGCCTGACCTCGTTGGGTCAGTTCCCGCAGAGCATTTCCGAGAGTCAGCTCGGACAGGCTTCCCGCGAAGAACTCCTCCAACGCCTCGGGATGCAGTTCCGCCACCGCCTCCTCCAGGAGGCGACGGCGCCGTTGTGCCTCTGCCAGCAGCGTTTCCGGCACGGGTCCCTCGGTCATGCCGTCGTCCCAGATCAGCGCACGCATGCGCACCAGGTCGACGACACCGCGGAACCCGTCCTCCACGCCGATCGGCAGCTGTACGACGAGCGGCACGGTGTGCAGCCGCGTGCGGATCGACTCGACGACGGTGTCGAGGTCCGCGCCCGCCCGGTCGAGCTTGTTGACGAACGCGATCCTGGGCACGCCGTACCGGTCCGCCTGCCGCCACACCGACTCGCTCTGCGGCTCCACTCCGGCCGCACCGTCGAACACCGCGACCGCCCCGTCCAGCACGCGCAGGGACCGTTCGACCTCGTCGGCGAAGTCGACGTGCCCCGGCGTGTCGATGAGGTTGACGCGATGCCCGTCCCACGTGCAGGTCACGGCCGCGGCGAAGATCGTGATGCCGCGATCGCGTTCCTGCGGGTCGAAGTCGGTGACGGTGGTGCCGTCGTGGACCTCGCCGCGCTTGTGGGTGCTGCCGGTGGCGAACAGGACGCGTTCGGTGAGCGTGGTCTTGCCGGCGTCGACGTGGGCGAGGATGCCGAGGTTGCGGACAGCGTTCAACGTGATCGTGCGCATGGTCTTCTGCCTTTGTCTTCAAGGACTTACGGGGTCAGCGCGATGACCCGGCGAACTCCGCGGAGGAGCTCGTCAGACAGTCCGGCGCCCGGCGCGCAGCAGGCGACCGGGGTGCGAGGACACGAGGATCACGTCGAAACGGGACGGGAGCACGGCGGTGGTGCGCATGGCCGGTCCCCTCTCGTCGTTCGCTCGGTGGTGATGATCGTGGAGTGTAGACAGATCAACACTCGCACGACAGTGGTTTAGCTGTTCCAACATCCGCTCAGAGCGGATTGTTCCCCGGAACACCACCGAAACGCCTGTCGTTCCACAGGTATGCGTCTGTGTTTGCTCGGCGACTCGATCGCCGCCGGAGTGGGCAGCACGCGCCGGGAGGACACGCTCGGCCCGTTGCTCGCCGAACGCCTGCGAAAGGCGGGACATCGGGTCGACCTCGGCGTGCACGCGTTCGCCGGTGCCCGCTCGGCCGATCTGCGCGCCCAGGTGCGCGCCGCGGTGGCGAGCGGAGCCGACGTCGCGGTGGTGGTGATCGGCGCGAACGACCTGACCAGGTTCGTCCCCGCGCAGGTCGGCGCCCAGCAGTTGCACGACGCCGTCGCGGACCTGCGCGCGGCGGGCGTCGAGGTCGTCGTCGCCACAGCGCCGGACCTGAGCATCGTCTCGCACGTGCCACCCGCGTTGCGCGACGTCGTGTCGGCCGTGAGCCGCGACTACGCCCAGGTGCAGCAGCAGGCCGTCATCCGGGCGGGCGGCGTCGTCGCCCACGTCGAACGCGCCGTCACGCCGCGGTTCGCCGCCGATCCGTCGATGTTCGCCGCGGACCGCTTCCACCCGTCCGCCGCCGGCTACCGCGCGATCGCCGAGGCTCTGGCGCCCGCGGTCGAGGCCGCCGCGGACCGGCGGCGTGTCTGAGCGATTACGGCCATGCGTCTCTGACGTTGCGATCAAGGCCGTGGCGTCGTACTGTCCGCACTAAGTTCAAGCATTGAACGAATGAGGTGGATGATGAGCACGCCCACTCCGGCGGACAAGTTCTCCTTCGGTCTCTGGACCGTGGGCTGGCAGGGCCGTGACCCGTTCGGCGAGGCAACGCGCCCCGAGCTCGACGTGGTCGAGGCGGTGCACCGGCTCGCCGAGCTCGGCGCCTACGGCCTGACGTTCCACGACGACGACCTGTTCGGTTTCGAGGCGACGCACCGCGACCAGCAGGTCAGCCGGTTGCAGGGCGCGCTCGCCGAGACCGGGCTCGTCATCCCGATGGTGACGACGAACCTGTTCAGCCACCCTGTCTTCAAGGACGGCGGCTTCACCAGCAACGACCGCGGCGTGCGGCGGTTCGCGCTGCAGAAGGTGCTGCGCAACGTCGAGCTGGCGGCGGAGCTCGGCGCCAAGACGTTCGTGCTGTGGGGCGGTCGTGAGGGCTCCGAGTACGACGTGGCCAAGGACGTGCGGGCGGCGCTCGACCGCTACCGCGAGGCCATGAACCTGCTGACGCAGTTCGTCACGGACCGCGGCTACGACATCCGGTTCGCGCTCGAGCCGAAGCCGAACGAGCCGCGCGGCGACATCCTGCTGCCGACCGTCGGGCACGCGCTGGCGTTCATCACGTCGCTCGACAAGCCGGAGCTGGTCGGCCTCAACCCCGAGGTCGGGCACGAGCAGATGGCCGGGCTGAACTTCGTGCACGGCATCGCTCAGGCTCTGTGGCACGACAAGCTGTTCCACATCGACCTCAACGGGCAGCGCAGCATCAAGTACGACCAGGACCTGGTGTTCGGGCACGGCGACCTGATGAACGCGTTCGCGCTGGTCGACCTGCTGGAGACCGCCGGCTACGAAGGCCCGCGGCACTTCGACTACAAGCCGTCGCGGACCGAGGACATCACGGGCGTCTGGGACTCGGCCAAGGCGAACATGGCCACGTACCTGCTGCTCCGCGACCGCGCAGCCGCGTTCCGCGCGGACCCGGAGGTGCAGGAGGCGCTGCAGACGGCGGGCGTCGCGGAGCTCTCGCAGCCCACGCTGAACGCCGGCGAGTCCTACGACGACCTGGTCAAGGACACGGGCTTCGACCCCGACCAGGCGGGCGAACGCGGCTTCGGCTTCGTCCGGCTCAACCAGCTCGCCCTCGAGCACCTCACGGGAGCGCGCTGACATGACGCTCGTCGCCGGCGTCGACTCCTCGACGCAGTCGTGCAAGGTCGTGGTTCGCGACGCGGAGACCGGCAGGCTCGTCCGGGAGGGCCGCGCGGCTCACCCGGACGGCACCGAGGTGCACCCCTCGCACTGGTGGTCGGCTCTGCAGTCCGCGCTCGCCGACGCCGGCGGGCTCGACGACGTCGCGGCGCTGAGCGTCGCGGGTCAGCAGCACGGCATGGTCTGCCTCGACGAGGACGGCGAGGTCGTGCGCGAGGCGCTGCTGTGGAACGACACCCGTTCCGCGGCGGCCGCGGCCTCGCTGACCGACGAGCTGGGCGCGGACGCGTGGGCGGCGCGGATCGGTCTCGTGCCGGTCGCGTCGTTCACGATCACGAAGCTGCGCTGGCTCGCCCAGCACGAACCGGACAACGCCCAGCGCACCGCCGCGGTCTGCCTGCCGCACGACTGGCTGACGTGGCGGCTGCGCGGCACCGGTTCGCTCGCCGACCTGGTCACCGATCGTTCGGACGCGTCCGGCACGGGCTACTTCGACTCGGTGTCGAACTCCTACGTGCCCGACCTGCTCTCGCTCGCGCTCGGCCGCTCCGACGTGGTGCTGCCGCGGGTCCTGGGTCCTGCCGAATGGCGAGACGGACCGTCTCGTCTCGTCTCGGGTGCGGGAGGCCGGCGAGACGAGACGGTTCGTCTCGGCGCGGGTGCCGGCGACAACGCGGCGGCCATGCTCGGGGTGGGCGGCGGCACCGACGTCGTGGTGTCGCTCGGCACCTCCGGCGTCGTCACCGCGACCAGCGAGGTGCGTGCGGCGGACGCCTCCGGCATCGTGGCGGGGTTCGCCGACGCGACGGGCCGCTACCTCCCGCTGGCGTGCACGCTGAACGCCGCCCGAGTCCTGGACGCGACCGCCCGCATGCTGGGCGTCGACCTCGCCAGGCTCAGCGACCTCGCGCTGTCCGCCAAGCCGGGCGCCGAGGGTGTCGTGCTGGTTCCATACCTCGAAGGCGAGCGGACGCCGAACCTGCCGGACGCGACGGGTGCGTTGCACGGGCTGACGCTCACCAACGCGACCCCGGCCAACATCGCGCGTGCGGCCGTCGAAGGCATGCTGTGCGGTCTTGCGGTGGGCCTCGACGCGCTCGCTGAGCAAGGTGCGGACGTCACGGGCGTGCGGCTCGTTGGCGGAGCAGCTGTTTCTCCGGCGGTGCGGGAGATCGCGCCGATGGTGTTCGGTGTGCCCGTGACTGTGCCCGCGCCGGACGAGTACGTGGCGAACGGTGCGGCGCGGCAGGCCGCGTGGACGCTCACGGGCGGGACGACGCCGCCCGAGTGGACGTTGGCCGAAAGCACGCGGTACGAGGCGAAGGCGGTGCCGGAGATCCGGGCGCGGTACGGGGACGCGGCACAGCGATACTTGAGTCGATGACCACAGTCGACCACCTGCGGCAGGTTCGCCTCGGCAACCTGCGCACGGTGCTGCTCGCCCTCGTCGACAGGCCCGGTTCGCGCGCCGACCTCGCGGCGCGCACCGGCCTGACCAAAGCCACCCTGTCCAACCTCACCGAGCCGTTGCTGGCGGGCGGGATCCTGGTGGAGGAGCCCGCCACGCTCGTGGGCATGGGCAGGCCGTCCAAGCCGTTGCGCTTCCACCCCGCCGGGCCGGTGGCGGTCGGGGCGGAGATCAACGTCAGCCACCTCGCCGTCGAGACCCTCGGCCTCGACGGCGAGACGCTCGAACGCCGTCTCGTGCCCGCCGACATGCGCAAGGCGACGGCGGACGAGGTGCTCGACCGGATCGCCGGACTGATCCACGAGGTCACCGCCGGCTCCGAGCGCAGGCTGCTCGGGGCAGGGCTCGCGATACCCGGTGTCGTGCACGACGGCGTCATCGTCCGGGCGCCCAACCTGCCCGAGCTCGTCGGCACGCGGCTGGCCGAGGGACTGGGCGAGCGAACCGGTCTCGACATCCAGCTCGACAACGAGGCGAACCTCGCCGCGCTCGCCCACCTGTGGCCGCGGCACCTGGCGGGCGAGGACTTCGTGCACGTGACGGCGGACGTCGGCATCGGCGCGGGTGTGGTGCTGAGCGGCGAGGTCTACCGCGGGGTCAGCGGGTTCGCGGGCGAACTGGGGCACGTCGTGATCGAGCGCAACGGCATCCTCTGCACGTGCGGCAGCCGCGGTTGCGTCGAGCGGTACGCGGGGCTCGACGTCATCCTGCGCGAGGCGGGACGGCGGCGGCTCGACTCGTTGCGCAAGGCACTCGAAGCGGGCGACCAGAAGGCCGTGGACGCCGCGCGGAAGGCCGGAGAAGCGCTCGGGGTCGGCATCGCGACGCTGATGAACCTCTTCGACGTCCCCACGGTCGTGCTCGGCGGCAGCTACGCCGTGCTGTACGACCACCTCCGCAAGGCCGTGCAGTCCGAAATGGACGGCAGGGTGCTCGCGGGCGGCGAACGGCACAGCCGGCTGCTCGCCTCGCCCCTCGGCGAGTTCGCGGTGGTGCGGGGCGCGGCCGGACTGATCACGAGGCGCGCGGTGCAGCAGCCCGAGCGGCTCTTCGCATAGCCAGGCCGCCCAGCACCACACCGGCCAGGCCCACCGCGAGCGACACGTAGCCGCCGACGATGCCGTAGCCGGTGCCGGGCCCGCCCTTCGCCATCACCACGACCACGACACCGATCACCGCCCCCGCCGCGCCCAGCACGACGGCCCACAGACCGCGTCGAGTGAGCGCCAACAGTCCGATCGCACCAAGGACGACACCGACCAGCGACAACGTGCGGCCGGCGGACATCTCATAAGCAGCGGAAAGCAACATGGGCACCAGCCAACCCCCGAACCGGCCCTCAGGTCGTCGTGCGGGCGCAGACACCCGGTACCGCGGGCGCAGTAGTCCGACAATCCTCCCTGCGAACGATCTACCAGCGTGAACAGAGGTTTAAGGTGCACGGATGAGCACTCGCTGGCTGGACTGGGCGATCGCCGCGGGAGTGGCGGCGAGCCTCGTCGTCGCCGGCCATCCCGCCACCGGCCCGGGCTACGCGCTGCTCGCCGCCGGTGGACTGGTGCTCGCCGCACGCAGGCGGGCCCCGAGGACCGTGCTCGCGGCGACCGGACTCCTCGCACTCGGCTACCAGGCCACCGGCGCGGACGTGCCGGTGATCGCCTTCCTGTTCGCCGTCTACGCGACGATGCGGGCGGGCCACCGCGTGTTCACGCTCGCCGGCTCCGTCCTGATGCTCGCCACGCTCCCCCTCGCGGCGCTGGTCTCGCCGCGCGACCTCACCACGTACGAGGCGTTCGCCCAGACGCGCGACGTCCTGCAGATCGCGTGGCTGATCGCCGCCGCGGCCGCCGGTGAGGCACTCAGGCAGGCCGAGCGCCGAGCAGACGAGGCCGAACGCACCAAGGAGGAGGCGGCGCGCAGACGGGCAAACGAGGAACGCCTGCACATCGCCCGCGAACTGCACGACTCGCTGACCCACCAGATCTCGGTGATCAAGCTGCAGGCCGAGGTCGCCGTCCACCTCGCCCGGAAACGCGGTGAGGACGTGCCTGAACCGCTCCTGGTGATCCGCGACGCCGGCCGGGAGGCCGCCAGGGAACTCCGCGCGACGCTCGAAGCCCTGCGGGACGACGACAAGAACCCGCCGCACGGCATCAAGGACGTCCCCGAACTGGTCGAACGCGCCAGAGCCACCGGCCTCGACGCCCGGCTCACGATCGAAGGCCGCCACGACGCCGTCCCGGCGGCGGTGGAGCGCACGGCGTACCGGATCGTGCAGGAGTCGCTCACGAACATCGCCCGCCACGCCGCCGCCGCGACCGCGCGGGTCCACATCGACTACCGCCAGGACGCGGTGGTCATCGAGGTGGACGACGACGGCACGGCGGTACCCGGCAAGGCGGAACCGGGCGTCGGGCTGCTCGGCATGCGCGAACGCGTCACCGCGCTGGGCGGCAACCTCCAGGCGGCACCCCGAGTCGAAGGCGGTTTCCGCGTGCAGGCCGAACTCCCCGTGGCACAGCCGTGATCCGCGTCCTGCTGGTCGACGACCAGCCGCTGATCCGCAGCGGGTTCCGCGCGCTGCTGAACGCCGAGGACGACATCGAGGTCGTCGCCGAGGCCGGGACGGGCCGGGAAGGCCTCGAGCAGGCCCGCAAGCACCTCCCGGACATCGCTCTGATCGACGTCCAGATGCCCGAGATGGACGGCATCGAGGCCACCAGGACCATCGCCGCCGACCCGTCACTGGCGAGCACGCACGTCGTGATCCTCACCAACTACGGCCTGGACGAGTACGTCTTCCACGCCCTGAAGGCGGGCGCGGCCGGGTTCCTCGTCAAGGACGTCCAGCCGGAGGACTTCCTGCACGCCGTCCGGGTCGCGGCCCGTGGCGACGCCCTCCTGGCACCGTCGATCACCCGCAGGCTGATCGACCGGTACGTGAGCCAGCCGCTGCGGCAGGACCCGAGCCTCACCCACCTCACCACCAGGGAACGCGAAGCCGTCACGCTCGTCGCCCGTGGCCTGTCGAACGACGAGATCGCCGCGAGCATGGTGATCAGCCCGCTCACGGCGAAGACGCACGTCAACCGCGCGATGATGAAGCTGCACGCCCGCGACCGGGCTCAGCTCGTGGTGATCGCCTACGAGTCGGGCCTGGTGGTCCCGCAGACCTCCGAACGCGGGTAGCCCTCGGCGCAGATGCGGTTTTCGGCGTCTGCGACGGACAGCGACCAGCGGATGATTCGCGCGTCGTTGGCCCCGGTCACCAGTTCGTCCTCCCGCGTGAACGCCACGGCCTGCACCGGCCCGGTGTGCCCGGTCAGCGTGGTGCCCGAGCGGGTGCCGAGGTCCCACACCACGACCGCGTCGTCCTCTCCCCCGGACGCCAGCGCGGCGCCGGACGGGCTGAACGCCAGCGCCACCACCGGCGCGGAATGACCGGTCAGCGTCATCAGCTCGGCACCCGTGGCCACGTCCCAGACCTTCACCGTCCGGTTGGCGCCCGCCGTCGCGAACCGCGTGCCGTCCGGGCTGATCGCGACGTCACGCACGTCGCCCTGCCCCGTGCTGACCCGCCGTTCCAGCCTGTCGCCCGCCAGGTCCCACAGCATCGCGCCGCCCGCGGGGTCGGTGGAGATCAGCAGGCGGCCGTCCGGGGTGAACTCCACGGCGCTCGCGATGTAGGGCCCGCCGGAGAACGCACCCTGCTCCAGCTCCGGCAGGCTCCACCGGAACCGGCCGAGCGACGCCGTGACGATCCCGCGCCCGTCCGGCTGGAAGGCGATGTCGGTCGACGCTCCCAAACCGCTGTAGGACAACGACGACAGCCGCTCCCGCCGGGCGACGTCCCAGATCGAGATGGTGTGGTCGCGGGTCAGCGCGGCCAGCCGGGCGCCGTCCGGGCTGAACGACACCGACTCCACCCGGTCGGAATGACCGTCCAAAGTGGCCAGTGCGGTGCCGTCGAGGTTCCACAGCCGCACGGTTGCGTCGTCACCGGCGGACGCGACCGTGCCGTGGGACACGTCGATGTCGTTGATGCCGCCGGAATGCCCGGTGAACGGCGGCACGGCGTCCTCGCGCACCGCCACGATCCGGCCGTAACCCCCGGAGACCAGCAGGGTGCCGTCACGTCCCAGCGCGATCGCTCTCGACTCGGTGCGGCCGCGATCGCGGTAGGTCGTGATCGGGCGGCCGGTCCGGACGTCCCAGATGGTGATGAGCCCGTCCTCGTCCGCCACCGCCATCCGGCCGCCCACCGGCTCCGACGCCTCCCACGCGTACGCGCCCTGCTTCGGCAGATCGGACAGCAGCTTCCCGCTCACGTCCCAGAACTTCACCCCGTCGCGCAACGTCGCGGTGCCGATCGTCATGCCGTCGAAGACGACGTTGTTGACCTCCAGGGAGGGGATCTCGCCGATCCGGGCGCCGGAGGCGGCGTCCCACACCAGCGGGTGCTCCTTGCCGTTCGCGGTGACCAGCAGCGATCCGTCCGGGCTGAACGCGAGCGCGTTCACCTCCGAGTAGTGCCCCCGGAAGGTCCGGCTGGTCCGGGCGGCGACGTCCCACACCTCGACGGCCCCACCGGCGACGCCGACCGCGAACGACGTCCCGGCCGGGTGGAACGCGAGCCCGGCGGTGATCACGTCGAACTGGCGGGAGAACACGGCCTTCCCGGTCGTGAGGTCCCAGACCACCACGTCTCCACGGCTTCCACCCAGCGCGGGCAGCGACGCGTTCGAGGCGAGGTACCTGTCGTCCTCGCTGAACTCGGCCTGCCGGGCGTAGCCGCCGTCGGTGAACGCGTTGTGGTCGGCGAGCAGGAGCTTGCGCGACCGGGTTCTCGGCTCCCACAGCGTGACGTGGCCGTCCCGGTCGGCCGTCGCGATCACGTCACCCCGGTGCGACACGCTCACATCGAGGACGGGCGGGCCGTCCGCGTTCAACTCGATGCGCCGACGCGGCGCGGAGGCGGTGCTCAGCAGCGCGCCACGGGTGTCGTCGTCGGCGTGCAGGCGGTAGGCCGACATGGCGAGCGGCCCGGCGAGGTCCGGTGCCGTGTCGACGAGGCCGCGGGCGGACAGCGCGTTCTGGTGCGCCTGCTCGATCCGTTGGCGCAGCTGGGCTTCCCGCGACTGCCACCACGCGACGCCACCGCCGCCCGCGGCGAGCAGGAGCAGCACACTCATGATCGAGACGAGTCTGGTGAGCAGCCGGTTCCGGCGCTTCACCGTCACCTGCTCGGCCTCGTCGCGTTCGCGGCTCGCCGCGAGGAACGCCTCCTCCGCCGTGTTCAGCTCGCCGGGGTGGTCCTGGGCCCAGGCCGACGCGATGACCAGCTGCGCACCCCGGTAGAGCGCGCCCTCGTCCCGGTCCAGTTCGTCCCACGTGTGGGCGGCGGCGGTCAGCCTCCGGTGCACCAGCAACGTCGAGCGGTCGTCGGAGAGCCAGCGCTGCAGCCGGGGCCACGCGCGGATCAACGCTTCGTGGGCGATCTCGGCGGTGTCCTCGTCCAGCACGACCAGCCGCTCGGCGACCAGACGGCCCAGCACGCCGTCGATCACCCGGTCCTCGGCGATGCCGTCGAGCTCGGCGCGGCGGATCGGGCGGCGGGTGTCCTCGGTGCCGTCGCCGAACGCGGTGAGCCGCACCAGGATCCGGCGCATGGCCTGCTGCTCGGTGACGTCGAAGTCGTCGAAGGCGCGCTCGGCGGTCTGCGCGATCGCACCTCGAACCCCGCCGCCGGCTCGGTACGCGGCCAGGGTCAGCTCGGTGCCCGAACGTTGCCACGTCTCGACGAGCGCGTGTGACAGCAACGGAAGCGCACCCGGTTCCGCGTCCACGTCGGCGAGCACGGTCGCGAGCAGGTCCGCGGCGACGGACAACCCGCTCGTGGTGGCGGGACGCAGCACGATGTCCCTCAGGTCGGCGCTGGAGGGCGGCCCGACCAGCACGGTCGCCTCGTCCGCCAGTGCCCGCACCAGGCCGGGGTGCTGCGTGACGTGCGCGAGGAAGTCCGCACGGACGCCCAGCACGACCCGCGTGCGGCGGTGCGGTCCCTGGGCGGCGTCCAGCAGCACCCCGATGAACTGTGAGCGCTCACTTTCGCTGGCGCACAGGGTGAACAGCTCTTCCAGCTGATCGACCACGAGCAGGACGCGGACGTCGTCCGGGCCGTTCGCGAGTGCGTTGCGCACCTCGACGTCGAACGCCGCCGGGTCCGCGACGAGGTCGGGCCGCTTGCCGGTGAACGACGCGAGGGCGTTCGTGAGCGCTGCCATCGGGTGCGCGGTCGGCGTGATGACGATCGGCCGCCAGCTCGCGTCGAGCCCTCCGGCGACACCGGCCCGCAGCAACGAGGACTTGCCGCTGCCGGACGCGCCGAACACGCCGACGACGGGGTGGCGGTCGATCCGGCGGGTGGCCAGGCCGACGAGGTGGTCACGGCCGAAGAACCACGGGTGGTGCTCCGGCTGGTAGGCCATCAGGCCGCGGTACGGGCAGTCCGCGCGCGAGAGCCGGGGCGGCGCGGCCTCCCGCGGTGGCGCACCCTGCAGCATCGTCTCGTGCAGGCCGCGCAGTTCGGCGCCGGGTTCGATGCCGAGGTCGTCCACGAGCCGTTCGCGGGCCCGGCGGAACACCTCCAGAGCCTCCGCCTGCCGTGACGCGCCGTAGAGGGCGGTCATCAGCTTGGCGTGCAACGGTTCGCGGTACGGGTTCGCCTCGGCCAGCTCGGTCAGCCAGCCGATCACCCCGGTGTGCCGGCCCAGCGCGAGCTCGGCGGCGGCACGTGCCTCCGCGGCACGCAGCCGGGCCTCGTCCAGCCGCGCGCCGAACTGGCCGGGCAGGTCCGGGTAGGCCGGGCCGCGCCACAGGCCGAGCGCCTCGGCGAGCAGGTCTGCCGCCTTCTGCGGGTCGCCGTCCTCGATGGCCCGTTCGCCGTCCGCGGTCAGCTGGTCGAACCGGTCCGCGTCGAGCTCACCGGGTTCGATCGTGAGCTCGTACCCGGCGGGCCTGCGGGTGATCCGGTCGCCGAGCCCGAGCGCGCGTCTGAGCCGGTGGACGTACAGCCGGACGTTCTCCTGCGCGGAAGCGGGCGGGACCTCCCACAGCACCTCGATCAGCCGTTGCGCGGAGACGGGCGTGTTCGCGTGCCGCACCAGCATCGCGAGCAGGGTCCGCTGCTTCGCCGAACGCAACGAGGTCTCCCCCTCGCCTGCCGCGACGACGATCGGACCGAGCACCCGGAACCGCACGCACCCTCCCCCGATGATCGGCGGAACGGTAACAACGACCTGGCGTTATACGCAGCCGATACGCGGAAGTACGGTCCTGCCCGAACCGTTCCGGGACGTGCGAACCATCCATGTCTCGCTGTCGCTGCGCAGCACGTTGCTGGCCGACAGGATCTCCTCCCGCCTCGCCGCCGCGTCGTGGGCCGGCCCGGGCACTCCCGCCGACGTGGTCGTCACCGACGCCTCCCGCGCCGCGGGGCCGCGGACCGTCGCGGTGCTGCCGTCGGTCGACGCCGTGGAGGGCCTGGTGCGCCTGGGGGTGACCGGGCTCGTGCTCGCCGACGACCCGCCGGAGGACATCGTGCGGGCGGTCCACGACGTGCACCGGTTCGGCGGCTGGGTGTCGCCGCGACTGGTGTCCTCGCTGCTGCCCGGCCCGCCACCGGCGACGCTGACGGTCCGGGAGCGGGAGACGTTGCGGCTGGTCGCCGAGGGCCGGGAGAACGCGGAGATCGCCGCGGCCATGTTCATCACCGTGAGCGCGGTGAAGTACCACGTGTCGAACCTGCTGCGGAAGTTCGGCTGCCGCGACCGCACACAACTGGTCTCGCGACTAGGGCGCCCGTCGGCGGTGCGTTCCTAGCGTGCTGGGCATGAGAATCCTCGTTGCCGCCCTGATCTCGTTCGGGGTTCTGATAGGAGTCGTCAGCCCCGCCCAGGCGGCGCTGCCGGCGTGGCCGAACGTCAAGGAGGGCCAGAACGGCGCGACCGTGCTGACCGCCCAGCACCTGCTGCGCCACCGCGGCTACAACATCAGCGCCGACGGCGACTTCGGCCCGGCCACCGAGACGGCGGTCAAGCAGTTCCAGAGCGCCAACGGCCTGTCGGCGGACGGCCAGATCGGCCCGAACACGTGGCCGAAGCTCGTCGTGAGCGTCAAGCAGGGCAACAACAGCAACGCCGTGCGCGCGGCCCAGGTCCAGCTCAACCGCTACGGCTACGGCCTGGACGAGGACGGGGACTTCGGCGGCGGCACGCACAACGCGGCCGTGGCGTTCCAGAGGTCGAAGAGCCTGTCGGCGGACGGCATCGTCGGCCCGGACACCTGGCAGACCCTGGTCGGCGGCTCGGGCTCCGGCGGCGGTGGCGGCGGCACCTACAGCCTGCCGCTGGCCAAGAGCGCCCTGCCGCGCAGCGAGTACGACGACCCGCACCACGACTACCCCGCCATCGACCTGCCGGTGAACAGCAAGCCGGCGTACGCGATGGTCACCGGCACCGCCTACCGCATCAACGAGCCCGACGGCTGCGGCAACGGCCTGCGGATCGTCAAGAGCGGCGTCGACTACATCTACTGCCACTTCTCGTCGTGGTCGGTCTCGAACGGCACCGCCGTCAAGGCCGGTGACCGCGTCGGCACGACCGGCAACACCGGCAACTCGACGGGCCCGCACCTGCACATCGCGATCAAGATCAGCGGGACGTCCTACTGCCCGCAGAACTTCCTGCTCGCGCTGTACGACGGGCGGACGCCGCCGGCGCCGTCGTCGCTGCCCCGCACGGGCTGCTTCTAGTCAACTTCTCGGCTCTGAAGGTTCGAGCGTGATGCTCGACCCTTCAAGCCGAGTCGCGTTCTCCGTGCGCCACTGGGTGTGGCGTGCGGGCCGCATCAACCCGTCGCCT
>NZ_QQAU01000023.1:0-118130 GCF_003350445.1 Lentzea flaviverrucosa
GTTCGCCTGGCCTGCAACTCGGTGCGCACGCGGGCGTGCCAGCGCCGGTAGCGGCCCAGCCTGCGGCCCTGGAAGTCGTCCGCGTCGCTGGTGGTCGCGAGGTTCACGATGCCCCGGTCCACGCCGAGCCAGTCGACCGGCTCGAACAGTGGCCCCTCGGGCACCTCACAGGTCGCGATCAGCAACCACATGCCGTCGCGGTGCACCAGATCACTCTCGCCCTTGCGGTACTCACGCAGGGTCTTGAGCTGATCCGGAGAACCCGCGAACCGCACGTCCTTCATCCGGCCCGCCGTGGTCCAGATCGACACCGTGCCCGCGTCGTGGTTCCACGACAGGCACCGGTCGTCGAACGGCTGCGCCGCATCCGGCCGGAACCCGATCGGTTTCGACTCGGCCTTCACCCGGCGCTTCGAGCCAGGCTTGCCGAGGTTCCCGGACCGGATGGTCGCGTGCAGCGCGGCGTAGGCGTCCGCGACTTTCTTGATCACGTGCTGGGCTGACTGCGCGCCCAGACCGCGGGCCTTCAACTCCGCATAGGTGTGCTTGCGCAACGCGTACTCACGGAACACCCCGTGCTCGAACGCGACCCGCGACACCCAGTCCGCAGACTCGTTGCAGCCATGCAGAGTCGCCACCAACGCGGACACCTGCACGGCGTCCAGCAGCAGCTTCACCTGCACAACGATCTTCACGAAGCAGACCGTACATCGGCCTGGGTCACCTCAAAGGGGCCGGAACCAGACATTCGCAGGGCCGTAGCGTCGTCCACAGCCTGCACGCACACTTGGTCTTTCCCCCGGAGTACAAGCGAACCAGGGTTTAGCGGGATACCGGCACAGCGGTGAGCGACCCCACAGCCCGTTCCGGAAACACTCCGGGCACCGCGGCCGTTATACGTGTTGGTCGGTGCGGTCCGTGTCCCCCGGGCCTCACCTCATCGCCTTCGCGGAACACCGCACAACCGGTACCGCGTCGAGCAACTCGCCGAGAGGCGACCGATCGCATCGGCCTTCCCGAACTCGCCCTCGAGCCGTCACTCTCCCCCGACGGATGGCTCGAGGGCGTCCGGTCGGCGCGGACCTCTCCTGCCGCGCCGACCACCCGTTCTTCTCGATCTTCTTGCACAGCAAGAAGATCGAGGTGGCCGACGGTGACCGGCCACACAGATCCTCCTGGAACACAACGGATCCCCGCGCCGTTGTACGGGGTGGTCGGTGCGGAACGAGTCCCCGGGCCCCAACACAAAGCCTTCGCGGAACACCGTTCGGCAGGAGCCGCGTCGTGCACACCGCCGAGAGGCGACCGCCGCACCGACCAACAGACCACGCCCTCAAGCCGCACACCCCCCTCGGCGACTTGAGGGCCTTCCCACCAACGCAATCCCTTTACGCCGCACCACTGAGCCAGATGGTCGGCGTGCAACGGGCCGCAGGGCCCGACCAGGCCAAGCCCTCGAGCCGTACACCCCCAGACGGCCCGAGGGCCCTTCCTCTTCCGGCAATCCCTTACGCCACAACGTCACCCGGTGAGCGAGCACACAGATCACCGGGAAACACAACGGAACCCCGCGCCGTTGTACGAGACGGTCGGTGCGGAACGAGTCCCCGGGCCCCACCACAGAAGCCCTCGCGGCACACCGCTCACCCGGAACCGCGTCGTGCACACCGCCGAGAGGCGACCGCCGCACCGACCACCTCAACTCGCCCCCAGGCTGCCGTCCTCCCCCAGGCAGCGTGGGGGCTTCCTCGTATCTGCGAGGTCAGGCGACTCCGGCGGCGATCAGCTTCGTCCAGATCTCGCCCTGGTCGACCACCTCGACGCCGAGCTTCTCGGCCTTCGTGAGCTTGCCCGCGCCGACGCCCTCGCCCGTGATGAGCAGGTCGGTGGTGGCCGAGACCGAGGAGGCGGCGGTGGCGCCGGCCCGTTCGCACATCTTCTGGAACGTCGGGCGGGTGACCTTCTCGCCGGAGCGCGGGTCGCTGATGGAACCCGTGATCACGACGGACTTGCCTTCGAGGGGTGCGCCGGCGACCACGACCGGGGGCAGGTCCTCTTCTCGCACCTCCAGGGAGACGCCGCGTTCCCGCAGGCGTTCGATCTCCGGACGCAGGCGGGCCAGGTGGAAGTTGATCGACTCGGCGACCTTCTGGCCGATGTCCTCCACGGCCACGAGCTTCTCGACACCCGCGTCGGCCACCGCTTCGAGGGAGCCGAAGCCCGCACGGCACAGGCGGGCCGCGGTGCCCTCGGAGGCCATCGGGATCGAGAGGCCGATCATCGCGCGGCGCAGGCCCACGGAACGGCTGCGGTCGATGGACTCGATCATGCGCGTCGCGGAGACCTCGCCCACGCGGTCGAACTCCAGCAGGCGTTCCTTGGTGAGCGTGTAGAAGTCGGACGGGTTCACCAGGTCGCCGGTCTCGGCGAGGCGTTCGATCCACACCTGGCCGATGGCGTCGATGTCTGCTGCGGCGCGGGACGACCAGTGGATCAGGCGGCGCACGGTCTGGGCGGGGCAGACCGCGTTCGTGCAGAACAGCTCGCGGCTGTTGCCCTGCTCGGTCAGCGGTTGCGCGCACGACGGGCACTCCGACGGCGGGACGATCTCCTTCTCGGAGCCGGTGCGCTTCGACTCGTCGAGCACGCCCGCGACGAACGGGATCACGTCGCCGGCGCGGCGGACCAGGACCGTGTCGCCGATCTTGATGCCGCGCGAGCGGATGACCTCCTGGTTGGCCAGCGTCGCGCGGGTGACGGTGGTGCCGCCGACGAACACGGGCTCGAGCCACGCGACCGGGGCGATCTTGCCCGTCTTGCCCACGTCCCACACGACGTCCTTGAGCACCGTCGTCTTCTCCTCGGCGGCGAACTTGTACGCGATGGCGCCGCGCGGGGACGACGAACGGGTGCCCGCGGCGGCGAACGCGTCGCGGTTCGCCAGGCGCAGCACGGCGCCGTCGAGGTCGTAGTCGAGCGTGTTGCGGGCCTGCTCGATGCCGCCGATCAACTCCTGGGCCTCGGCCGCGGTGGAGCAGTGCTCCATCTCCGCGACGCTGAACCCCAGCTTGCGCAGACCCGCGTCGAGGTCGGAGTCGGCGCTCTCCGGCTCCGTCGTCAGGTCGAACGCGAAGAACTGCATGCGCCGGCCCTCGACCGCCTTCGGGTCCTTGGCGCGCAACGTGCCCGCGGCCGCGTTGCGCGGGTTGATCAACGGCTTGTCCGGGTGTGCCGCGTTGTACGCGTCGAACGTCGAGCGCAGCATCACGCACTCGCCGCGCACCTCGACCCGCCCCGGCGCCTCGACCTTGTCCGGCACGCCGTCGCACAGCGCACGCGTGAGGAACGTGACGTCGTCGCCCGTCGTGCCGTCGCCACGGGTGACCGCGCGCGCAAGGCGCCCGTTCTCATAAACCAGCGCCAGCGACAGGCCGTCGAGCTTCGGCATGACCACCACGGGCTGACCGGGGAACCGCGAGAAGAACGACTCGACCTGTTCGGGCTTGTTCGCCTTCTCCAGCGACAACATCGGCCGTGAGTGCCGCACCGGCGCGTGCAGCACCGACGGCGCACCCACGTGGTCGAGCGGGTTGTCCTTCGGCGCGAGCTTCGGGTGCTTCGCGACCAGGGCGCGGAACTCGTCCTCGATCGCGTCGTACTCCGCGTCCGCCACCAGCGGTTCACCCTGGTAGTACGCGTCACGCAGCTCGACGATCCGGCCGGCGAGCTCCTGAATCCGATCCCCAGCAGCACTCATGGAGGGGACGTTACCGGGCACCACCGACAAAAATGGACGGTCGTGCCTGGAGCCCCGCTCGAGTCGCGGTGGAGGCGCTCCACATCGGACAGCGGCGAGGCAAGGGAGCCGGACGCGGCAGGTCGTGCCACCCGCGTCGTCGAGCTGACCGGGCAGACCGTCGAGGACCTCTGATCAGCGTCGCGGAGGTGCCGTGCTCGAACGCGGGACGAGCCGGGGAGCCGGCACCTGCACTCCGCGCTGCTCGACGTCGCCGTTCTTCCCCACCACGTCGAGCAGCAGTCGCGCGACGCGGGCACCGTAGGCGGTGACGTCGCGCGCGAGCGCGGTGATCGCCGGCCGGATCACCTGGCACAGCTGCGAGTCGTCCCAGGCGATGATCGACAGGTCCTCGGGTACCGAGAGCCGCATCTCGTCGGCGACCGACATCCCCGCGACGGCCATGATGCTGTTGTCGTAGAGGATCGCCGTCGGGCGTCCGGGCGAGCTGAGCAGCCTGCGCGTGGCCTGTGCGCCTTCGAGTCCGGTGTAGTCCGTGTGCACGATGTCGATCGAGTCGAGCTCGTAGGTGGCGCTCGCTTGCCTGAAGGCCTCGTCGCGGCGCCGCGTGTGCAGCAGGTCGGGCAGGCCGGCGATGCGTCCGATCCGGCGGTGGCCCAGCGCGGCCAGGTAGCCGACGGTCTCGGTGGCCGCCGCGGCGTCGTCCGCCCAGACGTGCGGGAGTGATCCCACGTCGGCGGGGCCGCCGACCACGACGGCGGGCAGCGCGAGTTCCTCCAGCAGGGCGATCCGGGGGTCGTCGCCGCGCAGGTCGACCACGATGATCCCGTCGACCCGGTGGCCGCCCCACCAGGACCGGTAGACCTGGAGCTCGGCGTCCACGCCCGCGACCACCTGCATCATCAGCGCGTAACCCGATACCGCCAGCACCGACTCGATGCCGCTGACCAGCTCCATGAAGAACGGTTCCACGCCGAGGGTCGTGGCGGGGCGCGGGATCGCCATGCCGATCACGTTGGTGGTGCCGCCGGACAGCGCACGCGCCGCGCTGTTGCGGTGCCATCCGATCTCGTCGGCGGCGTCGAGGATGCGTTGCCGGGTCCGGTCGGAGACCCCGGGCCGCCCGTTGAGGGCGAACGACGCGGCGCTGATCGAGACTCCCGCGCGTTGCGCGACGTCGGAGATCGTCGGCCGCTTCACGCGAACCCCCCTCGGCTCGAAGAGCCCAACATAGCAGCGCACATGATCAAGCGGTCGGGGACATGCTGTTCCACCACAACAACTAAAGCGTTTGAGCGAGTTACCGTGCGACCACGACTCCTGGAGCGCTCACGGTGGGTAGCGGTGCACGCATTCCCCTCGGTTGGCCCCCGCGGTCGTCGACCGCACCGCTGAACCGGTTCCGGATTCCGGCACTAAAACGCTCTATGGACATCCACGGCAACGCGCCTCTATGTTGAGGGAAGGAAGTAGATTAAGCGCTTTAGTTCTCTGCATCACTGGCTTGCCGCCGCAGCCGCCACGTGGTCCCACCCGACGAAGAGTGGGTTTGACGAGGAGGAGCAAGTGCGACACACCACCACAGCGCTTCAACGGCGCGTGGCACAGCGGTTCGGCGCGGTCCTGGCCGCGGTACTGACCTTCCTGGGCGTCGTCGTCGCGGTCTCGCCGCAGGCGCAGGCGTTCCCCAGGTCGTCGCGGCAGAACGTGATCAACTACCTGAACTCGATCACCGGCAGGAACGTCGTGTCCGGCCAGCACAACAAGGAACCGGCGAACAACCCCGGCCAGTACACCCAGCAGGTCAAGGACATCACCGGCCAGTACCCCGGCCTGTGGGGCGGTGACCTGATGTTCAGGCCCGAGGACGTGGCGAACCGGCAGCGCGTGGTCGACCAGGCCAAGACCGAGTGGGCCAACGGCTCCCTCGTCGCGCTGACCTGGCACGTGTGCACGCCGACCGGCGGCAGCACCTGCCAGTTCGAGGGCGGTGTGAAGACGCAGATCAGCCAGGCCCAGTTCACCCAGGTGGTCACCGACGGCACGGCGCTCAACAACGCGTGGAAGCGCCGCCTGGACGAGGCGGTGCCGTACCTGCGGCAGCTCAAGGACGCGGGCGTGCCGGTGCTGTTCCGCCCGTTGCACGAGATGAACGAAGCCTGGAACTGGTGGGGCAACCGGCCGGGGCCGGAGGGCGGCGCGAAGCTCTACCGCATCACTCACGACCACCTGGTGTCCAAGGGGCTCGACAACCTGATCTGGGTGTGGAACGTCCAGGACAACCCCACGGCCAACTGGGCGTCGTACTACCCCGGCGCCCAGTACGTCGACGTGGTCTCGCTGGACGTCTGGTACAAGGGGCTGCCCAGCTCCGGCGACTACCAGCAGATCCAGAACGTCGCCGGCGGCAAGCCCATCGCGCTCGCCGAGACCGGCAAGGTGCCGAACGCCGCGTTCCTGAACAGCCAGACCCGCTGGAGCTACTTCATGGTGTGGTCGGAACAGCTGCGCGGCAACAACACCCCGGCGGAGGTCCAGGCGGGCTACTTCCACCCGCGCACGCTGAACCAAGGCGAGTTCACCATTCCCGGCGCCGCACCGTGACCGGCTTGAGGTAGCGGGCAGGAGTCAGCTCGACGCGTAGACATGCGCGAAGCGCCTGCTGGTGGAGGCCTCGTCGTGATGGGTGTGGTGACCGAATCCAGCACGACGAGGCTCAGTCGCGCGGCCCGCGCAACTCCAGCACCACCCGCAGCACGTGCTCGACGGCCGCCGGGAACACCGCTCCCCGCAGCTCGTCGCGGTGCACCAGGGTCTGCCCGGCGAACTCGACCATCCGCTCCGGACCTACCCGCCGCACCACGAGCGCGGCGACCTCCTCCAGGTCGAGGCCGGGGTTGTCGAGACGCACCAGCGCGAACTCGACGATCAGCTCCTCGTCGCTCACCGGAGTACCTCCTCACCGCAACTCGTCGGATTCTTCCACCGGTACACGTCACGAACATGTGCTGGACCGATGATCCGGACCACCCGCACGCTGTCCCGCATGAAGTTCTCGCGGCCAGAGGCCCGCAGCTGGCGATGCCCTCCCGCGCCCACCGGGGCACGGGACTTCCACACCGGGCTGCCCGGCTACGCACCCACTCCGCTGACCGGAGTGCCGGCCCTCGCCGCGGAACTCGGGATCGGCCGCCTGTTCGTCAAGGACGAATCCTCCCGGCTCGGCCTGCCCGCTTTCAAGGCACTCGGCGCTTCCTGGGCCGTTCACCGCGTTCTCGAGCGGCGAACGGCCCAGGTCACGCTAACCACCGCGACCGACGGCAACCACGGCCGGGCGGTCGCGCGCATGGCCCGGTTGCGCGGCCAGCGCGCCCACGTCTTCGTGCCGCACACCGTGCCCGAACCGGCGATCGAGGCCATCCGGACCGAGAACGCCCAGGTCACGGTGGTCGAGGGCACGTACGACGACGCGGTCGCCAGAGCCGCCGAGGCGGACGGGGTCCTCGTGCAGGACATGGGCCGGCCCGGCTACGAGGAGGTTCCGGCCTGGATCGTCGAGGGTTACGGCACGCTCTGCCACGAGATCGACGAGCAGCTCGACCGCGAACCGGACCTGGTCGTCGTCCCGGTCGGCGTCGGCTCGTTCGCGCAGGCCGTGATCACCCACTACCGCGGCCGCGACTGCGGCACGAGGATCCTCGCCGTCGAACCGGACAGCGCCGCGTGCGTCCTCGCAAGCCTGAAAGCGGGCGAACTCAGGACCGTGCCCACCGGCGACACGATCATGGCCGGACTCAACTGCGGCACACCGTCCGCCACCTCCTGGCCCTATCTGCGCAACGGCCTGGACGCCGCCGTGGCCATCTCCGAATCCGAATGCACCAAAGCGATGCAGGACCTCCACGCACAGAACGTCCATTCAGGACCGTGCGGCGCCGCACCTCTCGCCGGACTGCGCGCCATGCGTGGCGAGTTCGGCCACCTCGACACCGTCGTTCTCATCAGCACCGAAGGACGCCCGTGAACCCACGCGACCTGCTGGCCCAACTCGTCTCCATCGACTCGGTCAACCCCGACCTCGTCCCCGGCGGCAACGGCGAACACGAGATCGCCGGCTTCCTCGCCACCTGGTTCCGCGCCCACGGCTTCGAGGTGCACCGCCTGGAACGACGTCCGGGCAGACCGTCGCTGGTCGCCGTCAGGAAGGGCACCGGCGGCGGGAAGTCCCTGATGCTCAACGGCCACGTCGACACGGTCGGCCTCGCGGGCTACGACGGCGACCCGCTGAACCCGCGCATCGAGAACGGCAGGATGTTCGGCCGCGGCACGTTCGACATGAAGGGCGGCATCGCGGCCATGATGGTCGCCGCCGCGAAAGCCACCGAACGCCCGCTGCGCGGCGACGTCATCGTCGCGTGCGTGGCAGACGAGGAACACGGCAGCTTCGGCACGGAAGAGGTGCTCGAACGCTTCACCGCCGACGCCGCCATCGTCACCGAACCGAGCCACCTCGAAGTCACGCTGGCGCACAAGGGTTTCGTCTGGTTCGACGTCGAGGTCGAAGGCAGGGCCGCCCACGGCTCCCGCCCCGAACTGGGCATCGACGCCATCGCCAAGGCCGGCCACTTCCTCGTGGTGCTGGAACGGCTGGGCCAAGACCTCAGCGCAGGCCCGAAACACCACCTGCTCGGCACCGGCACGGTCCACGCGTCGTTGATCAGCGGCGGCGAGGAGGCCTCGACCTACCCGTCGTCCTGCAGGATCACCCTCGAACGCCGCACGGTCCCGGGAGAGTCCCCGCAGCAGACCGAGGACGAGCTGCGCACGATCCTCGACCACCTGACCGCGACCGTCCCGGACTTCACCGCGACACTCACCCGAGGCCTCGCCAGGGACCCGTTCGAGGCCGACCCCGAAGCCGAGATCGTCCGCACCCTCATCGCGAACCTCGGCGAACCACCGGTCATCCGCGCGGAGCCGTTCTGGACCGACTGCGCCCTGCTCGACCGCGCCGGCATCCCCTGCCTGCTGTTCGGCGTCGACGGCGCGGGCGCGCACGCGGCCACCGAGTACGTCGACCTGGCGTCCCTGGACCGGCTCACCGAGGTCCTGACCGGCACGATCACCGACTTCTGCCTCTAGGTTCTCCCCTGGGGAAGCACGAGGGGTAGAACCGGGGATGCCACTCAAGGAACGGCCGCTGGACACGGGTGACTCGGCGGTGCTCGCGTTCGCGCGGGAGCTCAGGTCGTCGCGGGACGGGCGGGCAGCCCGACCTACCGGCGGCTCAGCTCGCTGACGCACTACTCGGAGGCGGCGTCGTCGCTGCTCAGGGCCGGTCTGATGCCCCGGCTCGGCGACCAGGCCGTGCTGTTCGCGCCCGGTCCCAGCCCCTTGGACGAGTGCGACAGAGCTCTGCGGGACGCCGGCGAGGACACCGTTCTCGTGGTCGACCAGTTCGAGGAGATCTTCACCCTCTGCGAGGACCGCGACACCCGCAGGCGGTTCGTCGACCGGCTGACCGCGCACCGGGTGGTGCTGGGCGTGCGGGCCGACTTCTACGGCCACTGCACGGACTTCCCGCGCTGGTCGAGGCAATGGGCAGGGCCCAGCCCACCGTCGGCCCGATGAGCACCGACGATGTCGCCGCCCCGACCGGAACCGCCACTTCCCGGACGTCGACCTCACCCCGCCCTGCCCGCGTTGACCGTCGTCAGATGGACGACCGCGGCAGCTTCACCTCGTCACTCATGATGTTTCCCCCTTCCCTCGCCACCTGTCGTAGCGGGAGGGGGTTCTTCACGGTCGAGGCTGCGAGCTGAAGAAACAACGGTGAACAACCGCGATCCGCGCCGCATGACCGGTTCCTCGACGCAACGCCAGCTGAGCGCCGCCGCCACGACCGTGAGCACCGCTGCGACCGGTCCGGCGGCGGCGCCCAGTTCCGGGCGCAGCCACAGGGTGAGCGGGTAGTTCCACAGGTAGGCGCCGTAGGACAGGACGCCCAGCGCCACCAGCGGCCGGACCGGCGTCGCCACCCGCTCCCACTTCGACCACACCAGCAGCAGGACGGCCGTGCAGGCCGCGATCGCCGGGCCCGCCACGAGGTAGGTCAGCGCGTGGCCGCGCAGAGGCACCACCGCGAGCACCGCCAGCCCGGTCAGGGCGATCGGCACGGCCCAGCGTGGCGCGGTGGTCAGCCTGAGCCTGGTCGCGGCGCCGATCACGAAGCACACGAACCACGACGTCGGCAGCGCGTAGGCGTTGTCGGCGTTCGGCCACAGCCAGACGAGCGTCGCCGTGCACGCCGCGAGCGCGCCCAGAGCCGTGACGACGAGAACCGCGCCGGTCCGGTCGCGCACCCGGGCGAACGCCAGCAACGCGGGCCACAGCAGGTAGAACTGCTCCTCGGTCGCGAGCGTCCAGCCGTGGAACGCCGCCGGGCTCACGCCGCTGATCGGCAGGTTGCCCGTGAACGTCACCAGCACGATCACGGTCCTGAGCAGTTTGTCGCGCTCCCCCAACGGGTCGAACACGAGCGTGACGACGGCGAAGACCACGATCAGCGCCGCCAGCGCGGGCAGCAGCCTGCGCGCCCGCCTCAGGTAGAACCTCTTGAAGTCGACGCGGCCGGTGTTCGTGAGCTCCCTCTGCAGGACGCCGGTGATCAGGTAGCCGCTCAGGGTGAAGAACACGACGACGCCGACCACGCCCGCACCGGGGAACACGTCGGGGAACGCGTGGCGCAGCATCACGAGAAGGATCGCGATACCCCGCACCACGTCCAGTCCGGCGATGCGCCTCACCGCATCGCTCCCCGCACGAGCTTGTCCAGCAGGTCCGGATAGGACAGTCCGGTGGCCGCGAACATCTTGGGCACCTGCGACTCCGCCGTCATGCCCGGCATGGTGTTGACCTCGTTGAGCACGAACCCGTCCCCGGTGAGGAAGAAGTCGACCCGCGCGAGCCCACGGCAGCCAAGTGCCTCGTAAACCCTGAGTGCCGCGTCCTCCAACGCTTTGAGCTCGGTGTCGGCCAGAGGCGCCGGGATCACGAACTGGGCGCTGCCGTCGTACTTCACGGTCGTGTCGAACAAGCCGGGAACCCTGATCTCCAGCGGCGGCCCGGTCCGGCGGCCCTCGTCCGGGTCGTCGAGGACCGCGATGTCGATCTCCCGGCCGTCCAGCACCTCTTCGACCAGCACGCGGTCGTCCAGTTCCAGCGCCTGGAGCACGGCGGGTTCGAGATCTTCCTCGCGCTCGACGAGCTTCACCCCGAAACTCGACCCCGCCGCCACCGGCTTCACCACGACCGGACCTGTGAAGTCCACAGTGGACGCGTTGGTGACCAGCGCGCCCTTCGCCGTGCGGACCCCGACCGCCTCGGCGACGAGCTTGGTGGCCCACTTGTCCATCGCGAGCGCACCGGCCCGCAGCGGGGAGCCCACGTACGGCACGCCGGCCAGTGCGCAGAGGCCCGCCAGCGTGCCGTCCTCCCCCAGCGGCCCGTGGACCAGCGGCAGCACCACGTCACAGGTGGCCAGCACGTCGAGCGCGACGGCGAGACTGCCGGACGTCAGCGTGTCGAGCACTTGGCCGTCCTGGCCGTGCCACCGGCCGTCGCGGCCGATCGTGAGCGCCACGGCCTCGTACTTCGCCGGGTCGAGCGCCTCGCGGACCGACTTCGCGGACGCCACCGAGACGTCGTGCTCGCAGTTCTGCCCGCCGCCGATCACGGCGACGCGGATCCCCCTCATCGAACGTTCCTCCGCACCCTCGCCCCGATGCCCGTCACGATCTCGTGCGGGATCGTCCCCGCCCACCGGGCCCAGTCCTGCACCGTCGGCTCGCCGTGGTCGCCGGGCCCGAACACCACCGCCTCGTCCCCCGGCAGCACCTCGTCGTCCCCGGCGTCTACCACGACCTGGTCCATCGAGATCACCCCGGCGACCGGCCGGCGACGACCGGCCAGCCACACCTCGGCCCGGGCCGACGCGGTGCGCGGCAGGCCGTCCGCATAGCCCACCGGCAGCAACGCCAGCGTCGTCGCGCGTTCGGTGACGTGCGCGTGCCCGTAGCCGACCCCTGTCCCCGCCTGGACCCGCCGCACCTGGACCACCGGCGCCGTGAGCCGCAGGGCGGAGCGCAGCCGGGTGGTCCCGGACGGGTCGATGCCCACCAGCCCGGCCCCGATCCGGACGACGTCCAGGTGGGTGCCGGGGTCGGTCAGCGCGGCGCTCGTGGCCGCCAGGTGCCGCACCGGCGGCCGCAGCCCCGCCTGACGCGCCATCTCGACGCCCCGCGCCAGCGCCCGTTTGCCGTGCTCATTCGCTCCAGGCATGCCGGCACAAGGCAGATGTCCCATCACTCCGGCGACCGAGACCCTCCCGGCCAGCTCCGCACGACGTGCCGCCGACATCAGCGACAGCCAGGTCTCCGGCGCGGCCCCGTCCCGCGCCATTCCCGTGTCCAGCTGGAGGTGCACCCGCACCCCGCCCTCCAGCGCGGCGAGGTGCTCCAGGCTCGGCACGCTGAGGTCGATCCCGTACCGGACGGCCGTCCGCACGTCCACGTCGACGGGGTTGAGCCAGCTCAGCACCGGAACGTCCACACCGGACTCCCGCACCCGCACGCCCTCCGCCAGCGAGGTGACCCCGATCCACGTGGCACCGGCGGCCACCGCCGTTCGCGCGACGTCGCCGAGCCCGTGCCCGAACCCGTCGGCCTTCACCACCGCCATCACCGCGCCACGGGCCCACGAGACGAACCGTCTCGTGTTGTCGGCCACCGCGGTGAGGTCGACCTGCAACACCGGCTCCGAGGCCGCGTGGCGCAGGCTCGTCACGCGCGCGCCCACGCAGGCACCTCCACCGGTCCGTAGACGGCGTGGTCCGCGCCGGTCAGCAACGCCCAGTAGCGGTCGCCGTAGGACCAGTGCCACCACTCGGTCGGGTAGTTGATCAGGCCGGCGGCGGCCAGCGCACCGGCCAGCACCGTCCGGTTGTGGCGGGCCTCGTCGTCGACCGGCGCGCCGAAGAAGCACGCGCCGTCGCTCTCCTCGGGAGTGGCGTCGACCTCCGTGCCCATCCACAGCTCCGCACCCGACCTCGTGACCAGCGTCAGGTCCACGGCCGCGCCCGCGACGTGCGGCGCGACGGCCAGCGGTGCCACGAACCGGCTGGACAACCGGTCGAGCTCGACCTCGTCGGCGGCGGGGTGGAGCCCACGCAGTTCGGCCTTGTACCGCTCGATGATCGCGCTCTGGCCGGCGGCGGTGCGGTGCCCCTCGACCACCCGCAGGTCCACACCGGACGGGAGCAGCGCGCGGGCCACGTCGAGCCGCCGCGCGAGCCCTTCGCGCACCAGCACACCGAGCGCGTAGTCCAATGGCACCAAAGGATCCCCGTTGTCGAGCACGCGGACGGCGCGCACGACCGGATCGGCTAGCAGGATGGTCATGCAGCCAACCTAGGAACGAGCGTCCACGTAGGACTCCTCCTCCAGGCCACGCCCTCCCGCCGAACGACCGAATCGGAGGCGTGGACATCAGCCGTTCGGACGAGGGACGCACGGCGCGCGCAATTTCGGCAGACTGGTGTCGTGACCCGACAGAGGACGATCTGACGTGCACGCCGCCGGCCTGGTGCTGCACCCGAGGCGAGACTCCGCCGCCGCCGTCGAGGCGGTCCTCGGCTGGGCGACCAAACGCGGTGTCGAGATCCTCGGCATCTCCGACGAGATCCAGCGCCTGCGCTGCGAGGCCACCCCGGTCACCGCGGAGGAACTGGGCCGCCGCGCCGACCTGCTGGTGAGCCTCGGCGGTGACGGCACGATGCTGCGCGCCATGCGCATGGCCGACGGCGAACGAGCCCCGGTCCTCGGCGTCAACCTGGGCAAACTCGGCTTCCTGGCCGAGGTCGACGTCCCGGACCTGCCCGCCGCCCTGAGCGCCATCGACGCCCACGACTTCACCGTCGAACCCCGCCTCGCCGTCGACGCGCGCTTCAACGACCAGACGGTCACCGCGTTCAACGACGTCGCCGTGGTCCGCATCCCCGGCGAGGGCAGCGCCCGCGTCGCCGTCCGGGTGGCCGGCCAGCCGTTCGTCAGCTACGCCGCCGACGCCGTCATCGTCGCCACCCCGACCGGTTCCACCGCCTACAGCTTCTCCGCGGGCGGCCCGATCACCAGCCCGTCCGTCGAGGCGCTGCTCGTCACCCCGGCCGCACCGCACTCCGCCTACAGCCGGGGCGTGGTGCTGTCGGTGAACGACGAGGTCGACCTCGACCTGCTGCCGTCCAGCGGCCGACTGGCCGTGGAGGTGGACGGCATGGTCGCGGGCTACGTCGAGCCGGGCCGGCGGGTGTCGTTGCGCGGCCGTGCCGGTGCCGCGCGGGTGGTGCGGCTCGGGATGACGACGTTCTACCAGCGGGCACGGCGCAAGCTGCGGCTCACCGACTCCGCCGAACTCGGATGAGGCTGCGCGAGTGGACCGTCGAGGACGCCGCCTGGTACGCGGAAGCCACCAGGGACCCGGAGGTCCAGCGCTACACGACCGACCCGCCGACGATCACCGAGGCACAGGTCGCCGACGCGATCAGGTCGTTGTCCACGAACCCCGCCACCGCGTCGTTCTGCATCGAGGACGCGGGTGAACGCTGCGGCAACGTGGCCGTCGACTTCGAGGACGGCATCGGCCACGTGTCGTACCTCGTGGCCGCTCACGCGCGTGGCCGAGGACTGGCGACCAAGTCGCTCAGCGAGTTCGTCGCGTGGATCCTCGCCCATCGCACCGTCGGCGAGCTGAGGTCGTAGCGGGACGACACCGGCTCCCGCAAGGTCGCCGAGCGCGCCGGGTTCGTCCGCGATCCCGCCCGCGACGAGGACCGGGAGGTCAAGGGCGGAATCTGGCCGACGGTCGCCTACCACCTCGTTCCCTGATCTCCACTGGTGTTCGAGCGCCGCTTGTTCGGATGTCCGCGCCGAGCAACGGATGGGGGCAAGGGACCATGGAGCTGAACAGGCGCAGAGTGTTCGCGCTGGGTGCGGGCGCCGCGCTCGCCGCGGGCACGGGGACCGCCGGTGCCGACGCCGGGAGGACGGCACCCGAGCCGAACCTCCCCGGCTTCAAGCACAACTACGCGCAGGTCAACGGGGTGCGGCTGCACTACGTCACCGGTGGGCGGGGAGAGCCGCTGCTCCTGCTGCCGGGGTGGCCGCAGACCTGGTGGCTGTACAACAAGATCATGCCCGCGCTCGCGACGAAGTTCCGCGTCATCGCGGTGGACATGCGCGGCCAGGGCGGGTCGGACAAGCCGGCGGGCGGGTTCGACAAGAAGACGATGGCGACCGACATCCACGAGCTCGTCAAGAAGCTCGGGTACGACCAGGTCAACGTCGTCGGGCACGACCTGGGCAGCATGGTCGCGTTCGCGTTCGCGGCCAACTTCCCCGCCGCGACGAAGAAGGTCGCGTTCATGGACGTGCTGCACCCCGACGAGAGCTTCTACCAGATCCCGCTGCTGCCCCCACCGGGCGGATTCAGCCTCTGGTGGTTCGCGTTCAACCAGGTCATGGGCCTGCCCGAGCAGCTGCTGGCCGGCCGGTTCCGCCACCTCGTCGACTGGCTGTTCGCGAACACCGCGTTCACGCCGTCCGCCATCGACGAGCGCTCCCGGCGGATCTACGCGCAGAACTACAACTCGCCGGAGGCCATCCGCGCGAGCAACGGCTGGTACCAGGCGTTCCATCAGGACATCGCGGACGGCAAGACCTACGCCAAGCTGACCCCGCCGGTGCTCGGCCTGGCCTCGATCTCGTCCTACGACCAGTTCCTGGGCGCGCTGCCGAACGTCGCGAACCAGTTCGAGGTCGTGCGCGTCGACGGGTCCGGCCACTGGCTCGCCGAGGAGCAGCCGGACACCGTCGCCCGCGAGATCACACGGTTCTTCAGCTGACCGGACGTGCCGGGGGGATGAACGCCGCGACCACGACTGCCAGCAGCGCGGTCGCGGCCCCCAGGCCCATGATGAGCTGGAAGCTGAACGGCACGCCCACCTGCGTGAGCACGACACCGGCCACCGCGCTCGACACCGACGTACCGATCGCGCGCATCAGCGTGTTGAGGCTGTTGGCCGCGGCCGTCTCCGACGTCGGCACGGCACCCATGATCAGGGCGGGCATCGCGCCGTAGCCCAGGCCGATGCCCGCGCCGATCACGGCCGAGACCACGACGAGCTGCCACACCGCGGTCAGCATGAAGACCCCTGCCCCGTAACCGAGGGCGACCACGAGCGCGCCGAGGATCAACGTGACGCGAGGGCCCCGCGCGTTCGAGATCTTCGCGGACAACGGCGCCGTCGCCATCATCACCAGACCGGACGGCACCAGCACCAGGCCCGTGACGAGCAACGACTGCCCGAGCCCGTGGCCGGTCGAGGCCGGGAGCTGCAGGATCTGGGGCAGCACCAGTGACTGCGCGAACATGGCGAACGCGAACACCGCCGACGCGATGTTGGTCAGCAGCACCTGACGCCGGGCCGTGGTGCGCAGGTCGACCAGCGGCTGCGGCGACCGCAGCTCCCACCAGCCCCACAGCCCGAGCACGACGGCCGCGACGACGAACAGGCCCGTGGTGGTCGCGCCGCTCCACGTGGACGCCTTCGACACGCCGAGCAGCAGGCAGATCAGCGCGACCGACAGCCCCAGCGCGCCGAGGAAGTCGAACCGCCCGCCACCGCGGACCGGCGACTCCGGCACGACGACCAGGACCGCGACCAGCACCAGCACACCGGCGGCGGCCGAGGTCCAGAACAGCATGTGCCAGTCGCTCTGCTCGACCAGCAACGCCGCCGCGGGCAGGCCGAGCGCGCCGCCGACGCCCAGCGAGGCGCTCATCAGCGCCGTCGCCCCGGCCAGCCGTTCCAGCGGCAGCTCGTCGCGCATGATGCTGATGCCGAGCGGGATGACGCCGACCGCCAGCCCCTGCACCACGCGGCCGATGATCAACGGCACGAGCGAGTAGCTCAGCGCGGCGATCACCGAGCCCGCGACCAGCATGAGCAGGCTGACCAGCAGCATGCGGCGCTTGCCGTACATGTCGCCGAGCCGGCCGACGACGGGCGTCGCGACCGCGCTGGCCAGCAGGGTCGACGTGATCACCCAGGCGGTGTCGCCGGGTGAGGAGTTCAGCAGTGCGGGGAACCTCGGCAGCAGTGGGATGACCAGCGTCTGCATCAGCGACACCGTGATGCCGCCCAGCGCCAGGACGGCCACGACGACGTTCGGACGGGTCACCGGGGGCGTTTCTTCGAGGAGCACGTCCCCGAGTCTAAGTCAGTCACTTGACTTAACATCGGGTGGTGCAAGGATGTCCCGGATGTCCGAAGCGGAGGTGACGGTGAACAAGGTGGACGGCCAGTCCAAGACGGAGCGCGCGCACGCCACCCGCGAGCTGATCCTCACGGCGGCCGAGCGGCTGTTCGCCGAGCACGGCGTCGTGGCCGTCTCGAACCGCCAGGTCAGCGAAGCGGCCGGTCAGGGCAACAACACCGCCGTCGGCTACCACTTCGGCACCAAGGCCGACCTCGTGCGGGCCATCGCGCGCAAGCACCTCGCGCACGTCGAGGAGATCAGGCAGCGGATGGTCTCCGACCTCGGCGACTCCCCCTGCCTGCGCGACTGGCTCGACTGCCTGGTGCGCCCGGTCACCGAGCACCTGGACGCGGTCGGCAGCCCCACCTGGTTCGCCCGGTTCGGCGCGCAGGTCATGACGGACCCGACGCTGCGGCCGATCATCGTGGAGGAGACGCGCTCGTCGCCGTCCCAGGTGCGCATCCTCGCGGGCCTGAACGCCTGCCTGGCCGACCTGCCGGACGACGTGCGGGCCGAACGCCACGACATGGCGCGCCAGCTGCTCGTCCACATGATCGCCGAACGCGAGCGCGCCCTCGCCGACGGCACCCCGACGCCGCGGGCGAGCTGGCCCGAGGCCGCGACCGGGCTGGTCGACGCGCTCGCCGGACTGTGGCGCGCTCCCGTCAGCGACTGAACCGTTCGAGGACACCGTCCCGAACTGCCACCCTGGTGTGGTGCTGCTCAAGCTGACCGGGTCCAGCTGTTCGGGCAAGACCACGCTCGCCCGCTCCGTGGGCGACCGGCTGGGGCGGCTCGCCGTGCACGACTTCGACGAGGTCGGCGTGCCCGAAGGCGCCGATCGCCGGTGGCGCCAGCGCACGACCGAGATGTGGGTGCGCCGCGCGCTGGAGCACCAGGACCGCGGAGTCGACCTCCTGCTCACCGGGCAGTCCCCGCTCGGAGAGGTCCTGGCCGCTCCCAGCGCCCCGTTGCTGGACGGCATCGCGGTGTGCCTGGTCGACGTGTCCGACGAGGTCCGGCGCAGCAGGCTCACCGCGCGCGACGCGAGCCGGTGAGACGCGCCGGCGGTCGACGCCTTCCTCGGCTGGGCCGCCTGGCACCGCGAGCACGCCAAGGATCCCCGGCACCTGCCCGGCGCCATCGTCGCCGACAGCTGGCCCCCCATGGTCTGGCACCGGTGGACCGGGTGGACCGCCGGCGACCAGCGGTGGCGCACCCACCTGCTCGACACCACGGACCGCCCCGTCGCGGAATCCGGGGATCAGGTCGAGCACTGGGTGACCCGGCAGCGCGACGCGCTCCGATCCGGTCGTCTTCCTCTCTCGCGGGGCTGGTCAGATGACGCGACTAGCCCTTCAGCGCGTAGAACCTGATCGGCGAGTTCGGCTCGAACCCGATCCGCGGGTAGACCGGTGCTCCGGCGACCGTGGCGTGCAGCGTGGCGCGGGTGATCCCGGTGGCACGCCACGCCTCGTGCAACGCCTTGCGCGTCACCGCCTCGCCATAGCCCCGGCGCTCCGATCCGGGTTCGGTCGCGACCAGCACCACGAACAGCCGCCCGGCCGTCTCGACCGCACCCGCGCACGTCACCGGCACGCCGTCCTTGAGGCCGAGGTAGGCGTGCACCCCGCTCTTCCACAGCGCCGACCCGCCGATGCCGTCACGGCCGGCCTCCAGGTCGAACCCGTACGCCCGGGAGTTGATGTCCGCGTACGCCTGCAGCTGTTCGTCGGTCGTCACCCGCTCGAACGTCAACTCCGGGTGCGAGGGCTCGGGGATCGGCAGCAGGTCGCCTGCCATCCCGGTGCCGGGGAACGCGTACGCGAGCCCGGCGCGGTCGGCCAGCGCGTCGAGGTCGGCACCCTCCGCCAGGCCCTCGAACACCCACAGGAAACCGAAGCTCTGCTTCGTGCGCATGACGTCCGCGGCCTCGGCGAAGCGCTGCGAGAGCAGGTCGGCGCCGATGCCGGACTCGGTGAGCGTCACGCAGTTCCAGAAGGGGAACTTGCACTCCGCCCACCTCACCGCGACGCCGGGGAGATCGCGCACGTCGGCTTCCGGGTTCTGATCCAGCACCATGGCGCGCCACCCCACGGTGAGCTGTTCCACGGACTCCAGTGCTTCGGTCAAATCGATCATGCTCGGGAGCCTAGTCGGCGGCGTTCTCCCGCAGCCGCCTCAGCATCAACGCCAGGTGCAGCCGGAACCGGCCTGCCGCCGAGTCGAGCTCGAACCCGAGCACCGACTCCGCGCGGGCAAGCCGTGCGGGCATCGTGCTGTGGTGCCGGTGCAACGCCGCCGCGGCCTTGCGCACCGAATCCGTGGCACACAAGACGTCCAGCATCGTGATCATGCCCGGCTCCGCGGCCAGCCGGTCGAGCGCGCACACGTCAGGCAGCGCCGCGATGTCCGCGAGGCCGACCTGGTCGGCCAGAAGCGCAAGGCCGCCAAGCCTTTCCCACCACACCACCGGCTCACTGTCCGATGTGTACCGCAGCGCCGTGCGCGCGGCCTGCCACGACCTGACCGCGTCGATCGCGGGCAGCGACGGGCCGACGCCGAGCCGTCCGGCCGTCTCGGGGACCTCAGTGGTCAGCACCGCACGCACCGGGCCCAGCAGCACCGACCGCCCGGGAACCTCTCCAGTGGCCGCCAGCACGCGCAACGGCGCCGTGGCGGCGATGCCGAGCAGGTGCAGCGCGCGGGAGCGTTCCGCCGTGCCGACGCCGTCGGACAGGACGAGCTCGATCAGCGCGGGATCGCCCAGTTCCGGCAGGGGCACGCTGGAGTGTTCGAGCAGCACGGCGGCGGCGATCGCGAACCGTTCCAGCAGCATGTCGTCCAGCGGCGCGGGTGCGCCCTGGCGGGCGACCCAGACCTCCACGCCGCCCTCGAGCGCGCGGACCGAGGCCTTCGCGGGCACCGGGCCCGCCGTGACGGCGCCCCCGGCGTCGGCGCGCAGCAGGAGGCCCTGGCCGGGCGCGTGCAGGCCGACCGGGCAGCCGGCCAGCTCGGAGGTGCTGCGCACCAACGCGTCCAGGCCCGCGCGCTCGGTGATCAGGCGATCGAAGAACCCGATCACCCTCACCGCGCTCTCGGCGTCGGCGTCCAGCCCGGACAACCTCAGCAGCAGGCCCTTCATCCCGTCACCATAGCCCCGACAGGTGGCTGGCCGAGTGGCCGAATCGCCCGCCACGTGTCGGCTGCCCGCACCGCCGTTCCGAGCCGAGGATTGGTCCCATGAGCTACGACCTGGATCCCGAACTGCTGCCCTGGCTCGACATGCTGCCGCAGGTGACCCTGACCGACTACGACGCGCTGGTCGCCGGCCGCACCCAGCAGTCGCAGCTGGCGGACCTCGTCCCGGTGTACGAGCCTGCCCACCCGATCGACGTCCGCGACGAGACGGCTCCCGGTCCGTCCGGCGCCCCGGACGTGCGGGTGCGCGTGTACGGCCGGGCCGGCCGCGAGAACCCCATGCCCGGTCTCGTGTACATCCACGGCGGCGGGTTCATCATCGGCAGCGTCGAGATGTTCGAGGCGCACGTGCTGAAGCTCGTCGACCAGCTGGACATCGTGGTCGTGTCGGTCGACTACCGGCTCGCTCCCGAGCACCCGTTCCCGGCGCCGGTCGAGGACTGCTACGCGGCACTGCGGTGGACGGCGGCCAAGGCCGGTGAGCTCGGCATCGATCCGGCGCGGCTCGGTGTCGGCGGCGAGAGCGCGGGTGGCGGGCTCACCGCCGGAACCGTGCTGCTCGCCCGCGACCGCGGCGGCCCCGAGCTCGCCTTCCAGCTCCTCGCCATCCCCGAGCTCGACGACCGGCTCGACACCGAGTCGATGCGGGACTACGTCGACACCCCGCTGTGGAACCGTCCCAACGCGATCTACAGCTGGACCGCCTACCTGGGCACCGAACCGGGCGGCGACGACGTCTCGCCGTACGCCGCCCCGTCGCGTGCCACCGACCTGTCCGGGCTCCCGCCCGCGTTCGTCACCACCTGCCAGTACGACCCGCTGCGCGACGAAGGCGTCGAGTACGCGCGACGGCTCGCGCACGCGGGTGTACCGACCGAGCTGCGCCTGTACCCCGGCACGTTCCACGGTTCCTCGCTCGTCGAGAGCGCGGAGATCTCACGCCGGATGTTCGCCGACGAGGTGGAGGCGTTGCGCCGCGGCCTGAAGGTCACAGACTCCCGGTGACCGTGCTGCCGGACCTGGTGACGTAGTAGGTGACGGTGGCGCCGCTCCAGTAGTGGAACGTCAGCGTCACCCGCGCGTTGTCGTTGACCTCGGCGAAGAACTCCGGGGTCAGCGTCGTCGCGCCGGTGGTGTAGTTCGGCGCGAACGCCCGGTCGAACTCCTTGAAGGAGGTCCAGTTGTGCGGTCCGGCGTTCGACCCGTCGGCGTACTTCGCCTCCATCGTGGCGAGCAGGTCACCGCGGAAGGTGGTCGGGATCGCGAACGAGCCGGTGGTGCCGGTCGCAGCGGACAGCACGGGTGTGTCGTGGGTGATCAGGTTGACCCGCCACGGCACGCCCGCGGAGAAGTGGGCCGTGAGCACGGCGTTCGTGCCGTAAGCGCGTGATCCGCTCAGCCTGGTCATCGCCGCGGCGGTCAGCGTGAGCTGGTCGCCGGAGATCGTGTAGTCGGTGCCCCGCACCAGTTCCGCCGTGCCCTGGCGCAGGCCGGTGAACGTGGTTCCGTTGGGGTTCAACGTGATCGTCTTGGCGGTGACGGCACTCGACCGGGCGCTGAACACCTGGTCGGACGACGCCGTGCCGGAGCGGGTGGTCCAGCTCGACCTGATCTGCGCGGCCAGTTCGGGGTCGCTCCACTGGAAGGACGTGCGGCCGAGGTGCTGGCCGTTGTCCCACAGCATGGTGGTGATCTTCTTGGTGCGCGCGTAGTGGCCGAAGTGCTCGAAGAACTTCAGCTTCTCGCCCTGTTCGATCGTGCCGGTGTGGCGGTCGAACCCGAGCAGCCCGTACTCGCCGAGGATCACCGGGACGCCGCGCGCGACGAAGGTGTTGTACACGCGGTCGAAGGAGTCGGTCAGGTCCTTCTGCGCGGTCGCGTCGTAGCGCGTTCCTCCGGCCACGTTCACGCTGAACGGCCAGTAGCCGTAGTAGTGCACGGTCGCGGCCAGGTTCGCGTCGCCGAAGCCGCTGATCGACGTCGCCAGCTCGTCGAGGCGTGCCTGGTCGGACGACGTGTGCAGGGTGGGCAGCACCAGTAGGCGGGTCGCGTTGTTGCCGCCCGAGCGCCGCACGACGTCGCGGAAGGACGCGTTCAGCTCGTGCAGCAGCTGTGCGTTCTGGGCGTCACCCGAGCTGCCGGTGAACTGCGGCTCGTTCACGCTCTCGAACACGAGCTTGCCCGGTGAGTCCCGGAAGGCGGTGGCCAGCTGCGTCCAGATCGCGTTGTAGCGGGTGAGGACGCCGGTCCGGTTCGACGGCATGGCCGCGATCCACTGCCACGAGTCGTGGTGGATGTTGATCATCACGTGGAAGCCGTCCGCCAGCGCCCAGCCGACGACCTCCTTGACGCGGTTCAGGTACGCCGCCTCGATCACGTGGTCCTGGCCCTGGTGCTGGCCCCACGTGACGGGGATGCGGATGCTCTTGAAGCCCTGCGCCTTCACGTTGTCCAGCAGTGCTTCCGTGACGCGCGGATTGCCCCACGACGTCTCGTCGCCGCCGGTGGCGTCCAGCGTGTTGCCGAGGTTCCACCCCGGCTGCATCGCCGCGACCTGTGCCATCGCGTCCCCCGGCACCGGGTTCCCGGTGGTGGTCGTGGTGGTGGTCGTCGTGGTCGGGGGCGTGCCCGGTTCGCCGGTGCACGTGACGCCGTTGAGGGCGAACGACGGCGGTGCCGTGTTGGTGCCGGACCAGCTGGCGTTGAAGCCGAAGGACACCGAGGCGTTCGACTCGATCACCGCGTTGTAGCCGGCGTTGACGGCGGTGGCGTCGGCGCCGGACGACGTGACGGTGGCGTTCCACGCCTGGGTCACCCGCTGGCCGGACGGCCAGGTCCAGGTCAGGCGCCAGCCGTCGACGCGATCACCGAGGTTCTGCACGGACACGCTCGCGGTGAACCCGCTGTTCCACTGGCTCGGTACCGCGTAGTCCACCTTGCAGCCCGGCGCCGCCGCGGCGGGAGCCACGACCGCCAGGCCGACACTCGCGGCCACCGAGACGAAACCCGCTGCCAGCGCGGCAAAACGTCTTCCGAACACGACACACCTCCCGACCTGGGAGCGTTCCCAGATGGCCGCACTGTAGCCATCCCCCACAACGCCAGGAAGCGTTCCGTCGATTCGAAATCGAACGCGGAATCGCTCTGCCGAATCGCTTTCGTGCCCGTTACAGTCCTGGATCTGGGAGCGCTCCCAGTCCCAGCTCCCCTGTCATCGGAGGCTGACGTGCACGGTCGCGTGTTCAGAGCTGTGACAGCCGTCGTCGTCGCGCTGCTCGCACTGGCGGCCGGTCCGCTGGTGTCACCCTCGGCGGCCGCACCGGCGTTCAACTACGGCGAGGCGCTGCAGAAGTCGGTCTGGTTCTACGACGCCCAGCGCTCGGGGAAGCTGCCCGCCGGCAACCGGGTGAGCTGGCGCGGGGACTCGGCGATGCGCGACGGTGCCGACGTCGGCCTCGACCTGTCCGGCGGCTTCTACGACGCCGGTGACCACGTGAAGTTCGGGCTGCCGTTCGCGTTCAGCGTGTCGATGCTCGCCTGGGGCGCCGTCGAGAACCGGACCGCCTACGCGGGCTCCGGCCAGCTCCCGCACCTCATGGCGAACCTGCGGCACGGCACGGACTGGATCATCAAGGCGCACCCGTCCCCGAACGTCGTCTACGGGCAGGTCGGCGCGGGCAACCCCGACCACGCGTGGTGGGGCTCGGCGGAGGTCATGCCGATGGCCCGTCCGTCGTACAAAGTGGACAGTTCGTGCCCCGGTTCCGACCTCGCCGGCGAGTACGCGGCGGCGATGGCGTCGGCCTCGATGGTCTTCAAGGACACCGACCCCACCTACGCGGCCACCCTCCTCACGCACGCCAAGCAGCTGTACACGTTCGCGGACACCTACCGGGGCAAGTACAGCTCGTGCATCACGGACGCCGCGAGCTTCTACAACTCCTGGAGCGGCTACCAGGACGAGCTCGTCTGGGGCGCGATCTGGCTGCACCGCGCCACCGGTGACGCGAGCTACCTGACGAAGGCGAAGGCGGAGTACCAGAAGCTCGGCACCGAGCCGCAGAGCACCGAACGCTCCTACAGGTGGACCATCGCCTGGGACGACAAGTCCTACGGCGCCTACGTCCTGATGGCGAAGCTGACCGGCGAGCAGACCTACGTCAACGACGCCAACCGCTGGCTGGACTTCTGGACCACCGGCTACAACGGCAACCGGGTGCGCTACTCCCCCGGCGGTCAGGCGGTCCTCGACAGCTGGGGTTCGCTGCGGTACGCCGCCAACACCGCGTTCGCCGCGCTGACCTACTCGGACTGGCTGTCCACCCGCGACAGTGCGCGCGCCAGGACCTACCACGACTTCGGCGTGCGGCAGATCAACTACGCCCTCGGCGACAACCCGCGCAACGCGAGTTACGTCGTCGGGTTCGGCGCCAACCCTCCGCGCAACCCCCACCACCGGGGCGCGCACGGTTCGTGGGCCGACAGCATCCAGGAGCCCGCCGTCAGCCGGCACGTGCTCTACGGCGCGCTGGTCGGCGGTCCCAGCACCAACAACGACGCCTACACCGACAGCCGCAGCGACTACGTGATGAACGAGGTCGCGCTCGACTACAACGCGGGCTTCACCGGCGCGCTCGCCCGCCTGTACGGGGAGTACGGCGGCACCCCGCTCGCCTCATTCCCGGCAGCGGAGACCCCGGACGGCCCCGAGCTGACCGTGCAGGCGTCGGTGAACCAGAGCGCCGCTCAGTTCACCGAGATCAAGGCCTTCGTGCTCAACAAGAGCGCGTGGCCGGCGCGGACGTTCAACGGCACCCTGCGCTACTACTTCACGCTCGACGGCGCCACCACACCCGGTCAGATCTCGATCACCACGAACTACAACCAGTGCGGCACGCCAGGAGCGCCGGTCCAGCACAGCGGCGCGGTGTACTACGTGGAGATCCCGTGCACCGGAGTGGCTCCGGCCGGGCAGTCCGCGTTCCGCAAGGAGGTCCAGTTCCGCATCACCAGCGCGGGCACGTGGGACCCGGCCAACGACTGGTCCCACACCGGCCTCGGCAGCGGCAACACCGTCGTCCAGACCGACCGGATCACGCTGCGGCAGGACGGGAAGACGTTGTGGGGGAACGAGCCCGGCGGCGCCGTGGAGGACAGCGAACCGCCGTCCGTCCCCAGTGGACTGACCGCCTCCGACGCCGGTCCGACGAGCGTCACGCTGAACTGGACCGCCTCCGCCGACAACGTCGCAGTGGCCGGGTACGACGTGCTCAGCGGCACTACCGTCACAGGAACGTCGACCACGACCAGTCTGCGGGTCACCGGCCTCACACCGGACACGCCGTACTCGTTCTCGGTGCGCGCCCGGGACGCGGCGGGCAACGCGTCCAGTGCCAGCACCCCGGTCAGCACGCGCACGCTCCCCGGCGTCGCCGCCACTCTCGCGGTGCAGCAGAAGGGATCCGGCTCGGCCACGTCGAACCAGATCGGCGCCACGCTCCAGCTGACCAACCGCGGCACGGCGCCGGTCAGCCTCACCACCACGACGATCAGGTACTGGTTCACCGGCGACGCACCGTCGGCGACGTACCAGGTGTGGTGCGACTGGGCTCAGATCGGGTGCGCCACCGTCCAGGTGCGCGTGGTCAAGCTCGCCACCGCGCGCACAGGCGCCGACGCGTACGTCGAGGTCTCCTTCAGCTCCGGCAGCCTCGCGGCGGGAGCGAGCACGGGCGAGATCCAGGTGCGGACAGCGAAGTCCGATTGGTCCTCTTTCAACCAGACCGACGACCACAGCTACCGGGTGAGCAACGCGCTCAGCGACTTCGACAGGGTCACCGCCCACACCGGCGGTTCCCTCACCTGGGGCACCGAGCCCTGACGAACTTCGGGGCGGGACGTTCTGCACGGCACAGGCGTCCCGCCCCGTTCCCACTTCGCGGTCGCGCTCTCACGAACCGGACACGCGGGCGTTTCGTCACATTCGATCTGACGGTCGCGGACTCCTACGATGAGCGTCATGACGGAGATCGACCGGCAACGACGGCCCGGCCCGCGGATCGAAGAGGTCGCCCGGCTGGCCGGAGTGTCCAAGTCGACGGTCTCCCGGGTGATCAACGGCGAGCAGTACGTGAGCGCCAAGGCACGCGACGCCGTGCACACGGCGATCACCCATCTCAAGTACAGCCCGAACCAGGCGGCCCGCTCCCTCGCGGGCAACAAGGCGAACGCCATCGCGTTGATCGTCTCCGAGCAGGGCAGCAGGGTCCTCGGCGACCCGTTCTTCGCGGGCGTGCTGCGCGGCGTGCACGCGGAGCTGGCCGGGCGGCGCATCCAGCTGCTGCTGATGCTGAGCCGGCCGGAGGACCACGACGACCTCCTCGCCTACCTGGCGGGCGGCCACGTCGACGGCGCGCTGCTGGTGAGCCTGCACGGCGACGACCCGCTGCCGCTCCTGCTCCAGGAGTACGGCCTGCCGGTGGTGGTCGGCGGCCGTCCGCTCGCCGCGGGCTCCGTCCCGTTCGTGGACTCGGACAACTTCACCGGCGGCCTCGACGCCGTGCGACACCTGGTCTCACTGGGACGCACGAGGATCGCGACCGTGGCGGGCCCGCGCGACATGGCCGCGGGTCTGGACCGGCTCAGCGGCTGGCGGCGGGGCCTCGGCGAGGCGAGGCTGTCCGCCGACCTCGTCGCGGAGGCCGACTTCACGCCGGAGAGCGGCGCCCTGGCCATGACGGAACTGCTCGACCGGGCCCCCGGCATCGACGCCGTCTTCGTCGCCGCCGACATCATCGCCCTGGGCGTGCTGCAGGTGCTGCACGCACGGGGCAGGCGCGTTCCCGAGGACGTGGCGGTCGTCGGGTTCGACGACTCGCTGCTCGCGTCGACCGCGACTCCCCCGCTCACGACCGTCCGCCAGGACGTCGAACAGCTCGGCCGCACGATGACGTGGCGGCTGCTGGGCGAGCTGGCGGGCGACGCCGGCCTGCCGCCCTCGCTGCTGCTGCCGACGTCTCTGGTGCGCCGCGCGAGCGCCTGAACCGACGCGCAGGCCGGGCACGGTGCCTGCTGGGCGCGGGCGGCTCCACCGGAGGCGGTGGCGAGCAGGACAGCGGGTGCCGGGTGCGGCGTGTGCCGAGCCGTCCGAGGCCCGGCTGAATGCGGTGCGCCGACGTCGTCTCGCCTGATGCAGTCTCACCGAACATCGCCCCACACCACCCTTTCCGGCCCAACGACGTCCTCCGAATGGCGCTGTACGCACAGACGCCATCCGCCACCTGACGCGTTTCCCGAGCGGACATGTCCACACCCGTCCCGACCACCCGCTCGACGCGGTCAGTGCCGGAAGAAGCACGCAGTGTTAACCCATCGGACACTTTTCCGGGAACGCTCCCAGGTTTCAAAACTGTGACCTGAGCCATGAACCCCGAGGTCACCACGCCGACCGGCGCCGAAAGCGCCTGGCACTGGCCGAAGTGTGTCTTGACACACGTTCGAAGCCGGGACGACACTCCTCGACGTCTGGGAGCGCTCCCAGAACCCGCCGCCGAGACCAGAGGAGTTCTCCCGTGCGACACCGTTGGATCAGCGTGCTGATCTGTGCCGCCGTGTCCGCCGCCGCCACCACAGCGTGCGGGACAGGTGGGGCCAGTCAGACCGCAGATGGAAACACCGAGCTGACGATCGCCACGTTCAACGAGTTCGGTTATGAGGAGCTGTTCAAGGAGTACGAGGCAGCTCACCCGGACGTCAAGATCACGCAGCGCAAGACCGGCCAGGGTCAGCCGCACCACCAGAACCTGTTCACCAAGCTGGGTGCGGGTTCCGGCCTCGCGGACATCGAGGGCGTCGAAGAGGGCTACCTCAGCCAGGTGATGTCGAAGGCCTCCCAGTTCAACGATCTCAAGGAGATCGGCCCGAAGATCGAGGACGGGCGCTGGCTGGACTGGAAGACCCAGGCGATGACCACCAAGGACGGCAAGCTCATCGGCTACGGCACCGACATCGGTCCGCTGGCCATGTGCTACCGCAAGGACCTGTTCGCGCAGGCCGGTCTGCCGTCCGACCCCGAGGGCGTCAAGGCGCTCTTCGCGACGTGGGACAGCTACTTCGCCGCCGGTGACCAGTTCGTCGCCAAGGTTCCGGGCGTCGCGTGGTTCGACAGCGCCGCGCAGGTCTACAACGCCATGCACAACCAGCTCGAGACCGGCTACTACGACAAGTCCGACAAGCTGGTCGTCGACACCAACTCCGCCATCAAGTCCAACTGGACCGCGGTGACCGGGGCCGTCGCGAAGGGACAGTCGGCTCGGCTCGGTGCGTTCAGCAACGAGTGGAACACCGGCTTCAAGCTCGGCAAGTTCGCCACCAAGACCTGCCCGTCGTGGATGCTCGGTGTGGTCGAGACGCAGGCCGGTCCCGAGAACAAGGACAAGTGGGCGGTCACCGACGCGTTCCCGAACGGTGGCGGCAACTGGGGTGGCTCGTACCTGAGCGTGCCGAAGCAGAGCAAGAACGCGAAGAAGGCCGCCGAGCTCGCCGCCTGGCTGACCGCGCCGGAGCAGCAGATCAAGGCGTTCAAGGCCAAGGGCACCTTCCCCAGCCAGACCAAGGCCCTCGAGGCGCCTGAGCTGCTGGAGCAGACCAACGCCTACTTCGGTGGCGTGAAGGCCGGCGAGCTGTTCGCCACGCAGGCCAAGAAGATCAAGGCAGCGCAGTACAAGGGTCCGGCCGACGGCCAGATCCAGGAGACGGTGTTCAGCCCGGCACTGCAGTCGGTCGAGCAGGGCAAGAACGCCGACGAAGCCTGGACGACCGCCGTCGAGGGCGCGAAGAAGGCGGCCAAGTAGTGACGGCCACTCTCTCCAAGGTTGACCGCGGGCGAGCGCAGGACGCTCGCCCGCGGCCTCCGCGGCGACACCGCATGTCCGATGTGGACGCCAAGATCTCACCGTACCTGTTCGTGGCACCATTCTTCGTGCTCTTCGGGGCGATCGGGCTGTTCCCGCTGCTCTACACGGCCTACGTCTCCCTGTTCGACTGGGAGGTCGGCGCCGACGAGCCCGGGTTCATCGGCCTGGAGAACTACCGCACGCTGTTCGAGGACGACCAGTTCTGGAACGCGCTGTTCAACACGTTCAGCATCTTCGTGCTCTCCAGCGGTCCGCAGATCGTCGTCGCCGTGGTCCTGGCGGCGCTGCTGAACGCGAACCTGCGGGCCCGCACGGGCTGGCGGATGGGCGTTCTGCTGCCGTACGTGGCGAGCCTCGTGGCGTTGACGATCATCTTCGGCAACCTGTTCGGCCCACAGTACGGCCTGGTGAACGACGTGCTCGGCATCGTCGGCATCGACCCGATCGACTGGCAGGCCAGCACCTTCGGCAGCCACGTCGCCATCGCGTCGATGGTGAACTGGCGGTGGACGGGCTACAACGCGCTGATCATCCTCGCCGCGATGCAGGCGATTCCGCGTGACGTCTACGAAGCCGCGCTGGTGGACGGCGCGAGCGCGCTGCGGCGCTTCTTCAGCATCACGCTGCCGATGCTCAAGCCGACGCTGATCTTCGTGATCGTCACCTCGACCATCGGCGGTCTGCAGATCTTCACCGAGCCGAAGCTGTTCGAGCCGTCCGGCGGCAGCGGCGGCGGCACGGAGCACCAGTACCAGACCGTCGTGCTCTACCTGTACCAGTCGGCGTTCCAGGGCCTCGACCTCGGTTACGCCTCCGCCATCGCGTGGGTGCTGTTCCTGATCGTGATCGCCGTCGCCGGCCTCAACTTCTTCATCACCAGGAGGGCCGTCCGATGATGAAACGACCTTCCTTCGCGATCTACGGGATCCTCGGCGCGTTCGTGCTCGGCTCCGCCTTCCCGTTCTACTGGTCGTTCCTGGTCGCCAGCCGGGACAACTCGGTGCTGACCGGCGACTTCACGCTGATCCCCGGTGGGAACTTCTTCTCCAACGCGGCACGGGTGTTCGACACCGTGCCGTTCTGGAAGGCGCTGGGCAACAGCTTCGTCGTGTCCGGCACCGTGACGTTCTCGGTGGTGCTGCTCTCGACGCTGGCCGGCTTCGCGTTCGCCAAGCTGCGCTTCCGCGGCCGGGGCGTGCTGTTCCTGTTCGTGGTGGCGACGCTGGCGGTGCCGACCCAGCTCGGGATCATCCCGCTGTACATGGCGATGGCCGAGTTCGGCTGGGCCGGCAGGCTGGAAGCCGTGATCGTGCCGAACCTCGTCACGGCCTTCGGCGTGTTCTGGATGCGCCAGTACCTGCTCGACGCCATCCCCGACGAACTCGTCGAGGCGGCGCGGATGGACGGCTGCAGCCTGTGGCGCGCGTTCTGGCACGTCGCACTGCCCGCCGCCAGGCCGGCCGCCGCGATGCTGGGCGTGTTCACGTTCATGCAGTCCTGGAACGACTTCCTGTGGCCGTTGGTCGTGCTCAACGCCGACAACCCGACGCTGCAGGTCGCGCTGGAGAAGCTGCAAAGCGGCTACTACGTCGACTACTCGCTCGTTCTCGCCGGAACCACGCTCGCGACGGTTCCGGTGCTCATCGTCTTCCTCGTGCTCGGGCGGCAGATCGTCGCCGGTGTGATGCAGGGCGCCGTCAAGGGGTGAAAATGGAGAACATTGTTTTCCCGCAGGGTTTTCTGTGGGGAGCCGCGACCGCCGCGTTCCAGGTGGAAGGTGCGACCGACGTGGACGGCCGCACAGACTCCATCTGGGACGAGTTCTGCCGTCAGCCCGGCAAGGTGGTGGGCGGTGACTGCGGTGAACCCGCCGCCGACCACTACCGGCGCTTCGAGCAGGACGTCGCCATGATGGCGGACCTGGGACTCAAGGCCTACCGGTTCTCGATCGCCTGGCCGCGCGTGCGGCCGGACGGCGGGAAGGTCAACCAGGCTGGGCTCGACTTCTACCAGCGGTTGATCGACTCGTTGCTGGCGCACGACATCGTGCCGTGGCCGACGCTGTACCACTGGGACCTGCCGCAGAAGCTGGAGGAGGTGGGCGGCTGGGCGAACCGTGACACCGCGTTCCGGTTCGCCGACTACGCGGCCGCCACCGTCGAGGCGCTCGGCGACCGGGTCGGCACCTGGACGACCATGAACGAGCCGTGGTGCTCGGCGTTCCTCGGCTACGCGGGCGGGAACCACGCCCCCGGCCGCACGGAGCCGGCCGCCGCCGTCGCGGCCGTGCACCACCTGCTGCTCGCGCACGGGCTCGCGGCCGACACCATCCGCGCCGCCCAGCCGGACGCCAAGGTGGGCATCACGCTCAACATGTACCCGATCATCCCCGTGGACCCGGGCAACCCGGCGGACCTCGACGTCGCGCGCAGGCTCGACGGTCTGCAGCAGCGGATCTTCCTGGACCCGTTGCTGCGCGGGGAGTACCCGGCCGACATCCTCGCGGACCTCGAGCCGTACGGGTTCGGCGAGCACATCAAGGACGGCGACCTCGGTGTCATCTCGGGGCCGATGGACATGCTCGGCGTCAACTACTACACCGAGCACTACGTCAGCTCGACGCCCAACGGTGAGGCCGGTCCGTCACCGTGGGTCGGCGTGCAGCACGCCTCGTTCCCGGCCAGGGACGCTCCCATGACGGACATGGGCTGGGAGGTCAGGCCGGACGGGCTCACCACCGTGCTGATGCGGGTGCACCAGGACTACCCGCGGCTTCCGTTGTACATCACGGAGAACGGTGCAGCGTTCCGCGACGACTTCTCCGGCAACGGTGCGATCGACGACGTGGACCGCACCGGTTTCATCGCGTCCCACCTGCGCGCCGCCCACGCGGCGATCGAGGCGGGCGTGGACCTGCGGGGCTACTTCTGCTGGTCGCTGCTGGACAACTTCGAGTGGGCAGAGGGGTACGCGAAGCGGTTCGGCATCGTCCACGTCGACTACGACACGCAGATCCGCACGCCGAAGATGAGTGCGAGGTGGTACAGCAGGGTGGCGCGTGACAACGCGCTGGTAGCCGTCTCATGACAGAAGGCAGGAGTCGGCGCCCCGGCCCGCGCATCGAGGAGGTCGCGCGCGTGGCCGGGGTGTCGAAGTCGACCGTCTCCCGGGTGATCAACGGCGAGAAGTACGTGAGCGAGCGGTCCCGCCAGGCGGTGCACCGTGCGATCGCCATGCTCGGGTACAGCCCCAACCACGCCGCGCGCACCCTCGCGGGCAGCAAGGCGAACGCGATCGCCCTGGTGATCTCCGAGCAGGGCAGCCGGGTGCTCGCCGACCCGTTCTTCGCCGGGGTGCTGCGCGGGGTGCACGCGGAGCTCGCGGGACGGCACGTCCAGCTCCTGCTGATGATGAACCAGCCGCTCGACGGTGAGGACCAGATCGCGTACCTCACCGGCGGGCACGTCGACGGCGCCCTCGTCGTGAGCCTGCACGGCGAGGACCCGTTGCCCAGGACGTTGCACGAGACGGGGCTGCCCATCGTGGTGGGCGGCCGTCCGCTCGCGGGCGGCTCCGTCCCGTTCGTCGACGCGGACAACTTCAACGGCGCGCTCGGCGCCGTCCGGTTCCTCATCTCCCTGGGCCGCGAGAAGATCGCCACGATCGCCGGCCCGGTCGACATGGCGGTCGGCATGGACCGGCTGAGCGGCTGGCGGTGCGGGCTCGCCGAACACGGCATGCCCGTGGACCTCGTGGTGCACAGCGACTTCACGCCCGACAGCGGCGCGCTCGCGATGGAGGAGCTGCTGCGCAGGGCACCCGACCTCGACGCGGTCTTCGTGGCGGCGGACATCATGGCGCTGGGCGCGTTGCGGGTGCTCCAGGAGCGCGGCTACAAGATCCCCGACGACGTGGCGGTGGTGGGCTTCGACGACTCCGTGCTCGCGTCGACGGCCGTGCCGCCGCTCACCACCGTGCGGCAGGACGTGGAGGGGTTCGGCCGGGCCCTGACGTGGCGGCTGCTCGCGGAGCTGGCCGGCGAGGAGAAGCTGCCGCAGTCCATGCTGCTGCCCACCTCACTGGTGCGCCGTTCGAGCGCGTGATCGTGCTTGTACCCCAACGGTTCGATCGCCCCGCGTCGAATCGACTCGAACCCATTCGCGGCGGAAGTAATTCCTCCCGGGCCTGAACCAGAGCCAGGACCAGGCCGTATTACGACATGCGAGTGGGAGAGAGCGGGGGTTGCGGATGCAGGCGGGCCGATTCTTCGACGATTCACCGGACGACGGTCCGGAACTGCCGGACACAGCGGTGCTGCGCGTGTTGTGGATGACCGCGCAGGGAATGGTGTGGCCGTGGTTGCTGCAGAGCATGTGCCGGCGTGACGCCATCGAGCACGCCCTGAAGAGCGAGCTGATCTGGGCGCCGGTCGGCGACCACCTCGGCTACCACATCACGGACGCCGGGCGGCGGCGCATCATGGACTGGTACCAGGAGAACCGCCCCGGCACCCAGGACGACTCCGCGCACTGGCGCGCAGTCACGATGCGCTGATGTCCCTCGGCCGCGGTGCGGCCGAGGGACATCAGCGTCGTGTGGTCAGACGGTGGCGGCGGTGCGAGCGGCGAGGCCTTCGACCACCGCGGCCAGCTTCTCGGTGACCTCGGGGTCGTCGACCGGGTGGAGCTCGGCGAAACGCACCACCGACTCGGGGATCGAGAGCGTCAGGTCCTCGGCGACCACGCCACCGGCGATCTTGACGGCCTTGCGGGCCTCGTCCTGCGCCCACACGCCGCCGTACTGGCCGAACGCGGTGCCCACGACGGCGACAGGCTTGCCGGACAGGGCGCCCGCGCCGTAGGGGCGCGACAGCCAGTCGATGGCGTTCTTCAGCACGGCGGGGATCGTGCCGTTGTACTCGGGCGACACCAGCAGCAGGGCGTCCGCCTCGGCGGCGGCCTCCCGCAGCCGGGTGGCGGAGGCGGGCACGCTGCCCTCGGCGTCGATGTCCTCGTTGTAGAACGGCACGGTGTCCAGACCCTCGAACAGGCCGACCTCGACGTGCTCGGGCGCGATCTGGACCGCCGCCTCGGCAAGCCTGCGGTTGTGCGATCCCGAACGAAGGCTGCCGACGAGCGTGAGGATGCGAACGGCCATGGAGCGACTCCCAGGTGCGTTGTGTGCTTGAACGACTACACGCTAAACGGGACGCGGCCCGGTTATCTTCCGGATACGCTGACCAGGTGATCGACGGCACATCCCTGTCCCTCGCCGACGCCGAGCCACAGCTGCGCGCGGACGCCGTGCGCAACCGGGCGTTGCTGCTGGAGGCCGCCGCCCGGCTGGCGGCACGACGGGGTGCGGCGGCGATCACGATGGAGTCGGTCGCCGCCGAGGCCGGGGTCGGCAAGGGCACGGTGTCGCGGCGCTTCGGTGACCGCAACGGCCTGATCCGGGCCCTGCTGGACCGCTCGGAGAGCCAGTTCCAGGAGGCGTTCCTCAGCGGACCGCCGCCGCTCGGACCGGAGGCGGACGCGGCCACGAGGCTCAGGGCGTTCGGCCCGGCCCTGCTGCGCCACGAGCACGCCGACCTCGAGCTCTACCTGGCGGCCGAACCGTCGCCGAGCCGCCGGTTCGCGGTCCCGGCCCGGCAGTTGCGGCACCGGCACGTGGCCGTGCTGGTGCGCGCGCTCCTGCCCGCCGCCGACGCCGAGCTGCTCGCCCACACCCTGCTGGCGTCGGTGGACGTCGTGCTGACCGACCACCTCGTCCGCGGCCACGGCATGCCGCTGGCACGGGTCGAGGCCGGGTGGCACGACCTCCTCGACCGGCTCCTGACCTGACCGCTACCGCTCCAGGCGGCTGGGATCCCCGACGTCGCTGCGGCGGACCAGCCAGGCCTCGGTGATGTGCGTGAACATGGCCTCGGCGGCACCGGCGGGGTCGCGGGCGGCGATCCGTTCGCAGACGCGGCGGTGACCTTCGTTCGAGGCGGCGCACAGGGCTCGGTCGCTGCGGCCCGTGTAGCGGGCGGTGTTGATCACCTGGCTCTCCAGCGCGCGCACCACCCCCCTGGCGATGCGGTTGCCGGAGGCCCGCATGATCCGGTCGTGGAAGAGCTGGTCCTGCTCCCGGTAGGCGTCCGGGTCGCCGGTCAGCCGGTCCATCAGCTCCACGAGGTCGCGCAGCGCCGTGACCGTGGCCTCGTCGGCGGTGCGGGCCGCGGCCTGGGCCATGTCCGACTCGAGCAGGCGCCGGGTGACCACCAGGTCGTCGAGCACGGCGAGCGTCTCGTCCTCGGCGACGACGGCTCCCAAGACGAGCTCGTCGAGCACGTTCCACGCCGACGGCGGGGTGACCTGGGTGCCCGCACCCTGGCGCACCTGCACCAAACCCTTCTCCTGCAGCACTTTCACCGCCTCGCGGATGACGGTCCTGCTCACCGAGAAAGCCTCGCACAGCGCCGGTTCGGGAGGCAGGGACGTCCCGGAGGGGTGGTCGCCGCGCACGATCCGGCTCACCAGCTCGGCGGTCACCGCGCTGGCCAGACTCGCCGGCCTGCGCACCCAGCTCGGGGTGGCGGCGGCCGGTCTCGGGCCTGACGCGGTCATCGATCCTCCGGTCGCGTCGTGCGGGCAGGTGCAGCGAGGGTACTGCAGAACGGGCGATTGACGTAATACGTCATACGACTTACGTTCACGGCACCCCGTCGGGAACGACGCAGCCCGGCGCCCTCTCGGGAAGAGAAGTGAGCCAGCGATGAAGCAGCGCACGCTCTGGTCCGCCGCCCTGGTCGTGGGGCTGACGCTGACGGCAGGATGCGGCAGCGCGTCCGGGCCGGGCTCCTCGACCGGCTCGAGCGACAAGCTCGTGGTCTGGGACTGGAAGTCCGGTGACGCCAAGGCCGCCGCCTACGTGGAGAAGGCGAAGGCCGACTTCGCGAAGAAGCACCCCGGCGTGGCCGTCGAGTTCGTCGCCCAGCCGTTCGACCAGTACTACACCCTGCTCGGCGCGGCCATCCAGGCCGGCAAGGGTCCCGACGTCGTGCTCTTCAACGGTGGCGGGCAGATCCGCGACCGTGCCGCCGCGCTCGCCCCGATCGACACCTACGTCGCCGACGACCGGCAGCGGCTGGCCGGCTGGGACGCGTTCACCAAGGACGGCAAGACCTACGCCGCACCCGTGACCCTGCAGGGCCATCCCGTCTACTACAACAAGGACCTCTACGGGAAGGCCGGCCTCGACCCGGACGCCCCGCCGAAGACCTGGGACGACTTCGTCCGGAACTGCGGTGTGATCGCCGCGAAGACCGGCGCGAAATGCCTGGCACAGGGCAACAAGGAGGGCTTCGGCATCCAGTTCTTCCTGTCCGCCATGGGATCGGCGGTCCTGACACCGCAGGAGTACGACGACTGGATCGCCGGGAAGCGCGACTGGGCCTCGGCGGACGTCAAGCGGGTCTTCGAGCTGTGGAAGCAGACCGCCGACTCCGGCCTCAACACCGACGGTGCCAACTCCACGGCGATGTTCAACGACGCGTTCGCGCTCTTCAACTCCGGCAAGGCCGCCCACGTCATCGGCCTGATGTCGGACGTCGGGCACTGGAAGGACTTCGCCGAGTTCCTCACGCCGGAGAAGCTCGGCGTGATGCGGGCGCCCGTCGTCACCACCGCGGCGAAGCCGAGCCTGCCGTTCGACGGAGGCATCGGGTACGCGGTCGCGAAGTGGACCAAGGACCCGAAGCTGGCGGCGGACCTGGTGCGCTCACTGACTTCCGCCGACGCGCTGAAGGCGTTCTACGCCGACGGCGGCGCCATCGCGTCCGATGCGACGATCGAAGTCTCCTCAGGCGGGCCTGCCGTCAAGGCGATCGTCGGGGAGATCAAGGCGGGCAAGCCCGCATTGCACGTCGCCCTGTCGTCCAAGACCCTCGACCTGATGGGACGGCTCTCCCAGCAGCTCCTGAGCGGATCGGCCACAGTGGACGACGCGGTGGCGCAGCTGGCCGCCTCCGACAAGACCGGCTGACGCCGTGGCGGCACCCACGCTCTCCCCCGCGCGCCCGGCTCCGGCCGGGCCCGCGAGGCCGCGCCGGTCAGGCTCGCGGGCCGAGCGCCTGGCTCCCCTGGTGCTCGTGGCACCGGCCGTCCTGATCATCATCGGGCTGCGGCTGTGGCCGTTGGTGCTGGGCGTCAACTTCTCGTTCACCGGCGACGGTGACCGCGACGGCGTGATGGTCGGCCTCGACAACTACGCGACCCTGTTCGCCGATCCGCTGTTCCGCACGGCCCTGCGCAACGTCGGGCTGCTCGTCCTGCTGCTCCCGGTGGCGGTGGCGATCCCCGGCCTCCTCGCCACGTTGATCTACCTGCGCGTACCGGGACACCGGCTCTACCGCGGCGTCTACTTCTTCCCCGCGGTGCTCTCCCCGGTGATCGTCGGCGCGATCTTCACGCTGCTGCTGGCGTTCGACGGTCCGCTCAACGGGTTCCTCGGCGGTCTGGGGATCGGGCCCGTGGACTGGCTCGGCGATCCCGACGTGGCGTTCTTCGTGGTCGTCGCGGTGCACGTCTGGGCGACGTTCGGCATGGCTCTGGTCGTCTTCCTGGCCGGGTTCGCCACCCTCGACCAGTCGCTGCTCGACGCGGCGAAGATGGACGGCGCGTCGTTCCCGCAGACGGTCCGGCACGTGATCGTCCCGGGCCTGACGCGCACGATCCAGTTCGTCTTCGTCACCACCATGATCGGCATGCTGACCTCGATGTTCGGCCTGCTCTACGTGATGACGAGCGGCGGGCCGGAGGGGTCGACGTACCTGCCCGAGTACTACATCTGGATCCAGCAGGGCCGGTTGAACCAGCCCGCGCTCGCCTCCGCGGCCTCGACCGCACTGTTCCTGATCATGCTCGTGGTGGGACTGGCGCAGATCGCGATCCTGCGCCGCGCCGCCGGCAAGGAGGACTGATGTCCGGCACTCGGCCGGCCAGGTGGGTGGCCGCCGTCCCGATGGCCGCGCTCGCCGCGGCCACGGTCTACCCGCTGGTGTTCACCACCAACGTCGCCATGAAGACCCGGCGCGAGTACGTCCTCGACCGGTTCTCCCCGGCGGACTCGTTCAGCCTCGACAACGTCGTCAGGGCGTGGACGAGTGTCGGGATGTCCCGGTACTTCCTGAACTCCGTGTTCGTCGTGGCGTGCTCGGTCGCACTGCTGCTGTTGTTCGGCTCGATGGCGGGCTTCGCGTTGGGGCGATTGAGGTTCCGCGGCTCGTCCGCGCTCTTCCTGGGGATCCTCGCGGCGTTGTTCGTACCGTTCCAGGTGATCATGGTGCCGCTGGCGCGGACCATGGCGGACACCGGTCTCATCGACACCTACCCCGGCCTGGTGCTCGCGTACGTGGCGCAGTTCCTGCCGTTCACGATCTTCCTGCTGACGAGCTACTACGCCACCGTGCCGGCGGAGATCGTCGACGCCGCGCGCATCGACGGGAACTCCGTCTACGGGGTCTACTGGCGGATCATGCTCCCGATCGGCGCGCCCGCGCTGTTGTCGGTCGGTGTGCTCAACGCGTTGTTCTGCTGGAACGACGTGCTCATCTCGTTGCTGATGATGCCGTCCGCGGAGCACCGCACGCTCATGGTCGGTGTCACGTCGTTGCGCGGGCAGTACTCCGACGACATCCCCACGTTCGCCGCGGGTGTGCTGATCGCCGCGGTCCCGGTCCTGGTCGTCTACCTGTTCCTGCAACGCCAGATCGCCGACGGTGTCACCGCCGGGTCCACGAAGGGCTGACATGCGCATCACTGGCTACCGGACGCTCACCACGGTCCAGGACTGGGGGCGTCCGGTCGGCGACGCCAACGGCGTGATCCCCGACGGCCTCGTCCGGATCCCGATCGTCGTCGTGGAGACCGACGAGGGTCTCACCGGCGTGGGACTCGGCCCGCACGTGGAGATCGAGGCCGTCTTCGCCGCCATCGAGGGCGAGGACCCGCGCTGCGTCACCGCCCTGTACGACCGGATGCTGCGCCGGATGTTCAAGGCAGGGCACTCCGGCGCGGTGTTCGGCACCATCGGCGCGTTCGACAGCGCGCTGTGGGACATCAAGGCCCAGGCGGCGGGCGAACCGCTGTGGCGGTTGCTCGGCGGCCGCGACCGCCGCGTGCCCGCCTACGCCTCAGGTCTGGACATCGCGCTGACCGACGAAGAACTCGTTGCGGTGTACCAGATCTACGCCGATCACGGGCTGCGCGCGGCGAAGATCAAGGGCGGCCTCGACGTGGACCGCGACCGGCACCGCCTCGGCCTCGTGCGGGACGTCCTGACGGATGCGGGAGGCGGTGCACGGCCGGGCCTGATGCTGGACGTCAACGAGACCTGGACGCGCAAGCAGGCGGTCCGCTACGTCGCCGAGCTCGAACGGACCTTCGACCTCACGTGGGTCGAGGAACCCGTACGGCGCTGGGACGTGGAGGGCCACGCCGCGGTCGGGCGCGGGATCCGCGCCTCCGTCGCCACCGGCGAGAACCTGACCGGGCTCGAGCAGCACCGCCCGCTCATGGCGGCCGGCGCCGTCGACGTCGTGCAGACCGCCGGAGTCTGGGGCATCACCCACTTCCTCCGCGTCGCCGCCCTGGCGCACGCCCACGACCTGCCGGTGAGCCCCATCGGCACCAGCCCGATCGGCCTGCTGCACGGCGCCACGTCGGTGCCGAACCATCTGGTCAGCGAACTGCAGGACCTGCGGCCCGCGGTGGGCGTCTCACTCGACCTGCACGTCGAGGACGGCGCCTACGTCCTCGGCGACAGCCCCGGGCTGGGCGTGCGGCTCGACGAGGAGACCATCGCCGCGTCGAGCCACCTGCTGCCCCACCCGGCGGCCGGCGGCACGCACATCCGGCCAGAGCACGCGGGACGGCGCCTGTACGCGGTGGAGGCGGGCGAGGAGAGCCCCGTTCTCAACGCCGGGGTGTAGCGGGGCTTTCGACCTCCCCGGCGAGCAGGAGGTAAGCACCGGCCGTCCACGCGTAGGCGCGGTCGCGCAGCCCCTCGCCCGTGAGCGCGTCGAAGTTCTCCGCGAACCCGGACTCCTCGCACGTGGCCCGGAACCGCACGCTCACCTGATCCGCAAGCTCCACCGCGCCGCCGCGGCGCGGGCCGTGGCCGGCGCCCACACCGGTCCGCGCCAGTAGCCGTCGGGCTCGTAATAGGGGGAGTTCGGCTCCTCCGTGGTCCAGGCCGACGGGCGTGAGGTGCGTGGCGACACCGGCGCACAGGGCGTCGAAGACCTCCCGCGGCAGGTGCTCCCCCGGAACCCCTACCAGCGTGCTTTCCCGAACAGGTTCGTCACGGCGATGCTCAAGAACAACGGGACCTCGCGGTTCGCCGTCAAGGGAGCCAACGCGCAGTCCGGCGGCGTGACGACGTTGTGGGACGGCGCGCTCCCACCCGGCTACAGCCCATGGAGAAGCAGGGCGCGATCATCCTCGGCAGCGGCGGGGCCTGCTGCAAACCGGACGGTGGCACCAACCTGAGCGCGGGCACGTTCTACGAGGGCGCGACGGTGTCGGGCCGCCCCTCCGACGCGACCGAGAACGCGGTGCAGGCGAACATCATCGCGGCCGGCTACAGCAGCGGCGGCTCCGGTGCCACCGGAGCGATGCGTTCAGTCGCCGCCGGCCGGTGCCTGGACGTCAACGCGGGCAGCACCACGGCGGGGACACCACTGCAGATCTGGGACTGCAACGGCGGCACGAACCAGACGTGGACACGCACCGCCTCCGGTCAGCTGACCGTCTGCAGTGGAGACTCGACCCGGTGCGCGGCCGCGTCCGGCACGCGGACCGGCGCCGCGGTGGCGATCACGGCCTGCGACGGCGGAGCCGGACAGCGCTGGCAGTTCAACGCCAACGGCACCGTCACCGACGCGCAGTCGGGCCTCTGCCTCGACGTGAACGGGGCCGCCACCGCCAACGGCACGAAGACGATCCTGTGGACGTGCCACGGCGGCGGCAGCCAGCAGTGGACGACCGGGCGACGTGCCTGCACCGGCGGTCGTACCAGGCGGTTCGAGTCGAATCGACCGTCGAAAGCGGGCCGGTGAACGAACGGGGCTTGTAGCCGTCGGCGAACTCGGCCTACGGTCTGGGAGCGCTCCCAGATCGACCGTCGACGAGGACGGAGAACCTCTAAGCATGAGATCGCAACCCCCACGTCTCCTCGCCGCGACCCTGCTCGCGGTGCTGGCAGCGAGCTCATTCCAGGGCGCCGCTGCGGCGGCGGACTACGAACGCGTGCTCAACGGCACGTTCGACACCGGCGCCGCCGATCCCTGGTGGAGCGGCGCCGGCGTGACCAACCGGGTCACCGGCGGCGAGTTGTGCGCGGCGGTCACCGGCGGCACCACGAACCCGTGGGACGCCCTGATCGGCCAGAACGGCGTCCCGTTCGAGACCGGCCAGTCCTACACCTTCTCGTTCGACGCCCACGCCACGACGGCGCAGCCGATCACGGCCGCCGCGGGCGAGAGCGTGAGCCCGTACCGCGGGATCGCGAGCCAGCAGTTCACGCTCTCCCCGGCCAAGCAGCGGTTCACGTTCACCTTCACGTCCACGTTGGACTTCCCGGACGCGGGCAACGGCCAGGTCGCGTTCCAGCTGGGCGGACAGGCCGCCGACAACACGATCTGCGTGGACAACGTCTCCGTGGTCGGCGGCGTGAAGCCGCCCGGCGGCGTCAACCCCAACCCCACCAAGAAGGTCCAGGTCGACCTGGTCGGGTACGTGCCGGGTCTGCCCAAGCGCGCGACCCTCGTCTCCACGGCGACGACGCCGCAGACGTGGACGCTCAAGAACTCCGCGGGAACGGCCGTCGCCACCGGCCAGAGCACGCCCAAGGGCGCGGACGCCACGTCCGGCGACCCGGTGCACCAGATCGACTTCTCGTCGTTCGACACGGCAGGCACCGGCTACACGCTGTCCGTCGGCGAGGACAGCAGCTTCCCGTTCGACATCTCCGCGGACCCGATCAAGCGCCTGCGCTACGACTCGCTCGCGTTCTTCTACCACCAGCGCAGCGGAACGCCGATCGAGGCGCAGTACGTCGGGGACGAGTACTCCCGGCCCGCCGGGCACGTCAACGTCGCGCCGAACCAGGGCGACGACAACGTGCCGTGCCGCGCCGACCTCGCCTGCGGCTACACGCTCGACGTGCGCGGCGGCTGGTACGACGCGGGCGACCACGGCAAGTACGTGGTCAACGGTGGCATCGCGGCCTGGCAGCTGCTCAACTCCTACGAGCGGGCCACCCGCGTCGGTGACGCGACGGCGTTCCGCGACGGCACGCTCGCCATCCCGGAGAAGTCCAACGGCGTGCCGGACCTGCTCGACGAGGCGCGCTGGGAGGTCGACTTCCTGCTGAAGATGCAGGCACCCGACGGCATGGCGCACCACAAGATCCACGACGCGAACTGGACGGCCCTGCCGACCCGTCCCGAACTGGACGACCAGCCGCGCCGCCTGTCCGCGACCAGCACGGCCGCGACGCTGAACCTGGCCGCCGTCGCCGCGCAGGCGTCCCGGCTGTGGAAGGGCGTCGACGCGACGTACTCCGCCACGCTGCTCACGGCGGCCCGCAAGGCCTACACGGCGGCGAAGGCGAACCCGGCCAAGATCGCCGACCCGAACGACGGCACCGGCGGTGGCGCCTACAGCGACAGCACTGTCAGCGACGAGTTCTACTGGGCCGCGTCGGAGCTGTACGCCACCACGGGTGACAGCGCCTACCGGACCGACGTGACGGCCTCGCCGCACTACAAGGCGGCCGGTCTGAGCAGGGCGGGCTTCTACTGGGGCGGCACCGCGCCGCTGGGTGACATCACGCTCGCCCTGGCCCCCAACGGCCTGCCGGCGGCGGACGTCACGGCGATCAAGTCCGCGTTCGCCACCGTCGCGGACCAGCACCTGACCGCCATGGCCGGAATGGGCTACGCCGCGCCGTACGACAACAGCGTGGACGGGTACGTCTGGGGCTCGAACTCCGCGGTCCTGAACAACGCCCAGGTGCTCGCGCTCGCCCACGACTTCACCGGTGCCGCCAAGTACCGCGACGGCGTGTTCGAGGCGCTGCACTACGTCCTCGGCCGCAACCCGCTGAGCACCTCGTACGTGGCGGGCTACGGCGACCAGGCGATGCGCAACGCGCACCACCGGTTCTGGGCGAACCAGAACGACCCGACCCTGCCGATCGCGCCGCCCGGTTCGCTCTCCGGCGGCCCGAACAGCGCCCTGCAGGACCCGGTGGCACAGCGTCTGCTCGCGGGCTGCCCGCAGCAGAAGTGCTGGGTGGACGACATCGGCGCCTACTCGGTCAACGAGGTGGCGGTGAACTGGAACTCCGCGCTCGCCTGGGTCTCGGGCTGGGCGGCGGAGAAGTCCGGGACCTCGACGCCGAAGTCGGACTGCGAGGTCGGCTTCACCGCGGGCAGGTGGAACGACGGCCTGTCGGCCCAGGTGAAGCTCACCAACACCGGCACGACCGCGTGGACGTCGTGGAAGCTCGGGTTCGCGTTCCCCGGCACCCAGAAGGTCACCGCGGGGTGGTCGGCGACGTGGAGCCAGACCGGGCGTGACGTGACCGCGGCCAGCATGCCGTGGAACGGCCAGGTCGAACCGGGCAAGTCGGTCCACATCGGATTCAACGGCTCCGGCACCGGAACAGACCCGACCGCCTTCACGATCAACGGGAAGGCCTGCAAGATCGCCTGACCCGCACCAGGGATGCGCCCGCTGTCACTCCGGTGACAGCGGGCGCTCTGCGTTCGCGGTGTGGACATGGCTTCCCGGCTACGCCGGTGTCGCCAGATCACGACGCCCGATCACGCGGCCTTCTGGGCGCTGGCAGGCCCCCGACGCGGCACGCGACACAAGCTCGGCGACTCCACCAAGCCCCAGGAGCCAGGGCATTGCCCGCCAGCGGGGGCCGAGGCCCCCGGGAACGCGCCCGTCGACCTCGGCAAACGAAGCGGGCGCTCCACGTTTGTGGCCCCTGTGAGCGCTAACAGGCACAACCTGCTGTTATCCAGATGAAACTTGACGAGCTAGTTGTTAGCGATAACACTCGCCGCCTACAGCATTGTTGCCTGTCGGTGACATCGAGGAGAAGCAATGAGGCTTGCCAGGATCGCGGCCACCACCGCACTCGCCGTCACCCTCGCCGCCTGTGGTTCGGCGCAGAAGACGGTCGACCAGCAGACCACCAGCAGCGAAGGTGCGCTGGTGGGCGTCACCATGCCGACGCGGTCGTCCGAACGCTGGATCCACGACGGCGACAACATCAAGAAGGCCCTGGAGGGCAAGGGGTACAAGGTCGACCTCCAGTACGCGGAGAACGACATCCCGACCCAGGCCAACCAGATCGAGAACCAGATCACCAAGGGCGCCAAGCTCCTGATCGTCGCCTCGATCGACGGCACCGCGATCACCTCGCAGCTGCAGCAGGCCGCCGACGCGAAGATCCCGGTGATCGCCTACGACCGGCTGATCCGCAAGAGCCCGAACGTCGACTACTACGCGACGTTCGACAACTTCAAGGTCGGCGTGGAGCAGGCGAACTCGCTGCTGGCCGGGCTGAAGACGAAGGGCGAGGGCCCGTTCAACGTCGAGCTGTTCGCCGGCTCGCCGGACGACAACAACGCCACGTTCTTCTTCAACGGCGCCATGTCCGTGCTCCAGCCGCTCGTCGACCAGGGCAAGCTCGTCGTGAAGTCGGGCCAGAAGGACTTCAAGACCGTCGCGATCCTGCGCTGGGACCCCGCCACCGCGCAGAAGCGCATGGAGGACCTGCTCACCTCGACCTACGGCGGTGCCAAGGTCGACGGCGTGCTGTCCCCCTACGACGGCATCTCGATCGGCATCCTCTCCGCGCTCAAGAGCGGTGGCTACGGCACGGCCGGCCAGGCCTACCCGATCGTCACCGGTCAGGACGCCGAGGTCGCCTCGGTGAAGTCGATCATCGCAGGTGAGCAGTACTCGACGATCCACAAGGACACCCGCCTGCTCGCCGACGTCACGGTGAAGATGGCCGACGCGGTGCTCAAGGGCGGCAAGCCCGAGGTCAACAACACGAAGGACTACGACAACGGCAACAAGGTCGTGCCGTCCTTCCTGCTCCAGCCCGTCCCCGTGGACAAGGCGAACTACCAGAAGGAACTGATCGACTCCGGTTACTACACCGCCGACCAGCTCAAGTAGGTCCTGTGTCCGACGACATCCTGGTGATGCGCGGTATCACCAAGAGGTTCGCGGGTGTCACCGCGCTGCACGAGGTCTCGTTGACCGTGCGGCGCGGTGAGATCCACGCGATCTGCGGTGAGAACGGCGCGGGCAAGTCCACGCTGATGAAGGTGCTGTCCGGGGTGCACCCGCACGGCACGTACGACGGTGACATCCTCTTCGAGGGTGAGCCGTGCGCTTTCGACGGCATTCGCGACAGCGAGCGCCGCGGCATCGTGATCATCCACCAGGAGCTGGCGCTGTGCGGCCAGCTCTCCGTGGCGGAGAACCTGTTCCTGGGCAACGAGAGGTCCCGACGCGGGTTCATCGACTGGAACCGCACCAACCACGAGGCCCAGGCGCTGCTCGACCGCGTGGGCCTGCGGGAGAACCCGACGGTCCCGGTGAACGACCTCGGCGTCGGCAAGCAGCAGCTCGTCGAGATCGCCAAGGCGTTGTCCAAGGAGGTCAGCCTCCTGATCCTGGACGAGCCGACGGCGGCGCTGAACGACGACGACTCGCAGCACCTGCTGGACCTGCTCGACGGCCTGCGCGACGAGGGCATCACCTCGGTGATCATCTCCCACAAGCTGGGCGAGGTCACCCGGATCGCCGACACCGTCACGGTGCTGCGCGACGGGAAGACCATCGAGACGTTGCCCGCCAAGGGCCTCAGCGAGGAACGCATCATCTCCGGCATGGTCGGCCGCGACCTCGAGCACCGGTTCCCGCCGCGCACGCCCGACATCGGCGAGGAGGTGCTGCGCATCGAGGACTGGACCGTGCACAGCCCCGCCCAGCCGGACCGGGTCGTCGTGGACAACGCCACGCTGACCCTGCGGCGCGGGGAGATCGTCGGTCTCGCCGGCCTGATGGGCGCGGGCCGCACGGAACTCGCGATGAGCGTCTTCGGCCGTTCGTACGGCGTCGGCATCTCCGGGCGCGTGGTCAAGGACGGCCAGGAGATCGACACGCGCACCGTGCGCGGCGCGATCCGGCACGGCCTCGCGTACGTCAGCGAGGACCGCAAGAAGTACGGGCTCAACCTGATCGAGGGCGTGCAGCGCAACGTCTCCGCGGGGGCGCTGGACAAGCTCGCGAACCGCGGGTGGGTCAACGAGAACGAGGAGTACACGGTCGCGGAGCGGTTCCGGAAGTCGATGGGCATCAGGACCGCCGCCGTGTCGACCCCGACCGGCACGCTGTCCGGCGGCAACCAGCAGAAGGTCGTGCTGGCGAAGTGGATGTTCACCGACCCGGACGTGCTGATCCTCGACGAACCGACGCGCGGCATCGACGTCGGCGCGAAGTACGAGATCTACTCGATCATCAACGACCTCGCCGCCCAGGGCCGCGCGGTGCTGGTGATCTCCTCGGAGCTACCGGAGCTCCTCGGCCTGTGCGACCGCGTGTACGCGCTGTCGGAGGGCCGCATCACCGGCGAGGTCAGCCGCGAAGAGGCCACGCAGGAACGCTTGATGCAGTACATGACGCGAGGACAGAGCTGATGACCACGAAGACCGCGCCCGCTCCCGCCGCAGCCCCGCCCGCCCGGTCCCGGCGGTTCTCGATCAACCTGCGGCAGTCGGGCATCTACGTCGCGTTCGCGCTGATCGTCGTCCTGTTCGCGGTGCTGACCGACGGCGCCCTGCTGCAGCCGCAGAACATCTCGAACATCATCGTGCAGAACTCCTACGTGCTGATCCTCGCGATCGGCATGATCCTGGTGATCATCGGCGGGCACATCGACCTCTCGGTCGGCTCGACGGTGGCGCTGACCGGGGCGATCTGCGCGGTGCTGACCGTCCAATGGGGACTGCCGTGGCCGGTGGCGGTGCTGCTGACGCTGCTGTCGGGCGCGATGATCGGCGCGGCGCAGGGCTACTGGATCGCGTACTTCGGCATCCCGGCGTTCATCGTCACGCTGGCGGGCATGCTGGTGTTCCGCGCGCTCACCCTGACGACGCTGGGCAACCAGGGCATCGGCCCGTTCCCCGACGAGATCCGGTCGCTCGCGAACGGCTTCACCGGAGGCTACCTCGGCAACATCGGTCTCGGCCCGCTCGGCGGCGCCGACCTGGTGAGCCTGCTCGCCGGACTCGCGTTCGTGGTCGGGTTCGCGTTGTCGCAGTGGCGCAAGCGCGCGGCCCGGCTCGGCTACGGCCAGGTCGTCGAACCGATGCCGGTGTTCGTCCTCAAGATCGTCGGCGTCGGTGTCGTCGTGATGGCAGTCGTGGTGCAGCTCGCCCGCTTCCGCAACCTGCCGTGGGTGCTGGTGCTGCTCGCGGCGCTCGCGCTCGGCTACTCGCTGATGGCCGGCAACTCCGTGTTCGGACGGCACATCTACTCGATCGGCGGCAACCTGCAGGCCGCCACGCTGTCCGGCGTGAAGGTCAAGGCCGTCACGTTCTGGGTGTTCGTCAACATGGGCGCGCTGGCCGCGCTGGCCGGCGTGATCTTCGCCGGCCGGCTCAACCAGGCGGGTCCGACGGCGGGCATGTCGTTCGAGCTGGACGCCATCGCGGCCGCGTTCATCGGTGGTGCCGCGGTCCAGGGCGGTGTCGGCAAGGTCGTCGGCGCCATCACCGGCGGCCTGATCATGGGTGTCATCAACAACGGCATGTCGCTGATCGGCGCTCCCAGTGAACGCGTGATGCTCGTGAAGGGTCTCGTCCTGCTCGCGGCGGTCGCCTACGACGTCTGGACCAAGCGACGCGCCTGAAGTCCCCCTCTCCACCCCCGGAAGGCGAACAACAACGATGTTGTCATCCCTGCGCCGTTTCGGTCTGGTGGTGGCCGTGACGGCCGCCCTGGTCCCCATCACCCCGGCCGCCGCCGAACCGCTCGTGCGGACAGCGGCGAACGCGTTGGAAGTCCCGAACATCGACGACGTCCGCGGTCACCTCACCCTGCCCACCACCGGTGCGCACGACACGACCGTCACGTGGAAGTCGTCCAGCGGCAAGGTGATCACGCCGACCGGTGAGGTGAGCCGCCCTCCTGCGGGCGGCAAACCCGCCAAGGTCGTGCTGACGGCGAAGGTGAGCCGCGGGCAGCAGAGCACCACTCGCGTCCTCACCGCCACCGTCGTCCCGATGCCCGCCAAGGAGCCGCTGGCGGGCTACAGCTTCTTCTACTTCACCGGTGAAGGCAGCCCGATCGGCGAGCAGATCTACGCCGCCGCCAGCAACGGCAACAACCCGCTGGACTTCTCCGAGGTCAACGGCGGCCAGCCGGTGCTGAAGTCGAGCCTCGGCGAGCTGGGCGTGCGCGACCCGTTCATCCTGCGCTCGCCCGAGGGCGACAAGTTCTTCCTGCTGGCCACCGACCTGAAGATCAACGGCGGGCGCGGCTGGGACGCGGCGCAGCGCAGCGGCAGCCGGTCGCTGATGGTGTGGGAGTCGACGGACCTGCGGAACTGGTCGCGCCAGCGCAGCGTCCAGGTCTCGCCGCCCACCGCGGGCAACACGTGGGCGCCGGAGGCGTTCTGGGACGCCAAGCGCGGCCACTACGTCGTCTACTGGGCGTCGAAGCTGTACGCGGAGAGCGATCCCGGCCACACGGGCGACAGCTACAACCGGATGATGTACGCGACCACGCGCGACTTCGTGACGTTCAGCCCGGCGAAGGTGTGGATCGACCCCGGCTACTCGGTCATCGACTCGACGGTCATCGAGCACGGCGGCACCTACTACCGCTACACCAAGGACGAGCGGAACAACTCGTCGTCCTCGCCGTGCAGCAAGTACATCACCGCGGAGAAGTCGGCGGACCTGCTGAACCCGAAGTACGACTTCGTCGCCGAGTGCATCGGCAAGGCCACCCCGACCAGCCCCGGCCTGAGCGCCGGTGAGGGCCCGACCGGGTTCAAGTCCAACACCGAGGACAAGTGGTACCTGTTCATCGACGAGTACGGCGGCCGCGGCTACGTGCCGTTCGAGACGACCGACCTCGCCTCCGGCAAGTGGACGATGTCCACGGGCGCCCGCCTGCCCGCGTCCCCGCGGCACGGCACGGTGCTGCCGGTGACCCAGGCCGAGCTGAGCCGGCTCACCGCTGCCCCGGCGCCGGTGAAGGCCGACTCGAAGGGCCTCGTCGCGCACTGGCCGCTCACCGGTTCCACGGCCGACGCCACCGGTCACGGCTATGACGGTGTGCTCGCCGGCAACGCCGCGTTCTCCGAGGGGTCCCTGTCGCTGCGCGGCGGGCACGTCCAGCTGCCGAACAACATGCTGACCGGTGCCCAGGCCGCCACGATCTCCGCCGACGTGCTGGTGGACCCGGCCCAGCAGACGCCGTACTTCCTCTACGGCTTCGGCAACACCGCACCGAACGGCACCGGCAACGGTTACCTGTTCAGCACCGGTGACACCTACCGCGGCGCGATCGCCACCGGCAACTGGACGACCGAGCAGGGCGCGAACTCCGGCCGTGCGCTGCCCCGGGGCGTCTGGAAGAACGTGACGCTCACGATCGGCGGCGGTGTCGAGGTCCTCTACCTCGACGGCGTGGAGGTGGCGCGCAACACCGGCGTCACGGCCAAGCCGTCCGACCTCGGCGGTGGCATCACCGCGGCCAACTACCTGGGCCGATCCGTCTACGAGGCGGACCGCGCGCTGCTCGGCAGGATGAAGGACGTCCGACTGTACAACCGGGCGCTCTCCGGCTCCGACGTGGCGGCGCTGCCGTTCAACGCGACCCTGATCCGGTCAGTGGCGCACAACTCGCTCAAAGCACCCGCGATCATCGAACCGGGCAGCGTCGTGCTCCCCGTGCGGCCGGGCACCGACCTGCGGCGGGTCAAGCTCGACTTCGGGCTGGCTCCCGGCGCGACCATCACGCCCAGCGGCCCGGTCGACCTGCGCAAGCCGCGGCAGTTCACCGTCCGGTCGGGTCGCGAGAGTCGGGTGTGGACGGTCGAGGCCCACGAGATGCGCAGCCCCGTGCTGCCGGGCCTCAACGCCGACCCGAACGTCGTCGCGTTCGGCGACACCTACTACATCTACGCGACCACGGACGGCTTCGACGGCTGGAGCGGCACGAAGTTCTCCGCCTGGTCGTCGAAGAACCTGGTCGACTGGAAGGACGAGGGCGTCATCCTCGACCTCGGTCCCGGCGTGAGCTGGGCGGACCGCAACGCGTGGGCGCCGGCGATCGTCGAACGCGACGGGAAGTACTACTTCTACTTCTGCGCCGAGGCCAAGATCGGCGTCGCCGTGAGCGACTCCCCCACCGGCCCGTTCGTCGACTCCGGTCAGCCCCTGATCGCGCGCAACCCCACCGGCGGCGGCCAGGCCATCGACCCCGCCGTCTTCGTGGACCGCTCCGGACAGGCGTACCTGTACTGGGGCAACGGTGAGGCCTACGTCGTTCCGCTCAACAGTGACATGATCTCCTACGACCCGGCCAAGATCACCCGCCTCACCGGGCTGACCGACTTCCGGGAGGGCCTGTTCATGGTGGAGCGCAAGGGCACGTACTACCTGAGCTGGTCGATCGACGACACCCGCAGCGAGGACTACCGCGTCGCCTACGCCACCGCGCCCAGCCCGACCGGCCCGTTCACGAACCGCGGCCTGATCCTGAGCAAGGACCTGAAGCTCGGCGTCAAGGGCACCGGTCACAGTTCGATGCTGCAGGTGCCGGGAACGGACGACTGGTACCTCGTCTACCACCGCTTCGCCATCCCCGGTGGGGACGGCACGCACCGCGAGACCACGATCGACAGGATGAGGTTCGGCCGAGACGGTTCCATCGTCCCGGTCGTGCCGACGCTGGAGAGCGTCGCACCACAACGGATCCGGCCTCAGCACTGCCGGGCCCTGATCAACTGATACGAGGAGTTCGATGTCGCAGCGGGAACCCGAGCTACGCCGGGAACTGTTCGGACGGGCCGGTGACACCGACGTCCACCGGTACGTCCTGGCGTGGCCGGGCGGGCTCACCGTGCGGGTGCTGGACTACGGCGGGGTGATCCAGTCGCTGGAGGCACCGGACCGCCACGGTGTTCCCGCCAACGTGGTGCTCGGGTTCCCCTCGCTCGACGACTACGTCGCGAACAACCGGCCCGGCGCGGCCAGGGTGTTCTTCGGCGCCGTGATCGGCCGGTACGCCAACCGGATCGCCCGCGGCGCCTTCACCCTCGACGACGTCCAGCACCGGCTCCCGCTCAACAACGGCCCGAACAGCCTGCACGGCGGACCGGCGGGCTTCGACACGCGGGTGTGGTCCGCGACCGAGCTGCACGAGACGGACAGCGTGGGCGTGCGGCTCGAACTGGTGAGCCCGCACGGGGACGGCGGCTTCCCGGGCACCGTGGAGGCACAGGTGACGTACCGGCTCGACCGGCACAACCGCCTGAGCATCACCTACCGCGCGACGACGGACGCGCCCACCGTCCTCAACATGACCAACCACACCTATTGGAACCTGGCCGGGGAGGGCAGCGGCGACGTGCACCGCCAGTCGCTGATGCTCAACGCGAGCCGGTTCTGCGCCGTCGACGAGAACCTGATCCCGGTGGGGGCGCCCGTGCCGGTCGAGGCGAGCCCGTTCGACTTCCGGCTGCCGACCGCGATCGGCTCCCGCATCGGCGCGGACCACCCCCAGCTGCGCACAGCGGGGGGCTACGACCACAACTGGGTGCTGGACTCCTCCGGAGCCTCCTTCGCCGCGCAGGCCTGCGACCCGGTGTCCGGGCGTCTGCTGACGCTGTGGACCAGCGAGCCGGGCCTGCAGTTCTACTCGGGCAACTTCCTGACCGAGGACCTGGTCGGCACCAGCGGGCGCCCGTACGGCCGCGGCGCCGGGTTCGCCCTGGAGGCGCAGCACTTCCCGGACTCGCCGAACCGGCAGGACTTCCCCAGCACGGTGCTGCGGCCGGGCGACGTCTACCACCAGGAGACGGTGTTCCAACTGTCCACTGCGGACTGATCTACGCCGCGTGACTGCAAGTCGGGCAGCTGCATTCGGCACATGTGCAGTTCGCGCACGAGTCGGTGCATCCGTCACACGCGCACTGTGCGTGGTTGCAGGTCGGGCAGTCGCATTCCGAACAGTCGCACTGCGCGCACGAGTCCGTGCAGTGCGCGCACCTGCACTTGTCGCACTCGTCGTAGTGCACACCGCGATCCGTCACGTGTTCGCGGTGCAGGTGCCCGTCGTGCAGGTAGTCGACGTGGTCACGGTGCACGAGGGCGTCGTGGCCGCAGCCGGGACCGTGCGTGTGGCGGTGCAGTTCCGCGGGAGCGTGCTCGACAGTCGTCATAGGACAGATGCTCATATGCGCAGACGGCTATGACAAATGCAGGAGCATCGGATCATCCGTCCGGGTGACGGGGCACGACAGCTCCTTTACTGCCAAAAGCTTTACACCACAAGCACTTTTCGATTCGACGCGCTATTCGACACGACGTGAACCTCACGGCGGGCTATCTCGTTCAAGCGGTTGCCCACGCACCGCTCACGAAAGGGCACCCGTCGTGACAGTCCTGTTCCAGGAAGCCGCCCTGTTCGACCTGTCCCCCACCGACCGCGAACTGTTCCAGGTGTTCGGCGCCGGTCCCGTCCGGACCCCTCCGTCCGACCACGTCCACCACGCCTTCGAAACGCACGCGGCGCGGCGCCCGCACCTGACAGCCGTGGAACACCTCGGCGAGTCCCTGACCTACGGGGAGCTGGACGCCAGAGCCACGCTGCTGGCCGAGCTGCTGGTCCGGCGCGGTGTGCGCCCCGGCGACCACGTGGGACTGTTCCTGACGCGGTCGACCTCCATGGTGGTGGGCATCCTGGCGGTGCTCAAGGCGGGAGCGGCCTACGTGCCGCAGGACGTGCGCATCACACCGGAGGCCCACCTGCGGCACATCGTCCGGGCCGCACACGTCGACGTGGTGCTCACGACGACCGCGGACGCGGCCTCGCTGCCCCCTCACCTGGCCACGATCATCACGATCGACACCCTGCCCGAGGTCAGCGCGTTCTGCCGCACCATCACGGCGGAGTCGGACATCGCGGCCGTCATCTTCACCTCCGGCACCACCGGGCGCCCCAACGGCGTGCGGGTCTCCCACGCAAACCTGTGCAACGTCCTGCTGACCGCGCCCGGCTCTCTGGGCGTCGCACCGGGGGTCAGGGTGTCCCAGCTGCTCAACATCGCCTTCGACATGGCGATGTGGGAGATCCTCGGCACGCTCGCCAACGGCGGCACGCTCGTGATCCGCGGCGACGACCTCGCGCGGACGGCGAGCACGGTCGACGTCGTGATCGCCACGCCCAGCGTGCTGGCGACGCTGGATCCCGCCGCGTGCCAACGGGTGCGCACGGTCGCGGTCGCCGGAGAGCGCTGCCCGCAGGCCCTCGCGGACGAGTGGGCCCGCCGAGTGGCCTTCCACAACGCCTGCGGTCCCACCGAGGTCACCATCGTCAACACGGTGCACCGCTACGAACCGGGCACCGGGCAGCTCACCATCGGCAGGCCGGTGCCGAACACGACCGTCTACGTGCTCGACGACGACCTGCTGCCGTGCCCCATCGGCGCGGTCGGGGAGATGTGGGCCGGCGGGGCGTGCGTGACGGCGGGGTATCTGGGCGACCTAGACCTCACGTCGGAGCGCTACCGGCCCGATCCGTTCCTCGGCGGCGACCACCTGATGTTCCGCACGCGCGACCTCGCCAGGTGGACGCGCGAAGGCAGGCTCGAGCACCGCGGCCGCACCGACGACCAGGTCAAGGTGCGCGGCTTCCGCGTCGAGCTGGACGCGGTCACCGCCGCGCTGGAACGCGCGGAGGACTGCGACCGCGCCACGACCGTGGTGCACGACGGGAAGCTCGTCGGGTTCATCAGCCCCGGCACCGCGACGCCGGAGCAGGCGCGGCGGGCGGTCTCGCAACGACTGCCGTACTACTGCGTGCCGACGTTGATCGTCCCGGTCGACACGCTGCCGACGACCGACCGCGGCAAGGTCGACCGGCGCGCGCTCCTGTCGCATGTGGACGGACTGCGGCGGGAGCCCGTGGCATGACGCTGCACGAGGTCGTCCTGCCGCCGGCCGATCGGTCCCTCCGCGCCGTCCTGCGCCGGCGCCCCTTCACCCACCACAACCGGCTCGCCGCGGCGGTCGTGCTCGCGAACCTGGTCTTCGCCGTGACCTGCGACTGGCGGGGCGACCAGGACGTGCTGACCACGCTCGTGGTCGTCAACGTGGCCCTCGCCGCGCTGGTCCGCCAGCAACTGGTGATCAACCTGCTGTTCCGGCTGGCCACCAGCGCGCCGAAGCACTGGCCGTTGCGGGTGCGGTGGACGCTGGGGAAGGTCTACCACTTCGGTGGCCTGCACGTCGGAGCCGCCGTCTGCGCCGTGGCCTGGTTCCTCCCGCTCGCCGTCGGCACGCGTGGCGCACTGCCGATCGCGCTGAGCTGGACGATCCTCGCACTGCTCGTCGCGATGACCGTGCTCGCGCTCCCCCGGCTCCGCGCGCGCCACCACGACCTCTTCGAGCGGTCGCACCGGTTCGGCGGCTGGACGGTGCTCGTGCTGTTCGCGGTGCTGGCCGCCGTCTCGAACCCGGTGTTCCTCTGGCCGCTCGCCCTCGTGGTGGTCAGCGTCGCGCTGCCCTGGCTCCGGCTGCGGCGCGTGCCGGTGCGGATCGTCAGCCCGTCCCCGCACGTCGCGCTGGTGTCGTTCGACCACGGCGTCACGCCGTTCGCGGGCTCCTCGACGGCGGTGAGCCGCAACCCGTTGCTGGAATGGCACTCGTTCGCGAACGTGCCCGCGCCGGGACGCTCCGGCTTCCGGCTCACCATCTCCCGCGCCGGCGACTGGACGGCGAAGCTCATCGCCGACCAGCCGAGCCACCTGTGGGTGAAAGGGATTCCGACCGCGGGCGTCGGCAACATCGACAAGCTGTTCCACCGGGTGGTCTGGGTGGCCACCGGCAGCGGCATCGGGCCCTGCCTGCCCCACCTGCTCGCCCGCACCGCTCCGGCGACGCTGGTGTGGTCGACCCGCGACCCGCGCCGCACCTACGGGGACGCGCTGGTCGACGAGATCCTCGACGCGCAACCGGACGCCGTCGTCTGGGACACCGCCGGCCAGGGCAAACCGGACCTGGTCGCGCTCGCGCACGACGCCTGCCGCCGCTTCGACGCCGAGGCGGTCATCTGCATCTCGAACAAACAGACCACCTGGCACGTCGTCGAAGAGCTGGAGGCCAGGGGAATCCCCGCCTACGGCGCGATCTGGGACTCGTGAGGAGACCACAGTGGACTACCAGAACCTCGTGCTCGACGAGCAGGGCGGCGTGCTGACGGTGACCGTGAACCGGCCGCACGCCCGCAACGCCCTGTCCCAGCGGACCCTCACCGAACTGCGCCACCTGCTGTCGACGCTCTCCGGCCCGCGCGCGGTCCTGCTCACGGGCTCCGAGGGACCGGCGTTCATCGCCGGCGCCGACATCCGCGACATGGCGGCCATGAGCCCCGAGGAGGGCGAGGCGTTCGGCGCGCTGGGCCAGGAGGTGACGTGCCTGCTGGAACGGCTCCCCGTCCCCGTCGTGGCCTGCGTCGACGGCTACGCGCTCGGAGGCGGCTGCGAGATGGCGCTGGCGTGCGACTTCGTCTACGCCACCCGCAAGGCCGTGTTCGGGCAGCCGGAGGTGCTCCTCGGCCTGATCCCCGGTTTCGGGGGCTGCGTCAGGTTGTTCCGGCGGGTGGGCGTGGCACGGGCGCGCGAGATGATCTACTCGGGCCGGCGCGTGGACGCGGCTGAGGCGCACCGCACCGGGCTGGTGAACCAGGTCTTCGACACCCGCGAGGAGATGTTCACCGCCGCACGGCTGGTGCTCGCCGACATCGCCGCCAACTCTCCCGCCGCCGTCACCGCGTGCAAGTCGGTGATCAACGCCGCGGACGGCCTGCCCGTCGGTCCGGGACTGCACGCCGAGCTCGAGGCGTTCCGGCACGCCTTCACCACCGACGACATGCGTGAGGGCACAGCGGCGTTCCTCGGCAAGCGCTCCCCGGTGTTCCGCACCTAGGCGGGGTGCGTCATCAAAGACGACCACATCGCCCTGTTGCGCGAGCTGCACGACGGCCACGCCGCCGCCCTGTGGCGCTACGCCCTGCGGCTGACCGGAGACCAGCAACTGGCCGAGGACATCGTCCAGGAGGCCCTGCTGCGCGCCTGGCGGCATCCCGAGGTCCTGGAGCAGGGCTCGTCGGCGTCCAAGGCGTGGCTCTACGCCGTGGCGCGCAACTACGCCATCGACGAGCGGCGCAGCGCCCGTGCCCGGTGGGAGGTCGACTCGGAGAGCCTGCCCGAACGTTCGCGGGCCGACCACACCGACTCCACGCTCGACGCCTGGCTCGTCGCCGACGCGCTGTCCACGCTCAAACCGGAGCACCGGCAGGTGATCGTGCGGGCCTACTACCGCGGCGAGTCCATCGCGGAGCTCGCCGACGCGCTGGAGGTGCCGCAGGGCACGGTGAAGTCGCGGCTGCACTACGGCCTGCGGGCGCTGAGGCTGGCTCTGCAGGAGAACGGGGTCACCGGGCGGTGAACACACCGGATCCGTTCCGGGAGTGGGACGGCGCCTACGTCCTGGGGGCGCTGTCGACCGCGGACCGGCTGGCCTACGAGCAGCACCTCGCGCAGTGCGCCTCGTGCGAGCGCGAGGTCTGCGGGCTCGCGGGGGTGACGGCCCTGCTGTCGCGTGTGCCGGAGGAGTGGGCGGTGCAGTCGCTGGGCACCGGACCGGAGGTGCCCGCCGCCGTCCTGCCCCGGCTCGTCCGGGCAGTGCGGCGGCGTCACCTCCTGGTCACGGCGGCGGCGGTCCTCGTCGCCGCCGTGACCGGTGCGGTGCTCGGCGTGCTGTTCTGCTACCTCTGAGCTGTCACGGTGTCGACAGCTCGAAGCGCTGCACGCCCACCGAGCCGCCGAGCGCCTGCGTGGCGTGGTTGAAGACGCCGAACCGGTAGCCCATGAAGAACTGCCAGTCGCTCTTCAGCGTGAAGCCGCTGCCCAGTGACGTGAAGTTCACGCCGTCCGTGCTGTAGGAGAACCGGGCCTGCCGTCCGCTGCCCGGTCTGATGTCGGCGTTGGCGCGCAACCAGATCCGGGTGCCGGTGAAGTTCGCACTCGCGACCTCGGTGCCGGTGCCGGTGGTGTTCCAGCTGCTGTCCATGGTCAGGCCGTTGACCATGACCACGCGGTTGCGGCCGCTGTCGCGCTTGACCCCGATCCACGCCGAGGAGTCGCGCAGCATCGCAAGGCCGGTGCGGTCGCCGTCGCGCATCGACGCGAGGTCGAGTGTGACGGTGGCCGTGGAGGTAGGGCCCTGTATTCGGTGGGTGAGGGTGTTGCGGGCGTTGTACAGGTCGTTGGTGACGGTCGCGGTGGACAGCCGCAGACCGTTGTTGACGCTGTACTTCGTGGTGTCCGGGTTGTGGTTCCATTCCCACTGCGGCCCGAGTCTCGTGCCGTCGAAGGTGTCCACGCCGGTCATGGGTTTGACCTGGCGCGGTGGCGGGGGCAGGTTCGGCATCGGGTAGTTCGCGCCCCAGCCGCCGTTGACGGTGGTGATGCGCGGCCAGCCGTCGGAGGTCCAGGTGATCGGCGCGAGCACCGGCACACGGCCGCCGGGGTAGGCGTCCACGAACGCCATGTAGTACCAGTCGCCGCTCTGCGTCTGCACCATGCCGCCCTGGTGCGGGACTCCCCCGCCCTGGATCGGCGTGGGCATGTTCAGCAGCACCTGCTGGACGGTGTAGGGGCCCCACGGGCTCGACGACTTGAGCACGTACTGGCCGTTCGCCGGCCTGGTGAGCCAGATGTAGTAGCTGCCGTTGCGCTTGTAGAACCGCGCGCCTTCCAGCGTGCCGATGTTGGACGGCGTCTGGAACACCTGCTGCGACCGCACTTCCGACTTCCCGTCCGCCGACAGCTGCGCGACGCTGATCGTGGTGTTGCCGTACGCGACGTACATGGTGTCGTTGTCGTCGAACAGCATTCCCGCGTCGTAGTAGCACTTGTTGATGGTGGAGAGCTTCGACCACTGCCCGTCCACGGCCGCGGCGGTGTAGATGTGGGTCTGGGCGAAGTCGACGCACCCGCCCCAGTAGAAGGTGTTGTTGCTCTTGCGGTGGTTGAACATCGACGCCCAGATACCGCGCACGTAGCCCCGGCCGCCATTGAGGTCGTACTTGGAGCCGAAGTCCAGGCGTGGCACGGAGTGCCCGGCGAACTCCCAGTTCACGAGGTCGTAGGAACGCAGGATCGGCGCTCCCGGCGAGTAGTGCATGGTCGACGCCGAGTAGTAGTACGCGTCACCCACGCGGATGATGTCGATGTCCGCGAAGTCCTGCCACAGCACAGGGTTGTTGAACGACGCTGGCCGGGGTGTCGATGTCGTCGTCGTGGTGGTGGTCGTCGTGGTGGTGGTCGGATCCGTGCCGCCGTTGCAGGTGGTTCCGTTGAGGCGGAACGACACCGGGTCGGCGTTGGCGGAGCCGGACGTGGCGTTGAACCCGAAGTCCACCTTGCCGCCGGCCGGCACGGAGCCGTTGTAGGAAGCGTTGCGCGCGCTGACCTGGCCGCCGCTCTGCGTGATCACGGCGTTCCAGTGCTGTCCGACCTGCTGGCCGGAGGCGTACGCCCACTCGAGCGTCCAGCCGGTGATCGCGTCACCGGTGTTGGTGATGGACACGGAGGCTCCGAAGCCGCCCTGCCACTCGGAGGTCTTGGTGTAGGTGACCGAACAGCCCGGAGCGGCCTGCGCAGTCGTGCTGGCGGCGAGTCCGGCTGCCACCAGCGTGAGGGCGGACACCGCCGCCGCGACGGGAGCCCATCTCATGATCGTGACCACCTCTGGTTGGTCTGGCCGTTGCAGGTCCACAGCACCAGCTTCGAGCCGTTGCCGGTCGCGGCCCGTTCGACGTCGAGGCACAGCCCGGCGTTCGTGTTGCGCAGCGTCCCGTCGGAGCCCAGCGTCCAGCGCTGGTTCGTCTGACCGTTGCACTGCCAGACGATGACCCTCGTGCCGGTGGCGGTGCCCTGGTCGTACGCGTCGAGGCACTTGTCGCCGAACACGCGGACCTCGCCGTTCGTCCAGGACGTCCACCGCTGGGAGGCGGGGGTGAGGCAGTCCTGGATCACGACCGCGGCCCCTGCCGCCGTGGAGCCGTTCTCGACGTCGAGGCAGCGGTTCGACCCGGCGCCCCGCAACCGGGAGGTGGTGTTCTGCAGCGGGCTGCCGCCGGTCACCCGGAACGCGGTGACGCCGTGCGCGGGAACGGACGCGGAGATCGCGCCCGACGTGCTGGACGTGCCGCCGGTCCAGAGGTCGGTCAGCGTGAAGCTGCCGCCGGACAGGCCGATCTGGGCGGCCGTGGTGGCGATGGTGGCGGTGCCGCCGCCCCGGTTGAACAGGCCGACGGCGACCGAGCCGTCCGCGAGCGGTTTGGCGAACACCTCGGTGGCGCCGTCGTCACGCACCCGGCGGCCGCCCGCGCCGAGGCTGTCCTGGTTGACGGTGATCAGGCGCTGGTTGCGCAGGACCGCGCTGACGTCGGCGGACATGGTGCGGATGTCGTTGCCGGCCATGAGCGGCGCCGCCATCAGCGACCACAGGGTGAAGTGCGACCGCGACTCGGTGAGCGTGAGGCCGGGGCGTCCGACGACGAGCATGTCCGGGTCGTTCCAGTGGCCGGGACCGGCCTGCACGGCGAGCGGGGCGGTGATGTCGACGACGTTGCCCACGCCCATCGGGTAGCTGTTGGTGTTGCCGTTCTGCCAGATGTCCAGCAGGTCCTCGGTGGTGCGCCACAGGTCGGCGACCTCGCTCCAGTCGTACCTGTCGCCGGTGGGAGCGTGGAAGCTGTTCGAGTTGATGCTGTAGACGATCGGCCGGCCGGTGGCGCGCAGGGCGTCGCGCATGATCGTGAACCGGGCGATCTGCTCGTCGCGGGTGCCGGCGCCCGAGCACCAGTCGTACTTCAGGTAGTCGACGCCCCACGACGCGAAGATCCGCGCGTCCTGGACCTCGTGGCCCTTGCTGCCGGTCGAACCGGGGTGCGCGCCGGTGCCCTGCGCGCACGTCTTCTCGTTCGGCGCCTGGTAGATGCCGAACTTCAGGCCGCGGCCGTGGATGTAGTCACCCAACGCCTTCATCCCGCTCGGGAACTTCGACGGGTGTGCCCGCAGGTTGCCGGCGGAGTCGCGCTGCGGGTCGAACCAGCAGTCGTCCACGACGACGTACTGGTAGCCGGCGTCGCGCATGCCCGACGACACCATCGCGTCGGCGGCCTGGCGGACCTGGCCCTCGGTGATGCCGCAGCCGAAGCTGTTCCAGCTGTTCCAGCCGAGCGGTGGCGTGAGCGCCGGGCTGCCGGGAGCGGCGGTGGTGGTGGCGGGGTTCGCAGTGACGGTCGCCATCGCCGCCAGCAGGACGACGGCGAGGTGCGTGAGTTTCCTGGACCAGGAGGGCATCGTTGCCCCTTTCTCGCGGGGTGACGCCGCCGGTGGGCGTGCCCGGCGGCGTCGGTCCCGCACTCAGCAGGTCGAGTTGGTCTGGGTCAGCAGGCCCAGCCGCCAGGGCAGCCGGTTGTAGTCACCACCGGCGTTGGGATCCATGCCCTGGTAGAGGTAACTGAGCTTGCAGGGGCTGATCTCCATGGTCTGGTCGACGTTCGTGCGCACCATCTCGCCATGGCTGATGTCGCGGGTCCACTGTCCACCTGGGAACGTCACGTTGTTCGCGCGGGCGAACGGGTTCGACTCGCTCTCGGCCAGTCCCGTCCACGGGCCGGTGATCGAGGGCGCGGTCCAGGAGCGGAACCAGCGGCGGCCGTCCGAGCCGATCGCCTCGTGCACCAGGAACCACTGGTTCTTCCCGGCGATCTTGTAGACGTTGGCCGCCTCGAACAACCGGTTGCGGTTGCTGTCCTGCATGGCGATCACCGTGTTGGTGAAGCCGTTCGGGAACTGCGCGAGGTTGGTCTCCGACCGGTAGAGGTGGCCGTTGTCGTCGGAGGAGAACAGGTAGCACTTGGCGGTGTCGCACACCGTCCAGAAGTCGACCCAGTAGCCGTTGCCGATGTTGTCGCGGATGATCTGCGGCATTCCGCCGGCGTAGAAGTTCTTCGGCGTGGACCACGATGCCGGGTTGGCGATGTCCGTGTTCGTGGAGTACGACGCGTTGTCCCCGGTCTGGTAGACGAGGTACCAGAGGCGTTGCGGCGCGAAGTAGAACACCTGCGGCGCGGCCCGGTACCCGCCTCCGATGCCGGAGCGGTCGAGGTAGTAGTGCGGTGCGGCCGACGCCTGGGACCAGTCGCTGAAACTGGTGTACATCAGGTTGTAGCCGTTGGTGTAGGTCGACGCGAACACGTGGTACTTGCCGTTGTGGTAGACGACGCTCGGGTCCTTCACCGCGACGTTCGCGTGTGTGGCGTCCGGCTTCGGGCTGATCAGCACGCCGCTGGAGTTCCAGCGGAAGCTCGACGGCAGGTTGCCCACGGGCGGGTTGCCGGTCGTGGTCGTGGTGGTCGTGGTGGTCGTCGTGGTGGGGCCGACGTCGCCGGTGCACAGGGTGCCGTTGAGCGTGAACGCCGTGGGGTTCGGGTTGGTCGTGCCCGTGGAGGAACCGTTGAACCCGAACTCGACCCGGCCGCCGGTGGGGATCGCCGCGTTGTACGAGACGTTGCGGACGGTCACCTCAGTACCGGACTGGGTCGCCTCGGCGTTCCAGGCCTGCTTCACCTGCTGGCCCGCGGAGAAGCTCCAGGTGAGCGACCAGCCGTTGACGGCGTCACCCAGGTTGGTGACGCTGACGTTCGCCGTGAAGCCACCGTCCCATTGCGACGGTGCGGAGTAGGTCACCGAACAGCCCGGTGCGGCAGCGGCGGGAGGCACCGCCACCGCGGCGAGCGTGGACACCGCGATGAGCGGCACGGCGGCGACGGCCGTGAGCAGGGCTCGTCGTGGTGTGAACGATCGTGCGAAGAACATGATCACCCTTCGTCGTCGGAGGGAGCAGGGATCACGCGCCGGCGCAGGTGGCGGTTCCGACCGCCGCCGCACCGGGACCGGACGCGAGGAAGCCGAACGTCGCCGAGGCGCCGGGGCTGATCGAGCCGTTGTAGGGGGCGTTGGTGACCGTGACCGAACCGCTGGCGGCGCCGCCCCAGATCTGCGACACGCTGTGCCCGTTGGGAAGCGTGAACTGGACGGTCCAGCCGGTGATGGGGGTCGCGGTCGTGTTGGCGACCGTGACCTCGGCCTGGAAACCACCGTTCCAGGTGCCCGTGACGCTCGGCGTGGCGGTGCAGGCGCCGCCGGGCGCGGGAGGATCGCCGATGCTGCCCGGAACCGACGACAGCGCGTTGAACCAGACCGTCGCCATCTTGGCGTAGCCGGCGGCGTTCGGGTGGATGCCGTCGGGCAGGTCGGAGATCGGCACCGCCGGGTACATGTCCACGACGTGCACCTTCTTGCCGGCCGCCGCCTTCGCCCGCAGCAGCGGGACGATGGCGGCGTTGTAGCCGCGCACGGTGGAGTCGGCGAAGCGGATCGGGATGATGGTCGAGACGAACACGGTCGCGCCCGGCGCCTGCGCGGTGATCTTGTCCACCAGCGCGGAGAGCCGTCGCGGCGCGCCGGCCGGATCGCTGCCGTACATGTCGTTGGTGCCGATGTGCAGCAGGATCGTGCGCGGGGTGTAGGTCCTCAGCCAGTTCACGACGCTCGCGTCGACCTGCGCGATGGTCCAGCCGGGATGCCCCTCGTGGTTGCGGTCGGGCATGGAGCCCGGCCCGTCTGCGAGTGAACCCACGAAGTCGACGGCACGTCCCGCGGCACGCAGTTTCGTGCCCAGGTCGAGGCGGTAGCCGCCGATCGAGCCGCCCTGGGTGATGGAGTCGCCCAGCGGCATCACCCGCACCGGGTCGGCGGAGGCGGCCGGATCATCCACAGTGGACTGTTCGGCGAAGGCGGGCGACGCGGCCAGCAGGACGGCGATCAGCGCTCCGCACAACGCTTTGAGCGGGCTCGGCATGATGAGCCTTTCGACGAGCGGTCAGCGGCGGGGCGGCTTCCAGCAATGTAGAAGACCCCGCGACGCCGGGTCAAAGCTAAATGTGAGCGCTAACCTTTAGCAGAACGACGTTGAGATGCGTCCATCACCCGACCAGACGCCTTCGCTCTGTTAACGCGAACATAAGCTGTTCACGGCTGCGGCCGCGCGACCGAACCACCCTCGCGCACCGGCATCGGCACCCGGCGGATCAGCGGGGGGCGGGTGCCTCGTCCCCGCCGTCCCAGCATCTCCACCAGCACCTCGACCGCCTGCACGCCGAGCTCGTGGTGCGGCATGGCGATGGTGGTCAGCCGCGGACGCATCCACGACGCGACGGGGTGGTCGTCGAACCCGAGCACGGACACGTCGCCCGGCACCGAGAGCCCGGCCTCCCCGAGCGCCTGGTAGGCCCCGAACGCCAGGCGGTCGTCGAAGCACACCAGCGCCTTGGGCAGGTGGTGGCGCAGCAGCTGTCTGGTCGCGTCGTACCCGTCCTCGGGTGTCCACCTGGGACAGCGGTGCGCGCTGACCACCTCGACGCCCGCGACCGCGAACACCTCGCGCAGGCCGATGAGGCGCTGCACGGCCGCGATGCTGTGGGGCGGGACGTCGTAGGAACCCGGTCCCGCGCCGATCAGGTGCACGCCTTGGCGGTGCCCGGCGTCCACGAGGAGGCGTGCCGCCGAACGTCCGCCCTGCTCCTCGTCGGACACCACCGACGGAATGGCCGAACGGGCGCCGGCGGTCGCGTTGAGCAGCACGGCGGGCCCGTGGTGCAGGCGTTCCGGCACCGCGATCGCCCTCGTGTGCGTGGTGGCGAGGACGATGCCGTCCGCGCGCCGGTCGCGCATCGCCTCGACCAGCGACCGCTCGAGTCCCGGGTCCCCGCCGGTCTCCCCGGCGAACAGCATGAAGCCGTGCCGGTAGGCGGCCTCCACCGCGCCTTTCACCACCTCGCCGGCCAGTCCGGACGAGGTGACGGTGTCGAGCACGAACCCGATCGTCCGCGACGGCCCTGGCCGCGGCCCGCTCACCAGCACACCGCGCCGGTAGCCCAGCTCCTGGGCCGTGGAACGGACCCTCCGCTCGGCGTCCTCGGAGATGCGCAGTTCGCGCGCGCGTCCGGTCAGCACGAGCGATGCCGTCGTCACCGACACCCCGCTCGCCGCCGCGACGTCGGCCAGGGTCACGCGAGTTCGTCCCACAGCAGATCCGCCTCCCGTGCCGTGCGGGCCCGGCCGAGTTCCGGCCGGATGTTCCACGAAATGGTTGTGCTCACACGCCTTGCGCCGAACGGCCCTGGCGGAGGGGACCGTCCGGCGACGAGCGCTCTACCTCTTCAGACGACCGGGATCTCCCGCCTCGCCGCGGCGCACGAGCCACGCCTCGGTGATGTGGGTGAACATGGCCTGCGCCGCACCGGCCCCGTCGTGGGCGGCGATGCGTTCGAAGATGCGGCGGTGCCCCTTGTTGGACGCCGTGCACATGTCCCGGCCGCTGCGGCCGTGGTAGCCGGCGGAACCGAGGACCTGGCTCTCCAGCGAGCGCACGACTCCACGGGCGATGCGGTTGCCCGAGGCCTGCATGATGGTGTCGTGGAACAGGCGGTCGTGCTCCTCGTAGGTGGCGGTGTCCCCGACGAGCTCGTCCATCCGGTCCACCAGTGCGCGCAACCGGTCCAGGACGTCCTCGCCGGCGGTGCGCGCGGCGACCTGTGCCATGTCCGACTCGAGCAACCGGCGCGTCACCACCAGGTCGTCGAGGATCGCGAGGCTCTCGTCTCCTGCGACGGCGGCGGCGAGCACCAGCTCGTCGAGCATGTTCCACTGCGCCATCGGGGTGACCGTGGTGCCGGCGCCTTGGCGCACTCGCACCAACCCCTTCTCCTGCAGGACTTTCACCGCCTCGCGGATCACCGTCCTGCTCACCGAGAAGGTCTCGCACAGCACCGGCTCGGGCGGGAGCGTGGTGCCAGGGGCGTAGGTACCGCGCACGACGCGTTGCACGAGCTCGGCGGTGACCGCGACGGCCAGGCTCGCTGGTCTCCGCGTCCATCCGGGGATCTCGGCCGCACCCTGCTCCGGACGTGTCACCGACATCTCGCCTCCGTTGCGCCGCAACCTGTTGTCAGGACCCGACAGTATACGTAACACCATTGACGTCACACGTCATACGAGTTACGTTCACGTTGTTCCTGAACCGGCCCGGACGCCCGGTCCTCCCGTCCACGGAGACCCGTCCGCACGCCCCGTTCCACGGTGCCGTCGCCGCGAAGTCCCCCGGCCGCCGCGTTCCCCGGCACGACGAAACCCGAACGTCCACACAGGACGCGAGCTGTCCCGTCCGCCGCAGCGGGAGAGGTGATCAGGCCACACCCACCAGGAGGTCACTTGTCCACGTCCTCGTCACCCGCCGCACGCGGGCGGATCGCACTCGCCGCCACCGCGGCGGTGATCGCCGCCCTCGCCACCGCTCCCCCGGCCTCCGCGGCCACCACGACCCTCCACGCCTCTCCGACGGGCACCGGCACCGCTTGCACCGCCGCAGCGCCGTGCTCGTTGTCCGGAGCGCAGACCGCGGTGAGGTCCCGCAACACCTCCATGTCCGGTGACATCGTCGTGGAGCTGGCCGGAGGGACCTACCGGCTCACCGCGCCGTTCCGGCTGACCGCGGCGGACTCCGGCAGCAACGGGTACCGCGTGCTGTGGCAGGCCGCCGCGTCGGCGCGTCCCGTCATCAGCGGTGCCAGGGCCGTCACCGGGTGGTCGCTGGCCGACGCCGGCAGGAACATCTGGCGGGCCAGCGTCGGCACCGGTGTCGAAAGCCGCCAGCTGTACGTCAACGGCGCGATCGCCACTCGCGCACGGACCCAGGTGAACCGCGCCGACTTCACGTTCACCGACACCGGCATGCGCTTCTCGAACAGTTCGCTGAACTACCTCAACAACCTGGCGAACCAGAACCGCGTCGAGGTGGAGAGCGTCAACTCGTTCACCGACCGCTACTCGCCGGTGCAGAGCATCGCGGGCAACTTCCTCACGATGCAACAACCCGCGTGGAACAACAACACCTTCGGCTACGACACGCTCAGCAAGCCGCACCGGGCCGGACCGCTGTACCTGGCGAACGCGTACGAGTTCCTGGACGCGCAAGGTGAGTGGTACGTCAACCCCGGCGCGGGCGCGCTCTACTACATCCCGCTCGCCGGGCAGAACATGAGCAACGTCAGCGTGGAACTGCCGGTGCTGCAGTCATTGGTCAACGTCGGCGGCACGTACGACGCCCCGGCGCGCGACATCACGTTCGGCGGCATCACCTTCACCGGCACGTCGTGGCTCGGCCCGAGCAGCAACCAGGGGTTCGCCGACCAGCAGACCGGCGCCTTCATGGCGGGCAACCAGAACTGGCCCGCCGACCGCATCAACTCGTGCCAGCAGGGCTGTGCGCAGTTCGAGGCGGCGCGGCCGCACTGGTCCCAGATGCCTGCGGCGGTGCAGGTCTCCGCGGCCAGCGGCATCACCTTCACCGACTCGCAGTTCGTCAACCTCGGCCAGACCGCGATCGGCATCGGCAACGACGCCAACGCGCACGCCAGCGGAGTGGGACTGGGCGCGTCCGGCATCACGGTCACCAGGTCGGAGATCGCGCGCAACTCGGCGGGCGGCGTCGTGGTCGGCGGTGTGCGGGCCGACGCGCACCACCCTGGCGACCAGCGGATGGTCAACCGGAACATCACGGTCAGCCACAACCGCATCCACGACATCGCCGTCGAGTACCGCGGCAACGTGTCGGTGCTCAACACCTACGTCAGCACGGCGACCGTGTCCCACAACGAGATCTACAACCTGCCGTACTCCGGACTGTCCCTCGGCTACGGCTGGGGCGCCAACGACGCGGGCGGCAGCAACCACTACGCGAACCGCGGTCTGTACAACTACCAGCCGCGGTACTCCACACCCACCACCGCGTCCAACAACAAGCTCATCAACAACTACGTCCACGACGTCATGCAGCAGATGACCGACGGCGGCTGCATCTACACGCTCGCCTGGAACCCGAACGCGGAGATCAGCGGCAACCACTGCCTGCGCACCAACGGGTGGTTCGGGCTCTACTTCGACGAGGGCTCCAAGTACTACCGCGCGACCGGCAACGTGTTCTCCTCCACCGGCACCTGGGCCACCGCCAACTACTGGGGTGGCGAGAACATGGGCAACTGGACGCTCACCGGCAACTGGTCGACCAACAACAGCACCAACGTGACCAACGGCGACCGCGGCAACGTGGTCAACGGCAACGTGGTCGTGTCCAACGGCAACTGGCCGTCCGGTGCCCAGGCCGTGATCGCCAACGCGGGACCGGGCGGTACCGGCGGTGGCCGGGAGAACGTCACGGTCGTCGGCAGCCAGTCGGGCCGTTGCCTCGACGTCGCCGCCACGAGCAACAACACCCAGGCGAGGCTCTGGGACTGCAACGGCGGCACGAACCAGCGCTGGAACCACACGGCCGGCAGGCAGCTCACCGTGCAGGGCAAGTGCCTCGACGCCTCTGGCGGAGGAACCGCCAACGGCACAGCGGCGATCCTCTGGGACTGCCACGGCGGCGTGAACCAGCAGTGGAACGTCAACGGTGACGGCACCATCACCGGCGCACAGGCGGGGCTGTGCCTCGACGCCAGCGGCAACGGCACCGCGAACGGTACGCTGATCCATCTCTGGGCCTGCCACGGCGGGACGAACCAGCAGTGGAGCCTGCGCGCGTGAACACGGCGAGGTCCCCGCACCTTGCGGTGCGGGGACCCGTTCACCGTCGCCCTCAGGAGCAGGCGACGCCGTTCAGCACCGCTGAGGAGAACGGAGGCGTGCCACCGTTGAAGTTCGCGTTGAACCCGATGCTCAGCTGCGCACCGGCGCCCAGCGAGCCGTTCCAGGCCGTGTTCGCCACGCGGACCTCGTCGCCCGTGTCGCTCCACGTCCCGTTCCAGCCCTGCGTGACGGACACGCCGGGAGCGGAGAACGAGAACGTCCAGCCGTTGATGGCCTGGCCGCGGTTCTCGATCACGATCTCGCCGGTGTAGCCGCCCTGCCACTGGCTGACGACGCGGTGGGTCGCCTTGCAGCCGCCGGGGTTGCCGCCACCCGTGGTGGTGGTCGTCGTCGTCGTGGTCGTGGTGGTGGTCGTCGTGGTGATCGGGCCCGCCGCCATCGCGAGCTCGTAGGCGCGCTGCGGCACGAACTGACCGGCCGGCGCGATGCAGCCGTCGGACTCGCCCGGCAGCTTGACCCACAGGAACGCCTCGATCTTCGAGTCGCCCGTGTTCGTCGTGCTGGGCGTGCCGATCGCGCGTCCCGCCGGGTCGCACCACTCGCTGCCGGCCGGGCCGTTGCCGTTGCGGCTCGTGTCGACCACGGCCTTGAGACGGCTGTCGCCGACGGCGTTGAGCACGTTCTTGGCGAAGTTGACCGAGTCGGACGTGGAACGGTAGTTCGACACGTTCGTCGAGATGCCGTCGGCGCTGTTGGAGATGTCCGCGGCGCGCAACCGGTTCGCGGCCTCGGACGGGCTCAGCCACGCGGAGTGCCCGATGTCGAAGTACACCTTCGCCTGCCCGGAGCCGGACTTGAGCTTCTTGCCGGCGTAGGCCATGGACGCTCTGGTCTGGTTCTGCTGGTCCGCGTTCTGACAGCTGGTCATCAGCGGCAGCACGTCCGGTTCGAGCACGATCGTCGCCGGCCGGCCCGCCAGGCCGGCGGCCACCTCGTCGACCCAGGCCCGGTAGGCCTCGTGGGAGGAGGCTCCGCCGCCGCTGGCTCCTCCGCAGTCGCGGTTGGGGATGTTGTAGACCACCAGGATCGGGATCTTGCCGGCGGAGGCCGCCGCGCCGACGAACGAGCTGATCTCCGACCGCACCGTGGAGGTGTTGGTCGTGGTGTACCAGCGCGCCTGGGGCACCGACGCGATGCGGTCGCGGATGACCGCCGCGCGCGAGTCTCCCGGGTTGGAGGCGACCCACCTGGCTCCGGAGCTCGACGGGTCGACGTAGAACGCCGACTCTGCCGCGTTGACGGCCGTGCCGCCGCTGACCACCAGGGCGGTGACCCCGGCGACGAGCGCGGACGCGAACAGGCACGCGCCCGCCGCCCGCCTCCTCGGTGCCGTCGTGACTTCTCGGGACGGAACAGTTGCTGTCATTCAGGTCCTCGCAGCGTCGTTGCCATGGGGAAAGGGGTGCGATGCGTGAGAGCGCTCTCACAGGCAGCGCGCGAAACGAGCGGCGCACAGCCGAGCACTCGGTCCGCCTCGGACCGGCATCGCGGAAAAGCGAATACGAGTTCGGGTCAACGTAGCCTCGGAACACCAGTCCGTCAACGCTAAAAATGTTAGCGCTAACTTTAGCCGAATGCGGTTTCAATGCCGTTCGACAGTCGTGCTCAAACGATTTGACGTTCGCACTGGGAGCGCTCCCCTACATTTGTGCGCCGATCGAGTCAACCTGCTGTCGAATTCGACAGTGCGTTCTTGTGAGCGTGAACAGTGAGCTGAGACACTCGTTGTCGCTCAAGGGATCCGGCCCTGGCGCACCGGACCTCGTGAGCTGGCCCTGCCCATCACACCCCGCAACGGGTGTTCCGGCGAAAGCGTGAATGATGAGACTGACATCGAAGTCAGTGGCTCTGATCCCGATCATTGCCACGGTCGCGACTGTGGTAATCGGCGCCACCCTGATCGCACCTCCCGCCGCGAACGCGGCGACCACTCTCGGCGCGGCCGCCCAGCAGAGCGGTCGTTACTTCGGTACCGCAGTCGCCGCGGGCAGACTCGGTGACTCGACCTACACCGGGATCCTGAACCGCGAGTTCGACATGGTCACGGCCGAGAACGAGATGAAGATGGACGCGACCGAGCCGAACCAGAACCAGTTCAGCTACGGCAACGCCGACCGGATCGTGAACCTGGCGCGCAACCAGGGCAAGCGAATCCGCGGACACGCACTGGCATGGCACTCGCAGCAACCCCGCTGGATGGAGAACATGTCCGGTACCGCGTTGCGCAACGCGATGCTGAACCACGTCACGCAGGTCGCCACGTACTACCGGGGCAAGATCTACGCCTGGGACGTGGTGAACGAGGCCTTCGCCGACGGCAGCAGCGGCGCACGTCGTGACTCCAACCTGCAGCGCACCGGCAACGACTGGATCGAGGCGGCGTTCCGCGCGGCACGGGCCGCCGATCCCGGCGCGAAGCTCTGCTACAACGACTACAACACCGACGACTGGTCGCACGCCAAGACCCAGGGCGTGTACCGGATGGTGCAGGACTTCAAGTCCCGCGGCGTGCCGATCGACTGCGTCGGCCTGCAGTCCCACTTCAACTCGCAGAGCCCGGTTCCCTCCAACTACCAGACCACCCTGCAGAACTTCGCCAACCTCGGCGTCGACGTGCAGATCACCGAGCTGGACATCGAGGGCTCCGGTAGCTCCCAGGCGTCGAACTACGACCGCGTGACGCGGGCCTGCCTCGCCGTGACGCGGTGCACCGGCATCACCGTGTGGGGCATCCGCGACACCGACTCCTGGCGCGCCAACGGCACCCCGCTGCTGTTCGACGGCAACGGCAACAAGAAGGCCGCCTACACCTCGGTGCTCAACGCGCTCAACGCGGGCGGTCCCGGTCCGACGTCCACCACGACGACGACGACCACCACTACCACCACCACGAGCAACGACCCGGGCACCGGCGGCTGCACGGCGGCGGTGTCGCTGAACCAGTGGAACGGTGGATTCGTCGCGACGATCAAGGTCACGGCCGGCTCCAGCGCCCTGCGCGGCTGGAGGGTCACGACCACGCTGTCGAACGGCACGGTCACCAGTTCGTGGAGTGCCAACGGAAGCGGCACCAGCGGCACCGTCAACTGGTCCAACGTCGACTACAACGCCAACGTGCCCGCCGGCCAGTCCACCGAGTTCGGCTTCCAGGGCAACGGCAGCGGAGCAGGGCTGAACCCGTCCTGCGCCGCGAGCTGACTCCGGCACCACACGACCGGTGAGCTCCGGCGGACGGGTGACCGTTCGCCGGAGCGCCCTGCCCTGGGAAGAAGATGATGGTCGAGACGCGAAGGCTTTGGGCGAGCATCGCCCTGGTGGTGGGCACGGTCCTGACGGTGGTCTCGCCGGTGAAGGCGGACAACCCGATCGTGCAGCACATCTACACGGCCGACCCGGCGCCGTTGGTCCACAACGGACGGGTCTACCTCTACACCGGCCACGACGAGGACGGCTCGACCTGGTTCACCATGAAGGAGTGGCGGGTCTGGTCCTCGGCCGACACGGTCAACTGGACCGACCACGGTTCTCCCCTGAACATCGCCTCGTTCAGCTGGGCGAAACAGGACGCGTGGGCGGGCCAGGCCGTGGAACGCAACGGCAAGTTCTACTGGTACGTCCCCGTCGTCACCAAGGCCACTGGACGCCCGGCCATCGGTGTCGCCGTCGCCGACAGCCCCACGGGCCCGTTCCGCGACGCCATCGGCCGCCCCCTGGTGGAGAACGGCGAGATCGACCCCTCGGTCATGATCGACGACGACGGCCAGGCCTACCTGTACTGGGGCAACCCCAACCTCTCCTACGTCCGCCTCAACGCCGACATGACGTCGTACTCGGGCGGCATCACCAGGATCCCGCTGACCACGGCGGGGTTCGGCACCCGCACCGGCGACCCGAACCGGCCCACCCTCTACGAGGAAGGCCCCTGGGTCTACAAGCGCAACGGCCTGTACTACAACGTCTTCGCCGCCAAGTGCTGCTCGGAGTTCATCGCCTACTCCACCTCCCCCGGACCGACGGGGCCGTGGACCTACCGCGGCACCGTGATGGCCACGCAGGGCAGCAGCTTCACCAACCACCCCGGCATCATCGACTTCAAGGGCAGCTCGTACTTCTTCTACCACAACGGGGCCCTGCCCGGCGGTGGCGGTTTCACCCGCTCCGTCGCCGTCGAGAAGTTCACCTACAACGCCGACGGCACCATCCCGTCCCTCACCATGACGACGGCCGGACCGCCGGCGGCGGACACCCTCAACCCCTACGCACGTCAGGAAGCCGAGACCATCGCCTGGGGCAACGGCATCGAGACCGAGGCCTCCAGCGAAGGCGGCATGAACGTCGGCTACATCAACAACGGCGACAACATCAAGGTCAAGAACGTCGCCTTCGGCAACGGTGCCTCGACGTTCACCGCGCGGGTCGCGTCCACCGTCGCGGGCAGCTCCGTCGAGGTGCGCAGCGGCAGCCCGACCGGCACCCTCGCCGGCCGCTGCACGGTGCCCAGCACCGGCGGCTGGCAGGCGTGGACCACGGTCACCTGCCCGGTGAGCGGGCTGACCGGTACGCGTGACCTCTACCTGAGGTTCAGCGGTGGCAGCGGTTATCTGCTCAACATGAACTGGTGGCAGTTCAGCGGGGGGAGCTCGTCATGAGCAACGTGAACAGGGCGAGCCTCGACGGACTCAGCCTCGCCGGCATCATCGCGGCCGTGCTGGTGCTGGTGGCGGCGGTCGCGATCTCACTCGTGCCGCAGCCCGCACAGGCCGCGTCCCTGGTGCGGGTCACCAGCTTCGGCACCAACCCGACCGGCCTGAACATGTACGTCTACGCACCCGACCGGCTCGCGGAACGCCCGGCCCTGCTCGTGATGGTGCACTACTGCACCGGTTCCGCGAGCGCGGTGCACAACGGCGGCGGACGCGACTACGTCACGGCCGCGGACCGCAACGGGTACGTGATCATCTACCCGGAGGCCACGAGGGACGGGCGCTGCTTCGACGTGTCGACCCAGAACGGGTTGCGTCGCAACGGAGGCAGCGACTCGACCGGAATCATGTCGATGGTGTCGTACGCGCGTCAGCGCTACAACGTGGACCCGGAACGCATCGTCGTCTCGGGCATCTCGTCCGGCGCGATGATGACCAACGTGCTGGCCGCCCAGTACCCGGACGTGTTCAGCGCCGGCGCGGCCTTCGCGGGTGTCCCGGCGGGCTGCTTCGCGACGACGGACGGGTCGATGTGGAACAGCCAGTGCTCGGGCGGAACCCTGCTGAAGACCCCGCAGCAGTGGGGAGACCAGGCGAGGGCGATGTACCCCGGCTACACCGGGCGCTACCCGAGGATGCAGCTGTGGCACGGCACCGCCGACACGACGCTGGCGTACCCGAACTTCGGTGAGGCGCTCGACCAGTGGACGAACGTGCACGGGGTGAGCAGGACACCGACGACGACCGACCAGCCGCAGGCGAACTGGACCCGCACCCGTTACGGCACCGGCACGCCGGCCGTCGTCGAGGGGATCAGCGCGCAGGGCACCGGGCACGACGTGCCGACGGCGGGGATGGTCTCGCACGCCATCACCTTCCTCGGCTTGGACCGCCCGCCCACGACGACCACCACAACGACCACGACCACGACCACGACGACCACCACGACACCGCCGCCGTCCCAGGGCTGCTCGGTGAAGGCAGTGGTCAACGCCTGGAACACCGGCCTCACCGAGACGATCACCATCACCAACACGTCCTCGGCACCGGTGAACGGCTGGGAGCTGCAGTTCACGCTGCCCGGCGGGCAGACCGTCACGGGTGGCTGGAGCGCCACCTACTCCCCCACCACCGGCCAGGTGACCGCCCGCAACGTCGGCTACAACGCGCAGATCCAACCTTCCGCTCAGGTGTCCATCGGCTTCCAGGCAACGCACACGGGCAACAGCGGACCAGCGGACGGATTCACGCTCAACGGCGTGCGTTGTGCCGTGACCTGACCGCGCACACCACTGGAGGACCGGCATGTCCGACCTGAACCGCCGGCAGCTCATCAAGCTCGGCGCGGGTGTAGCACTGACGCAGGCGGGGTGGACCGCGAGCCCCGCCTCCGCGGACGTGCGGGCACCCGGTGACCTCTCGCTGTGGTACGGCGGGCCTGCCGGGAACGACTGGCTGCGCGCCCTGCCCATCGGCAACGGGCGGCTGGGCGCGATGGTGTTCGGCAACACCGACACCGAACGCCTGCAGCTCAACGAGGACACGGTCTGGGCGGGCGGGCCGCACGACTACACCAACCCGCGTGGCGCCGGATCGCTCGCCGAGATCCGGCGGCTCGTGTTCGCCGGCCAGTGGACGCAGGCGCAGTCGCTGATCGACCAGACCATGCTCGGCAGTCCCGCCGGGCAGCTGGCCTACCAGCCGGTCGGCGACCTGCGCCTGACGTTCCCCTCCGCGACCGCGTCGTCCTACCAGCGGTCGCTCGACCTCACCACGGCGACGACCGCCGTGACCTACACGGCGAACAACGTCCGATACCAGCGGGAGGTGTTCGCCAGCGCGCCGGACCAGGTGATCGTGATGCGCCTGACGGCCCAGACGCCGGGCTCGATCTCGTTCACCGCGTCGTTCGGCTCACCGCAGCGCACCACGACGTCCACAGTGGACGCCACGACGATCGGGCTGGACGGGACCTCCGGCGCCCAGCGGGGCATCGCGGGCACCGTCCGGTTCCTCGCGCTCGCCAGGGCGGTCACCGAGGGCGGCACCGTCAGCAGCTCAGGCGGCACGTTGCGCGTCACCGGAGCGAACGCGGTGACGGTGCTGATCGCCATCGGCAGCAGCTACGTCGACTTCCGCACGGTCAACGGCGACTACCAGGGCAACGCCCGCAACCGCCTGAACGCGGCGCAGGGCATCGCCTTCGACACCCTGCGGGCCCGGCACGTAGCCGACTACCAGGCCTTGTTCGGGCGCGTGTCGCTCGACCTCGGGCGGACGGCGGCGGCCGACCAGCCGACCGACGTCCGGATCTCCCGGCACGCGGGCACGAGCGACCCGCAGTTCGCGGTGCTGCTGTTCCAGTACGGCCGCTACCTGCTCATCTCGTCGTCGCGCCCCGGCACGCAACCGGCCAACCTCCAGGGCATCTGGAACGACCAGATGGCGCCCTCGTGGGACTCGAAGTACACCATCAACGCCAACCTGCCGATGAACTACTGGCCGGCGGACACCACCAACCTCGGCGAGTGCCTGCAGCCGGTGTTCCGGATGGTCGAAGACCTGACCGTCACCGGTGCCCGCACCGCGCAGCTGCAGTACAACGCCCGCGGCTGGGTCACCCACCACAACACGGACGCCTGGCGCGGTTCCTCGGTCGTCGACTTCGCCGCGGCGGGCATGTGGCAGACCGGCGGTGCGTGGCTCTCGACGCTGATCTGGGACCACTACCTGTTCACCGGCGACCTCGGCTTCCTGCGCACGTACTACCCGGCTCTCAAGGGCTGCGCGCAATTCTTCCTGGACACGCTCGTCACCGAGCCGAGCCTCGGCAACCTCGTCACCAACCCGTCGAACTCGCCGGAGCTCAACCACCACACCAACGCCAGCGTCTGCGCCGGGCCGACGATGGACATGCAGATCCTGCGCGACCTGTTCGACGGCTGTGCGAGCGCCTCCGAGGTGCTCGGCGTCGACGCCGACTTCCGCACGCAGGTGCGCACCGCGCGGCAGCGGCTGGCCCCGACGAGGATCGGGTCGCGGGGCAACGTGATGGAGTGGCTCTACGACTGGACCGAGACCGAGCGCAACCACCGGCACGTCTCGCACCTCTACGGCCTGCACCCGAGCAACCAGATCACCAAGCGCGGCACTCCCCAGCTGCACGCCGCGGCGCTGCGCACCCTGGAGCTGAGGGGTGACGCGGGCACCGGGTGGTCGCTCGCCTGGAAGATCAATTTCTGGGCCCGGCTGGAGGAGGGCGCCAGGGCGCACGACCTGCTGCGTTCGCTGGTGACGACCGACCGCCTCGCGCCCAACATGTTCGACCTGCACCCGCCGTTCCAGATCGACGGCAACTTCGGCGCGACCTCCGGCGTCGCGGAAATGCTGCTGCACAGCCACACCGGGGAGCTGCACGTGCTGCCCGCGTTGCCACCGGCCTGGTCCGCGGGCAGTTTCACGGGGCTGCGCGGGCGAGGTGGGTACACCGTCGGCGCGACCTGGGGAGCCGACGGTGCCACCACCCTGTCCGTGACGCCGGACCGCGACGGCGCCGTCCGGATCCGCAACCGGGTCTTCGGCGGCACGTTCGAGCTGCGCGACACGACGAGCGGCGCGGTCGTGGAGCACACCAAGCCGGAAGCCGACGTCGTCACGTTCTCCGTCCAACGTGGACGCACCTACCGCGTGACGGGTCAGGCCTCCGGTCCCGGCGTGCGGCCGGGGGTCCACTACCGGCTCGTCGCACGGCACAGCGGGAAGTGCGCCGACGTCAGCGGAGGGTCGACCGCGGCAGGGGCGTTGCTGCAGCAGTGGGCCCCGACCAGCGGGCTGAACCAGCAGTTCGACTTCCTCGACTCCGGGGGCGGTCACTACCGCGTCCGTGCCCGGCACAGCGGCCTGGTGCTCCAGGTCGCGAGCTCCAGCAGCGGCGCGGACATCACCCAGCAGCCCGACACCGGCGCGACGAGTCAGCAGTGGCGGGTGGTGGACCACGGCGGCGGCGTGATCAGCCTCGTCAACCGCCAGAGCGGGCTCGCCGTGGACGTCTGGGAGGCGTCGGCCGCCGACGGCGCCCGGCTGTCCCAGTGGAGTCCGACCGGCTCCAACAACCAGCGGTTCCAACTCCAGCAAGCGTGACGAGCGAAGGGACGACGATGTTCCACCTGCACAAGGGGTTCTGCCATGTCGCGGCATAGGTCCGTGCTCGCGGCGGCCGCCGCGAGCGTCGTGGTCTTCCTGGGCGCGGCGGGGATCGCGCTGGGCGGCCAGACCGCCGGGGAGACCGGCACGGCGGCGGCGACGGCGGGGTGCGGCAAGCCACCGGCGCTGACGAGCGGCCAGCACACGATCAACAGCGGTGGCCAGAACCGCACGTTCATCCTGCGGCTGCCGCCCAACTACGACAACAACCGCCAGTACCGGCTGTTCGTCGGCTTCCACTGGCGGGGCGGCACCGCGAACGACGTCGACTCCGGCGGCACCGACGGCTACAACTGGTCCTACTACGGGCTGCGGCGGCTCTCCGACGCCGCGAACAACGGCACGATCTTCGTGGCGCCGCAGGGCAACGGCAACGGCTGGGCCAACCCCGGCGGCCAGGACCTGAGGTTCGTCGACGACCTGGTCAACCGCCTCGACTCGGGGCTGTGCATAGACACGACGCAACGCTTCGCCGGCGGCTTCAGCTACGGCGGCGGCATGTCGTACGCGGTGGCCTGCGCCCGCGCCAACGTCTTCCGCGCGGTGGTCGCCTACTCGGGCGCGCAGCTCAGCGGGTGCGACGGCGGCACCCAGCCGATCGGCTACATGGGCATCCACGGCATCAGCGACAACGTGCTCGGCATCGGCCTGGGCCGCGGACTGCGCGACACGTTCGTGCGCAACAACGGCTGCACGCCGCAGAACGCTCCCGAACCGCGGGCGGGCAGCCGGACGCACATCGTCACGAACTACAGCGGCTGCCGCGCGGGGTACCCCGTGGTGTGGGCCGCGTTCGACGGCGGCCACACGCCGGGTCCGATCGACTCGGGCGGTGACGGCTGGCGGACCTGGACGTCCGGTGAGGCGTGGAAGTTCCTCACCCAGTTCGCGGGCGGCGGCCCGACGAGCACCACCACCACCACGACCACCACGACCACCTCGCCTCCCGGTGACGCGGCCTGCCGCGTGGGCAACGTGATCAGCGCCTGGAACAACGGGCTGACGTCGAACATCACCATCACGAACACCGGTTCCTCGACGATCAGCGGCTGGTCGCTGGTCTTCACGCTGCCCGGCGGGCAGACGATCACGTCCGGCTGGAGCGCCACCTACTCCCCCGCTTCCGGGCAGGTCACCGCGAGGAACGTCCAGTACAACGGCGACATCGCGCCGAACGCGTCGATCACCGTCGGTTTCCAGGCCACGCACACCGGCGACAACTCGGCGCCGGCCTCTTACAGCCTCAACGGCAACACGTGCTCGGTCGCCTGACCGCCACTACAGGGAGCGCGAACAAACCCATGCACCAGCACAAGAAGTGGTGGCTCACCACGGTGGCCATCGCCGCACTCGTCCTGTCCGGCGTCAGCACCGGCACCGCTGCCGCCGACCCGCAGACACCTCTCGCCGCCGGTTCCCAGGCGCCTCTCGCCGCGACACCGGGCTGCGGCAAGGCCCCGACCCTGCGCAGCGGCACGCAGACGATCCAGAGCGGGGGCAAGAACCGGTCGTTCGTCCTGAGCGTCCCGGACAACTACGACAACACCCGGCAGTACCGGCTGGTCTTCGGCTTCCACTGGTGGGGCGGCACGATGAACGACGTCGCCTCCGGCGGGAGCGACGGCGACGTCTACGCCCACTACGGCCTGCGGCGGCTGGCGAACAACTCCGCGATCTTCGTCGCGCCGCAGGGCATCGGCAACGGCTGGGCCAACTCCGGCGGCGAGGACGTCACGTTCGTCGACGACATGCTCCGCCGGATCGAGAACGACCTCTGCGTCGACACGACGCAGCGCTTCTCCCTCGGCTTCAGCTACGGCGGCGCGATGAGCATCTCGCTCGCCTGCTCCCGGCCGAACGTCTTCCGCGCGATCGCCGCCATCGCGAGCCCCGGCGAGATCAGCGGGTGTGCGGGCGGCACGGCACCGGTCGCGTTCATGGGGATCCACGGCATCGGCGACAACATCGGCTCGGGCCGCGGCCAGCGCGACCGGTGGGTGCGCAACAACGGCTGCCAGTCCCAGAACGCACCGGAACCGGCAGCGGGCAGCCGCACCCACATCACCACCACCTACTCGGGCTGCCGGGCCGGCTACCCGGTGGTGTGGGCGCCCTTCGACGGAGGCCACCAGCAGGGACCGGTGGACGGCTGTGCGGGCTGCGAGAGCGGAGCCCGCAGCTGGGTGAAGACCGAGGTCTGGAAGTTCTTCACCGGCGACACCACCCCTGCCCCGACCACGTTCCGGCTGCGCGGCGAGGCCTCCGGCCGTTGCCTGGACGTGAGCGGTGCCGGCACGGCCAACGGCTCCCCGATGGTCGTGTGGGACTGCCACAGCAACGCCAACCAGCAGTTCACCCGCACCGGCCAGACCCTGCAGGTGCTGGGCAAGTGCCTCGACGCCCCCGCCAACGCCACGGCGGGCACCGCGGTGCGGCTCTGGGACTGCCAGGGCGGCGCGAACCAGCAGTGGAACGTCAACTCCAACGGCACCATCGGCAACGCCCAGACCGGGCTGTGCCTGGACGTCAACGGCGCAGGCACCGCCAACGGGACGACCGCGATCGTGTGGACCTGCCACGGAGGCGCGAACCAGCGCTGGGCGCAGGTGTAGGCCGTGTCCCGCGGGTTCGCCGCATGAGAACCACGGGCGAGAGGCGCGGAGCGGTGCCGCCGAGCCGGCCTTCCACGGGCGTGTCCGGTCGTTTCGGCGGTGCCGCCGAGCTCTTCGCCCGTGACGCATCGCGAACCTGACGCGCGGGACGTCGTTCGGTCGAACGGAGGGCTTTCACCGACCTCGGGTCGGTGGGAGCCCTCTCACCTTGCCCACCAACGATGCGTGTCCGGTCGCTTCGGTGGTGCCGACTCGAGGAACGTTAGCCGTGGCGGGCCTTCACAGGCCTGAATCCGCCAGGAGCCTTCTCACCCTGTTTCCGCCAGCACCGCAACCGCATCCGGCCCGGCCCGGCAGCACCCGTCCACCGGCCGCGTCCGATCTCTTCAAGGATGCCGTCGTCCGATCCCTCGCCCGTGACCGATGTGACGAGACGCGAGGGTTGCCCGGCCGAACAGCACCGTGGAGGCCTTCACCGACCGGCAGCCGGCCGAAGTCCTCTCACCGCCCCGCCGCGAGCCCTTCCGCCAGCACCGCGATCCCGTCCGGCCCGGTCCGGCAGCACCCACCGACCAACCGCGCACCACCCTCGACCCACCCCGCGGCCCGCGCGGCGAACCCGCCCCCGTCACCCGACCACGACCGCGCCGCCGCGTCCCACTGCTCGCCGCTGTTCGGGTACACCACGACCGGCAGCCCGGTCACCCGGCGGGCCACGGCGACCGCGCCCTCCACGTCCTCCGGTGCGCAGCAGTTCACGCCGACGGCGATGACCTCGTTCACGCCGGCCGCGACGGCGAACGCCTCCTCGAGGGGTTGCCCGGCGCAGGTCCGGTCGCCGCGCACGGTGTAGGAGAGCCAGACCGGTACCCCGCTGCCGCGCACCACCTCCAGCACGGCCTCGGCCTCGTCCACGTCGGGAACGGTCTCGACCGCGAGCACGTCCGGCCCGGCCTCGCAGAGCGTCTCGATGCGAGGCGCGTGGAAGCGGACCAGTTCCTGCCGGCTCAGGCCGTAGCGGCCGCGGTACTCCGAGCCGTCCGCCAGCACCGCCCCGTACGGTCCGACCGACGCCGCGACCCAGCGCGGTCCGTCCACTTCGGACGCGGCGGAACGGGCGAGCTCCACGCTGGAGCGCAGCAGACGTGCCGTCTCGGCCTCCTCGATGCCGCGGCGGGCGAAGCCCTCGAAGCTGGCCTGGTAGCTCGCGGTGATGGCGACCTCGGCGCCCGCCCGGTAGTAGGCGAGGTGCGCGGCGCGCACTGCGTCCGGGTCGGTGAGCAGCAGCCGGGCCGACCAGAGTTCGTCGGACAGGTCGTGCCCGGCGAGTTCCAGGGCCGTCGACATCCCGCCGTCGAGCACGACCGCCCTGCGCGCCACAGCCTCTGCCAGTTCCACCCCGGCGAGTCTACGGCCCCGGAACGCAAGGGGAGGGGTGCGCGACGGCCGCTCCGCCGTGGTGTCGCGCACCCCTCCAGGACGATCTTCGGGGGCCTCCGCGTGTGCGCGCCGCATTTCCGCACGCGCGGAAGCCGTCCCAGTGACCGCCCGTCATGCCCCGGTCCGCCGACGGCGGACCGGTCAGCCCGTCGCGCCGCGGTGTGCGGCGTGATCCGGTGTGCTCGCCCGCCGGGAAAGCCTGGGGGGCAACAGCATCAGCGGTGGCGGCTGCTTCCCCTCCAGCTTCGCGACGAGCAGGTCGACGGCGTGCCTGCCGAGTTCCTCCGCGGGCAGGCGCACCGAGGTGAGCAGCGGTGACGTCTGCTCGGCCAGTTCGTCCGGGCAGATCGCGACCACGGCCACGTCGCCGGGGACCTGGCGGCCGGCCGCGCGCAGGCACGCGGTGATCCAGCCCAGTGCCGCCTCGTTGTGCACCACCAGCGCCGTCATCGACGGGTGCGCGCGGATCAGGGCCTTGGTCGCCCTGAGCACCGAGTCGTGGTCGCCCTCGACGGCCAGTGCCGTCGCGGCGACTCCCCTGCGCATCGCGGCCGCGCTGAACCCGTTCATGGTGCGGTGGGCGAAACCGGTGCTGCGGCGGTAGACCGCGCTCGGCGCGCCGAGGAAACCGATCGAACGGTGCCCGAGGTCGGCGAGGTGGTCGACGCACTTCGCGCCCGCCGCCTCGAAGTCCAGGTCCACGCAGGTGAGCCCGCGGGCGGCCGCCGGGTGTCCGATGAGGACGGACGGTTTGGACAGCTGCCGGAGCAACGGCACGCGGTCGTCGTCCATCTCCACGTCCATCACGAGGAAACCGTCGACCTGGGCGCTGTTCGCGGCACGGCGCAGGCCGGCCGCACCGTCGTCCGCGGTCATCAGCAGGAGGTCCATGTCGTACCTGCGCGCTGTCGTCACCGCCGCCGTGACGAAGCGCATCACCGCGGGCAGGTGGGTGCCCGCTCGCAACGGGAGCACCAGCCCGATCACGTTGGTCCTGCCGGTGGACAGCACCCGGTCGGAGGCGTGGGGCTGGTAGCCCAGTTCCCTGATGCTCTCGCGGACTCTCGTCTTCGTGTCCGCCGAGATCGATCTCTTGCCTGTGAGCACGTAGGAGACTGTGCTCGGGGCGACCCCCGCGTGCCGTGCGACATCCGCGATGGTGACCACACAGCCTCCTTTCACACTTTCACTCACTGAGCGTGTCGACACCATAGGGAGCACCTTCTGATGACATCAAGAGTGATGTGCGCGTTAACATTGCGCGTCAACGGTGGTCCAGACGAATTCTGCACCGTCTGGAAACTTCTCGAACAGAACTCCGTATCAATTAAGAAGAGCGTGCCCACGCGTCCGAATCTTGGGACGCGAGGCCGGCCGCGTGGGCACGCTCACATGCTCAGGCTCAGAGCGCCGGGTAGGCGTTGCGCATGAGCTCCTGGAACTGGGCGGAGAACCAGTGCCCGGACAACGGGGCGTCCCCGAGCGCACCGGACATGTTGTTGCCGTTGCGCACGTTGCCCGTGTAGGTCGGGTCGCACATCTTGTCCGCGCCCTTGCCCTCGTTGTTCGGGATCTCCTCGCTCGCACCGTCGGACTCGCCCGGAGGCTTCATCCACACGTACGCGTCGATGCCCGACTCCGGCGCCGCCTTCGGCCGCTCACCCAGACCGGCACCCGACTGGTTGCACCAGTTGCCGAGGTGGATGCGGCGGTCCAGCTTGCCGCCGTTGACGTAGGCGTCCACGGTCGTCGTCGGGCCGGGGCCCGTCGGACGGGCGCTGCCGCCCCAGCCGTTGCGGCTGGTGTCGATCAGCATGCCGACGTTCGCGTCGAAGCCCGCCTGCACGGCCCGGTTGCGGAACGCCTGGGCGTAGGACAGCTCGTCGACGTAGCGGTTCCAGTCCACCCACTTCGACTGGCGCACGGACGTGCCGTTCACCGAGTCCTCGATCTTGAAGTAGGGCTCCTTCAACGCGCCGTAGTTCGCGGTGTTGGCGATGAAGCCCTGAACGTTCGCCTTCGTGCTGCCGGAGGCGTTCGCCGCCTGGAACAGCAGTTCGGCGGTGGCACCGAAGTTGTCGTCCCAGCCGATCCAGCCGTGGTGGCCGATGTCCAGGTAGTTGTAGACGTTCGGCACGGCACCCAGCTTCGCGAGCGCGTAGCCGACACCGGTGACGTAGTTGCCGTTCGCCTTCATCACGTCGCACGCCGGCACGGCGGTGGGCCGCGGGGACACGTTGGTGATCAGGTTGGGCAGCGAGTCGATCTCCACCGTCGTGACGATCCGCAGGCCGGCGTACGCGGGCCTGGCGAGGATCGCCGCGATCGGGTCGATGTACTCCGACTTGTAGCGGTCGATCTCCGTCGCCTTGAGCTCACCGTTGGAGGCGAGCGCCGAGCAGTCACGACCGGGCAGGTTGTAGATCACCAGCTGGATGACGAGTGGTGAGCCCGCCGCCTGGCGCACCGCCTCGTCCAGGTGTCCGACCAGGCCGCGGGCGCCCGTGGTGCCCGCGATCGCCGCGATGCGGTCCATCCACACGCCGGTGGGCTGGTTCGCGATCCGGCTGCCGCCCGCTTCGGCGGCCGCCTTGGCGGACCAGTCCGGGTTCACGTACTGCTTCGCGCCCACGTACGGGTTGTCGACGCGGGTGCCGGGGTCGGGGTTGTTCGACGTCGTCGTCGTCGTGGTGGTGGTCGTCGTGGTGGTCGTGGTCGTCGTCGGCGCTCCGGTGCACTCCGTGCCGTTCAAGGTGAACGTCGTCGGGTTCGCGTCACCGCTGGCCGCGTTGGAACCGTTGAAGCCGATGTCGATGGACGCGTTGGTGCCCAGGCTCCCGTTCCACGGCATGCTCGCCGCGGTCACGTTCGCACCCGACTGCGACCAGGTCGCACTCCAGCCCTGTGCCACTCGCTGGTTGCCGGGCAACGCGAACTTCAGCGTCCAGCCGCCCGTCACCGCGTCACCGAGGTTGGTGATCTTCACCGAAGCGCCGAACCCTCCGCCGCCCCAGTTGTTCGCCGTGTAGTCCACACGGCAGCCGGGTGCGGCGCCCGCGGGTGGCGCGCTGAGCGCCACCGCGATCGTCGCCGCGGTGGTGGCGACCACGACTCCGGTCGCGGCCCACCGCCTCTGTCCGTTGAGCTTCATTGCTCCGGATCTCCTGTCTCTCAATGGTGCTTGATCTCCCTGAGCGAACACGCGGTGGGCGTGCACTCAAGTCTTTTCAGCCCGAGGTACTCCATGCCGATCGAGCCGGTGAGCGCGAACCCGTCCCCGAACGCGAGGTCCGGATCGCCGCGCACCTCGCCGTTGGCGAGCGCGGTGCGCCAGGCCTGTTCGAGTCCTGGCCGCAGGACCATCAGCCCGAGCCGTTCGTACGGTGCCTTGGCGCAGGTCCCCCACTCCGCGATGAACGGCGCGTAGACCTTCGACCGCACCGGGCCGGCGAAGCCCGCGAAGTCGTCGTCCCGCCTGACGTTCGTGCACTCGTCAGTCAGGTCGTGCAACCACGCGGCGACGCCGTCGACGCCTCTGCTGAGGTCCGGGGAGGGTTCGGCGCGTCCGACGAGGAGGACGAACGCGACCGAACCCACCACCAGGAGGGCGGCCAGGGCCCTCGTCACCGGATGGCGCACGCCGACCCGTTGAGCGTGAAGGACGTCGGATCAGCAGGTGTGGACGCCGACGTGGCGTTGAACCCGAACGTCACCGAGCCTCCGGCCGGGATGTCCGCGTTGTACGACACGCCCTTCGCGGTCGCCTGCCCGCTCGCGACGGTCACCGTCGACGACCAGGCCTGCGAGAGTTGCTGCCCCGAAGGGAACGCCCACACGAGCTGCCACGCGCTGATCGCGCTGGTGCCGCTGTTGGACACCGTCACGTTCGCGGTGAAACCGCCGTTCCACGTGCTCGGTCGCGCGTACGCCACCGTGCAGGAACCGGTGCTGCCGCCACCCGTCGCCGTTCTGACCGTGACCCCGGAGGACGCCGGCGAGGCGTTGCCCGCCGAGTCCGTCGCGACCACCGTGAACGAGTACTGGGTGTCCGCGGTCAGGCCGCTGACCGTCACCGAGTTGGTGGCGGACGTGGCGACGACCTGGCCACCGCTGTACACGCTGTAGCCCGTCACGCCCACGTTGTCCGTCGCCGCGGTCCAGTCCAGCTTCACCGAGTTGCCGGTGATGGCGGACGCGACCGGCGTGCCGGGCATCGAGGGCGCACTGGTGTCGGGCGTACCGGTGCCGCCGCCGAACACGACGTCCGAACAGCTGTAGAACGCCTCAGGGCTGTCCGAGCGCTGCCAGAGCGAGTAGATGACGTGCCGGCCGGACTTGTTGGGAAGCCGGGCCTGCCAGGCGTACTCGCCGTTCGCCAGCGGCGGGTTCGTCACCTTGTCGAACGGGACCGACTCGAGGTCGGACCACTTGAGCGGCTTCGTCACGTCGAAGCCGTCCTTGGTGACGTACTGCTCCCACGTGCCGGGGTGCGGCGCCCACGCGTTGTACCGGAAGGTGACCGAGCTGTTCGCCTGCACCTGAGTCGTGGGCCAGTCGGCGCGCGTCAGGTTGTAGGCGGAGTACTTCGTGGTAGGACCGCACAGGTTGCCGTCGGGAATGATCTCCCGGTGGCGCCCGGCGGCGTTGCTGATCAGGTTGCCGAACCAGTCCCACAACGGCTGCTTCCCGCCCTGGGCCACAGCCGCGGCACACGCCGGGTTGGTGGGCTGGAGGTCACCGCCACCGCCGCCGGCGCGGCCGTCCTCGTAGCAGAGGTAGGTGCGGCTGCCGGGCCAGACCATCGACCCGTGCGCGACGGCCGTGCCACCGGTGTGCACCAGGACGGCGCCCACAGCGGCTGCGACTGCCAGCAGAGCTATGCGTTTCCTCATCTCGGGACTCCTCACCCGTAGATCTCGGCGTGCAGGGAGAACGCCGTCGCGATCTCGGCTTGCGCCCAGAACCGGTGGTAGGTGAACGTCGGTGCGGGTCCACCGTCCAGATAGGACTGCACCTTCGGCCACTGCGGGTCGTTGCGGAACATCGAGCGCATCGACAGGAACGAAGAGCCCTGCCCGATCTGGTCACCGTTGGGCATCTTCCCGGTCCAGCCCGGTGGCACGTACGGGCCTTCCGCGGTGGAGGTGTTGTAGACGTCGTCGAACCGGTTGTAGTCCGCGCGGGTCTCCGGCGTCGCGATGCCCAGGCTGTCCTGGTGCGAGAGCAGCGACGTCAGCAGCGACTCACCCGTGGTCTTGGCCACGGCGTTGCCCGACCTGGCCGCGTAGTTGAGCAGCACCTTCGCGTACGACGCGGCGATGCCGACGTCCTGGTTGTGGTTGACCACCCGAACCCGCAGGTTCGCGTTCGCGCCGGGGTTGGTCGCGTTCCACGTGTCCGGTGCGCCCGACCACTCCAGGTCCGCGGGGATCTGGAAGTTCGTGCCCGTGGTGGTGTTCGCGATCGCCCACGGCACCCACTTGTCGAGGATCTTCTTGGCGCGCGCGTCACCGGTCAGCCGGTACAGCGCCGCCGTGCGCTCGATCCCCCACACCTGGAAGCCGAACCACCGGTTGCTCGGCGGGTCGCGCCACACCGGGTGGGCGTCGTAGTGCATGCCGTAGAACGTCGGCGTGCCCGCGGGAGGCGAGGCGTACTGACCTTCCCAGCTGTTCGTGACGCCACCGGCGAGACCGCCGTCGGCCGACTGCAGCCACTGCAGCATCTCGAGCTGCCTGTTCAGGCTCGTCGCCCAGTCCTGCTGCCCGGTGGCGGACAACGGCTTGAGCGCCGGCACGTTCGCGAGAGCGTGCGCTGCCAACGGGTTCTGGTAGCCCTGGTGCGAGGCACCGTCACCGATGCGCCACGCCCAGCCGGCGGACGTGTCGGTCGCGCCGCCCCAAGCGTAGTACCAGGACATCAGGTAATGCGCGCTGTTCTTGCCCGTCGCACCGGGGCACGATGAAGGGCTGTTGCAGTTGCCGACGCGCTTGAAGTACTTGTCGAACATGGCGTACCGCAGGTAGTCGCCCATCTTCGCGGACTTGCCGATCTCACTGGAGATGTCCCCGGCCTTGCCCTGGGCGGTGGCCCACTGCTGGGCGAGCAGCGCCACCTGCACCACGCGGGCGTCCGCGTCCGGTGCGTTGGTGTACTTCCACTGCTTGGCGTAGGAGGCGTCCTTGGTGAACAGGTCCAGGAAGCCGTTGGGGCCACCGTGCTTGAACGTGTCGCACGAGGGCTGCGGGATGGTCTCCCACACCGACTCCGACGAGCCGCGCTGGTAGGTGTTGATGTACGCGGGGGCCGTCGTGCCGTCACCACACCGGCCGAAGCCGTAGGTGTTGTCGACGTCGATGAGCCAGTGCATGCCGTAGACGTCCGAGTTGCCGTACGCGGTCTTCAGCTCGGCCGCGATCGGGTCCTGGCCGACGGGCACGGTGCCGTCGAGGGTCGACGGGTAGGCGTCCATCCTCGGGTGCTCGGGCGCGTAGGTGGCCGGCTTCGACGGGTCGTACTTGTCGTTGGTCGGCTGGTCGGCCTTCGCCGGGATGATGAACTTCTCCATCGAGGCGAACGCGGACTTGAACGGCGCCCAGTCACCGGTGACCCGGCCGTAGCTCGCTTCCAGCCACAGGTAGTAGCTGAACGCCTCGGACGTGGTCTGGTGACCGTGGTCCGGCGCCTCCACCATCAGCGTCTCGACCGAGTGGTAGGGCACGAGCAGGTCGCCGAACTTGCGGAAGTAGCCGCTCGCCGGGTCCTTGATCTTGTTGTACTGGTCGAGGAACGCCTTGTTGAAGTCCGAAGTGGACGGGTCGATCTCGTTGACCGCGACGCTCGCCGGGCTGTACCCGGTGGCCGAGGCCGTGAACGTGGCGGTGCCGAGCGCACCACCGTTGTTCGCCGACGTCACCGTCACCGTCTGCTTCGCGGTGCCGGAGAACGTGAGCGTCGCCGGGGTCGCCGTCAGGTCCGCGCTGCCGCTGCGGGCGAGCGTGACGGTGACGGGCTGGCTCGGTGCCGTGGCCAGGGAGACGTCGAACGTGGCCGTCTGGCCCTGCTTGACCGAGACCGTGCTGGGCGAGGCCAGCACCGCCGGTCCGGACAGGACCTTGACCGCTGCCGGTGCCGAGGTCTTGGTGGCGCCGAGGTTGTCCGTCGCCCTCGCGGTGATGCTGTGGTCACCCGCCGGCGCCGACGTCCACGTGCCGCTGAACGGCGCGCTGGTGTCGGTGGCGATCAGGGTGTCACCCGCGTAGAAGTCGACCTTGGCCACCGTTCCGTCGGTGTCCTGCGCGGTCGCCGCCAGCGGGATCTGCGCGGGCAGGGTGTAGCTGCTGCCACTCGCCGGCGCCGTCAGCGCCACCGAGGGCGCCTGGTTGGGGCCGGTGCAGGACACGCCGTTCACGGCGAAGTCCGTTGGTGGCCGGTTCGTCGAACCCTTGCTGCCGTTGAAGCCGACCTGCGCCGTACCCCCGGCCGCCAGCGTCGGGGCCCAGGCGGGGTTCGTCACGCTCACGACCGCACCGGTCTGCGTGAAGTTGCCGCTCCAGCCCTGCGTGACGCGTTGCCCGTCCGGGAACGTCCAGGTCAGGTTCCAGCCATTGAGTGCCTCCCCGTCGTTGCGGATCGACACGGCCGCGCCGAATCCGGTGTTCCACTCGTTGGTGACTTGGTAGGTGACGGTGCAGGCCACCGCAGCAGGTGCCGCGACGGCGGGAGCTCCGCCGACCAACACCACCGCCGCAACCGCCAACGCCACTCTTCGTCGAGTCATGCCGCCGCCCTCTCGACAACTGGGAGCGCTCCCAGAGTTCACGGCACTGTAACGTGGCCCACAGCGATCAACCGATCACAGGTGCAACCGATTCTGAGCCGGAAAGCCCTGGAAATTGCGACGTTCAGCGCAACACCGGTTGCTCTACCGGTTCCTCTTGCTGCTCTCTTCGAGTGGAATCCTGGGAGCGGTCCCAGAAGAGGGTGGGGGCGCCCACGCCACTTCGGGCGCCCCCTGGTCTCATCAGCCGCGCCCGGCTCCAGCACCGGCCGTGACCACGCTCTTCACGCTGCTCGCGCTGTCCAGCGGGTACGAGTAGGGAATGCTCTTCACGGAGCCGCCCTGGTCACCCGTTCCCGAGTTGACGAAGTGGTTGTTGCGCGCCACCAGCGAACCGCCGGGCGAGCTGCCCTCACCGCGGTGGAAGGGGTCCTCGGTGTTCTCGAAGTAGTTGCCTTCGACCAGGACCCCGGCCTCGACGGTCGACGCGACGCCGTAGTCGGTCACACCGCCGTAATAGTTGTTGTAGACGTGCACCGGGTTGCCGAACCGCACGCGCGGGTGGCGCTGCTGAGTGCCGGCGAACCAGTTGTGGTGGTAGGTGACCCGGAGCTTGCCGCGATCCTCCGAGCCGTTGTCGTCGCTGTGCCCCAGCAGCATCGCCTTGTTGTGGCTGCTGAACTTGTTCCAGGACACCGTGACGTAGTCCGAGGCCCGCTTGACGTCGACCGCTCCGTCGTAACCGCTGGAGAAGGAGTTGTGATCGATCCACACACGGGTGGAGTACTGCACGTTGACCGCGTCGTCACCCCAGCTTCGGAAGTTGAGGTTGCGCACGATCACGTTCGAGGCGTTGGCGATGTTCAGGCCCTGCCCGGTGATCGTCGCGGTCGAGCCGACGCCTTCGATGGTCTTGTTCGAGGCGACCTTCGTCATGCTCGACAACGAGATCGTGCCGGAGACCCGGATCACCGCCGCGCCTGACGCCTTGGCGGCCGCGACGAACGCGGACGCCGTGGTGACGGTGATCGGAGAGGCGCTGCCGCCACCCGTCGTGCCACCACCCTGAGTGGCCCAGCCGACCAGCCCGAACGGAGCGGCGGCCGCCTGGGGAACCGATACCGCACCCAGGACCAGCGCGACGGCGGAAATCAATGCTGTGCGCTTTGGAATCATTTACTCGCTCCCAATGAGAGTGAGCGGCGGTAGAACTCACACAACCAGCACCGGACAGAACGGTCAACCTGTTCGAAGATATTCGATTCGAACGTTCGAATAGAGGTTGACAGGAAAGATCTCCGCTCTACGATTGAATTACCGCCGCGCATCCCCCTGCAAGCGGAGCGCACATGAAGAAAATCGCACCATTGGTGTTGGCCGCGGCGCTGGCCGCGTTTCTCGCACCTCAGGCACAGGCTGCGGGCAGCACCTTCCCCACCCCGTCCGGGTCGAAACCGGTCGGCACGACCATCAAGGTCGGGTCGAGCGGCTACGACGGTGGCATGCAACGGTTCTACGGCACCGGCGACCTCGGTTCGGGCGGCCAGGGCGAAGACCAGGGCCCCATCTTCCAGCTGGCGGACGGCGCGACGCTGAAGAACGTCGTGCTCGGCGCGCCGGCCGCGGACGGGGTCCACTGCCTCGGCACCTGCACGCTCACCAACGTGTGGTGGGAGGACGTCGGCGAGGACGCGGCCACGTTCAAGGGCACGTCGTCGTCGCAGACCATGACCATCAGCGGTGGTGGCGCACGCAAGGCGTCGGACAAGGTGTTCCAGCACAACGGGCCGGGCACGATGATCATCCGCAACTTCCAGGTGGACGACTTCGGCAAGCTCTACCGGTCCTGCGGCAACTGCAAGACGCAGCACAAGCGGCACGTCGTGCTGGAGAACATCACCGCGTTCTCCCCCGGCAAGTCGCTGGTCGGCATCAACACCAACTACGGCGACACCGCGCGGTTCTCGAGGATCACCGTCGTCGGGGACAGCAGCAAGAAGATCGCGATCTGCGACAAGTACCAGGGCGTCACGAGCGGTGAACCGAAGAAAATCGGCACCGGGGCGGACAGCACGAACTGCCTGTACAAGTCTTCGGACATCACCTACCGATAGAGGAAATGCCCCGGCCGCCGGCCGGGGCATTTCTCACCTCACTTCAAGAGTGTGAACTCCGATGTGTTCGAAATTCCAGTCGTCCCCGATTCCGGGTATCAGCGGAAGCACCACTTCGCCGTTCTCGTCGAGCGGATCGGCGATGGAGTTCCGGTGTGGCGGGACCCGGTCGAAGTCGACGTGCGGGTGCAGCAGGCCTCGTTCGTACCAGCGGCCGGCGTCGGTGGCGCCGAGCACGGTGAGGCTGCCCGCCCCGTTGCCGTGGACCTCGCAGTCCATGTTGAACGACTCCGCGAGGTGCACGGTCTTGAGCACCGGCGTGATGCCGCCGCTGCCCGCGGGGCCGGCCCGCAGGATGTCGCAGGCCCCGGCGGTGATCCACTCGGCGCGGGTGAGGTGCTTGCCCCACGCCACCTCCGGGCCGATCACCGGGATCTCCAGCTGTTCGGAGAGCCACCGGTAGGAGCTGATCGACGCCTCCTCCATCGGCTCCTCGAACCAGTAGAAGTCCAGCTCCTGCAACGCCCTGCCGAGCCGCAGCGCCTCGGTCCGCGAGTACCAGTGGCTCGCGTCGAGCATCAGCGCGACGTCCGGCCCCACCGCGTCCCGCACCGCCTGGCACGCCTCGACGTCCCGGGGGACGCTGGGCGCACCGGGCACCGGCGGCATCCACGTGTGCAGCTTGATCGCCCGGTAACCCACCGACACGAGGTGCTTCGCGAAGTCCGCGTAGTCGCCCGGAGTCGCCAGGCCGTCCGTGTCACCGCACATCGTGCTGGCGTAGGCGGGGATCCGGTCACGGGCGCCGCCGGCGAGCTTCCACGCGGGGAGCCCCGCCCGCCGGGCCACCAGGTCCCACAGCGCCTGGTCGACGAACCCGAGCGCGCGGTCGGTGAACCCGCCGTGCGCGCCCCGCTGCCGTCGCCCGAGCAGCCGCCACAGCCGTTCGCGGTCCCACGGGTCCTGGCCCAGCAGCACCGGCCGCACGTGCTTGTCCAGCACCGCGGGCCGCAGCTGGTCGGGCTGCACCTGGCAGTACCCCGTGACGCCGTCGGTGTCGGTGATCTCCAGCAGCGCCTCGACCACCTCGTGCTCGGGCGCCGGGTGCCGGTGTCCCTCCGCGTCGACGGACGTGGCCGCCGTGGTCTTGAACGTACGCACCTCCACCCGTTCGATCACTTGCGCTTCTCCCAGTCCTGCTGGGCGGTGGTGAGCTTGGCCGCGAGCTGGTCGAGGAACTCCTGCGCGGACATCTGGCCCAGCAGCACCTTCTGGTAGAGCGGTTCGGTGTCGGTCTTGGTGATCGACGAGTACTCGGGCAGGTAGACCGGCGCGGGCACGAGCACGGTGGCCGGGTCCTCCAGCACCCCGAGCGCCATCTTCACGGCCGGGTTCTTCTGGATCCACTCGGCGCCGCGCACGTCCGTGTTCGCCGGGATCTGGCCGACCTTCTCGTTCCAGTAGCCGTTGCTCTCGGCCGAGGTCAGGAACTCGACGAACTTCCAGGACGCGTCACGGTTCTTGCCGCCCTTGAACACCGCGAAACCGTCGGTCGGGTTCGGCACCACCGTGCGCTTGCCGGACGGCCCCTTGGGCAACGGCATGGCGGCGACGCGCTCCGGCCCGAGCGCCTTCATCACGTCCGCGGTCGAGCCGAGGTTGTGGTGCATCATCGCCACCGTGCCGCCGGTGAACTGCGCGACCATCTGCGTGTAGCTGTTGTTCACGTCGGCCTCGGGCGTGGCCTTCTTGTACAGTTCGGCCACCTTGCGCACGAGCTCGGCGTTGCGCGGGTCGGCGACCGTGCTCTTGCCGCCGTCGTAGAACTTCTCGACACCGGAGTAGGAGTAGGCCTCGGACAGCAGCTGGAAGACCGACCCCGCGCCACCGCGGATCGTGAAGCCGTACTGGTTGTCCGCCGGCCTCGTCAGCTGCGCGGCGGCCTTGGTCAGGTCGTCCCAGGTGGCCGGTTCCGGGATCTTGTTCTCCTCGAACCGGTCGGACCGGTACCAGATGATGTCCATGTTGCCCGACGCGGGAACGGCGTAGAGCTTGCCGTCGGGCGCGGTCTGCCGCACGGTCTCGAGCAACCCCGGCAACAACTTGTCCTTGAGCGCGCCGTTCTCGATCCGGTCGTCGGCCGGTTCGAGCGCGTCCTGCCCGACGAGGTGCGCGAGGTAGGACGTCGTGACGCCGCCGACGTCCGGAGTGGACCCGCCCGCGATGGCCGTGTCGTACTTCTGCTGCACCGACGAGCTGGGGATGCCGACGTACTCGATCTTGATGTCCGGGTTCGCCGCCTCGAACCGCTTGATCAGCTCCTGGTAGATGGGCGTGCGGCCGGGGCCGCCGTTGTTGTCCCAGAACGTGACCGTCGTGGGCCCGTCCTGCCCTCCCGCGGAGCACGCGCTCAGCACGAGCACCAACGCGATCAGCAGCCTTCTCATGACCTCTCCCTCATCCCTTGACCGCACCGGCGCTGAGTCCCTGCACCAGGAACCGTTGCACCACGGCGAAAACCAGTACGACCGGCACCGCGGCGATGACGCCGCCCGCCGCGAGCGCCCCGAAGTCGGTGTTGAACTCCCCCAGCGCGTAGCTCAGCCCGACCGGCAGCGTGAACTTGTCCTGCTTGCTCGCGAACATCAGCGCGAACAGGAAGTTGTTCCAGGCGCCGATGAACGCGAACGACCCGACGGCCACGAGTGCGGGCTTGAGCTGCGGCAGCGTCACCGCGAAGAACGCGCGCAGCCGCGAGCACCCGTCGACCATCGCGGCCTCTTCGAGCTCGATCGGGACGTTGCGCACGAAGCCGCTCATCAGGATCAGCGCGAGCGGCAGCTGGAACGCGGTGTCCGCGATCACCAGGCCGGTGAGGCTGTTCAGCAGCCCGGCGGACTTGAAGATCACGAACAGCGGGATCAGCATCATCGCGCCGGGGATGAACTGCGTGCACAGCAGCGCCAGCAGGAACACCCGCTGGCCGCGGAACTTGAAGCGCGCCAGCGCGTAACCGCCCATGAGAGCGAACACGGTGACGACGATCATCGTGCCGACCCCGATGATCAGGCTGTTCTGGAAGAACACCCCGAAGCCGATGCCGTTCCACACCGTGTCGAAGTGCTCCAACGTGATCGGCCACGGCACGAGCGAGGTCTCGCCCGTCGGCCGGAACGCGAAGACGAGCATCCAGTAGAACGGGATCAGCGTGAACAGCAGGTAGAGCACCAGCGGGAGGTGCAGCCGGAAGTACCGGCTCGGGTCGCGGTGCTTCTTGCGTCGCGGCGGCGCCGGTGGCGGCACGACCGTCGTCGTCGGGCGGCTGAGTGTCTGGGTCATGCCCGGCTCCCGAACTTGGACAGCCTCAGGTAGAGGATGGAGAAGAACAGCAGGATCACGAAGCCGGCCATCGTCAGCGCCGAGCCGTAGCCGAAGTCGTGCGAGTCGACGGCTTTGCGTGCCACGTAGAGCGGCAGCGTGGTGGTCTGGTTCGCCGGTCCGCCACCGGTCAGCGTGTAGATGAGGTCGACGTTGTTGAACTCCCACACCGCGCGCAGCAACGTGGACAGCACGATCGCGTCGCGCAGGTGCGGCAGGGTGACGCTGATGAACTTGCGCCAGCGTCCGGCACCGTCGACCGAGGCGGCCTCGTACAGGTCGTTGGGGATGGTCTGCAGGTCGGCGAGCAGCAGGATCGCGAAGAACGGCACCCCTCGCCACAGCTCGGTGATGACGGTCGCGGGGAACACGGTCGCCGGATCACCGAGCACCGAGGTACCGGGATCACCGATGCCCCACTGCGCGAGCTGCTGGAAGATGCCCGTCGACGGGTTGTAGAGCAGGATCCAGATGCCGGTGGTCAGCACCCCGGACACCGCCCACGGCGAGAAGACCAGCGCCCGTGCGATCGCCCGGCCGACGAACGTCTCGTTGACGATCAGCGCGAGGACGAGTCCCAGCACCAGCTGCAGGCCGACCTCGACGACGACCCACTTGGCGCTGAAGACGAGGCTCTGCCAGAAGAGTTGGTCCTCGAACAGCATCCGCCGGAAGTTCTCGAACCCGATGAAGCCGTTCTTCCACGGCTGCGTCACGGTGTGCTGGCGGAGGCTGAACCACCCGACACTGGCGATCGGGTAGACCAGGAACACCGCCATCAGCACGAGCGTCGGGGCGATCAGGGCGTACGGCGCCCACGTGCGGGTCCTCACGCCGGGTTCCACCCGCTCAGGTAGGCGGCCTTCGTGTGCTGCCGCGCCTGCTCGTCGGTGAGCTGGGGACGGTCGGTTCCGGTGCCCGCGCCCGGCCCGGTGTTGCGGTACTCCGCGAACCTGGCCTCCCGCCAGGGGAAGCCGGACATGTCGGTCCACGGCTGGCGTTTGACCGCCGCGGGCAGCTCGGTGTCGCGGATGACGACCTGCGCGATCGCGTCCGGGTCACCGCCGGGGTGCCAGGGCCTGCCGAGGAAGTACGTGCCGGCCGGGGCGTCGCTGCGGATCTTGGAGTTGACGATCAGGAAGCCGTGCGGGTTGTCCCTGCGGGTGCTGGCGGCGGTGACGTACCCGTTGGGGTCGCCGCCGCGGTTCAGCGCGGTGATGGTCGCCCGTTCGAAGACGGCCGTGGCCCTGCCGAACAGGAAGTCGACGTCGCCGGTGATCGCGCAGTCCCGGTAGTACTGCCGCGACCGCGTGTTCACGGCCGGCGTGTCGGCGTACAGGGTGTCCTGGTGGCCTTCGAAGCGCACGCGGTCGAACAGCATTCGATCGCCGGTGGCCTTGACGGCGACGGCCTGTGTCGCGGTGATCTCCGGGTGCTTCGCGCGGTCGAACGAGTTGCGGAAGGTGATGTCGCGGGCGGTGAACCCGTCCGCGGCGATGGTGGCCGTGGCGCTGCCCGTCGTGCCGTAGGTGGTGCCGTCGGGCTTCTTGGTGCCGCTGGCGTTGTCGAAGTCGATCACCACGTCCTGGGCGCGCCCGGTGGCGCCGCGCAGGGTGAGGTCCTTCTTGGTCGCCGGGATCTTGACGACCTCCCGGTACACGCCCTTCGGCAGCGTGATCACGCCTCCGGCCGGTGCCGCGTCGATCGCGGACTGGACGGTGGCGAAACCCTTGCCCACCACGAGGTGGTGTCCCGCCGGTGGTGCGCCCGCCTGGAGGTGCCTGATCCGGTGCGCGGGTTCGAGACCGCGGTTCAGCGTCGGCGTCCACCCGGCGTCGGTGCCGAGGGCCTTGTCCGGGAACGCCGCGTTGTGCGCGTCCACCAGGCTCTTGTTCCTGCCGTCCACCAGGTTGCCGGAGTCGGTGATCGCCGTGCCGCCCCAGTTGTAGACGATCTTCTCCGGCGCGATGCCCCTGATGTAGTTGTTCTGCGCGTAGATCTGGGACTTGACGCCGACGCCCCAGCTGTAGGTCTGCGCGCCTTCGTACAGGTTGTTGTAGACGTGCACCTGGCCGAACCGCACGCGGGGCGCGCGTTCCAGCACGTTGCGGAAGACGTTGTGGTGCACCGAGACGCGCAGCTTGCCCGGATCGGTCGTCGAGGAGTTCGACGAGCCGATCAGCATGGTCTTGCCGTGCTCGGCGAAGACGTTGCGGGACACGGTGACGAGGTCGGAGCCGTTGGTGATGTCGAGCTGCCCGTCGTGCACCTGGTACGGCCGTCCGAAGTGGAGCGGCTGGGTGCTGTCGACGTTCGGTTCGTCGGTGAACGTGCTGTGGTCGACCCACACGTTCTCGGACCGCTGCACCGACACCGAGTCGTAGAGCGAGTTCCAGTTGCCGGGAGGCGAGCCCGGGCTGGTGTCCGTGGGATCCCACTGCGGGAAGCAGTCACGGGTGTCGCGGAAGGTCAGGTTGCGCACGATCACGTTGCGCGCGTTGTGGATCCTGAGGCTGCCGCCCGTGATCCCGGCCCCGCGGCCGACCCCGATGATCGTGGTGTCCGCGAGGACGTTCAGCCCGATGACCGCTTCCTGCTTCTTGGCCGACGCCACCCGAGCGTCCTCGAGCGCCCCTTCGGGTTCCCGCTCCCACCCCCAGACCGCCGGGTCGTACGCCGCGAGGTACCCGGCCAGCGTGTAGCCGTCGGTCGCGTAGTCCTCACACCGCAACGGATTCCCGTCGGCACCGGTGTTCGCGTCGACCACTCCCCTGACCTTGATGATCCGCGGGGCCGGCGAGGCCAGCGCCGCGACGAGCTCGGCCCGCGTGCGCACCTCGTGCACGTTCGCGGTGGGGGCCGCCGCTCCCCCGGTCGTACCCGGCCCGGCCGACGCCCAGCCGTCCCCCGCGGGCAGCACCTGCCGCGCCGGGTCGTGACCGGCGTGCGCGGGAAGGCTCACCACCCCGGCGGATGCGCAGGCCAGAACCAGCGCGCCAACGAAAAGCCGCATGACGGAATACCCTTCGGAAAGGAGGATTCACATTCTTGAACAAGGTCCACGATCGTGAACCGAGTATTACGAATGCTTCCGGCACGCGTCAACGAAGTGAATTCATTCGATGATTCGGCACGGTGTTCGACCATTCTTCGAATCGAATACCGTCGAACGTCCGCGCCGGTGGATCAGGGGTTGATCAGTTTTCCCGCTCCGGGATGCGACGAACAGACGAACGCCGCGATCGGAAGTCGATCGCGGCGTTCGTGTTCCGGCGAGCCGGTGGATCAGCGGGTGATCAGTTCTTGCGGTCCGTGGTGTGGCCGTCCAGTTCGCGCAGCCGTGCCATCAGACGCGGCGCCAGTTCCTCCGGCGCGAGCCGGTACGCCAGCCAGCGATCGCGGCCGCCGTCCTTCAGCGAGGCGTAGAACCGGAACCGTCCCTGAGTGATGGACTCCGTTGCCGACTCGGCGAAGTTCACGCTCGGTACCAGCCATGCGGAGATGATCGCGCCGCGGTCCACGTCGATGGCGACGAACAGGAGGTCCAGCGCGGGACGCGGCCGAAAGGTCCTGGTGCCGACGAACGCCATGAACGTGTCGGACTTCAGGCGCTTGCTGGTCGACATCCGCGCCTTGACCTGGACAGCGAGGATCGCCTCGGTCCCGACACCGTTGAACAGGAGGTCGATGCCTTCGTCGTCGACCAGTGGAGTGGCGACGTTGAGTTTGCCGCGTGAAGCCAGGATGCACGTCGCCGCCACCAGGTGCTCAGCGGCCTTGCCCATCCGTCCCGCGGGCGACGGCTCTTCATCCATACGGCTCCGCTCGCCGACGTCGAGGTGCCGGACGCAACCGGACACGTGCCGGTGCTATCGCACCTTGACGTCGGCGAGTTACGAGCCTCAGTCCTTGGGCTGCCGCAACGAGGGCGTGAGCACCAACGCGGGCAGCAGCAGGAGCGGCACGACCAGCAAGGCCCGCAACACCCCCGACTGGTTGCCGAGCAGCCCCACGAGCGGCGGCCCCGCCAGGAACGCCGTGTACCCGATCACCGCGACGACGCTGACCCGGGCCGCGGCACGGTCGGGATCGTCGGCGGCCGCGCTCATGCCGACCGGGAAGCCCAGCGCGGTCCCGAGTCCCCAGACGGCCACGCCCGCGACCGCCAGCCCGAACGACCCGGCGAACACCGCCAGCGTCACGCCCGCGGCGGCCAGCAGCATCGACAGGACGACCGCGGGCACACGGCCCCAGCGGTCCAGTGCGATGGTGCCGAAGATCCTGCCGAACGTCATCGTCGTGACGAACACGCCGAACACCAGGGCGCCCAGGGCCGGGTCGACGTCGTATCCGTCGATGAACGCCACCGCGACCCAGTCGTTCGCGGTGCCCTCGGTGAACGCCAGCACCAGCACGAGCAGCCCGATCAGCAACGTGCGGGGTTCGCGCCACGCGGCCATGACCCCGCTGCCGGTGCCGTGTTCCGCCTCGGCGGCCAGGCTGTACGTGCGCGCGGCCAGCAGCGTGCCGCCGGCTACCACGACGGCCACCACCGCGAGGTGTGCGGTAACGGGCAGGAGCGCCCACGCCGCGAACGACGCCATGCCTGCTGCGGCCACCGTGCCGAGGCTCCACATGGCGTGGAAGCGCGGCATCACCGTCTTGCCGAGGGCGCGTTCCACCTCGGCGGCCTCCACGTTCATCGCGACGTCGCACAGGCCCGAGCCGTAGCCGAGCACGAAGATCCCGATCGCGGTCACGACCGGTGACGGGTAGGCGCCGATGCCGACGCCTGCGACCGCGAGTCCCAGCGCGACCGTGACCGCAGAGAGGCTGACCGTCCGTTTCGGCCTGAGGCGGTGCGTGACCTCGCCCGCGGTGAGCATCGCCAGGCACGCGCCCACGGACATCGACAGCAGCAGCAACCCCAGCGCGCCCGGGGTGAGACCCAGCGCGTCACGGGCGGCGGGCACGCGGGCGAACCACGTCGCCACGGCCACGCCGTTCAGCCCGAAGGTGACCGCGACCCCCGCGGCGGCGGCTCGGACCTGACTGCGTGGCACCGTGACCGACATACCGGCCCTCCTTTCTCGATACACGAAGTACCCACCCCATACATGGAAGCGCTTCCACCGCAATACTGCAGAGATGACGGGAGAACGCACCGCGACACTCGACGACGTGGCACGGGCCGCAGGCGTGTCCCGGGCCACCGCCTCGCGCGTGGTCACCGGCCAGGGTCCCGCGTCGCCGCGGGCACGGGACAGGGTGACCGCGGCCGTGGAGGAGCTCGGGTACGTGCCGGACGCCTCCGCCCGCGCGCTGGTCACCCGCACCGGCACCCGCCTCGCCATCGCCGTCATCGGCCACACCGCGGCCGTGCTCGACGACCCCTACGTGGGCCGCGTGCTGATCTCCGCGGCGCACGTCGCCGCCGAGCGCGAGGTCGGTGTCTCCCTGCACTGGCTGCCCCTGGACGATCCAGGCTCGCTCGCCCGGCTCGCCGACGGGCGCGGACTCGGTGGCCTGGTGGTGGTGAACCCGACGCGACCGGCGCTGGAGAGCGTGCCGCGGACCCTGCGCGGCCGGGTCGCCGCGGTCGGGGTCGGCGCACGGCACGTGCCGTCGTTCGACGTCGACAACCGCGCCGGCACGGACGGGGTCGTGCGGCACCTCGTGCGCACCGGCAGGCACCGGATCGCGATGGTCACCGGGCCGGCCTGGCTGCCCTGCTGCGACCGCGCCGTCGACGCCTACCGGCGGGTGCTGCGCGACAGCGGTGCCGAACCCCGCATCGTCCACGGCGACTTCACCGCCGCCCGCGGCGCCGAGGCCGCCACCGAGATCATGGCTCGGTGGCCCGACACCGACGCGGTGTTCGCGCTCAGCGACCTCACCGCGCTGGGTGTCCTCGACGGACTTCACGCACTGGGCGTCCGGGTGCCGGGGGACGTGGCCGTCGCCGGGTTCGACGACATCGCGTTCGCCGGGCTCAGCCGCCCCGCGCTCACGACGACCACGCACCCGGTGGAGGACATCGCCGCCGCGGCGGCGCAGGCCGTCCTGGACCGCCGTGACACCTCCGGGGCGACGTTCTACCCCTCTGCGCTCGTCGTGCGGGACAGCGCGTGATCACTCGACCGAACAGGACTGGCCGTTGAGGGTGAAGGCGCCGGGAACGGAGTTGCTCCCCCGCACCGAGCCGTTGAACCCGATCGACACCGAACCACCCGGCTGGATCTGCGGGTTGTAATCGGCATTCGCCGCGTTGACGGTCGCGCCGGACTGCCGTGCTTTCGCGTTCCACATTTCCGTCACGGTTTGGCCGTTGGCGAAACTCCACCGCAGCGTCCAGCCGTTGACGGACGTGGAACCGGTGTTGCGCACGTTCACATTCGCCTGGAAGCCACCCGGCCATTGACCGGAGATTCGGTAGGCGACGGCGCACGTCCGCGCGGGCGGTTTCGGCGGCACGGTGGTCGTGGGTGCCGGACGGGGTGGCACCGTGGTCGTGGGAACGGGCCGAGGCGGCGCCGCGGTGGTGTCCGGCGCCGGGAGACCCGTGGTGGCCGGGGGCAGGGGCGCGTCGAGACCGTCGCAGGGCGGACCCCACAGGCCCTTGTTCGCCCCGGCGGCCTCGGACTCCGCCGTGAGCAGCGCACCGCCGTCGACGCCTTGCGCCCGCAGCACGCCTTGGCGCACCGCGAGCAACGCGTAGTCGGTGCCGTCCTCCAGCGTCAGGTTCACGTCGCCGGAGACGACGGGGCTGATGCGGACGGCGGTGGCCAGCAGTGTCGTCCTGGCGAACGACAGCGCGCCCTCGGACCAGCAGGCCGGGGGTTCCGCCAGCTGCGCGATGCGGGCCTTGGTGCCGTCCGCCAGTTCGACGGTCCGGCCGTCGATCACGTCGCGCACGAAGTGCAGCACGCCCTGGTAGCGCGCCTCCTCGTTGACGAGGGAGGGCGGTTTCCAGGGCGTGCGGCTGGACGGTGCCGGTGACGGCGGCTCTGCCGTGCAGGCTCCGGTGAGCAGGACCAGAACCACGAGCCAGTGCTTGCGCGCCACCACTACCCCAATTGTCGTTGAACCCTCAACAACCCTAGAGGGTCGCGAATCCGGCGCAATCGACCGTTCGGAGTGGACTACCTGCGCGGAACGGCCGTCAGCGACCAACGCTGGTTGGCACCGGAAGTCGCTTGGTACAAACCAATTCTGGCACCGTCCTCACGCGACTCGCCGACCACGTCGAGCAGACTTCCGGTCTCCTGGTTGACGAAGGTCCACGTGCCGTCCCCGGTCGACGAGAGCACCCACCTCGCGGCCGGACCGTCGGAAGAGCTCAGCACGACGTTCCCGCCGCCTGCCGCGATCCGCTGGCCTGTGGCGGCGTTGACGATGGAGAACCGAGCGCGGTTGTCGTAACCGCCGGACCGGCGCTCCACGCGCCACACCTGGTTCGCCGCGGCCACATCCGTGGTGCGCTGGACGAGCGAAGTGCCCGAAGGCGCGAGCGACTTGCCGCTCTGCACGCCGGTGAGCCGGTACTCCCCGCCCAGCGCCGCCGCGCGGTTCACCCCGCTGACACCGCTCACCTCGAACGTGGTGACCGACTTCGCCGGCACGGAGAGCGTCGCCTTGCGGTCCTTCACGCGCACTGCGGCGCCCTTCATCAACGCGCCGTGCTGGTCCGTCACCACCGGACGGACGGACGCGTTCTGCCGCACCGACCCGAACGCCGACAGGTCCAGCGTCACGGACTGCGCCTGGTCGGACTTGTTCAGGTGCACCACGGTCTTCAGCTCGGTGTTGCGCACGGCCGCCACGTCGGTCGTGGTGTTGACCTTCACCAGCCGGTCGCCGGGCTTGACGAAGTGGGTGAAGTTGCGCAGCGCGTGGAACTTCGTGTTGACGCGCGCCGGGCACGTCGCGAGCGAGTCCTGAGCCCCGCAGTCGAACGGGATCTGGATCACGCCCCAGTTCATGCCGTCCGGGGACTCGGCACCGGGCTTCATGTTGTTGTAGTCCTCGACCGCCTGCCACAGCAGCCAGGCGCGCGGCTCCAGCTCGCGCAGGTCGTCGATCACGCGCTCGGCGATGCCGAGGCCCGGTTCCATGCTGGTGAAGCTCTGCCCGGAACCCCAGTGCCCGTCGACCTCGCTCATCCACAACGGCTTGTCCGCGCCCTTGGCGATGTCCCGGGCGGACGTGCGGCGAGCCGTGCCGTACGTGTGCACGTTCAACTGGCTGACCTGCGCGCGCACCGAGGCGGGATAGCCCGCCCAGTCGTCGGCGAAGATTCCGGGGTTGGTCTCGTCCGGTGCGGACACCGTGGCCTTCAGCCTGCTGGCGCGCAAGGCCTGCGCCATCGCGGGCACCACCTTCGCCTGCAGGGCGGGCCCGAGGTGAGCCCCTTCCTGCCGCCCGCCCGTCGGGTTGCCGTCCGGGCCGAGCGTCGTGCGCCAGTAGGACGTGTTGGGCTCGTTGAACGGGTCTACCGTGGCGAACTTGATGCCGTGGGCCCGTTCCAGTTCGGCGGTGGCCTGGGCGAGGTAGGCGGCGAAGTCGCCGATCCGGTCCTCGCGCAACTGGTCCGCGTTCGGGTCGAAGCCGCCGGAGACGTACCCGCTGACGGTCTGGAACCACGGCGGCGAGTTGCTGAACGACTCCCACCGGGTCACGTCCCGCTTGATCCGGTCGACCCACCACCGCTGGCGCGGATCCGCGTCGGCGTCGAAGAAGCGCGGGTCGCCCGGCTTCCACCAGTCGGTGTCCGTGCGGGTGGTGCCGGCGGGTGCCTTCCACCAGCCGGGCACCGCGGCACCCGCGCGCAGGTACTCCGGCACGTCCGGGGCGTTGCCGCCCCCGATGTTGTACCGCGCGATGTTGAGGTTGAGACCGTCCTCGCCGAACAGCAGTTCCGCCAGCTGGTTGCGGATCTCGTCCGGATAACCACCGGTGGCGTTGGCGAACCACACCAGGCTCGTGCCCCAGCCCTGGAACGGCTCCTGCTGATAGGTCGGATCCGGTCTCACCGTGACGGCCTCGACGGCGGCCGTCGCAGGGGCCGCGGTGGAGAGCGTGAGCGCCGAAACGGCGAGCAGGGCAAGAAGTCTGGTCATCGGTTCTCCGTTGAACGCGCGATGTTCACGCTAACATCTATCGAGAACCTACTCGTGCGTCAAGGTCCTGCCGGCCAGAGGCGCGTCCGCCCGGCAGGACCCGCGGAACGCTCGCCCCCGAGGAGACGGGCCCACTCGCTCGAACCCCGAGGAGAGTTACTTGAGCGAGCAGGTGGCGAAGCGTTCCAGCCCCTGAGGCCGCGCCCCCACGCGGCCGATGGAGATCGCGATCCGGTCCAGCGCCGCGTTCCGCTTGCTCGCCAGCGGGCCCAGGATCGCGTTCTGCACGAAGTTCGGGCCGCCCTGACCGGCCGACGTGCGCAGCCTTTCGTTGGCCTCGGCCAGCTGCTTGCCGAGGTTCGCGAGCTCGCGGTCGACCTCGGCGCGCGCGGCCGCGGGAACGTTCTGCACCACCGGAAGCGGGCATTCGATCACCTGCCCGGCCGCCGAACCGGTGCCGGCGTTCGCGCTCGTCGACGCCGGTCGCGTCGTCGTCGCCGGCGCGGACACGGCAGGTGCCTGACCAAGTCCGCAGGTCGCGAACCTCTCCAGCCCCTCCGGCTTCTCCGCGACCCTGCCGATGGCGGTCTCGATGCGGTTCAGCGCCGCGACCCGCTTGCTCGCCAGCGGGCCCAGGATCGCGTTCTGCACGAAGTTCGGGCCGCCTTCACCGGCCGACGTGCGCAGCCGGTTGTTCGCCTCCGCGATCTGCTTGTCGAGGTTGGCCAGCTCTCGCTGAACCTCGGCCTGCGCCGCGGCCGGCACCGCCGGGACGACCGGCTGCGGACACGCGATCGAGCCGGTGACGGTCTCCCCGCCGGCGAAGGCGACGGCCGCGGTCACCGCGGTCAACGTCGCGGCGACGGCGACTCCGGCCACGAGCACCCGCTTGCTCCGTTGCGGTCGTGCATGCGCTCTCGACATATTCGAACCTCACGACTTGGGGACGTTTTGTGCCGGCACAAGTGGAGTACGGACCGGGAAAGCAAAAAGTTCAACCACTTGTGAGCGTTCACAGCTAGTGGCATGCTCTCGACTCATTCCGCAGTCCCGCACCTGCGAAGAACCGGGGAACAGCCATGCCATCGGCAGCCAGAGTCGTCCACGAGCAGATCCCGTTGCGCATCCACGGCGTCAACCTCAAGGTCGCGTCGGTGCGCCGCGGAGGCGTCGACGCCCCCGTCGTCTTCCTGCACGGGTTCGGCACGAGCAAGGAGGACTACCTCGACGTGCTCCAGCGGCACGAGTTCGCCGGGCGCCCGTTCCTCGCCTACGACGCACCCGGTTCGGGCGCCACGGAGTGCGCCGGTCTGGGAGAGGTCGACCTGCCGTTCCTGGCGGAGACCGCGCGGGCGATGCTCGACCGCGCGGGCATCGGCCGGTTCCACGTCGTCGGGCACCTGACGGGCGCGCTCACGGCGCTGCTCCTGGCGCACAAGGAACCTGGGCGGGTGCTGAGCTTCGTCAACATCAAGGGCGTGCTCGCGCCCGAGGACTGCGTGCTGAGCCGGGAGGCGCTGAACCACCGCGATCCCGGCGACTTCCTCTTCAAGCTCGCGGAGCGCAGCCGGGAGACGCCCTGCTACGGCGGCGGCCTGTACGCGTCGAACCTCCCGAACAAGGTCCAGCGCGGTGCCGTGCCGACGCTCTTCCGGTCGATGGTCGAACTCGCCGACCACGGGAACCTGCTGCAGAAGTTCCTGTCACTGCCCTGCCCGAAGATGTACCTCTACGGCGAGCAGTGCGCCGGCCTGTCCTACCTGCCGATCCTCGACGCGAACGGGGTGGAGCTGGCGGAGATCCCGCACAGCGGGCAGCTCCCCCTCTACTCCAACCCCGTCGCGACGTGGCGGCAGATCGCCGAGTTCCACGCTCGTCAGCTGATTCCCAGCGCCAGGCGGTGGTAGGCGGAGTTCCAGCGCAGCCGGTCGATGAACGAGGCCGGGGTCGTCTCGGAGTCGATCAGCACGAGCTCCGTGGCGGCCATCTGCGCGAAGTCGCGCAGCACCTCGGCCCCGACGGCCTGCGTCATCACGGTGTGGTGCGGGCCGCCCGCGGTGAGCCAGCACTCCGCCGACGTGGAGAGCGACGGCGCCGGCTGCCACACGGCCCGTGCGACCGGCAGCTTCGGCAGCGGCTCGTCCGGTTCGACCACCGTGACCTCGTTGGCCACCAGGCGGAACCGGTCGCCCATGTCGGCCAGGCCGACCACCACGGCGGGGCCGGGCGCCGCGTCGAACACCAGCCGCACCGGGTCCTCGCGGTCGCCGATGCCCAGCGGGTGGATCTCGCAGGACGGCTGCGCCGCGGCGATCGTCGGGCAGACCTCCAGCATGTGCGCGCCGAGGATCTTCGGCGTGCCCGGCCCGAAGTGGTAGGTGTAGTCCTCCATGAACGACGTGCCGCGGCCGGTGCCGGTGCCCATGGCCTTCACGGCCGCGAGCAGCGCCGACGTCTTCCAGTCGCCCTCACCGCCGAAGCCGTAGCCGTCCGCCATCAGCCGTTGCACGGCGAGACCCGGTAGCTGCCGCAGCCCGCCGAGGTCCTGGAAGTTCGTGGTGAACGCGCCGAACCCGCCGTCGTCGAGGAAGGACCGCAGGCCGATCTCGATGCGGGCCGCGTAGCGCAGCGAGTCGTGCCGCTCTCCCCCGCGTGCCAGCTCCGCCGAGAGCCGGTAGGTCTCGGCGTAGTCGGCGACGAGCAGGTCGATGCTCGCGTCGGGCACGGCGTCGACCACGGCCACGAGGTCGTTGACGCCGTAGGTGTTGACCGAGACGCCGAACCGCAGCTCCGCCTCGACCTTGTCGCCCTCGGTCACGGCGACGTCGCGCATGTTGTCGCCGAACCGGGCCAGCTTCAGGCCGCGCAGGTGCGCGCGACCGGCGGCGGCACGGGCCCAGCCGTCGATCCGCTCGGCCACCACGGGATCGCTCGCGTGCCCGGCGACCGTCTTGCGCGCCACCCCGATCCGGGTCTGCACGTAGGCGAACTCGCGGTCGCCGTGCGCGGCCTGGTTGAGGTTCATGAAGTCCATGTCGATGGTGGACCACGGCAGCGCCTCGTTGAGCTGCGTGTGCAGGTGCAGCAACGGTTTGCGCAGGAGGTCCAGCCCGGTGATCCACATCTTCGCGGGCGAGAACGTGTGCATCCACGCGATCACGCCGACGCACGACGGGTCGTTGTTCGCCTCCTGCATGATCGCGCGGATGGCGCCGGAGTCGGTCAGCACCGGCTTCCACACGATCTCCGCGCTGATCCGGCCGGACTCGCTGAGCATCCGCTGGATCTGCTGGGACTGGGCCGCGACCTGGTCGAGCGTTTCGGGGCCGTAGAGGTGCTGGCTGCCGGTGAGGAACCAGATCTGGGGCTTGTCCGGCATGTGCTCTCCTTCTGGGCTCACTGGCCGTAAACGTTCTGGTAGCGCTCGTAGAGCCGGTCGACGTGCTGCTGCTCGATCACGTCCGGCTTGCCGAGCTGGAGTGCGAAGTGGACGGTGCGGGCGACGTCTTCCACCAGCACCGCTGCTTTGACGGCGGCGCGGGCGGTCGCACCGACGGTGAACGGGCCGTGGTTGCGCATCAGCACGGCGGGAGACCTGCTGGCGCTGAGGGTCTCCACGATCCCCTTGCCGATCGAGTCGTCGCCGATCAAGGCGAACGGCCCGACGGGGATGTCACCGCCGAACTCGTCCGCGATCATGGTGAGCACGCACGGGATGGGCTCACCGCGCGCCGCCCACGCTGTCGCGTAAGGAGAATGCGTGTGCACGACGCCGCCGACGTGGGGCATGTGCCGGTACACGTACGCGTGCGCCGCGGTGTCGGAGGACGGCGCGAGCTCACCCTCGACGAGCTTTCCGTGCAGGTCCGTCACGACCATCGCGTGCGGTCCCAGCTCGTCGTAGGACACGCCGGACGGCTTGATCACCATCAGTTCCTGGTCGGGCACCCGCGCGGACACGTTGCCCGCCGTCCAGCTCACCAGTTCGTAGCGCGTCAGCTCGCGGTGGAGTTCGGCGACCGTGCGGCGGAGTTCTGCCGTTGCGGACATCAGCTCTTCCCCTCCAGGGCGGCGCGGCGGTACTCGCGCAGCCGGTGCATGACATCGTTGGCACCCCTGCCGAAGTAGTCGTGCAGCTCCAGGTAGTCGTGGAAGAGCCGTTCGTACGCCTCGACGTTCTCCGGCACGGGTGTGAAGACGTTGCGCCGCACCGATCCCATCGAGTCCGACGCCTCCCGGATGTCCTGGTACGCGCCCGCCGCCACCGCGGCGTGCATCGCGGAGCCGAGCGCGGGGCCCTGTGCGGAACCGATCACCGACAGCGGCAGGTTCACGACATCGGCGTAGATCTGCATCATCAGCGTGTTCTTGACGAGTCCGCCAGCGATGACGAACTCGGTCACCGGCACGCCCGCGTCGGTGAAGGTGTCGATGATCATCCGCGTGCCGAACGCCGTGGCCTCCAGCAGCGCGCGGTAGACGTCCTCGGCCTTCGTGGCGAGCGTCTGGCCGACGACGACACCGGACAGTTCGTGGTCGACCAGCACGGACCTGTTGCCGCTGTGCCAGTCGAGCGCGACGAGCCCGTGCTCGCCCACCTGCTGGCCGGCCGCCAGTTCGGAGAGCAGGTCGTGCACCGTGATGCCGCGCTCGCTCGCCTGCTCGTGGTAGGCGGGCGGCACCTGGTTGCGCAGGAACCACGCGAAGATGTCGCCGACACCGCTCTGCCCGGCCTCGTAGCCCCACAGCCCCGGCACGATGCCGCCGTCGACGACACCGCACATGCCCGGCACCTCGCGCAGCACGTCGCCGCTCATCACGTGGCACGTGGAGGTGCCCATGATCGCGACCATCTGGCCGGGCCCGACGGCCTGTGCGGCGGGCGCCGTGACGTGCGCGTCGACGTTGCCGACCGACACCGCGATGCCCTGGGGCAGCCCGGTCCACTCGGCGGCCCGCGCGGTCAGTCCGCCGGCCCGGTCGCCGAGCGCGGACAGCGGGTGGTCGAGCTTGTCCGCGACGAACGTCGCGAACTCGGGGTTGAGCTCGGCGAGGAAGTCGTCGCTCGGGTACCGGCCGTCCTGGTGGATGCCCTTGTACCCGGCGGTGCAGGCGTTGCGCGTGTACGTACCGGTGAGCTGCCAGACGATCCAGTCGGCGGCCTCGACCCAGTGCTCCATCGCCGCGTAGACCTCGGGTGCCTCCTCCAGCACCTGCAGTCCCTTGGCGAACTCCCACTCCGAGGAGATCAGCCCGCCGTAGCGCGCGAGCCACGGCTCCTTGCGCTGCCGGGCGAGCTCGTTGATGCGGTCCGCCTGCGGCTGGGCGGCGTGGTGGCGCCAGAGCTTGATGTAGGCGTGCGGGTTCTCCGCGAACTCCGGCAGGTCGCACAACGGCGTGCCGTCCGCGGTGACCGGCACCATCGTGCAGGCGGTGAAGTCGGTCCCGATGCCGACCACCTGTGCCGCGGAGATCCCGGCCGCCTCGACGGCCTGCGGGACGGCGGTGCGCAGGACGTCGAGGTAGTCGGCCGGGACCTGCAGCGCCCACTCCGGCGGCAGCGGCCGGCTGGTCGCGGGCAGCACCTGGTCCACCACTCCGTGGCGGTACTCGTGCACAGCGGTGCCGAGCTCGGCGCCGTCGCGGACGCGCACGACCACGGCGCGGCCTGACAGCGTGCCGAAGTCGACACCCACCACGCACGCGTCGCGGTCGATCGTCATGTCAGTCACGACCTGAGTGTTATCGCTAACAATCAGGGAGTCAAGATGTGCCCGATACATCGTGATTTCCCTGCGAGTGGGGGAAATGGGTGCGGCGTGAGCGCACGACAATCCCGTCCGTGCCGGGACCAGTGCGGGAGCGGCACGCTAGCGGCGCGGGAACGGCGAGGAAGCGGGCGCCGCGCAGGGGAACCGCCTGGTTGCGAAGCGGCGCCCTGGGTGTTGACCGTTGCGTGCCGAAGCGGCGCTCAAGCGGCTCAGCCGCTGCGCCACTCGACTGATGTCCGCCTCAGTCGCGGCACATCTCAGCCACCGCGAGAACAACTTCCAACCGGAGAGGCCGCCCTCCTGGCCCAGCCTCTCCAGCCCGACTTGCCCAGCCCGCCTACCGGGGCGGCGGCGCCACGCTGTCCCGCTTCACCAGCATCGGCGCGACCGTCCGCTGAGGACGGGTGGTCTCCCCGTCGCTGACCTGCTCGAGCAGCAGCCCGAGCGTCTCGTGCGCCACCGCGGCGAAATCCGGGCGCACGGTGGTGAGCGGCGGGATGAAGTACGCCGCCTCGGGCACGTCGTCGAAGCCCACGACGCTCACGTCGTGGGGCACCCTCCTGCCGCGCTCACTCATCGCGCGCAGCACACCGAGGGCGAGGTGGTCGTTCGAGCAGAACACGGCCGTCACCTCGGGCATCCTGGCCAGCATCTGGCCTGCCCGGTAGCCCGACGCCGCGCTCCAGTCGGCCGCCACGACCGGGGGCACCTCGGCCGAGGTGGCGTCGAGCGCCGCGCGCCAGCCCTGCACGCGGCCCGCCGCGTCGAACCAGTCCGCTGGGCCGGACACGTGCCAGACGGTCTCGTGGCCCGCGTCGATTAGGTGCTTCGTGGCTTCGAACGCGCCCTTCGCCTGGTCGACTGTCACGAGTGGGGTGGGGCGGTCCGGGTCGCCGTCCACGGTCACCAGTGGCACGCCGGCAGGCACGTCGGCCAGTGCGTCCGCCGCGGACGAGTTCGGCGCGATCACGACGATGCCGGCCACCCGCTGGTCGCGGTGGCGTTCCACGGCCGCGGCGATGGAGTCGCGGTCGAGGACCTTGACCCTGCCGACGCTGACCGCGAACCCGGCCGCGCCCGCCGCCTCCTCGAAGGCGGACAGCAACGAGGCCGGGCCGTAGAGCGTCGAGTTCTGCGCGACCACGCCGATGAGCTGGGTCTTGCCGGTGACCAGCGCGCGGGCCGCGCGGTTGGGCCGGTAGTCGAGCTCCTTGATGGCCGCCTTCACCCTGAGCCGGGTCTGCTCGCGGACGTTCGGGTGGTTGTTGAGCACACGCGAGACCGTCTGGTGCGACACCCCGGCAAGTCGTGCCACATCGGTCATCGCGGGGTCACGCGACGTCTTCTCCACGAGCGGTCTCCGATCTTCGATCTGAGCCGGTGATGTTAGCGATAACACCAGGTCGGCTTCGATGCAGTGCTCATTGTCCACTTATTCGAGTCGGAATGTGGCACGTCGGCGCGCGTCGCGGTCGCTTCCTGGTCTGGACAACACGACGCGGCCGTTGTCGTGGGCCAGATACGTGTCCGCACCGACACGCAGCGACACCGCGCCCCGGTCCGCAAGTCCCGGTACACAAACGAAACTCGCCGCGCGGCCATAGGCGTCGGTGTCCTCGAACGGGTCGATGCGGAACGCGTCCCCGTCCACCCGCACGTACCGGTCCGGGAAGTTCACCGACTGCAGCGCGACCGTGCCGGCACCGAGGAATCCCGGTACGAAGCGGAACTGGCTGTCGGCGACGTCCCGGACGTTGCCGTCGACCCGCAGCCGGTACTCGTAGTGCCGCAGCACCAGCGACGGCGCGTCCACAGGCGACAGCCGCGCGATCGGACCGCCGCGGCCGACCGGAACGCCGAACGACGGTGTGCCGTCCGCGTTCCAGTGCAGCTCCTGCACGCGGGTGTGCCGGTTCGGGTCGAACAACGGGTCACCGGTGATGTCGCGGTAGTCGCGGGCGTGGTAGACGAGCACGTCGGTGGAACCCACCGTGGTGAACGAGTTGTGCCCCGGCCCGTACTGCGACGTCGGTACGTGGGTCGCGAACACCGGGTTCGGCGACTTCGTCCATGACCGCGCGTCGAGGAGGTTCGCGTTCTCGTCGGCGGTCAGCAGGCCCATGCAGTAACGGGCGTCGGTGGCGCTCGCGGAGAACGTCACGAACACCCGGCCGTTGCGGACCAGCACCGCGGGCCCCTCGTTCACCTTGAAGCCCTGCACCTCCCACGGCAGCGTCGGCGTCGCGATGCGCACCGGCGCCGTCTTCAACGCGAGCGGCGAGGCCATCTCGGCGATGTAGAGGTTCGTGTTGGTGTCGATGCCGGGTTCGCTCTGCGCCCACAGGAAGTAGCGCTTGCCCCGGTGCGCGAAGGTGGTCGCGTCCAGGGTGAACGTGTCCCACGCCGTCATCATCTGCCCGCGCAGCACCCAGCCGCCCTCGCGCGGATCGGCGTTCGAGGACTCCAGCACGTAGGTGCGGATCCGGAACGGTTCGTCCTTGTCGCCCGCGGCGAAGTAGACGTACCACTTGCCGTCGATGCGGTGCAGCTCCGGCGCCCAGATGTAGCCGCCCATCTTGCCTGACGCCGGACGCCGCCAGATCGTGCGCTCGCGGGCGGCGGACAGACCGTCCAGAGTGGACGCTCCGCGGATGACGACCCGGTCGTACTCGGGCACGGACCCGGTCAGGTAGTACATGCCGTCGGTCGGCGGTGTGATGAACGGGTCGGCGCGCTGCTCGACCAGCGGGGCGCGGGTCGGCACCTCCGCGGCGGGTTCGGCGGCGGTGGCGACGGGCGCGGCGGAGCTGAGCGCTCCGGTCGCGGCGAGCACGCCGCCCGTGGCCAGCAGAGATCGTCGGGTGATCACGAGCGGCTCCTGATCCGGAGGAACGTGACGGAGTGGGGCGGGAACGTGTGGGTGAAGCTGCTCGCCACCCTGACCTGCTCGGCACGAGCGCGGATCGGCTGGCTGAACTCGGTGTTCACGTCGTCGGGACGGCCCTGCAGCACGGTCGCCCGCGCCGTCGAGGCCACCGGCACACCGAGGTCGACGCGCGTGCGGGCGGCGTTGTCCTGGGCGTTGACCACCTTGACGATCAACTCACCGGTGGCGAGGTCGCGGGTGACGACCTGGCGGAACGGCTCGGCCAGCTTGTCGTCGGTGAACTCGCCCCACTTCTGGCCGTCGAGGAACAACGCGACGTGACGTCCGCGGACCTCCACGCGCACGTCGTGCGTGCGGCCGGCGTCGATGCGGGTGTTGTTCGTCATCAGCGTGCTCTTGGCGCCGCCGACGGCCTTCTCCACCGCCGACTGGGTGTTGTTCCAGCCACCGAGGTTCCACCAGTAGTAGTTGCCGGTGTCCTGCACGCCGAACGCGACGAGGAAGCCTTCACGCCCGGACTGCTTGGTGGCCTTGAGGTTCAGCGTGTAGTCACGCCAGGTCTTGTCCCCCGCCGTGACGAGCGTGTCCTCGGCGGCGGCGTCGGACTGGACGTACGCGCCGTTCACGACGTTCCACGCGCCACGGCCGGACTTGGTCCACTGCGCGTCGGTGCCGGAGAAGTCGTCGCGGAACAACGCCTGACCAGACGCATTGGTAACGCTCACGTCGTCGTAGGTGGCGGCGGTCGCCCAGGTCGAGAGCCCGATCGCTCCTGTGATGGGCGCCTGGGTCGACGGCGTGGCGGACGCGGTGCTCGGCACGACGTGGTCGCCCACGTTGGTCATGAAGAGCTTCTGCATCTCGTAGCTCGCCGAGCCCCACGACGCGTGGTTGTTGAACCAGATCATGTCCGGGCGCCACTGGACGTAGTCCTCGTTGGCCAGCAGCGGTGCGTACGAGGCGAGCTTCACGACGTCGGCGTTGCGTTCGAGACCGGTCATGAACGCGGCTTCGCTCAGCGCGTTGAAGTACGTGTTGTCCAGCGAGGCGTACTCGCCGAGGAACACCTTGGGACCGTTGCGGTCGTAGGAGTCGTAGCGGTTGTTGTTCTCCAGGAACCAGCTCGGGCTGTTGTAGTAGTGCTCGTCGATCATCTTCACGCCGGCCTGCTTGTTGAGCTGCCACAGGCGGTCGAAGTTGCCACCCGTGTCGTCGGGGCCGGAGTTGCTGACGACGGTGATGTCCGGGTGCTTCGCGTTGATGGCGTCGCGGAACTTCGTGAAGCGGGCCATGAACTCGTCGGGCAGGTTCTCCTCGTTGCCGACCGCGACGTGGGTCAGCTTGAACGGCTTGGGATGCCCCATCTCGGCGCGCTTGCGGCCCCAGGTGGAGTCGGCGGGACCGTTGGCGAACTCGATCAGGTCGAGCGTGTCCTGGACGTGCCTGGCCAGCAACGCCGGGTCGTCCGTGGCGCGGTTCTGGCCGCAGCCGGTGACGAGCGCGGGGACGACGGGCAACGGCATGGCGCCGACGTCCTCGGAGAACTGGAAGTACTCGTAGTAGCCGAGACCGTAGGACTGGTTGTAGCCCCAGAAGTTCCAGTTGGTGGCACGCTGCTCGACCGGGCCGATGGTGTCCTTCCACTGGTACGAGCGGCGGCGCTCGAAGCCCGGCGCGTCGTAGCCGTAGTGGCTGCCGGTGTTGACCAGGCAGCCGCCGGGGAACCGGACGAAGCCGGGCTTGAGCGCGGCGATCTTCTCGGCGAGGTCGCGGCGCAGGCCGTGGCCCTTGAAGGTGTCCTGCGGCATCAGCGAGACCATGTCGAGGCGCAGGGTCCCGGTGCCGCCGCCGGTGACCAGCAGCCTGCCGGTCGTGGTGGACTTCTTCGCACGGACCGTGCCGGTGTAGCGGGCCCAGCCGTCGCCGTTGACCTGGACCTTCACCGGGTCGCCCAGCGCTGCGCCGGCGGGGTCGGTGATCGTGGCGGTGAGCTGCGCCGACTGGTCGGCTCGCGCCCAGACGGAGAAGTCGTAGCGCTGGCCGCTCTGGACCGCGATGCCGCTGTTGTAGCCGGAGTTGATGACCCCGGCGGGCAGCCCCAGCTTCAGGTAACGGCGGTTGCGCTCGTTCATCCGGCCGGTGTCGTCGGCGAGGTCTACGGTGCCGCTGTGCGGTGCCCAGGAGGTCAGGCCGTGGTAGCTCGCGTTGTCCGCCGGGTCGTACTCGAACGAGCGGTTCTGGACCAGCTCGGCGTACAGGCCGCCGTCGGCGGCGCGGTTGATGTCCTCGAAGAACACGCCGTACATCGAGTCGTCGATCGACGGGCCCTTCGTCGTGGCGTCGATCTTGAGCGTGTAGTCGGTTTCGGCAGCCGCCCCGGATCCGGGAACGGCGACCAGCAGGCTGGCCGCGAGAGCGGCGCTCAACAGGACGTGCTTGCGGGGCACGGGATTCCTCCCCAGGCTCGGAAGTGAGCGTTAACATAGGGCTGCGAACTCGTTACGAGCAAGGCCTTGACGCAACAGTTGTGAGCGTTCACTCTTGTCCACCTGACAACCGCGGACACGCGGTCGAGCTCCGCGACACCGTCGTCACCCCGGAGGAACCCCAGTGCTGAAGAAGATCACGACAGTCGCCAGCGTGGTCCTGCTGAGCGCGCTCACCGCGTGCGGTTCAGGAGGCGGTGCGGACACCGGTTCGACCCCGGCCGGCGGCACCATCACGATGGGCTTCGCCCAGGTTGGTGCGGAAAGCGGCTGGCGCACCGCCAACACCAAGTCGATCCAGGACGAGGCCAAGGCCGCCGGGATCGACCTGAAGTTCTCCGACGCGCAGCAGAAGCAGGAGAACCAGATCAAGGCGATCCGCTCCTACATCCAGCAGAAGGTGTCGGTGATCGCGTTCAGCCCGGTCGTGGAGACCGGCTGGGACACCGTGCTGCTGGAAGCCAAGCGCGCCAACATCCCGGTGATCCTCACCGACCGCTCGATCGACTCCGACGACACGTCGCTGTACAAGACGTTCCTCGGTTCGGACTTCGTCGAGGAGGGCCGCAAGGCCGGCGACTGGCTGGTGGCCAACGCCTCCGGCCCGACGAACGTCGTGGAGCTGCAGGGCACCACGGGCGCCGCGCCGGCGATCGACCGCAAGAAGGGCTTCGAGGAGAAGATCGCCTCCAAGCCGGACATCAAGGTCGTGGCGTCGCAGACCGGTGACTTCACGCGGTCCGGCGGCAAGCAGGTCATGGAGGCCTTCCTCAAGTCCCAGCCGAAGATCGACGTGGTGTACGCGCACAACGACGACATGGGCCTGGGCGCGATCGAGGCCATCAAGGCCGCGGGCAAGGTGCCCGGCAAGGACATCAAGATCATCACCGTGGACGCGGTGAAGGACGGCATGCAGGCGCTGGCCAACGGCGAGATCAACTTCATCGTCGAGTGCAACCCGTTGCTGGGCAAGCAGTTGATGGACCTCACGAAGAAGGTCGTCGCCGGCGAGCAGGTGCCGGAGCGAGTCGTGACCGAAGAGGGCACGTTCACGCAGGAGCAGGCGAAGGCCGCGCTTCCGCAGCGCCAGTACTGAGTTCCCCGGCAGTTCGGCCCTGTCCCGCGAGTCCTTCCGATGACGGGACTCGCAGGACAGGGCCAGACCCCAGACCCCGCGGGGCCCGTCATCGCGCGCATCCGCGTGACGGGTCCCGCGGCCCCATCGACGAAGGCCAGAGCCCATGACCGAGTCACCGCCACCTGTCGTCGAGATGCGGGGCATCAGCCTCGCGTTTCCCGGCGTGAAGGCGTTGCAGGACGTCGACTTCCGGCTGTTCCCCGGTGAGGTGCACGCCCTCATGGGCGAGAACGGCGCCGGGAAGTCCACCCTCATCAAGACCTTGACCGGCGTGCACCGGCCCGACGCCGGTCAGGTCTCGCTGGCGGGCGAGGACGTGGCGTTCTCCTCCCCCGGCGAGGCCCAGCACGCCGGGATCAGCACGGTGTACCAGGAGGTCAACCTCTGCGCGAACCTCACGGTCGCGGAGAACATCCTGCTGGGCCGGGAACCCCGCCGCCGCGGCGGCATCGACTTCCCGGCGATGCGGCGCCGTGCCGCGGAAGTGCTGGCGCGCATCGGCGTGCACATCGACCCGGCGTCGAGCCTCAGCGAGCACCCGATCGCGGTGCAGCAGCTGGTCGCCATCGCCCGTGCCATCGCCGTCGACTGCAGCGTCCTCGTGCTCGACGAGCCGACGTCCAGCCTGGACGCCGGCGAGGTCGCGGAGCTGTTCCGGATCATGCGGGTGCTGCGCGACGAGGGCGTGGCGATCCTGTTCGTCTCGCACTTCCTCGACCAGGTCTACGAGATCTCCGACCGGATGACGGTGCTGCGCAACGGAATGCTCGTCGGCGAGCACCTCACCGCGGACGTGGACCGGCGCACGCTCATCGCGCAGATGATCGGCCGCGACCTCGGCACGCTGGAGGCGATCGAGGACGCCGCGGAGAAGCGCAAGCCCAGCGGTCCCGCTCTGGTGCAGGCCGAAGGACTCGGCAAGCGCGGCGCGATCGAACCGTTCGACCTCGACATCCGGGCGGGTGAGGTCGTCGGCCTCGCCGGGCTGCTCGGGTCGGGCCGCACGGAGCTCGCCCGGCTGCTGTTCGGCGCCGACCGCGCGGACTCGGGCAGGCTGCTCGTGGACGGCGCGCCGCTGAAGCTGCGCGGACCGCGTTCGGCGATCGCGGCGGGCATCGCGTTCAGCTCGGAGGACCGCAAGGGCGAGGGCCTCGTCGCGGACCTGTCGATCCGCGACAACCTGGTGCTCGCGATGCAGGCGGCCCGCGGCTGGACCCGTCCGCTGCCGCGCAGGACCAAGGACCAGCTGGTCGAGAAGTACCTGAAGGCACTGGACATCCGCCCTGCCAACCCGGACGCGCTGGTGCGCACCCTGTCCGGCGGCAACCAGCAGAAGGTGCTGCTCGCGCGCTGGCTCGTCACCGAGCCGCGGCTGCTGATCCTGGACGAGCCGACCAGAGGCATCGACGTCGGCGCGAAGGCCCAGATCCAGCAGCTCGTCACCACGCTCGCCGCGGAGGGCACCGCCGTCCTGTTCATCTCCGCGGAACTGGAGGAGGTCGTGCGCATCGCCGACCGGATCGTCGTGCTGCGCGACCGGCGCAAGATCGCCGAGCTGGACGGCTCGGTGACCGGCGTGGACGAGGTCGTCGAGCTGATCGCGGGCGGGGCCGCGCCCGAGAAGGTGGTGTCTTGACTTCTCCCTGTCCTGAAGGACAGGAATTCCCCCCGCCGTACGGCGGGTAGCGCTTACGCGCTGTGCCTCACGGCACGGGTTTCCTGTTTCATCGCCGATCGCGGAAGGGAGGGCCCTTGCCGTCTGACATCAGCTCCGCAGGCATCACCCGAGACAGTGTCCCGGGCTACGGCTCGGCCAGCCGCAAGGATGTTCTTGGCCGCGTTGAGGTCCCGGTCGAGCCGGGTGCGGCAACTCGGACACGTCCAGCGCCGAGTGGACAAAGCAAGCTCTGCGAGCACGTGCCCGCAGGCCGAACAGGTTTTGCTCGAGGGAAACCAGCGGTCGACCACGACCAGCGTGCGGCCGGCGCGAGCACACTTGTACTCCAGCTGCCTGCGGAACTCGCCCCAGCCCGCGTCGGAGATGGCGCGGGACAGGTGGCGGTTGCGCACCATGTTCGTGACCGACAG
>NZ_QQAU01000024.1:0-75778 GCF_003350445.1 Lentzea flaviverrucosa
ACACCCGGTCCCATTCCGAACCCGGTAGTTAAGCCCTTCTGCGCCGATGGTACTGCACTGGTTACGGTGTGGGAGAGTAGGTCGCCGCCGAACTTTACTTCCCTGAAGGGGCTTGTGATCGCGGGGCACAATTACAGTGCACCGCTCACAGGCCCCTTTCAGCGTGTCCATAGTAGGAGGATTTGGTGTCAAGGTTCGGGGATCGTCCCGGCGACCGTCAGCGTGGCCAGGGAGACCGACCGCGCCATTCCGACGGTGGCCGCCCATCAGGCGATCGCAAATTCAGCAGCAACAGCAACAACTCCCAGCGCGGTGAAGGCTCCGGCGACCGCTCCACCAGCGGCGACCGTCGAGACAACCGCGCCGGCTCCGGCGACCGCGGCGGATACCGCGGTCAGGGATCCAGCGACCGCGGCAGCTACCGCAAGGACGACTCCGGCGACCGCGGTGGTTACCGCGGCGACCGTTCGAGCGACCGCGGCAGCTCCAGCGGCTCCAGCGACCGTGGTGGCTACCGCAAGAGCGACTCGGGCGACCGTGCCGGCTCTCGCGGTCAGGGTTCCAGCGATCGCGGTGGTTACCGCGGCAGCCAGAGCTCCAGCGACCGCGGCGGTTACCGCAAGAGCGAGTCGAGTGACCGTGGTGGCTACCGCGGTTCCAGTGACCGTCCCGCCTTCCGCAAGGACGACTCGGGCGATCGCGGCGGTTACCGCAAGAGCGAGTCCAGCGATCGCGGTGGCTACCGCGGTTCCAGTGACCGCAGCGGCTCAAGCGACCGTCCCCCCTTCCGCAAGAGCGACTCCGGCGACCGTGGCGGTTACCGCGGCCAGGGTTCCAGCGACCGTGGCGGCTTCCGCAAGGACGACTCGGGCGACCGCGGTGGCTACCGCAAGAGCGAGTCCAGCGACCGTGGCGGTTACCGCGGTTCCAGTGACCGCAGCGGCTCAAGCGACCGTCCCCCCTTCCGCAGGAGCGAGTCGGGCGATCGCGGTGGCTACCGCGGTTCCAGTGACCGTCCCGCGTACCGCAAGGACGACTCCGGCGATCGCGGTGGTTACCGCGGCGGCCAGAGCTCCAGCGACCGCGGCGGCTTCCGCAAGAGCGAGTCGGGTGACCGTGGTGGCTACCGCGGTTCCAGCGACCGTGGCGGCTTCCGCCGGGACGACTCGGGCGACCGTGGCGGTTACCGCAAGAGCGACTCCGGCGACCGTGGCGGCTTCCGCTCCGGTGAGCGCAGCGGCTCGAGCGACCGTCCCCCCTTCCGCAAGAGCGACTCCGGCGACCGGGGCGGTTACCGCAAGGACGAGTCGGGCGATCGCGGTGGTTACCGCGGTTCCAGTGACCGTCCTGCCTACCGCAAGGACGACTCGGGCGATCGCGGTGGTTACCGCGGCGGCCAGAGCTCCAGCGACCGCGGCGGCTACCGCAAGAGCGACTCCGGTGACCGGGGCGGCTCTCGCGGGCAGGGTTCCAGCGACCGTCCCGCGTACCGCAAGGACGACTCGGGTGACCGTGGCGGTTACCGCAAGAGCGAGTCGAGTGACCGTGGTGGCTACCGCGGTTCCAGCGACCGTTCGAACGACCGCGGCGGCTTCCGCAAGAGCGACTCGGGTGCTCGCGGTGGTTACCGCAAGGACGACTCGAACAACCGCAAGGACGAGCGTTCCGCCCCGCAGCGCGACGACCGTCGCAAGGACGAGCGCAGCCGTGAGCGTGCGGCGCGGTTCCAGGAGCGTCAGACCGACCCGGAGACCACCGGCCAGGACGCGGCCGTTGCCGCCGAGGTGACGCCGGCCGCCGAGCGCGCCGGCTACCGCCTGGGTGACGGTGCCGCGGCCTCGCGTGCCGCAGCCGGTCGTGAGACCGCGGCCGAGACCCCCGCCGAGACCACCACCGACGCCGAGGTCGCCGCTGAAGGCGACGCGGACGAGGTGGCGAAGACCGAGACCGCCGAGTCTCCCGCCGAGGGTGACGTCGTCGCGGCCGAGGTCAGCGCCGAGGTCAGCAGTGAGGCCGGTGTCGACGAGCCGCTCGACGAGGCGCCCGCGCCCCGTGGTGGACGGCCCCCGCTGCCGGACGAGGCCGACCTGTCGCTGCTCGACCCGGAGATCAAGCTCGAGCTGCGCAGCCTGCCCAAGGGCCTCGCGGAGATCATCGGCAAGCACCTGGCCGCGGCCGGGCTGCTCATCGACGAGGACCCCGAGCTGGCGCTGGAGCACGCGCGGTACGCGCGGAGCAAGGCTGCCCGTGTCGGTGTCGTGCGCGAGGCGGCCGGTCTGACGGCCTACTTCGCGGACGAGTGGGCCGAGGCGCTCAGCGAGCTGCGGGCCGCCCGCCGGATGATGACCGGCCCGGGCCACCTGGCGATCATGGCGGACTGCGAGCGGGCCCTGGGCCGGCCGGAGCGGGCTATCGACCTCGCCAAGGACCCGGCGGTCAAGGACCTCAGCCAGGAGGACGAGATCGAGCTGCGCATCGTCGCGGCCGCCGCTCGTCGGGACATGGGCCAGCTCGACGCCGCGGTCGTGGCGTTGCAGGGGCCCGACCTCGATCCGGGGCAGCGCAATCCCTACTCCGCGCGGCTCTTCTACGCTTACGCCGACAACCTGGCCGCGGCCGGTCGCATCGAGGAAGCCGTCAAGTGGTTCCTCAACGCCGCCGAGGCGGACGACGAGGGGGAGACGGACGCCGCCGAGCGCGCGTTCGAGCTGACCCAGGAGGAGACCCCGGAGCAGTGAGCGAGACGTTGGTGGACCGGTACGACGCGTTGCTGATCGATCTCGACGGCACCGTCTACCGAGGATCCGAAGCCGTGCCGGGCGCCGCGGAGGCAATCGCGGCGGCCAGGCGCAAGGGCGTCGGTATCCGGTACGTCACCAACAACGCCTCCCGCTCACCGCAGATGGTCGCCGATCACCTCGTCGAGCTCGGGTTCGAGACGAACGTCGACGAGGTGAGCACCTCCTCGCAGGCGGGTGCGGCCATGCTGGCCGAACGCCTGCCGAAGCGATCCACTGTGCTCGTGCTCGGCACCAAGGCCCTGGAGGCCGAGGTGCTCAAGCGCGGACTCATCCCGACCGACACCGCCGACGGCGCGGTGGCGGTCCTGCAGGGGCTGTCCATGGACCTCGGCTGGCGTCAGCTGGCCGAGGCCGCGGTCGCCATCCGCGGCGGCGCGCTGTGGGTGGCGTGCAACGTCGACGCCACCCTGCCCACCGAACGCGGTCTGCTGCCCGGCAACGGCAGCCTCGTCGCGGCGCTGAAGACCGCGACCGACCAGGAACCGCTCATCGCCGGCAAGCCCGCCACCCCGCTGCTGCAGCAGGCGGCGAAGGACCTCGGCGCGAACCGCCCGCTGGTCATCGGGGACCGCCTCGACACCGACGTCCTGGGCGCCGTGAACGCCGGCATGGACTCCTTGCTCGTGCTCACGGGTGTGTCCACCGAACAAGAGGCGCAAGCGCTTCCGGATGAGCAAAAGCCCACGTATGTCGGCGCGGACCTGTCCGTACTCCATCGGCTACCGTAAGACCGTGAGCTACCCCCTGCCCGGACCGCCGCCCAACCCGGCTGACGCCATCGACGGCGCGCTGGAGAGGCTCGACGGGCTCGAGAACGTTCCCCTCGACGAGCACGTCGCCCGGTTCGACGCGGTGCACGCGACGCTCACCGACGCACTGTCGAGCATCGACAAGGTGTGATGCACAGTGCCTCGCAGGGTGCGGCTCGACGCCGAACTCGTGCGCAGGGGGCTCGCCAGGTCCCGTGAGCACGCCAGCCAACTCGTCGCGGACGGTCGCGTGAAGGTCCGCGGCACCGTCGCGACGAAACCCGCGACCGCCGTGGAGACCTCCGACGCGGTCGTCGTCAAGGACATCGGCAACGACCCGAACTGGGCTTCGCGCGGCGCCCACAAGCTCATCGGCGCGCTCGAGGGCTTCGCGATCGATCCCACCGGCAAGCGTTGTCTCGACGCGGGAGCGTCCACTGGCGGTTTCACCGACGTGCTGCTGCGCAAAGGCGCACGGCAGGTCGTCGCGGCCGACGTCGGCAGGGGCCTGCTCGACTGGAAGCTGCAGACCGACGACCGGGTCGTGGTGAAGGACAAGACCAACGTCCGCACCCTCACGCCCGAGGACATCGGCGGCAAAGTTGAACTCGTGGTGGCCGATCTTTCGTTTATCTCGTTGAGGCTTGTGCTTCCCGCACTGGCCGCGTGCCTCGACGAGGAAGGCGACCTGCTGCCCATGGTCAAGCCGCAGTTCGAGGTCGGCAAGGAGCGCCTCGGCTCCGGTGGCGTCGTGCGCGAACCCGCACTCAGGGTCGAAGCCGTGCTCGACGTGACCAGGGCGGCGACCGGACTGGGTCTGGCCGTGCACGGGGTCGTCGCGAGCCCGCTGCCCGGCCCGTCCGGCAACGTCGAGTACTTCCTCTGGCTGCGCAAAGCGGATCCCCTCCCAGGAGGGCCGGACGCTGTTGCACAGATGGTGCGCACCGCCGTCGAAGAAGGGCCCCAATGAGGGAAGTCCTGCTGGTCGTCCACACCGGTCACCAGAGCAACATCGATCTCGCCCGTCAGGTCGCCGGCCGTCTCGCGGTCGGGGGCGTCACGACGAGGGTGCTCGACGACGAGGCGCGTGACCTCGGCCCGTCGTGCTGCACCAAGGTCGTGCCCGCCGACGACCACGCGGCCGAGGGCACCGAACTGGTGCTGGTGCTGGGCGGTGACGGCACGCTGCTGCGCGGCGCCGAGCTCGCCCGCCCGGCACGGGTGCCCGTCCTGGGCGTCAACCTGGGCCGCGTCGGGTTCCTCGCGGAGGCCGACTCGGACGCGTTGCACGAGGCCGTCGGCCACGTGCTGGAACGCGACTACTTCGTGGAAGAGCGCATGACGCTCGACCTCGTCGCGAAGGTCAACGGCGACGTGGTCGCGAAGACCTGGGCGCTCAACGAGATCACCGTCGAGAAGCTGATCCGCGAACGCATCCTCGACGTGGTGGTCGAGGTCGACGGCCGGCCGGTGTCGGCGTTCGGCTGCGACGGCGTGATCTGTGCGACGCCGACGGGCTCCACGGCCTACGCGTTCTCGGCGGGCGGTCCGGTCGTGTGGCCGGACGTGCAGGCCATCCTGGTGGTGCCGAGCAACGCGCACGCGCTGTTCTCACGGCCGCTGGTCGTCTCGCCGAAGTCGCACGTGGCGTTCGAGATCGACTCGTCGGGCCACCCGGCGGCGCTGTCCGCGGACGGGCGGCGCACGTTCGAGCTGCCCGCGGGTGCGCGGATCGAGGTCGTGGAGGGCGAAGTACCCCTCAAGGTCGTGCGGCTGCGCCAAGCTCCGTTCACGGACCGGCTGGTCGAGAAGTTCGCCCTGCCGGTGAAGGGATGGCGGGGACCATCGGCAGGCTGACAGCGCCGCTCGGTGCGTCGGCACTTGCCCGTTATGGTGCCCGCGAGGAAATGTCGGACTCGACAAGTAAGGTTCGCCCTGTGCTGGCCGAGATGCGCATCAATGGCCTTGGCGTGATCGACGAGGCCACCCTTGAACTAGACCCCGGGTTCACCGTAGTCACCGGTGAGACGGGCGCGGGCAAGACCATGGTCGTGACCGGGTTGCACCTGCTCGGCGGTGGCCGTGCAGAGGCTTCGCGGGTGCGCACCGGGGCTGACAAAGCGGTGGTCGAAGGCCGCTTCCAGGCTCCGGCGGGCAGCCCTGCCGCGAAGGTGGCGGAGGAGGTCGGCGGCGAGGCCGACGAGGACGGGTCGCTGATCGCGATCCGCACCGTCGGCGCGGACGGGCGTTCGCGAGCCCACGTCGGCGGCCGCTCCGTGCCGGTCGGCGTCCTGTCCGAACTGGCCGAGCAGCTCATCGCCGTCCACGGGCAGAACGACCAGCTGCGCCTCATGCGTCCCACCGAGCAGCGCGGCGTGCTGGACCGCTTCGCCGCCGACGACGTGAGCGCGCCTTTGCGCAAGTACCAGGCCGTTCGCGAGGAGTGGCTGCGTGTTTCGGCGGAGCTGAAGGAACGCACCGAACGCTCGCGCGAACTGGCCCGTGAGGCCGACCTGCTCAGGCACGGTCTGACCGAGATCGACGCCGTCGCCCCGAAGCTGGGCGAGGACGCCGAGCTCCACGACGAGGCCCGGCGGCTCGCGGACGCGGACCAGCTCCGCGAGGCGGCCCAGGGCGCGCAGTACGCGGTGTCCGGCTCGCTGGAGGGCGACCCGGACAACCCCGGCGCGCTCGGGCTGATCTCCGAGGCCGCCCGCAGGCTGGCCACGACGGAGGACCCGAAGCTGCGGGAGATGGAGCCGCGGCTGGTCGAGGCGGCGACGCTGCTGGCCGACGTCGGTGCCGAGATCTCCGGCTACCTCGACCACCTGGAGGCCGACCCCGGCCGGCTCGAGTCCGTTCTGCAGCGTCAGGCCGAGCTGAAGGCGTTGACCCGCAAGTACGCGGCCGACGTCGACGGCGTGATCGCCTGGGCCGAGGACGCGCGGACCAGGCTGGGCGGGCTCGACACGTCCGAAGAGGCGCTGACCGGCCTGGCGGCCCGTCGTGACGAACTGGCCGCCGAGCTGGGGACGCTGGCCGCCCAGGTGACGGCGGCGCGCACCGAGGCCGCGCTGGAGCTCGGCAAGGCCGTCAGCGAGGAGCTCGACGGGCTCGCCATGCCGCACGCCACGGTCGAGCTGGCCGTCCGGCCCCGGCACGCCGAAGCCGGGGACGCGCAGGCGCTGACCGTCGGACGGTCGGTGCTGCACGCCGGGGCGTCCGGCGTGGACGACGTCGAGCTGCGGCTGATCTCGCATCCCGGTGCGCCCGCTCTGCCGGTGCACAAGGGCGCGTCCGGTGGTGAGCTCTCCCGCGTGATGCTGGCGCTGGAAGTGGTGCTGTCGCACTCGGATCCGGTGCCGACGCTGGTGTTCGACGAGGTCGACGCCGGTGTGGGTGGCCGGGCCGCGGTCGAGGTCGGCCGCCGGCTGGCCCGGCTCGCCCGGTCCCACCAGGTGATCGTGGTGACGCACCTGCCGCAGGTGGCGGCGTTCGCCGACCGGCACCTCGTGGTGGACAAGTCCGCGGACGGGACGTTCACGCGGTCCGCGGTGCGGAGGCTGGACGAGACGCAGCGGGTCGTCGAGCTCGCCCGGATGCTGGCCGGCATGGACTCGACCGACACCGGCCGGGCCCACGCCGAGGAACTGCTGGCCGCGGCCAAGGCGGACAAGTCCGCGGCGCCCGTCGTCCGTCGCAAGAAGAAGAAGGCCTGACCGGTCCGGTCGTTTCCCCTTCCGCTGTTCCCGGCCGGGTTCGGCATGATGGAGGCGTGACGGGAACTCTGACCACGCGCCGGGTGCTCGGGGCGGTGCTGGTGGTCGTCGCGGCCGGACTGGCCGTGGCGGCCACGTTCCTGTCCGCGTACTCCGTGCAGGTCGCGCTCAGGGGCCGGACGTTGCGCTACGAGGCCACCTCCTGGGCGGTCGAGCGGGACGACTTCCGCGAGGTGTTGCTGCTGCTCGAACCCCTCGAGTTCGGAGCGCCCGCTGTGGGGGCCGCGCTCGTCATGGCGCTGTCGGCCGTGCTGGCGTTCCGGATTCCGGCCCTGCGGGTCGGGTCACTGCTCGGCGCGGGACTGCTCGCCGGGGTCGCGTGGGCCTCGGTCTCCCGGATCCAGGGGTTGCTGGACGTGCTGGGTGAGGTCGACTCGCCCGTGCCGATCGAGGTGGAGCAGGGGGAAGGGGTCACCCTGCTGATCGTGGCCGCGGGGGTGGCCGTGGTGGCCGCCGTGCTGCACCAGGAGTTGCCTCGGGCGGACCAGGCGGAACCCGCCGGTGACGGGGTGGTCGTCCACCAGATCGACGACGAGGCGGACGACACCGACACACCGCCGTACGGATATCCGGTGATCGTGGAGCCCAAGAGTGATTGATCGTCGCAAGATTTCGTGGGTGCTGCTGGCGCTGGGGGCCGTGCTGTCGGTGGTGGCATCGCTCCAGGCCGTCTTCAGCACGATCTACAAGGGGATGGGAACCGATCTGACGGTCACCACGACCCTGTGGATCACCACTTCGGACCCGCAGAACGGGCCCGTCGAACAACCCGCGTTCTTCGCCGCCGGGTGGCCGGTGGTGGTGTCGGCGATCGTCATGGCGGTCTCCGTGGCGTTGATGGTGCGGGAGAGCACCGCGTTCGCCGGACGGCCGCTGGCCGTGGGCGGTGCGGGGGCGCTGGCCGGGATCGTGCTCCTCTACGTGGTCCAGGTGAAGGGGCTGGAGGAGATCGTCACTTCTCAGCAGCAGTCCGGTCCCGGCAAGGACGAGATGCACTACCACGGTGGCTTCTACCTGTTGGTGGTCGCGGCCTTCATCGGACTCGCCGGTGCGGTGCTCGCCCAGCGGCGGAGTCCCGAGCCAGTGGTGGAGGACGACGACGAGGGGGAGGAAGTGGTCGTGCACCAACTCGGCGGCGACGACGACACGCCGCCGTTCGGCCTCGCCATTCCGCACGACGACGAGCAGCGGGAGGTCCGGTGATCGGCAGGCCCACGGCGATCGCGTTGATCGCGGCGGGAGTGGTGCTGACCGCCACGGCGATGGTGTTGCCGTGGTACTCGACCGCCTACGCCGGCGGGGTCGAGGTCGTGGTCCGGGCGTGGGGGACGGAGATCCTCGGCAAACCCGGCGACTGGCCCGCGGGAGAACTTTCGCCCTGGTACGGGGTTCCCGTCGTGGTCACCGCCCTGTTGCTCGTCGCCGGGGTGTGGATCAGCCGGGCGGCGCTGGCGGGAGCGGCCGGACAGCTCGGCGCCGTGGGCGTCATCGGGGCGCTCGTGGTGTCGGAGCGCGGGCACGCGGTCGAGCAGCAGGGCGACTTCGCGGTCGGGTTCGGACTGGTGTTCCTCGCGGTGGGGACGCTGGTCGCGCTGGCCGGAGCCGTTGCGGTGCAACGGGAGGCGGCGGCGTGAGGAAGATCGCGGGTGTCGTCCTGTTCGGGCTTTCCGCCGCGGCCGCGGTCTTGGCCACGTTCCTGCCGTTCTCGGAACTGTTGATCAGTCTTGCCCCCGGGCAGCCGCAGACCGCGTACGTCACCACGGGGTGGAGCACGCGGTTCGGTGGCACGCGGGACGAGCACGGCCCGTTGTTCGCCATCCCGATCGTGATGGCGGCCGCAGCCGTGCTGGCCGGAATGCGGTGGCGAAAGGTCGGCTTTGCCGGAGCGGCCGCACTCGCGGGTGTCACCGGAATGTTGTTCGTGTATTTGCTGAACGCGATCAGCTTTCACAAGGAGGGCAACATCGCCATCGATCCGGCGCTGGAAGCCGGGTTCGGCAACGGTATTTGGGTGCTCATAAGCGCAGTGGTTCTCGCGTTTGGAGCCGTAGTAGTTCACCCCGACGACTGACCACCCGCAAGTGCCCGGCGTGCCTCACCTGTCGCGTGCGCACCGTGAGCCACTATCGGCTCATGAAGCTTTCCGGGCTGCTGAGCCGCACCAACCACGAACTTCCCGGAGTCACGGGCGTCGCGCGGGTTGATCGGCGCGCGAGCGACCTGGTTCGGCGCGTCAGTGCCGGTGACGTCGCGGTGATGGACCTGGTCGACCTCGACCGGCGGACCGTCGAAGCGCTCGTCGCGGCCGAGGTCGTCGGCGTCGTGAACGCGTCACCGTCCATTTCCGGGCGGTTTCCCAACCTCGGCCCGGAACTGCTCATCGAGGCCGGCATTCCGCTGATCGACAACGTCGGCGCGGTCGCGCTGCGGGAGATCAAGGAAGGTGCCAAGATCCGGCTGCACGAAGGTGTCGTGTACGCCGGGGAACGCGAGCTCGCCAAGGGGATCGAGCAGAACGCCGAAAGCATCGCCGACGCGATGATCGAGGCGAAGGCCGGCATGTCGGCGCAACTCGAGGCGTTCTCCGCCAACACCATCGAGTTCCTGCGCCGGGAACGCGCACTCGTCCTCGACGGCGTCGGAGTGCCCGAGGTCTACGTGCCGATGCGCGACCGGCAGGTGCTCGTCGTCGCGGGCGGCCCGTCGCACGCCGAGGAACTGCGCAAGCTCCGCAAGTACATCCGCGAGTACCGGCCGGTGCTGATCGGCGTCGACTCGGGCGCGGACACGCTGATCGACGCCGGGCTCAAGCCGGACATCATCGTCGGCGACCCCGACGGCATCGGCACGGCGTCACTGCGCGCGGCCGCCGAGGTGGTCGTGCCCGCGCAGACCGACGGTCACGCGCCCGGCCTGCAGCGGATCCAGGACCTCGGCATCGGCGCGGTGACGTTCCCGTCGTCGGGCAACGCGGAGGACCTCGCGTTGCTGCTCGCCGAGGCACACGGGGCGTCCCTGGTCGTCACGGTGGGGCTGCGCGCGACGCTGCGCGAGTTCCTCGACCGCGGGCACTCCGGTTCCAACCCCTCCACGTTCCTCACCCGGTTGAAGCTCGGCAGCAAGCTCGTCGACGGGGAGGCCGTCGCGACCCTGCACCGCAGCCGGGTCTCGCTGGGCGTGATCGTCCTGCTGGTGACCGCCGCGATCGCCGCCATGGCGGCGGCCCTCGCGGTCTCCGGTGTCGGTCACGTCTACGTCGACATCGTGGTCGACGGCTGGCAATCCGTCGTCAACTGGTTCAAGGGGTTCTTCTCGTGATCACGCTGCGCTACCACATAGTTTCGATCACCGCGGTGTTCCTCGCGCTGGCGGTCGGTGTCGTGCTGGGGTCGACCGCGATCAGCGGAAGGCTGCTCTCCGGGCTGAGCGACGAGAAGAACTCGTTGGCACAGCAGGTGAACGAGCTCCAGAACGACCGCAACGCGTTGAACGCCAAGCTGACCGAGGCGGACGAGTTCGCCTCGTCCGTCGGCCCGCTCGCGGTCAAGGACCGGCTCACCGACCGCACGGTCGTCATCGTGACGACGGCGGACGCCCGCCCGTCCGACCGGGACGCGCTGACCGGGCTGCTCAAGTCCGCGAGCGCCACCGTCACCGGCGAGATCCAGCTGACCGACGCGTTCACCGACCCGTCGCGCGGGGACCAGCTGCGCGACCTCGTCGCACGGGTGCAGCCCGCCGGCTCGCAGCTGCCCACGGCCGGTGACCCCGGCACCCGCGCCGGTGGTCTGTTCGGGGCGTTGCTGCTGCTCAACCCGTCCAACAACCAGCCGCAGGCCACACCGGAAGAGACGGCGTCCGCACTCGCCGGGCTGACCAACGCCGGGTTCGTGAAGGCGACCTCGGGGGTGAAGCCGGCGCAGCTCGCGATCGTGCTGACCGGCGGCGCCGCGATCGGTGACTCGGCCGCGGACCGCGCCTCGACCGTCGCGCGCTTCGCCACCCAGCTCGACAGGGCCGGCGCGGGTGTCGTGCTGGCGGGCGCGAACGGTTCGGCGAACGGCACGGGCGCGATCGGCGTGGTCCGCGCGGACACCGCCGCGACGTCGATCCTGTCCACGGTGGACAACTCCGACACCCCGGCCGGTCAGGTGGTCGTGGTGATGGCGTTGAGCGAACAGCTGGAGGGCCGCTCCGGCCGTTACGGGGTCGCGGGCAACGCTGAGGCGTCCTCGCCGGGGACTGCGAGCTAGTGGTGTGGCCCGGAACGTTGCCGGGCGCATTCGCGGTCAGACGGGTGCATCGTGGTGCCGCCCCCACGCCCCCATACGTCCGGTATGAGGACGTGGGGGCGGTGCCGCGAGGCGCCCTGCTGAGCGTGAACGCGCTCGCCAACGAGCCGGGTCACACCACCTAGTACTCGGTCGTCCAGTCGCCCGGCAGGATCTTCTGCAGCTGCTCGAAGGCGTCGGGTGTGCGGGCGCGGGCCCACAGCCACTGGCGGTCGTCCTCCCGGACGACCAGGTCGTCCGCGACGAACCAGCGGGTGCCGGGGCTGTGCAGCGGCAGCAGTGCGAAGTGGTCCTCGAGCAGGGAGACGTCCGCCTCGGACGTCTCCCTGTCCGCTGTCCCGGCCCCGTCGCGGAACAGCGACTCGGACAGCACCATCTCCACGCACGCCAGTGAGAACCGGGGCAGCCAGGTGTCCCAGCGCTCCTCGGCCCTGTCGACGAGGTCGAGCTTGATCATCACCTCGGGGTCGTCGCCGTCCAGCGTCGTGCCCCAGGCCGCGACCCACTGGTTCTCGGCGCGGAACACCAGGACCTCGTCGTCCACGCGCAGTTCGGACGGCGTCAGCAGGCGGTCCTGGTTGCTGGTCAGGTCGGGGCGCTTGCCGAACAGCGACAGCGCCTCCTTCACCGCCTCGGGCAGCCGGACGAGCAGGTGCTCCTCGGCGGCGGCGAGGTCGGCGCGGTTCCAGCCGTCCTGCGGTTCGATCGGCTCGGCCCACGCGGCCGCGAAACCCTCGATGAAACGCCACGCCCCGGAGCGTTCGCGCACGGCTCTTGCGGCTTCCCCTGCCACGTCGAAGGTCACGTGACAACTTTTCCTGATGCCGGCCCGTGCCGTGGGAGGTTCGGCAAAACCCCTCGCTGCGCCGATCGGGTGATGTGATCTGCCGGGTCGTGGTGCGCTGAGTGACCGGCGGCGTGTTAGCGTTATGGCCCGTGGATAGGGGGATTCGGCCCCCACGATTTTCACGGGAGCCCCGTTGGTGCAGCAGGCACGTACGACCAAGCACGTCTTCGTCACGGGGGGCGTCGCGTCCTCCTTGGGCAAGGGGCTCACCGCCTCCAGCCTCGGCCAGTTGCTGACTTCGCGCGGCCTGCGGGTAACGATGCAGAAGCTCGACCCGTACCTGAACGTGGACCCCGGCACGATGAACCCGTTCCAGCACGGCGAGGTCTTCGTGACCGACGACGGTGCTGAGACGGACCTCGACATCGGCCATTACGAGCGGTTCCTCGCGCGGGATCTGAGCGGCGAAGCCAACGTCACCACCGGCCAGGTGTACTCCGAGGTCATCGCCAAGGAGCGGCGTGGTGAGTACCTGGGCGACACCGTCCAGGTGATCCCGCACATCACCGACGAGATCAAGCGCCGCATCCGGGCGATGGCCGAGCCGGACGCCGACGGCGTCACGCCGGACGTCGTCATCACGGAGGTCGGCGGCACGGTCGGCGACATCGAGTCGCTGCCGTTCCTCGAGGCGTGCCGCCAGGTGCGTCACGACGTCGGCCGCGACAACGTCTTCTTCCTGCACGTCAGCCTGGTGCCGTACCTGGCGCCGAGCGGCGAGCTGAAGACCAAGCCGACGCAGCACTCCGTCGCGGCGCTGCGGAACATCGGCATCCAGCCCGACGCGATCGTCTGCCGCGCGGACCGGGAGATCCCGGACGCGCTGAAGCGCAAGATCGGCCTGATGTGCGACGTCGACACCGACGCCGTCGTCGCGGCCGTCGACGCGCGGTCGATCTACGACATCCCGAAGGTCCTGCACGCCGAGGGCCTCGACGCGTACGTCGTGCGCCGTCTCGACCTGCCGTTCCGCGACGTCGACTGGACGGTGTGGGGCGACCTGCTCGAGAGGGTGCACAACCCGTCCGAGACGGTGAAGATCGCGCTCGTCGGCAAGTACGTCGACCTGCCGGACGCGTACCTCTCGGTCACCGAGGCGCTGCGTGCGGGCGGTTTCGCGCACCACGCCAAGGTCGAGATCAAGTGGGTGCCGTCGGACGAGTGCCAGACGCCCGAGGGTGCGGCACGGGCGTTGTCCGGCATGGACGCGGTGCTGATCCCCGGAGGGTTCGGCGTGCGCGGCATCGAGGGCAAGCTCGGCGCGCTGAAGTACACCCGCACGCGCGGTGTGCCGACGCTGGGCCTGTGCCTCGGTCTGCAGTGCATGGTCATCGAGGCCGCGCGGAACCTCGCGGGCATCGAGGACGCGAACTCCAGCGAGTTCGAGGAGGGCGGCACGCCGGTCATCTCCACGATGGCCGACCAGCAGGACGTCGTGGCCGGACAGCGCGACATGGGCGGCACGATGCGCCTCGGCGCGTACGTCGCGAAGCTCACGCCGGGGTCGGTCGTCGCGCAGGCGTACGGCACGACCGAGGTGTCCGAGCGGCACCGCCACCGCTACGAGGTCAACAACGCGTACCGGGGCAAGCTCACCGAGGCCGGCCTGGTGTTCTCCGGCCTGTCGCCGGACGGCCGCCTGGTCGAGTTCGTCGAGCTGCCGTCGGACGTGCACCCGTTCTACGCGGGCACGCAGGCGCACCCGGAGCTCAAGTCGCGTCCCACGAAGCCGCACCCGCTGTTCGCGGCGTTCGTGAAGGCCGCGATCGACTACCGCGTGGCCGACCGGCTGCCCCTGAAGGCCGGAGCGTCCAAGTGACCCGGCACGACTTCCGGACGGTCTCGAGCGAGGACCTGCACGTAGGCCGCGTCGTCGCGCTGCGGATCGACGAGGTCGAGATGCCCGGTGGCGGCACGGCCAAGCGCGAGATCGTCGAGCACATGGGCGCCGTCGCGGTCGTGGCCGTGGACGACGCCGGTCAGGTCGTGCTGATCCACCAGTACCGCCACGCGCTCGGGCGGCACCTCTGGGAGCTGCCGGCCGGGCTGCTCGACCACGACGGCGAGGAGCCGGTCATCGGCGCGCGCCGCGAGCTGGCCGAGGAGGTCGGGCTCGACGCGGCGCGCTGGGACACGCTGGTCGACACGGCCGCGTCCCCCGGCTTCACCGACGAGGTCGTGCGCGTCTACCTGGCGCGCGAACTGTCCGAAGTGGACCGTGACGTGCAGGGTGAGGAGGAGGCGGATCTGGAGGTCCACCGCTTCCCGCTCGACGAGGCCGTGCGCATGGTGCTGTCGGGGGAGGTCGTGAACTCCTCGGCCGTCGCCGGGCTGCTCGCGGCGCACGAGGTGCTGGCGGGACGGGCGCAGCCGCGTCCGGCCGACGCACCGTTCCGCGACAAGCCGACCCGGTTCGCCGCGCGCAAGAAGTAGGTTGGACCGATGCAGACGTTGAAGGGTGCCTTCGCACGGGTGAAGGCACCCTTCGGCGTTCTGGCACTGGGTGGCGCGGGCGCGGTGCTGCTGCTGTTCGCCGATCCGAACAAGCCGGGCAACCTGCTGCCGAAGTGCCCGGTCAACTGGCTGACGGGGCTGAACTGCCCGGCATGTGGTGCCACGCGGATGGTGCACGCGTTGCTGCACGGGGATGTCGTCGGCGCGTTCCACTTCAACGCCGTGTTGCTCGCGTTGGGCGTGCCCCTGGCCGTGTGGCTGTTCGCGCGCTGGACCCGTGACCGGTGGAATGGCGAACGGCGATCCGTGCCGAAGCCGGTCGGTGTCGCCGTTCTCGTCGTGGCCGCCGTGTGGGGCGTGGGGCGAAATCTCGCGGGTGTCTAGTCCCTGAGCTTGCGGCCCTGCGCGTCCGTGCCGCCGTTGACCAGGATGATGATCCCGTCGATGAGCGACCAGATGCCGCAGCCACCGCAGGTCAGCAGCTGGGCGACGGCGATGCCGGTGTGACCGGTGTAGAAGCGGCCGATGCCCAGGTTGCCCAGGAACAGCTGCAGCACGCCGGCGGCGACCTTCGACTTGTCCGACAGCGGTACGCCGGTCATCGGGTCGTAGCCGTACGGGGCGCCGGGGCTGCCGTAGCCGGGCGGGAGCATGCCGGGCGGGGGCGGCGGGACCGCGTACTGCTGCTGCGGCTGCGGGCCGGTGGGCGGCGGGTAGTAAGGCTGAGTGGGCTGGGGCGCGTAGCCGGGCGGGGCCGGGGGCACGGCGAACGGCACCGACGGCGGCGCGAGGAACGGCGGGTGGGGCTGCGGCAGGTCGCGGAACAGCTCCGCGAGCTCGGCGTAGCTCTGCGCGCCGGACGCGCGGTTCACGCGTTCCTGGTACTCGCCGATGTCGAGCCGCGCCATCGCGAAGTGGTCGTTGAGCGCGGTGATCGCCTCTTCGCGCTGCTGGTTGCCGATGCGCTGCTGTTCAGGCCCGAATGCTTCTGACACGGCTCGCACGGTATCCGATGCAGCAGATCGATATCGGGAATACGCTGCGACGATGCTGGTCGGTGTCCCAAAGGAGATCAAGAACCACGAGTACCGCGTCGCGATCACGCCCGCCGGAGTGGTCGAACTGGTGCGCCGGGGGCACGGGGTCGTCGTCGAGCGCGACGCCGGTGCGGGCTCGTCGTTCCCCGACCACGAGTACGTCGCCGCGGGTGCGCGGATCGCCTTGTCGGCCGACGAGGTGTGGGGGTCCGCGGACCTGGTCCTCAAGGTCAAGGAACCGATCGAGCCCGAGTACCACCGCATGCGCCGTGATCAGGTGCTGTTCACCTACCTGCACCTCGCGGCCTCGCCGTCGTGCACCGCGGCGGTCGTGGCCTCCGGCATCACGGCCATCGCCTACGAGACGGTGCAGCTGCCCGACGGGTCGTTGCCGTTGCTGGCGCCGATGAGCGAGATCGCCGGGCGGATGGCCGCCCAGGTCGGCGCGCACTGCCTGGAACGAGCCCAAGGCGGCCGTGGCGTGTTGCTCGGCGGGGCGCCCGGAGTGGCGGCGGGCAAGGTCGCGGTGATCGGCGCGGGGGTGGCCGGGATGAACGCGGCGACGATGGCCGTGGGCATGCAGGCCGAGGTGGTCGTGCTGGACACCAACGTCAACCGGTTGCGGCAGATCGACTTCACCTACCGCGGGCACCTGCAGACGATCGCCTCCAACGTCTACGAGGTCGAGAAGGCCTGCCGGTGGGCGGACCTGGTGGTCGGCGCGGTGCTGGTGCCGGGTGCGAAGGCGCCGAAGCTCGTCAGCAACGACCTGGTGTCGCGGATGCGGCCCGGCAGCGTGCTGGTGGACATCGCGGTCGACCAGGGCGGCTGTTTCGAGGACACGAGGCCGACCACGCACGACGCGCCGACGTACCGCGTGCACGACTCCGTGTTCTACTGCGTCGCGAACATGCCCGGTGCCGTGCCGAACACGTCGACGTACGCGCTCACGAACGTGACGCTGCCGTACGTCATCGCGTTGGCGGACAAGGGTTTTGATCGTGCTGTCGCGGATGACCCGGCGCTCGCCAAGGGTGTCAACGCGCGTGCTGGAGCGATCGTGCTGGAAGGGCTGGAGTGATTTCAGATCTGGTGGCGACCTATCTCGACCACCTCGCCGTGGAACGCGGCACCGCCCGCAACACGCTCGACTCCTACACCCGCGACCTGCGCCGCTACACCGAGCACCTGGAGTCCATAGGTGTCACGGATTTGGGCGCGGTCACGGAACTGCAGGTGAGTGAGTTCCTGGCCGTGCTGCGCGAAAGCGGACTCGCGGCGTCTTCTGCCGCACGGACTTTGGTCGCCGTGCGCGGGTTGCACCGTTTCGCACACCGTGAAGGTGTTGTGCCGCATGACGTCGCACGGGCCGTGCATCCGCCGTCGCCGCCGAAGAGGCTGCCGAAAGCATTACCCATCAATGAGGTTCTCACCCTCCTCGACACTGTGGGAAACCTCAGGGACAAAGCGCTGCTGGAGCTGCTGTACTCGACGGGAGCGCGAATCTCCGAGGTCGTCGGGCTGGACGTGGACGACATCGACGCTGCCGAGCGGACTGTGGTGCTGGACGGGAAGGGAGGGAAGCAACGGCTGGTCCCGGTCGGGCGGCCGGCGTTGGCGGCGGTCGACGCCTACCTGGTCCGGGCGCGTCCCGGGTTGGCGGCCAAAGGCCGTGGCACACCTGCATTGTTCTTGAATGCACGTGGCGGAAGGCTCTCACGGCAGAGCGCGTGGACGGTTCTCAAGACCGCGGCGGAGCAGGCTGGAATCACCTCGGTGGTGTCTCCGCACACGTTGCGGCATTCGTTCGCCACCCATCTGCTCGAAGGGGGTGCCGACGTTCGGGTGGTGCAAGAACTCCTCGGGCACGCATCCGTTACGACCACTCAGGTGTACACACTGGTAACCGTTACGACTTTGAGGGAGGTCTACGCAACTGCACACCCTCGGGCCACTGGAACATGAGGCTTCCACGGGTACGGTGGGCAGGTGCCGAACTTGGACGAGCCGTCCCCACAGGCCATCGATCTAGCCGCAGTGCTGCACGCGCTGAGTGACCCGACAAGGCTCGCGGTCGTGCGCCAGATCCAGTCGAGCGGCGAGCGGCTGTGCGGGGCTTTCGAAGTCGACGTCGCGAAATCGACTCTCTCCCAGCACCTGCGCGTGTTGCGCGAAGCGGGTATCACCCGAACACGCTGCCGCGGCAACCAGCGCTGGGTGTCGCTGCGCCGCGATGACCTGGATCTTCTCTTCCCCGGCTTGCTGGACGTAGTCCTGTCCGCCGCGGACAGGCGAACACGAACGGATGTCACCGTCTAACTCAGTCTTGACAAACACCGGCGAGGCGCGTTGCCGCTCGCACGGGTGCGGCCTAGGCTGCGCCCCGAGAGACGACTACGACCAGTGAGGGAACGCCAGCCATGTCGACACCGGAGCACGCTTTTGCGCCCCGTGCCGACCTGAACATGGCCCCGCACGCCGCACCGGTGGACGACGTCGCTCACGAGCAGGTCGACGGGATCGGTCCGACCGGCCGCACGCGCCGCATCATCCCGGACCCGCCGCCGCTGCTGCACCACGGCCCGGCGAAGATCCTGGCCATCTGCAACCAGAAGGGCGGCGTCGGCAAGACGACGACGACCATCAACCTGGGCGCGGCGCTGGCCGAGCACGACAGACGGGTGCTGCTCGTCGACTTCGACCCCCAGGGCGCGCTCTCGGTGGGCCTCGGCGTGCACCCGCACCAGCTGGAAACCACGATCTACAACGTCATCATGGAGAACGACACCGCCGTTCCCGACGTCATCCGCAAGACCATGATCGACGGGATGGACCTGCTGCCGAGCAACATCGACCTGTCGGCGGCCGAGATCCAGCTGGTGTCGGAGGTGGGCCGCGAGCACACGCTCGTGCGCACCCTTCGTCCCGTCATCGACCACTACGACTACGTGCTGGTCGACTGCCAGCCCTCGCTCGGCCTGCTCACGGTGAACGCCCTCGCGGCCGCGGACGGTGTGCTGATCCCGCTCGAGTGCGAGTTCTTCTCGCTGCGCGGGGTGGCGCTGCTCATCGACACCATCGAGAAGGTCAAGGAACGCTTGAACCCCAAGCTCGACATCACCGGCATCCTCGCCACGATGTACGACCCGCGCACGCTGCACTCGCGCGAGGTCATGGCCCGCGTCGTGGAGGCGTTCGGCGAGATCGTGTTCGACGCGGTCATCAACCGCACCGTGCGCTTTCCGGAGACCACGGTGGCCGGTGAGCCGATCACCCGCTGGGCACCGCGCTCGTCCGGCGCCAACGCCTACCGCGCGCTGGCCCGCGAGGTGATCGCCCGGTGAACCGCCGCCCGACGCTACCGGGTGCCGCGGAACTGTTCAGGCTGACCGCTGCCGCGCCCTCCACCGAGGTCTCCACCTCCGAGGACGCTCCGCAGCAACGCCGGGGTTCCGGCCGCACCAAGCACACCACGAAGATCACGGTCTACGTGTCCGACGAGGAACTGCTCGCTCTCGAACAGGCGCGGCTCGTGCTGCGCGGCGCGCACTCGCTGGGCGTCGACCGCGGGCGCGTGGTGCGCGAGGCGATCGCCATCGTGCTGGACGACCTCGAAACGCACGGTGACGCGTCGTTGCTGGTACGCAGGTTGCGCGAGCAGTGACAGAGCAAGCCCCCGCTGAGACCCCGGTCGACGACGGCAAGTTCAAGGTCCGGCTCACGAACTTCGAGGGTCCGTTCGACCTGCTGCTGCAGCTGATCTCCCAGCACACCCTCGACGTGACCGAGGTGGCGCTGCACACGGTCACCGACGACTTCATCGCGCACCTGCGCGGCATGGGCGACAAGTGGGATCTCGACGAGACCACCGAGTTCCTGGTCATCGCGGCGACGTTGCTCGACCTGAAGGCCGCCCGGCTCCTGCCCACCGGTGACGTCGAGGACGAGGACGACCTGGCGTTGCTGGAGGCGCGCGACCTGCTGTTCGCGCGGCTGCTGCAGTACCGCGCCTACAAGCAGGTCGCGGCCCTGTTCGCCGAGCTCGAACGAGGCGCGTTCCGCCGCTATCCGCGCTCGGTGTCGCTGGAACCGCGCTTCGAGGGCCTGCTGCCCGAGGTGATGCTCGGCGTCACGCCCGACAAGTTCGCCCTGATCGCGGCCACGTCCTTCCGCCCGAAGCAGAAGCGCACGCTGTCGGTCGACCACATCCACCAGCACCGCGTGTCGATCCGCGAGACCGCTGACATCTTGCGCGCGATGCTGATCGAGAAGGGCACCGCGTCGTTCTCCGAGATCGTCGCCGAGTGCACCGAGACCATGGAGGTCGTGGCGCGGTTCCTGGCACTGCTAGAGCTCTACCGCGAGAAGTCGCTGGCCTTCGAGCAGGAGGACCCGCTCGGGCCGCTGCAGGTGACGTGGGTCGGCGGGACGTTGGACGACGCGCAGGCGCAGGTGCACGCCGGCGACGAGGATGAGGACTACGGCTGATGAGCGAGCCACTGGTCGGGCCGGACGCGGCGGAGATCGAGAAGCCGGGACCGGCGTTCGACGGGGGCGCGCCGGAGGAACCCGACGCCGCGCTCGACGACGCGGCTCCCCCCGCTGTCGTGCTCGACGAGCCGGAGCCCGGGCCCGACCCGGCCGACACCGAGGACGCCGCCGCCCTGGAGGCCCAGCTCCTCGCCGCGGCCCCGGAAGAGGCCATCGAGGACAGCGGCCTCCCCGACCTCACCGACGACGCCACCTTCGAGGCGGCGCTGGAATCCGTCCTGCTGGTGGTCGACAGCCCGATCGGCGAGGACGCCCTCAGCAGCGCTCTCGAGCAGCCGGTGAAGCGCGTCAAGCAGGCACTCCGTAGACTCTCCACCCGGTACACCGAGTCCGGCAGCGGCATCGACCTGCGCAGGGCGGGGGACGGCTGGCGGTTCTACACGCGAGACCGCTTCGCCCCGTTCGTGGAGAAGCTGCTGCTCGACGGCCAGCGCGCGAAACTCACCCGCGCGGCCCTGGAGACGCTTGCGGTGATCGCCTACCGGCAGCCCGTGACGAGGGCGCGGATCGCGGCGGTTCGAGGCGTCAACGTGGACGGTGTGATCCGGACCCTGGTCGCACGGGGGCTCATCGAGGAGACGGGCACCGACAGCGACACGGGTGGGATCCTGTACCGCACGACCGAACTGTTCCTGGAGCGGTTGGGGCTGTCGTCACTTGCCGACTTGCCGCCAATCGCCCCGCTGCTGCCCGAAGTGGATGCGATCGACGATGTCTGAGAACGAGGGCGTGCGCCTGCAGAAGGTGCTCGCGCAGGCGGGGGTCGCCTCGCGCCGCGCTTCCGAAGAACTGATCGAGCAGGGGCGGGTGCAGGTCGACGGCAAGGTCGTCACCGAGCAGGGTCGGCGGATCGACCCCGAGACCGCGGTCGTGCACGTCGACGGACTGCGGGTGCAGATCCGCGAGGACGTCGTCACGATCGCGCTCAACAAGCCGTACGGGATGCTCTCCACGATGGAGGACGAGATGGGTCGTCCGTGCGTGGGCGACCTGGTGCGCAGCCGCAAGGAGCGGCTGTTCCACGTCGGGCGCCTCGACGCCGAGACCGAGGGGCTGCTGCTCCTCACGAACGACGGCGAGCTCGCGCACCGGCTGATGCACCCGAGCTACCACGTCAAGAAGACCTACCTCGCCGAGGTCCCCGGACCTCTCGAGAAGGGCCTCAACAAGAAGCTCAAAGAGGGCATCGAGCTCGAGGACGGGCCGGCCAAGGTCGACTCCTTCAAGCTCATCAGCTCCGTTCCCGGCAAGGCTCTGGTCGAGATCGTGCTGCACGAAGGCCGCAAGCACATCGTCCGCCGCCTCATGGAGACCGCCGGATTCCCGGTGCAGTCGCTGGTCCGCGTCGCTGTCGGCGGTGTCCTCCTCGGGAACCAGCGTCCCGGTTCGATGCGGGTGCTGAACCGGCAGGAGGTCGGCGGGCTTTACAAGCTCGTCGGTCTCTGATCAGAATCTGAACCCCGCTCGCCCCTCCGGCCTCCGAAACCGGAGGGGTGACCTGCGGTGAATCCCCATTCACCTTGCGACGAGAACGCTACGGCGACGACGTTGTAAGGGGTCGGAAGTGCGGATCGAACGACAGGGTGTGGACAATCGGTCTCAGGGGGAGATCGACATGCCACGCACCGAACGCCCGCTGGAGAGCGCGGACACCGAGCTCGGCCAGTTCGCGGCCGATCTGAGGAAACTCCGCGACAAGGCGGGCAAACCGTCCTACCGCGCGCTCGCCTCACGCGCGCATTACTCGGCGGCGACGCTGTCCGACGCCGCCGGCGGCAAGAAGCTCCCGAGCCTCGCGGTCACCCTCGCCTACGTCAAAGCGTGCGGCGGCGACGAGCAGGAGTGGGAACAGCGCTGGCGCGACATCGCCGCGCCGCCCAGCCCGATGGCGGAAGCCCCGTACGTGGGCCTCAAGGCGTTCCAGCGAGAAGACGCCGACCGTTTCCACGGCCGCGAGAAGCTCACCGCCAAGCTGCTCGAACTCACGCGAACGCGTCCGTTCGCCGGTGTCTTCGGCGCCAGTGGCTCCGGCAAGTCGTCACTGCTGCGCGCCGGCCTGCTTCCGCAGCTGGACCAAGCCCTGATCTTCACTCCCGGAGTCCAGCCGCTCGACGAGTGCGCCGTCCGCCTCGCCCAGCTCACCGGGCACTCCGCGGTGGTCCTGCGCAGCGAGCTCACCGACCCCGAGGCACTGGGCCTGCTGGTCCGGCAGCACGACGAGAACCTCGTCCTGGTCGTCGACCAGTTCGAGGAGGTCTTCACCCTGGCGAGCCCCGAGCAGCGCGACTGGTTCGTCCAGGCCCTCGTCGCGGCACCGCACGTGGTCATCGGCGTGCGCGCCGACTTCTACGGCCACGTCGGCCGCCACCCGGAACTGGTCGAGGCACTGGAAGGCGGCCAGCTCCTCGTCGGCCCCCTGACCACCGACGAACTGCGCCGGGCGATCGTCGAACCGGCCAGGCACGTCGGCGCCACCGTCGAGTCCGCCCTGGTCACCCGTCTCGTCGCGGACGTCGCGGGCCAGGCCGCCGCCCTGCCGCTCGTGCAGCACGCCCTCGTCGAGACCTGGCACCGCCGCCGCGGCATGACCCTGTCGCTCGTCGGCTACGAGGAGGCGGGCGGCGTCGAGCACGCCATCGCCCGCACCGCCGAGGCCGTGTACTCCCAACTCTCCGATGACCAGCAGCAGATCGCCCGCCGCACGTTCCTGCGCCTGATCGCGCTCGGCGAGGGCACCGAGGACACCAAACGGCGCGCGAACCGCGAGGACCTCGACGCCGAGGTCCTCGACCGGCTCGCCAACGCCCGCCTGGTGACGCTCACCGAACAGCACGCCGAACTCACGCACGAGGCGTTGATCCGCTCGTGGCCACGCCTGCGCGACTGGATCGCCGAGGACCGCGAGAAGCTGCGCGTGCACCACCGGCTCACCGAGGCCGCCGCCGGGTGGGACGGCGACCGCGACCTCCTCTACAAGGGCACGCGGCTGGCCCAGGCGGCCGACCTCGACACGACCGACCTGACCGAACCCGAACGCGCCTTCCTCACCGCGAGCCAGGCCGCCGGTCGTCGCCGCACCCGCCGGGCCCGCGCGGTCATCAGCGTCCTGTCGGTCCTGGTGCTGCTGCTGGCCGGCACGGCGGTGTTCGCGGTCACCAAGACACGAGAAGCGACGCAGCAGCGCAACGACGCGCTGGCGGGCCGTGCCGCGACGGAGGTCATGCGGCTGATCTCGGCCGATCCGATGCAGGCCGCACGCCTCGCTCTCGCCGCGTACGCGGTGACTCCCAGCCAGGCGACGCGAGACGCGTTGCTCAACGCCGACGCCGCCAGGCAGACCAGGACCGTGTCGGTCGGGCCCGGCCTCGCGAACGCGTTCCTCAAGATGCAGACGGACAGCGAGCTGCTCGTCGCGACCGGGACGTCAGGTCCGGCGAGGATCGTGGCCGTGCACGACGCGGGACGGGAGGGCCCGGCGATCGGCGCCGACGTCGCCGAGGTCGTGCTCACCACCGATGACCGGCGGGCCTTCGCGTTCGAGAGGTCCGGGGTGCTGGGCATCTGGGACATCGCCGATCCCGCGCTCCCCAAGCAGGCCGGGGTGCTGCCGCTGGCCTGGCGGACGGTCTGGCTCGAAGTGAACCGCGACGGCACGACAGCGGTCACGACGGCACTGCTGGACGACGGCCCACGTGCGCGGACGTCCGTCTGGGACCTGCGGGACCCCGCTCAGCCCAAGAACGTCGAGCTGCCGTCGGACCGGGTCGCGAACGCCGCCGTCGCCCCGTCCGGCCGGGAGGTCGTCCTGCTGGTGCGCGACGACGCCACCTCGACGACGTCGGCCCAGATCTGGTCCGTCGGAGACGGCGACCCGCGCCTGCGGACGACGTGGCAGGTGTCCAGGGAGTTCTTCGAAGCCGAGATCAGCAACAGCGGGCGGTTGGTGGCGCTGCGCTCCTCCAGTGAGGTCGTCGTGTGGGACGTGTCGGCCGGGGAACCGCGGGTGTGGGCGACGGTGCCGCGGGTGCAGGGTGAGTTCGCCGCCTCGTTCGCGTTCAGCGCCGACGACCGGCAGATCGCCGTGCAGGGCCAGTTCGCGGTCGATGTCTGGGACATCGGGGCAGAGGGTGACGCGGTCAGCGCGGGATCTTTCGGCGGCTTCCGGGATCCGCTGGGACTTCGCTACCGGAAGCGGGAGAAGTCCTTCGCCGTGATCGACAGCGGGCGGACCGCCTGGGTGCTGGGCACCGACGTGGAGAAGGTCGAGGACGGGCTCTGCCGGGAACGGACCATCGCGCTGACCGATGACGAGTGGCGGCGCTACTTCCCTGACGTGGCAAGGGTGCCCGTGTGCTGAGTGCGTGAGCCGTGGGTGGCGCGTGCGCGGGCCACCCACGGCCACTCCGGCGCCGGTTCGGGGCGCGAGCACCGGGTCTTCCCCGTAGTTGCATCTGCCTCGACATTAGGGCGAACGGGTTGTTCACGGTCATGTGTTCGCCGCTGAACAAAGTTCTCTGAACAATGACGGAATGCCGAGACGGGAACGCCCTCTCGACGAGGGGCAGAGCGGTCTCCTGCGGTTCGCGGCGGATCTGCGCCGGCTGCGGGAGCGCGCGGGCAGCCCCACCTACCGGGAACTGAGCCGGCGGGCGCACTACTCGGCGGCGGCGTTGTCGGAGGCGGCCGGTGGGCGGAAGCTGCCGAGCCTCGCGGTGACCAAGGCGTACGCCAAGGCCTGCGACGCCGATCCGGAGGAGTGGGCGCGGCGGTGGCGCGCGGTCGTCGAGTCCGAACCCCGTGGCGCCGACGACAGTCCGTACGTGGGGCTCGCGATGTTCCAGCCCGATGACGCGCCGAAGTTCTTCGGGCGCGAGCGGCTGACGGCCGAGCTGCTCACCACCCGGAACCGCCTCACCGGCGTCTTCGGACCGTCCGGCGTGGGCAAGTCCTCGTTGCTGCGCGCCGGTCTCATCGCCCGGACCCGCGAGCCGGTGCTGCTGTTCACGCCCGGCGCGAACCCCGTGGAGGAGTGCGCGATCGCGCTCGCCCGGCTGACCGGCGGGGAGGCGGCCGCGCTCGCCGGTGAGCTGGAGGACCCCGGCGCACTCCGCCGCAGGCACCCGCACCTCGTGGTCGTCGACCAGTTCGAGGAGCTGTTCACGTTGTGCCGCGACGAAGAGCTCCGCCGGTGGCTGATCGGGGCGCTCGTCGGATGCCCGAGGGTCGTCATCGGCGTGCGCGCCGACTACTACGGCCACTGCGCGCAGTACCCCGACCTGGTCGACGCCCTCGAAGGCGCGCAGCTCCTCCTCGGTCCCATGACGTCCGACGAGCTCCGCCTCGCCATCACCGAGCCCGCCGCGGTCGTGGGGGGCAAGGTCGAGACCGCGCTGCTGGCCAGGCTGATGGCCGACGCGGTGGGGCAGGCGGCCGTGTTGCCGTTGCTGTCGCACGCGCTCGCGCAGACCTGGCAGCACCGGCGCGGCATGACGCTGACCCTCGCCGGTTACGAGGAGATCGGCGGCCTCGAACACGCCGTCGCCCGCACCGCGCAGGAGGTGTTCGACGGTCTGTCCCCTGCCGGGCAGGACCAGGCGAGGCGGATCCTGCTGCGGCTCGTCACCGGCGACGGCACCAAACGCCGCGCGGACCAGTCCGAGCTCGAAGCCGACGACGAGGTGCTGTGCGCACTGGCCGCGGCGAGGCTCGTCGTGATCGACCGCGACGGCGTCGAACTGGCGCACGAGGCGTTGATCCGCAGCTGGCCCGCGTTCCAGCGCTGGGTCGAGGAGGACCGCGAGAACATCAAGGCGCAGCGCGAACTCACGCACGCCACGCGGACGTGGGAGTCGCTCGACCGCGACCCCGGCGTGCTGTGGCGGGGGCGCCGCCTGGTGAACGTGCCCGCGGGACTTTCCCTGAACGCCAAGGAACGCGCCTTCCTCGCCGCGAGCCTGGCCGCGGAGGAGGAGGTCTCGGCGAGCGCCCGAAGACGCACCCGCCGTCAGCGTCAACTGCTCGCCGCGCTCGTGGCGCTCGTGGTCGTCGCCGCCAGTTCGACCGTTTTCGCGTTGCGGGCAGGCATCGCCGCCGAGGAGCAGCGCGCCAACGCGGCCGTGCTGAGAGCGGTGGGGGAGGCCGCCGCCCTGCGGTCCACGAATCCCGCCCTCGCGCAGCAGGTCGCGCTCGCCGCCTACCAGCTCGTGCCGTTGCCCCAGGCGCGCAACGGGCTGAGGCAGGAGGACGTGCCGTCCCAGGTGCTGCGCGAAGCCCAGTCCGAGGTCACCGCGCTCGTGGTCGGCCAGACCCAGCAGCAGGTCGCGACCGGGCACCGCGACGGCACGGTCGTGCTGACGGCGCTGGACGACCTGCCGTCCCCGCGCACCTCCTACGACGCCACCAGGCACTCCGGGGCCGTCACCGCGCTCGCGATGGACTCGGCCGGTGGCCTGGTCGCGTCCGCCGCCGACGACGGCACCGTGCACGTCGTCGACGTCTCCCTCGGCAAACCGCGCGAACTGGCCGCGCTTCCCGTGCGCGCCACCGCGATCGCCTGGCAGGGCGGCACCCTCGTCACGACCGGCTCGGACGGTGCCCTGAGCTTCTGGACGGACCTGCGCGGCGAACGCCCGAGGCTCCTCACGACCGCCCAGCCCGGCCTGGGGCCGCTGGCGGGCCTGTCGTTCCGCCCGGACGGCCACGTCCTCGCCGCCGTCACGACCGGCCACGCCGTGCACCTGGTCGACGTCACCGACCCGCGCGACGTGAGACTCCTGTCGCTGACCAGGGAGTTCGCCGGCAGCGCCCAGTTCGCCGGCGCGGAGGGCCTGATGACCACCGCGGGCACGGCCGTCCACCTCTGGGACACCACGGACCCGCGCGACCCGGTCCTGCGCGCCGCGGTCCGGTCCGGCGGTGGCGAGGTCACGTCGGCCTGGCTCGCCTCCGGCCGGGTCGCGGTCGCCACCGACGACGGCCTGGTGCGGCTCTGGCGGGTCGGGGACGGCGAACCGGTCGAGCAGGCCCTGCTGCGCGGGCACACCGGGCCGGTCACCGCGGTCGGCCTGACGCCCGAGGGCGACGAGGTCGTGACGGGCGGTGCGGACCGGGCGGTGCGGCTGTGGAACGCCGACCCGCGCGACCCGGCGGTCAGGATCTGCGAGCAGGCCTTTCCCCGGATGAGCCGCGAGGCGTGGGAGCAGTACTTCGGCGATCTCGACTTCACCCCGCCGTGCCGCGACTAGGTCTGTATCGAAGTCCCGTTCGCGATAGCCGGGCCTGACGCGGCCCCTGGCGGCACGGCCGGACGACCCACATACAACACAGGTATGCGAGCCGTCCGGCCGCACCACCAGGAACCACCTCAGGCGCGACTCTCATCCAACGGGACTTCGATACAGACCTAAAGCCCAGGACCCGGCCGGTGGAACGATCACGAAGCGCACGCGCGGATGGTGAGCGATTAGCGGGCCGTTAGACGGAGGGCGAACCTCTGGTGGACAATCCGGCCAGGAGGCGGCATGCCAAGAGGGGAACGTCCGCTGGGCCCGGAGGACACCGCGTTGCTGCGGTTCGCCGGTGACCTGCGCAGACTGCGTGACCAGGCAGGCAAACCGAGCTATCGCGAACTGGCCAGGCGCGCGAACTACTCGCCGACCGCGTTGTCCGACGCGGCCGGCGGGCGCAAGCTGCCGTCACTCGCGCTGACGCTCGCGTTCGTGCGGGCCTGCGAGGCCGATCCCGCCTCGTGGACCAGGCGATGGCGTGAACTCGCCGCCGAGCACACCCAGCCGTTGCACCCGAACACGCCCTACCCCGGCGGCGAGCCCTTCACCGAGGCCGACGCGAAGCGGTTCTTCGGCCGCGAGTGCCTCGTCGAGCAGGTCGTCGAGTCGGTCAGGGCCAAGCCCCTCACCGTCGTCTTCGGTGCCTCCGGATCGGGCCGGACGTCGCTGCTGCGCGCCGGTCTGCTGCCCGCCCTGGACGACGCCGTGGTGATCACGCCGGGGCAGGACCCGGTCCAGGACCTCGCCACCGCCCTCGCTGAGATCTTCGAGAACACCACCGCGAGCCGGCTGGCGCAGGAGTTCCGGGAGGACCCCGACCACCTCAGGCTGCGGATCCGCCAGCACCGCCCCGGCCTCGTGCTCCTCGTCGACGACTTCGAGAGGGCGCTGGACGCGGACGACTTCGTGGCCGCCGTGACCCGCTGCCCCCACGTCGTGCTCTCCGTGCGCGCCGACGAACGGCGGCGCTGGCACGCCAAGGGCGTCGACGCCGCGGAGATCACCATCGAGCCGATGAGCGCGGACCAGGTGCGCCGCGCGATCACCGAACCCGCGGCCAAGATCGGCGCCACCGTCGAGACGGCGGTGATCGCGCGACTGGTCGCCGACGCCGCGAACCAGCACGCGCTGCCGCTGGTGCAGCAGGCCCTGGTCGAGACGTGGCGGCGCAAGCGCGGCATGACGCTGTCGCTCGCCGGGTTCGAGGAGTCCGGCGGCATCGAGCAGGTCGTCGCGCAGTCCGCGGAGACCTTCTTCGAGGGCCTCGGCGAGGCCGACCAGCGGGCGGCCAGGCAGCTGTTCCTCCGGCTCGTTTCGGTACCGCGCAACGGGAGCGTGCAACGCCGAAACCGCCTGCTGGACGTCGACGCCCGCCTGCTCGGCCTCCTCGTGGAGGCGCGGCTGGTGACGCTCACCGAGGACGGCGCCGAACTGACCCACGACGCCGTGCTGCGCTGGCCGAGGCTCGCCGGGTGGATCGACGACGAACGCGAGAACCTCAGGACGCACCAGCAGCTCGTCACGGCGATCGACCTGTGGGAGGCGAGCGACCGCGACCCGATGGCGCTCTACCGGGGCGTCCGGCTGCGCAGGGCCAAGGAGCTCGGCGAGTTCCTGACGGTCCAGGAGCGCCGGTTCGTCGACATGAGCACCAGACGCGAGACGCGCCGCTCGACGGCGTTGATCGCGGTGGTGGCGGTGCTGATCGCGCTGGTGCCCGGCACCGTCGTCTACGCGCTCGCGAACGAACGCAAGCTCACCGAGATGAGCGACAGGGCGCTGGGCGGCAAGGCGCTGTCGCAGTCCGAGGCGCTGCTGGAGCAACGCCGGCCGTACGCGGACAAGTACGCGCTGGTCGGCTACGCGGTCAGCCCGTCGGCCGAGGCCGAGAAGGTGCTGCGGCTCGCGAACGCCGTCGCGAGCGGCATCCCGTTCACCGGCACGCCGAAGGACGACGCGGACGTGGTGGTCGCCCCGCGCGGGGAGATGGCGGCGGTCACCGACCAGGACGGCACCGACCGGATGTGGGGCATCGACGACGGCAAGGCGTCGCCCGGCAGGAAGTTCGCCGACCGCCACCGGGTCGTGAAGCTCGCCGAACGCCGTGCCGTCACGAGGGACTTCAACGGCCAGGAACACCTGTGGGCCGTCGGCGACGCGAACGACATCACCTACCTGACGGCATTGCCCAGCCGGTTCCGCACGCTCGACCTCAGCCCGGACGGCTCCCGGCTCGTCGGCAAGGTCGGTGCGGCGGTCGAGGTCGGGCTCCCGACGCCGGACGAGTCCGAGTACGCAGAGCTCTACGACCTGAGCGACCCGCGCACCCCGCGCAAGCTCCCGATGCCGGTGAGCAACCCGGGAACCGTCGCGCTGAGCCAGGACGGCCGCGAGCTCGCCACCGGTGTCTGGGACTCGGCCACCGGCACCACGACGATCGAGTTCTGGAGCATCGGTGGCACCGTCGAGTCCGCGGGTCCGCCGATGTCCCAGCACGCCTACGTCCGCGGCATCACCTACAGCGGCGACGGGCGCTGGCTCGCCGTCGAGCACTCCTCGCCGGAGTCGGTCGTCGAGGTGTGGCAGCGCGTGCCGAGCGGCACGCCCGTGCTGCGCGCACGGCTCGACACGGCGTTGCGCGCCGGTGCCCGAGTCTCGTTCTCCGACGACGGCCGCGTGGCCGTGGTCCGCGACAACGTCTTCGAGGTCCACCAGCTCTACGCGAGCGACCGCCCGGCGGACCGGCTCGTGTACGTCGTCGGGCACGGCAACTCCACGCGCGCGGTGTTCCGGCCGCAGAACCGCGACTTCCTCGTGCGCAGCGGGGGCCAGGACCCGGAGCTGCTGCCGTACGACCTCGACACCGGCCGCATCATCAAGAGGATGTGTGAAAAAGACGGTGCGAGGCTCACTGACTCCGAATGGGTGAAGAGCTTCGGCGAAGTGGCTCGCGTGAACGTCTGCTGAACCGCCGCGATGTGTGGGAAACAACCCGGAGTTGAGCGTGCACGCATTGTGAACTGGAGATCCACTCTCTAGGGTGACCGAGTGCGTGCGTTCACAAGGGGACTCATCGGCATTGCCGGGTTCCTCGCGCTCTGGGAGCTCTTAGGACGCTCTCCCCTTCTACCCGCGGATGCGTTGCCACCACCGTCCCTCGTGTTCGGTGAGCTGGTCGCGCAGCTGACATCCCCCGAGTTCATCAGTCATGTCGTGGCAACGGTTCTGGCGGTGCTGATCGCCATCGCGATCGCCATCGCCATCGCGGTGCCGAGTGGACTCGTGCTCGGCAGCATTCCGGCCGTGCGCCACGCGACCAGGGCGGTCATCGAGTTCCTCCGCCCCATCCCTTCTGTGGCACTGATTCCGCTCGCGCTCGTCGTGCTGGGCTTCGGTCCGGAAACGAAGATCACGCTCGCGGTCTACGCGGCACTGTGGCCGATCTTGTTCAACACCATCTACGCGCTGGACGAGCTGGACCCGCTGCTCGTTGAGACGTCACGGGTTTTCGGCACCGGACGTGTCGGCGTGCTGTTCCGGGTGGCCTTGCCGAGCGCGTTGCCGTTCGTCCTCACCGGAATCAGGCTCGCGGCGACGACGGCGCTGATCGTGATGGTGAGCGTCGAGCTCATGGCGGGCAGCCAGATCGGTCTCGGCTACTTCATCATGGAGGCCCGCAGCGGGCCGGGCCGGATGGACCAGGTGCTGGTCGGCACCGTGGTCGCGGGCGCGATCGGCGTTCTGCTGAACAGCGGTCTCGAGCGAGTCCGCCGGCGTTGGGTGGCCTGGTGAACAAGTTCCTCCAGCGGTGGACCGTCTTCGCCGGTCTCATCGTCGTGTGGCAGTTGGCCGGAATGGCGGCCGACGACCCGTTCTTCCCGCCCCCGTCCGAGATCGTGACGGCGGCCTGGGAGTGGTGGGTCCTCGAGCCGCAGAACGTCACCGAGCACATCCTGCCGTCGATCGGCCGGCTGTTGTCCGGCTGGGCGATCGCCTCGGTCATCGGCGTGGCGCTGGGCCTGCTGCTCGGCCGCTCCGACCGGGCGATGGAGTACGCGGGGCCGCTGCTGGTGTTCCTGCGCTCGATCCCGCCGCCCGCGCTGGTGCCGGTGTTCCTGCTGCTGTTCAGGGGCGGCACGTCGATGCAGCTCGCGACCATCGTCTTCGGCGTGATCTGGCCGGTGCTGCTCAACACCGTGGACGGTGCCCGTTCCGTCGACGTGACCAAAGTGGACACTTCCGCGGTCTTCAGGATCCCCCGTCACCAGTGGATTCTCGGGGTGGTGCTGCCCGCAGCCTCACCGAAGATCTTCGCCGGGCTGCGGGTGTCGCTGTCGCTCTCCCTGGTGCTGATGGTCATCTCCGAGCTCGTGGGCACGGACAACGGCATCGGTTCACAACTCATGACGGCACAGCGCGAGTTCGACTACACGCGCATGTGGGCCGGCATCGTCCTGCTGGGCGTGCTGGGCTACGGACTCAACACCGCGCTTCTGGCGGTGGAACGCAGGGCTTTGGCTTGGCAACCGAGGAGCAGGGATGAGCAACATGCTTGAGGTGGCCGACCTGGGCCACACCTACGGTGACTACGAGGCCATCGGCGGCCTCACGTTCAACGTCCGCGCCGGAGAGCTGGTGTGCGTGGTCGGACCCTCCGGGTGTGGCAAGTCCACACTGCTGCGCACGATCTCGGGGCTCATCGCGCCCTCCCGCGGTGACGTGTCCCTCCACGGTTCCCACCTCGCGGTGGTGTTCCAGGACTACCAGCGTTCGCTGTTCCCGTGGCTCACGGTGCAGGGCAACGTGGAGTTCCCGCTGCGCTCCCTGCCGCGCGCCGAGCGCCGCTCCCGCGCCGCCGAAGCGCTGGCGTGGGTCGGTCTCTCGGCGGCGGCCAAGAAGCGGCCGTGGCAGCTTTCCGGTGGTATGCAACAGCGTGTGGCGATCGCGCGCGCTCTGGCGTACCGGCCGGCGTTGCTGTTGATGGACGAGCCCTTCGCCTCCGTGGACGCGCAGACCCGGTTCGAGCTGGAGGACCTGTTGCTTCGAGTGCGCCGCGAGCACGACACGACCGTTCTCGTGGTGACGCACGACATCGACGAGTCGGTGTACCTGGGCGACCGCATCCTGGTGCTCTCCGGCTCGCCCGCGAAGCTGGTGGCGGACCTGGAAGTGCCGCTGCCCGCCGAGCGCGACCAGGTGACGACGCGGACCGACGAGGCCTTCGTGGCACTGCGGTCCAAGGTGGCCCGGCTGCTGAACGTCGGCGGCAAGCCCACCCTGGACGTGGACAAGTGGGCTGCGGCGGAACGGGAATCGCTCAGCGAGACCGTCTCGTCCTGACAGTCGCACCAGACATCCCGCGGCAACAGACAGCAGAGCCCCGGACCGCCGCGGTCCGGGGCTCTGCTGCGTTCTCAGTGCCCGCAGGAGGGAGTGGGCACTGTCGAGGGGAGACGGAGGCCGGCGCTCGGGGGCAGAGCGCTGAGAGCCCGTCGTGCGGTCCCCGGGGATCAGAAGTGGAGACTCAGGTCGCCGTTGCCGATGCCGTCGTGCAGCAGGTCGATGTCGCCGACCTTCACGTCGTCGATGACCTGGCCGAGGTCGGCGTGCACGTCGCCGACCTGCGCGACGTCCTGCACCACGTTGTGGCTGAGGTCCACGACGTCCTTGACGTCCACGTCGCTCACGACGTCCTTGACCAGCACGTCCGAGTCCACGACGTCCTTCACGAGCACATCGGCGTCGAGGTCCTTGACGACCACGTCTGCCACGTCGGTCACGTCGTGCACGGCGGCGATGTCGGTGACGTTCGCGACGACCTCGTTGGCGTTCACCGCGTCGAGGGTGCCCGTCACGTCGCCGATGCCGTCGAAGTCCGTGACCAGCGCGGTGAGCGAGGCGGGGGCGGCGATGCCGGCGACACCCGTGATGCCGTCCAGGTCACCCGTGATCAGCTTGAGGCTGTCGACGGCGGTCAGGTCGCCCGCACCGGCCAGGACCTCGTCGACCGCGTCGATCTTCACGACGGACGCGCTGTCGAGCACCAGGGGCAGGATCTCGTGGACGTCGACCGGAGAGATGTCGCCCAGACCGGCGGCCTCGAGGGTGCCCTCGGGGTCGAGCTGGAACGCCTCACGGGCGTCCAGGTCGCCGAGCAGGGTGAGGGTGAAGTCGTGCAGCGTCTGCTGGGTGCCCATGGAACTCAAGCTCCTGTAGGTGGATCGGGGGATGTCGTGCTGAACCGTATGGATGAACGACATCCCCCGGCATCGGGAGTTGGCCCCAGATCGTGACGTAATGAGATCCCTAGGGGATCGGCCTCACCCGTTAGGGGGGCGGGGATTTCACCCTGTAGGGCTGATTTTTCCCATCAGGGTCCGACGTAGTTCTCCGCGAAGGTGGCGCGGTACGCGGGGGACTCGGCCAGGTGCTCCAGCCTCGCCTGGGCCAATCGTCCGAAGAACGGCGAGCTCACGTCGGTGTGGATCATGTTCACCATCCACTGGGAAAATTCCTGTGCCCGCCAGACGCGGCGCAGGCAGTCCTCCGAGTAGGTCTTGAGCCCGGTCTCGGATCCGGTGGCGTAGAAGTCGATAAGCGCACGTCCGAAGGTTGCGGCGTCGTTCATCGCGAGGTTCATGCCCTTGGCTCCGACTGGAGTGATGATGTGTGCTGCGTCACCCAGCAGGTAGAGCCGGCCGTACGACATCGGCTCGACCACATGGCTGCGCATGTCGAGAACGCGCTTCTCGATGATCTTTCCCTCGGTCAGCGCCCACGAGGAGTCGTGCAGTGTGAAACGTTTGTGCAAAGCTTCCCAGACCTGTTCGTCGGACCAATCTTCAGCCTTTGTTCCGACCGGTACCTGCAAATAGAAGCGAGAGATCGTGGGGGACCGCAACATGTGTCCGGCGAATCCGTCGTCGTGCAGCGCGTAAATGGTGGCTTTAGTCGATGGAGGGGCCTCCGCGAGAATGGTCAGCCACTCAATCCCGTGCTGGTGCGTGAATTCCGTCAGGACGCCCTCGGGAATGGACGGCCGGCTCACGCCGTGGAACCCGTCGCACCCCGCGACGAAGTCGCTGCTGACCGTCTCGCGGGTGCCGTCTTCGCTGGTGAACGCCACCGAAGGGCTGGACGACGTGAGGTCGCGCAACTCGACGTCACTGACTGAGAAGCGGATGTCCCCACCCGTGTCCAAAAATCCCCCGATGAGGTCCTTGACCACTTCCTGCTGGGGGTACACGTAGTGTTCGCGGCCGCCATACAGGTCGCTGTACGAGACCTGGAACGCCTTGCCGCTCACGCGAAATTCACACGTTCCGTGACGATCTGCTTCCATCAGCAAACGATCGGCCAGACCGAGTGACTCCAACATGGTCACGGAGCGGTGCTCCAGGACTCCCGCCCGTGGCCGGGTTTCCACATGGGTTCGACTAGCTCTTTCCAGCACGACGCAGTCGATGCCTGACTGCTGGATCAAGTTTGCCAAGGTCAGACCGGCCGGCCCTGCGCCGACAACGGTCACGGAGCGCTTCAACTGGGGTTCTCCTAGCCCTAGACCTGCTGTGCTTAGATGCTCACCGCAGGTAGTTGACTGGAACCTGCTCGTGTCGGTCAACTGGGGTCTTTTGGAGCAGCGCCATTACTCTGAGTGGTTGACCGTCGCGACACTTCCCCGCAACGACGACACCGCTCCGACAGGAGAGTGCTCCCGATGACTCGAAGAGTCCGCCGTATGGCCATCCGTGGCATCGCCCTTGCCACGCTGCTCGCCACCGTGGCGAGCTGTGGTGCGCTCGGCGGCACAGAGCAAGCACCCCCGGCCGATGCGAACAGCAGCGGTCCGGTCGAGAAGGCCAAGATCAGCCTGGGGGTCCTGCCGATCCTCGACGTGGCCTCCGTCCACGTGGCGATCAAGAAGGGTTACTTCAAGGCCGAAGGCCTCGAGGTCGACCTGAAGGTCATCCAGGGTGGAGCCGCGGCGATCCCCGGCCTGGTCAGCAAGGAGCTGGACTTCACGTTCGGCAACTGGGTCTCGTTCTTCGCCGCCCAATCGAAGGACGCCGCGAAGGCGGTCGACGGAATCAAGCTCATCTCCGACGGCTACCAGGCGAAACCGGACATGTTCCTGATCTTGGCGGCCGGTGACTCGGCCATCAAGAGTCCTGCCGACCTCGCCGGCAAGACCATCGCGATCAACACGTTCAAGAACATCGCGGAGCTCACCGCGAAGGCCACGCTCGAGGCCGCGAACGTGGACGTGAACTCGGTCAAGTTCAAGGAGATGCCGTTCCCGGACATGCAGGCGGCGGTCCAGAACAAGACCGTTGACGCGGCCTTCATGGTCGAGCCGTTCATCACCCGCGCGCAGCGCGCCGCCGGTCAGATCAAGGTGCTGGACGCCGCGGCCGGCCCGACCGACAACATCCCGATCGCGGGCTACGCGACCACCGGCGCCTTCGCCAAGGCGAACCCCAAGACCGTCGCCGCCTTCCAGCGCGCGATGGCCAAGGGCCAGGCCGACGCCGCGGACCGTCCCACGGTCGAGCCGCTGCTCGTCGAGTACGCCAAGGTCGACAAGGAAACCGCAGGTCTTGTCCACTTCGGCGCCTTCCCGACGACGCTCGACGCGACGCGCCTGCAGCGCGTCGTCCAGCTGATGCAGCGGTACCAGATGCTGGACAAGGAGCTCGACGTCAAGCCGATGCTCATCCAGCCCTCCGGTAGTTGACGAACAGCGCGGGTGGCTGTGATCAGGCCGTGATCACGGCCACCCGCGCACTCGTTTCCACCAGATGAATTATCGTGCGACGGCCGTTTAGCCGCGCAGGTCAAAGTCGTTGATTCTCGAACCACTGTTTTGTCGTCCGAACGGCGGTATGAGAACAGCTCGTTTTACTCCAAGATCCACCAGGTTTGCTGCTATTAAACGGGGCGGGGAGTGTTGACGGTGCGCGGTCGTGAGGACCAGCGAGGCATCGACCGGTTCCGCCTACGCAACTGGCGGTTGCGGAGCAAGCTCGCAGTGGTGTTGCTAGTTCCGGCCCTGAGTACCGCGACTCTCGCGGGCCTGCGGCTGAACACCCAGCTCGACGACGTCGAACTCTTCGGCAAAGTCCAGCGCGAGCTCGCCGTGAGCCACCAGGCCGCGAAGGTGGAGAACGCTCTACAGGTCGAACGTGACTGGGCAGTGCAGTGTGTGGCCGCCGGCAGGCAGAACGCGTGTCCCGAGCACGCCGCCAGGACGGGTCTCACTGACACGGAATTGGGCAAGTACCGGGATTCGGGCGCGACGGCCACGGCCTTGAGCGCGCCCTTGCAAGAGACGTTCACCAAGTCGCTGCAGTCGCTCGACGGACTGGCGAGCTTGCGCGTGACGTTGCTGAGCACCAAGTACCCGGACGTCGCGGTGATCAGTGCGTACAACCAGATCATCGCCGCGCTCGGCACGGTGCACCGCGCCGCGATCTCCAGCTTGAGCGAGCCGGAGATCGTTCCGCTGGTGGCCGCCGCGCAGGCGCTCTACACGGCGCAGGAGCAGCTCGGCCAGCAGAACTCGATCCTGACGTCCACCGCACTGCGCCGTGGCTTCGCGCCCGGTGCCGCGGACGAGCTGCGTGCCGCGCAGTCGCGTTTGGACGCAGCGTTCAACGAGTTCAACGACGCGGCGTCGCCGGCGAACAGGCAGAGGTTCCAGGACATCGTGTCCGGTTCGTCCGTGGACGGTCGCAACCGGCTCGTGCGGCTCGCGCTCGCGCAGGACTTCGAGCGCAAGCCGGTGTCCATCACGGACGCCGAGGTCCTCAAGATCGGCGAGGACACCGCGAAGCTGGTGCGCGAGGTCGCGGCCGACCTGGAAGGTCAGGCCGACGCGACGACCACGCGTCTCGCCGACACGGCTCGTTCGGACGCCTGGCGTGACGCGGCCCTGGTCGCCGTCTCGCTGCTGATCGCGTTCGGTCTGATGGCGATGGTCGCGCAGTCGATGCTGCGGCCGCTGCGCGTGCTGCGCCGCAGTGCGCTCGACGTGGCGCGCAACCAGCTGCCCGACGCGATCAAGCGAATCCGTTCGCACCGCGACCCGGAACGCGCCGCGGAAGAGGCGATCGTCCCGGTGCCGATCAACACGACCGAAGAGGTCGGCCAGGTGGCACGGGCGTTCGACCTCGTGCAGCGCGAAGCCGTCCGCCTCGCCGTCGAGCAGGTGGCACTGCGCGCGAACGTCAACGACATGTTCATCAACCTGTCGCGGCGTTCGCAGGCGTTGGTGGAGCGGCAGATCAGCGTGATCGACCGGCTCGAGCAGGACGAGCAGGACCCGGACCACCTGGCGTCGCTGTTCGAGCTCGACCACCTCGCCACGCAGATGCGCCGCAACAGCGAGAACCTGCTGGTGCTCTCCGGCACGACGGTCAACCGCCGCGTCACCCGCCCGGTCGCGATCGCCGAGGTGCTCGGCGCCGCGGTGTCCGAGGTCGAGAAGTACGCGCGCGTCCAGATCGCACCGACGCCGGAGCTGATGGTGCAGGGCCGCGTGGTCAACGACCTCGCGCACCTCGTCGCCGAGCTGCTCGACAACGCCACGGCGTTCTCCAAGCCCACCACCAAGGTGACGGTGCGGACGATAGAGACTCGCAGGGGCGAGGTCGCGATCCGCATCCACGACCGCGGTGTCGGCATGCAGGAGAACGAAGTCGGCGAGTTCAACGCGAAGCTCGCCGAGCCGCCGGAGGTCGACGTCTCGGTGGCCCGCGAGATGGGCCTGTACGTCGTCGGCCAGCTGGCGAAGCGCCACGAGATCCGCGTGACGCTGGCGAACAACGACGACATAGAGGGTGGCGTCACCGCACAGGTGATCCTTCCGCTTTCCCTGCTGCACAAGGGATCGGTGCCCGCGCTGCCGTTGCCGGCCGCGCCGCTGCCCTCCGCGATCGAGTCCACCAGCAGCACCGGTGAGGCTCTGTCCGGTGTGCCGAAGTGGACGCCGGAGCACCCGGTCCACGTGCCGTCGCCCGCCACCGAGGACGAGAACTCCGGCCGGCACCGCATCGAGCAGACCTCGACCGACGGCCTGTTCACCGCGCGGATCGAGGCTTCGGAGGACGTCGCCGAGGAGGGGTACTCCTACGAGCCGCCGGTCGAACGCCCGAACGACCCGGCCACGGAGATCTTCCCCGCCATCGTCGACGAGCCGCTGATCTCGCACGACGACCTGTCGAGGTGGTTCAAGACCCCCTCGGCCCCCGAACCCTCCCTCAAGGACGTTCCGCCAGCGGAGCCGGAGCGCGCCGAGCACCACGACGAGGAGGACGCGGAGCCCGCCACCGTGAACGGCCTGCCCAAGCGGCAGCGTTCGGCGGACACCGTCAAGATCGAGGCTCCGACGGCGGTGCCACGCGCGGTCGCCGACTACGCCGAGTCCGACTGGGGAGCGTCGGACGAAGGCTGGAAGGCCGCGGGTGCGCTGGACAAGGGCACGGCCGCGCAGACCACGGAGAACGGTCTGCCCAAGCGCGTCCCGAAGGCGCGCCTGGTCCCCGGTTCGCTGCCGAAGCCGTCGTCGCCGGCGCCCCAGCTGTCGACAGCCGACATCCCCGGCCGTTCGGCCGACCGGCTGCGCCAGCGGTTCGCCACGTACCAGAAGGGTGTCCAGATGGGCCGTGAGTCGCTCTTCGACTCCGCCGTCGGAGGCATCCCCGTGATCGCAGAAAGGGAACGCCAGTGACCACCGCGACTGAGGAACTGGACAACTTCAGCTGGCTGGTCGAGGACTTCGTCAGCAGGGTGGCCGGTGTCGCGCACGCGATCGTCGTCTCCGCGGACGGCCTGTTGCTCGCATCGTCCGACCGGCTCCCGCACGACCGCGCGGAGCAGCTCGCCGCCGTCTCGTCCGGACTGGTCTCCCTGAACATCGGCGCGGCGCGCTGCTTCGAGGCCGGTGAGGTCAAACAGACCGTCGTCGAGATGGAACGGGGCTATCTTTTCCTGATGTCCATCAGCGACGGGTCCTGCCTCGCCGTGCTCGCCGCACCCAACTGCGACATCGGGCTCATCGGCTACGCGATGACCCGGCTGGTGGAGCGGGTCGGTCTTCAGCTGACGCCGGAGATCCGGGCCCAGCTGCACGTTTCCATGCGCGCCTGAGTAGAGAGAAGTTCCCATGAGCAACGGTGCTCCGGGTCGTCCGGGGTCACCTGGGGCCGGCCTGAGCGTGGTGTCGTCGAAGATCGTCGTCGCCGGCGGGTTCGGTGTCGGCAAGACGACGTTCGTGGGGTCGGTCTCCGAGATCACCCCGCTGACGACCGAGGCCGTGATGACCCAGGCATCGGTAGGCGTCGACGACCTGTCGATGGTGCCGGACAAGGTGACCACCACGGTGGCCATGGACTTCGGCCGGGTGTCGCTGGACAAGGACCTGATCCTGTACCTGTTCGGCACGCCCGGTCAGCACCGGTTCTGGTTCATGTGGGACGACCTGGTCCGCGGTGCGATCGGAGCCGTCGTCATGGTCGACACCCGCAGGATCGACGAGGCGTTCGCGCCCATCGACTTCTTCGAGGACCGCGACCTGCCGTACGTGATCGCGGTGAACTGCTTCGACGGCCTGATGCACCACCGGGCCGAGGAGATCCGGGACGCGCTGACGATCTCGGCCTCCGTGCCGATAATTCCTTGCGACGCACGGAATCGGCAGTCGACGAAGCAGATCCTGATCGCACTGGTGGAGCACGCGCTGCGACAGCCTTCGTTCGCCTAGAACGCAATACCCGCTTCCCGCGGAAACGGGGCCGGTGCCACGCGCACCGGCCCCGTTCGCGTTCCGCCTTACGGTCCACAAGAACCGGACGCGTGTGAACAGTTATGCGCCCATCCGGCGGCAGCCCGACCAGGGCGGGAAATCCGGTGGTAGGGCACGTTTCCGCTCGCCAGGCCACACGTCGGGGCTGGTGGCGGGCTGATCACCTACGAAGTCTCTTGATCGTGTCAGCGCCGCTTCACACTTGACTCTTCTTGTGCGCCAACGGTGCGGCGATACAGTCGGGGTGCAATTACCCTGCATTGCGAGGAGATTCCTGTGTCCCTGCGCAAAACAATCGGCGTGGCCGCCAGCGTTGTCGCCATGTCGGTCGGTCTCATCGGCACCGCGGAAGCCGCGCCCCGCATCGTCACCTACAACTCGAGCAACACCGGCGAGTTCCAGGCGGCGATCGACAAGGGCGCGCAGGTGTGGAACGCCAGCGTGGCGAACGTGCAGTTCCGCAAGGTGACCGGCACCGCGAACGTGATGGTGAGCGTGGACAACCAGTGGCCCCGGGCCTACGTGACGAGCCTCGGTCGCGGCCGGTGGGTCATGGGCCGCCAGGCGGTCAACGAGGGCCACGACACCGTGCGCATCTCGTCCCACGAGTTCGGGCACCTGCTCGGCCTGCCCGACCGCAGGACGGGGCTGTGCACCGACCTGATGTCCGGTGCCAGCGCCGGCACGTCGTGCAAGAACCCCAACCCGAACACCAGGGAGAAGGCCGAGGTCGAGGCGAACTTCCGTTCGATGGTGACCGTCCAGCCGACGACCTTCGCGGACGCCGCCTAAGCAGTGTGTGAGTGGTTGTGGTCTCCCTGACGGCCACAACCACTCACGGCGAGACCACCAGGTCCACGCCCAGCGCCCGCAGCTCGTCCGGGTCGCCCGGCCCGCCGATCACGTGCACGCCAGCAGACCTCAGTAGTGGCACCATCAGGGCGAGGCCCTGGCGCGCCAGGCGTTCCGAGGGCGGCTTGGCCAGCCGGACTCCCCACACCGGACTGCGGTCCACAGTGGACAAGCCGGCGAACCCGCCGCCGAACTCGTGCAGCAGGACGTGCACGCCCATGTCGTGCAGCACCTCGAGGTTCTCCTCGCCGTCCGGCATCGACCTGACGTCCAGCGCCAGGAACAACGACGAGGCCGGGAACGAACTGATCCGCAGCGTGGACCGCACGTGCGCCGTGAGGTCCGGGTCCCGCGACTGGTCCCTGGACAACCGGATCAGCACCGGCTCGCCGCGCGAGCACGCGTCCTGCAGCACCAGTTGCCCGAGCCGTGACGCCAGCCCGAGGGCGTCCGCGTGGGCCACGACGTCGTCGTGCCGGGTGGCACCCCAGCGCACGGACGCCTCCACGAAGGCCGGCTGTCCCGGAACCCACGACACCGGCGCGTACTCCACGGAGATCTCGCCGTTCTCGAAAGCGCCGGGCATCGCCGCGATCCGCGCGAATCTCGCCCGGTCGGCGGCGTCGGCCTCGTGGTCGTAGATGCCCCACTGCCTCTTGCCGCCGCTCTCGGCTCTGCGCAACGTCGAATGCGCACGCCGCAGCACGGTCGTGGGATCGACGCCGGTACCGGAGGTGTGCACGAAACCGATCGACGTCGACACCGCGACCCCGGCGCCCTCCAGGTACACGGGCTCGGAGAGTTCCTCGTCGATCATCGCCGCCAGTGCCGCGACGTCGGGCGATCCGTGGATCAGCACCACGAACTCGTCGCCACCGACCCGCGCCACCACCGCGTCCGGCAGCGCGGCCCGCAACCGTCGCGCCACCTCGACCAGCACGGCGTCGCCCGCCGCGTAACCGAGGCCGTCGTTGACGATCGTCAGGCTGTCGACGTCCAGGTATCCCAGCGTGTACGGCTCACCGGACGCGAGCGCGGACTCCAGCTTGTCGGTGAACGACGCCCGGTTCGGCAGCCCGGTCAGCAGGTCCGTCAGCGACTGGTGCCGCAGCCACTCCTGGAGCATGCGCTGCTCGGTGACGTCCTCGATCAGCGCGACGTGGAACTTCGGCAGCCCGTCCGAGCCGCGCAGCACGGACAGGACGACGTTCGCCCACACCGTGTCCCCGTTGGGGCAGGCCAGTTCCCACTCGCGCCGGTCGCTGTCCACGGAGGACGCGAGCAGCCGGTGGCAGGCCGCGGCCAGTGCGATCGCGTCCGGCTCGGCGAACAGCTCCTTGGGCATCTCCTCGTGGCCGAGGATGGCGGCCAGCGCCTCGTTCGCCTCCACGACCGCGCCCTGCAGGTCGAAGATCGCGATGCCCACCGCCGTCGTCGCGAAGACCTGGGCGAACCGGGCCTCGCTGTCGTGCAGGTCGCGCTGCGCGTCCTCGACGGCCTTCAGCAGCGAGTTCTTGACCTTCTCCTGCTCGGCGAACAACTGGTCGCGCGTCGCCCGCACGTACCCCGACGCCAGCGCGCCGAGCACCTCGGGCGGGAACTCGCCTCCGAGCACCTCGAGCGTGCGGCGCAGCGAGTCGGGGCCGGTGAAGCGCTTGCGCACCAGCCATTCGCCGATGGCGACCGCCGCCTTCCCGGCACGCAGCCGGGCGGCGTGCTCGTCGAGGTGCTGCGTCAGCTTCCGCCGCGACATCGGCGAGTACGCGCTCTCGATCAGAACAGCCGCCCAGCGCTGTGCGAGGGACGAGGCGGACATCAGGGCTTGCGACCCACCGCGGCGTAGAGGTTCGCCTTCGACGGTTCGTCGCCGACGTCCTCGGGGGTCTCCGGCCGCCACTGCGGCGTGAACACGATGCCGGGCTCGACGATCTCCGTGCCCGCCAGCATGTCCGCCACCTGGGCCTGGGTACGGGGCGTGATCGGCTCCGCGGTCTTCGCGAAGATCTCCTCACCGGCCGCCATGGCCGCCGGCATGCTGTCCGCGGTGAAGTGCGACAGCGCCAGGTACGACCCGGAGGAAAGCGACTCCACGTAACGCGACAGCACGCCCCACGGGTCGTCCGAGTCGGGGATGAACTGCAGGACGCCGACGACCAGAAGCCCGATCGGCTGGGAGAAGTCGAGGTGCTGCGCGGCCTGCGCCACGACCTTCTCCGGCTCGCGCAGATCGGCCAGCAGCGCCGTCACGTTCGGCTCGCCCGCCAGCATCAGCTCCGCGTGCGTGATCGCGACGGGCTCGAAGTCGACGTACACGACCTTGGCCTCCGGGGCGACCTCGTGCGCCACCTCGTGGACGTTGCCGACGGTCGGGATGCCCGAACCGAGGTCGAGGAACTGCCGGATGCCCAGGGCTGCCAGCTCCAGCACCGCACGGCGGAGGTAGGCGCGGTTGAGCCGCGCCATGCCCCGCACCGGAAGGACCTTGATCAGGGCTTCCGCCGTCGCGCGGTCCGCCTCGAAGTTGTGCCCGCCGCCGAGCAGGTAGTCGTAGATCCGAGCGGAACTCGGGACGTCGACGTTGACACCTTCCGGAACCCAGCTGACTCGATCGACCACAGCGACACACCTCTCGCGATGCGAATTCGGAGCGTCGACAACCCTACTGGCCGCAGATGTGGGCCGAACGAATGAAATGTCCCATCACACGAATGTGAGTCAGAGGATGAACCAATCGGTGCAACCGCTTGCGAACCGGAACTTCACCGGTCCTCGCGGTGCGGCCCCCATGACGAACATCCCCAGTTCGTCCGCCGTCGCGGTCTCGTGGTCGCCGTCCGGAGTCACCAGCGTGACCGGGCCCGTCGCCGGCACCAGCTGACCGGTGACCCCCGCCGCCGACACCTCGACCTGCAGCATCACGCCGTCCGCGTCGAACACCAGCTGCCGCGCCGTGGCCGTGGACCGGGCACGCGCGAAGAGCGTGTCGTCCAGCACCGAGTCGTACGACGTGATGAGCAGCAGCTCCTCGTCGATGTTCCGCCAGGTGAACGCGGCCTTCGCGGCCTCCACGAACTCCGGTGGAACGTCGTCCTGGGGTGTGCTCAACGCGTCGCGCAGGGCATCGAGCAGTACTTCGTCACTGTCCCAGTCGTGCCGCACCCAGCACACCTCCTCTCTTCACCGGAGATCCCAGGAACGCTGAAAGCGCAGGGGTCTTCCGCAACTTCTCCAGGCAACGTATCCGCGTCGGACCGATGCTGCCGACCGGCATCGAGAGCTCTTCGCTCACGACCTGGTAGCTCGGCGGCGGGTCCGTCATCAGCTTCTGCAGCAACCGCTTGCACTGGTCCGTGAGCTCGGCGAACCCGTCGCGCAACGCCTGCCGCCGTTCCACCGCCAGCAGGTCCGCCTCCACGTCCGCGTCCACCTGCTCCGACTCCAGCGCGTCGGATTCGGACAACGGGTCGTAGAGGTGCGTCCGCTGCTGCACGCGCAGCACGCGCAGGCACTCGTTGCGGGTGGTCGTCATGATCCAGCCCGGCAGTGCCTCCGGCTCGCGCAGTCGTCCGATCTGCTCCACGAGCCGAAGCCACAGCGTCTGGTTCACGTCGGCCGCATCCGAAGGGCGCAGCCGGTGCTTGTAGATCACCGACACCACCAGTGGCGTGTAACGGTCCACGATCTCGTTCCACGCCGACTGATCGCCCTCGGCCGCCGCGCTCACGAGCGCGGCGATCGGGGATGCAGAACTCACGTCGACTCCTTGCGGTCACAACTGGCGGAGGCCGGGGTTGCCTCGCAGATACAACTATTTGACGAAAACTCCGTAACCGGAGTGGAACTCCGGCCCGGTGAGCAGCTTGTCACGTGCCTGACGTGCGTCGATGCCGTCCGAGACCATGGTGGCGGCGATCCGGCCGGTGACCAGGGGAGCGGCGAACGACGTGCCGTACCACTCCGCCCACAGGGCGAACGGCGTAGCCGCGGCTTCACCCGGCAGGTGCCACTCGCCCTTGAGGTAGGTCGAGGCCCGGTTGCCGATCGCGCACGCGTCGACCCAGTGGCCCCAGTTCGAGTAGAAGGCGGGACCGATCGAGCCGTCGCGTTCCTGCTGGGCGGCGGCGACGGCGGTGACCCCGCACAGCGCGGCGGGCCAGCTCGGCCGCTGCGTGCCCTGGTTGCCGGCGGAGGCGACCACGACGATGTCCTCGGGCAGCGCCTCGATGGTGCGCCGCAACGGTTCCGAGGCCACGTCGTCCGCGGTGAAGCAGCCGAGCGACAGGTTGAGCACGTTGACCTTCTTGCGGCCCAGCTCGGTGATCTTGCGGCAGATCAGTTCCTCGTCACCGAAGCCGTTCGGGTCGAGGCCGGCCTCCGGGTCGAACGTGACGCCGGGCGCCGCGTTCTGGATGACGCCCGCGACGAACGTGCCGTGCCCGCCCTGCAACGCGAAGTTGTCGCCGCTGCTGTAGGCGGCGTCGACGTCGTCGGCCTCCTTGGCGTAGCGGCCGTCGAACCAGTCCGAGTGCTCGCTGTCGGCGCCCGAGGAGATGCCGGTGTCGACGATGCCGACGCGGACGTCCTTGAGGCGCTCGTCGAACTTCGGCGCGGAGACCGGGTCGGCCGGGTGGGGCCGGTCTCCGGGGTTGCCCATGACGAGGCCGCCGTGACCGACGACCACGTGGTGCGGCTGCACGAGCGGCACGCGCTCGTTCGGCCAGTTCCGCTGGTCGCGCAGCAGGCGGACAATGCGGGGAATGTCCTCCGCGTTGTTCGGCAACGTCAATCGCGCCAATCCGGCGAATCCTTCGCCCGGCCGGGCGATGATGTTGTTTTCCCGGAGCTTTTCGACCACGCGTTGTTGGTCTTCGGCGGCGACGAGCAGCTGACCGGGTCGATAAAGGAATTCACGCCCGCGTTCGGCGTGGAAGCTGATGGTCTTGTCCTCGGCGATGAGCTGCAGGAAAGCTCTTTGGTAAAGCTCCGCGCTTTCTGGCGTTTTCGACACCACGGCCTCACTAAAGCAGCGTTGACGGACACCCCGACCGAGCTTGATCAAGCTACCACAGCGGATAAAGTGTTGCCGTGACCGACTTTTGTGCGGAGGACGCGCTGGAGGCCAGGCAGCGCAACCCGCGCGCGGCCGTGGAGATGGCCCGCGCTGTCCTTCGCGCGACGGAAGATCGTTCGGAATGGTCGATCGCCGAGCGCGCGATCGGTCTCGCGTTGCGGGAGATGCACGACTTCCCCGGTGCGGCCCGGCACCTCCGCCGCTCGATCAGGATCGCCTCCGAGGCGTCGCTGCCCCGGTTGTCCGCGCTGGCCCAGATGAGCCTGGCGTGGGTGCTCGCCTACACGGGCAAGCAGAAGGCCGCGCTGACGTTGCTGGACGACGCCATGCCGGAGCTCACGGGCGCGGACTCGGTGGCCGCCCTGATGCAGCGCGGCGTCGTCTTCCACTACCTGACGCGGTACGACGACGCGCAGCGCGACTACACGGCGGCCATCGCCGGCGCACGCCGAGTGGGTGACCAGCTGGTCGAGGCACGCGCTCTGAACAACCGCGGCCTCGTGCGCGCGTACGTGGGGAACATGCGTGAGGCGTCGGCCGACTTCTCGCTGGCGGCCTCGTTGCTGGGGGAGCTGGGCCAGGAGCTCGGCGTCGCCGACGTGCACTGGAACGCCGGCATCATGGCGACGCGCGGCGGTGACGTGCCCGCCGCGCTGACGTTGTTCGACAAGGCGGAGGAGGTGTACCGCCGCCTCGACGTGATGCGCCCGGTGCTGCTGGTCAACCGCCTGGAGCTGCTCGTCTCGGTGCCGCTGCTGGACGAGGCCCGTGCCGCGGCCGACCGCGCGATCCCCGAGCTGAAGGCGCTGAAGAACCCGCTGGGCGTCTCGGAGGCCCTGTACTTCCGCGCCCGCATCGCCCTGCTGGACGACGACCCCGACGCGGCGAACGGGTTCGCCGCCGAGGCGCGCCGCCGGTTCCGCCGCGAGCAACGCCTGCTGTGGGCGGCGGGCGCGCGCTACCTGGAGCTGCACGCGGCCGTGCTGCGCGGCGACCGCTCGCGTCCGTTGCGCTTGGCGCTGTCGCGGGTCGCCTCCGAGCTGGACGCGATGGACTGGCGGTTGCCCGCCCTGGAGGCCCGCATCGACGCGGGCCTGGTGGCCGCGGACCTGGGCCATCGCGCCCGTGCGGTCGCCGAGCTGTCGGTGGCGGCTGCCGCACGACTGCGCGGCCCGGCCGGTCTGCGCGTGCGCGGCTGGTACGCGGAAGCGTTGCGCCGCAAGCTCTCCGGTGACGTCCGGGGTACTTCTTCGGCTCTCCGGCGCGGCATCGGCCTGCTGGACGAGTACCGGGTGTCCCTGGGCGCCGCCGAGCTGCGCGTGTCGGCGGGCGTGCAGGGCCAGGCTCTCGCCCTGGAAGGCCTGCGGCTGGCAGTGGCCTCCGGCAACGCCGCACGCGTGCTGTCGTGGACCGAGAGCTGGCGTGCCGGCGCACTGCGGATGAAGTCCGTGTCGCCTCCCGACGACCCGCGCCTGGAGGACGCGCTGGCGTCGTTGCGCGCGGTGGCGGCGGACGTGGAATCCGCTGTGCTGGCCGGAAAACCGGCGGGCGCCCTGCGCGTGAAGCTGGTGCGCGCCGAGCAACGCGTCCGCGACCTGACCCGCCAGGTGTCGGGCGAGGTCTCCGTCTTGAAGCCACCGTCGGTCCCGTCCCTGGTCACCGCCCTGGGTTCGTCGGCGCTGATCGAGTTCGTGGAGGACGACGGCACGCTGATGGCCGTCGTGCTGGCCGGCGGCCGAGCCTCCCTGCACTCCCTGGGGCCTGCGGAGGGCGTGGTCCGCGAGATCCGCCTGCTCCGCTTCGCCCTGCACCGCCTCGTCACCCTGCCGCCGAACCTGCCGAACCTGGCCGTGGCCCGCTCGTCGGCCTCCCACGCCGCCGCACTGCTGGCCCGCCGCCTGCTGGACCCGCTGGCCCCGCGCATCGACGGCCGCCCGCTGGTCGTCGTGCCCACCGGCGCGCTGAACGGCCTGCCGTGGGCGGTCCTGAACCGCCAGGTGACGGTCGCGCCGTCCGCCTCCGTCTGGCTGCGCGCCACGTCGGTGCCGGACGCCTCGGGCGAAGCCGTGCTGGCCGCGGGCCCGCGCATGGCCGCCGCACCCGCCGAGATCAAGGCCGTCAGCGCCCACGTGCCGGGCCGTGTCCTGGTGGGCGGCGAGGCGACGGTGAGCGCCGTGGCGTCCGCAATGGACGGTGCCGCGCTGGCCCACATCGCCGCCCACGGCTCGTTCCGCGTCGACAACCCGCTGTTCTCCGCTTTGGAGCTGGCCGACGGCCCGTTGACCGTCTACGACATCGAACGCCTGCGCCGCCCTCCGACGCTGGTGGTGCTGTCGGCGTGCGACACCGGTCAGTCCGCCGTTCGTCCTGGTGACGAGTTGATGGGGTTCACGGCGGCGCTTCTCGGGCTGGGCACGCGGACGTTGATCGCACCTGTCGTGCCGGTGCCTACCGACGGCACGGCTCCGGTGATGGTGGAGCTGCACCAGAAGCTGGCTGCCGGGATGGCTCCGGCTGAGGCTTTGGCGGCGGTGCAGCGTGCCGCGGTGGACGACGCCGCCTATGCCGCCGCCGTCGGGTTCGTGTGCTTCGGCGCGGGGTGATCAGTTCGGCCGCGCGTGGCCCAGCGCGTGTTCGGGCGCGGCACCGCACGGTGCCCGCGTGAACGGGTTCGTCGGCGGGGGCGGCAGTGTCGCGCGAAGCGTGCCGAGCACCTCGTCCGCGCTCGTGCTGGCCGGGAGTGCCGAAAGGATCTTCTTCATGGCGTCCAGCAAGGCCACCAACCCCCAGGGCTTCATGCGAACGACGTTACCGAGAGGCATACCGGAACGTCAGCGTTTCGCTTATGGTTGCTCGTCATGACAACGAGGTCGTGGTGGGGCTGGGGCAACGTCGAGGACGCCGTCACCCCGGAGGAACGCCGTGCGCTGGTCGACCGGGTCCGGGCGGTGCTGCCGGACGCGGACCTGACGTTGCACTCGCCGCCGGACCTGGCCTCGCTGGAGGTGCCGGAGTCCCGCGTCCAGCCGCCGGGCGAGATCTACTCGACCGATCCGGTCGACCGGCTCGCGCACGCCCGCGGCCAGGCCTACCGCGACGTCACCCGCAACCTCGCCGGTGACGTCGGGCCGTTGCCCGACGCCGTCGCCCGGCCGCGCACCGAGCAGGACGTCGCCGACGTGCTGGACTGGTGCGGGTCGAACGACGTGGCGGTGATTCCCTTCGGTGGCGGCACTTCCGTGGTCGGTGGCGTCGAGCCGAGTGACCTGGACCGCGTCGTGACGATGGACCTCCAGCACCTGGACCAGGTGCTGGAGGTCGACCCGGCCGGCCGTGCCGCCCGCGTCCAGGCGGGGGTGCTGGGGCCGTCGCTGGAGGCGCAGCTCAAGCCGCACGGCCTGACGTTGCGGCACTTCCCGCAGTCGTTCGAGTTCTCGACGCTCGGCGGCTGGCTCGCCACGCGTGCGGGCGGCCACTACGCCACGCTCTACACGCACGTCGACGACCTGACTGAGTCGCTCAGGGTCGTTACACCGCAAGGGATCAGTGAGTCGCGACGGCTGCCGGGATCGGGCGCGGGGCCGTCGCCGGACCGGCTCTTCCTGGGTTCCGAAGGGACCCTGGGCGTGATCACCGAGGCGTGGATGCGCCTGCAGGCGCCGCCCGTGCACCGCGCGGGGGCCTCGGTGCGGTTCGCGTCGTGGGAACGGGCCGTCGAGGCGACCCGGCTGATCGCGCAGTCCGGGTTGTACCCGGCGAACTGCCGTCTGCTGGACCCGGCGGAGGCGCTCCTCAACGCCGGGTCGCCGTCCTCCGTGCTGGTGCTGGCCTTCGAGTCCGCGGACCACCCGGTCGACGCGAAGCTCGCGCGGGCACTCGAGCTCTGCGGTGATGGCGAGGTCGTCGAGGGCGCGGCGCGGCAGTGGCGGAAGTCGTTCCTGCGCATGCCTTATCAGCGGGACGCGATGGCGCAGCACGCGATGATCACCGAGACGTTCGAGACGGCCTGCACCTGGGACCGCTTCGCCGGACTGCACGCGGCGGTGACGGAGGCGGCGACCAGGGCGTTGCGGGAGGTGTGCGGCATCGGCGTCGTCACGTGCCGCTTCACCCACGTCTACCCGGACGGCCCCGCGCCGTACTACGGCATCTACGCGCCGGGCCGCTGGGGCAGCCTCACCGCGCAGTGGGACGAGATCAAGGCCGCGGTCTCCGAGGCGCTCATCGCGTCGGGCGGCACGATCACGCACCACCACGCCGTCGGCCGCGACCACATGCCCTGGTACACGCGCCAGCGGCCGGACGTCTTCGGCGCGGCCCTGTCCGGTGCCAAGGCCGCGCTGGATCCTCAGGGCCTGCTCAACCCCGGCGTCCTCACGACACGACCGACCTGAGGATCAGCGCCGCGATGAACACCAGCGTGAACGCCAGGTCGAGCCCGAACCCGCCGAACCGCACCGGCGGCAACACCTTGCGCACCGGCGCCAGCACCGGCTCGGTGACACCGTGGGTCACCCGGCGCACCTTCCACACCCAGTCACCGCGCGCCTGGAAGGTGACCGCCCAGTCCACGATCATCCGGCCGATCATCACGAGGATGAACAGCGTCAAGAGCCAATAGAGCAGCCAGCCGACCAAGCCGAACAAGATGGCCTCCTTATGTCCTGTATGTCCATGAAGCCACACGAATCTGAGAGGCGCCTGGCAACTCGCTGAGACAGTATTCAGCGCATGGCGTACGACGAGGGCCTGGCCCACCGCCTGGGCGAGTCGCTGGGCGACCTCCCGGACCTGAACACGAAGAAGATGTTCGGCAGCCTTGTGTTCCTGTGGCGCGGAAACATGCTGGTCGGAGTCCTGGGCTCCGACCTGATAGCGCGCGTGGGCCCCGAGGCGCAGGCCGACGCGCTGGCCCAGCCGGGCGCCCGCGTCTTCGACTTCACCGGCCGGCCGATGAACGGCTGGGTGGCCGTCGACGGCGAGGCCGTGGCGGAGGACGAGTCGCTGGAGGGGTGGATCGCGCGGTGTCGCGAGTTCGTGGAAGCGCTGCCGCCGAAGTGACCCTGGTGCAACGGGTCCGGGAGGCGCCGGCCGGGTTCGAGGAGCCGCCACTGCTGGTCTGGTGAGCTACCGCCGCCGCTCCGCAGCCGCCATCGCGGCGGCTACCCGAACAGCCCCGGCGATCGTGCTCAAGACCCAGGTAGTGGCCGGCCAGCAACGCCGACGCCAGCACGAGGCAGCCGAACATGGCGAGGCATCCCAGGTTCAGGCGGACCACCTGGCTCAGGCCGGCCACCACGAGCACGACGACGAGCGAGCCGAGCACCGCGAGCACCAGCGCTCAGGTCTCCCCGGCGCCCAGCACCTCGATTCCACGCCGGAAGTACACAAAGGACAGCACGGCGCAGATCAGGAACGAGAGTCCGGCGAGCACCGGGAACAGCCTGGCCCGCGGTCGTCCACGACATGTCTGTTTAGTCCCGACCTTCGGACGTGTCGAGCCACCGAACCGGTACGTAGCGTCCGCTCCGGATTCCGAGAGGGGAACTACAAGTGCGAAGAGTTCTGGCGGGAGCAGCGGCGCTCGCGCTCATCACCGCGGGCATGGTCGCCCCGGCGACCGCGACGCCGCCCGCGCAGCCCGAGAAGCAGGAGACGCGGCAGTCCGACGAGCAGCCGCACGAGCTGGAGGTCAAGCGCCGCGCGTTGAAGCAGCAGGCGCTCGCCGACGTGCTGACCGGTCAGAAGCCGACCGAGAAGCGGGGGACCAGCACCGTCGCGAAGGTCGGCAGGAAGAAGGACAAGGACCAGTACGTCGAGCTGAAGCGGGAGAAGACCGACAAGATCTTCGTGATCCTCACGGAGTTCGGCGACGAGCGGCACCCCGACTACCCCGACCGCGACACCAACCCGGCCACTCCGGGACCGCAGCGGTTCGACGGGCCTGTGCACAACCAGATCCCGGAGCCGGACCGCGCCGTCGACAACACGACGATCTGGCGCCAGGACTTCAGCCAGAAGTACTTCCAGGACCTCTACTTCAGCCGCAAGAAGGACGCCAACTCCGTCGCGAACTTCTACGACAGGCAGTCGAGCGGCAGGTACACGGTCGACGGGCTCGTCACGGACTGGGTGAAGGTCCAGTACAACGAGGCGCGTTACGGCCGCAGCAACGGTTACCCGTGCAACGACAACATCTGCAACAACTCGCGTGAGCTCATCAAGGACGCCGTCACGCAGTGGGTCGCCGACCAGAAGGCCGCCGGTGAGACCACCGAGCAGATCAAGGCGTCGCTGGCCGAGTACGACCAGTGGGACCGCTACGACTACGACTCCGACGGCGACTTCAACGAGGCCGACGGGTACATCGACCACTTCCAGATCGTGCACGCCGGTGGTGACCAGGCCGACGGCGACCCGTTGCAGGGTGAGGACGCGCTCTGGAGCCACCGCGGGTACGCGTACAAGAACTACACGTCCGGTCCCGGCACCAACAAGCTCGGTGGCGCGCAGATCGGGGACACCGGCCTCTGGGTCGGCGACTACACCGTGCAGCCCGAGAACGGTGGCGTGAGCGTCTTCGCGCACGAGTACGGCCACGACCTCGGCCTGCCGGACCACTACGACACCAACGGTGGCGCGAACGGCGTCAACTGGTGGTCGATCATGGCCCAGAACCGGGTCAACGCACCCGGCGAGGCTCCCGGTGAGCGTGCCAACGAGTTCTCCGCGTGGGACAAGCTGCAGCTCGGCTGGCTCGACTACGAGGTCGCGGTCGCCGGTCAGGAACGCGTCTTCGAGCTCGGCCCGCACGAGTACAACAGCGCCAAGGCGCAGGGACTCGTGGTCGTGCTGCCGGACATCTCGAAGAACTTCGACTACGGGGCTCCTTTCGCAGGCAGCAAGATGTGGTGGAGCGAGAAGGGCAACGACCTCGACCACTCCATGACGGCTCCGCTGGACCTGCGCGGCAAGACCAGCGCGTCGCTCACGGTGAAGGCGCGCTTCGACATCGAGGCCGACTACGACTACCTCTACGTCGAAGCGTCCAACGAGGACGGCAGCTGGACGCAGCTCGACGGCACGGCCGGTGGTCGGCCGTTCGCCCGCGACTCCGGCGACTCGCCCGCGATCAGCAGCTCATCGGACGGCCAGTGGGTCGACGTGAACGTGCCGCTCGACGCGTACGCGGGCAAGAACACCAAGCTGCGCTTCGCCTACCGCACCGACGGAGCCCTCGCGCTGCAGGGCTTCTTCGCCGACTCGATCACCGTGACCGCCGACGGCGCGCCGGTGCTGACGGACGGCGGCGAGACCGCCGGCCTCTGGACCCCGCGTGGCTTCCGCGCGACCGAAGGCAAGGAGACGAAGACGTTCGACCAGTTCTACATCGCGTCGAACCGCACGTACGAGTCGTACGGCAAGTACAACAAGACCGGCCCGTACCGGTACAGCTTCCCGGACAAGCCCGACTTCGTCGAGCACTTCCCGTACCAGGACGGCCTGCTGGTGTCGTTGTGGAACACGAGCCTGCTGGACAACAACGTCAGCGAGCACCCCGGTGAGGGCCTGATCCTGCCGATCGACGCGAACCCGGCCCCGCTCTACAACCTGGAGGGGCAGCGCTGGTCGCCGTCCGTCAGCGGGTACGACGCGCCGTTCTCGCTGCAGAAGTCGGACTCCTTCACGTTGCACGTCAACGGCAAGGCGTCCTACGTCCGCGGCGCGGCGGCGCAACCGACCTTCGACGACACGAAGCAGTTCTGGTTCGCCGAACAGCCCAACGCGGGCGTGAAGCTGCCCGCCGCCGGTGTCGGCCTGAAGGTTCTCCGCCAGAGCGGCACGTCGATGACGGTGAAGCTGTTCAAGACGAAGTAGCGTCGAACGCATGACTGCTGCTTCCGACATGCTGGCCGTCGCCGTCGAAGAGGCGCGGATGGGGCTCGCCGAAGGCGGGATCCCCATCGGCGCGGCACTCTTCGACGGCGACGGCCGTCTGCTGGGCCGGGGCCACAACCGCCGCGTCCAGGACGACGACGCGTCGATGCACGCGGAGACGTCGGCCTTCCGCAACGCCGGCCGCCAGCGGAGCTACCGCGGCACGACGATGGTCACGACCCTGTCGCCGTGCTGGTACTGCAGCGGCCTGGTCCGCCAGTTCGGCATCTCGCACGTGCTGATCGGCGAGGCCACGACGTTCCACGGCGGCCACGACTGGCTGGCGGAGCACGGCGTCGGCATCACCGTCGTCGAGGACCCGCGGCTGGTCGAGCTGATGACGGCGTTCATCGCCGAACGCCCCGAGCTCTGGTACGAGGACATCGGCCAGGATTAGCGTGGACGGCATGGCTGCTGTGCTGATCACCGGGGCGGACGAGGACGCGGAGATCGCCCGCCGGCTCGTCCGCGCCGGCCACACCGTCCGGTTCGCGCCGCTCGACGGCGCCTCGGCCGAGTCCCTGGACGCGCTCGACGTGCTGGACGTGCTCGTCAACACCGGCGGAGCCGCGCAGGAGACGTTCGAGGGCGCCGTCGAGAGCACCGCGCGCATCCTGCAGACCTACCTGCCGCTGCTGGAACGGTCCGCCGCCGCCGTCGTGGTGAACGTCAGCGGCCCCCAGGACTCGCCGTCCGCGGCAGCGGTCAACATCGTCACGGTGCAGTACGCGAAGGCGTTCCCGCGGATGCGGATCAACGCCGTCGAGCAGGACACCGGCGCCATCGTGCGGATGGCGCAGATCGGACAGGACGGGCCGACCGGCGGCTACTTCGACGCCACGGGCACCCCGCCCTGGTGATCAGGACGAGAAGCGCTGCGTCGCCTCGTCCACCGACTTCACGATGGTGAACACCGCGTCCAGCCCGGTCGCCTCGATGGGTCGCAACGCCGCGCGGGTCGACGCCACCACCACGAACTCGACGCCGGCCTTCGACGCGCGCTGCTGTCCCAGGACCAGGGCCTCCAGCCCGGCGGACCCCAGGAACCGGACGCCGCCGAGATCCACGACGACGGCTCGCAGGCCTTCCGTCACGTGGGTGTCCAGCGGGCCGGTCAGCGAACCACTGGAGGTGGTGTCGAGCTCACCGGACACGCGCAGCACGACGACGTCGGGGGCGAGCCGGTCGACGACCACGGTGGCCAGAGCAGTGGGGTCAGGCACGTGATCTCCTTAGTCAGCGGTCAGCACCCCACGTTAACCCGGCTGGAAACCGGCGGTCGACGGCCCCTCAGGGAGGTGCGACCCGCCTGCAGGGAAGCGTGGACGTGCTGGGTGAGGCGGGCGTGCAGTTCGTGGCACGCCGTGAAGCCGAGGCGGACGTCCTCCGGCGGGCACTGGACGGGCAGCAGCTGCGCGAACGGGTCACCGCCGATGGTGTCGACCGCCGTCAGGAAGCCTACGAGGGCCCCGACGAGCCGGCGGTGCAGGCCGAACAACGACAGCGCGTTCGCCAGCGCGAGGGTCGGTGCGGGCATCTCGTCCACACCGGAGAACGGGTCGAGGTCGCGCAGCGTCACGGTGAACAGCACCGAATGGGTGCGTTCGGAGCGGGTGCCGTAGGCGTCGCCCTGGATGTCGCGCAGCACCGAGCGCATCTCGCTGCGCGGCTGCCAGAACGCCTGGTGGCGGCGCAGTTCCGAAAGCCCCTCGTCCGGCAGCGCGACGGGTGAGGTGACCTCGGTCAACGACCGGAGCGCCCCTTCCCAGCGGGCTTCCAGCGCCGCGTGGAACTGGGCCAGCGCCGGGTGGTCCTCCCAGCCGGTGGCGACGTCGTCGAAGCCGCGCATCCGCAGCTCGTAGCAGATCCACAGCGACAGCTGCAGGTCGTCGTCCTGCCAGGCTTCCCTGGTGCCGCCGCTGACGAGCAGCGCGGGCCGCGGCGGGGGCGGCAGGCGCAGCGCTGCGACCAGGGCTGAGCTCATGTGGCCGCGGGGAGCGGGGAGGCGCATCAGGTTTCCTCACGCGTTCGGGCGATCAGCATGTCCACAAGGGACTCGGGGTCCGGGCAGCGTCGTTGCCGAGCGGCACCGCAGCCGTTGTGGCGCAACCAGTCCAATTGCTGCTCCACAGTAGACAGAGTGCCGCGATCGCGCAGTGCGACCTCGACGTGCTCCACGAGCGACACTGCCCGGTCGAACGCGGGGGAGAGTTTTCCGGTGTGTGGATCGGCGGCCAGTCCGTCGACCCCGTCGCGCGACGCCCGCCAATATGCCGCTCGCAGCACGGAATCGTCCACCCGCTGTTCGGAGGGTTCCGTCACGACGAGGGCCCGGACCAACTCGGCGAGGACCGCGACTTCCGTTGCCAGCTGCGGGATGTCCGCGACGCGCACCTCGACCGTCGGATGATCATCCGACGGTCGGACGTCCCAGTACACCATCGCCCTGTCCATCAACGCTTCCGAGCTGATCAGCGCCTCGACGGTCCGGTCGTAGTCGTCGGGACCGCGCCAGAGCGGCGGCGGTCCGCTCACCGGCCAGCGCGACCACACCATCGACCGCCAGCTGGCGTACCCGGTGTCCTCTCCCTGGTAGTACGGGGAGTTCGCGCTCAGGGCCAGCAACGTCGGCAGCCACGCCCGCAGCTTGTTCGACGCCGCCAGCGCTTCGGAGGCCGAGGAGACGCCGACGTGGACGTGCAGTCCGCAGGCACCCGTTCCGGTGACGAGCCGTCGATGGGAGTACTCGATCTGGTGATAGCGGGGGTCATCCGATCCGGGAGGGGGCCCGGCCTCGCCGATCGGCGGCATGCCCGTCGCCACGAGGCGGCACCCCGCCGCGTCGGCGGCGTCCACGAGCACCCGGCGGCCGAGCCGGACCTGCTCGGACAGCTCGTCGAACGAGGAGGTGACACCGGTGGCGATCTCGATCTGGAACGGCGTGAGCTCACCCTGCACGTCGAGGTCTCCCGGCGCGCGCGAGATCTCCCGGACGCGGGGTGCCAGTGCCACCGGCCGCCGTGAACCGGGATCCACGAGCAGGAACTCCTGTTCCACACCGACCGTGTAGTGATTCATCGGCGAGCGGGTACCCGCGTTTCATGCTGATCAATCCCGGGGTGGCCAGATGAGACTGCGGCGTAGCATCACCGCAGGTCCAGGCTGGACGCGACGCAGGCACGGCAAGGGGTTCCGGTACCTCGACGCCGACGGCCGGGCGCTGTCCGCGAGTGACGTCGAGCGGGTGAAGGCCCTCGTGATCCCACCCGCGTGGCGCGAAGTGTGGATCTCACCGCATCCGAACGGCCACATCCAGGCCATCGGTTACGACGACGCCGGCCGCCGTCAGTACCTCTACCACGAGAAGTGGCGGGCCGACCGCGACACCGAGAAGTTCGCCCGCGTGCTGGAGCTCGCCCCGAAGCTCGGCAAGTTCCGCGAGCAGATCGAGAAGGACATGAGGTCGCGCGGCCGGAGGCGGTTGCTCGCCATCGCGCTGCGAATGCTCGACCTCGGTGTCTTCCGCGTCGGCCACGAGGAGTACGCCGAGGAGAACGGCACGCACGGCGTCGCGACCCTGCTCTGCGAGCACCTCTCGGTCACCGGCGACCGGGTCCGCTTCCGGTTCCCCGCCAAGCACGGCGTCCAGGTGGACCACGAGATCACCGATCGCGCCCTCGCCGGGGCCGTCCGGTCGTTGCTGCGCGACCGGACGCCGGACTGCCGCGTCTTCGACCTCACCGCCGACGACGTCAACGAACGCTTTCGGGAGCTGGTCGGCGACGAGTTCAGCGTGAAGGACCTGCGCACCTGGCACGCCACGGTCTTCGCCGCCCAGGCGTTCGCGCACGCCCTGCGTGACCGGGGCAAGCCGTCGAAGCGGGCGGTCAGCGCGGTCATGAAGGAGGTCGCCGAGGACCTCGGCAACACGCCCTCCGTGGCGAGGAAGTCCTACGTGGACCCACGGCTGGTGGAGGCGTTCGAGCACGGCCGGGTGATCAACGGGGGCGACCCGGAACGGGCGGTGCGCAAGCTGCTCAAGCAGGCTTGACGGCGGCGGCGCGGTCGCACTGGCGGCACCACGCCGCGCCCTGCGCCGCCGCCAGCGAGGCGAACCCGGCGAAGAGGTGCAGCGCGTTCGAGCCGGGGTTGACGTTGAGGAAGTTCACGACCTCGCCGTCGTAGCGGGCCAGGCCGAGCCCGAACATCACCAGGAACAGCACCGCCAGCAGCAGGCCGGTACCGCTCAGCGCCTTCAGGCGCGGCACGGCGGACAGCAGGGCGGCGCCGAAGACCAGGTGGATGACGTTCTGCAGCGGGTTGACGCGCAGGCCGAGAACCCAGGTATCGGCCTCGCCCGCGAACGACGAGAAGCCGGTCACGAAGAACCCGGCCACGCCCCAGAGCACGAGCAGTGCGCCAGTGCCGATCGCCAGCTTCTGAGGCCACCGCAACCGGTTCATGAACCCAGTATCGCCAGGACCGGACATTCCCGCTCGTTCATTTCACTCCTCGGCCAGCAAATCGTGTCGCAGCTGCTCCAGGGACTTGGTGAGCAGCCGTGACACGTGCATCTGGGAGATGCCCACACGGCGGGCGATCTCCGTCTGGGTCAGCCTGCCGAAGAAGCGCAGGACCACGATCGTCCGCTCACGGCGCGGAAGGCCCCGCAGCATCGGCTGCAGGGCCTCGTGGATCTCCACGCCTTCCAGCGCTGGATCGTCGACGGTCGAGCTCTCCAGGGAGTCCAGAGGCGCGAACGCGATGTTCTTCTCGATCCGCAGGCCCTCGTAGACGTCGGTGAGCGACACCCCGAGGTGCCGGGCGATCTCCGAGGGAGTCGGAGACCGCCCGGTCCGGTGCGAGAGCTCGGCGGTCGCGCCGTCGATGGAATCGCACAGTTCTTTCAACCTGCGGGGCACGCGCACCGCCCAGCACTGGTCGCGGAAGTGACGCCGCACCTCGCCGGTGATCGTCGGCACGGCGTAGGACAGGAAGTCCGTCTGCCGTGAGACGTCGAACCGGTCGATGGCGTTGATCAGTCCGACCGCCGCCACCTGCGCGAGATCTTCCATGGGCTCGCCGCGTTCGCTGAAGCGGCGGGCGATGTGCCGGGCGAGGGGGAGGTACTCGCGCACCAGCCGGTCCCGCATCACGTGGTATCGCGGCGAGTCACGGCTGATGCGGGCGAGTTCCTCAAACGCCGCGTGCTGGTCTGGCGTCAACGTGCACCGCGATCAGACCTGCGGCGGCGGCGTCACGTCGCCCCGCCAAGCGCCGGTCTCGGTGCCGCGGTTCTCGATGAACTCCTTGAACCGCTTGAGGTCACCCTCGATCCGGTGGCCCACCACGCCGAGCGCGGTACCCGCCTTCTCCGTGATGGTCTCCGGCTCGTAGTCCATCTGGAGGTGGACCCGCGTCGTGTCGTTGTCGATCCGGTGGAAGGTGACCACACCGGCCTGCTGCGGCCCGTCGACCGTGGTCCACGCGACTCGTTCGTCCGCGTGCTGCTCGGTGATCTCCGCGTCGAACTCGCGGACGACTCCGCCGATCTTCGTCGTCCAGTGCGTCATGGTCGGCGTGACCTGGTCGATCTTCTCGACGCCATCCATGAACGCCGGGAAGGATTCGAACTGGGTCCACTGGTTGTAAGCCGTGCTCACAGGCACATGGACGTCCACCGACTTCTCAATGGTGGTCACGAAACCTCCTCCTTCGATTGGTGTCGGAAGGTGAGTACCCGAGCGACGCGCTGTTACACATCCAACCTGTGTCTACTGTGGACAGTCACGTAGAGTGTCGAACCGCTCGCGGCCCGCACATCACGAAATCGCCCGCAGTGGTCAAATCGCTCTGTGATCCAAGTCTCACGGGCGGCATACTGCGCGGTATGTCAGGGGCCACTAGGAGGCGCTGGTGCTCGAAGCGAACAACCTCGAGGTCGTCTACGACGACGTGATGCTGGTGCTCCGCGGCGTGAGCCTGCAGGTGCCCCAGGGCAAGGTCGTCGCACTGCTCGGTGCGAACGGAGCGGGCAAGACGACCCTGATGAGGGCCTTCAGCGGCCTGCTCGACGTGCACGACGGCAAGGTCACCAAGGGCTCGATCATGCTCGACGGTGAACCGATCCACCGCCTCTCACCGGCCAAGATCGCGGACCGAGGCATCAAACAGGCTCTGGAGGGCCGCCGGATCCTGTCCGAACTGACCGTCGAGGAGAACCTCAAGGTCGGCGGCCACGCGAGGCCGAAGCGGCTCAAGCAGAACCTGGACCGCTGCTACGAACTGTTCCCCCGGCTGCTCGAACGGCGAAGACAGAGCGCGGGCTACCTGTCCGGCGGCGAGCAGCAGATGCTCTCGATCGGCCGGGCGCTGATGTCGGAACCGTCCTACCTGCTGCTGGACGAACCCAGCCTCGGCCTCGCGCCGTTGCTGGTCCAGCAGATCCGCGACCTCGTCGTGAAGATCAACGAACAGGGCACCACCGTCCTGCTGGTCGAGCAGAACGCCAGCATGGCTCTCTCCATCGCCGACCACGGCTACGTGCTGGAGACCGGCAAGGTCGTCATGGACAAGCCGGCGGAGGCACTTCTCGCCGACGACGACATCCGCGAGTTCTACCTCGGCCTCGGCACCTCCTCGTTCCGTGCGGTCAAGCACTACAAGCGCAGGAAGCGGTGGTTGTCGTGAGCGTGCTGGAAGTGGAGGACGTCCGGCTCTCGTTCAGCGGTGTGGTGGCCGTCGACGGGGTGTCGTTCAGCGTCGAGGAGGGCGAGCTCTTCGCCGTCATCGGCCCGAACGGCGCCGGCAAGACGTCCATCTTCAACGTCCTGAGCGGCGTCTACCGGCCGCAGCAGGGCACCGTGCGGTTCCGCGGGCAGGACCTGATCGGCATGCGGCCCCACCGCATCGCCGCGCAGGGCATGGCCCGCACGTTCCAGAACATCGAGCTGTTCTCGCACCTCACCGTCGTCGACAACCTCATGCTCGGCCGCCACAACCACATGCGGTACGGCGCGCTGTCGGCGTTCTTCTGGCTCGGCAGGGCTCGTGCCGAGGAGCTGGAGAACAGGGCAGCGGTCGAGCAGGTCATCGACTTCCTCGAACTGGAGCAGTGGCGCCGGTACCCGGTCGGCCTGCTGCCCTACGGCGTGCAGAAGCGCGTCGAGCTGGGCAGGGCGCTGGCCATGGAGCCGAAGCTCCTGCTGCTCGACGAGCCGGTCGCCGGCATGAACGTCGAGGAGACCGAGGACATGGCCCGGTTCATCCTCGACGTCCGGGAGGAGCTGAACATCGCGATGATCATGGTGGAGCACGACATGGGTCTCGTGATGGACCTGGCCGACCGCGTGATGGTCATGGACTTCGGCCGCCCCATCCGCACCGGCACGCCCGCGGAGGTGCAGCAGGACCCCGACGTCATCCGCGCGTACCTCGGCGAGCAGCACAAGAGCGTGACGCCATGACAACGACAACCGTCGTCACGCGCGTGAAGGACAGGGCCGAGCGCACGCCTGACCAGATCGCCCTGCGGGCCAAGGACTTCGGCATCTGGCAGGAGGTCACCTGGTCCGGCTACTGGGCGAACGTCGAACTGGTCGGCCACGCGCTGCTCGCGCTGGGCCTGCAGCCGGGGGAGCGGGTGGCGATCCACTCCGAGAACCGGCGCGAGTGGCTCTACGCCGACCTCGGCATCGTCGCCGCCAGGGGCATCACCGTCGGGCTCTACCCGACCAACCCGGCGTCCGAGGTCGCCTACCTGCTGTCCCACTCGGGTTCGCGGATCCTGATCGCCGAGGACCAGGAACAGGTCGACAAGGCGCTGCTGGTGCTGGAGGACACCCCCGACCTCGAATGGATCGTCTACGTCGAGCCGCGCGGCATCAAGGGCCGCTACGATAACCCGAAACTGCTGGCCTGGGACGACTTCCTGGCGCTGGGCGCCCAGCACCGCGACTCGTTCCCCGGTGAGCTCACCGAACGCATGGCGGCCGTCGAACCTGACGACGTCATGACGTTGATCTACACCTCGGGCACCACCGGGCCGCCGAAGGGCGCGATGCTCACCGTGGCGAACGTCGAGTTCGCCGTCCACGTGCTGGTGGAGGGCGGCGGTTTCACCTCGCCACCCCCGTCCTCCGCCGACGTCACGCTGTCCTACCTGCCCTTGTGCCACGTCGCCGAGCGCATCTTCACGACGTGGTTCAGCGCGGCCAGCGGCGTGCAGGTGCACTTCGCCGAGTCGATCGAGACGGTGCAGGCGAACCTGCGCGAGGTGCAGCCGACGATCCTGTTCGGCGTGCCCCGCATCTGGGAGAAGGTGCTGGCCGGCGTCACGATCAGCGTCTCGTCCGCGTCCCGGCTCAAGCGCACGACCACCCGGTTCTGGCTCAAACGCGCCGAGGTCATCGGCGAAACGCTGGTGCACAACGGTGGTAAGCACACGGGCAAGAGCCGGTTGATCTACGCGCTGGGGTGGCTGTTCTGCTTCCGCGCGCTGAAGGCCCGCATCGGCATGCGGCACGTCCGGTACGCGGCTTCCGGAGCCGCGCCGATCGCGCCGGACGTGCTGAAGTTCTTCATGGGCATCGGGGTGCCGATGCACGAGGTCTACGGCATGACCGAGAACACCGCCGTGGCAACGGGAAACCGGCCTGGCCGGGTCAAGATCGGCACCGTCGGCGAGCCGCAGCCCGGCACCGAGCTCCGGATCGACGAGGAGACCGGCGAGATCCTCACCAGGCACGGCGGCACGTTCGCGGGCTACTGGCAGGACCCCGACTCCACCCAACGGGTCCTGAACGACGGCTGGCTGCACACCGGTGACGTCGGCGAGTGGGTCGACGGCACGCACGTGAAGATCACCGACCGGATGAAGGACATCATCATCACCGCGGGCGGCAAGAACATCGCGCCGTCGGAGCTCGAGAACGCGCTGAAGACCTCCCCGTACATCAAGGAGGCCGTGGTGATCGGCGACCAGCGGGCCTACCTCGTGGCGTTGATCGGCATCGAGTACGAGACGGTCGGCCACTGGGCGCAGCAACGCAGGATCACCTACACCACCTACCGGGACCTGTCCGAGAAACCCGAGGTCCTGGAACTGGTGCAGAGCATCGTGACCGAGGCGAACGGCAAGTTCGCGACGGTCGAGCAGATCAAGAAGTTCCGGATGTTCCCCAAGGAGCTCGACCACGAGGACGGCGAGCTGACCGCGACCCAGAAGGTCAAGAGATCCGCGCTGGGCAAGATGTTCGACGACCTCGTGGAGAGCATGTATGGATGAGTTTCTCCAGTCGCTGATCCGGGGTCTCGGCACCGGGTCGATCTACTCGCTGCTCGCGCTCGGCTTCGTGATCATCTACAAGTCGACGCAGGTGATCAGTTTCGCGCAGCCGGCGTTCATGCTGGCGGGCGCGGTGCTGGTCTCGTACCTCTCGCCGGCCGTGTCGTTCGTCGGGGCGGTTCTCGTCGCCGCCGTGGTGATCGCGGTGCTGGCGCTGGGCGTGGAACGCACGGTGCTGCGGCCGATGGTCGGCAAACCCGTGTTCGTGGTCGCGATCATCACCATCGGCGTGGACGTCGTGGTCAGGGTGGTCACCAACGCGTTCATCGGCCTGGACGTGCGGCAGGTCGGTGACCCGTGGGGCCTGAACACGGTGAGCTTCCTGGGTGCCGAGGTGCAGCAGCGCTACCTCGTGATGATCGCGACGACCGCGGTCGTGACGGCGTTGCTGTTCCTGTTCTTCCGGTACTCGCGGATCGGGCTCGCGATGCGGGCGGTGGCCTACGACCAGGAAGTCGCGCTGGCACAGGGCATCTCGGTCGGATCGGTGTTCGCGCTGTCGTGGGCACTGGCGGGCGGGCTCGCCGCACTCGCCGGCGTGTTCGTGGCCACGGGCGCGGGCGTCGACCAGCAACTCTGGATCGTGGCGCTGAAAGCGTTGCCCGCGATCATCCTCGGCGGCCTGGAGTCGTTGGGCGGCGCGGTGGTCGGCGGACTCGCTGTCGGGGTCGTCGAGTCGCTGTTCGGCACCTACCAGGGCGACTTCGCGCCGTGGCTCGGACCGAACTTCGGGCTGGTCGCACCGTACGCGTTGATGCTGCTCGTCTTGCTCGTCAGACCGTACGGGCTCTTCGGCAAGAAAGAGGTGGAGCGGCTGTGAAGGGTCGTCCTGAGCTGTACACCTCATATGGGCAGGACATGGGTTTCCTGAACACGCGTCCCAAACGCGCGTGGTCGGGCGGTCTCGTCGTGCTCGCGCTGGTCCTGCCGTTCATGATCACCGACGACCTGTTGCAGCTGCTCGCCACCGGGTTCGTGGCGGCGATCGGCGCGATCGGGCTGAACATCGTCACGGGGTACGCGGGCCAGGTCTCCCTGGGGCACGCGTTCTTCCTCGCGATCGGTGCGTACACGGCCGCGGCGCTGTCCGGCCCCGAGGACGGGCGGGTGATCGGGTTCGGCATCACGTCGCTGCCGGTCTGGCTGCTGGCGTCGGGGTTGGTGGCCGCGTTGTTCGGCGTCCTGGTGGCGCCGGTGGCGGTGCGGCTGCGAGGGCTCTACCTCGCGATCGTGACGCTGGGGCTGGTCTTCCTGGGAGAGCACGTGTTCCGGGAGTGGACGTCGCTGACCGGCGGGCCCGGTGTCGGCAGGCCTGCCGCGGTGCCCGAGCTGTTCGGGGTGCGGCTGGACCAGGACAGCGCGCTGTTCACGGCGGCACAGCAGTTGTACCTGCTGATGTTCGTGCTGCTGGTGATCTTCGGTGTGCTGGCGCGCAACCTCGTGCGCTCGCGCGTCGGGCGGGCGTTCGCGGCGGTGCGGGACCGGGACCTGGCCGCGTCGGTGATCGGCGTCGACCTGACGAGGTACAAGGTCCTGGCGTTCGCGGTGTCCTCGTTCTACGCGGGTGTCGCGGGCGCGTTGTTGTTCGTGGTGAACGGGTTCTTCGATCCCGGCTCGTTCAACCTGTTGTTGTCAGTGCAGTACATCGCGATGGTGCTCATCGGCGGCGCGGGCACCATCTCCGGAGCGGTCATGGGCGCGCTCTTCATCACTCTGCTGCCACGCATCACCAGGGAACTGCCCACGGTGCTGCCGTTCATCAGTGGTGACGCGACCGGCGTGATCACGGTCTTCCAGCTGGAAGCCGTGCTCTACGGCGTGCTCATCATCGTGTTCCTCATCGTCGAGCCACGCGGGTTGTTCGGCATCTGGGTCCGCGTCCGCAACTACTGGCGCACCTGGCCGTTCTCGTACTGAGGAGAGAATCCCCATGTCCGGTAAGAGACTTGCAGTCATATTCGTAGGGGCGCTACTTCTCGCGTCGTGTCGAGGAGGGGACGGGGCCGCGCCTCAGGAAGGCGCGGGCGGCATCAAGGTCGACGCCGGCGTGACCAAGGAGGCGTGTCCCAACGCCGTCGACAAGTCCAAGGGCTGCATCTACCTCGGCACCATCTCCGACCTCACCGAGGGCCCGTTCAAGACCCTGGCCGTGCCGATCACGGACTCGCAGAAGGCGTTCTGGAAGCGCGTCAACGACAAGGGCGGCATCGGCGGCTACGAGGTCGACGTCACCAAGTACGTCAAGGACAACAAGTACAACCCGCAGATCCACAACCAGGTCTACCAGGAGATCAAGGGCAGCATCCTGGCGCTGACGCAGACGCTGGGCTCGCCCACGACCGTGGCGATCCTGCCGGACCTCGAGAAGACCCCGATGGTCTCCGTGCCGGCGTCCTGGACCTCGTTGTGGGGCCACCAGGAGGTCGTGCTGGAGTCCGGCGCGAACTACTGCGTCGAGTCGATGAACGCCGTCGACTACGCCACCGAGAAGATGGGCGTGAAGTCCGTCATGGCCGTGCACAACGCCGGTGACTACGGTGACGACGCGGCGGCCGGCACGAAGATCGCGGCCGAGAAGCGCGGGCTCACGTTCGAGAACGTGACCACCACGGCCGGCCAGGACAACCAGGGCGGTGCGATCGACGCCGTGGTGTCGAAGAAGCCGGACCTGGTGATCCTGACGACCGGACCGACCGACGCGGCCGTGATCATCGGCCAGGCCGCGGCCCGTGGCTTCAAGGGCAAGTTCATCGGCACCTCGCCGACGTGGAACCCCGGTCTGCTGAAGTCGCCCGCCGCTCCCGCGATCAAGGCGCTGTACATGCAGTCGGCGCCGTGGAAGTCGTGGGGCACAGAGTCCGTCGGCCACACCGCGATGCGAGCGGCACTGCCCGGCGTGACGCCGAACGACGGCTACACCGCCGGTTGGGTGTGGGCGTACCCGCTCAAGGCGGCGCTCGAGAAGGCTGCCTCGAACAAGGACCTGACGCGCGCCGGCGTGCTCGCCGCTGTGCGCCAGCTCAACTCGGTGGACTACGAGGGCATGCTTCCTTCGGGGGCGGGCAACTTCGCCGCCTCGGCCCAGGACGGGCTGTTCCGCCAGTCGACGCTCTACCGGCCCGACGACGCCGCTCCGACCGGGGTGACGCTGGTGGAGGACTTCTTCACCGGCTCGACGGCGAAGGACTTCAAGTTCGAGAAGCCCTGCTACCAATGAACCGAACGGGTGACACCCGACGCTGAAACCGGACATCTCTGACTAGTCTCGCTGCTGAGGCTTGGTAGGAGGTTGTGACGGTGTTGTCGTGCGTCGAGGTTCGCCGCTCCACCGGAGGCCTCCGGTTGTTCGTCCGTCCCCCGGCCGCGTCGCTCTGGAGCGCGCGGCTGGGGTACGAACGGGTGTCGGAGCTGCTGACCGCGATTCGTCAGGCGGAGTCGTGCACGGTGCCGGACGTGGCATTGAGGTACGTGCCCGACCAGCGCACCGGTGAGGCGGTGCTGGCGTGCGAGACGGGGTCCGTTCTGCTGGACGCCGACGAGGTGTCGGCGTTGCACGACACGCTGCGCGCGCACATGCCGGACCGGATGAGGCCCCTCCCGATCTAGGACAACCGGCGTTCAAGCCATTCGGTGCGCGTGCGCCTGGCCCGGACGGAAAGCCCGGCGTCGGGGAAGATCGCGTCGAAGCCGTGGAATCCGCCTGCCCACGTGTGCAGCTCGGCGTCACCGCCCGCCGCCCAGATGCGGGACGCGTAGGCGACGTCCTCGTCGCGGAACACCTCCGCCGTCCCGGTGTCGACGTACGTGGCGGGCAACCCGGACAGGTCCTCGGCCAGAGCCGGTGACACGTAGGCGGGAACGTCCGCGAGGTCGCCGAGCACCGAGCGCCAGCCGAACGCGTTCATCTCCCGCGTCCACACCCCGGGGCCACCGGCGTACTGCGTGCTGGACGTGGAGTTGTCGCGGTGGTCGAGCATCGGGCAGATCAGCACCTGCGCGGTGATCTCCGGGCCGTCCAGGTCGCGGGCCATCAGCGTGACTCCGGCGGCCAGGCCGCCGCCCGCGCTGATGCCCGCCACGACGATCTTCCCGATGCCCAGTTCCTCCGCGTTCCCGGCCGTCCACAAGAGGCCTCGGTAGCAGTCGTCGACGAGTGTCGTCCCGTTCGCCTCCGGGGCGAGCCGGTGCTCCACCGTGACCACGACGACGCCGAGCTCTTCCAGCCACTGCAGGGGGATGTCGATCTGCGAGAACCGGTCGCCCATCACCATTCCGCCGCCGTGGATCCAGTAGACGCACGGCGCGGGCTCGGTGAGTCCCTTGGGGCGGAAGACGGTCAGCGTGATCTCGCCGAGCGTGACGTCGTGCCGTTCGGCGTCGGTCTTGAACGGTGGCGACGGCATCTGGCGGATCTGCTGGACCAGCTCGTAGGTGAGCTCGGTCCCCAGCGGCATGCCGGCGAGAAGTGCTCCCAGTTCGGGGTCGAACGCGGGGCGGCCCATCAGAACGCCGCCTTGCCGCCGACGGGCAGCTCGTCGGAGTACGTGGACTCGCCGTCGAGCAGGGTCTGGAGGTTCGCGACGAGGGCCTGCGCCTCCTCGGTGGCGAAGAACGCGCTGTGCGCCTCGGCCGTCGTCCAGCCCTCGGTCACGTGGACGACGTCCGGGTTGCCGGCCGAGCGGCCGACCAGGAAGACCACGCAGTCGTCGTTGGTCAGCGACGGCGCGTTGAGGAGGAACTCGACGACCTGGTCGCCTTTGCCGGGCCGTGCGGTCATGGTGGCGTGGAAACCGTGCTCGACACTCATCTGTTCCTACCTTCTGTTCGTTCTGCTGTTCTGGCGATGGACTCATCAGATCAGCTTGAACAGGATGGATAGGAGATCGATGCTGCCGCTCTCTTGCCCAATCCTGCCGATCTAGGTGATCGGCGCGGGAGAGCTCGCCTCCGGGACCAGGATCGCGGGCGTTCCGGAGCCGTCCGCGGGCACGGACCACACGTCGTTGAGCCCGTCGTCGCGCTGGATGCCGTACGCGACGGTCCTGTCGTCGACCCAGGCCGGTTGGTCGTCGACGCTGCGGGTCTCGGCGAGCTCGGTGGTCCGGCGCGTCGCCAGGTCGAGCACGGACACCCGCCAGCCCTTCTGCGGGTCGCCGCCGACCGCCTTCTTGTAGGCGATGCGGGTGCCGTCCGGGGAGAGCGACGGGCACTCGACGTCGTCCGCGTCGGTCAACGGACGGACTTTGCGCGCCGCGAAGTCGCCTTCGAGCAGGTAGCGGTGGCCGCCGGTGGACATGGTGGCGTAGAAGCGGTTGTCGTCGGCGGTGAACGTGACGCCCCAGTAGTTCGTGTCGACCGGCCGCTGCGGCATGCCCTCGACCGCGAACTCCTCCAGCGACGTGACCAAGGTGCCGGTCTTCGTGTCGAGGATGCCCGTGCTGGTGGAGAACCCGTTGGCGGCGTAGGAATGCCCGTCGACGAACAGCGTCCACGCCACCATCCGGCCGCTGGCCGACACCCGCGTGCGGTTCGGGAACCCGGTCAGCGGGACCGTCCTGAGCTCCTTCAGGTCGCGGTCGAGCACGGCCAGTTCGCTCGCCTTCAGCGCTCCGACCGGCCGCAGGCAGGAGATCGTGCCCGCGGCCGAGTAGACGCGGTCGCAGCGTTGCTCGGTGACCTCCCGCGGCCCGGCCGGGTCGGTCCGCGACACCGTGGAGAGCTTGCCGTTGCTCAAGACCATCAGCCGGGGCCCGGCACCGGCCGGAACGGACTGCGCGGCGTCGTCCGGTGCGGCACCGGACAGCGCGGTGTAGCCGGCGGCGACGCCCCCGAGCAGGACGGCGGCGGTCAGGGTGATCAGCAGGCGCTTGGTCACGAGCGGCGTCCCAGCAGTGCGGCGGTGGCGATCAGGGCGCAGACCACCGCGACGGCGGCGATCCGGGTGGCGGCTTCGGGGCTCCAGAACTGCCAGGCGAGACCGAACAGCACGGACGAGCCGAGGTAGGCGAGCGCCTGTCCACTTTGGATCAGCGCGATCCCGGTGGTGCGAAGGCGTTCCGGCAGGACCGGGCCCGCGAGCGCCATCAGCACGCCGTCCGTGCACGCGTAGAAGACGCCGTAGAGCAGCACCACCAGCACGAGGAGCGGCCAGCCGCCCAACGGTCCGTGCAGCAACAGGTAGACGACGGTCAGCGAGCCGTAGCCGGTCAGCATGACCTTGAGCCTGCCGACCCTGTCGGCGAGTGCGCCCAGTGGCGCGGCGAGCAGCAGGTAGACCAGGCTCGTGCCCACGGCGAGCAGCGGGAACCAGCCGAACGCCAGCCCCTCGCGCTTCTGCAGCAACAGGTACACGAAGCCGTCGCCGATGGTGACCAGGCCGAGCAGCGACGCGGCCAGCACGATCCGGCGGACGGCCGGGTCCTTGAGCAGCGCGAGCTTGAGAGGTTCCTTGCGTGCCAGAGGTTCCGGACGGTCCCGCACGTAGAGCACGAGCACCAGCACGCCGAACGCGGCGATGCAGGCACTGGTGACGAACACGGCGTCGAACGACTGGGCGGAGGCCGCGAGCACGGCCATCGCGACCAGCGGCCCGGCGAACGCGCCGATGCCGTCCATCGCCCGGTGCACGCCGAACGCCCGTCCCAGATCGCCGCTGGGCGTCGAGAGGGTGATCAGCGCGTCGCGCGGGGCGGTCCGCAGGCCCTTGCCCGCGCGGTCGGCGGTGATCACGAAGCCCAGTGCGGTCAGGGAGTTCCCGGCGGCGAGGAGTCCGAGCTTGGCCACCGCCGAGATGCCGTAACCGAAGCCCGCCACGGCCTTGCGCTTGTTCGTCCGGTCGGCGAGGTAGCCGCCCGCGAGTCTGAGGAGCGTGGTGGCGCCGGTGTAGACGCCGTCGATCAGCCCGTACGCGGCGGGGCTGAGCTGGAGGCCGATGACCAGGTACAGCGGCAGGACCGCGGCCACCATCTCCGACGAGACGTCGGTGATGAGGCTGACCGTGCCGAGCGCGAAGACGTTGCCGCTCAGCCCTTTCCAGTTCGCTGACTTCGGTTCGTCGATCGTGGACAGGTACATCATCGGCCTCCAGCGGTCCGTCAGTGGCAGGTGGTGGTGCCGCTGTCGGTGTAGGTCTTGCCCGCCTCGGGGACGAACTGCCAGTCGAAGCTGTTGCTGTGCAGCGTCAGCTTCAGCACGCCGCGGGTGCCGGTGTTGCGGGCCTCGCTGTTGGGCTTGATCGTGCCGAAGCCGTAGGCACCGGCGCCGCCCATGCCCGCGACGAACGTCCGGATGCCCCGCGAGTTGTCCAGCCCGCCCGTGGGGTTCTGCGGGGCGAACCGCTCGTACTGGTGGTTGTGACCGAAGACCACCACGTCGGCGTTGGCGTCGTACAGCGCCTGGAACAACGGCCTGGTGGCCGTCGAGGGGGAGTGGTTGGCGCCGCTGGTGAACAGCGGGTGGTGCCAGTACGCCGCGGTGCACGGCTTCGTGCTCGCCGCCAGGTCCTGCCGCAGCCACTGCTCCTGCGCGCTGCCCGCCGACATGCTGATGTTGGAGTTCAGCGACACGATGTGCCAGTTGCCGAGGTCGTAGGAGTAGTAACCGAGGCCGGACGGCCCGGCCTGCGCGCCGAAGTAGTTGTAGTAACCCGTGGCGCCACTGGTGTGGTAGTCGTGGTTGCCGGGCGACGGCCTGGTGCGCGCCTTGTGCCGGCCCCACGTGGGCTCGTAGTAGGTGCTGAACTGGCTCGCGGTGCCGTCCGGGTAGACGTTGTCGCCGGTGGTCCAGACGGTGCCCTGGATGTTGTCCAGCAACGCGGCCGTGGCCGTGTCGCCGGAACCGGAGTCGGCGATGTCGCCCGCGCCGACCCAGACCGGGTCACCGGGAGGCGGGATCGTGCCGTCGGTGACGACGAGCTGCGGTGCGGTGGAACCGGACTCGCGGGAGTCGTAGTCCGCGCCGTCCGTGCTGCTCGACGTGATGCCGATGCTGTAGGTGCCGTTGCCCGTGACGTGGCCGGTGACGTCGACCTCGTACCAGGCGTTGCGCACGACCGAGCCGAGCGAGCCGACCGTGGCGCCGTCGATCGCGGGCTGGTTGTTCCAGGTCACCGCGGTCTCGGTCCAGCTGACGTTGGACATCGCCCTGAACGTGCCGCCGTTGGGGCTTTCCGCGCCGGAGACGTCGTCGGTGTGGATGCGCAGCTTGGCGTTGCTGACGCTGCCGGTGATCCCGGAGACGGTGAACTTGAGGAACGTCCGCTTGATCGACGAGTTGTCGATGCCGAGCTGGCCGGACGTGCCGTGGTTCGTGCCGCTGGAAGCGTTGTCGACGTAGGTGTCGGCGGTGGGCGTGAAGGTGGTGGTGGCAGCGTGAGCCGCGGTGGAGGCGGTGAGTGTGGCCGCCGTGACGATGACGGTGGAGAGCACGGCCAAAGGAGCCCTGCGACGTGACATGCCTGTCCTTGTGGTGGTGGGCGGACATGGGCCGTCGCGAAGAGTAGGGGTGCGGTGGTTCGGTCACCAATGATCGTTCGGCGGCGGTTGGGTGAACGGTGGGAAAACCCCTCCAGGGGGTGACTGCCGGGCGGATCGGTATTTCCCCGCCTGCTGCCCGCTCCATCAGAACATGGGAGTCGAGGTCTGCGACCCTCGCTGGCTCGCGGCCGTGCCGGGGGCCGAGCTCGTGGTCGCGCTGGACGAGGTGGGGGAACACGCTGCCGACGGGCACCGGGTGACGGTGCTGATCGACCTGGTGCCGGACAACGTGGTGATGCTGCGGGGCCTGGCCGCCGAAGCCGTGGCCGAAGGCGCCCGCAAGGTGCGGGTGCGGCCGCACGGCGTCGACCGGGTCGATCTCGTCTACGCGGCGGTGGAGCTGAACCGGGTCGCGGAGGACGAGGCCGTCGAGGTGCAGTTCGACGTCACGTCCGCCGCGTTGCTGCGGGCCGATCCCACGGCGTTCGTGCGGGTCGATCCGCTCGTGGTGCTGGCGGACGGGACGGTCGTGCCGATCTGCGCCGGGCTGGAGCGGTACGCGCTCGGGTCACTCGGGTCGCTGGACGACCTGGTGGCAGCGTGGGAACCCGAGCCCGTCCGCGACCTGTGCCGGGTCGCCCTGGTCCGTGCGCTGGCCGACACCGGGCCGCTCGTGTCCTGGTACGAGCACCTCACCCGGACAGCAGCCGGGCTGCGCTCCTCGTGTTGATCACCTGGTCCGGCTCGACACCGCACTCCTCCGCCCGCGCGCAGCCGTAGTTCAGCCAGTCGAGCTGGCCGGGCGCGTGCGCGTCGCTGTCGATGGAGAACGTGCACCCGGCGTCGACGGCCAGGCTGAGCAGCCGGCGCGGGGGATCGAGGCGTTCCGGCCGTGAGTTGATCTCGACCGCGGTGCCGTGCTCGGCGCAGGCCTCGAAGACCTGGACGGCGTCGAACTGGGACTCCGGGCGGCCCTTGCCCACGACCAAACGGCCCGTGCAGTGGCCGAGGATGTCGACATGCGGGTTCCTGACCGCGTTGACCATCCTGCGGGTCATCTCGGCGCGCGGCATCTTCAGTTTCGAGTGGACGCTCGCGACCACGACGTCGAGGCGTGCCAGCAGGTCCTCGTCCTGGTCGAGCGCACCGTCGTCGAGGATGTCGACCTCGATGCCGGTGAGGACCACGAACGGCGCCAGTTCGGCGTTCAGCTCCGCGACGACCTCGAGCTGCTTCTCGAGCCGCTCGCGAGACAGTCCATTCGCGACGGTCAGCCGCGGGGAGTGGTCCGTCAGCACCATGAACTCGTGGCCGAGATCGCGGGCCGCCTCGGCCATGTCCCGGATCGGGCTGCCGCCGTCGGACCAGTCGGAGTGGACGTGGCAGTCGCCCTTCAGTCGCGAGCGCATCTCCTCGCCGCCGGTGATGTCGACGTGCCGGAGCTTCGCCAGGTACGACGGCTCGCGGTTCGCGAGCGCGTCTGCGACGACTCCCGCCGTCGACTTGCCCACGCCCTTGAGATCGGTGAGCGTGCCGAGCTTCGCCCGTTTCTCGACGTCGGCGGGGTCGAGGTCGGCGAGGACGGCGGCCGCGTTGCGGAACGCCTGGACGCGGTAGGTCGGCTCGCCGGCACGTTCGAGGTGGAAGGCCACCTGCTTCAACGCCTTGACCGGATCCATACCCCTTCCTACCCCATCCGCGGTGTCCGCGCGCCTTGCGCGCCGCCGTCTCGAATGGTGCCGGTGCGGTGAATTTCACCCGACCTTCGGGGGTGTCGACCGGACCGGCGACTGCGGAAGCGTTCTGGCGCTGGCCGACGATCGTGAGGGGTACGCGGTGAGGAAGCGTTGGGGCGCGGCGGCTTTGGTCGCTCCGTTGTTCATGTCCCTGGTGGGAACGGCCCAGGCGGCGCCGGGCCCGTTGGACGAGTACTACGCGCAGACCGTCGCCTGGGCCGAGTGCCCGGCGGGCTGGCTCTCGCCCTCGACGGGGGTCGAGTGCGCCACCGTCATCGTGCCGATGGACTACAAGAACCCCGGGAACGGCAACCTGGAGATCGCCGTCTCGCGCAAGAAGGCGACAGATCCGGCGCGCCGCAGAGGCGTGCTGATGACGAACCCCGGCGGCCCCGGCGGGTCGGGCCTCGGCGCCGTGCACTGGTTCAACGCCCAGACCGACGTCCTGAAGATCTACGACGTCATCGGCATGGACCCGCGCGGTGTCGGCCGGTCGACGCAGATCCGCTGCATCTCCACGCCGTCGGACGACGAGTTCCCCTCGCGCCCAACGGATGCGCAGCTCTCGAACTGGTCGGACCACGCCCGCGCGGTCGAGGACAACTGCCAGCGCGGCGGCGGTGAGATGCGCCGGTTCATCTCGACCATGAACACCGCCCGCGACATGGACGTCATCCGCGGGGCCATGGGGGAGAAGAAGATCTCCTACGTCGGCTACTCCTACGGCACGCAGCTCGGCGCCGTCTACGGCTCGATGTTCCCCACGCGCCTCGACCGCAGCGTCCTCGACTCGGCCCTGGACCCGCTGAAGACGTGGCACGAGCAGGACGTCGACGTGGTGGACGCGATCACCGACAACCTCCGCAAGTGGACGGAGTGGACCGCCGCCCGCAACGGCACCTACGGCCTCGGCACCACCCCCGCAGCGGTGCGCGGTGAGCTGGACGCGATCGCCGCGCGCCTGAAGACCGGCCCCCACGGCGGCTACGCGGACGTGACCTCCTTCGACTACGCGGCAGGCGCCACCCGCTACCGCCGCTCGTGGGCCGCGTTCTCCCGCCACATCGCCTCGATCAAGGCAGGCGCCGCGGACCCGGCAGAGGCCTCCGCGATCGTGGCCGCCCTGAAGAAGGGCGACATCGAACCCACCTCACCGGGCACCTTCCAGGCCGTGGTGTGCGAGTGGGACTGGTTCTCCGACGTCAACACCTACTACAACGACATGAAGCGCTGGCGCGACACCAACCCGTACGGCGGCACCGTCGACTACATGGCGCCGACCAACTGCACGTTCCGCGCCTTCCAGCGCCCGGAGAAGATCCCGGCCATCACCCGCAAGTACCCGGCAGGCCTGGTGGTCAACTCCGACGGCGACACCCAGACCCCGCTCGCCAACGGCCGCGTCATGGCGGAGCACCTGAGCCAGCCGCTGATCAGCGTGTCGAACGACGGCCAGCACGGTCACTACGCGTTGCGCCGCAACAGCTGCGTCGACACGCTGGTCAACAAGTACCTGGTGTCGGGGATCCTCCCGGCGTCGCGGGTGACCTGTGCCGGGACGGACATCGCGGAGACCGTGCCTCCCGGTCAGGCGACGGCAGTGGGCGCGCAGTCGGCCCGGCCGTTGAGCGACATCCTCGGTGAGATCGCAGCGGAGACGAAGCCCTTCTAGTAGACCGTCGCTTCTAATCTTTGGGGTAGAGGTGGCGGAGTCGGGTGCGGGCGTCGTCGGTGGTGAACTGCCAGTCGATCCCGCGCTGGTT
>NZ_QQAU01000025.1:0-30056 GCF_003350445.1 Lentzea flaviverrucosa
CGCACGACGGCCATGGTGTTCGCCACGCCAGGGGTGTTCTTCGGCGCCTGCGCCTCGACCGCCTTCTTCGCGTGCTCGGTGATCTTCGGGTCCAACGTGGTCTCCAGCCGGTACCCGCCGATCTTCAGCTCCTCCAGGTTGAACCCGGACTCGGTCAGGTACTCCACCAGGAACGAGCAGAAGAACCCGTACGACGGCCCCGCCCCGACACAACCTGTCCGCAGCGGGCGAACGGGCTCGTGCAGCCCGAGCGGAGTGGCCTTGTGGCGATCCGCCACGTCCCTGGTCAACTTCTCGCCGGCGACCATCGCGTCGATCACGAGGTTCCTGCGCTGCAACGCCTTGTCCGGCCGTGCCTCCGGATCCAGCGCGGTCGGGCTGTTCACCATGCCCGCGAGCATCGCGGCCTGAGGAACGGTCAGCTTGTCCGGTGTGGTGCCGAAGTAGGCCTGAGCGGCGGCGGCGACACCGAAGATCGTCGAACCGAACGGCACGAGGTCGAGGTACCGCCCGAGGATCTCGTCCTTGCTCAGCGCCGTCTCGAGCCCCACCGCGATGCGCGCCTCCCGGAGCTTGCGGGTGAGGCTCTGCTCCTGAGCGGCGTGTTGCGCGTCCTTGTCGGTACGCGCCAGCACGTGCACCAGGTAGTTCTTGACGTACTGCTGGGTCAGGGTCGACGCTCCCTGCTCCACCGACCCGCTCGCGTTGTTGCGGGCCGCGGCGCGCAGCGTGGCCAGACCGTCGACGCCGTGGTGGTCGTAGAAGCGGCGGTCCTCGATCGCGAGCAACGCGTCCTTCATGTGCGGGGAGATCTTGTCCGGCGGAGTCCGCACCCGGTACTGGTCGTACAGGTACGCGATCGGTGTCCCGTCCTTGTCCGTCACCGTCGTCATCAACGGCGGTTCCGTGTTCAGCATCATCGCCAGAGTGGAGTCCACCTGATCGCTGAGCTTGTTGGACAACGCTCCCATTGTCGCCGTGGCCGGAAAGAGCAACCCGGCGAGCAGCACACCGGCGAGCAGGCAAAGCCCGGCCAGTTTGCCGACACAGGGCACGATCCTCTTGCGATCCACAGACGGGCTCCCCTCGGTCAACGCGGCTTCCGCCGGTTACCCGCCGAATCTGCTTTCAGGCGACCGCATCGAATGAAACCGAGGCCGGGGATTCGTTACCCAGGGTGCTGAGTGGAGGCTTTCTCACTCTCTCGTGTCACCAGACTCGAGTCTGAATTCTCGGACGTGCAGGCAACAGCCGGCGCGCCTGACGTTCCCGGCTCGGGTGCTGCTGATGGGTACGTGCTGTCCGTCGTCGATCGGAGCTCGTTCGAGGCCGGCGTCCCACGTGCGGGCGGCTGTGCAATGCGCGTCGGCGAACGGTTGCCAAAGCTTGTCTGTCTCGACAACAGATTCACGGACGAGCTCGCGGAACTGGGCGTGCACCAATTCCGCATCTCTCTCGTCCTGCGGGCGTGGACACGGAATGTCCAGCCCGACGGACCGGGTGCGGAGCGCCGTGGGGCACGGCGCGACCGGCCCCTTGCCGCCGGGTTCCGGCCAGCCACACCAAGGCGCGATGCCGGAACCCAACCTCATTCGAGGTGAACCATCGACTGTTCGCGCTGAGCCGAGGTTCAGCCTCGGTGCGGTGTCCGCTCCGGGAGGGAACGAGAACCACAGCCAATCCAGCGATGTATCTTGTGATCCGTGGTCCAGGTGTTCATCCAGCCCTCCTACGGAACTCCGGAGGCGCGCAGGCACTGGTCGGAAACACTCGCCAAGACGGTGCTGTTCCGGTCCGCCGGCTTCGCCGAACTGCTGGACCCGGTCGATCTTGCTCGGTTGAACACCGTGCACCAGAGCGGTCGCGCCCGGTTCTGGGGCGCCACGGCTCGGCATGACAAGCGGATGGACAGTCTGGCCACCGGCGATGTGGTGCTGCTCACCGGCCAGAAGCACGTGCTGGCCATCGGAGAGGTCGGCCACGGGTTTCGTGCCCCGGCGTTCGCGCGGAGCCTGTGGCACCCCGACCCAGCGAAATGCTTGTGGAGCAACGTCTACAGCCTCCGCCGCTTCTGGCTTGCGGAGATGCCTTACGAGGAGATCTGGGCGCTACCGGGCTTCAACGCCGGCGATAACTTCATGGGACTTCGCTTTCTCGCTCCGGAGAAGGCTGAGGTAGTCCTGGCGCACACGGCCTCAGTGCGCGAAGTGGCGGCGCCGGCCTGATCGTGCGGTGGGCGGGAGCTGGCTCGGCAGGTGCCGATCTTTGTGTTTAGGCTACTTTTGCGGTTCTTTCCTCCTGCTTTCTCCGAAGAAGTGGTCTGGTGTGATTCCGCCGCGATCTTCGAATATTTGTAACGTTTGAATACGTGAATCAATAATGTGTAACAAGGCGAGCTGTGTGTCCGACGTTCACGGCAGCGAGACATGCGATGCACCTGTTGAACGATGCGGGGTGCGAGTTTCATCTATTTCGACGGGCGGCAACATGATCCGTCTGAAAAATGTGCACAGGAAGAGTAGATCATGAAGGGTAGATCGAGTCAGTGCAGTGTTGAGACTCTCCTCGAGAGGCCGAAGCCTGCGGGATTCAGGCTGTGAAGGGCTCTGCTCGCCGCCGCACCGTCCGACGTGGCGCGATCATCGTCCTGATCGCTGCCGCCGAGCTGGGATCCGCGGGATCAGTGATCGGCGTGGCGGCGTCCGCCGGGCTGAGTCTGACCTCGACGGTGACCGTGTCGATCGAGGGTGCCATGGGCACGTGGACAGCCGCGCCCACCCAGTCCAACGCCGCCGCACCGACGACCGGCACCACCGCGCCGGTTCCGGCGGCACCACCCGATCCAGCTTCGGGCCAGCCGATCGTCACGACCGCGCCGTCCACGTTCGGCACGACACCGTCCACATCGGCCGGTACCACGCCCGTTGGGGCGCCATCCGGTTCCAGTGAGCCGGAACCCGCGACTCCCTGACCGCGGAGGGCGTTCGCGCGTCACCGCCCCGCCCACGTTCGCGACCGGCGTGGCTTTCCGTCACCCGACTGCCTTCCGGTCGCCGGGTTTCTGTCCCACACGAGGAGAATCGCCATGCAAGTCAGCAAGAAAGCCAAGTCCGTGATCGTCATCGCTTCCGTCGCCACGATCCTGGGCGTCAGCGGTTCGGCCGTTGCCTCGTTCGTCCAGGAGAGCACCGCGGACGGCGTGTCAGGTTCGGCTGAGGCGATGGCTCCCGCCACCGTGACCGGCGCGCAGACCGGCACGTTGCTACCCGGCGAAAAGGCCTACGTCACCCTGACCCTGTCCAATCCGAACGCCAACGTGAAGATCAAGCTGATGAGCGTGACCCCCGGCGAGGTCGTGATCGACAGCGTCACCAACCCCGTCGACACGGCCTACTGCCACGGCCAGATCGAACTGTCGGCCGCCGGCGCGGACCCCCTGCTGCCGACATTGGCCGTGAGTGAGGCGAACTTCCCGTACAAGCTCACCGACGCCGTGAAGCTCAAGGACGACACCGACATCCGCTGCCAGGCCATGACCTACCACACCACCTGGACCGCCCAGTTCCAGGCCGTCCGCTAGGGCGTGTCCCGTAAGTCCGTTCGATGAGAGTCACGGTCGAGAGACCCGGAGGCGGTGCCGCCGCAATGCCCTCATACCGGGCGTATTCGGGCTTTGCGGCGGTGCCGCCTCCGGGGCCCTCGGCCGCGACTATCGCGGACGGACTTGCAGGACAGGGCCTAGGCCCGGGAACAACTCCGCCCTGCCTCCGCCGGCACCGTCACCGCCCTTGTCGCCGGTCGCGGTGATGGCGTCGACGCCGGTCCACCGGTGAGGGTGCCGGAGTTCCCGACCCACCAGCACCGCCTACGCCACCGGCACCACCGATGACGATGATGCTGTCCAGCATCAGCCCGAACAGGGTCACCGCGAAGGGGCCAGCGGTGCCCACTGGCCGTTGACCGACTGGCAGGGCGAGGTCGGTGGCACGGTCGTGGCCAAGGAGCGTTGAAGTCGGTGTGGGTCCAGTAATGACCATCTGGTGTGGCTTCTGCATGCGCCGAAGGTCTCCACGTCATCCAGGCTGGCTTCGCCGCTCGTTCAGCTGCCCTTCGACTGATCATCTCCGCTGCGGCCGTGTCGCGGTTCGCTGGTCACGTGACGTGGATGCGCACGCATGAACGTCGGACGTTCGCCTATTTCTCGTCCCGTCGTTCCTGGCTTCAATGCAAGCATGACCACGAGGTCACCAGCAGACCGAGGTGAAGTATGACCATTGCTCATCCGCCGAAGCCGGGGAACGCTCTGTGGGTGTACGCGCACCCGCGCCGTGAATCGCTGAACGACCGTCTCCTGCAAGCCGGGGCCAAGGCCTTGTCGCAGCGGTATGAGGTGACGGTGTCGGATCTCTACGCCCAGGGCTTCGACCCCGTGCTGTCCCGGCGCGACCTGGGGGACCTGTCGGATCGTCCGGGCAACATCGCCGAGCTGGCGGGGGAGGCCTACGCCAGCGGGCAACTGCCTGCCGACGTGCGCGAGGAGCAGGCCAAGCTCGCGGCGGCCGAACTGCTCGTCCTGCAGTTCCCGCTGTGGTGGTACGGGCCGCCGGCGATCCTCAAGGGGTGGTTCGACCGGGTGCTCACCAGCGGGTTCGCCTACGGCGATCTCGACCCCGAACTCGGCGTGCCGCGCCGGTACGGCGATGGCGGGCTGGTCGGGCGCAAGGCGCTGATCGTGGTCACCGCGGGCGAGGACGAGCGCTCCATCGGCCCGCGCGGCATCAGCGGTGACCTCGATTCCCTGCTCTTCCCGATCACCCACGGCGTGCTCTGGTACGTCGGGATCGGGGCACTGGACCTGCACGTCGTCCACGACGCCGATTCGCTCGGTCCTGAAGAGGTCGAACACCAGGTCGAGCGTCTGGTGACCAGGATCGGCGGCGTCGATGACGAACACGCGCGACAGTTCCGGCGACTGCGCGACGGTGACTACGCGAACACGCGCGCACTGCGGGAGGACCTCGCGTCCGGCCGCACCGATCTGGGAATCCATCTGGCTGATCGCGACTGATCCCGGCAACCTCATGTGCCAGCACTGCCAGTACCCGTCATGCACGAGTGCAACGACATGGTGTGCAGAAGCTGTCCTGGGTCTCAGCTGTCCTGCACTCGGCCCGAAGCGGGGACGATCTTGTCCAGAACGGACAGCAGGGTGGCCACGTCGCCGGGGTCCAGCGCGGACAGAGGACTGGACTCCACCGTCGTCCGCATGACCTGTGCACGCACCTGCCGGCCCTTCTCGGTGAGGACGAGCGCGCGGGAACGCCGGTCTCGCGGGTCGGGGACCCGTTGGACGAGACCACGTGTGGCGAGCTGGTCCGCGACGAACGAGAGGTTCGGCGCGTTGCAGTGCAGGCGGTTCGCCACGGTCTTCATCGACGGTGGCTCCTCGTCCGGCTCCAGCGCCCAGAGCGCTTGAGCGGTCGCGGGCGTCAGACCCAGTTCCGCCAGCGGGCCGGTCGCGCCCGCCTCGGTGAGCATGAACACCTCGTGGATGGCGCGGATGGCCGCGACCGCCCCTTGCTCGTCCATGGAGGCAGTCTAGCAACTTGCTTCGAGTCTCGAACTTGTTAAGCTCCGCTCGAAGATACTTCGAGACTCGAACAATTGGGGTGGGTCATGTACTCGTTCAACGGTGTCACCGCGCTGGTCACCGGTGCGTCGAAGGGGCTGGGGCGTGCGTATGCGCTGGAACTGGCGAGGAGGGGTGCCAACCTCGTGCTCGTGGCGCGCACCACGGCCGCGCTGGAGGACGTCGCGGCGCAGGTGAGGGCCACCCACGGGGTGACGGCGGAGGTCGTCGGCGTCGATCTGGTGGACCCGGCCGGTCCCGAGTCGGTCGCCAAGGCTGTGGCCGCCCTCGGTGTCCGGGTCGACCTGCTGGTGAACAACGCCGGTTCGGGCTCGGCCGGCCGGTTCTTCGACCGTCCCTACGAGCAGAGCGCCCGCTCGGTCGCGCTCAACGTCGGCGCGCTGATGGAGCTCACCTACGTGTTCGGTCGCGAGATGGCGGCCAGGGGAGCGGGCGGCATCATCAACGTGGGCTCGACGGCGGCGTTCCAGCCGATGCCCTACCAGGCCAGCTATGCCGCGACGAAGGCGTTCGTCCTGTCGTTCACCGAAGCCGTCGCCGAGGAGCTGCGCGGCTCCGGCGTCCGCGTCATGGCAGCACATCCGGGAGCGACCGACACGGGCTTCTTCGACGGCACCACGGCGACGATGGATCCTCGTGCGACTGATTCACCGGAGTCGGTCGCCGCCCGCACTCTCGACGACTTCGCGCGCGGTCGCACCGCCTCCTACCCCGGCCGCGGGGTGAACCGGTTGTCCACCCTCGTCGCGCGGGTGTTGCCGCGCCGGACGGTCACCACTGCCGTGGCCGCTCTCAACCGCAAGCTCGGTCTCGACGTGGTCACCGACCTGCCCTGATCATCTGCGCGCCTCAAACCCGTTTTGCAGTGTCTGCAAAGGACAGAAGGATTGCGATCATCTGGTTACGTGTCAGACCTTTCGCAACTTCGCTGGGCACCAGGTCGCGGGTCGGGCTCTGGCCAGCGACGCGCAGGGGCGAGGGTGGGGCGTTTCGCGGTGCGTCCGTCTCCGGATGACTTGCCGAGGGCACGCCGCAGGAGCCACGGGCCGGCGAAGCTCACGGCCCAGCGCAGTTCGACTCCAGCACGCCGCCATGGCGAGGGCTTCCGTTGCGGATCAAGGGAATTGGTCAAAAGATCGTAGCTGTCCGGCAGGTCCAGCGCGTGAGCGACGGCCGCGGCGAGGCGGGTGTGGCCGAGCGTGTTGAGGTGCAGCCGGTCCGCGCTCCACAACCGCTGGTCTGTGCATATCGGGTACACCGAAAGGTCCACCAGGGTGACACCGTGTCGGCGGGCGGCCTCCCGCACGCGGGCGTTGAAGTCGTGTGCTCGCCTGGTGAGCCCGCGTGCGGCAGGCACCAGAAGCGCTGGGTCGGGCAGCGTGAAGGCGACGACGCGCGCACCGGCACCGGTCAGCGCCTCGAACATGCTCTCCAGATGTCCGGCCGCGGAGATGGCGTCGAACCGGGGGCGCAGCAGGTCGTTCAACCCCGCCAGCACGGTGACGAGGTCAGGGCGCAGGCTCAGTGCGGTGGGCAGTTGCTCCATGCGGACCTCACCCGCAACTCGTCCCCTGACCGCGAGGTTCGCGTACTGCAGCTGCGGTTGCACCGCCATGAGTCGTTCGGCGAGGCGGTCCGCCCAGCCCCGATACCCGCGGACTTCGTCGCCGTCGTTCATGCCCTCGGTCTGGCTGTCCCCGAGTGCCACGTAACGCAGGTAGGTGCCCGTCACCGCTGTCCTTAGCTCGTAGGTTCAGAAAATCATGTTCTCAGGATCGGGCGGTCGTAGCGCGATTCGCATCGGCCAGGTGGCCCCCGCCTCGCGCCCAGCCGGGGTAGGAGGCGCTGAACCGACGCCGCAACAACGCGACGACTTCGTTAGGCCGTCGCAGGGCACTCGCCGTCCTCTTCGGTGAACCGGCGTGCGACCGTGGCGCCGACCGCGCCACCTCCGATGATCACGTACCTGGTCATGATGCTCCTGAATGGACAGATGACGTTCTCGTCCTAGGAGAACATCGCCGCGCCGATCAGCCGCAACCGTTGGTGTCGAACAACCTGACGCGTGCTGGGGTCCTGCGTTGCGGTCGTCGAGCCGGTAGCCAGCGGACTCCGCGCATGCGTGGAAACGGACCTCCTCGGTGGCAAGCGCGTGCCTGTGCGTTGGTGGCGTCGGCGCTCGACTCGCTCTCGAGCCGCTTCTGCGCTACCCGAATCGGGTGACGCGTGTAACGCATGTCAGGACGTATCGCGACAGGCCGGGCATGCGCATTGCCGTAGCCGCCACTTTGCTGTTGCTGACCGCCGCGTGCTCGAGCACGCCGCCCGCCACCACCGCCGCGGGCACCCCCGCGCCGACCACTGCCGCGCCGATCCAGACGGCACCTGCGGCGACCTCGGCCGCGCCTGCGCCAGCCGCGAAGACCTGCACGGTGCCCAACGTTGTCGGCATGATCCATCAGACGGCGCAGGACACCATGCAGAAGGCTGGTCTGTTCCTCCTGACCGAAGAGGACGCGAGCGGCCAGGGCCGGCTGCTCGTCAACGACCGCAACTGGAAGACCACGAAGCAGAGCGTGACGGCTGGCGAGGTCGTCGACTGCAACACGAAGATCCTGCTGTCCGCCGAGAAGATCGACGGCTGACGACCACCGCTGATGGGTGGGGCCTCTCACGGCACAGAGGTAGACCAACGCCAGTCTACTTGTCCACTGTGGACTTACAGGTGGTCCACGGTGGACTTTTTGGCCATCGTGGGGCCATTTGACTTCGAGGCCCAATAGAATTCTGTTGGGGTATGAACAGGCAAAACGTGCCAATGGGGCCGCCTCCGGAAGATGTCCCGAAAACGGCCCCATCGTCACTCGTCAGCTCTGGTCGTCCCACCACTTCTGGCCAGTCGCACCGAGGGTGGAGATCGGGTCGTAGTAGGGGTAACGCCGGTCCAGCGCCTCGGGATCCTCGAGCTCGATCCCCGTGCGGTAGTTCTTGGTCCAGTAGGAAATGCCCAGCTCGCGGTCATATTCGGCGAGTTGGTGCACCCACCGCTTGCCCACGTACGGGACGTCGCACACGATGCGAGGGGTCGCGTACCCAGGCAGATAGCCCATGATCGCGTGCTGCAGCTCCTGCGCCTCCCACACCGACACCCGCCAGTGCTCGGCGTTGGGGATCATGTCGCACATGATTCAGCGCCATGCCGAGCGTGCCGCTTGACCTGGCTGTTTGTGGTGCTTTGACGCGAGATGATGATCATGGGGCCTCTGTAGGGCCCCTGGACGAGCGATCGAGATTGTGAATTTGAGGTCGCGTACCCGCGAGGAGGCTTTGAGACCGGTGCTCAAGCAGGTGGTGCGAACAGTGTATCTGCGGCAAGCCGGGCTCGCCCATAGCTCGACGGCATGAGGTGTGCGTAGGTCTTCAGCGTGAAGCCCTCGCTTGAGTGGCCGAGGAACACCGACAACTCCTTGATGCTGACGTTCGAGGCGAGCATGTGCGACGCGTACAGGTGTCTCAGGGCGTGCATCCCGTCGTCGCCCTTGATGTAGGGGATTCCGGCGATTGAAAAGGTTGGCTTCCAGATCTGGTTGAGAAACATCGAGCCGCGCCACGCGGTCACGCCACGGTACGGCAGGATGAGCTTTGCTGTCTCCGTCTCCTTGCTGTCGTTCTCTCCCCAAGGAAGTGTGACTTCCACTGAAGGATAAAGGTCGCAGTGGTAGTCGATGTGGTAGAGCGTTCCGTGTGAGATTGGAACGATGCGGGTCTTGTGGCCTTTAGGAAGCTTGAACTTCAGCTTCCCGTTGATGTAAGTAACCTGCAGCCTGCAGTGATAGGTCATGTCCTTGCGGTTGATGTCCTCCCTGTTGAAGGCGAGAGCCTCGCCCTGGCGGAGTCCGAGTCCGCCGCCGATCGGCACCACCACCTGATGTTCTGGCGGAAGGGATTCGTGGATCCCTTGGAGCTTCTCGTCGGTCCAGGGCGTGATCAGTTTCTGTACCGGTTTGGGCGCCGAGATCGTTCCGAGCTTGCACGGATTTCGGTGAATCTTTTCGTCCACGACCGCGGCGTCCAGCATGGCGGACAGGTTGATCCAGACCTGGTACTGGTAGTTCACGGCGATCCCGGAGATGTTGTTCATCCAGGCCAGCCAGTTCCTGATCACGGTTCCATCGAGCGCAACCTCGTTCAGTGACATGTCGCCCATGAACGGGTAGACCTGGCAGGCAAACAGGCTGTCGAGCGAGGCTCGGCTGCGTTCGTCGGGTGACCTGCCGTTCTTGTAGCTCTCCGCGTACTCGCGGACCTTCATGTCCCCGGCTTTGGGCGAGACGTATGTCCTGGTCCTCAGGGAGTTTTCGATCTGGGTCTTGAAGGCCTTGGCTTCTTTGTGCTGCTTGTCAGGGAAGCTCTTGTTGTCCTCCTTCCCTCCGGGAAGCTTCCAGCGCACGCGGTAGCGGTCGCCCTTGCCGTAGCGTGAACTCTTCTCCATCACGGGACGCCCCTTCGCATCCCGGACTACTTCTTTGGTGACCGGATCCTTCTTCTCTTGCCACCAGCGGTCGTCGATGTACGCCATGATGCCTTCTGCAAGTCGAGCTTCGTGAGTGATAGGCGCGCGGCTCGGCGACGGGGAGTGGTCGCTCGATAGCCTTGTTTGCCCAAGGAGAACGCCAGCGTGGCCTGCTGGCGGTTTAACGTGCGCTCAACGCCGCCCGGAGCATTAGGCCGTGGCCAAATGCGGTGGTGTATGAAGCTGGTGGCGCACGAATACCTGACGGTTGAGTGCGGTCAGGTCAGCGGCTCTGCTCGGCTTCACCTGGGGGCTCGTTCGAACCTGAGTGCGTCTCCGAGAACTGTTGGTACAGCTCGGTGGGATAGAGCCTCGTGCGCAGTGCGACTTCCAGGCCGGATATCGACCGCAGATCGGGCAACGTCTGCCCGTCAAGGATCCTCGTCACGGTCGGATGCGTGACGCCGGCCTCTTTGGCGATCGACCGCAGGCTTCCGTTGTGCGCCTGCACCGCAGCTTTCAGTGCCTTGGCGAACGCAACAGCGAAGTGTGCGCTGACGGGAGCGTCGGTGCGGAGCTTGACGTCAGGGAATGTCCCTTCGATCACGTAGGCGGCGGGCGGTTGGTCGCCGCTGCGTCGTGGCACCTGGCCCTCCCGTTGGTGATCGAGCATGTGAGCTCCTCCCATTCTGGCGGTATGCCTCGCGGGCGGCCTTGCGAGGCCACCTCTGGTACATCTACGTACCGATGGTACATAGATGTACCAGTTTTGAGTAGTCTGGTGGTGGGTGGCACCGCGCTGCACGACCGGGGAGGGGCGGCAGGGTTCGACCTTGCTGGGCGTCGCCTTGTCGGTTGAGTTGCATGTGGACTGTCAGCGGCTTGTCGCCGCTGGGTTCGTGTTGTGCTTGGGGTGGCAGTGTGGGCATGCCTGAACGCGGCCGTCGTCGAGTTGGATCCACCTGCGGTGAGGTTCTGGGCCGTCGCAAGTTCCGCACCATTCAGGACGAGCAATGGAAGTCCGACCGTGGATTGGACTGAGTGGGAGGCTCCGCAGTCGCGAATGGATCACCGCGATCGGAGAGCGAGCGCTGTGAAGGTTTTCTGTCAGGATCCGAAGGATCTGGTCGGGATCGTGCCCAGCGGCTAGGGACTCGAGCACCTTGAGTTCCATGGCTCGCTGGTTCGGATGTGACATCGGCGCAACGGTGTGGATTTTCGCAGTGATTTCCATTGCTGCTCTTGCCGTTTCGGTCGTGGCCGCCTCATCGGCATCGGCTGAGTGAGTGCGTGACGGTGGGGACGGGGAGAGGGCTGTGCAGGACGGGTCGGGGGACACAGCTGTGTCGTGGCTGCGGTGGTCAAGCGCGGTCGCCGCTGGGGCGGCATGGGTGCCACAGGTGACGGATTGCCTGGGGTGGCGTAGTGCCGGGGGCGTGCCCTCGTCGTCTGTGGTCCTCGACGAGGGGTCGGCAAGGAGATTTAGGTCAATGGTGTAGCGGTTGCTGCGTCGGCCGCCGCCAGGCTCGATAGCGACAAGGCCTGCCGAACTGAGGCGCTGAAGGAGTCTCTGGACTGTTCGCTTGTTCAGCCTGGTCTTGCGGGCAAGGGTGTCGACGGAAGGCCAGGCATCGGTGCCGAGATCGTTCGCCTGGTCGGCGATCGCCAAAAGCAGCAGAAGCTCGTTGCCTGCCGCGGGAGCGTGCTCCCAGACGAGAGTGACAACCTTGATGCTCATTCTGCTCGATTCGTTGATTGCAGATGGGATCTCGTTGCTTGCTGGCTACTGGTTGGACAGCCACTCTCTGACCAGATGAGGTTCGTATCGAACGTGTTTGCCATACCGCCGCCAGGGCGGTCCTGTGTTCTCGCTGCGCCACTTTTGAAGTGTCTTCTTGGGTATTTTCAGGAACGCCGCGACCTCGTTGGGGTCCCATAGCGGCTCGGCGTACGTCGGTGGCCGAATCGCCGATGTGCCGTTTCCTGGTTGACTCCCGCTTATCGAAGGTGGGTTGTGGCTTGTGTTCACCTGTTGACTCCCATCTCGTCTCTGTTGAGGCCCGAGGTTAGGAGTTGAGGGTCGCCGGCCGCTCGGGCAAACGGAGCGGTTGTTTGGACGAAGTGCGTCGCGTCGGCGTGCGAGTTCATCCGTGTAACGGCCTGAGCCGTGGGTCTCTTGCAGGCGCAAGCGCCGCCACGTCACGGAGTCAATTGCGCTCCGTGGAACGGACGGGTCGAGGGACCGGCGTTGTTGATCATCTAGTAGGCGAAGCGCCAGCTCTCACGATTGCTTCAGTGTTAACCGAAATCAACCCGCCCGTGCCGGAATCGATCCACGCTGTACTAGGACATACCGCCTCGACAGCCCAAACCCTGTTGCTACTACGCCAACTGGTTCGCCAAGCGCATGTCGTTGGCGTCATCGACGGCCCAGCGTGCGAATTGGCAATACGGAGCGTCAGCAGCGCGTGCGAGTCAACGAGGGGCGCATGGCCGGTGTTGTCACCGGTTCGTTTCCGTTGGCCGCTCGCCGGACCCGGCGTGCGACCCTCACCGCGGGCTCGCCGCTCACCCTGCGGGGAGTTGAACCCATCCGGTCGATGCGTGGCCATGGTGACGAGATCACCGCACCGCGCTAGTGGTATCGGGTCGTTGTCACCGAGCCAGGGTCGAACAGCGAGCCAGCCGACAACGTGCGACTGGCAAGCCTCGCGTTATGCGGACACGCGGAGATCGTCGCAAACGTCAGCGCGGCATCGAACATGGACGTCGGCTCCTCGTGCACCTGCTGTTGTTGTCGGCGCAGTTGAGGAAGGGCGCAGGAAGCCGTCGCATAAAGCGCTTCTGTGGCCGCGTCGGATGCACCCTGCCTGCGCAGGACGGCCTTCAGCCACCTGTCTCCCGCTCAGAAGTCCGAAGCAGCCTCTCTGCCTTCGAGCATTCAAGCCGTCGCCTTACCTCCACTGCTGTCGTCGGCCTCGTGGCCACCGTGACAGCTCAGTTCCAATTCACGCTTGTAGAGGAATCAAGATGAGCATCGTCCCCACCACCGACCCTGTTCTTGCGAAACTCGCCGCGTCTGCCGGCGAACAGGTCCGGTTCTCGCGCGGTCAAAAGATTTTCACCCAGGGAGACTCCGGACAGCAGCTCTACATCGTCCACTCAGGCAAGGTGAAGATCGGCCGCTGCACCGCGGAAGGCAGAGAGCACTTGCTGTCGATCTGCGGACCGGCCGACATGTTCGGCGAGCTGTCGGTACTCGACCCAGGACCGCGCGCCGCCACTGCAACTGCGGTGACCGACGTGAGCCTTCTCAGTGTGGATGGCGCGGCGTTGCGAGAGCAGATCAAGGCTCACCCCGAACTAGCGGTGCACATGTTGCGCGTTCTCGCGCGTCGCGTCAGGCGCTCTAACACCAAGGTCGGCGACGTGATCTTCGCGGACGTCCCTGGGCGTGTGGCCAAGACGTTGCTAGAGCTCGCGATGCGTTTCGGCGAGCCGGACAAGTCGGGCACCAAGCTCGATCACGAGCTGTCTCAGCAGGAAATCGCCCAATACATCGGTGCCAGCCGAGAAACCGTCAACAAGGTGCTTTCGCACTTCGCCCACCGCGGCTGGCTGCAAGTCAACTACAAGAGCGCGTTGATCCTCGACCCCGCGCGACTTGCTCGGATTGCCCGCTAGGCCAAGCGCGGCCGAGCAGTCACCAATGACGCCATACGGGCCGCTTGATCAGCTGAGCCGACATCCAGCATCTCATGAGAAGAAGCACCTCAGCAGAACTGAGACCTTGCGCAAGTAGGACCGCCAGCCCGGTGAACCTGACGGCACCCCAACCGAGACCACCTGACGCGCGTTCCTCGCACGCGGGACGTTCCATGCTGGACACCCGCCAGTTCCCGTCGTCAGCGCGTCACCTCAGTGCTCGCACGCACACCGCTGCGCCGCACGCTTCGTCGTCGCCGGTAGTTCACGAGCGCGGTTCTGTGCGACTCGCGCGCTTTCTGACCCCTCCCACCGGCCGCTCGCGCCGCAAGCGATGGTCACTCATCGACCTGCACGGCGTGCACTCACCACCGCGGCTAGCCAACCTGTCCCGCTCGAAGGAGAACCGTCGTGTCGCGCAACCCTTTTCAGGCACAGATCAACCTGGCTCGCCGCGACGCTGAGCACGCTGGACACAGACACGCGCAGCTGTGCGTCGCAGCGGCGGCCATTCCAATTCTGACGCACTTTCCGACCGCGTCGGCCGTCATCATCGGCGTCGACGACTGGGCTGTGCGGCAACGAGGCGCCCGCATACTCGCTGTTCTCAGCTCTCTGGGAACCCTGCTGTGGGTCTTTACGCCTGATGACACTGCTGACGTTGCACATCTGTCGGTGCCCGCCACTTCGAAGCCGGCCAACGTCGGTGTAGCCGCGCAATGGGACCAGCTGTGCGCCGAAGCCGAGGACCTGCTCAGCCAGGCCGTGCGGCACACCTCACCGGAACTGATGCAGTGGCGTCCGGAAGCTGGGGACGCAATCGACGAGTCGGACGCTGATGCGTTCGTGGTCGACCTGCCCACCAGCTTGGCGGTACCGAACCATCGGGCAGCGCAGTCGGACGAGGTGCAGAAGGACAATCCGATCTTGGCGCTGCAGTGCGACTTGAAGGTCGACATCACGGCCAGGCGATGTGTGGTGCGGTGCACTGTCCACCTCACGCAGGACGAGGTCGACGCCGATGATTCCGAGGCGGCCGCGCGTCACTTCTGCTGCGATCGTGGCCGCCGGTGGGTCTTCCTGGTACACCGCACCATCCACAAGGAGACCGAAGGACTGCGGGACCTGAGCCTGACCGAGCTCGCCGCAGAGATCCGTTACTGGCTCGAGGACGACTGCGCAGGCGGTTACGCGCTCGGCAGCGCTGCGGCCGAGGTTCTAACCGTGCGTCGCTACCTCTACGGCTACGCAGAGCACATTCCGTTGGACGTCAACATCAAGGCCCTGTCGCCCACGGCTGCGCTGGTCTGGGTTGCCGATATGGACTGCCCAGGCGTACCTCCTCAAGAGCTCATCGGCTGTGACGCCTACGCCAGCGACGGTGTGACCTACCTGTATACGGTCATCGACCTTGGCGAACCATCCCGTTGAGCTTGCTGACATCGACGTTGTCGCCAGCGCTGAGCACGCGCGTGATGGTGGCGATCGTGATCGGACTGTACGAACGCCCTGCCGCCGTCAGAAACAACCTGCTCGTCCTACCTTCCGGGAGTCTGCAATGAGTTTGAGTGGTCAGCCCACCGACGCTGTCCGCCTGGCAAGGGCCTACCTGTCGCATGCAACGGAGTCTGGCCGCGTCGCGGTGGTCGCCCTGGTTGACGAGGTCGGCCCTGTGGAAGCAGCAAACCGTGTGCGCAGTGGTGATGCCGCTTTGACGGATATCACGTCAGACACCCGCAGCTACCCAGAAGGTCTGGTGCGGCGGCAGCTGGAAAACTTCATGGCCGCTGGCGGCCGATTGGTGATCCCGGAGGACGAGGAGTGGCCCGTAGGGCCGCTCATGGCGCTGTCGGGAACCGAAGCCGGTGTTGCGCATGGTGGTGGACCGCTCGCACTATGGGTTTGCGGGTCTTATCGGTTGGCCGATGTGCTTGGCAACGCGGTCGCCGTGGTCGGATCACGCGCCGCCACAGGGTATGGCGAGCACGTGGCCAGCGAGTTCGGGTACGGCCTGGCCGAACAAGGCGTGACGGTGATTTCTGGTGCTGCGTATGGCATTGACGGCGCGGCTCACCGTGGGGCGATGCAGGCCCAGGGCGTCACGCTCGCGGTTCTGGCGTGCGGCGCCGACGTGGCTTATCCCGCCGGTCACCAGGGCTTGCTGAGCCGGATCGCGCGGGAGGGAATGATCGTCAGCGAGTACCCGCCTGGACAAGTCCCCGCGCGGCATCGCTTCTTGGCCAGAAACAGGATCATTGCAGCACTGAGTGCCGGAACCGTGGTGGTCGAAGCTGGGCGCCGTAGCGGTGCGAAGCACACGGCCAAGGTCGCCGTCGCCCTGGAACGCTCGCTGATGGCGGTACCAGGGCCGATCACCTCGGTCACGTCGTTGGGCTGTCACGAGCTGATGCGCCGCCGCATCGCTACGCCGGTCAGCTCCGTCGCAGAAATTCTTGAGTCAGTGCCGCAACTCGATGCCTCTGATGCGCGACACGCCTGACGCGACGCGCCTAACGGTGTTGGCCGACAACCTGACCCCACCCTGACCGAGCGAAGTTCCTGGAATCAGGGAACCTTCCCGCCAGGCGCGAAACTGATCATATTGCTCAGAGCGAGCTCACGCAGGTCTTTGAATCCACATTGAACTCGCGATCGACCGCGGGTATCGCGGCCCTCGGGGCCGGCCAGCTTCACACAGTACACAGCCCGGTTGCGCTGAGACGTGCCAGTTGCCGCAGTCACCCCACAGGCGCGACCTAACCCTGACGCCTAAAGGCATCCGCCGCGGCACACACGTCAGAGACGGCCGCTTGCGATCCAGCTCTCAGCTGGAGCAACGCATCCGTCCAGCCGCCATGAGCTCCGTGAGGAAGCTCCGGCCCCGCACGAGAAACACCTTCTCTGACGCGTCAGCGTCAGCGCCTCGTCGTATACCCGGCATGGCCGAGTGCCCAGCTGGCCGCAGCGCGGCCCACCGGCACCGTTGAAAGGAAACACGATCAATGACCGACATAGTCCATGTGAACGGCATCGAGGACCTGATCTCGGCGACGCCGTACCTCCTGGGCTTCACGCCCGAAGACTCGCTCGTCGTCGTCGCGCTGCGCGAACGCGATCTCGCGTATGTCATGCGCGTCGACCTGTCGAGCATGAGTGACCTGCACGCCGCAGCGGATGCTTTCTTGCCTACCGCGATCGAGAACACGGTGACCGCAGTGATGTTCCTCGTGGTTTGCCCCCGCGAGGCTCAGCCGGCGGGACCACTGCCGCACAGCGACCTGATCGATGCGTGCGTGGAGGCCTTCACCTCCGTGGGTATCGACGTCGCCGACGCGGCTTGGATCCAGGCATGCCAGGCCAGCGAGGAGTGGCACTCCTACCTCAACAGCGAACGCAGGGGAACCCTGCCGGATCCCTCGAGCACTGTGATCGCGGCTGAAGCCGTCGCTCACGGCCTTGTCACCCATTCAAGCCGAGCCGACCTGGCCGCGACCGTTCGCGCTCCAGCCGCAGAAGATCAAGCTCGCCGCTCCGCGCTCATGCGGGAAGCAGCAGCGGCCAGCGTGAAGTCGCGGGCGGCAGACGTCCAATACATCAAGGACACAATCGCCGGATGGCCTGACCGCAAGACCGCTCTCACTGACGACGAGATCGTGCGACTCGGCCTCGCCCTGTCCGACTCCGAAGTTCTGACCGCGTGCCTGGCCTACGGAGGCGACCCCACCAGCAATCGCGACGCCGAAGCGCTGTGGCGCGAGCTCACACGAGAGTGCCCCACCCCATGGCGCGCAGAGCCAGCTCTCCTGCTGGCGTTCGTTGCATACCAACGCGGCGACGGTGGTTTTGCCTCGATCGCTCTGGAGGAAGTCGAGAAATGCATCCCTGATCACGGCCTGGCCACACTTCTCGGCCACGCGCTCGCGCAAGGAATGCCACCAGCGGTACTGACCAGGCTGGCCGACGAAGCCGCTCGTGACGCCATGCAGGAGATCCTCAACAACAGGCACTGACGGCGGTCAATCAACGGCCGTGAGCGCCACCTCGCTGCAGGGCAGGCGCGTTCGGGTGGCACATCGACGGTGACGCACAGGGCCGTCGAGCCAGCCCGTTCGGCGCACTCAGCTCGCCGCAAAGGCAACTCCGCTGGACCCGAGGCGAGGAGGATCGCAATGCCGATCGACCTGACGACCACGGATGACACGCAGCTCGGTGTCATCAACGGTTTCGAGAGCCAGTTCAACTGGCTCTCCAACTTCCATCCGTCACCGCTCACCTGGGACGGGCACACGTTCGCCACTGCGGAAGCGGCGTTCGCGGCGGGTAAGACACTCGATCCGGCGCTGCGTGCACAGATCGCAGCCGAGGAGAGTCCGTTGAAGGCAAAGCAACTCGGCCGCCGGCTCGCGTTGCGGCCGCAGTGGGACGAGCGCTACCGCCACAACGTCATGGGGGAGGTACTCGCAGCGAAGTTCGCTGAACCGGGACTGCATGCGAAGCTCACGGCGACCGGTGACCGTCTCCTGATTGAACGCAACGACTGGCACGATGACTTCTGGGGCGACTGCTCGTGTCCGCGGCACCGCACCAAGCTGGGTCGTAACATGCTGGGGCTGGCGCTCATGCAGCTGCGGAGCCGCCTCGCCGGGACCGCCGAGGACCACTGGCCCAGGGTGGCGCTGACCGGTCATCGCGACATCCCGTCACAGTGTCTGGAATGGACGCTCTCCGAACTCGCGCGCGTCACCGTGAAACTTCGTGACGGTCACGGCACGAGGATTGCGATCTCCGGCGGGGCCAGGGGATCGGACCTGTGGTGGGCGGACACCGCCGCCGACGCGGGCCTGGCCGTGTGGCTCTATCAACCCTTTCCGCAGCAGCCCGACCGCTGGCCCGCGCAATGGCAGCAGCATCACCAACGAGTCCGCGACCGCGCGGACCGTGTCGCCGTGCTCGGATCGGTGTACCGCACCAGCCTGCTCTTCGACCGCAACGACTGGATGATCCGAGACTCGAACGCTCTCGTTGCAGTGGTCGATCCGCAGCACCGAGGCGGTGGCACCCACGCCGCGGTCACGTCCGCGCTCTACAACACGCCTGTCATCCGCATCGACATTCGAGTACGAGACACCCGCATCATCATGCCCCGATAGCCGACGTAGAACCGGGCGGGCGCCGAGTCTGGTCCGGGCGTGCACCGCTGGGGTGCTCTGCTCCGCCTTCGACTGCTCCGGCTCCGGTGTCCGTGGCAGTCGAGACCGCGGAGCTGCGCTTGCCGAGTCTGTCGCCGTCGACGGCCACGACGGCCGCACCTCCTGATCCGACTCCGCCACCCGCTCCGGTGCCGGTGCCACCCGCGAAGGACGAGAAGCCCGCGTGTGGAGTGGCCCATCCGGAGACGGTCGGGCGGTGGATCGAGCAGGCGTCGGACGCACTGGTGTTCGCTGGCGAAGCCCCGATCGTGGATCGGGAAGCGGCGGTCCGGCTGATCGTCAAATTCGAGTCGTCCGGTGACCCGTGCGCTTACAACGGCGGGGACATCAACGCTCAGAGGGGGACCCCGTCGAAGGGGCTCATTCAGGCGATCGATCCGACGTTCCGGCATACAAGCTGCCCGGCTACGAAGACACGTACCACCCGGTTGACTCGATCCTTGCCGGTGTCCGCTACGCCCGTAGTCGCTACGGTTCCGAGTCTTCGGTACCGGGCGTTCGCAATGTGCGTGCTAGGTACCGGTACGTCGGTTACTAGGGTCCCGGCGGGTTGGGAAGTTGGTCGTTGTTTTTCGGTTCCGGCGGCAGTTGCGGAGCAGGTTCCGGTGGAAGCGCACCTGACCTGAACACGTCCCTGATGGACACTCCGAGCTTGCCGACCAGCTGTGGAACCGTAACCAGCACTTGCTTCACCAGCTCGCCTAGGGCGTGCATGGTGATCTGTTTGTCCTCCGCCGTCCGTGAACCGGGAAGGACGATGACCAGCAAGAGTGCTAGGCCGAGGAAGATCACGCCAAGGACTTGGCAGACGCCATAGAAGAATTCGGGCATGCCTCAAAGTATGCGGGTAGACCGCACCCATCTAAACAAGACTCTAACACGCAAAACCCAGTTTTGGTCTGAAGAGAGGCCGAATGCACGACGCCGTTTGAGGACTTTCATTGAGTTTGCTGGCGACCGGCGCGCGGTGAAGCGCTATTCCAGGTCATTCACTCAAATTCTTCACCCAAATGGATGTGTCGCACATCGCAAGTTACAACTTTTAAGGGGTGAGAGATGTCCCGCGCGAAGGCGAACCCGAGCGGCAACCCGCGAGGCGCGGTCGACGTCGCTCAGGCTCCCGTGGTCCATGACGGACGCGCTCCCCGCGTGCCTTCCTCGCTCGGCTCGACCGGCAAAGAGGTTTGGCGCGAGGTGTGGAAGGCCGGCCAGGGTGCGTACCACCCGCAGACCGACCGCTACGTGATCGAGCGCTATTGCGCGTTGCACGACCGGCGTACCGAGCTGCTCGACGCTATCGACGCGGACGGGCTGATGACGATCGGCAGTACCGGGCAGCCGGTACCGCACCCGCTACCTCGCTACGTCGAGAGCACCGAAAAAGAGAGATGCGCGCTATCGAGTCCACGTTGGGGCTCAACCTGGAGGCGCGCCTTCGACTCGGTATCGCCGCGTCTGCCATTAAGCAAACGACGCTCGCCGACCTCTTGGGAGATGACGACGAAGACGACTACTGACCGGGGGTGAGCCGTTGCGTAGTACGCGGTTCCCTTCGGAGGGTCGTCGAGTTCGGAAGTTCGTCTCACACCTCACGCTCGGCGGTAGCTACCTCGGTAAGCCGTTCCGGTTGCTCGTCTGGCAGAAGCTTGTTATCGACGAGATCTACCGTCTCAACGCGGACGGCTCGCGGAGGCACCGGACCGCAATCCTTGATATCGCGACCTGTGCGCCGATACCCGCGATACCGCACCGGAAGTTGTCTGTGCCGCGAACACCCGCGAACAGGCTCGGCTGCTGTTCCGCGAAGCCGCTCGCATGGTCCGGATGTCGCCCATCCTCCGCGACATGTGCACGGTCCTTCGTGACCGGATCACGTGCCACGCCACGGGCGGAACGTTCTTCACGGTCAGCGCGGACGCCGGTCTTCAGCAGGATCTGAACCCGACGTTCGTCGTCATGGACGAGTACGCACAGGCGAAGAACTCGGGCCTGTTCGACGCAAGCGCGCTGCGCAGGCGGCATGAGCCGCGTGGAGACCGTGGCCACGTGGGCCGACGGGTTCGGCCGCTGGCATGCCCCTGTGCGGTTCGACGCGGCCGGCTACGGGTCGGACGTGATGGCCGCGCACGCCGTGCGGGTGCGGGCTCGTGCCTGCCGCGCGGTTCGCCGGGAGGTGGCCGTGAGTGGTGAGGCTGTTCCGGGCTGGAGGTGCCGGGTTGATGTCGTGGACACGACCTGAACTTGTTCGTGATGCGCTCGCTGACGTTCGCGGAGCGCGTGAGGTAAGCCGGGCCGTGGTGCCCGATGTCGTACCCGTGATGTCTGCCGCGTCACGGGTTCCCTGGGCCGCTCGTTCGCCGCGTCAACCCCCTCCCGCGCGGTGAACGAGCGGCCCTCCCTTGGCTAGAAGGGAAGTACGGTCGTGGCGGATTCGTTCGCACCGCTGTTCACATGGACCACCGGGGTCGGTGAGTTCGGCATGGTGATGCTGTCCGGGCAGCGGGCGGGCAAGCCGTACACCGAGGCGTACGTGTCCCGCTGCGCCGGCGGCAATCGCAGGGCGTTCGCCCTGGTGGACCTGGCGCCAGGCTCGCCGCACGAGTCGTTCGACTACTGGCGCTACCGCGCGACCGGTTGGCGGCCGAACGGGGACACGCCCGCGCAGCAGAAGTATCCCGTTGCCGGTGCGGACATCTGCACGTCCCCGGCAACGGCCCGGTGTGGTCGGTGCTGCCCATCGACGTGGACGGCCGCACGCTGTGCCTGCCGTGCGGCGATGACCGCAGGCGCGCGGAGATGGTGAGCACGGAGCCGGGTGAGCGCACGTACGCGTATCTGTCCAATGAGACCGGCGCGCGGCCGGGTGACCACGGCGTGCGGCGGGCTGCTCGGTTTCGCCAAGCGGTACAACATCGCACGGATGTCCACGCCCACCGGTGGCCGGTACACGCGCCACTACTACGAGGTGCGGGACCTGGCCGGGCAGCCGTGGGCTGCGTTCGGTGCCGGCGCGGGGATGGGTCTGACGCTGATGCGCCTCAAGAACAAGCCCGCGGCCCACGTCGCGTGAGAGGGGTATGTCGTGGGTGCACACCCCTTCTGCTTTCGCCCCGTCGTGGTGGTCGATGCGGTGTGCGGGTTTCTGTCTCGCCCCAACTTGTAAGCCTCGCCAGCAGAGGAATTCGCCGTGTAGCGGCCTGTCCACAAGGGAGCTTTACCTTGCGTACCGACGTCATCTCGACCGATGTGTTCACGTTCGCCGAGTTGTCCCCGGTCGCTCAAGAGCGCGCGGTCGAGATCGTGCGGGAAAAGCTGGGTGGTGTGTGGTGGGACCAGCACGACAACGACAGCGTGGCCGCCGCGATGCTGTACGGCCTGGCGGGTGCGCTCGGCACGCCGTCGCACGGTGACCACTGTGAGGACGACTTTCCCGGTATCGACGGGGTGCGGCTGGACGGTTGGAGCCTGGACCGAGGGCAGTGCATCGCGGTGTCCGGTCACCTCGATCGCGGCAACGCCCCAGTGTTGCCATGGGTGAACGGGATAAGCCACGTGACGCTGACCGGGCGCCGGTCGGACTACACGCTGGTGTGGGTGGAAGACGACGACGAACCGGTGTGCACGTGTGACGAGACTCGTCCGCCGGTGAGGTCGGTTGCCCAATGGCGGACGCGTCGCCCGGACGTAGTGCGTCGGACCGTGCTGCTGATGGTGGCCGCAGCTGCGGAGGCGAACGCGGGTAACAGGCATCCGGATCTGCGGTTCGGGAACATCCTCGAACCGCAGGAGACCGCGCCACCGTGCACGCCGACCTGTCCCACACGGACTTCGCCGCGCGTCACCGCTGAACAGCGCTCGGATCTGGAGCAAGCCGTGCGCGACGCGATCAGCACAGCGTGGACGGCCGGTCGGGACGAGATGGAATACCGAACGGGCGAGGAGTACGCGCGGGACTACGTCGCGCAGAACGACCGGGAATTCACCGCGGACGGCGACATCTACGACTAGCAAGCCCTGCCACAGAAACAAAAAGACCCTGTCGTTTCAGCCTGGAGTGTGCCTGATGGCCGATGTTGTCGACGCGTCGATGTGCGTGGACTGCCGTGTCAATGAAGCCGCGTGGGACTGCGAGCCGCCTAGCCCCGGCTACTTCTCCCGCTGTTCGCGGTGCTCGTTCCTGTCCGGCTACGACCCCCAAGGGCTGGGTCAGCACGTACACGTCACGGCCGCGCGCGGCACGTTCCCGGCGTACCGCACGGCGGTGAACCTGTACCCGCGTTTCGCTGACGGGGTGTTGCAGGGCTGGGAATGCCAGGGCCGTGGCACCGATGAACAGTGCGACTACTTCCAGCCGCTCTACGACCGGTACCGGGTGCAGAAGCACCACGGGGGCACTATCACCGTGTTCGACTTCTTCACCGCCATGCACCACGGCAGCGGCGACATCACCGAACCACTAGCGCATGAGCTGTGCGCGCAACTGAACTACGGCCACCACGGCAACACGAAGACGTGGCCACGATCCACGGCGGACGGCCGGACCGTGTGGGCGTGCTGCCTCTCACTCATCGGTCCGCCGTGCGGGCACCGCACCCAATCCTGAGGTTCACGCCCGCCGCGACCGCGTTCTTCGCCGCCGCCGTCGCCGACACTGCGGCCGTGTTCCTCGCCGCCATCGCCACCGACGAGATCGTCACCGACTGACCAAGTCTCCCAACACCCTCGAAAGGCCCATCACCCTCATGCCGTTCGACATCGCGACGCTGCTGCCCGGTGCCCGCTATGACGAGATCGAGGAGCTGGTCTACCTAGCGAACGGGCGGCTCAAGTGCAACTGGACCCTGATGTGTACCGAGGCCGCCACGGCGGTGCGTGACGGCGCACCGTCCACCAGGATCGGGCCGACGCCGACGTGCCAGCGGTGCACCCAGCGCGGTCAGCGTGAGGGCGAGGCCGTGCCGGTGCAGCTGCTCACCGAGTGCCGTCACTGCCGTCAGCAGATCCATCAGCTCACCGAGGCCGGCGTGGCGTGGCTGCACAGGAAGTTCCCGACCGGCGGTGAGCCGTGGGTCAAGCCGGGCACGTGGATGGTGGCCCGTACCGAGGACAGCTGCCCGGACAACAAGGACGGTCACGAACCTGTCGCGGTGGACGCCGACGTCTGATGCGGACACCCGCCGCCACTCACCTGGCGGAAGTCGACAATGCTTCGCGTGCGGGCTGGCCTACACGCCGGGCGCCGACGTCGACTTCGGCAATCTCGATGAGGTGGCGGCCGGGCTCCTGGCCACCGACCGCGACCGGAACGACCGGCACGGTGGATCCCTGCACACCGCGCGGCACACGATCACCGCTCCGACCAATCTCATCACCGAGGACGCCCGCACCTGGCGGACCTGCTCGACGAACCGTGAGACAAGCGCCGCAACTCCCGCACCCGCCGCAACACTTGACCGTGACGACATCAACCCAATCGTTCCACCGCGACAGCGCCAAGGAGCCACCGATGTACACCGTCACCACCACCGCCTTTGCGCTCGGCGACAAGGTCAAGGGCTTCGAGAACCCCATCACCGAGGTTGCCGCCATGCACTCCGGAGTGCTCGTCAGCTACGGGCCCAGCACGACCCGCTTTTACCGCTACGGCGGCCTGACCCCTGAGTTCAACAGGCGCCGCACCGCCGAGTAGAGCCGCGCCACACACCCTGCTGTGACTGTGCCCCACTGCTGTCCGCACGCCGGACGGTGGTGGGGCACAGCCATGTCCACGCCAACGTCCCGAGAAGTGGAAGTCCTGCCATGCCGTCCTACATCGTCAAGACCGTCAAGCCCGGTGACGTCGTGACCGTCCGCGTCCAGCACTCCGCCTACGGAGTGCGGCACAACGTCGTGGGCAAGCTGCGCCGTGTCCGGATCACCGCGACGGGCGCGCGGGTCCACACCCCGGACGGGAAGCGGGCGTTGCCCGGCAGGGAGTTCACCTACCGCGAGGCAAGCGTGTTCGCCCGCTCCGGCGCGAACGGTGAGCCCGAGCTCTGGGTGGAGTCGTTCGACCACCTGCCCGACCGTAAGGCCGGTCCGGCGCTGCCCTCGGCGTCCCCGCTGCCCGAGTGCTGCGCGCTGCCGATGAGGCTCGATCAGGGCACCCAGGCGTGGATCTGCCGTACTGAGTCCTGGCACATCCGCCCGTTCTACCCCGACGGCGCGGATCCCGAAGCCATCTCACGAGTGGTCGACCTGCTCAACACCACGCTCCCAGACTCGCGTGGGAAGTGGTACGCGGTGTCTGACAGCCCCGAGAAGCACGACTACGCGGTCCGCACGTCGGGCCACTGGCGGGAGATCAGCCTGTGGCTGCTCACGCCGCTGGGTGCCCGCGGCGTGCGGAACATGACCGTCGTCGCTCCCCGCGTGAGCAAGGGCGTGCCTGTGGCCGGCGTGGCTCTCAAAGACGTCGCGGGCCAGATCGCCGAGCTGCTCAACTCCGGCAACGCAACCGGCCAAGCCTGGTGGTACGCCCGCGAGGACCCGATGTCACCGTCAGCTGACCGCTCCCGGCTGCTGGCCCGTCTCAGTGTGTCGCTGTTGACCGAACCCGCCGCCCGAGCGGCCGGACTGCTCTGAGCCGCTCCACACAGGACACAAGCCGAGCAGTACACGACACGCGTGAGGGAACCCATCATGACCACCACCAGCGTGACCGCGACCGCGGTCGAACCGGCGACGATGGAGCAGATCGAACAGCTCGTGGGCACCGCGGAGCAGGTCAAGCTGTGCGGCCGGTTGCTGGATGCGCAGGTGACGGACCGGTGGGTCGAGCGCGCGGCAGTCGACGAGACCCACCCGCTGCACGTCAAACCGGATGCCCCGCACTGGCACCTGTGGATCAGCACGGATCACCAGGATCCTGGCACGGCCGACGATCCGTACTCCATCGTGCGGGACGCCTCCTACGACCTGGAGTCCATCGCGGACGACCTCGCGGAGCACGCACACCTGCTGGAGTGCAAGCGTGACGCGGTGCTCGAGATGGACGATGTCGAGCTGCACGAGACCGGGGACGGTGCGTGGCTGATGGCCACGCTCGTCGAGATCAACTGGAACATCAAGGAAGCCGCGCGAGTCCGGGCTTGCGCCAACGACATGGCCGCGCTGGCACGTGAGGCCCGCCAGGTTGCGGGGTGGGCGTTCATGCCGCCGGTGCTGCGCCCGGCCCCGTACGCCCGCAGGGGCCCGGCGGAGAACACGCGGCTGATGCGCAAGCGCCTGGACCGCGTGATCGGCAAGATCAACGCATTGGGTGAGAAGGCACGCGCCTCGGAAGGGCAGGGGTTCCGGATCATGCAGTGCCCGGAAGCCGCGTGCGAGATCGCCGCCGCGAACGCCTAATCACGCCCGCTGGTCATGCTGGAGCTCGTCTGTGACGCGCTGGTAGGGCTGCGGCACCTGTGCCACGCGGCCGGCCCGGACTTCGAGACCATCGTCGACTTGTCCCGCAACGCCTACAACGACCGCTCGCTCGGACAGTTGTGGCCGATCCTGGGCTACGCCACGACGAGGACGGCAATGATGCGTTCTCGGACAAGCACTTGTGCGACGACGAGTGCAGCGACCCCACACACTCGCGCGACGGCCGCATCACGTACGCATTGCCGCTAGGCAACCTGTGAGGCAGGCCTAAGCCTGCCTCACACCACCCTCCAAACCTGGCCACGCCGCACCGAACCCCTTATCGGTGCGGCGTGGCCTTTCTGTTGCCACGAAACAGGAGTGAATGCCGTGACCGCTGTGGGCTACATCTACAACGCCGCGTTCCTTTGCGCCGACGACGCCCGAGAACTGGGCATCAGGCAGGCGCACGAGCACGGATACGCGATGTCGTGGGGCGACTGCGGCGATGCGGAGGAGACGCTGTCGGCGTGGGCCAGCATGATCGGCCTGGACCGTGACGACGAGACGACGTTCACCTCTCACGAGTTCCCCAAGCGGGTGACCCAGGCGCAAGCCGAACGCGCCCACGGTGAACGCGCAGACACCTGGTGCAGCACCTGCGGCTGGAATCTGGCCCAGCCGTTCTGATCCACACCCCATCGACCCTGAGGGAAGCCCGACCATGCTCGACGCACAGGCTTTCGAGAACGAACGCAACGCCCACATCCACGTCGCACTGTCCGCACACGCCCTCGTGGTCCTGCTGGAGAACCTGAGCGCGGACCACGCCGACTACGGGCGCCGCCACCTGTCCGACACGCTGGCCGACTGCGCACCGCTGGCACTGGCCATCAAGATGCGCGACGACGCGTTGACACTTCTGCTGGGCCGGCGCGCCCGCGTGGCCGACGTCGTCGACGCGTTCGACGCGGTCGTGCTGGACGACGACGCCGTGCACGCCGATGGCGCGCGAACCGCCTGGTACAAGTTGCTCAACGACAAGCTGGCCGTGAGCGACGCCGACGACGCCCGCGTTGACGGCTACCGGCTCGGCAGGGCGTTCGCCGCGTTCGAGCACGTCTACGACGCGCCCGTGATCGTCCCGCTGGTCCCGCCGCAGTACCTGAACAACGCAGCCGAGTTCGAGCGCGAGTTCGCCCGCGCTCGTGCGGAGTACAAGCCGGACGAGAACAACTGCCACTGCTAAGCGGCCGGTCACAGCTCTCGCAGGACTCCGCGGCATCGCGGCACCAACGACTCGCGTGCGATCTCGTAGGCCATCACGGCGTTCATCACGCCCGATATGCCGACGACTCCCTGACCGGATCCCGTGCCCGCAGCCTCGGCACCCCTGCGTTCGTGATCGACCGGCGTCCCCCGGCGATGGCGCCGGCTCCGCAAGCGACTCGAAAGGCCAGGCCTCATGAGCCTCGTAGACGAGAAAGAGTTGTTCCTGACCACTGATGACATTGCGGCACTGCGCGCGGCGGAGAGCGTACAGTTCTGCCGCGACTACGACGGCGCGAGCTGCGTCAAGCTCATCCTTAGCGGCACGTGGGACACCTCCGCGCCGAGGATTTACACCGCCCGTCAACAGCGCCTGTTCCCGCACACCAGCACCATGTCGGGCGACCGGTACCGCAAGCTCACCGCCCGCTCCTCCATCCAGTCCGTGCTGGGTGGCGCCACCGAGCACGCGCGGTGTGATCACACGCTGCGCCGCGCGCAGGACAACGACGAGTGGCAGACCATCGCCCGCATCATCAAGCCGGGTGACGTGATTGGGCTGAGGTGGCGGTCGGGCAACGACTACCAGCTGATCACCGATGTCGGGCTGCACCGTGACGAACTCCGGATGGTGCTGCACCGCGACAACAACAACCCGCGGGTGTTCCTGATCGACGCTGTCGTGTGCGCCAACGACACCGCCAGCATGATCAGGCTCTGAATCCAGAGTTAGAAACCGAGCCGCACAACACAGCGGGCGTCCACAGTGGAAGAAAGCGCGCTGGTGTGAGCGAGACGGTCACGGTTGTGCTGCCCGATGGGCGGACGGTCGACCTGTCCGGCACCGGCGACGTACAGGTCCACACCGTCGACCGCGCGCACGGCTACGAGCTCACGCTGCACGAACGGTTCGGGCGCGTCCAGTAGCCGATCAGGATCTTCGCCCTGGAACGGCACCGCCGACGTCCCCCAAGCCGTTCCCTGTCGGGCCGCGTCGCCTTCTCGCGGCCCGGTTCCCCGTACTCGTGAGGAGACCCGCGTCATGTCGAACGATCCCGCGCCCGTCCTCGAGCGGGTGACCGTGCTACACGGTCACACCAGCCCCGAGACCGCCTACGTCGTCGAAAACTAGCCCTACGGCGGATTGAGGTGCACGAAGCGCTACTGGGTGGAGACGGCTGCCAAGGGGGCCAAGAAAGGTGAACAGCGGCTCGTGACACAGACCACGAACCCCAAGAAACCGGGGAAGGTCTGGAACAAGCCGCACCGCGGCGTCTACTCCATGTTTGTGCTGCTGTACATGGACGGAATCGGACACGTACACCCCTGGCACGTCAGCATGTACGCGCTGCACGGCGCCGCCGAGTATCGCAACCACCTGTCCGGCGTCTACGAGCAGCTCACCGACGAACAGCGCAAGTACTACGACGTGGTCGCCACCCTCGCCGCGAGGCACAACCCGACGACCCACTACGACGCTGCCTGGACACTCGCGCACGTCATGAATCACATCCGGGACACCGGCAGCGACCCCAAGTCCACGAACGGTGTCTGGATCACGCCTGACTCCGAGCGGGTGTACCTCGGATACGACGGCGACCCCGAGGTGATCGTCGCCTACGCACGATCGCTGTTGACGAAGTAGAAGCAGGTCCTCGCGTGCGAGGAAACTGGGGAAGGGGCAGGCGATGATCGGATGGTCGCAGGACGAACTCGCACGACTGGAGCTGCTAAGCGCTGGCGAGCCTGTGAGCGTCAGTATGCGAGCCGGCGTGCATCCTCGGCTGATCTCGTGGGCGAAGTCCAACGGCTTGTTCGTCCGAATCGACCGCGGCACGAAGTGGGGAAACCCATTCGTCCTGGGACGCGACGGCGACCGAGACACCGTGATCGAGCGGTACCAGCACCGCCTCGCATGTGAGGACTCGTTACTCGCGGCGCTCGGGGAACTCGCTGGAAAGGCCCTCGGATGTTGGTGCGCGCCCCGGCGATGCCACGGCGACGTGCTGGCAGGCATCTTGCACGCCGGGCTCTGACAAGCCCTGTCTGCTCTGAGGTCCATCGTCGGTCGAGGACCCGAGTCGGCCACCTGACCTACAGCAGCCTTTCAACCGCCGCAGGAGTTCAACCGCGCGGAACCTTTTGCCTGCTGAACGGCACGACTGTCCACAACAGATCCGCACGAAACCAATTGAGCTAATACGAGAGGATCAGCCATGGCTGGAGAGACGACGATCACGGTGGTCGGGAACCTGACTGCCGATCCCGAACTGCGCTTTACCCAGTCCGGTGCGGCGGTGGCCAGCTTCACGGTCGCCTC
>NZ_QQAU01000026.1:0-14788 GCF_003350445.1 Lentzea flaviverrucosa
GCGGAAGCGGAGGGATTTGAACCCCCGGACGGTTGCCCGTCTCCCGCTTTCAAGGCTGCATCTGGCTGTCCAGGCTTGTTCGGGCTAGTCCGCGGTTGTCGGTCCTGCCTGGTCAGGGGTGCTGTCCCGTCCCAACCCGTCCCGGACCGTTGCTACACCCGTCGCTACACCTCGTCCTGGGGCTTGCCTGGTGGTTGTCCCGTCCCGCTGGTCCTCGGTGGGGCGGCTTTGGCATGTCCGGTGGCCGATGACGCGGAGCGTTGGCGGGCGTCGATCGCCGTGCCCGGCTCGGTCAGGTCTTGGATCGCGCGATCGTCCTGAGGCCTAGGTGCTGGGAGCTCCTGCACGTCGCCGTCGGTGGCGCGCTGCCGTGGATGGACGCCGGCCGCGCCGCACGGCCGACGGGCGGAGCGAAGCGGGAGCCCGGCGTGCCGGGATGGATGGGGAGCCGGTGCCAACGTGACAGGCCTCGTGCGCGCCGCCGACGGCGGCGCGCCTTGATCCCATAGAGCCAAGTTCGGCAGCTCCCTGAGCTGACTGAGCTGACTGGGACATTCGGCCGATGAGGCAGTGCTGTCGTGGGCTCTAGTCAGTAAGCGGGCTCCAGGTCAGGCTTCGGCTGCGAAGGTCAGCGTGCACAACGCCGCCGTCAGCAGCACGTAGCTGGTTCCACACCGCGAAACCTCTCAGGATCGCCTGCTCCCACGTAGCCGCGCTGCGTACTCCGACTTCGAGGGTGTTGGTCATCTTCTTGATGACGCCCAACAGCTCAGTGTCTATACGTTTGATGCCATCGAGATAGCTGTGAGTCGCTGCGTAAGCGAAGACGAGCGCAGCAATTCCTTCCTCAATCACGATCGCGCGGCCCCCATCCTCGTTTTCATCGACGGCCGGTTGACTCTTCCTCTTCCTCTTCAACAACGCACGCGTCACTGGGGACCAACCCAACGCGGCCGCGTACGAGAGATGGAAAATATCGTGAAACCGGTAGTAGTCAGGATTGGCAGAGGAGTCGGTGAGAGGGTCTCCTACTTGCGTTCCTTCGCACGTAACTCGGCTGACCCGCACCCCGTCGGCACGTTCTTCGGAACGGAACACGTAGGTCAGAGTTCCAGGGAATCGCTCGTTGTCGGGGAACTCAAGATCCAGCGGCATCAGTGCCTCTTCTGGCATCCATCTGTCCGCCACCTTGTCCAGGTTCGCAACCGCGATGTCATCGAGGCTGAGTCCGGCTCGGTCGGCAACGACAGCGACGTACCAGAGGACGTCTCCAAGCTCCTCACGCAAACGAGCTTTCGCCCAGGTATGGGCTACGCCGTCGCGGGCTTGCTTCTTGTACTCCGTCGCTAGAGACCCGACCTCGCCCACCAGCCCCAGGAGCGGTACGAAGATGTCCCCAGCTGGGTACATGGTGCGCTGGTCGGTCTGCAGCGCCTTGCGCTGGAACTCGTCAAGCTTCATGTCACGTGCCTCCACATCTCGATCTTGTCCCCTGAGCCGACAGAGACTGTCTTGCAACCCGACAGGTACTGTCCTATCATCAGACACGCACGGTCGGCAAGTCAGACAGGAGTGGTCGGTGCCAGAAGCGAACCTGGATGAGATCGAGCAAATGATCATTGAGCTTCTTGCTGCGGATCTAGGCACCGATCCGGACGAGCTGCGACAGGAGCTTGTAGGTCGAGGTAGAGATATGCCGTTTGACTCGATCCTCTTGGTCGAGCTACTAGCTCAGGTAGAAGACAAGTACAAGGTTCGCCTAGAGGCGACGGAGGAAACTGCTCGTGCGATGCGATCTATCCACGGCTTTGCTCGGCGAATCCTTGACGAGATCCAAGCTGCCGGAAGTAACTAAAGGGGCATGAAGTGAGCGCCAGTGATCCAGTTATGAACAGTCGCCCTGATACGGAAGAGAATGCTGCTAAGGCGAAGGAAGAACCAGCATCTGGGGATCAGCAGGAGCGTCTCGGTGAACGGCTCCGTAGTAGCCGCGAAAATCTGGCGGTTAGCCAGCAGGTGGTTGCCGACAGGACCGGCATTCCGCGCTCGGCGATCTCTGATATCGAGAAAGGAAAGCGCAAAGTCGACAGCTTGGAGCTTAAGAAGCTCGCGGCAGTATATGGCCGTCCTGTTGGATACTTCTTGGATGAAGACGAAGAGGCGGACGCTGGAAATCACACTCTTCAGGTGGTAAAGCGAGCCGTAGCGGGCCTAAGTGATGCTGACCGCGTTGAGCTTGAGCGCTTTGCGCAGTTCTTGCGATACCGAAAGCAAGCGGGAGGTTCGGAAAAATGAGTCGGTGGCCTTTGGCTCACAGGACTGCGCATCTCGCGGCGGAACGCCTACGCATCGATCAGAAGATCGCTCCAGGTTCACTTGTTGACCCTTTTGAGTCAATCAAAGCAGCGGGTTTGTCTCTTTTTGCGGAGCCAAAGGATCGACTATTTGGCGCATATTTTCCAGAATCCGCCGATGCGATAGGCGCGATTCTGTTGAACGCAGAACTCGACCTGGTCTCCCAGCGCCACACGGCATCTCATGAGCTAGGGCACCACGTGCTCGGACACGGTCTCCAGGTAGATCTAACGACTGACCAGTTCGAGGAATCCTCCGCCGGGGATTGGGATCTAACGGAAGCTACGGCCGAAGCTTTCGCGGCATGGTTTTTGATGCCGCGTCGGAACCTATGTGCAGCGCTCGCTGTTCTCGGCTTGACCCAACCTGTCGATGCATTCGATGTGTACAGAGTTTCGCTAATGCTTGGGTCATCCTATCGGGGAACTGCGCGCCACCTGGCTACGACAAAGATTATATCCAGGGCGGCGGCTAGCAAGCTTGAACGCGTGGCACTGGGGCGGGTCAAAGATCGACTGAATGGCAACGATTTTGATCAAGTTGACCGTAGGAGGAATGTCATTGAACTAACCAAGTTTGCTGGCTGGGGTCGCGTCATAGCCGAACCGGGAGATCGAATTATCCTCGACGACGAATTCTGGTCGGATCGGGCGGCCGAGTGCCCCAATCTTGTTCTTGTGGGTCAAAGAGATGGAAATTCATATTTTGATGTTACGTGTTCCGCCGGCGGGTCTGCCGATGTCCACATGGACCCGCCGCAGGGCAGGCAGGCTCCGACTGTCTTGAGCATTCGCAGTCCGCTGGTTGGTGAAGTTTTTACGGAGCTGATTCCGGACGTAAGTCAGATGGTCTAGCGGGCTCGCCAAAGGGGTATCCATGAAGTCGTTGGGAAGCATAGTATCGGCGTCAGACGTCAGTGACGGATGGCTCCAGATGATTGATATTGCTCTTTCCGCGCCTCAGTACCAGCTTTTGCATTCGGTAGTAAGAATGGCTAATCCGACGGCGGAAGACCCTCACGTGAGGACAGCTGTGGATGAGATGCTGTCAGCAAGGAAACTTGCGCCTGTCGAAACCGTTGCCAATACGATTTTTCCGGCTTCTCTTGCTGCTCGGTGCAAAGATGCCGAAGAGCTGAGTGATCGGTATCGGCGAATTTATGCAAGGCTGCGGAAAGAGAGCACCAAAAACCGGTCTGGAACATACTTTGGTCGACTCGTGGAGTATCCCGGCCTAGAAGGGAAGGGGCAGCTTCCCCGATTGATCAAACTTCTTAGTCGGGAGGTCAAGAAGCAGCGTAGGGTCGCGCTATACGAAATGGCTCCATCAAGCCCTGTGGTAGATTTCGAACCCGTAGTGGAGAATGGGTCAGCGGAATATGAGGCTGTGCTAAGCGAACCGGTATCCGTGTACGCTCCGGAAAAGGATGGACTTCCCTTTGGGTTTCCTTGCTTGACGCAGCTCTCATTTCAGCTCGATGGTGATCGATTGCACGGGCTAGCGCTTTATCGTGGCCAGTATCTTGTCGAGCGTGCCTACGGGAACTATCTCGGTATCGGACGACTGCTTGATTACATCGCAAGCTCTTCCGGTCTCAAGTGTGGGCAGCTGACGGTAATGGTCGGCTATGCTCAAGTTGAGAACGGCTGTGTCATCCATGCAAGGAATGCGGTTAAACGGGTTCGTCAGCTAGCTCTCCTTTGAGTATCGAGAAACTTGCTGCGCAAAACTCTTCTCAATTCCCCACTTTGGTGGAAACCAAGGCGTCAGTGCCCGCGGATCTTGACGGTAGTTCTGCTTGATTCGCTGCCTACCCGAGAGCCCGGTGACTTCTGGATGTGCGACTCGCGCGTACTTATCTACTTCGCAGAAGAGGTTCTGGCAGTCGATTAGCTGAAGAGGGCGACCACCAAGGGTTTCGAAGTCAAGTCCCAGGCGATTGAAGTGAAGCTGTTGAGTCTCTGTGACCCACTCGATCACTTGCTCTTCGATGCCATGCGATGCAGGACCGAAGCATTTCCTGATTCCATCTCGGGCGCCGGGGCCCGCAACGATATATTCGCCTTCATTAAAGTTGAGTACAGAGGAGTAGTTTAGGTCTATCAGCAGTTGGTATCCGATAAATCGGCCAATCCCAGGATAGTGCAGCAGCATTTCGTAGGCCTGCCGCATGCTCGCGGCGTCCGTTAGTTTGTTGGGTAGTCCTTCATTCATCATGTAAGACAGAAGTTGTAGATGGTTTGCGTGTTTGCGCACTGCGCCCATGGGTGGCGGCGGGATTACATATGCGGCCGAGTAGAGTCGCCGGCCAGCTTTAAATGCGGCATCCAGCACCGCCCGTGCTACGTCCTCACGCCACGTCCTCCAGCTAATGGGTCCGATCGTTGATTCGAGAAGTTCCCAGGTTTCAATCTTATTGAAGAACTTGAAGAGGAGAGTTCGGAAAACTACATCTTGGGGTTCCTGGGGTCCTCCGTATGCGACACTGCGTATTCCAAACTGACTTACCCTGTCAGTGGCGCGATAGCAGTTAGTGAATCGGTGCCTCGAAAGAATATCGTCATCAACCGAAGTTGATCTACCGGTGATGCGATCGAAGTACAGTCGCTGACGCGCAACCGCGAAATGCCAGTAGGTATCAAACACGACTGTCGGTTGAAGGCGACGGCCAGCGATCGTGACTGCAGGCAGCGGTTGAGCGGCTCGGCTCTCTGTCGGCCGCGTGCGTAGCACGGGAGCAATGCTCATGGGAACAACCTAGTCCTTACTCGTCACTAATGGTATGGCCGCCACACCCGTTGAACGGCTATGGGTAGGCGAGCGAGTGTCCGCACACGTGTATACGCAAGTGACCATCGTTGGTCTGCGGTGCTGATGTAGTACCGCCTCGCGAGGTCATGGGGTCTGATCTTCGCCGCGTGATGCGGCGGCTAGAGCGGCGATCGTTTGAAGCTCAGTGATCATCATTCTCGCGCCAGCGCGAGAGAGGCTATCCAGCTTTCCGTCTTTGTTGGCGTAGCCGATCGGAAAGACTTCGCTTCTTAGTCCTGCGGTAATATCAGCGACTGAATCTCCGATGAATATGCACTGAGTGGCGTGTAGGTTCAGCTTAGAAACGGCGATTTCTACGAGATACGGGTTCGGCTTCAGAAGATCAGGGTCTGAGTCCGTTCTTGCGGATATGACGTCCACGGCGTCAGTCAATTCATGAAGGTGGAGATAGGAAGAGATGGACGCGACTGAATTATTGCTCACGATTGCAAGACTGCGCCCGGTTTTACTCCAGGCCCGTATTAGGTCATGTGAGGCTATAGTCGGTTCCGCTGTCGCCATCGCCTCTACTTCATGGGCTCGCATAGCAGCTTCGACATAGCGAGCTTCCTTGACTCCCAGAGACGCCGCGTATCGAAAGACGTCGAACGGATCGTCGGTTTCCTGAACTTCTGTCGGAAGCCGATTATGGCCTCCCTGTGCCAGGGTCTCCCGAAGCTGGCCCGCCACAACGGGCGCAGGGAAACCCGAGAAGACCGAGCACACCGGTCCATCGAAGTCGAGTAGGAGCCCAGTCGTTTCAGACAGCAGGAGTCGGGCTGCGTCGGCGTCGTCAACTGGAACTGAGTTCGTGGTCATCGTTGGTACTCCACGGAGACTGTCTCCCACATGGAGTCAAACCACATGCGAGCCTGCTCGACGTACTGGCTCCCGGTGCTGGTGTCGTCGTCAGTGACGCTGTGTTGGAACAGGATCGCTTCCTTGCCGACAAGGTCGTAGATCGGCTTCGGTTCGCCGTCGAAGCGGATTACGTGCTCGCGGACTGGGTAGAAGCCGAAGAAGGCTTCCTCGTTGTTGAGCAGGTACAGCTTGAACAGCGGTGCTGCTCGGTGGACCTTGATTTCAACGGAGACGTCCTTGACCAGGCCGAGGTCTCCGAGTTCCTGGACGTTGTCGACGATCGCGAGGGTGTGGCGGCGCATGATCTCGTCCATGCGCTTGCGGAAGCCTGGGCTGTCCTGCAAGTCCTCGACCTGGCACGGGATTGCCCACGGCTGAGACGTGTCCGGGACGAGCATCCGGATGTTGATCGAGGCAGGCGTCAATCGACCGATTCGGATCTTGTCCAGTGGCTCCTGCATGACGCCTTGTAGCGTCTCGCCGGAGAAGCCAGCAAAGTCGATGGAGACGTGCTCGGCCTCGAACGCACGCTCGATGTGAGGCCGAAGCCCGACCGGGCGCTCGGTGCGCTCGCGAACGAAGACACCACTGCCTTGTCTGGAGACGATCAATCCTTCATCGCGCAGCTCGCGCAACGCGTTCTGCACTGTCATCGGTGCGACTTCGTACTTCTTCGCCAACTCGGCGCGCGAAGGCAACTTGTCGCCGGCCTTGAAGACCTTGGTGAGGATGGCGGCCCGTAGAGCGTTCGCCACCTGCACGTATGGCGGCCGCGGGTCATCCGGGTCGAGTCCCATGTCTCCTCGTCTCGCATCAGACGGTGCAAAGCGCCTCGCAAAGCGGCGCAAAGCTGTTTGTTCGCACATGTTCGCGCTTGTCTAGCCCGCCTAGAGAGCTAGCTCACCTGCGGAAATCGCAACTTGCTTGACCTGGCTAGGCAACCTAGCTAGATTCTAACTTGGCTAGGTCGTACAGACGGCCTAGCGGGGCTAGGGAGGTTGCGGTCATGGCAGTTCCGTACGGCACTCGCTTCGATGCGTCGTTTGACCAGGTCTTTCCGCAGGGCGCGCTGATGGTCGGCGTGGTCGCTCCGGACATGGAGTACATGAGCAACGAGGACAAGGCGCGCGGCAAGCAGGCTAAGCAGAAGGTGGACGAGCGGTCCGGCAAGCGTCAGTGGAAGGTCGTCGTCACCGACCCGTCGGCCGAGAAGGAGCGGGACGCGTCGGTGACGATCACCGTGCTCGCGGACGTCCAGCCCGTTCCGCCTCAGGCCGTGCAGGTCATGCCCGGCGTTGAGGTCCGGCCCGTCGCCTTCGAGGGGCTGACGGTCGAGCCGCGCGTCATGGGGGACCGGTTCAAGTACCAGGGCTTCACGATCCGGGCCACGGGTATCAGCGCGCCTCAGGTCGGGGCTTCCCCCAAGCGTGAGAACAAGCCTGCGGGTCAGCAGGGGCAGACCGATCAGAAGTCGGCGGCCTAACAGTGGCGCGGCCGTCGCGTGAGGCGGTCGCCCGGTGGAACACCGCGTATGCGGAGCAGACGGCGGCACTGTTTGCGGCGTCCCGTACGGGCGACAAGCAGGCACTTCTTCGTCTGGCTCTGGGCTACTCCGCGGTGGCGGAGGCGTGGCGGATCTTGGCCGCTGATCTGGCGGTGCCGCTTTGGGCTCGTCACGCCTGCTCCATCGCCGCTGAGGAGTTCGAGCGTCGCGCGCGGCTTGAACAGTCCCGTTCTGGGGAGGAGTCGTGATGTTGAAGCTCATGATCTCGCCTGGTCCTGCGGCGTCGGCGGACATCGTGGCGTGGCCTGACTCGACCGCTGCGGAACATTGCCTGCGGCTGAACCTCGATCCGGCGCAGATCGCTATCCATGTGCCGGACGGGCCTGAAGGTCGGGAGCAGTTGGCGGCGTTCCTGCGGACGCTGTCGCAGCACGCCGGCCTGTTGGCTGCGGTGCTCGAACCGTCCAAAGGTGCTGGCTGGGTTGGCAACACGCCTGGGCCACTGACTGAGTGGGGTTAGCCATGCTCGACGAACTTCAACTGTCTGACGCGGTGCTCGGTGAGTTCGCGGACGACGTGCAGGTTCAGCTGATGCTGGTGGCCCTGCTCGACGATCCGTGGAGCTTGTGGACCGTGCCGAAGCTGGCCGAGTTTCTTCGGCAACCGCTGTGGACCGTCTACCGGCGGATGGAGCGGTTGCGCCGCTGCGGGTTGGTGCAACGGGTTCCGTTCTGGCCGGAGCAGGAACGGCCTTGGCGGTACTGGGTCTCGCCGGACGGGCTGCGGTCATCGCGGTGGCTGATCCGGGCGAACTTCGAGGTGCTGCACGTGATGGCGGTACCGCTCGGGTTGTCGGTGCGCAAGGCGTTGGGATTCGGCCCGGTCCTCGACGCCTGCCGGTGTGACTGTGGCCGGTGCTGCTGCGGGCTTCCGCACATCTAGCCGAGTTAGGCGGTGGTGCCGGTGAGGCCTCGCCTGCTGGCTCGGTTGATGTACCGAATGAACCTGACCGCGAAGCACCCGGTGACCGGGCGGATTCGGATGGAGTACCGGAACTGCTCGCGGTGTCTAGGTGGCGGGTGGTTCCGCAAGACGGAGAAACGGCCGCTCTGCTCCTGGTGCAGGGCGCTCGCCAAGAAGCTCGGTCAGAGCTGATCCACAACTGAACAAACAGCGTTGGTGTGTGTCGCGCGGAAACAGTCCAAAGTCTTGGCGGGCCTTGACTGTTCCCGGCGACGTACACCGACTCGAACGACTCTGAAATCGTTGGGACACAAGGAGATTCGAGTCATGCATAGGGTATCTGTGCGCACCTGGGGTGCGTCAAGTCGACAGGATCGCTTCGCTGCGATGGTGGAGCGTTTGCAGACGGTCGACACCTACACGGTGATGGTCGACGGTGGGGAGCTGGTCAGCCTCGAACTCACCCAGGCTCAGGCCGAAGGGTTCGAGTGCCTGACGTGCAAGCGCTTGTGCGGCAACGGATTGAGTGCGTTCAAGCCCGTGGGGTTCATCCCGAGCACGGGCATGGTGTTCCGCTGCGTCTCGTGCCTGGACGGTGCGGCATGAGCGGGACGAAGTGGGTCGATCCGGCTCCGTTCGAGGGCGCTCGACCGCGTTTCCCTTGGTGGATCTGGCTTCCCCGGTGGGCCAAAGTTGTTGCGGCGCCGTTCGTGCTGGCGGGGTTCGCCGTGTGGCTCGGCGTCCGCCTGGTGCTCGTCGTGGTGCGGTACCCGGTCGTGGCCGGCCTGGCCGTCGCCGGGCTCGCGACCTATCGGAAGTTCGGGCTCTCGCCGCTCGTGCTGGCGCTGCTCACGCTCGTCGCTGTGCTGCTGATCTGGTTCGGGCTTCACCAGTCGTCTTTTCTACGGCACTGCTGGTACCGCGCGGTCACTGAGTGGCGCCGGGCCACGGTCTACGTGCCGAAGTGGCGCACGGTCATGCGGTTGGCTGATCTGGCCAAAGAGCACCGGCGCAAGGAGTACCTGCCTGAGCTGCGTCGCGTCCGAGCTGAGGGCTGGCGGGACAAGGTCCGGGTGCGGATGATCCCCGCGCAGTCTCCAGAGCAGTGGGAAGCACGTCGGGACAACCTGGCGCACTCGTTCAACGCTCGATCCTGCCGGGTGCGGGTGCTGAAGCCTCGGCTGCTTGAGCTCGACCTCATCCACGCTGACCCGCTGGCTCGGCCTGTGGCTGTTCCGCCGCTGGGGGATTCCGCGGAGGTCGACCTTAAGAAGCTGGTCGTCGGGAGGACGGAGACCGGTAAGCCGTGGAGGTTGAAGCTGCTCGGCTCTCAGATCCTCGTCGTCGGTGTCCCTGGCGCGGGTAAGGGCTCGGTGCTCTGGTCGATCGTCTGGCAGCTCGCTCCCGCGATTCGCGCCGGCCTGGTTCGGCTCGTCGGCATCGACCCCAAGGGCGGTATGGAACTCGGTCAGTGTCCTGACGCCTTCGACAAAGTCGTCTACGACAACGGGCCGGAAGCCGTTGAACTGCTGGAAGAGATCGCAGCGGAGGTCAAGGCTCGGGCGTCGCGGTACCGGGGCGTTCGTCGGCTCTGGACTCGGAACGCCGGTGAGCCGTTCACGGTCCTGGTGGTCGACGAGCTGGCGGACCTTGTCGCCTACCAGCAGGACAAGCAACTCCGGGAACGTGCCGGGCGTGCTGTCCAGACGATCAGCTCGCAGGGACGCGCTCCCGGTGTGGCCACGGTCGCCCTGGTGCAGGACCCGCGCAAGGAAGTCGTGAGCTTTCGGCAGCTGTTCACCACTCGGGTGGCGCTGCGCCTGGACGAGCCGATTCAGGTGGACATGGTCCTGGGCGACGGCGTTCGGCAGCGTGGCGCGGCTGCTCATGAGATCAGCGAGAGCACGCCTGGTGTCGCCTGGCTTAAAGAGGACGGGCAGCGCGAACCAGAACGCGCGAGGGCCTTCCACGTCACGGACGCGGACCTGGTCGAGCTGGGCGTCTACTTCGCCCCGGCCACCGTTCACGACTTCCCGGCAAGCAGCGAGCGGAGGGCAGCATGAGCACGAACGTCCCCACGTTTCCCGGCGATGTTGCAGGCCAGTCCCGCGCGGAGCGGATGAGGCAGCCTGCCGCGCTCGACGTCACCAAGGCTGCCGCTGAGCAGCACGGCGTGTGCGTCCGGCCGTTCACGATGGAAGTCGAGGACCACGAGTCCTACGAGGTTCGGTACGTCGCGGTGCCGTGTGGCTCGACGATCGAGAGTGTCTGCAAGCCCTGCGCGAAGAAGGCCAAGGCGTTGCGGACGGCTCAGTGCCGTGAGGGCTGGCACATGGAGGTGGAGCCTGACTTCACTCCGGAACCGCCCACAAAGGACCAGACGGAGCTGTTGGAGTACCGCGCTGACCTCATGAAGGTCTTCAAGGAGGAGGGCAACTCGGCTGAGGCAGACGAGCTGCGGGAGGAGATTCACAGCGTCGACGAAGAACTTCGGCAACTCGGCGTCCGTGGTCGCCTGCCCTCGCCGGACGATCCCGGCAAGCGGCCCATGAAGCGCTCGACGAAGCGTCGGCAGGACGCGCCGGACCTGCCTCGGCGGCGTGTGGAGAAGCGAACGGTTGGACGGGAGTTCGCGGGAGCCTTCCGTCCCTCGATGTTCGTGACGCTCACCCTCGACACCTACGGCAAGGTGCGCGACGACGGCACGCCGGTCGATCCGGACAGCTACGACTACCGCCGTGCCGCAAGGGATGCCGTGCACTTCGCGTCACTCGTTGACCGGTGGTGGCAGAACCTTCGGCGGGTCGCAGGCTGGGACGTCCAGTACTTCGCCACGGTCGAGCCGCAGAAACGCGCTGCTCCGCACCTGCATGCGGCACTCCGCGGCTCGATCCCTCACGAAGTCATTCGCCTGGTCACAGCGGCTACCTACCACCAGGTGTGGTGGCCCAACCACGACGAACGCGTCTACGTGGACCAGCTGCCGGTCTGGGACTTCAACGCCAAGGCGTTCATCGACCCGGACACCAGAAGGGCCTTGGTCACCTGGGAAGACGCGGAGGTCGAGGAACCGGCGCACGTCGCGAAGTTCGGCCGTCAGGTGCACTCCAAGGGAATCCTCGGCGGCTCTGAAGAAGCTGGACGGCACATCGGCTACCTGACGAAGTACCTCACGAAATCCATCGGTGAGGTGGTCGAGCAGGACACCGAACGGCAACGCCGGCATGCGGACCGCCTGGCCGACGAGTTGGCCGTCACGCCCTGCTCGGACCGGTGCGCGAACTGGCTCCTCTACGGCGTCCAGCCTCGCGGCGCGAACTCCCGCATGAGCCCAGGACGGTGCAAAGGAAGGGCTCACCGCAGGGCCACGCTTGGACTGCCTGGGCGGCGGGTTCTGGTGTCTCGCAAGTGGTCGGGGAAGACCCTCGCGGACCACAAGGCAGATCGGAAGCGCTTCGTGCTCCAGGCGCTCAAAGCCGTTGGGATCGAGAAGCCGGAAAAGGACCCGGCTCGGCTCGTCTGGCACAAGGTTCGGCCTGGTGATCCGAACGTGCCGCCACGGGCGCATCTGCTCATGCATGCGATCGCTCAACGCGTGACGTGGAAGGCCGAGTACGACCGCGCACTCCTCGCGGCTGGGCCTCCAGATCTTTCGGCAACTGCGGCCTGATCAACCAAGGGGGAAGACATGAACGACATCGCATATCGCGTTGAGGAAGTCGCTCGGGCCCTTCGGGTGGGGCGGACGAAGGTGTTCGACTTGATCAGGGCCGGTGAGCTGGTGTCCGTCAAGATCGGCGGGAGTCGTCGGGTTCCGGCCTCGTCGGTGCAGGCGTACCTGTCTCGGCTGATTGCGGAGGCTGCGTGATGGCCGGGGGCAAGCGATCCAACGGTGAAGGCTCGGTCTACCAGCGCAAAGACGGGATGTGGATCGGCGCGGCCTACGTGCTCACCACAACTGGGCATCGCAAGCGCGTCACTGTTTCGGCAACCACGGAGTCGGAGGCCTGGAAGAAGCTCAGGAAGAAGATCGCGGACTCCGATGCCGGCATCCCGGTAGCTGCGGAGACGTGGACGCTGGAGAGCTATCTCAAGTACTGGCTGTCCACTGTGGCCGCGACGAAGAGGCCTCGGACGGTTGAGGGATACGGCGTGGTCGTGCGGCGGCACCTGGTGCCCAACCTCGGGGCGAAGAAGCTCCATCGGTTGTCGGCGCAGGACGTCCGGACGTTCATCACGCGGCTTCGGAACGACTGCCGGTGCTGCGCGGAGAAGATCGATGCCAACCGGCCGAAGGATGCTCGGCGATGCTGCGCCAAGGGGGAGTGTTGCAAGACGGTTCTTTCCGACCGGACCGTTCAGCAGATCCACGCTGTTCTGCGGAATGCGCTGGCGCACGCAATGCGGGAGGAGGTTGTGCCGCGCAACGTCGCCAGGCTCGTTCAGGTCAGGTCGCCTCGGTATGACGTGAACCGAGGCCTGGACGCCGATCAAGCAAAGGCGCTACTCAAGGCGGCGGAAAACGATCGGCTGAAGGCGCTGTACGTCCTGGCGCTCTACCTCGGAATGCGGCGCGGCGAACTGCTCGGCCTGAGGTGGAAGGACATCGATTGGGACGGGTGGGACGAGCCCTGCGCTGAGCACACGGACGACTTCTGTGAAGACTGCGCGGAGCAGTACGCACCGACGTTGCAGATCCGCCAGACGCTTCAGCGGGTCGGTACGAAGCTCGTGTTCGTGCCGCCGAAAACGGATCGGTCAGAGCGAGTCATGCCGCTGCCGCTGCTCGTCGCCTGGGCGCTGGTCGATCACTGGGACCTCCAGGACGACGAAGCGGAGGCTGCGGGGGACCGGTGGGAAGAGTCGGGGCTGATCTTCACGACCATCCTCGGCGGGCCTATCGATCCGACCTATCTCCGATCGAGCTGGTACCCGATCCGGAAGCGTGCCGGCCTCGATGAGGTGCGCTTTCACGACATCCGGCATTCGTGCGTGACGCTGCTGCTCAGGCTCGGCGTACCGCCGCACATCGTCCGGGACATCGTCGGCCACTCGAACATCGATGTAACGATGACGATCTACGCTTCGGTATCTCTGGAAGACAAGCGTGAAGCACTTCGAAAACTTGCGACCTCACTCCACTAGGAAGCATGCAGACCACTACCGAGGGGTAACGTGACCAGGCTTTTTGAGTCGACCTCCGCATTCGAGCGCGAATATAAATCTTTGTTTGATTTCATTGGTGCAAGCACCTCAGCGATCTGGACGATGCGATGGCAAGTGCATGGATACGTGGCCGCGCATCCAAATGCTGGAGACGATGCGCTAGCGGGCTACTTCCTTAGTGCTCCTAATGTTGGAAAGTTCGATTTCGGATATTTCAGGGCAGAAGAGTGGTCGACGCAAGAGCAGGCGATCGCCCGCATGGGGATTATCAACGTCATCGCCCTATATGAAAGGTGGGCAGAAGGGATAGACTGCTTGACCACGCGAAAAGCGAGTGGTCGAAGCAGCCTGACAAGCCTCGGATCGCTGTGCATGGGGAACTCGGCTACATCCGATCCCGACTATAGCTATGGTGTTTCGCAGATTCACGATTCTCTTGACAAGAACCGATCCGACTTGATGTTCAAGGCATTTTCGAGCAAAGTGCGTTCCAGTCGGCTTCATGCGGGATCAGAGCTTCGCAAGGTGCTGGTCGCCTACCGCGCCTTCAAGGAGCTTCGTAACGGATTCATGCATCGCAGCGAGCTTCCTGATCCTAGTCTTATCAATCGCTTTAATCAGCTTGATCAAGATAGCGTTGGCTTGACTTATGCGCGCAATAGGGGGCCGCATTTTCCTGTTGTGCAAGAAGGGGTGAAGCCGAAGCTGGAATTGAAGCACGCATACTTCGCTTGTCATGTTATTAAGACTCTGGTGCAAACTTTTGATTCCGAGCTTGCTTTGACCTCCTACGGAGCGGAGGAGCTTCTGCGCAAGGTGCGATCGGTTGAAGTAAAAAGGTTCCAAACTCCGCGTTCCGTGGACTCACTTGCAGCATCGGTCGGCCGCTACATCATTCGATTCGGCCTTCCTGAGCCGGTCGACTCCAGAGCTCTGCTGAAGCTGCTGCAAGACGCAAAGGCGATCCAGGTCGACGCGTAGGGCGCAGCTCGACTATGTGCGTTGCTACACCCGTTGCTACACCAGAGGGGGTGTGACCAGCCTCAACGGCCGGTCACACCCCTTCTGAACTGCGGAAGCGGAGGGATTTGAACCCCCGGACGGTTGCCCGTCTCCCGCTTTCAAGGC
>NZ_QQAU01000027.1:1912-5073 GCF_003350445.1 Lentzea flaviverrucosa
TTGTTCTTTGAGAACTGCACAGTGGATGCGAGCATCTTTGTAGCAAGTTAGTAAGGGCATACGGTGGATGTCTTGGCACCAGGAGCCGATGAAGGACGTAGGAGACTGCGAAAAGTCTAGGGGAGCTGTCAACCGAGCTGAGATCCTAGAATTTCCGAATGGGGAAACCCGGACCCAGTCATGTGGGTTCACCCATACCTGAACACATAGGGTATGTGGAGGGAACGCGGGGAAGTGAAACATCTCAGTACCCGCAGGAAGAGAAAACAACCGTGATTCCGTGAGTAGTGGCGAGCGAAAGCGGATGAGGCTAAACCGTATTCGTGTGATACCCGGCAGGGGTTGCGTGTACGGGGTCGTGGGACCTTTTGGTCAGTTCTGCCGGACTGGCAACGAGTCAGAAAATGCTGTGGTTAGAGGAATGCGTCTGGAAAGCGTGAGCGTAGAGGGTGAAACTCCCGTACTCGAAAACCTGGCATCTCGTGAGAGTGTTCCCAAGTAGCAGCGTACTCGTGAAATTCGCTGTGAATCTGGCGGGACCACCCGCTAAGCCTAAATACTCCCTGGTGACCGATAGCGGACAAGTACCGTGAGGGAAAGATGAAAAGTACCCCGGGAGGGGAGTGAAATAGTACCTGAAACCGTGTGCCTACAATCCGTCGGAGCCTTTAGGGGTGACGGCGTGCCTTTTGAAGAATGAGCCTGCGAGTTAGTGCTACGTGGCGAGGTTAACCCGTGTGGGGTAGCCGTAGCGAAAGCGAGTCTGAATAGGGCGCTTGAGTCGCGTGGTCTAGACCCGAAGCGGTGTGATCTAGCCATGGCCAGGGTGAAGCGCGGGTAAGACCGCGTGGAGGCCCGAACCCACCAGGGTTGAAAACCTGGGGGATGAGCTGTGGTTAGGGGTGAAAGGCCAATCAAACACCGTGATAGCTGGTTCTCCCCGAAATGCATTTAGGTGCAGCGTCGTGTGTTTCACCACGGGGGTAGAGCACTGGATGGTCTAGGGGGCCTACAAGCTTACCGAAATCAACCAAACTCCGAATACCGTGGTGTGAGAGCGCGGCAGTGAGACTGCGGGGGATAAGCTTCGTAGTCGAGAGGGAAACAGCCCAGAACGCCAGCTAAGGTCCCTAAGTGTGTGCTAAGTGGGAAAGGATGTGGGGTCGCACAGACAGCCAGGAGGTTGGCTTAGAAGCAGCCACCCTTTAAAGAGTGCGTAATAGCTCACTGGTCAAGTGGTCCTGCGCCGACAATGTAGCGGGGCTTAAGCACACCACCGAAGCTGTGTCATTTCGAGTTTACTCGGGATGGGTAGGGGAGCGTCGTGTAGCGGTTGAAGCGGCGGAGTAATCCAGCCGTGGACGCTATGCGAGTGAGAATGCAGGCATGAGTAGCGAAAGACGAGTGAGAAACTCGTCCGCCGGATGACCAAGGGTTCCTGGGCCAGGCTAATCCGCCCAGGGTAAGTCGGGACCTAAGGCGAGGCCGACAGGCGTAGTCGATGGACAACGGGTTGATATTCCCGTACCCGTGTGAACGCGCCCATGATGAACCTTGTGATACTAACCGCCCAAAGCACCTGCCGAAACCCTTCGGGGCTAGGTGGATTGTGGAGCGCGGGACCTGAACTTGTAGTAGTCAAGCGATGGGGTGACGCAGGAGGGTAGCTCCGCCAGTGAGTGGTAGTACTGGTGCAAGCGTGTAGGGAGTCTGGTAGGCAAATCCGCCAGGCACATATCCTGAGACGTGATGCGTAGCCGATTGAGGCGAAGTAGAGTGATCCCATGCTGCCGAGAAAAGCCTCTAGCGAGCTTTCACGCGGCCCGTACCCCAAACCGACACAGGTGGTCAGGTAGAGAATACCAAGGCGATCGGGCGAACTGTGGTTAAGGAACTCGGCAAAATGCCCCCGTAACTTCGGGAGAAGGGGGGCCGTAGCGCTTGAAGCCTCTTGCAGGCTAGGGCGAGACGGCCGCAGAGACCAGCGAGAAGCGACTGTTTACTAAAAACACAGGTCCATGCGAAGTCGCAAGACGATGTATATGGACTGACGCCTGCCCGGTGCTGGAACGTTAAGGGGACCGGTTAGTCCGTAAGGGCGAAGCTGAGAACTTAAGCGCCAGTAAACGGCGGTGGTAACTATAACCATCCTAAGGTAGCGAAATTCCTTGTCGGGTAAGTTCCGACCTGCACGAATGGCGTAACGACTTCTCGACTGTCTCAACCGCAGGCCCGGCGAAATTGCATTACGAGTAAAGATGCTCGTTACGCGCGGCAGGACGGAAAGACCCCGGGACCTTTACTATAGCTTGGTATTGGTGTTCGATTCGGCTTGTGTAGGATAGGTGGGAGACTGTGAAGCGGCCACGCCAGTGGTTGTGGAGTCATCGTTGAAATACCACTCTGGTCGTATTGGATGTCTAACCTCGGTCCGTGATCCGGATCAGGGACAGTGCCTGGTGGGTAGTTTAACTGGGGCGGTTGCCTCCCAAAGAGTAACGGAGGCGCTCAAAGGTTCCCTCAGCCTGGTTGGCAATCAGGTGTTGAGTGCAAGTGCACAAGGGAGCTTGACTGTGAGACTGACGGGTCGAGCAGGGACGAAAGTCGGAACTAGTGATCCGGCCATGGCTTGTGGAAGCGTGGTCGCTCAACGGATAAAAGGTACCCCGGGGATAACAGGCTGATCTTCCCCAAGAGTCCATATCGACGGGATGGTTTGGCACCTCGATGTCGGCTCGTCGCATCCTGGGGCTGGAGTAGGTCCCAAGGGTTGGGCTGTTCGCCCATTAAAGCGGTACGCGAGCTGGGTTTAGAACGTCGTGAGACAGTTCGGTCCCTATCCGCCGCGCGCGTAGGATACTTGAGGAAGGCTGTCCCTAGTACGAGAGGACCGGGACGGACGGACCGCTGGTGTGCCAGTTGTTCTGCCAAGAGCATTGCTGGTTGGCTACGTTCGGAAGGGATAACCGCTGAAGGCATCTAAGCGGGAAGCTCGTTCCAAGATGAGGTATCCCACTCTTCGTGAGTTAAGGCCCCCAGCTAGACCACTGGGTTGATAGGCCAGAGGTGGAAGACCGGTAACGGTTGGAGCTGACTGGTACTAATAGGCCGAGGACTTGTTACAAAGACGCTACGCATCCACTGTGCGGTTCTGGAAGAAC
>NZ_QQAU01000028.1:0-1667 GCF_003350445.1 Lentzea flaviverrucosa
GCCTCGTCCTGGGAGCTGAGACCCTCCGAGGCGTGGGCGTGCTTGCGCGCGTTCTGCAGGGCCACGGTCTCCTCGACCGGGTCCGGCGACCACGTGCTGCCGACGACCGGGTGACCGGCCGAGCCGAGCTTGTTCATCTTCTTCGGCACCGACGCGCCCTGATAGGCGAGCGGGATCGGGTGACCGTGCTCGTCCACCGGGCCCAGCGGCTGGTGGACCTCGATGAACTCGCCATGCGGCAGGCGCTTGATGATGCCGGTCTCGACACCGTGCTCGAGCACCTCGCGGTCGCCGCGCTGCAGGCCGATGCAGATCCGGTACGCGATGAAGTACGCCAGCGGAGGCAGCACCAGCATGCCGATGCGGCCCATCCACGTCGTCAGGTTCAACGAGATGTCGAACTGGTAGGCGAAGATGTCGTTGCCACCCATGAGCAGCAGGACCATGAAGTACGTGATCGCCATCCAGCCCAGCGCCGTGCGCACAGGCACGTCACGCGGGCGCTGCAACAGGTTGTGGTGCGCGTAGTCCTTGGTCATCTTGCGCTCGATCCACGGGTACATCGCCGCGATGCCGGTCAGCAGCGGCAGACCCAGGATGAACGGCAGGAACGGCGCCGGGATCGTGTAGTTGCCCAGGTAGAACTCCCACGCGGGCCAGATGCGGACCAGGCCGTCGGTCCAGCCCATGTACCAGTCCGGCTGTGAGCCGGCGGAGATCTGCGCGGGGTTGTACGGGCCGAAGTTCCAGATCGGGTTGATCTGGAAGACGCCGCCCATGATCGCGATGACACCGACGACGATGGCGAAGAAACCACCGCCCTTGGCCGCGAACACCGGCATGATGCGCACGCCGACGACGTTGGTCTCCTTGCGGCCCACCCCCGGGAACTGCGTGTGCTTCTGATACCAGACCAGCGCCAGATGCGCCGCGATCAGACCCAGGATGATCGCCGGGATGATCAGGATGTGCGCGGTGTAGAGCATCGGGATGATGTCCGTGCCGGGGAACTCCCCGCCGAACATCAGCCAGTTCAGCCACGTACCGATCACCGGGAACGAGATCAGCAGCGCCGCCATCACCCGCAGACCCGTGCCCGAGAGCAGGTCGTCGGGCAGCGAGTAGCCCAGGAAGCCCTCGATCGCGCCGAGCATGAACAACACGATGCCGATGACCCAGTTGATCTCACGCGGCTTGCGGAACGCACCGGTGAAGAAGATCCGGAACATGTGCACGACGATCGCGGCCATGAACAGCAGCGCCGCCCAGTGGTGCACCTGACGCACGAACAGGCCACCGCGCGTCTCGAACGAGATGTCGAGCGTGGACGCGAACGCCCGCGACATCTCGATACCGCGCAGATTCTCGAACGCACCGTTGTAGGTGACCTCGGTCATCGACGGGTCGAAGAACAACGCCAGGTACGTACCCGACAGCAGCAGCACGATGAAGCTGTACAGCGCGATCTCACCGAGCAGGAACGACCAGTGCGTCGGGAAGACCTTGTTGATCTGCTTGCGCAGACCGGAGGCCGGGTGGAACCGCTCGTCGGCAGCGTTGGCCGCCGCCCCTGCGACGCGCGCGGCGGCGTTGGCCGGCTTCGTCGGCGTGGTGATGGCACTCATGACTTCCGCTCCCAGAACGCCGGACCCACAGCCTCGATGAAG
>NZ_QQAU01000029.1:0-1554 GCF_003350445.1 Lentzea flaviverrucosa
GAACGCCACCAGTGTCCCCAGTCGACGTTGCCCTGGTGGCTGCTGACGTCGATGCCGTCCACCCTGCCCACGTTGCCGGCGCCGAGGTCCGGTGGTGTCATCAGCATCTCGCCGGTGCCTTCGTGTTTGGCGATCTGCGAGCCGGCCGAGTGGTCTTCCGAGCCCTCGGACGCGTGGACTTGCGCGGGACTGAGCATGCTCGCGACCAACGCGATCGCAGCGGTGCGAACGACAAGAGAGCCAGCACTTTTTTGCGAAGGCATTGGTTTCCTCCCCGTGCGTGAATGTTCCTGATGGCCAGCTACCCGTGCCGGGAACGGAAAAACCGGACATGCCTTTGTTGGCACGAGAGAGTGAGTGAAAGCCCCTTTCCGCACGCTGGGTGACGGATTCCCGGCCTCGGGTTCATTCGATGTGGGCGCCTGATGAGCGATTCGCCGGGTAACCGTCGAAAGCCGCATTCAGTGAGGGGAGTCTGACCGTGGAACGCAAGTCGATCGCGCGCTGTGTCGGCAAACTCGCCGGGCTCTGCCTTCTCGCCGGCGCGCTGGTCGCCGGGCTCCTCTTCCCCGCCACCGCGACGCTGGGAGCGTTGTCCAACACGCTCAGCGACCAGGTGAAGTCCACATTGGCCCAGATGCTGAACACCGACCCGCCGTTGATGACGACGGTGACGGACAAGGACGGGACGGCGATCGCGTACCTGTACGACCAGTACCGGGTGCGCACACCACCGGACAAGATCTCCCCGCACATGAAGGACGCGTTGTTCGCGATCGAGGACCGCCGCTTCTACGACCACAACGGCGTCGACTGGTTCGCGACACTGCGCGCCGCGGCCCGCAACAACGCGAGCGGGTCGGTGGAGCAGGGAGCGTCCACGCTGACCCAGCAGTACGTGAAGAACTACCTCGTGCACGTGCTGGCGCGCACGGACAAGAACGCCCAGCGCGCGGCCCAGGAGCAAAGCATCACCCGCAAGCTCCGGGAGGCGCGCATCGCGGTGGGTCTGGAGGTCGCGTTGAGCAAGGACGAGATCCTCGCGCGGTACCTCGACCTCGTGCCGTTCGGTTCGACGATCTTCGGTGTCGCCGCCGCCTCGCAGGCCTACTTCGACACCACACCGGACAAGCTGACCGTTCCTCAGGCCGCGATGCTCGCGGGCATGGTGAACAGCCCGACCGCGCTGGACCCGGAGGCACGGCCCGACAAGGCGGTGGAACGCAGGAACCTCGTGATCGACGCGATGGTGATCGACGGGAAACTGTCCAAAGAGGAAGCCGAAGCGCACAAGGACGCGCCGCTCGGGCTGAGCGAGCCCGTCCGCACGCTGCAGACCGGGTGCGTCGGCGCAGGGCCGTCGTACGGGTTCTTCTGCTCGTTCCTGGTGGAGTACCTGACCGAGTCAGGCTTCAACCTGGAGGAGCTGAAGATCGGCGGGTACCGGCTGGAGACCACCTTGGACCCGAAGATCACCGAGCACGCGAAGAAGGCGGTCGAGGCGCAGGCGCCGAAGAACACCCCTGGCGTGGCGAACACCATGGCCGTCGTGCG
>NZ_QQAU01000030.1:0-1352 GCF_003350445.1 Lentzea flaviverrucosa
TACCGTTACCTGAGGTGTGAGTGAATGTGAGTCCACTGTGTTCAGGCAGCCGGCGCCTTGCGGCGTCGGCGTTGGCCCGCCGGGGCGGGTCTTCCCGTGGCAGTACCCGGTGCCCGCATTGTGCGGGTCTTACGTGGGTTTCCATCGGGCTCGTTTCGCGTCGCCCCGCAACTCGGGGAGGACGTCTCGCGGCGCACGAGCGCGGCGAGGTTACGCGCGGCGTTGAGGTCCCGGTCCAGGACCAGACCACACACCTCACAGCGGTAGACGCGTTCGGACAGGCACAGCTTGGCTTTCACCGCACCACAGACCGAACACGTCTTGGAACTGGGATACCAGCGATCGGCGACGTGCACGTGCACGCCGGCCCACCGGGCTTTGTACTCGATCTGACGGCGCAGCTCGGCCATACCGGCACCGGCGACATGCCGGGCCAGCCGCCGGTTGCGCGTCATGCCTGCCACGTTGAGATCCTCGATCACCACCGCGCCATGGGTGCGCGCCAGGCGGGTGGTGAGCTTGTGCAGCCCGTCCCGGCGGGCGTTCGCGACGGCGGCGTGCAGGCGGGTGATGCGAGCCTGGGTCCCGCGCCACCGGTTCGACGGAACGCGGCGGGTACGGCGGTCTGGGCCGATCCGGCGCGCGGCCTGGCGTTGCAGGCGCCTCAGCTCCCGCAGCGCGATCTCCAGGTGCCGCGGGTTCGGCACGGTCTCGCTGGTCGACAGCACCGCCAGCGACCTCACACCCAGGTCGACACCCACCACACTCTCCGGCCGCGCGGGCGCGGGGTCGGAGCGGGTGATGTCCACCGAGAACGACACGAACCACCGCCCCGCCCGCAAGGACACGGTCGCGGAACGGATGCGGGCGGTGCCGCGCTCGACGTGCCGGGCCAGCTTGCGGGTCGACTCATGGGCGCGGACCGTCCCGACGCGGGGCAGCTTCACGTGCCGGCGGTCGTCGGCGAGTCCGAACGCGCCGGTGGTGAACCGGCAGGACAGGCCGGACCGCTTGCCCTTGAACCTGGGGAACCCGAACCTGTGGCCCTTCCTCTCACCTCGCTTGGAGTCCGCCCAGTTACCCAGCGCGGTCGCGAGGTTGGCCAGGCCGGACGAATAGGCTTCCTTCGAGTTCTCAGCCCACCACGGCGCGACCGTGTCCTTGGCCTGGTTCCAGTCCTTGCGCATGCCGTAGGCCGACCACGACACCGGCGGCGTCAACTCGTCCTCAGCCACGCCGTAAGTCTTCTCGGCGGCCCGCTGCTCCAGGTTCGCCTTGATCCGCGCCAGGCCCCAGTTGAACGCGCGCCGCTGACCACCGCAATGCGACCGCAACGCCTGCTCCTGGCCGGG
>NZ_QQAU01000031.1:0-1174 GCF_003350445.1 Lentzea flaviverrucosa
CTAGTAGACCGTCGCTTCTAATCTTTGGGGTAGAGGTGGCGGAGTCGGGTGCGGGCGTCGTCGGTGGTGAACTGCCAGTCGATCCCGCGCTGGTTGGTGTTGGTGGTGTGTTGCCAGGCGGTGAGTTCGGTGTTGAGGGTGTCGAGGTCGCTGATGCGGCGGTCGAGGCATTGCCGTGACAGTGCGGATAACTCGATCTCGGCGATGTTGAGCCAGGAGCCGTGTTTGGGGGTGTGGTGGATCTCCAGGCGCTGGGCCAGGGCGAAGGCCTCGCCGGGTGCGAAGGCCTCGTAGAGCGAGGCGATGCCGTGGGTGTTGAGGTTGTCCATGACCAGCACCACGGTCTGGGCGTCGGGATAGTCGACGGTCAGCAGTTCTTTGACCTGCCTGGCCCAGTCGATTTTGGTGCGCTGGGCCAGGGCGTGCACCCGGCGCCACCCGCGCAACGGTTCTGTCCACACGAAGATCGAGCAGGTGCCGCACCGGACGTATTCGCTGTCCTGGCGGGCGTCGCGGCCCGGTCGGGCCGGCAGCGGGTCGCGGACCTCGCCGAGGAACTGGAAGGGTTTCTCGTCCATGCAGACCACGGGACGGGCGGGGTCATACGGCCGGGCGTAGACGGATAGGACGTCCTCCATGCGGGCGGCGAACTCCGCGTTCGCCCGCGGCGGGATGTTCCAGCACTTCCTCAGATGAGGACGCAGTTCCGTTTTTTCAAAACCCGGCCGATGGTCGAGTGGTCCAGATTCGGGATGTCCTCGGTGAGCTCGACGTGTTTCTCCAGCAACCGCAACGACCACCGGGCATACCCGGCCGGTGGCTGCGAGCACGCCAGCGCGATCAGCCGCGCCTCGACCTCCCCGGTCACCGGCGATGGCACCGGCGGAAGGTCACGCTTCTTACGCCCGATCGTGGCAAGGACATCGCCACCGGTCTCGGCGAACCGCCTGGCGACCAGCCGCAGCATCTCGCCCGAGACCTCAAGCCGGTCCGCGATCACTTCCTTCGGGTCAGGCTCGCCCACCGAGGTGTCCAGCGCGAGCAGCACCCGCGCCCGCCGGATCGACGACGCCGAGTGCACGCCCGTGGTGGTCAGCCGGAGCAATTCTTCACGATCCCGCGCCGACAACGTGACCGGCCGCTTCAACTGGGAGGCCATGACAACAGCCTCCCA